>NZ_CP090370.1:0-1392500 GCF_021431965.1 Erythrobacter sp. SDW2
ATGGAAGATCTCGAGGCAGTGAACCTGGCGGCGGATTGGGCAGACATCAGCCAGGGCCTGCGAAAAGATCTGGGCCACCAGCTGCATAGCCAGTGGATCAAGCCGATCCAGCTGGGCGGCTTCGACGAAGCGACCGGTACGCTCGATCTCTATCTCCCCACCGAATTCTCTGCCAACTGGGTGAAGGACCGCTTTGCCGATCGCCTGTCGCTGGCATGGAAGATCGCCCGCGGCAACATCCGCAACGTCAACATCCAGGTCCATCCGGGTCGCCGCAAGCTGCCCGACCTGGCATTGGGCGACGGTCGCCGTGCTGCCAATGACGGCGGCAGCATGGGCATCTTGGTGACCGGCGCAGGCATGATGAACGATGCGAGCTTCACCTCCTCGGTCGGGCTCGACGCTTCTCTGACCTTCGCCGCTTTCGTGACCGGCGAGACCAACATCCTTGCCTGCAATGCGGCGCAGCGCATGGCCGCGACCGAGCAGCCGCAGTTCAGCCCGCTCTACATCAAGGCGGCAACGGGTCAGGGCAAGACCCACCTGCTCCACGCGATCGGCCACCAGTACCTCGCGGCCCACCCGCGCGCGCGGATCTTCTACTGCAGCGCCGAGCGCTTCATGGTCGAATTCGTCCAGGCGCTGAAGGCCGGGCAGATGATAGAGTTCAAGGCCCGGCTGCGCAGCTTCGACCTGCTGCTGGTGGACGACATCCAGTTCATCATCGGCAAGGCCAGCGCGCAGGAAGAGCTGCTCTATACGATCGACCACCTGCTGGCCGAGGGCAAGCGCCTGGTGTTCGCTGCCGACCGCGCCCCACAGGCGCTCGACGGGGTCGAACCGCGCCTGCTCAGCCGCCTGTCGATGGGCCTCGTTGCCGATATCCAGGCAGCGGACATCGAGCTGCGCAAGAAGATCCTCGAGTCGAAGCTGACCCGGTTCGCTCCGCTCGACGTGCCGGCCGATGTGATCGAGTTCCTCGCCCGCACCATCACCCGCAACGTGCGCGAGCTGGTCGGCGGCCTCAACAAGCTGATCGCCTATGCCCAGCTGACCGGCCAGGTGGTTTCCCTCCAGCTCGCCGAAGAGCAGTTGACCGATATCCTCTCGGCCAACCGCCGGCGGATCACCATCGACGAGATCCAGCGCACGGTGTGCCAGTTCTACCGCATCGATCGGAGCGAGATGTCGTCCAAGCGCCGTGCACGCGCTGTCGTCCGTCCGCGCCAGGTGGCAATGTATCTCTCGAAGGTTCTGACGCCGCGCAGCTACCCCGAAATCGGTCGCAAGTTCGGCGGGCGCGATCATTCGACGGTGATTCACGCCGTGCGCCTGATCGAGGATCTGCGCCAACGCGATGCCGACATGGACGGTGATGTGCGCAGCCTGCTGCGCCAGTTGGAAAGTTAATTCGCACACACTTTCCCCATTGATGCCACAAACTGATCGACAGCCCTATGCACAGGGCTGTCGACAGGCTTTGCACAGCCTGCCAACAGGCTTTCCATGAGCCTGTCCCCAGAGCGTCTCGACCGCTTCGCCCGCCACATCGTGCTGCCCGAGATCGGCGGTGCGGGACAGGCGGCATTGGTGGACAAGCATGTCGTGCTGGTCGGCCTCGGGGGGATCGGTTCGCCCGCGCTGCAGTATCTGGCGGCGGCCGGTATCGGCCGGCTGACGCTGGTCGACAGCGACACCGTCGATACCAGCAATCTCCAGCGCCAGACGCTGTTCGCCGAGCGCGATGTCGGCCATGGCAAGGCGGTGGTGGCGCGCGGATGGGTGCAGAATTTCGACCGCTCGCTGCGGGTCACGATCAGCGACCGCCGCATCACCGCGGACAATGCGCATGAACTGATGGCGAGCGCCGACCTCGTGCTCGACGGAACCGACAATTTCGCCACGCGGTTGGCGGTGTCCGATGCCTGCGTCGCAGCCGGTGTGCCTTTGCTTTCCGCGGCTGTCGGCCGGTTCCAGGGCCAGGTTGCCGCCTTTGCCGGGCATCTGCCCGACCAGCCCTGTTACCGCTGCTTCGTCGGCGATGCCTTCGATGCCGAGGATTGCGACACCTGCGCCGAGGACGGCGTGCTCGGGGCGATGGTCGGCTGGGTCGGTACCTTCGCCGCGATGCAAGCGGTGCGGGTGCTGCTCGACGGTGTAAGCACGCTGGGCGGTCCAATGTGGGGCAAGCTGCAATTGCTCGACGGTCTCAAGCCGGGGATGCGGACCATCGCGATTTCCAAGGATCCGGTCTGCAAGGGCTGCGGCTAGAAGCTCGCGCCATCGACGAACCGGTGCGGCAGGCTCTCCCATAGCACCGGGTCGAACATCCGCAGGTTGATGCCCATTTTCTCGTAGTGAGGGTCGTTCGCGGTCCAGTGCGTGATGCAGCCGCAGGTGCCGCAGTGCCAGTTGGTCAGGAAACGGTCGCCCTGGATGTAACCGATACCAGTGCCTGTGACCGTGACGGCCGCGGGTGGGCAGTAGTGCCACAGCCCGGCCACGCGGCGACAGATCGAGCAGTTGCACTCGCTGACCTCGCTCGGTTGATCACGCAGAAGAAGCCGGATGGCACCGCAATGGCAGCTGCCGCTATGCTCGGTCATGACAATATCTCCTCCACCCACGCCGGGACCAGTTCCCCCGCCCGCCCCTGCCTGCTCTCGTCGAACCAGTGCGAGCCTTCGCTGCGTTCGAGGTTGAGCTCCAGCGTCCGCACCCCCATCTCGCGCGCATCGCGCACGAACCCCGCCGCCGGATAGACCGCGCCCGAGGTGCCGATGCTGACGAACAGGTCGGCCTCGCGCAGCGCGCGGTAGATGCGGTCCATCTGGTAGGGCATTTCGCCGAACCACACGACGTCGGGGCGCAGCATCGGCGCCTGGCACACCGGGCACGGCGGGCGATTGCTCATCGGCGCATCCCATGGCGAACGCATCTCGCACGAGCGGCACAGCGCGCTCTTGAGTTCGCCATGCATGTGCAGCACGCGCCGCGCCCCTGCTCGCTCGTGCAGATCATCGACGTTCTGCGTGACGATCAACAGGTCGCCCTGCTTCCATTCGGCATCCAGCCGCGCCAGCGCGTCATGCGCGGCATTGGGCACGACCTTGCCCAGCGCCTCGCGCCGCATGTCGTAGAAGCCCAGCACCAGCGCCGGATCGCGCGCGAAGCCTTCCGGCGTTGCGACATTCTCGACCCGGTGCTGCTCCCACAGCCCGCCCGCGCTGCGGAAGGTGTCGATCCCGCTCTCTGCCGAAATTCCTGCGCCTGTGAGGATGACGATGTTGCGTATCTCTGCCATGGGGCACATCAAGCACGCTCAAGGTGGAGAGAGCAATGGCCAGGATTGGCATCATCGGCAGCGCGGGGCGCATGGGACAGGCGATCGCCGAGGTCCTGCGCACGGGCGAGCACACGGTGGCAGGCGGCGTCGACGCCGGAGACAATGTCGCCAATCTGGCAGAGCAGAGCGACGCGCTGGTCGATTTCTCTTCCCCCGCAGCGCTCGAAGGCAATCTTCATGCTGCCCTGGGCGCCGGCATCCCGCTGGTGATAGGCACCACGGGGCTCGGCGAGGGGCACCATACCGATATCGATAACGCCGCGCGGGTAGTCCCGATCCTGCAGACAGGCAACACCTCGCTCGGAGTCACCCTCCTCGCACATCTGGTCAAGGAAGCCGCCAGCCGTCTGGGTCCCGACTGGGATATCGAGATCGTCGAAATGCACCACCGGTTGAAGGTCGATGCGCCGAGCGGCACCGCGCTGCTGCTTGGCGAAGCCGCCGCCGAGGGGCGCGGGATCGAACTGGCATCGCACATCGAGAGCGGGCGTGGCCATGAATTCGGGGGGCACACCGGCGCGCGGGCAGAAGGTGCGATCGGCTTCGCCGCCCTGCGCGGCGGCACGGTCGCGGGCGAGCACAGCGTCATCCTCGCCGGCGAGCAGGAGCGCCTGACCCTGTCGCACAGCGCCGAAAACCGCCTCATCTTCGCAAGAGGTGCGGTCAAGGCGGCGCAGTGGCTGATCGGCAGGCCGGCGGGGCGCTACACCATGCAGGATGTGCTGGGCCTCTGATCAGTTCGAACCGATGACCAAGGACCAGATTTTCGAATTCTTCCGGCGGCTGGCGGAGGACAATCCCGAGCCGGAGACCGAGCTGGAGTATGGCAATTGCTACCAGCTGGTGGTGGCCGTGGCGCTTTCCGCACAGGCGACCGATGTCGGCGTCAACAAGGCCACGCGGGGGCTGTTCCGGCAGGTCACAACGCCCGCACAAATGATTGAACTGGGCGAGGAGGGGCTGAAGGAGCACATCAAGACCATCGGCCTGTTCAATTCCAAGGCGAAGAACGTGATCGCGCTCTCGCAACTGCTGGTCGACGAATACGGCGGCGAGGTCCCGGACAGCCGCGAGGAGCTCGTCAAGCTACCGGGTGTGGGCCGCAAGACCGCCAATGTCGTGCTCAACTGCTGGTTCCGGCAGGAGACCTTCGCGGTCGACACCCATATCTTCCGCGTCGGCAACCGCACCGGCCTCGCCAAGGGCAAGACGCCCGACCAGGTCGAGGCCAAGCTGGAAAAGCGCGTCCCGCAGCCTTTCCGCCTCCATGCCCATCACTGGCTGATCCTCCACGGCCGCTATGTCTGCAAGGCGAGGGCCCCGGAATGCTGGCGCTGCAAGGTCGAGGACCTGTGCAGTTTCCGGAAGAAGGTGCTGGAGAAGCCGAAGCGGCGCTAGGGCTTAAATCCGTGGCGCCAACCCAGCAAAACGGAGCCCATCGTCTCCCTAGGCCCCCGCCTTTGCGGGGATGACGGACGGGGTGGCGTTTTCGGTCTCAAGCTCAGTGGCCATAGTCAACTGAACAAATGTGAAATCAGATTATAGCGCACCCCCGAAGTCGTCTCCTCCACTTCGTGCAGCAGCGATGACGAGAACACCATCGCCGACCCGGCCGGCACGCGGTACCCCCTCGGGCTGAACTCCCTGAACGCGATCCCGCCGCCCTCGTAATCGTCGTTGAGGCTCATCGAGAAGGCGAAGCGGCGGTGGGCACCGGCCGGCGTGGTGTTGTCGCGGTGGCCCATCTGGACGCCTTCGCGGCTGCCGACATAGCGGGCGATGTGCAGGTCCTCGCGCCGCGTCACGTCGAAGGCGAAGGCCTTCCTGATCATCGGCACGACGCGGCCGAAGATCCGCTCGTCGAGGAACTTGAGCGTATTCGGATCCCTGACGATCAGGTCGACCCGGTCCTGCCGGTGATGCTCGTAGACGGGGATCCTGTAATTGCCGGACACCTCGCCCGGTTGCGGTCGGCGGACCAGGAACGGTGTATCGCTCTCGACCGATTCCACCAGCCTGCCGCATTCTTCGGCGGAGAGGACCTTGGGCACGATCAGCACGGGCGCGTGGGGCGGGCTCCAGCGCATTTCTTCGGCGGCCTGCGAGTTGTCGAGTGTTTCCATGATCGTCCTCAGCGTTGCGCTTGGGTCCCCCTCCAGGTCGAACCAGCTGCGGACCTGGCGGTAGGGGGTCAGCAAGACCAGCCGGTTCGCCCGGTCGCTGCCCTTGTGCAGGCCATAGGATGCAAAGATCGCGCCCGGGGCATCGCAGGCAATGGGCCAGGGGAATCCCGCCGCGCGCTTCATTTCCCTGTTGCGTCGCGCATCGCCCGCCGCACTGACCGCGATGACCGTGGCGTTGGCGGCATCGAGCCGGTCCCCGAGATCGGCGAGCGCGCGCAGCAGCGCCATGGTCTCATCGCCATCAGGGTCGCTCAGGAAAGCCAGGATCAGGAACCGCCCCGACAGGTGATCGTCGGCCGGGCCGATGTTGCGGCCGTCCTCGTCGCGCGTCTCGAAAGGCGTCGCCAGCGCGCCCGGCCACAGCGGCTGCACATAGGGCAGGATCGACGGCGACGAGATCTGGTAGGTCGGGCGGGTATCGGGCATCGGAGCCTTGCTGTTTCGGTCGAGCCGTCACCCTAAGCGGCTGGTCCCGCTAGCTAAAGGGGAAACTGCCGCCAGCCGCCTTCGGACATCGTTCCTCGATACCATCTCGGCCCGGTCGATCTCGCCTGTCATCACCCCTTCGTCACCGATGAAGCTTGCCATGGAGCATTCAGGCCTGAACCCCGTCCCGTCCACTTTCGGCCCCATCCTCCACCAGTTCCGGCGATAGCGTCGAGATGGTCTGCGCCGCCACCAGGTCGCCTACCACGTTCAGCGTCGTACGGCACATGTCGAGGAAACGGTCGACGCCGAGGATCAGGCCGATGCCCGCCGGGTCCACGCCCACGCCCACGAGAATGAGCGCGATCACCGGCAGCGAGCCGCCGGGGACACCCGCCGTGCCGATCCCTGCGAGGATGCAGATCAGCATCACGAAGGCCTGGTCCATCAGGCTCAGTTCCACGCCGAAGAACTGGGCGAGGAACAGCACCGTCACCCCTTCGAACATCGCGGTGCCGTTCTGGTTGGCGGTCGCCCCGATGGTGAGGACGAAGCGGGCCACGCGGCGGGGCAGCCTAAGTTCCGCATCGGCCACGCGCAGCGCGGTCGGCAGGGTGGCGTTGGAGCTGGCAGTGGAGAACGCCATCACGCTCGCCTCGCGCGTCTGGCGGAAGAAGGCGACGGGGCTTTTCTTCGCGATGAATTTCAGGATCATCGGGAAGACGCCGAACATCTGGATACCCAGCGCCAGCAGCACCACCGCGACGAAGGCGGCGAGCTTGATCAGCAGGTCCCAGCCGAACTGCGCGGTGAGGTTGAACATGAAGCAGAAGATCGCGATCGGCGCGAGCTGGATGACGAAGCCGATCAGCTTCATCGCGACTTCGAACACGCCCTCGATCGCATCCTTGAGCACCTCGGTGCGGCGGGTCTGGACCAGCAGGAGGCCGATGCCGAAGAACAGCGCGAAGAACATGACCGCGAGGATGTCGTTGGAGGACATCGCCTCGATGATATTGTTCGGGACAATGGCAATGACCTGGTTGACCCCGGCGTCGCTCTCGGCGCTGGCCTCGACGATGCTGGAGGCCCCCTCGGCCCCCTGCTCCAGCAATTCCTGCGCCGCAACGGGATCGATCCCCACCCCCGGCTTGATCAGGTTTACCAGCGCCAGCGAGATCACGACCGCGATGGAGGAGACGATTACTGTATAGAGCAATGTCTTGAGCCCGACCTTGCCGAGCGACTTGACCTCGCCCATCTCGGCAATGCCGACCACCAGCGCGCTGAACAGCAGCGGGATCACCAGCATGAACAGCAGCCGCAGGAAGATTTGCCCGATCGGCCCGGTGATATAGGTCACCACGCTTTCGACCCAGGCCGCATCGCGGGCGAAACTGTAAGCCAGCAGGCCGGCAATCAGTCCGGCTACGAAACCGATCAGGATCCGCAGCTGCAACTTGCCGTGATTGGCAGGCGCGCTTTCGGCGGCCATTTCGGCAGCATCCTGGCTGGCCATCTGTGCTTCCCCTCGTTGTTCTATGGCAATGCAAGCGCGGCCCTGGCCACGCTGGTGTAGATACGGCTTAGCGCATCGAGGTCGGCAATGGCCACCGCCTCGTCGCGTTTGTGCATGGTCGCGTTGCACAGGCCGAATTCGATCACCGGGCAGACGCTGCGCAGGAAGCGCGCGTCGGAGGTGCCGCCGGTGGTCGAGGGCTCGGGATCGATCCCTGTTTCGGCCTTCACCGCCTCGGCGATCATCTGCGAGAACGCGCCCGGTTCCGTCAGGAACGGCTCGCCCGAAATCACCGGGCGGGCGGTGCCGCCGTGCTTCTGCGCGATCTCGACCACCTGCCGCGACAGCGATGCGCCCGAATGGCGATCGTTGAAGCGGATCGAAATGCGCGCCTTGGCCGCCGCCGGAATGACATTGTGCGCGCGGTTGGGGGCGTCGATCTCGGTAATCTCGAGGTTCGAGGGCTGGAACCAGTCGGTGCCGTCATCGAGGTGGAGCGCGTTGAGCTCGCTCAGGATCGCCACCAGCCGGGGCAGCGGATTGTCGGCCAGATGCGGATAGGCGACATGGCCCTGCGTGCCTGCAACCTCGATCCAGATATTGACCGAGCCGCGGCGCCCGATCTTCATCATGTCGCCCAGCCGGTTGACGCTGGTGGGCTCGCCGACAAGGCACAGATCGGGGCGGATACCCTCGGCCAGCATGTAATCGATCAGCGCGCGGGTGCCGTGGAGCGCGGGACCTTCCTCGTCGCCGGTGATGATGAAGCTGATCGTTCCGGCCTCTTGCGGCACGTCAGCCACCGCATCGGCCATGCAGGCGATTGCGCCCTTCATATCGACCGCGCCGCGCCCGTGAAGGAGGTCGCCGCGTATCTCGGGCTCGAACGGCGCGCTGGCCCAGCCCTCCCCCGGCGGCACGACATCGAGATGCCCGGCGAAGGCGAAATGCTTCGATCCTTCGGGACCGTGGCGGATGGCGAAGAGGTTCTCGACCGGGGCCTCGTCGCTGCCTTCCGGCCCCTGCCCGCGGACAAAGCGGTGGACCGCAAAACCCAGCGGTTCGAGCATCGCCTGCAATTCATCGAACACCGCGCCGGTGGCGGGGGTAACGCTGGGGGCGGCAATCAGCCGCTTGGCGAAGTCGAGGGCTTGGCTCATTATGCAATCGCTAGCAGGAGTGCCCGCCATGCCAAAGCTCGATCTCGACGCCATCCCCCAGACCAACGCGACCGGCTATCCCCCGCCCTATAACGAGCCGGTGCAAGGCCGCATGTATCGCCGCCTTGCCCCCGCCACCGGCATGACGCAATTGCGGGCCAGCCATGTGGTGCTGACGCCGGGGGCATGGTCGAGCCAGCGCCACTGGCACAGGTTGATCGACGAGCTGCTGGTGATGGTTTCGGGCGAAGCGGTGCTGGTCGACGATCGCGGCGAGCAGGTGATCGGGCCGGGCGATGTCATCGCCTGGCCGGCGGGCATCGAGAACGGGCACCACCTGCAAAACCGTTCGGACAAGCCTTGCGTGTTCGTGGTCGCCAGCGCGGGCGATTACGACGCCGACGGCGGCGAGTATCCCGATATCGACATGGTGTTCGATCCCGAGGGCTACGCGCGGAAGGACGGGACGCGGTACGAGACCAACCGCATACCTTGACCATTCACCGTCATCCCAGCGCAAGCTGGGATCTGGGGCGGCTTGGCTCCTTGTCGAGAGAGATCCCAGCTTGCGCTGGGATGACGAGCTGTGAAGGCACCGTCGATCAATCCCGCTCAGGCGCCACCAACACCCCCGGGGCAAAGGCCTCATCCAGCATCCGCGCCATGCGCAGCCCGGCCTGGGTCACCCGGCGCTGGCTCACCGGAATGGCGGCGACGATATCCTCCTGCGTCAATGCTGTCTTCTCCGGCAGGTCGCCGGTGCAGTCCGTGCAATCGAAGGCGTTGGGATAGACGAAGCCGCGCGCCAGTTCCCAGCTTTCGCGGCCCCAGTCGGCAGGTGTGCCGCCCGCCAGCTCCGCCTTCTCCGCCGCGCTGTAGCGCCGCACCAGCGATGGCTGGGCGGAAGTGATCGCGCGTTCGGCCAGTGGGCCGTCCCAGATCCAGTGCAGGTTGAGCCCCGGCACGATGCCATAGTCCGCCTCGCGATCGTTGCCGCCGCGATCGTCATGGTCGCCCGAATGGAGCGGCATGTGGATATCGCCGACAAAGTGGACCATGAAAGCCAGCGCCTGCAGCCGGACGTTGGCGGGCAGGCTCTCGTCCGACAATACGCGCTGGTTGCGCTCGATCTGGGCCAGCACGCAGTTGCCGCCGCTGCAATTGCCGCGCGGGTTGTAGTCCTGCCCGATCGGCGCGGTGCGATAATGCCAGGCGGCGGTATGCCCCCAGCGATCCTGGTCGCGCCGCACGCAATCGGGCCAGACCGTGGCATCGAGCAAATTGCCCAGGGCACAGTCGGGCGTGCCCAGCAGCGCCTCGGCGCGGAACAGTTTGCCGATCGCCGCACGGGTTTCCGGGCGGACATTGGCGAGTGCGATCTCGCCCGTCACCCGGTGCGCGTAGAAGCCCCACGCCTGCGCCGCGGTCGGCATCAGCAGGGCGAGGCAGGCCAGCCCCGCTGCGATCAGGCGGCCTAGGCTCTGGCCGGCGCGCTTTCGTATTGTTCGATAACCCATTCTTCGTCCTCTGCGGCTGCGACCCAGGCCTGCAGCCATTCATGTTCCCACATTGCCTGGATATAGGCTTCGGCAAAGCCCGGCAGGCCGAAGCCATAGGTGAGGAAGCGCGTCACCACTGGGGCATAATAGATATCCGCCGCGCCGAAGGTACCGAACAGGAACGGCCCGCCGCTGCCGAAGCGCGCCCGCGCCTCGGCCCACAGGCCGAGGATGCGAACGGTGTCCTGCCGCGTCTCGTCGCTGATCTTGGCCCCTTCGAAGCGGGTGCGGATGTTCATCGGACATTCCTTGCGCAGCGACTGGTAGGAGCTGTGCATCTCCGCCACCATGCTGCGGGCCATGCCGCGCGCGGTCTCGTCCTTGGGCCAGTAGCGTTCGCGCCCGACCTTGTCAGCAAGGTATTCCATGATCGCCAGGCTGTCCCACACCACGGTCTCGCCGTCCCACAGGATCGGTACCTTGCCGCTCGAGGGCATCATGCCGCCCTCTTCCTGCAGCTTGGCCTGCTGCCATTCCTCGCCGAACATCGGCACCATGATCTCTTCGAAGTGGAGGCCCGACTGCTTGACCGCCAGCCAGCCGCGCAGCGACCAGCTCGAATAGTTCTTGTTGCCGATGATGAGTTTCATTCCGGGGGCTCCACCTTGCCGTTGGGCGTGCCCTAATCGTTCATCATGGCACTGTCGAGGCTGAACGGCGCGGATCGACCAAGGCGATGCGGGATACGCGGAGGTAGCGAGGCGTTGTCCCTTCGACTGCCTGCGAGAGACCCGAACATGCCCCGCTTACTGCTTGCCTTGCTGGCTTGCCCTGCCCTCGTCGCCTGTAGCGACGAACCGGTCGGCGACACCGATCTGCCCGATCCCGACGAACCGCTGGTCAAGGTCGCGCCCCCTTCCGGAGCGCTGCCGGAACCCGCCGGCGTTTCTCCGACCGACCGGCCGGACTGCAGCACCACGCAGCCCCCCGGGCTGGCCCCCGAAGCCGAACGGAGCGAGACCGGTGCGCGGAGCGTGCTGATCGAATGGGCGCGGGCTTTGGAGAACCGGCAATGGGCCCGGGCATGGTGCCAGTATGCCGACAACGGCGGAGCCAGCGGACAGATCTTCCGCGAGTTCGAGCGCGACTGGTCAGCGAAGGGCCGCATCACCATCGCCGTGCCGACCGGCAAGATGGAGGCCGCGGCAGGCTCCAGCTATTACACTGCCCCGGCCCGCGTCTCGATCCTGGGCGATGACGGCAAGGAGAGCATCCTGATGGGCAATATCATCCTGCGCCGCGTCAACGATGTGCCGGGGGAAAGCGACGAAGTATTGCGCTGGCACATCGAGAGTGCCCGGCTGACCGAAGTGCCGCAGTAGCGGTCAGGCCGAAGCGTCGGCGACGACGGCAGCCCGCAGAGCGGCGATTCCCATGCCCTTTTCCGCGCTGGTAATGTGCAGTTCGGGGAAGGCCGCGACGTGTCTGCGCGCTTCCTCGGCCACTTTTGCGGCGGTCGCTTCCAGTTCGCTGGCCTTGATCTTGTCGGCCTTGGTCAGGACGATGCGATAGCTGACGGCGGTCTCGTCGAGCATTTTCATCATCTCGCGGTCGACATCCTTGAGGCCGTGGCGGCTGTCGATCAGCACCAGGGTGCGGGCAAGCGCGGGGCGGCCGCGCAGGTAGGTGCGAACCAGTGCCTTCCACTTCTCGACCACCTTCACCGGGGCCTTGGCAAAGCCGTAGCCGGGCATGTCGACCAGCCGGAAAAGCGTCGGCTCGCCCACTTCGAAGAAGTTCAGTTCCTGCGTCCGCCCCGGTGTCACCGAGGCGCGGGCTATGGACTTGCGCCCCGTCAGCGCGTTGAGGAGCGAGCTCTTGCCGACGTTGGAGCGCCCGCAGAACGCGATCTCCGGAACGGTCGGTTCGGGCAGGAACTTGAGCTGGGGCGCTGACAGCAGGAACTCGACGCGGCCCGAAAAGAGCCGCGCCGCATCGAGTTCTTCCGGCGTTTCAGGCGTCCCGATCATCGCCGGGCTAGGCCTTCGCCGCCTTCTCCGCTTCCGCCGCCGCCCGCAATTGCGGATGCTTGGAATAGAGATATTTCTGCTGCGCCAGCGTCAGCACGTTGGAGGTGTTCCAGTAAAGCAGCAGGCCGGCCGCGAACGGCGCCATCACGAACATCAGCACCCACGGCATGATGTTGAAAATCTGCTGCTGGATCGGGTCCATCGCGCTCGGGTTGAGCTTGAAGGTCAGCCACATGGTGATGCCGAGCAGGATCGCGAGCGGCCCGATGGCGATCAGCGCCGGGACCTCGAACGGCAGCAGGCCGAACAGGTTGAGCACATGCGCGGGGTCGGGCGCGGACAGGTCGTTGATCCACAGCGCGAAGGGCTGGTGGCGCATCTCGATCGCCAGCACGAGCACCTTGTAGAGCGCGTAGAAGATCGGGATCTGGATCAGCAGCGGGAGACAGCCGGCGAGCGGATTGACCTTCTCGTCCTTGTACAGCTTCATGATCTCCTGCTGCTGGCGCTGCTTGTCGTCCTTCCACTTTTCCTGGATCGCCTTCATCTTCGGCTGGACGGCCTTCATCGCCGCCATGCTGGCGAACTGCTTCTGCGCGATCGGGAACATGACACCGCGGATGATGACGGTGAGGCACATGATCGCCACGCCGAAATTGCCGACCAGCTGGAACAGCTCGCGCAGCAGCCACAGCATCGGCTTTTCGAACCAGCGGAACCAGCCCCAGTCGATGGCGAGGCCGAATTTCTCGATCCCGGCATCCTCGTATTTGTCGAGGATCACGCTTTCCTTGGCGCCGGCATAGAGCCGGGTCGAAAGGGTCACGGCCTTGCCGGCCGGGACAGTCACGGGATCATAGATCAGGTCGGCACGGAACAGTTCCTGCCCCAGCGAACGATAGTCCGCCGCAACCGCGCGACCGCTTTCCGGGACCAGCGCGCTGAGCCAGTAGATGTCCGTAAAGCCGGTCCAGGCAACCTTGCCTTCGGGCGTGATCCTGCCGCTTTCCGCGAGATCGTCATAATCGACGTCGTAATTGGCAGCATCGGCGAAGACGCCCATCGGGCCGGAGTGGGCGATCCACTGGTCGAGGCTGGCCGTGCGGCTGGTGCGGTTGACGAGGCTGAAGGGCTGAACCACCGCCGCGCCGGTGCCCGGGTTGCTGGCAGTCTGTTCTGCCGTGATCATGTAACTGTCATCGATCGACAGCTTGACCTGGTAAACCAAGCCCACGGCATCGGTATAGCTCAGCGTCACCGGTTGGCCGATGCCGAGCGTGTCGCCATCGGCAGTCCACTTGGCATCGAGCGGCAGGCGCGAGCCATTGGCAATGAAACCGAACTCGGCGAAATGCTGGGCCGGGGTCCCGGCCGGCGAGAACAGGCGGACGGGGCCCGAATCCTTGTCGACCGTTTCGCGATAGTCCTTGAGCACGAGGTCATCGATCCGCGCCCCGACCAGGTTGATCGAGCCGGAGACCTTGGGTGTGTCGATCCTGACGCGGTCTGGCGTTGCCAGGGCGGTCTTGAGGTCGGCCTTTTCCTGCGCCACCTCGGCCGGATCGACCAGCCCGCCGGTGCGCGAATGCTGGGTCCCGGCCTGTTCGCCAGCAGCAGGTGCCGCTCCAGTGGTCGCCGCAGCAACCGGCTTTTCCGGCTGCGGGTACCAGGTATTCATCGCCGCGTCGTAGCCGATGATCAGCAGGCCGCACAGCACCACGGCAAGGATCAGATTGCGCTGGTTTTCCAAGGTGAGAAAATCCCGTCAGTCTCAGTCAGGTGTGTTATATAGGTACTACGGCACAGGATCAAAGCCATGCCCGCCCCAAGGGTGGCAGCGCCCTATACGTTTCAGCGCCATCCATCCACCCTTGATTGCCCCGTGCTTCTCCACCGCCTCGATGGCGTATTGCGAGCAGGTCGGCTGGTAGCGGCAACTGGGCGGCAGGATCCGCGAAGGGCCAAGCTGCCAGCCACGCGCGATCCAGATCAGCACGGTCTTCACTTGCGCGGCTTCCGGGGCCGGAACGGCTTGTCGCCCTTGCCTTGCGCGGCGCGGGCGAGCGCGGCGGAGAGTTCGGTACGCAATTGGGCAAAGTCCCGCTCGATCCCGCCATCGCGGCCGATCAGGATATGGTCGTGGTCAGGCAAGCCTTCGTCCGGCAGCGCGTCCCACAGCAATTCGCGGAAACGCCGCTTCATCCGGTTGCGGACGACGGCATTGCCGACCTTCTTGGTCACGGTAATGCCATAGCGCTTGCCCAGCCCGCCATTGGGCCGCGCCAGCAGCACGAACCCCGGCCGCGCGATTCGCAGCCCCCGATTCGCCGCGAGGAAATCGGCCCGCTTGCGGATGACCGGTGGCTTCATAATACGCACATACGAAAAACGGGCCGCGAATGCAGCCCGTCTCGTTCCAGGGAGGCCTGCCCGCAGCGGGACAGTCTCGGGAAAATGCCGAGCGTTGCGCTCAGGCAGAAAGCTTCTTGCGGCCACGGGCACGGCGGGCGCGGAGGACCTTGCGGCCACCGACGGTTGCCTTGCGGGCGAAGAAGCCGTGGCGACGGGCGCGCACGAGATTGCTGGGCTGGAATGTCCGCTTCATCGGATCGTCCTCGAATATATGAATGTGCCGAAGCACCAACAAAGAGGGCCGCCAGATCATGGCGACCCTGTACAGAAGCGCGCGGTTAGAAGCTTGCCGCCGCCAAGTCAAGATAGCTGATGCGGGGTTCGGCAGTCGGGGCCGCAGTCGTGATGGTGCCCTGCGGTGCCTCGCCCAGCCAGCCGCGCATGTCCTGCGCGGTGAGCCAGAGCGCGCCTTCGTTGGGCACCGAATTGGTCATGGCGTAGAACGCCTTCGCCTGGCTCTCGTCCATGCCCATGTCGCGGTAATAGCGCAGATAAGTGAGGTGTTCGGGCGAATCGGCGGCATAGTCGTCGGCCTCGTGCCCGCTTTCGTCGAGCCAGCTGTGGACCGCGAACTCGGCGCCGTCCTCGATCACGCGGGTCTTGCCGGCGAGGAACAGCTCGACCGCGCCCGAGCGGACCGAACCGTCGGCCGGGACATGCGTTTCCAACCCGGCGGCGCGAATCAGGCGCCCGGTTTCGAGGTTGGCGCGGTCGTCATCGGTGCCGGGGCATTCGAGGAATTCGAGCCGCGCCAGCTTGGGATAGTCGCGCAGCATGGCCCGGAACTGCGCCGGTGTTGCCGGACCCGTCACCCCCACCAGGACCGCGCGTGTCTCGTCGAGCACGCGGAACGGCCCATAGGCGGCGATGGCGGTGGGCGTACGGGCCCGGCGAACGGCGATGGTGCGGTCGGCGCTATCGGGCGGGACCTCGGTCCAGGTCTCGGTGACGGTGACCTGCACGACATACTGCTGCGCGGCAGCGGGCGCTGCGAAAAGGGATGCGACTCCGAAGAGCAAGGCGAGGACTACGCGCATGCTTAGCCTTCTGCGCCCGCGCGCTTACGCATTCGGCAAGGGAGAAGGTTTCCATAAGGTTATCGACTTTATCCGGGTTTCCCGCCAAACCCCTGTGCAGAGGACCACCATAATGGGGGAATTGCGTGGTCGCTCTGGTCCGGACCGTGGCTTACCTGGGGCTCGAAGCCCGCGCTGTCGAAGTGCAATGCTCGATCGCGCCGGGATTGCCCAATTTCAATATCGTCGGGCTGGCCGACAAGGCAGTGGGCGAGAGCAAGGAGCGGGTGCGCGCCTCGCTCAGCTCGATGGGCCTGGCGCTGCCGCCCAAGCGGATCACCATCAACCTCTCGCCCGCCGACCTGCCCAAGGAGGGTTCGCACTACGATCTGCCGGTGGCGCTGGCGCTACTGGGCGCAATGGGGGTGACCGACGCCGAGCAGCTCAGCGACTTCATCGCGGTCGGTGAGCTGGCGCTGGATGGCCGCGTGGTCCCCAGCCCCGGTGTGCTGCTGGCCGCGCTCCATGCCAGCGAGCAGGAATGCGGGCTGATCTGCCCCGCCGCGCAAGGCAGCGAAGCCAAATGGGCGAGCGATGTGCCGGTGGTGGCCGCGCCAAACCTCATTGCCCTGCTCAACCATCTCAAAGGCACCAGCCAGCTTCCTGCGCCGCAGCCGGGCGAGGTCGAGGAGCCCGATCACGGACCGGACCTGAAGCAGGTCAAGGGACAGGAGACTGCCAAACGCGCGCTCGAGATCGCGGCGGCGGGCGGGCACAATCTGCTGATGAACGGGCCGCCGGGGGCGGGCAAATCGCTGCTCGCCTCGTGCCTGCCGGGCATTCTCCCACCGCTCTCGCCCACCGAAGCGTTGGAAGTGAGCATGGTGCAATCGGTCGCCGGGCTGCTGGAGGGCGGGCGGATCAGCCGCCAGCGACCGTTCCGCGCGCCGCACCATTCGGCCAGCATGGCGGCGCTCACCGGCGGCGGGCTCAAGGTCAAACCGGGCGAGGTCAGCCTTGCGCATCTCGGCGTGCTGTTTCTCGACGAGTTGCCGGAATTCCAGCGCGCCGTGCTCGACAGCCTGCGCCAGCCGCTGGAGACCGGCACTGTCGACGTCGCCCGCGCCAATGCCCATGTGACTTTCCCTGCGCGGGTGCAGCTGGTGGCGGCGATGAACCCGTGCCGCTGCGGGCACCTGGGCGATGCGTCGCTGGCGTGCAGCCGCGCGCCCAAATGCGCGATCGATTACCAGACGCGGATCAGCGGGCCGATGCTCGACCGGATCGATCTGCATGTCGAGGTCGACCCGGTCAGCGCGATGGACCTCGCCCTGCCCCCGCCGGCCGAGGGTTCCGCCGAAGTCGCCGCCCGCGTCGCCGCCGCCCGCG
The DNA here is from genome assembly GCF_021431965.1 of Erythrobacter sp. SDW2. Classification (NCBI taxonomy): domain Bacteria; kingdom Pseudomonadati; phylum Pseudomonadota; class Alphaproteobacteria; order Sphingomonadales; family Erythrobacteraceae; genus Erythrobacter; species Erythrobacter sp. SDW2. Next base: position 16,981 of record NZ_CP090370.1, read on the forward strand.
CCCGCCAGACCGCACGGTTCGGGGAAACGGGCGCGCGCACCAATGCCGAACTCGACGGCGAGCCGCTGGAACGCTTCGCCACGCCCGACGAGGCGGGCCGCAAGCTCCTCCTCCAGGCCGCCGAAGCCATGCGCCTTAGCGCCCGCGCCTATACGCGCATGCTGCGGGTTGCGCGCACAATTGCGGATCTGTCAGGTGTGGAGCAGGTTGGGCAGATACACGTGGCCGAAGCGCTCAGCTATCGGCGGCAGGCACCGAGTGCTTAGCAAAGGAGGCTGCAATGCCAGATTGGATCCAGCAAGCGATTCTCGCGTTGGCCGCTGGTGTGATTGGATGGTTTGCTCGACGCTGGCTTACTAGGGAGCGGACTAAGGAAGAAATCGAGATCCTGTCAGGCACTGCCAAACTTGTCGAGGCACTGAACGCTTCAGGGCTATCTATGGAAGAGGCGCGATCTATTTCGAGAGACTTGTCAAAATTCGGAAATGTTCCCTCCAAAGCAACGATTGAGGCCGTGAGCATCGGCATAGAGGATGCCATCGAAGAGTACCCCAATTCCGAAACCAGTTTCAGAATTGCTCAAAGTATGGCCAATCGCCTCACCGTTTTGGATGCGGAGCTAGCTAGTGCGATCTTTGAGGTGGAATGCGCGATCCCGAGTCGGTGGCTGGAGATGTTCCGCGAAGCCCAGACCGCTTGGGAGGCTTGGCGAGAAGCCGAGCGGCACTACTCTGGCTTTCAGTATGTGGGAGGGAGCATCATGATCATAGAGGAGCTTTCGACAGCAATCGCGATGACTGAGAGCAGAACAAACGCCCTGCGTGAGTTCCTCGCCGGCTTCCGCACTTCCTAATTTCAATTACTCCGCCGCCACCGCAGCGCCGCCCTCTTCCAACCACGCTTCGCCATTGCTGTGGAGCACACCTTCCTGCCACTCGCGCTTGTCGGCGGGGAGGTCCTTGCGGGCGATCAGGTTGAGGTCCTTGGCGCCGAGCAGGCGGCCGTCGTGGCTCAGGATCGCGACCGGGCCGATCGGCAGGCGGTCACGCTCGTCCACCAGCACCGGATCGGTGGTGACGAAATCCTCGCCATATTTCTGGCCCCACTGGCGGAGCGCCAGCATGGCGGGCAGCAGGTCGAAGCCCTTGGCCGTCAGGCGGTATTCGATCCGGCGGCGATCCTCGGCATGCGGCTCGCGGTCGAGGATGCCGTGCTCGACCAGCTTGCTGAGCCGGTTGGAGAGGATGTTGCGGGCGATGCCCAGCTCGGTCAGGAACTCTTCGAAATGGCGATAGCCGTTGAAGCTGGCGCGCAGGATCATGAAACTCCAGCGTTCGCCCATGACTTCCAGCGCCTCGGGAAGGCCGCAATCCGACAGATCGCGGAGCGGTTCGCGTACTTCACCCATAATCGATCCTCTCTTTGCAACCTATTTAGCGCGACATTGCACAAGGGCAAAACCGAAAGTCAGTTTTGGGTTGCAACTTACAACTTAATACATTAGGTGGTGATTCGCAACTGATCGACCTATCGGTCAATGCACCCCCAACTGCAACCCCCAAAGAAGGACCCTCTCCATGTCTTCTTTTGCCCACACTGCTCGCAATGCCTCGATCGGCACCCTCGCCCTTGTCTACACCGCGCTGACCTTCAGCGTGGCCGCTGTCCCGACCCCGGCCGAAGCAGCCGACACCGCCCCCTACTACCGCGCCGAACTGGCCCAGCCGGTCGAAGCCGGTATCGAGATTGTGCGCGGCACGGCCTGGTCATGCAAGGGGACGGTTTGCGTTGCCAACAAGGGAAATTCGCGCCCGGCCATCATCTGCCAGCGCCTCGCTGACAAGAAGGGCGAGATCGTTTCGTTCAAGATCGAAGGCGAAGCCCTGCCGGCGGAAGACCTGGCCAAGTGCCAGGGCCGCATCTGATCGCCTGACAAAAGGTTACTCCCCCGCTCAATTCACTCCGTCTGAGCGGAACTCCGGAAGGCTCCCGGCACCCCGCCGGGAGCCTCTTTTTATGGCGCGATCAACCCGCGCTCCAGCAGGTCGGCCTCGAGCGCCCCGGCGTGGCTGAAGTGGTGGACGTGCCACCCCAGCGATGCTGCCCCCGCGATGTTGTCGGCATTGTCGTCGATGAACAGCATCGCCTGTGGCTCGAAGCCGAAGCGGCGTGCGGCGAGGCGGAAGATCTGCGGTTCGGGCTTCACCAGCCGCTCGCGCCCGGATACGACGATATCGCGCATGTGGCCCAGCACCGGCTCGGTCGGCAGATATTGCTCCCAGAATTCGGCCCCGAAATTGGTGATGGCGAACAGCGGCACCTCGCGCGCCGCCAGCCGCTCGATCAGCAGGTGGGTGCCCGGAACCCGCCCGGGGATCGAATCGGTGAAATTGGCGGCGTAGTGATCGATGACATGTGCGTAGCGGGGGAACAGCGCCTTGCGTTCGGGGACCATCTCGGCCAGCGGGCGCCCGCCATCATGCTGGAAATGCCATGTCTCGGTGATGACATGGGCATGGACCCAGGCGCGCTCCGCTGGATCGTCGATGCATTTGGCGACCAGATGCCCAAGGTCCCACTGGGCGATCACGCGACCCACATCGAACACCACAGCTTGCACTTCGCTCACAATTCACCTCGTCCAGAAACGGCTCCGGCCCGCTCTCCAGTCTAGGAGAGCGGGCCGAGACAGTATGGCGGGATCGACGTGGCCAATCCCGAACCAGCGATCGATTAGCCCTGGCGCGCCTTGAAGCGGCGGTTGGTCTTGTTGATCACATAGGTGCGGCCGCGACGACGGATCACGCGGCAATCCCGGTGACGGTCCTTCAGCGACTTGAGGCTGTTGCGAATCTTCATGGGTCTGGTCCTGAAAAATAAACAGGCATCGGAGATGGTCTCCGATGCCGGAAATTCAAGCGCGCCCCCTAGGGGGAGAATCGCCGCGCGTCAACCTCGCGCTGATGAGTCTTACCGCAGTTCGGTCAGCTTGCGCTCCCACTGCAATGCGTGGGCGATGATGGTGTCGAGATCGGCGTGCTGCGGCTGCCACGGCAGGGTGGCGCGGATACGCGACGGGTCGGAGATCAGCGAGGCCGGATCGCCCGCCCGGCGCGGAGCCATGACCCGCTCGATCGTGCGGTTGGTCACCCGGTCGACCGCGTCGAGCACTTCCATGACCGAGAACCCCCGGCCATAGCCGCAATTCATCGTCAGCGAACGCGCAGGCTCGGCGATCAGCGCGTCGAGCGCCAGCACATGCGCCGCCGCCAGGTCGCTGACATGGATATAGTCGCGCACCCCGGTGCCGTCGGGCGTGTCGAAATCGGTCCCGAACACGCTCACGCTCTCGCGCTTGCCCAGCGCGGCCTCGACCGCGACCTTGATCAGATGCGTCGCCCCGGCAGTCGATTGCCCGGTGCGGCCCAGCGGATCGGCCCCCGCGACATTGAAATAACGCAGCGCGCAGTGATTGATCGGATGCGCGGCGGAGGTATCGGCCAGCATCTGCTCGGTCATCAGCTTGGACCAGCCATAGGGATTGATCGGGACCTTGGGCGTATCCTCGGTGACAGCGGCGACATCGGGGATGCCATAGGTCGCGGCGGTCGAGCTGAAGATAAAATGCCTGACCCCGGCAACGACCGCCGCCTCGATCAGCGCGCGGCTCTTCACCGTGTTGTTGTGGTAATAGAACAGCGGCTTCTCGACCGATTCCGGCACCACGATCGAGCCGGCGAAATGCATCACCGCACCGATCTGCTGCTCGGCGAAGATGCGGGCGAGCAGCGCCTGATCCTCGATATCGCCTTCATACAGCGGCACGCCATCAGGGATGGCAAAGCGGAAGCCGGTGGTGAGATTGTCGATCACCGCCACCTTGCGCCCGGCATCCTTGAGCGCGAGCACGGCGTGGCTGCCGATATAGCCGGCGCCGCCGGTGACGAGGACGGGAACATCTGCGGGCTTGGTCATGGGCCCTGCCCATAGCAGCGCGCTCCGCCCAAGTGGTTAACGGATTGGCAGCTATCACCATTTTACAGGCCGCCAAGCGCTGGTCGAGCCCGGCCGCAAACGCTACCATCCAGGACGGGAAAAGGAGAAAGACAATGCACCGCTTCGCGCTTGCGCTGGTCGCCTCACTCGCAATGGCCGGTTGCGCGTTGCCGCCGACCGGGCCGGTCCAGGTCACCCGCTTCGTTTCGCAGCCCGCGATCGAACGGCTCGGCAGCGGCACCATCTTCGTCGAAACGGCTCCGGGCGAGAACGGCGACGAAGACGCCCTGCGCACCTACAAGGCGGCGATCGCACGACAACTGGTTGCGCTCGGTTATCGCGAGACGTCGCGCGATCAGGCCGGGCAAGTGGCACAAGTGCGAGTGTCGCGCACAGTGATCGATGCGGCTGCCTCGCGCGGGCCCGTCAGCGTCGGCGTGGGCGGATCGACCGGAACCTATGGTTCGGGCGTCGGCCTCGGCATCGGCCTCAACCTCGGCGGCGGCAAGGCCAGGGAGCAGGTCTCGACCCGGCTGGAGGTCCGCATCAACGATGCGCTGACCGGCCAGAGCCTGTGGGAAGGGCGCGCGCTGTTCGATGTTGCCAGCACCGCGCTCCTCGCCGATAGCGCGCAAAACGCCTCGGTCATGGTCGAGGCATTGTTCCAGGAATTCCCCGGCAATGACGGAGAAACCGTCGAAGTGTCGGTTGCCAAATAGCCCATACGAGTGAGTGAATGACCAACATTACCATCGATACCAATTTCGACAGCGGCAATATCCAGGTGCTGGCCGTCGACGGCGCAACTGCCACGCTGGCCATCAACAAGGATCACATGAGCGAGTTCGCCCAGTGGTTCCATTTCCGCGTCACCGGCGCGGCGGGCCGCGAGCTGGTGCTCAAGATCACCGGGCTCAACGACAGCGCCTATCCGGCGGGTTGGCCCGGCTACAACGCCTGTGTCTCGGAAGACCGCGAATACTGGGCGCGGGCGGCGAGCGAGTTCGACCAGATCGCCGACAACGGCACGCTGACGATCCGCTACACCCCGGTGAGCGATATCGCCTGGTTCGCCTATTTCGCGCCCTATTCGATGGAGCGCCACCACGACCTGATCGCCGAGGCCGCCGCCAGCGAAGGCGTCGGCTACCAGCGGCTCGGCCACTCGCTCGACGGCCAGCCGATCGACTATCTGACCTTCGGCGAAGGCGAGACCACCGTCTGGCTGACCGCCCGTCAGCATCCGGGTGAGACCCAGGCCGAATGGTGGATGGAAGGCATGCTGGAACTGATGACCGACCTGTCGGACTCGGTCGCCCGCCGCCTTCGCGAGCGTTGCACCTTCCACGTCGTGCCCAATTGCAACCCCGACGGCTCGCGCCGCGGGCATTTGCGCACCAACGCCGTGGGCGTGAACCTCAACCGCGAATGGGAAACCCCGACCGCCGAGAAATCGCCCGAAGTGCTGTGCATTCGTGACAGGATGGACATCACCGGGGTCGATTTCGCCATGGACGTGCATGGCGATGAGGCGATCCCGGCAGTGTTCCTCGCGGGATACGAAGGCATCCCCGACCTCAAGCCCGATCACATCGGCGGCTTCAACCGCTACGAGGCGATTCTTGACCGCCGCACGCCCGATTTCCAGACCGAGCTCGGCTATACCAAGTCGGCCCCGGGCAAGGCTAATCTGACCATGTGCACCACCCAGCTGGCGCACCGCTACGGCGCGGTCGCGATGACGCTGGAGATGCCCTACAAGGACCACAAGGCCGCCGCCGAACCGGAGCAGGAATGGTCGCCCGAGCGCTGCAAGCAACTGGGCAAGGACTGCATGGCCGCGCTGCTGGAGTGGCTGGAGGGCTAGTCGAGCGCCGCCGGACCGAATGCGTGCGGCAGCAGTTCGCTCAGCTTTACTCGCCGAACCTCGTCCGCGCCCACGCACAGCACCTCGGGATCGGTCCCACCCAATTGCGCCAGTTCGTTGAGCACCTGCCGGCACCGCCCGCATGGCGTGATCGGCGCACCGCCGCCCTTGTCTCCCGGGCCGACCACCGCGACCGCCACCAACCCCCCGCGCACGCCGCCAGCCATGGCCTTGGCGACCGCGACCGTCTCGGCGCAGAGCGCGAGGCCGTAGCTGGCGTTCTCGATATTGGTTCCCGTCACCACGCTGCCATCGGCAAAGCGCAGCGCCGCGCCGACAGGGTAGTCTGAGTAGGGGGAGTAGGATTGGAGTGCCGCCTCGCGCGCGGCGGCGATCAGGTCATTATCAGTCACGGTCGCACCACCACCCATTCCAGCGGTTCGCTTGCGGCCTCGGTCATCAGGCCCTCGTTGGCGCTCCATAGCATCCATGGCCGCACTGTGTAGCCCGGTTCGAAACGGGTGCGCACCACCCACAACTGGCGCTCGAGCTTGGCGGAGACGCCGTAGGCCGCCTCGAACTCGGGATAGACTTTCAAAATCACCGGCTTGCCGCTGTGGCGTTCGACCTGGTTGATGAAAGTCATCAGCTCGCTTTCGACTGCTGCCTCGCTGACCGGGGTCGGGCAGTTCTCCGCTGTGCCGGCCAGCGCAATCGCGGGCGGCAGCATGTCGGCGCTGCGCGGGACCATGGTGACGAAATTGGCCGACTGGCCATCGGCCTTGAGGCAGGGATCGAAGCGGTGGACCGCCCCGACCTGCAAGCCCGCCTCGCGCGCGCGGGCGAGATTGCGCACGAAGGCCGCGTCCTTGGCCCGCTCGCCGCCGCTGGCATCGAGATAGGCGAAGCTGCCGCCGATTGCTGCAATGGTGCGGAAATTGACCTCGCCATCGGCCGCACCGACCTCGACCCCCTGGTCGGGGTAGGCCGATTCGGCCGGACGCCAGTCGCGCAGGCTCCACCAGAACCAGCCACCCGCGATCACCCCGACCAGCACCAGCGCGCCCAGCACGCGCCATAGCCAACCACGGCGGCCCTGCCCCTTTCGCGCCATGCCGTCAGCCCTTGATGTGGAGCACGCAGATCAGCGTGAACAGGCGGCGGGCGGTGGGAAAATCGGTCTCGACCTTGCCCTCGAGCCGCTCCAGCAGCAGCTCGGCCGCGTGGTTGTGAACGCCCCGGCGGGCCATGTCGATGGTCTCGATCTCGGCCGGGGTGGCCTTGCGGATGGCCTGGTAATAGCTGTCGCAAATGGCGAAATATTCGCGGATCGGGCGGCGAAACCGGGCGAGGCCCAGTACCAGCATTTCCAGCGGCTCGTCGCCATCGGTGCGGATATCGAGCGCCAGTCGCCCGTCCTGCACTGAAAGCTTGAGCCGATAGGGGCCGTGATGTCCGGCCTCGGCAGCGCGGATCGGCTTGAAGGTGTTTTCCTCGATCAGGTCGTAGATCGCGACCCGCCGCTCCTGCTCGACATCGGCATTCCGCCACAGGATCGTGTCCTCGTCGAGTTCGATATGGGAGATGCGGTGCTGGGCCATCGGAAGCCCCGCTTTCGCAGATTTTCGCGAGCCGGGGCAAGCGCCTTGCGCACTCATCCCCACTATCCACAACCGAGCGATGCAAAGTGGCACTTGCGCAACGTCGCGGACCCTGCGCATTCAGCGCGGATGGACGATCAGGACCTCCTCATCCGCACCGCAATCGACACGGCGCAGGAACCGCAAGGGCGCAGCCTGCCGGCCAATGTCGAGGCCGAGGCGGCGTTCCTCGGCGCGGTGCTGATCGACAACCGGGTGGTCGAGGATTTGCCCATCGCCATCCGGCCCGACCATTTCTTCGCTTCGATCCACCAGCGCATCTATGACCGCATCCTGACCCTGCTCGACCGCAGCGCCACCGCGAGCCCGGTGACTTTGAAGCCCTATTTCGACGGCGACGAGGAACTGCGCGAGCTGGGCGGCACGACCTATCTCGCCAAGCTGACCGCAGACGGGCAAGGGCTGCTCGCGGCGCGCGACCTGGCCCAGCAGATCTACGACCTGGCGCTGCTGCGCGAGCTGGTGACCGTGGGCCGCACGCTGGTCGAGGGCGCGCTCGACACGTCCGTGGAAGTCGAGCCGCTGCGCCAGATCGAGATGGCCGAAGGCGCGCTCTACAAGGTGGCCGAAGGCGCGAGCAGCGGCAACGAGGCCAAGGATTTCCGCGACGCGGCGATGACCGCGATCCGCATGGTCGAGAAGGCGATGAATTCCGGCGGCGGCCTGTCGGGCAAGACCACCGGGCTCGATGTGATCGACAAGAAGACCGCTGGCCTGCACGATTCCGACCTCATCATCCTCGCCGGGCGGCCCGGCATGGGCAAGACCTCGCTCGCCACCAACATCGCCTTCAACTGCGCCGAGGAGCACCTCAAGTGGCAGCGCGACGGGGGCGAGTTCAACTATGGCGCGCCGGTCGCTTTCTTCAGCCTGGAAATGAGCGCCGACCAGCTGGCCACCCGTATCCTGGCCGAACAAGCGGAGATATCGTCCGAATCCTTGCGCAGCGGCAAGATGAGCCGCGACGAGTTCCAACAGCTCGCCATGGCGAGCCAGCGGCTGGCCGAACTGCCGCTCTATATCGACGACACCCCGGCATTGACCATCGCCGGCTTGCGCGCCCGTGCGCGGCGGCTGAAGCGGCGACACGGGATCGGGCTGATCGTGGTCGACTATTTGCAGCTGTTGCAGGGTTCGGGCCGCGCCAACGACAACCGCGTCAACGAAATCTCCGAAATCAGCCGCGGGCTCAAGACGCTCGCCAAGGAACTCGAGGTTCCGGTGATCGCGCTGTCGCAGCTCAGCCGCGCGGTCGAACAGCGCGAGGACAAGCGCCCGATGCTTTCGGACCTGCGCGAATCGGGCTCGATCGAGCAGGACGCCGACATGGTGTGGTTCATCTTCCGCTCGGACTATTACCATATGCTGGTCAAGCCCGACACGCCCGACGGCAGCTCGCCGCCCGATGTCGAGGAGAAGTACCGGACCTGGGAAGAGAAGTATGAACAGCTGGTGGGCAAGGCGACGCTGATCATCGCCAAGCAGCGGCACGGCTCGACCGGCAATGTCCCGCTCCATTTCCAGAGCGACATCACCAAGTTCACCTCGCCCAACTACAAGGACTATTCGGAGTGGGGGATCGAGTAGGGGTTCGCTACACGGCCCGCCGGACCCGAACCCAAGCCCGAACGGATATTGTGCGATTCGATTATGCGATGCGGCTGCTACAGCCCCGCATTGAGCCGGCGCGCTACGGTATAATCGATCACCGAAACCAGCATCCACCCCAGCAGCCATTGCAGCCCGCCCAGCAGGCCGCGGCGGCGGTTGTGGATTTTCGGTGTGATCTCCAGCGAATCCTCGACCATGGTATCGACCATGCAGCGGACCTTGTCCGCCAGCTCGGCGCTTTCGACCCGGACCATCAGTTCCATGTTGATGCGGATCGAGCGATGGTCGAAATTGGCACTGCCGAAATAGGTCACGTCGTCGATCACGATCAGCTTCATGTGCAGCTTGCAGGGCTGGAATTCATAGACCTCCGCCTGCGCCCGCATCAATGCGCCATAGGTGGCGCGGGCGGCGGCGATGGTCGCCCCGTTGTCGGACTTGCCCGCCATCACCAGCCGCGCCTTGCCCCGCCTGGCCAGCTTGCGCAGCAGCCGCCGGTAGCTGCGCGGGGGCGAGAAATAGGCCATCACCATGTCGAGCCGGCTGCCTTCGACAAGGTCCCGCTTCACCGCCCGGTTCCAGCTGCTGGGAATGCGCGTCGGGCCGCCCACGAGGAACTGCACCGGACCATCGCCCGGGTCCCAGTCGCGCACCATGTTGCGGATGGCGCGGTACTGCTGGTCGCGGTTCTCGGTCCAGTCCGACAGCGCGCCGAACCAGCGGCAGAGATCCTTGACCACCGGCCCCTTGACCACCACGCCCAGGTCCGCCCAGCCGTTTTCCTCGGGCGGCTGGAAATAATGTTCGGAGATATTGAACCCGCCCAGCACCGCCAGCTCGCGATCGACGATGGTCATCTTCTGGTGGTTGCGGATCAGGTAGCGCACGTTCCAGCGCGGGTTGAAAACGGCGAAGCGCCCGCCCGCCTCGACCAGCGGCCGGAAGAACTCCTCCTTTGCATCGGTGCCGAAGCAATCGACCAGCAGGTGGACCCGGACCCCGCGGTTCTGCGCCTTGACCAGCGCCTCGAGCACGATCCGTCCGGCCGGATCGTCCTGGAACATGTAGTAGAACATGTCGAGCGAGCGCCTCGCGCGCTCGATCATCGCCAGCAGGGCGTCGAAGCGGTGGACCCCGTCCGGCAGGAACTCGAACTCGTGGTCGTGGGCGGAAATCGCGAAGGGGACCGGATAGTCATGTGCGCATGGCTCGGCGACGGCATCCACTATCCTTGCTCCTTCCCTACGATCGGTCATTGCTCCAACGCGCAATTCCTTGACTCGTGCCCGTCACATCCCTAACTGCCGCACTTTCCCAGAAACACAAGTTTTCGGAGTGCCCCCATGGCGCGCGTTACTGTCGAAGATTGCGTCGACAAGGTTCCCAACCGTTTCGATCTCGTCCTGCTCGCGGCCGAGCGTGCCCGTGAAATCTCGGGCGGCGCGGAGCTGACCATCGATCGCGACCGCGACAAAAACCCTGTCGTGGCGCTGCGCGAAATCGCGGAAGAGACCATCCGTCCCGCCGATCTGAAGGAGGCGGTCATCACCAATCTGCAGAAGATCCTGCCGGACGACGATGACGAGTTCGACGAAGTCGGCTCGCTCAGCCAGTCGGCCGAAGCGCTGCGGATCACCGCCTCGGCGCCGACCCGCTCGAACTCGCTCGGCAGCGATTTCGCCGACTGATCGGGCGATCGGAACCACAAGAGGAGCCGTCCCGCTTCGGGGCGGCTTTTTTTGTGCCATGACGCGGGGGCAGGCGTGACGCATAAGTGTCACGCTTGGCATCTAGGTGTCGCGTGGAAACAGGGAGAGCATCGAACGCCATGGCAGTGGTGGCAGTGTACAGCGTCAAGGGCGGGGTCGGGAAAACGACCATGGCCGCGAACCTCGCATGGTGCGCCGCGGCAATCTCCAAGCGCGAGACCCTGCTATGGGATCTCGACGCATCGGGCGGGGCCGGTTTCCTGCTGGGGGTCGATGCCAGGAAGAAGCGCAGCGCCGACAGCATTTTCAGTCTCGAAACCGATCCGGCCAAGCTGATCCGCAAGACCGGGGTCCCGCGGCTCGACCTGCTGCCGGCCGATGAATCCATCCGCGCGCTTGATGCGCAGTTGCTCGGTATCGGCAAGAAGAAGCGGGTGGCCAAGCTGACGGCGGCGCTTTCCAAGCGCTATGACCGGATCATTTTCGACTGCCCACCGGTGCTCAACGAACTGAGCGCACAGGTGGTGCGCGCGGCAGACCTGGTGATCGTGCCGATCCCACCCTCGCCGCTGTCGGCCCGCGCGTTCGAGATGGTGGTCGAGGAAGTGCAGTCGCACGGTGCGGGCCATCCGCCGATCCTGCCGGTGCTGTCCATGCTCGACATGCGCCGGAGCCTGCACAAGGCGGCGCGCGAAGCGAATGCGAAATGGCCCGCAATCCCGCAATCCTCGGCCATCGAGCAATGCGCCGTGCGGCAGATGCCGGTGGGTGCCTTCGCCCCTGCCAGCCCGGGCGCGCAAGCGTTCAAGAAACTGTGGACTGCGATCGAGCGCAAGCTCGCCGCCAAATAGCTAATCCTGCGCGCCCGGCAGGAACGGCATCCGCAAGCTGAAACCAAGCCTGCGCGGCTGGTCGTCCTGCCAGCGATCGAGGCCGATGGTCAGCCCTTCCTGCCCGGCCTGCGGCTCGGAGACATAAGTCCCCAGCAAGCGATCCCACCAAGGCAAAAGCGTGCCGTAATTGCTGTTGGTCTCCGGCACACGGGCGGAGTGGTGGATGCGGTGCATATCGGGCGTGACAAGAAGGAGGCGCACCGGTCTTTCCACGGCAGGTGGCAGCCGCGTGTTGGAATGGTTGAACAGCGTCGCAGCGGTGAACAACACTTCGAACAGGAACACCGCCAGCACCGGCGCGCCGAGCGCGATCACCACGGCCATCTTGTACAGCATCGACAGCACGATCTCGAACGGGTGGAACCGCGCGGCAGTCGTGACATCGAAATCGCGATCGGCATGGTGGACACGGTGCATCCGCCACAGGAGGGGCACGCGGTGGGTCGCCCAGTGCTGCACCCACAGCGCGAGATCGAGCGCAAGCACGGTCAGCGCCACCGCAAGCCATGGCGGGACGCTCATGGCGTGGAACAGCCCCCATCCACGCTCTGCGGCGAGCACCGCCGCGCCCAGCATCGCGCCGGGCACCAGCAGCCGCACTGCCAGCGTATCGATCGCAAACAGCACGAGGTTCGTCACCCAGCGCTGCGGCTTGGGCTGGCTCAGCTGGCGGAAGGGCACAGCCAGCTCGATCCCTGCAAAGAGCAGGAACACCGCCGCAATGATGGCGAAGGACACCAGGGGTGCATCGAGGCCGAACAGCTCCATGGTTGCTACGTCGTCCTGCCATCCGTCTATTGCAAGCCTTGCCGCGTTGCGCCTGCCCTGCGCGCCACTATACTGGCAGGCGCAGGCAGGGAGGCCCCATGAGCGAGATAGGTGAAGCGCTGGGCACAGCGGGCGAAGGCGGGCTGCTTGCGCGTTCCGCGGGCGTCCAGCGCGGCGCGGTTGTGCCCCGCGACGGCGAGCCCGGCGGCGAGTGCCTCAATTGCGGCACCGCGTTGACAGGCCATTTCTGTCATGAATGCGGCCAGAAGGCGCATATCCATCGAAGCATCTCGGGCATAATGCACGACCTGGTCCACGGCGTGCTGCATCTCGACGGCAAGCTGTGGGAGACGTTGCCCAAGCTGGTGTTCAAGCCGGGCAGGCTGACCCGCGAATATATCGAAGGCAAACGCGCCCGCCACGTCAGCCCGATGGCGATGTTCCTGTTCTCGGTCTTCATGATGTTCGCGGTGTTCCAGGCGCTGGGCATCACCACGCCGACAGACATCAACACCGACGGCAATCTCAAGGCCATCGCAGCCAAGGGTGGAGCGCAACTGGATGCCGCGCAAGCGAAGCAGGAAGCCGAACTTGGCGCGATGGCTCCAGACGCCCCGGAACGCGCTGAGGCGGAGAAAGAGCTGGCTGACATAGCCGAAGCTCGCGCAGCCTTGGGCAAGGCCGACAAACTCGACGTCGGGGATAGCTTCAATACCAACTTCAACCTCACCGGCATCAAGTCGCTCGACGAAGGGCTGGTAAAGAAGTGGCAAGAGCACCCCGAACTGATGCTCTACAAGCTGCAGAACAACAGCTACAAATTCAGCTGGCTGCTGATCCCGCTGTCGATCCCCTTCGTGTGGCTGCTGTTCCTGTGGCGGCGGCAGTACAAGGCCTATGACCACGCGATCTTCGTGACCTATTCGCTCAGCTTCATGTCGCTGCTGTTCATCACCCTGTCGGTGCTGGGGGTGGCGTTCGGGCTGCAGTTCTGGGCTTTCGCCGCGCTGGCGATCATTCCGCCGATCCATCTCTACAAGCAGTTGCGGGGCACCTATGGCCTGTCGCGCTTTTCAGCGTTCTGGAGGCTGATGGCGCTAAGCCTGTTCATCTGGATCATCGTGATCCTGTTCCTGCAGGCGCTGTTGCTGCTGGGCGCGTTCTAGGCGGTCGGGTTCAGGGCGTTCCCTGCCGTAGCCAGCCGGTCAGCGCATAGCGCCGATAGGGCGCGATCCGGGTCACTTCGGTGACGCTGTGGAGGCGGGGGACCCTGAACAGGTTGAGCCGATTGAAGGCCGGCGGCAGCGCCAGCACGCGGTTGGCCGCCTCGTCATGGAACGCCAGCATCCCGCCCCATTCGACCGCCCATTTGGGCGTCAGGCCCAGCACATAGGCTGCCAGCCGCCCCTTGCCGTCGACGTCATCGGTATGACCGGTGAGGAAATCGCCCGGCGAATAGGCGGTCGCCTGCAAGTCGGCGAAGTCGATCTGCGGCAGGCTCATCACTTCGCGCAGGAAATCGCGCGGTTCGCCGTGGGACCACCAGCGGGCGAAGGCGGCGAGGGGATCGCTGCTTGCAGCGCGCCCGGCATCATCGTCCGGTACCCGCAGGGTCTCGTAGCGGAACTGGAACTGCGTCCGGGCCGAGCCGTAGACGGCGTTGTCGAGCTCGGCCTTCTGCTGCGGGCTCATCGCCGCGCGGGTCGGGCGGTCGAGCTCGACCAGCGAGTTGCCCGAGGCGATCGACTGCTTCCAGTCCTCGCGGCTGCGCAGCAGGCTGTGCAGCCAGTCGGCGGTTTCGGGGGTCAGGATATCCGGGATCGACAGGACGCCGAAGCGCGCGAATTCGGCTTTCAGCGCCGCAATGTCATGTCGAGGGTTGAGGCCGAAAGCGGGGGTCATTGCCGCTCCGTCTAGCGGTTGCAGCGGGCGGAGCAAGGGCCCCGCCCGCCGTCGACATTATGCGCCTTGCGGAGCCGCGCCGCCGCCGAATTTCTTGCCGGCCTTGGGTACGGTCGCGCCTGCAACCGGCGCAGCGATGGTCGGGCCACGCGGCTGGTCGGGCCGATCGAGCTTGCCGTCCTTGAGCAGCTGGTTGATTTCCTCGCCGGTCAGCGTTTCGTATTCGAGCAGCGCCTGAGCGAGCAGGTGGAGCTTGTCCTCCTGGCTGGTCAGCACTTCGGTCGCGCGCTTCAGACCCCCCTCGACCAGATTCTTGATCTCGGCATCGATCAGCTTGTTGGTATCGGCCCCGGCCATGGTCCGCTGGGTCGCGCCCATGCCGAGATAGCCCTCTTGGCTCGCCTCGTACTGCAGCGGCCCGAGCTTGTCCGACATGCCCCATTTGGTGACCATGTTGCGGGCCAGGTCGGTCGCATACTGGATATCGCCCGATGCCCCGCTCGACACCTTGTCGTGGCCGAAGATGATCTCTTCCGCCACGCGCCCGCCCATCGCCACTGCGAGGTTCGCGTGCATCTTGTCGCGGTGGTACGAGTAATTGTCCCGCTCCGGCAGGCGCATTACCATACCCAGCGCGCGGCCGCGCGGAATGATCGTCGCCTTGTGGATCGGATCCGATGCCGGCTCATTGATCGAAACCAATGCATGGCCGGCCTCGTGATAGGCGGTCATCTTCTTCTCTTCCTCGGTCATGACCATGCTGCGGCGTTCGGCGCCCATCATGACCTTGTCCTTGGCGTCCTCGAATTCCTGCATCGCCACCAGCCGCTTGTTGCGGCGCGCGGCCAGCAGCGCGGCTTCGTTGACGAGGTTGGCGAGGTCCGCGCCAGAGAAGCCCGGCGTGCCGCGCGCAATGGTGCGCGGGTTGACGTCGGGTGCCAGCGGGACCTTCTTCATGTGCACGCCAAGGATCTTCTCGCGTCCGTCGATATCGGGCACCGGCACCACCACCTGGCGGTCGAACCGGCCCGGGCGCAGCAGGGCCGGGTCGAGCACATCGGGCCGGTTGGTGGCGGCGATGATGATGATGCCTTCGTTGGCCTCGAAGCCGTCCATCTCGACCAGCAGCTGGTTGAGCGTCTGCTCGCGTTCGTCGTTGGAATTGCCGAGGCCGTGGCCGCGCGAGCGGCCGACCGCGTCGATTTCGTCGATGAAGACGATGCAGGGCGCGTTCTTCTTCGCCTGTTCGAACATGTCGCGCACCCGGCTGGCGCCCACGCCGACGAACATTTCGACGAAATCCGAGCCGGAGATAGTGAAGAACGGGACGCCTGCCTCACCCGCGATGGCGCGGGCGAGCAAGGTCTTTCCGGTGCCGGGCGAGCCGACCAGCAGCGCGCCCTTCGGGATTTGGCCGCCGAGCTTGGAGAAGCGCTGCGGATCGCGCAGGAACTCGACGATTTCCTCCAGTTCCTCGCGCGCTTCGTCGATGCCCGCGACATCGGCAAAGGTGACCTTGCCCTGCTTTTCGGTCAGCAGCTTGGCCTTGGACTTGCCGAAGCCCATCGCTCCGCCGGCTCCACCACCCTTTTGCACCTGGCGCAGGGCAAAGAAAGCGATGCCGAGGATGAGCAGGAACGGCAGCGACTGGATCAGGATGACGAGCAGAATATTCGTCTGTTCGGGCTGCTGCCCGGCGTACTCGACGCCATTATCGTCGAGCAGCTTGGTCAGGCTTTCATCACCCTCTACCCGCACGGCCGTGAACGGCTTGCCGTCGGTGAAAGTGCCGGTGATCTCGTCAGGCGCAATCTGGACCGACTTGACCTCGCCTTCAGCCACCTTGCCCCGGAAATCCGAATAGCTGATCTGGCTGCCAGGGGTCGCGGCCGTTCCGCCGAACATCGACACCACCAGCAGCAGGGCGAGGAAAATCCCGCCCCACATCATCAGGCTCTTGATCCAGGGGTTGGGTCCGCCCTGTCCGGGTTCCTGCGGGCTGTTCTGGTCGCTCATCGTGCAAAGTGTCCTTTCGCAATGTCCAATGTAAGCGCGCGCAGGTGAATGGCAAGCTAACCCATCGTCCGGGGTGCATCGGAAATTCGATCAGACTTATTGCCATCTTTCCGTGCAGCATATGCGGCGCAGAACACCTCGACCGCGCTTTCAATCCGCTGCCGGTCTCGCTCCGGGTCGCCCGGCAGGCCGAACCGGCGGTCGAGATCGCCCATCCCCTTGCACATGGAGGCGAATTGTTCGGCCGCCAGCATGTGGTCGTCGATCTCCACTTCGCCTGCATCCTGCATGGCCCTGAGGAGCATGGCAAATCCCGCCTTCATCCGGTGCGGGCCCGCGGCGAGGAAGGTCTCGCCCACCACCGGCTCGTGCTCGGTCTCGGCGGCGATTCGCCGTTCGAACTGGATCATCTCGGGCCGCGACAAGAATGCGACCATGGTTTCGCCAATCGCCGTCAGGCGTTCGCGCAGGCTGCCGGGCGCGATACCTTCGAGGCTGAAGGCGCCGCGCATCTGGTCGCACTGGCGTTCGACCGACGCCGTGAACAGGCCGCGCTTGTCCTTGAAATGATTGTAGATCGTGACCTTGGAGACCCCGGCGTCCAGCGCGACCTGTTCGATCGAGGTCGCGGCAAACCCGGAATCGAAGAAGCTGCGCACCGCCGCATCGAGAATGGCCTCGCGCTTCGCCTCGTCGACAGGACGGCCGATTCGGGGTTCGGCCATACCGGATTCAGGCGGTGTTGACAAAGTGAACGACTCCGTTCAATTAAACGCGACCGTTCAATAATGGCGGGTGCCACTCGAATCGGCAACCCCCGCCGGCCGCAAAGGTTCCCCCGCCGATGCTCTGGATTGCCATCCGCATGCTGACCGGCGACCGCCAGAAGTTCTACGGGTTGGTGTTCGGGATCGCCTTTTCCACCCTGCTCATCACCCAGCAGCTGACGATCTTCGTCAACCTGATCGAGCGCGGGGCGAGCGGGACCTACAATGTCGGCGAGGCCGAGGTGTGGGTAATGGACCCGGTCAGCCGCACCACTGAAGTCGCCTATCCCATGCCCACCACCGCGCTCGACAAGGTCCGCGGCGTCCCCGGGGTCGACTGGGCCGTGCCGCATCTGCGCGCCGCCGCCTCGGTCCGGACCAAGGACGGCGACCTGGAGGGCGTGGCGATCATCGGGGTCGACGACGCCACGCTGATCGGCCTGCCCAAGCGGATGAAGGAAGGCAGCATCGATGTGCTGTCACAGCCCGACAGCGTGATCATCGACGATGTCGGCACGATCAACATGTTCGGTGCCGATGTCGATCCCGTCGGCGAGCGGCTTGAGCTCAATGACCAGCGGGCGGTGATCCGCGGCATCGCCGATTCGATCCCCAGCTTCACCAGCCAGGTCACGCTCTATACCAAATACAGCCAGGCGCTGCGCTATGTCCCCGGCACGCGTAACCGGCTCAGCTTCGTGCTGGCCGGCGTCTCCGAGGGCCAGACCGCTGCCGAGGTTGCCGACCGGATCGAGCGCGAGACCGGGCTCAAGGCCGAAACCCGCGACGAATTCGCCCGCGCCGGGGTCGATTTCATCATCCAGAACACTGGCATCCCGACCAATTTCGGCATCACCGTGGTGCTTGGTTTCGTCGTCGGCGTGGCCATCGTCGGGCTGACCTTCAGCCTGTTCATCCGCGACAACATCAAGCAGTTCGGGGCGCTCAAAGCGATCGGCGTGACCAATGCCCGCATCCTGCGGATGGTGGCGACCCAGGCCGGACTGGTCGGCTTCATCGGCTATGGCCTGGGCGTGCTGGGCACGGTCGGCTTCATGTGGGCCTTCAGCGGCAATCCTTTCTTCAAGGGCTTTTATATCCCCTGGCAGATCCCGCTGATCAGCCTCGCCGCCGTGGTGGTGATCCTCGCCATCACGGGCACCCTCGCCCTGCGCAGCGTGTTCAAGACCGAACCCGCGTCGGTATTCAGATAATGGCGACCCTCATGGACACCACTGCCATCGGCGGCTGCAATCCCGAAGCGGCGATCTGCACCCGCGGGGTGACGCGCGACTTCAAGGCGGGCCAACAGACCATCACCGTTCTGCACGGGATCGATGCCGATATCCGCGCCGGCGAGATGACCTTCGTCGTCGGCGAGAGCGGATCGGGCAAGACCACGCTGATCTCGATCATGTGCGGGATCCTCTATCCCACGCTGGGCGAGGTGAAGGTGTTCGGGACCGACATCTATTCGCTGACCGATACCGAGCTGGTCAAGTTCCGCCTGCAGAACATCGGCTTCATCTTCCAGCAGTACAACCTCATCCCCTCGATAGACGCCGCCTCCAATGCGGCCGTGCCGCTGATCGCGCAGGGCATGGACCGGCACGAAGCGCGCGAGAAGGCCCGCGTCATGCTCGAGCGGCTGAACATCGGCAACCAAGCCGACAAGCTGCCCAACCAGCTTTCAGGCGGCCAGCAGCAGCGCGTCGCCATCGCCCGCGCGCTGGTCCACGAACCGCGGCTGGTGGTCTGCGACGAGCCGACCGCCGCGCTCGATGCCAGTTCGGGCCGGCGGGTGATGGACCTGCTGCGCGAGGTGGCGGTCGCGCCGGACCGCGCTTGCATCATCGTGACCCACGACAACCGCATCTTCGACCTCGCCGACCGGATCATCCAGCTGGAAGACGGACGCATTACCCACGACGGCACCGAAATGCCGAGCGGCCACTAGGAACCTCTCGAAATGGCTTTCAACCTTCGCAATTTCAGCTTCTCGCGCATGGGCCTGCCGATCCTCGCAGTGATCGGACTGGCCATCGCCGCCTTCTTCATCGCCGGTCGCCTGCCCGACCGTGAGCTTGACGAGCCCGAACGCGAGCCGCCTCGGGCGACCGGGGAGCTGGCCGATGCCAACCGTGTCGCCGGGGCGGGTGTGGTCGAGCCGTCGAGCGAGGTGGTGCAGATCGGCACGGCGCTGTCGGGGCTGGTGATGCAGCTCAATGTCCGTCCGGGGGACTATGTCGAGCAGGGCCAGCCGCTGTTCACGGTCGACACTCGCAGCCTGCGGGCGCAGCTGGCGCAGGCCAATGCTGCCATCGGCGAGGCCCGCGCCGCCATTGCCGAAGCGCAAAGCGCGCTGTCTACCGCCAGCCAGCAGCTCGCGCTTTATCGCAGCGTCGACGATCCCGCCGCCGTCAGCCGCGCCGAAGTGATCCGCGCGGAGGGCGAAGCCAATGCCGCCCGCACAAGGCTGGGGCTGGCCCGCGCCCGGCTCGAAGCCGCCCAGGCCAGCGCTTCGCTCGCCAGCACCGAGATCGGCCGGGCCACCGTACGCGCGCCGATGGCGGGGGAAATCCTGAGCGTGAATATCCGCCCCGGCGAGTATCTCTCGACCATGGGCGGCGGCAGTGCGGCCTTTATCGAGATGGGTCAGACCCGCCCGCTCAACATCCGCATCGATATCGACGAGGACCAGGCCCCGCGCCTTGCCATGGGCGAAGAAGCCATCGTTTCCCCGCGCGGAGCCGCCGACCGGCAGGTGCGGGCGAAATTCGTCCGCGCCGAACCGCTGGTGATCCCCAAGCGCTCGCTCACCAACAGCGCGCAGGAGCGGGTCGATGTCCGCGTGCTGCAGGTGATTTACGAACTGCCCGCGCCGAAGGAAGGCGAAGACCCGCTGTTCCGGGTCGGCCAGCAGGTCGATGCCTTCATTCCGGCGCGCAAAACAGGTGCCAAGCCGGCGGAAGCCAAGTGACCATGCGCTCGCTGCCCCTCTCCCTCTCCCTCCCCCTGGCCGCCGCGCTGGCGCTGGGCGCCTGTGTTGCCGGCCCGCCGCCGGTGATCGACACCGCCCCGCCGGTGCTTCCACTCGAATTCGCCTATGCGCCCGATGCGCCGACCGGTGCATCAGTGGCAAGCTTGCTGCCGACCGGAGACCCTGCCTATCAGGACCTCGCTGCCCTCGCCCTTGCCGATGCGCCAACCTTGGCGCAGGCCGCCGCCCGCATCGAGCAAGTTCGGTCGCAGGCCGCCGGGGCCGGAGCCAATCGCTTGCCCAGCCTGTCGGGCGATGCCTCCGTCACCGGCAGCCGCACCAGCCCCAGCCAGTTCGGGGCCAATCTGCCCGCCGGGATCGCGCTCGATACGGAAAGGGTGAGCTACGGCGCCAATCTGCGCGCCAGCTGGGACCCTGACCTGTTCGGGCGGCTGCGGGCACAGGAACGCGCTGCGCTGGCCCGGATCGACGCCGCCGATGCCGAGGCGGGGGGGGTGCGCAACGCGCTGCTGGCGGAGATCGCCGGGACCGTGATCGACTGGCGCACGCTCGATGCGCGCCAGCAGGCGCTCGAGGCCGACCTTTCGGCCGCCGAAGAACTCGCCCGGCTGGCCGGATCGCGCGAGCGCGCCGGGATCGCTCCGGGCTTCGACCGGGTCCGCGCCGAAAGCGCGGCCGAGGCGAGCCGCAGCCGCATTGCCGCGCTGGCCAGCGAACGCGCCCGGCTGCTCGGGCGGTTGGTGACGCTGACCGGGCAAAGCGGGCAGAAGGTGCGCGAGGCGCTGCTCCAGCCCGCCCCGGCCCCGGCGCAGCCTGCGGCCCCTGCCTCGCTGCCGAGCCAATTGCTCGCCAACCGGCCCGATGTGCTCGCCGCCGAGGCGCAATTGCGCGCCTCCGACGCCGAGCTGGCCGCCAGCGCGGCGCGGCGTTTCCCGCAGCTGACATTGTCGGCAGCGCTCGGCCTGCTGGCGTTCGATCTGGGCGATCTGTTCGACGAGGACGCCGTGGTCGGCTCGGTTGGCGGCAGCCTGCTCGCCCCGCTGTTCGACTTCGGCCGGATCGAGGCCGAGATCGAGGCCTCGGCAGCGGGCAAGAAGCTCGCCTTTGCGGGCTACCGTAATGCCGTGTTTACGGCGCTGGGCGATGCCGAGGCCGGCTACGGCCTGGTCGCCGCCGCCGACAACCAGCTCGCCGCTGCCGAGCGCGAATTCGCCAGCGCCGAACGCGCGGCCAAGCTCGCCGACACCCGCTACCGCGCGGGCCTGTCCGACTTCCTCACTGTGCTCGAAGCGCGCCGCAGCGCCGATGCCAGCGGCGAGCGGGTGGCGATCGCCCGCGGGCAGGCGGAACGGGCGCGCGTGGTGCTTTGGCAGGCGCTCGGCGGCGAGACTCAGCCCACCAGCCGGTCGATCAGCCAGTAACTGCCGGTCACGCCGATGGCATAGCTGGCGGTGCGGATCGTAGGAGCAAGCGCAGCCTCGCGCAGGCGCCTGACCCCTTCCAGCACCAGCAGCACCGCCAGCACCACCGCGAGCTGCCCCGCCTCGACCCCGAGGTTGAACGACACCAGCGCCGCCGGAACCTCGCCTTCGGGCAGGCCGATTGCGCGCAAGGCCCCGGCGAAGCCGAAGCCGTGGATCAGCCCGAACAGGAAAGCCACCACCCAGGGCCAGCGGCGGGTGAAGCTGGACTGATCGCCTCTCGCGGTCTCCATCGCCAGCAACACGATGCTGAGCGCGATCACCGCTTCGACCGGCCTTCCCGGCAGTCCAAGAAGCCCCAGCGAGACCCCCGCCAGCGTCAGCGAATGCGCCACGGTAAAGGCCGTCACCGCCTTGGCCACCGCCCAGCCGCGCCGCACCAGCAGCACCAGCGCGATCACGAACAGCAAATGGTCCCAGCCCTCGAGGATATGCGCGACCCCGAGCACGAAGTAGCTTTGCCAGACCTGCCAGCTCGACGGCTTGGCAGCGATGGTGGCCAAGGGCTCGGTTGCCGTCAGCCGGAAGCTCTGCACCGGGCGGTACAGCGGCGCGACCCGCAGCATGACATCGCCGCCTCCCAGAATGGCTTCCAGTCCGACGCGCCCGCCGTCGACCGCGCCCGCGCATGTCACTTCCGCCGATCCGATCAGCGCGCTCGGCAGGCTGCGTTTGACCGGTTCGCCCGCCAGCGCGCAGCCCGTGGGCAGGACCGGCACCACCAGCGCCGCCGGACCGGGCGCGGCGAGCGGCTGCTTCCAGTTCAGCGTCCAATCGCGCGCGGATTGCTGGGCGAATTCGATATAGCCGGGGCGCAGCTCGTCAGCCGCTGCGGGCGCAGCCATGGCCAGTGCCAGAATGGCAAACAACCGCCGGCTCACTTCTCGATCTTCACCGTATAGGCTTCCCGCAGCAGCCGGTATGCCGCCTCCTCCCGCTCGCGCGCGGTGGCGAGCCGCCAGTCCTCGATCACCCGCTGACGGCTGGCGGCGAGTTCGGGCACCCGTCCCGGCTCCATCTTGCGCAGGCGAACGAAATGCCAGCCGACCCCGGACGCGATCGGCCCCTGCCAGCGCCCATCCGGCGTCATGCTGACCAGCTTACTGGCAAAATCCGCCCCGAATTGCGCCGCAACCTGCGCCTTCTCGCGCGCCTCGACGCTGTCAGGGAGCGAGGCCGGCTCACCCGCGCCTTGCCAGTCTCGCCGCAGTCCGGGCAGCACTGCCCCCGCATCGGGCCGCGCCGCGAAATAGACCTGGTCGAAGCTCAGCCGCAGATCGCTGGCATAGCGCGCCGCATTGGTGCGGTACCATTGCTCCAGCTCGGCCTCGCTCGGCTCCGCCGCTTCGGCGGAGGAGGTCGCGAGAAAATCCATCTTCTTCGCCAGCCGCCGCCGCACCACCGGATCCCCCGCATCGAAGCCGAGCCGCAGCGCCTCGCGATACAGCACCTCTTCGCGCACCCAGCGTTCGGTCAGCGCGGCCAGCTCGGCATCGGTCGGCGGCCGCTGCATGCTCCGCTCGTAATCGAGCGCAATCTGCGCCTGCACTTCGCGGGTCACGTCGATCACGCGGCTGGCGGGATCGGCTTCCTCCCCGCGCCAGGCGAAGAAGGCGAAGATCAGCGCCCCGCCGATCAGGAAATGCACGAGCGGCTCGCGCAGGACGGTGCGCAACCTGTCAGCAAGGACCATCAATTCGCCTTGGGCAACAGCCAGATCGGCGAGGTATAGGCCCGCTCCTGCTCGGTCTTGACGACCTCCGGCCCCAGCTTGACCCCGAAGCGCAGCGCATCGAACAGCACCCAGCGCGGGGTCGGGATCTCCAGCACGCGGACATAGTAGAACGCCCGCTGCCCCGGCTGGTAGTCGGGATCGGTCCACAGCGTGCGCAATTGCGCCGCGCCGATGGTGTTGGTGTAGCTCGCTTTGGCTTCATCGACGGTATTGCCGACCGCCGGCACCTTGCCCCCCGTCAGCGGCCGCTTGGCCGCATCCGACCACACCACGTCGAAGACTTTCTCCTGTGTGTTCCCCGCCGCATCGACCCAGCCCTTGACCACTTGCACCCGGTCGAGATTGGCCCCCTCGGGATCCTTCAGCGCCTCGATCATGAAGCGCGGCGCAGTGCCAGAGTCGTTGAGCACCCCGCCCATCGGCACACCCCCGGCATAGCCGGTCTTGACCCAGTCCTTGCCGAAGCTGCTGTCGTCGAAGCCAAATCCGCCGAACACCCGCACGCTCATCCGCGTGCCGGTGGTGGCATAGACCTCGCGGCGCTTGAACGCGTCGAAGATTTCCGCCCGTGTGTTGGCCCGCGCCCAGGCGGCGGCATAGCCGCTGGCGAGATAGTTCCAGCCGAACCTCCCCTCGCGCGTGCCGAGATTCTGCGGCTCGATCGACCGGCCCTTCTGCGGTTCATTGCCGGTGTGCTTGCCGAAGAAATTGTCCTCGTCCGCCGTCGCCAGCCCGGTGTGCGAATCGGTCGAGCCGATCAGGCCGAAACGGTAGGGATTGACCCCCAGCCGCTGCTCGACCGAGAGCCCGCGCTTGAGCGCTTCGCGGACATAGCTGCCGGCATACATGTCGGGCGTGCTCGCCGCCGTCAGCGGCAGATTGCCGAGATCCCAGCCCCAGTCGCCATAGCCGGCGAATTCGTCATTGGGCGAAAGGAACGAATGCGTCTCGCTGTCGCCCTTGATCTGGGTGATCTCGACCACCGGTTCCCACCGCGCCCGCCTGGTCGCATAGGCTTCCGACATCGGCTGCCCGTCCGGGCCGGTCAGCTCGAACATCAGCCCGTTGGAAAGGTTCGAATTGTGCGGAATGGCCAGCGCCTGCCCGCCGGTGCCTTTCTCGTAAGCCTCGAGATAATCCCACAGCGCATCGACCTCGGTGCCGATCCCGGCGAAGGGCAGGGTGTCGCCGATGGTCGGCGCGCCGTCGCGGAACATCACCACGCGGTGGAGATTGTTGCCGTCGGGCATGAGCGTCCATTCGAACCCGGCAAAGGCGGTGAAGGTGCCCGGCTGGTTGTAGAGATCGACCAGCCGCAGGTTCTCCTGCCAGATCTCCGTCGTCCCTTCACGCTGGGTCTCGGGATCGCGCAGTGCCTCGGGCAGCGTGTTGTCGGCGGCTGCGGTGATCAGCTCGGCTATGGCGCGCTGCGAGGATTGCCCGCCTTCACGCAGCATCGCCTGCCAGCGCCGCAGCGTCGGATCGCGCACCAGCGCACGCGGGGCGTTCATCAGCCGCTTGGTCGCGCCGAGCCCGTCCGAATGGTCGGCAATGACCAGAAAATCGAGCGGCCGGGCGAGCTGGGCATCGAGCCCGGTGGTCGCTTTGACCTTTTCGCCCTTGGCAAAGCGCAGCGCTTCCTCCGGCCCGATGCGAACCCCGAAGCCGAAGGCGTCGATCGAATTGTCGGTGTGGAGATGGGTGTCGCCCCAATAGACCCGGTCAGGATACTCGGCCAGTTCGACCGTGTCCTCGCCGTTGCCGGCCTGCTCGGCGCTGGCCCGCGGCGTGAACACGCCGACATACCATGCTGCGCCCCCTGCAAGCGCCACAGCCGCGACCCCGGCGGCGATTGTCCTCTTGCGCATGTCCTCTCCCCCTGCATGCGTACTGTTATGCAACGAGACTGCGCCGCGCCCGTGACCAGGTCAAGAGCGCGGCAGCAATGTCAGAGCGAGCGGGCGATCACCATCTTCATCACTTCGTTGGAACCGCCGAAGATGCGGGTGATGCGGCTGTCGCGGTACATGCGGGCAATCGGGTAGTCGTTGATAAAGCCCGCGCCGCCGTGGAACTGCAGGCACTTGTCGACCACTTCGCCCTGCAGTTCGGTGACCCAGTACTTCGCCATGCAGGCGGTGGCGACGTCGAGCTCGCCCTTCAAATGGCGCGCGATGCAGTCGTTGACGAACACCCGCGCCGCGGTCGCCCGCGCGGTCAGGTCGGCCATCACGAACTGGGTGTTCTGGAAGTCCCAGATGGTCTGGCCGAAAGCCTTGCGGCTCTTGGTGTATTCGAGCGTGGTTTCCAGCGCCTTCTCGATCCCCGTCATCGCGCCCATGGCGATGATCAGGCGCTCCTGCGGCAGCTCGCCCATCAGCTGGTAGAAGCCCTTGCCCTCGACCCCGCCGAGCACGTTTTCCGCCGGCACGAAGACATCGTCGAAGAACAGTTCCGAGGTGTCCGACGCATCGAGCCCGATCTTGTCGAGCTTCTTGCCGCGCTGGAAACCCTCGGCCCCTTCGGTCTCCAGCAGCATCAGCGAAATGCCCTTGGCCCGCTCGCTGGGGTCGGTCTTGGCGACGACGATGATGAAGTCGGCGGTCTGGCCGTTGGAGATATAGGTCTTGGCCCCGTTTATGCGGTAGCCATTGCCGTCCTTCAATGCCGTGGTGGTGACGCTCTGCAGGTCCGAGCCCACGCCCGGCTCGGTCATGGCGATGGCGCTGACCAGTTCGCCGGTGACCAGCTTGGGCAAGTATTTCTGCTTCTGCTCCTCGGTCCCGTGGCGGACGAGGTAGGGCAGGATGACCGTGTTGTGCAGGCTCGCAGCGAAGCCTTCGACGCCGTGCCTGGCCTGCTGGTCGATCACCACCATGTCATGCCGGAAGTCGCCGCCGTGGCCGCCATATTCGGTCGGCACCGACACGCCGAGCAGCCCTGCCTGGCCCGCCTCGCGCCAGAATTCACGCTCGACCTGGCCGTCCTCGCGCCACTTCAGGATGCGCTTTTCCGGGGCGTGCTGCTGATAGAACTTGCCCACCGCGTCGGCGAAAATCGCGATTTCCTCGTCTTCCATGAAGGCGGGCTGGGGGACATTGATGGCGGGCATGGTGATTCCTCTCTCGCTATTCTATTGCCAAGCAGCCTATCGCATCGGTAGCGATCCGCAACGCAAATTTCCGCTTACGTGAAGGGAAACCATGTCGGACCTCATCGGCCCTACTTCGCAGACATTCATCAGCCAGCGCACCCGGCTGCATTACGCCGACTGGGGCAATGAAGGCGCGCCGCCGCTGATCCTGCAGCACGGCGGGCGCGACCATTGCCGCAGCTGGGACTGGGTGGCGGAGGAACTGCGGCATGACTGGCACGTGATCTGCCCCGATCTGCGCGGGCATGGCGACAGCGAATGGACCAACACCGGGGTCTATAACGTCAGCAGCTATGTCTATGACCTGGCGCAGCTGATCCACCAGCTCGAGCTCGCGCCTGTGACCATCATCTCGCACTCGTTGGGCGGCAATGTCTCGCTGCGCTATGCCGGGATGTATCCGGAGAATGTGCGCAAGATCGTCGCCATCGAAGGGCTCGGTCCCAGTCCCAAGGTGCAGGACAAGATGGCCGAGACGCCGTGGTACGAGCACCGCAAGCAATGGATCGACAAGAAGCGCGAGGCCTCCTCGCGCCAGATCCGCAAATACGCCAGCTTCGCCGAAGCGCTCGACCGGATGCACGAGGCCAATAGCTATCTCAGCCGCGAACAGGCCGAACACCTCACCCGCCACGGCGCGATCCGCAACGAGGACGGCACCTGGAGCTGGAAGTTCGACCCCCACCTCCACGCCTGGCCGCCCGATGACATCACCCATGAGCAACTGGCCGAACTGTGGAGCCGCATCACCTGCCCGGCGCTGCTGGTCTACGGCGCCGACAGCTGGGCCAGCAACCCGG
This sequence comes from Erythrobacter sp. SDW2, assembly GCF_021431965.1. Lineage (NCBI taxonomy): Bacteria > Pseudomonadati > Pseudomonadota > Alphaproteobacteria > Sphingomonadales > Erythrobacteraceae > Erythrobacter > Erythrobacter sp. SDW2. The sequence goes on from NZ_CP090370.1 coordinate 44,342, forward strand.
AGAAGGACGGCCGCATGGTCCACTTCGGCGACAATGTCAGCGTCACCGAATACGCCCGCGCGGGGCACTGGGTGCACCACGACCGGTTCGAGGATTTTGTGGCCGAGGTGAAGGGGTTTATCGGGTGAGGGGCTAGGGCTGTTTACGACCCCGAAACGGACCCTGAAATTGTGAATCGCATTATCAGCTTCACCATGCAGGCCATCATGCAACATTTGAGTTGCATGATGGCCTCGGCCAGTTCATGCACGCCGCATGGAGATGGATCTGGTTTTCAAGGCCCTTGCTGACCATACTCGCCGTCGTCTGCTTGACGAATTGGCCGAACGTGACGGGCAAACGCTTTTTGAGCTTCATGTCCGTCTGCTCAACTGGGATGGGACCAGCATTTCGCGTCAGGCTCTGTCCAAGCACCTTGGATTGCTGGAGCAAGCGGGTGTCATCAGCACAAGCTGGGAGTGGCGATCCAAGCGACACTTCCTTGAACGCGAACCGCTTCAGCGGCTGTGGAAATTATGGCTCGGGCCGCTGGCGGGAAAAACGACGGAGGAACTGCATGGCAAAGATAATTGTAACGAGCATCTTGGTGGATGATCAGGACAGGGCTTTGTTGTTCTATCGGGACAAACTTGGCTTCGAGGTAAAGCACGACATGCCCATGGGACGACATCGATGGCTTACGCTGACATCGCCGGGTGATGAGGATGGCGTTGAACTGCTTCTCGAGCCCGATGAGCATCCGGCTGCAAAATCGTGGAAGTCAGCGCTGATTGCCGATGGCATACCCTGCACAATGTTCGGAGTAGATGATGTTTTCGCTGAACACGATCGTCTGGCTGGACTCGGCGTGGCATTTACGCAGCCGCCGACAGTGATGGGGCCGGTTACGACCGCGGTTCTTGAAGATGGTTGCGGCAACCTCATCCAGATTGTCCAACGTCATTAAGGGCAGCTATCCACCCCATTGCCGTCATTGCGAGCGGCAATGCCGCACGGCAATCCAGAGGGGGGCGCAACGGGTCTTTGAATTGCCGCGTCGCTGCGCTCCTCGCAATGACGCGGCTGGGCCCGGATGCCCCTCAAATCGACCGCGAGATCACTTCCTTCATGATCTCGTTCGTGCCGCCAAAGATGCGGGTCACGCGGGCGTCGCGCCACAGGCGGGCGATGGGATATTCGTTCATGTAGCCCGCGCCGCCGTGGAGCTGGAGGCAGGCGTCGACCATTTCCCATTGCAGGTCGGTGTGCCACAGCTTGGCCGCGCTCGCCTCGTCGGTGGTCAGCTTGCCTTCCAGATGCCGCTTGATCGCCCAGTCGAGGTGGGCCCAGCCGACTTGCAGCTTGGCCTTGAGGTCGGCGAGGGTGAACTTGGTGTTCTGAAAATCGAACACGGTCTTGCCGAAGGCCTTGCGGTCCTTGGTGAATTTGACCGCCTCGTCGAAGGCGCGCTGGGCGCTGGCCTGCGCGCCGACCGCGATGCCCAGCCGTTCCTGCGGCAGTTCCTCCATCAGATGGATGAAGCCACGCCCTTCCTGCCCGAGGATATTGGTCTTGGGCACGCGGCAATCGTTGAAGAACAGCTCAGAAGTGTCAGCCGAATGCTGCCCGATCTTGTCGAGATTGCGCCCCCGCTCGAAGCCCGGCGTACCGGCATCGACCAGCACCAGCGACGTACCCTTGGCGCCCTGGCTGGGGTCGGTCTTGGCCACCACGATGACGCAATCAGCGTTCTGGCCGTTGGTGATGTAGGTCTTGGAGCCATTGATGACCAGGTGATTGCCATCCTCGATCGCGGTGGTGCGGATGCCCTGCAAGTCGCTCCCCGCGCCCGGTTCGGTCATGGCGATGGCGGTGATAATGTCGCCGCTGACCATGCCGGGGAGATATTTTGCCCGCTGCTCGTCACTGCCGAGGCGCTCGAAGTAATTGGCGGTGATGTCGCTTTGCAGCGTGAACCCGGCCGAGGAGCCGAGGTAGCTCAGCTCCTCGCACAGCACGCAGTTGAAGCCGAAGTCGAGCCCGAGCCCGCCATTCTCTTCCTTGACCGTGGGGCACAGAAGACCTGCCTCGCCAACCGCCTTCCACACCTCGCGCGGGACGATGCCGTTCTTCTCATGCTCGTCGAGATAGGGTTCGAGGTGCTGGGCGAAGACCTTGCGCACAGTGTCGCGGAAGGCCTCGTGGTCCTCGTTATAGGCGAAGCGGTTGGCGGTATCGAGCATGGGTCTGGTCCTCGCGTGAGTTCGTTCAGGCGACCGTCCCTGCTTCGCGCAGGGCGGCAGCTTCATTGGTGTCGATCCCCAGCGAGCCGAGGATGGCATCGGTGTCGTCGCCCGGCAACGGAGCCGGGGCCGGCGTAGCGTTGGCGGTGCCGGAGTAGCGCGGCGCGGGGGCCGGCTGGGTGTCGCCGCCGACTGCGATAAAGGTCCCGCGCGCGACATTGTGCGGATGCTGCGCCGCCTCGCTCATGGTCAGCACCGGCGCATAGCAGACGTCGGTATGCTCCATCAGCGCGTTCCACTCGGCGCGGGTCTTCGACTTGAACAGCGCGGTCAGCTTGTCCTTCATTTCGCCCCACCGGCGGCGGTCATGCTGGGCATCGAACTGGGTGTCCTCTTCCAGCCCGGCGAGCCGCCGCAGTTCGGCATAGAACTGCGGCTCGATGCTGCCGATGGAAATGAACTTGCCATCCGCCGTTTCGTAAGTGTCGTAGAAATGCGCCCCGGTATCGAGCATGTTGACGCCGAGATCTTCCGACCACACGCCCATGTTCTTCATGCCGTGCATCATCGACATCAGCACCGCCGTGCCATCGGTCATGGCACAGTCGATCACCTGGCCCTCCCCGCCGCGCGCGACGTTGAGCAGCGCGGCGACCATGCCATAGGCGAGCATCATCCCGCCGCCGCCGAAATCACCCACCATGTTGATCGGCGGGGTCGGCTTGCCACCCGCGCGGCCATAGTGGGCGAGCGCCCCGGCGAGCGCGATATAGTTGATGTCATGCCCCGCCCAGGGCGCATAGGGTCCGGTCTGGCCCCAGCCCGTCATGCGGCCATAGACCAGCTTGGGATTGTCCTTGAGCAGCTCCTCCGGCCCGAGGCCGAGGCGCTCCATCACCCCGGGCCGGAAGCCTTCGATGATGCCGTCGGCACTGGCGGCCAGCTTGCGGGCGAGCGCCACGCCTTCGGCGGTTTTGAGGTTGATGGCGATCGACTTGCGCCCGCGCGCCAGCACGTCCTTCGATGTCACCGGCTGCGAGCCGCCGCGCGAGCCGCTGGCGCGGTCGATGCGGATCACTTCCGCACCATGGTCGGCCAGCATCATGCCGCAGAAGGGACCCGGGCCGATCCCGGCGAATTCGACGATGCGGATACCCGAAAGAGGACCGGGCATCGCCTTACTTCCCCTTCCAGTTGGGCTTGCGCTTCTCGGCAAAGGCCGCCGCGCCTTCGCGCGCGTCTTCGCTCATGAAGATCTGCGGCATAAGCTTGCCCTGTTCCTTGTAGCGGTCGGCGCGCACCCAGCCGCGCGATTCCTCGATGATCTGCTTGGAGACCTTGACCGCGAGCGGCCCGTTGGCGTTGATCGCCTCGGCCAGCGCCAGCGCGCCGTCGAGCGCCGGACCATCGGTGACGCGGTTGATCAAGCCCAGCTCATAGGCGCGGCCCGCGTCGATGAAGTCGCCGGTCAGCGCCAGCTCCATCGCCACCTTGTGCGGGATAAGGTCAGGCAGCACCATCAGGCCGCCCGCCGCCGCGACGAGCCCGCGTTTGGCTTCGGGGATGCCGAACTTCGCGCCGCTGTTGGCAACCACCAGGTCGCAGGCGATCATCAGTTCGAGCCCGCCCGCCAAGGCATAGCCATCGACCGCCGCGATCAGCGGCTTGGCCGGCTTGCGCTCGGTCAGCCCGCCGAAACCGCGCCCGGGCACGCTCGGCGTTTCGCCGCGCAGGAAGCCCTTGAGGTCCATGCCCGAGCAGAAGGTTCCGCCAGCCCCGGTCAGGATGCCGACCCGCAGGTGATCCTCGCCATCGAGCCGGTCGAGCGCGGCGGCAATGCCTTCCGATGCCGCCTTGGTCATGGCGTTCTTGGCCTCGGGCCGGTTGATGGTGATGATCAGGATGCCGTCGCGTTCCTCGGTCAGCACTTCCTGGGTCGCAGCTTCGCTCATATTTCCTCTCTCCGTTGTCTTTTGAAACTTTGCTTGTGCCCGTGCTGGCCAAGCTTTACGGAAACGTCAACCGGACTCTTGAACCGGAGTCGAAATTTTGAGGAGAGAACCATGCCTGTTGCTTACATCGTAGACGCCTGCCGCACGCCGCGCGGGATCGGCAAGGTCGGCAAGGGAGCGCTGGCGGGGGAGCATCCGCAGCATCTGGCCGCCACCGTGCTGAAGGCGCTCAAGGAGCGTAACAATCTCGACACCACGACGGTCGATGACGTGATCTGGTCGGTCAGCACGCAGGACGGCAAGCAGGCTGGCGACATGGGCCGCATGGCCGCGCTCGACGCCGGGTACGACATCACCAGCAGCGGCATGACGCTCGACCGGTTCTGCGGCGGCGGCATCACGTCGGTGAACCTCGCCGCGGCGCAGGTCATGAGTGGCATGGCCGATTGCGTCGTCGCCGGCGGGACCGAGATGATGAGCCTCACCGCCGAAATGGCCAAGGCCAAGATGGCTGCCGGAATCGACGGCCCGCGCATGGGCAGCGGCAACGAGCGGCTGCAGGCCAAGCACCCGCAGAGCCACCAGGGCGTGTGCGGCGATGCCATTGCCAGCATGGAAGGCTTCACCCGCGAGGAACTCGACCATGTCGGCTATCTCAGCCAGCAGCGCGCCGCCGTCGCCATTGCCGAAGGCCGCTTCGACAAGTCGGTCGTGCCGGTGGTCCATGACGACGGCACGGTGGTGCTCGACCGCGAGGAGTTTCCCCGCCCGCAGACCACGATGGAAACGCTGGCCCAGCTCGAACCGGCCTTCCCCAAGCTGGCGGATGTCCCGCTCGATGCCAATGGCACCACCTTCCGCGGGCTCATCAACCAGAAGTACCCCGATCTGAAGATCGAGCACTTCCACCATGCCGGCAACAGCTCGGGCGTGGTCGATGGCGCGGCGGGCGTGCTGGTGGCGAGCAAGGAATATTGCGAGAAGCACGGCCTCAAGCCCCGCGCCCGTATCGTCGCCACCGCCAATATGGGCGATTGCCCGACGCTGATGCTCAACGCCCCGGTCCCCGCCGCCAAGCGCGTGCTCGACAAGGCCGGCATGAGCGTGGACGATATCGACCTGTTCGAGATCAACGAAGCCTTCGCCGTGGTCGCCGCCAAGTTCGTGCGCGATCTCGGGCTCGACTGGGACAAGGTCAACGTCAACGGCGGCGCGATCGCGCTGGGACATCCGATCGGCGCGACCGGCTCGATGCTGATCGGCACCATCGTCGACGAGCTGGAGCGGACCGGCAAGAAGACCGGCCTCGTCACCATGTGCGCCGCGGGCGGCATGGCACCGGCGATCATCGTCGAGCGCGTCGACGGCTTCGTCGACTGAGGAGGTCGGGTCAGCGCGCTCCGGCGAGCGCGCGGACCTAGCTTGCCGGACCGAAGTCCTGCTGCGCCTGCGCCGGGACGCTTGAGGTCGGGCAATGCGTCATCGTGCGCCCGTATTCGGTGAAACTGGCGGGTCCCGTGACGGTCAACTTCAGCGGCGGCCCGCCACCGTCGAGCTGGACGGTCCAGTTGCTGCCGCCGGTGTTCTTGATGGCAGTCACCTCCGAACCGCCGTCGATCTCGATCCAGTTCTTGCGGTCGAAATAGACATAGGCATCGCCTAATTCGGCAGCTTCGGCACAGGTGGCATTGGCGGCATAGAAGCCTTCCGGGACCGGCGGGAAGGAAGCGTCAGCGCTCTCGGTCTTGGCAGTGGTCGGCTCGGCAGCGGGCTTGGCCACCTCTTCCGCAGGGGCTGCGCTGGCAACATCCTCCTTGCCATCGCTGGTGGTCGTGGCGGTCGCCGCATCGCCGCATGCGCCGAGCGCAAGGACCAGCGACAGCGCCGCCAAGGGCCTGGACATCGTCTTCATGGTTTCTCTCCTGTCTGCTGTCACTTGACCCGGAAGTTGGCCGGGATCTCGCTCTCGGGACACCAGCGCATCCATGCGCCGGTGTCCTGGATGGTCGGCTGGATGCGGGTCGGCGAGCCGACCTCGATCATCATGTCCCACGCGTCGAGCGCGAAGGATTTGCCGACCTTGCGCACCTTGCCGAGCGGCTCGACGATGTTCTGCGAGAACTCGTCCTGGTTGCCGCCCATCAGCCCCCAGCGCTTGCCGTCGTAGTAATAGGCTTCGAACCCCGGCGCGCGGCAGGATTCGTATTCGCTGACGTAGTATCCGGGCACAATCCCGAGCGGGCCGACCGGCTGCATGGAACTTGCCTGGGCGGCGGCGACGCTGCTCGAGGCCCCGGCGCAGGCCTTGGTGATACTGCGCAGCGCCGCGGTCGAGCCGCCGAGCGACAGCCAGGTCAGCTCCTGCCATTCGCCGCCACCGTCCAGGCTGGCCATCAGCTTCACCTCGGTGTCGCGCCCGCTCATCAATCCTTCGAGGGTCGGCGCCATGACCCCGCTCCAGTCCGGCTTGCCTGGCTCTTTCATCAGGGTCTGGACGCCTTCTATACCCTCGGTTGAGCCGTAGAAATACAGCATCAGCGGCTGGTTGTCGGGCGGCAGCCCCAGCCCCTGTCTGGGCATGGCGGTAAAGATCAAACCGCCGCCGAGCTGGCAGCGGATACCGATGGCCGGGAACTCGGGATGGTCGACCACGGCGGCGATCGCCGCGGCTCCTTCGCCGGCAAAGATCCAGCGCGTCTCGTGGCGAGGCAGCTCCTGGTAGGGCTCGGCGCTAGCCATGGCGGCCTGGTCGCGTTCGTAATCGGCCTCGGTCCAGCGGTATTGCTTGACCAAATCCCAGTCGGCGCCGTTCCAGCGCAGCGTGTTGATGCAGACCTCCGCCCCGATCCCGCCGCAGGACGAGCCATGGACCGAAGCCTCGAGCAGCTTGCGCCCGCCGCCGCCGTCGACGACCGACCAGCCGCGGACTTGCAAATAGCTTTCGACAAAGCCCTTCTTGCCGGAGATCAGGAACAGCGACTGGCAGCCCGCCGTGCCGCAATTGGCGTTGCCGTCGGGGGCCATGCCGCTGTCACGGACAAGGTCGCTCACCTGGCATTGCAGCGCCGATTCCTCGACCACCCAGTCGGCTTTCTTGTCCCCGTTAACCTCGGTTTCGGTGGCGAAGAATTCGCGGTCGGGCACAAAATATCCCCCCGCCGCGCGGCATTCGTTCTTGAACCCGTCATAGACCGCCTGCACTTCGCGCGGCCAGGGCTTGGCGGCAGGCTGGGCCAGCGCCGGGACGGCAAGAAAAAGCGCCGCAAAGGTCAACGCAGCTACACCGCCAGCCAGTGCACGCGCCAGCGAATAGAATCTCGTCATCGCCCACTCCCAGTCAATCGACCAAGGTCAGGGGCTAAACCAACATCTTTTCCCAGCAATGTAAATCCCGGAAATCCGCCTGTGCCGATTGCAGTTGCCGCCGGCAATTGAACGCGCTTTTTCAGTCGTACCGGTTCTGCTAGATCGGGATTATAAAAACGGGTCTCGATCGCACCACTCCAACCCGAGAAGGGGAGAGACCGATGAAGCGCTTGATCATCTGCTGCGACGGCACCTGGCAAAGTCTCGACAACGACTGGCCTACCAACGTCCAGCGCATCGCCCAGTTCGTGCGCCCGACCGCGACGAACGGCACGACCCAGTCGCTCTATTACGATCCCGGCGTCGGGCTGGGGAGCGCGTTCAACCGAGTCATGGGCGGCGCCTTCGGGATCGGGCTCGATAAGGAGATCGAGCAGGCCTACAGTTTCCTCAGCATGAACTGGGAGGTCGGCGACGAGATCTACCTCTTCGGCTTCAGTCGTGGCGCCTATACCGTGCGATCGCTGGCAGGGCTCATCCGCAGTTGCGGCATAATTCGGCGGGACTGCCTGCGCGCCATCCCGCGCGCAATGTCGCTCTATCGTGACCGTGAAATCGGGCCGGACCATGACGAGTGCATCGTCTTCCGCAAGTCGAATTCGAACAGCCGGGATGATGAACCCCCGGTGGTTCATTTTCTCGGTTGCTTCGACACGGTCGGCGCGTTGGGGATTCCCGATGTCATCCCGCTGTTTCCGGAAGAGCGACTTTTCGCCGACAAGCATGCCTTTCACGACACGCAGCTCAACTCATGGATCCTTCACGCCCGCCATGCGGTCGCCATCGACGAGCAGCGGCAGGATTTCGATGTGACCCGGATGATGCCGCCCAGGCACCCAAGGCCCCAACATACGCTGAAAGAGGTCTGGTTTCCCGGTGGTCACGGTAGTGTGGGCGGCGGTATTCGCACCGAGCGCGGCCTGTCGGATGGGCCACTGAAGTGGATGGTGGCCGAAGCCGGTGCAGTCGGGCTCGAATTCTGCCCCGATCTGATCGAGGATTATACCAGCCCTGATCCTCTGGCCTCTTTCCAACCCTATTCAGGGCCGCTCGCGCTGGTCCGCCCGATGCACTGGCGCAAGGGTCCGGCGAGCCGCGATAGCCTTTCCGATGAAGCCATGATTCGCTGGCGCGCAGGCGACTATAATCCCCCGACAATCAGCCATTTGATGCAACGGTCGGTACCAGGGCCGACACCAGGGCAAGTGTAAGGGAATGTAAAACCCATGCCATGGAGCATGGCACGGGGGGCGCGCTCATGACATGACTGCATCGTGAGCCTGCCCGGACAGACCGGCCCCGGAACGACAGGCAGAGAGGGATCGCCATGTTCAAGCCTGCCCGCATAATGGCAGCCACGCTCGCCGCACTGGCCAGCATGCTGCTGCTCCCCGCACCGCTCAGGGCGCAGGACGAGGAGACAGTTTCCTACGCAGTCAAGAAGGGCGACACGCTTTACGGCCTCGCACGCCTCTATCTGACCAGCGATGGCGCGGCCTTGCGGGTCCAGCGGCTCAACCGCATTGCAGAGCCGCGCCGCCTGCCAGTGGGCAAGCAACTGCGCATCCCGCGCGAATTGCTGCGCTACACGCCGGTCGAGCTGCGCGTGGCGGGCTTTTCCGGCCAGGTCGATATCGCCGGCCGCGTCCCTGCGGTCGGGGCGGTGCTGAACGAGCGGCAGATCGTGACCACGGGGCGCGGCGGCTTTGTCAGCTTCCGCGCCGCCAATGGCGGCGAAGTCGCCTTGCCGTCCAACACCAGGGCCCAGCTGCTGCGCGCGCGGCGCTATCTGCTTGGCGATCTGCTCGACGTCGACTTTGCCGTGCTCGGCGGGCGGGGCGAGGCCAAGGCGCCCAAGCTGAGGAGCGGCGAGCGCTTCCGCCTGCGCACCCCGACCACCGTCACCGCCGTGCGCGGTACCGAATTCCGCGTCGCCTATGACGAAGCGGGCGAGCGGAGCCTTGCCGAAGTGATTGAAGGCACGGTTGCGGTTGCCGCCGGCGAGAAAGAAATCCCGACCCCAGCGGGCTTTGGTGTGACCAGCACGGCAGAGGGAGCAGGCCAGTTGGAAACGCTCCTGCCCCCGCCCGTGATGATCGATCCCGGAGCGGTCCAGACCGGCCAGATGCTGGGCTTCGCAATCGAGCCTGACAGCAAGGCCAAGGGCTTCCGCATCCAGCTTGCGCGCGATGCGGGCTTCCTCGAAGTGGTCGGCGAACAGGTCACCGGCAACCGGTCAGTGACCTTCCCCCCGCTCGACAACGGGCGCTATTTCGTCCGCGCCCGCACCATTGCGGCCAGCGATCTAGAGGGTTTTTCGGAAGCCTATTCGTTCCGCCGCAAGCGGTTGGGCGTCACAGCCGAGGTCGAGCAATCTCCTCTCGCCGATGGCTATTTGTTCAAGTGGCTGGCGGAAACCGCCGAGGGCGACGAAGGCGAGACTTTCTATGCGTTCCAGCTATGGCGCGAGGGGCAGGACGGCAGCCCGCTGGTCGACGAGACCGGCTTGCGCGAGACGGGGCTGGTGCTGACCGCTCTCGAACCCGGCGTCTATGTCTGGCGCGTTGCGGCGATCCAGGCGGTAGAGGAAGGTCTGCTGAAGGTCTGGGGTCCTGACCAGAGGCTGGCCGTTTCCGAATAGCGCACAGCGCGTTACGGTCGCGCCATGAACCCGCTGCGGCTCCGCCTCGAATGGCTCCTGTTGCTCCTGCTGGCCTTTACCGGGGCGGTTGCTGGGCAGTGGACCGAGGCGACGCTGCGGCTGGACAATCGCTTGCTGGATTTCGCCAGCTCGCTGGCCCGACCCGAGGTCAATCCCGGCATCCTCATCGTCGGGATCGATGATCGGGCGCTCAGCGAAGTGGGCTCATGGCCATGGCCGCGCCTGGAACATGCACGGCTGGTCGACGCGCTCGATGCCGCCGGTGCGAAACTGGTGCTGCTCGACGTGCTGTTCATGGAAACAACCGATCCGGCCAATGACCATGCCCTGGCACAGGCGATAGGGCGATCGGGCAAGGTCGTCCTGCCCCACGGTTTCGGCATCGCTGCCAACACCGTGGGCGACTACCAGCCGGTCATGCCGCTGCCCGAACTGGCTGAGGCGGCCCGCGGTGTCGGCCATGTCGGTGCCTTGCCCGACGAGGACGGCGTGCTGCGCCGTTTCACACTCCGCCAGCGCGTCGGCAAGGCGCACATGCCGCATCTCTCCGTGGTTGCATTGCGGGCATTGGGATTGGACCTGCCGCCCGCACCGCCCCAGCTTGGGCCCGATGCCAACCACCCCATTATAGCCTTCAACCCGCCCGGATCCTTCGCTTCCATTTCCGCAGCCGACGTGCTGGCAGGCCGGGTCCCGGCAGGTCTGCTACAAGGCAAGATCGTGCTGGTCGGGGCAACCTCTGCCGGCATGGGAGACAGCTATGCCGCTGCCGCCGGGACGGTCGAACTCGTTCCGGGCGTCGAAACGCAGGCCAACCTGCTGAACGACCTGATCGCGGGCAAGGTCATCTACCCCTATCGCGAAGCGGTGCAGACATTTGTCGCGGCGATTTCGCTGATGGCGCTGTTCCTCGCTTTCTGGTTCCTGCCGCCGCGATACGGGCTGATCTGTGCCGGGGCCGTGATCGTGATCCTTACAGCGGTGTCGATCCTGCTGGTCCCGCTGGCCGGGCGGTGGCTGCCGATCGGTTCGCTGCTGGTGGTGATCCTGCTGGCCTATCCGCTGTGGAGCTGGCGGCGGCTCACGGCAGTCAGCAACTATCTCGACCGCGAAGCCCGCCGACTCGAAGGCAAAGAGGCGGGAGCGGACGTGGAGGGCGTCGACTTCATCGCGCGGCAGGTCTCGCGCATGCGGCGGCTGGTGCACAATGTGCAGGACTCGCTCGCCTTCCTGCGGCAGGTCATCGAGGCCGCGCCCGATGCCATCCTGGTCCTGGACCGCAATGGCACCGCGCAGATGATGAACGCGCAGGCCCACGCGCTTTTCCCGCATTGGCAGGGGGACACGGCCTCGGGGCTCGGCAAGCTGCTGGAAGGTGCGGCAGCCCGATACGACCAGTCGCGCGGAGAGATTGCCACTGCCGACGGCAAGACCTTCCTCGTCGCCCGCGCACCTCTGGGGCGCAGCGGGGAGGGCGAGATCATCGCGCTGCGCGAAGTGACCGAAAATCGCCGCCGCGAGGAAGAGCGCAAGCAAATGCTGGAGTTCCTCTCGCACGACATGCGTACGCCGCAGGTGGCGATCATAGGCCTTACCCGGCAGGGGGAGGCTGCCCCGCCCGACATGCTGGACCGTATTCGCACGCAGGCCGAACGCACGCTCAAACTGGCAGACAATTTCGTCCAGCTTGCCCGGCTCGAAGAAACCGAGCTCAAGCGCGAGGAAACGGACCTCGGCGCGTTGGTCGAGGAAGCCTGCGACCGCTTCTACGCCCAGGCACGAGCGCGCAAGATTGCCATTGCCCAGTCCGTGCCCGAGGAACCGCTGTTTGCGCCGGTCGATGCGGCGATGATCGCGCGGATGCTCGACAATCTGCTCAGCAATGCCATCAAATACGCGCCCGAGGGGAGCAGCGTTTCTGTCGCATTGGCGCAATGTGCTGATGGATTTGCCGTCTTATCGATTTCCGATCAGGGGCCGGGGCTGCCGGGCGCGCGGATGGCCGATCCCTTTGCCCGCTTCGGCGCGCAGGAGCGCAAGCAGGCCGCGGGGACCGGGCCCAGAGCCGGGCTCGGCCTCGCCTTCGTCAAGCGGGTGGCGGATGCCCATCAGGGAACCGTCGAGGTGATGTCGGGAGCGGGCCAAGGGACGCGCTTTGCCATCTCCCTGCCGCTGTCTGAACCGATAGCCTAGCCGCCAAACTTCCCCAGCGCATCGGCGACCAGCGCCATCGCGACTTCGTCCATTGCTTCATCGGAGAAGCTGCAATCGGTCGCTTCGCCCTCGCCGCGATAGACCATCGCGCCGCTTTGCTGGTCGAACAGCACCAGGGTGGCGCGCATGCGCTGGGCCTTGCAGCCATCGAACACCCTCCCGTCACGGGGGCGGGCCTGCCAGTCGATGCTCTTCTCGTCGGCGACCGCTGTCGAAGTCGTCAACCCGCCCTCGGCATCACGGAACGACACCGCAAAGTCTGCCAGGTAACGGCCGCCCTTGCCGACACTGACGGAGTTGGCGTTGAAAGCCTGCTGCAATGCCGCACCGAGCCGCGCCGAGTCACTCCCCGCCGGAGCATCCGCAGGCATGGTGACAAGAGCTTGCGCTGACAGGCCGGCACCGGTGGAGTCGATCGCCAGGGGGTCGCCACGTTGCACCCGGCAAGCGCCAGCACTGCAGCTGCGATAACCGTGCGCTGAAATGCCCTGTCCCGGATCCCGGCATTGGCAAACATGGGCTATTCCTCCGCGCCGGCGTCGTAATCGTCCATGCGATAGCCGAAACCGAACACGGTTTGAATGGCGAAGCCGTTTTGCGGGCGCAGCTCCAGCTTGGAGCGGACGCGCGAGATGTGCATGTCGAGTGTGCGCGTCTCCATGTCGGGCGAACCGTTCCAGACCTGCGCAAAGATGTAGTTGCGCGACAGCGGGCGGTTGAGATTGTCGAACAGCAGTTCGGCAACCTTGAACTCCTTGGCCGTGAGCTTGATCGGCTCGCCGTCGGCTTCGATTATTTCCTGCAGGCGGTCGATCCGATAGCGGCCGAACTGCTCGAAGCGCGGCTTCTCGCGCGCCCGCACCTTGCGCATGGCGGCGTCGATCCGGGCGAGGATGACCTCGTTGCTCTCCGGCTTGACGATGTAGTCGATGGCGCCAGCCTCGAGGCCTCGTACCACGTCTTCCTTCCCGGCCCGGCTGGTGAGCAGGATCATTGCCGGCGGCGGCGACAGATTGGCGCTGGCCCAGGTGACGATTTCCAGCCCCGATGCCCCCGGCATGTTCCAGTCGATCAGCACAACGTCATAGGTTTCGCGCTTCAGCGCGGTGAGCATTTCGGCCCCGTTGCGATAGCGATCGAAGCTGTGGCTCGCGCCTTCCAGCGCGGCCGACAGCTGCTCCAGCAGCTCGGGATCGTCGTCTGCAATTGCGACACGCATCTATCTGTTCTCTCTTGCGCCGAGGGCGCCCTCATTGCCCCTCGGCAGGCATTCAGAAATGTAACGAACTGGCTGAATATTGAAAGAACAACGGCACTTTAGAAAGTGCGAAGTTACAAGATTTTACTAGTTTGATCAGCGGCTTAGGTGGCCTTACAAGTGCCTTTTGCCACCAGTATTCCGGCAGCAGTGCTTCCAGTCCGCAACTGATGCATCCGCGCGACGCCGATGTCCAAGATTGCGGCGACGTCCGCCAGTTTGACAAACAGGTCCGGGTTGCGACCACCTACCCGCTGCCACCCCGTACCCCCGTGACAATGCTGGCCATCTTGTCTAACCTGCTCTGGCAGCTTGGTAATGATGCACTAACGGGTCCCGATTCCAGCCATGCTTGCCGCGCGATCGCCCTCTTGCGGGGCGGTCCGTCATGCCTGGGAGGGGACCATGCCGAAGATTGCCGCAAAAGCTGCCGAACACCTTGATGAGCTGCTCGCCGCGGTCGATCTCGACGACGAGGTCGAAACCGCCAAGGCGCTGGTCGAACTGGGCAGGAGTTTCCGCGACAAGGCGGACCAGGTTAAGGATTTCGATAGCGCCGGGGCATTGGTCAAGGCACTGGCCGAGGGCACCCGGTCCGACGCGGTGAAGGCGGCTTTCGCTGCAATCGGGGAGGAGGACTTGCAAGGCAAGCTCGCCGCCAGGGCCGAATGGCTGGAGCAGGCCTTCGCCAAGGTCGACAGCAAGGGTGGCGACCTGCTGCGCACGCTCGACCAGTTCGGCGACGGGGCGGAGCGCGGGTCCGGCAAATTGGCTTGGCCGCTGCTCAAACAATCGGCTTCGGGCGGAGGCAACGCAGGGGGGCAGGTCGGCTACGACTTCGCCTTTACCAGCGAGCTTGCGCTGGACCTGGAAGCGGCGGCCAAGTGGAGCTACACCGACCAACTGGCCGGCCCGCTGATGCGGATTGGTGCTTCTGGCCGGCTGGAAGCAAGCGGCGGGGCTACGCTGCCATTTACCGGCGGCAGTGCTGGCCTCAAGGCCGGGGTCAGCGCCAGGCCGAAGATCGATTACTTTTACGCCGTAAAGGACCGCACAACCTTATTCGCCGAAGCTGTCGCCGGCAGGCTGGGCAAGCTGCCCAACCCGTTCGACTATGACGCGGTGTGGGACGGCTTCACCAAGGGCGATCTCGCCGGGCTGCACTGGCAATTCGAAGGCGCCGCGTCGATCGGACTGGGGCTTACTGTGGCCAAGGCATTTTCGATCCGCGACGCGGTGGGTGTGGACCTCGGCGCCACGGTCGATGCCAAGGCCAGTATAAACGGGCTGTGGAACCTCAGCCTGCAACGTGCGCCGGGCTTCACCGCAGATCGACCGCGCATCCTCGCGATCCTTTCGCGCGAACGCACAGGACAAGCCGAGATGATGGCCAAGCTGGGGGCAGAGGTCGATATCTCGAAACTGGCCACGAAGATCCATGGCTTTCTTGACGAGGCCCTCGCAGGAATGGACGAGGCGCTGGCTGAGCTCAGGCCCTTCCTCTCGCCAGGCACTTACCTTCTGGGCCAGGGCGACGAACTGAAAGCGCTGGTCCGGGCCGAAGCCGAGAAGCTGGTTGGCAATTACGAGCTGAAGCAGGCATTGGCCCGCGACCTGCAGGGCGTCGTCGGGGTCGGCGAGCCGGATGAAAGCGAATTGGTTGCTTGGCTGACCGAGCGGCTCGGCGGCGGACTCGATGCCGGGCAAGGATGGCTCAGCGACAAGGGGCGAGCAGTGACCAATGCGCTCAAGGCGATGGCGAGCCAGGTTCCGGCACTCGGCCAGAAGGACTTCATTGATGAGCTGACCGTCAGTCTCGAGACCCTGATCGGCAAGAATATCACGCGCCTGCGCGAGACAGTGGATGCAATGATCGATGACAAGGGCGAGCAAGTCGAGCAAGCTCTCGATAAGCTCGGGCTCAAAGTCGGCAAATGGCCCAAGGACAAGGCCAAGCAACTGGACGACGCCTTTGCCTCGGTCCGCGCGCTGGTCGAGCGTTACGAAGGTCTGTTCCGCAAGGTGCTGGAGAAAGCCAAAGCCGCAGCCGACGCCAAGATTTCAGCCGCGATCCAGGTCGACCTCAACCGTACGGACCGCAAGCAAGTCGAGTTTCAGGGAACGTTCCTGGTCAACAGCGACCACGCCCGCATGGTGTTCCAGGCCTTGTCACGCGGAGACTTCGATGCGCTGACAAATGTCATCCTCGAGAATACCAGTGGTGGCCACGATGCCGAGTTCGACCTCGATGAGGGAGAGACCCGCATCGCGCGTTTTTCTGAAAGCAAACGCAATGTCGGTTACGAATTCCTCGCTTTCGGCTTCGGCGTCAGCGGCAATGCACTGCTCTCCGCCAAGGCGGAAGTGATCGTTGATGGCTATGGGAATATCGAGATCACCACCGAGGCCGAGATCAGGAAACGCGGTGAGAACTTCTTCGGCAAGCGCGAGATCAGCCTGATCAACAGCCAGAGTCTGAGCCTTGCCCGCGTCACTACCCATGCCAGTCCACTGGTCAAGAAGCGGTTCGGCTTTGCCCTGCACATGAGCCATGTCGACACCAGCCTGGTGCGAAGTGAGGTTACCGCTTTCGTGCGCAGCCTGTGCGACGGAAACCTGCTGGGCACCGATGCGGTCGCAAGCGCCGACGCTGCCTTCAGCCGCTGGAGCGCGAGCGCAGCGAGCGGGGCAAAAATCGAGGGGCGGCTCGATTTGCGCCTGTCTCTCGATCACAACGAACTACTGAGCCTGATGGAGATGGGGTCGGGCAACAGTTCGATCATCTTGTCCGATGCTCGCCGTATCGCCATTGCCAACCACGCATTCCGCCACCAGCGCGAGCATCTGCCGAAGGATGCGCAATTGGCCGCTAGTGCCATCGCATTCTTCGAAAAGCATACCGCCTTCAGCACATTCGAAGAGTCGATCTATTGCTGGGAAAGATCGCGCGGCAAACTCCTGCGCGAAGGGCGCGGACCGAGCCGCTCGGAATTGTCGAACGAAGACAAGGCATTCGTTGGCATGTGCGAACGCGCCAACGGTATCTGGGCCATGATCGAGGCGATGCGCGAGATCTATCTTTCGTCTCCGGAAATCACGGAGGACAACGATCCGAGAACGCTGTCCTACAAGGATTTCCGCCGACTTGCGGCGCAGGGGGCGAAAGCGGTTGAAGGCTGGCTGGCAGTTCAGAACAGCCTGTTCTGGTCGGACGCATCGATCCACCCCAAGGTGATCGCGTTCCTCCATCTTGTCGGGGACTTGGCCAATATCCCGGTAGAACAAAGGCTTTCCCTCACCCTGTCCAGGACCGGCCCGGGCGATCCGGAAACCCTGGTCCTTGTCGGCGCCTGAGAGCTGCCCCGACGATACAGCATAGCCGCCTTCGGGAACCATCGGAACGCTGGCGGTTTTCAAGTCTTGGCAGGAGACCACGGACGTTGGGCCACTATGCCGCGCCCCGAGAATGTTCTAAGGGAAATGGGGAGAGATCGGCGCACCGGTCTCCGGGAAAGCGAGAGGGAGTAAGTATGAGCAAATACAAGGCATTTGCAGCAGTGGCAGGTATGTCGGTGCTGATCGCGGCTTGCTCTGGCGGGGAATCGGAACCCGCCGCACCGGCCGAACCTGCTGCCACCGAAGCGCCGGCTGCAGAAGCAACGCCTGCGGCGCCTGCCGCTGCGGAAACTCCGGCTGCCGCTCCTGCCGAAGGCGGCATGGCCACGGCCGATGGCGTGGCCTATGCCAGCCTGACGGGCAATGCTGCGGCCGGCAAGGTGGTGTTCGCTGCATGCGCCACCTGCCACTCGGTCAAGGCAGGGGAAAACAAGACCGGCCCGTCGCTGGCCGGCATCGTCGGTCGCCCCGCCGGTTCGGTGGCAGGCTTCAACTATTCGCCGGCCAACAAGAACAGCGGCCTGACCTGGACCGAAGAGCAGCTGTACCAGTATCTGGAAGCGCCGCAGAAGGTCGTTCCGGGCACCAAGATGATCTTCCCGGGCCTTCCCGATGCACAGAAGCGCGCCGATGTGATCGCCTATCTCAAGAACCCGGTCTGATCGGGCCATTTCTGGACTAGCAAAAGGGGTCGGAATTCCGGCCCCTTTTTCATGGCATCCTTGTCGAGGTGATCAGGCGGCCAGTTCGCGCCGGGCCAGTTCGCAACGCGACCAGATCTCGCTCAACGCATCGAGCAGCCGGTCGATGTCGCCGTCGCTGTGCACCGGTGACGGGGTGACCCGCAGCCTCTCGGTCCCGCGCGGGACGGTGGGATAGTTGATCGGCTGCACATAGATCCCGTGATGCTCCATCAGCCAGTCGCTGATGAATTTGCACTTGTGCGGATCGCCCACCATCACCGGGATGATATGGCTGGGATTGGGCAGGTGCGGGATGCCCATCCGGTCGAGCGCGCCGCGCACCTTGGCCACTCGTTCCTGTTGCATCTCACGCTCGGCATTGCTGTCCTTCAGATGCCGGATGCTGGCGCAGGCCCCGGCCGCAACCGCGGGCGGCAAGGCGGTCGAGAAAATGAAGCCGCTGGCAAAGGTGCGGACGAAGTCGCACAGGTCGCGGCTGGCGGCGATATAGCCGCCCATGACCCCGAAGGCCTTGCCCAGCGTGCCTTCGATCACGGTGATGCGGTCCATCAGCCCTTCGCGCTCGGCCACCCCGCCACCGCGCGGGCCGTAGAGGCCGACGGCGTGGACCTCGTCGATATAGCTCATCGCATTATGCGCTTCACAGACGTCGAGGATTTCGGCGATCGGTGCGATGTCGCCGTCCATCGAATAGACGCTTTCGAACGCCACCAGCTTGGGCCGGTCAGGGTCGAGCGTCGCCAGCTTGCGGTCGAGATCCTCGGGCGAATTGTGCTCGAAAATCATCCGCTCGGCCTTGGAATGGCGGATGCCTTCGATCATCGAGGCATGGTTGAGCGCGTCGGACAAGATCACGCAGTCCGGGATCATAGCCCCCAGCGTGCCGAGCGCCGCCCAGTTCGAGACATAGCCCGAGGTGAACAGCAGCGCGTCTTCCTTGCCGTGCAGGTCGGCTAGCTCGGCCTCCAGCAGCACGTGATGGTGGTTGGTGCCCGAGATATTGCGCGTGCCCCCCGCGCCCGCACCGCATTCGTCGAGCACCTTGTGCATCGCCCCCAGCACCTTGGGATGCTGCCCCATGCCGAGGTAATCGTTGGAGCACCATACCGTGACGTCGGTGGTGGTGCCATCGACATAGCGGGTCGCCTGCGGGAAATTGCCCGCCTTGCGTTCGATCTCGGTGAAGACGCGGTAGCGCCCCTCTTCGCGCACGGCATCGAGCTGGCGGCCGAAAAATTCCTCGTAGTTCATGCTTGTCCCTCACCGTCATGAATTCTGTTGCTGGTCTCCGCGCGCGCTTCGAGCGCCCATTGCCACAGGGCGGAATCGCGAAACGGAATGGCCAGGAAAATGTGTTCGAGCGCCGCGAGCAGGCACAGGCCGCTCAGCAACGCGCCCTGTGCGGTACCGGCCGCTGTGGGGGCGACAAAGGCCGCATGGGCGAACCAGGCGCCAAGCCCCAAGATGGCAATGGTGCTGAGCAACAGCGCCGGATGCAGGCTGCGCGGCCCGAAGTAGCTTTTCAGGTAGTCGAGATGCCGCGGCAGCAGCTCGTCGCTCATGTTCGGCACGCCGCGATAGATGTTGAGCTTGGACGAAAGCCGGAACACCAGCAGCAGCGCGAAGGTCAGCGCCCCGGTGGCGTTGTGCGTAACCGCTGCGAGGGAGAGCAGCAGACCGGCGGTCATCGCCAGCGCCACCTCGTGATGGATCAGCGCCATGGTGGCGAGCGAGAACCGTTCCCAGCCCCGCGCCTGCGGTGGGCAAACCTCGCGATGAACCCCGGCGACAGCGCCGGTGAGAAAACTGATCTCGTGCCAGCTCCAGATCAGCAGCCCGCCGAGGAAGCTGCCGTAGACCGCCCACACGGCTTCCGAAGTGCTGCTCAGCACCACCAGCGCCAGTCCGCACAGGGCGCAGCCGCCGGCGATCACCAGGGCGCGCGCGAAGGATTGGCGAAAGCGGTGGTTGAGCATGGCGACAAGGCCCGTGCTCACGAACCAGAGCGCCGTCACCACAACGAAGGGTAGCAAAAGGCCGCTCTCGCCTACCACGCGGGCTGCATCCGGATCGTCGCGGGAAGCTGGTTGGGTTTGGGGCGCAGGAAGAACATGCGGGCGAAGGCCCTCCCGGCGCTGGCCATGCCCGCGAGCCTGTCGATGCGACCGGCGATTCCGCCGCGTGCCTTGGCGTCCTCGATCCGGTCGGACGCGAGGCGCAGGTCCTCCATCGCCCGGCGGAAGCGCGGATCGTCGGTGTCGAGCTCGACCGGAAAGACCTGGCGGCTGATTTCGGTGCAGATCGAGAAGACCTTGTAGCCGTATTCGGCCGGATGAATCCCCAGCGCCTTGTGGAACTCGGGCCGGTTGTGATCGCGCACATACATGGTGGCGTAAACCGACAGCAGGAAGAAGCGGATCCACAGCTTGTTGAGGCCGGTCAGCAGCTTGGGATCGGCCCGCATAAGCAGCGCGAAGGCCTCGCCGTGGCGGAACTCGTCGTTGCACCAGTCGTGGAACCAGTCGAAGATCGGGTGGAACTTGTTCTCCGGCCGCTTGCCCAGTTCGCGGTAGATGGTGATGTAGCGGGCGTAACCGATCTTTTCCGACAGATAGACCGCGTAGAAAATGAACTTCGGTTTGAAGAAGGTGTATTTCTTGGCCTTGGTCAGGAAGCTGAGGTCGATGCCGATGCCCGCACCTTTGAGCGTCTCGTTGATGAAGCCGGCGTGGCGGCTCTCGTCGCGGGCGAGCAGCTTGAACAATCGCTTCATGTCGGGGTTCTTCGTCCGCCGGGCGATTTCGGCATAGAGTATGCAGCCGGAGAATTCCGAAGTCAGCGAGCTGGCCAGGAAATCGATGAACTCCTTGCGCAACTCGGGTTCGAGCCCTTCGATCACGCCGTCGAATTCCGGCGTCTTCTTGAAGTGGCGCTTGTTGGGATCGCCTTCCATCTCGGTCATCAGCGATTCCCACTCGGCCCGCACCGATGACACATCGATCCGGTCCATCGCGGCGAAATCGGTGGTGTAGAAACGCGGCGCGAGGACGGTGTCCTGCGTGGCGATGGCCATGGTGTCCGGTTTATCACCGGCAGCCGCGGCCACCTTGCTATGGGCGTTCATCTGAGCCTCCCTGGATTGAAGCTGACTTCGTAGAGTTCACCGAGCTCGAAATAGCTGGCGAGCTTGGTCCACGCCCGGCGCAGCGGGGCTGCGCGGCGGACAGTGGCGGTGCGCTCGAAACTCAGCTTCTCGCCGAATGCCACAGTGACCGGCGCGCCGTGGACCTGCACCTGGTCGCCGGGATAGATCGGAACGTCTCCGTCGAGCTTCACATGCGCGTGGAAGTGATCCGGGCTCTGCTCGATCTCGATCCGGCAGCCCGTTTCGAAGGCGGTGCTGTAGAACAGGCCGGTCATTCGCCAACCCCCTGTAGCAGCGACGCGAAATTGGCGGTGTGATCGGGACCGTAGCCTTGCAACTCGGCGCTCTCGCCAGTGCTGGGATCGGTCAATGACAACGCCCCGTTCTGCCATTTGGTGAGGATGAAGGGAGCCTCGGGCCCGAGGCCGATCTTCTTGCGCAGTTTGGCGAGGCGACGGATCGTGGCGCGAGTGAAGCCTTCCTCGCCAAAGCCGATGACCTTGACCACCGCGCCGTTGGCAGCGTCGGTTACGACCACAGCTCCATCGGCGCGATCCTCGAACCGCAAGCTCCTCTGAAGCGCAGGTTGCACCTGCGCTGCGGCGCGCTGGAGCTGCGGGTTGGCCTCTTGCGGCAGGAAACCCCACGAAACCGCGCCGGTCAGGGCAAGGACGCAGGCAAGCAGCGCCGCGGCGCCGATCAGCGCTTCCTTGGGAACGGTCGGGTCGTGGTGATGGGCGTGGCTCATGCCGGGTAGCCCTCCAGCGCCGGTCCGGAAGCTGTGTTATCGGCCTGCACAATTGGCTGAACCTGCCGCACCGCGTCGAACAGCTGCTTCGCCACCGCCGCTGCATCCGGAATCGCCCGCAGAATCGGCTGCGGCCGGAAGATGCGGAGCGACCGGGCGTGCGGCCACAGCATCAGGTAGCCGAGCCGGGGCATGCCCTTGAGGTGCAGCACGATGCTGCCCTTGCCGCCGCCAAGCGGCTTGAGGTCGGCGCTTTCGATTTCGCTCAGCGGGATATTGATGCACTTGTTGAGCGCGACCCCGATCCGCAGCACGATCCGCTTGTTGGTCAGCGTATAGACCGTGGTCCGGTGCACACCCCAGAGGAACAGCGCCGCCAGCCCCAGCACCAGCACGGCCGATACGGCCAGCGTCCCCGCGGTCGTCCTGGCGCCGGTCGCCAGCGACCACACCAGCAGAGCGGCGAAGTAGAGCGCCACCAGCCGCACATGCAGCGCCGAGGTCACCAGGGTTCGCCATTCGGGTTCCCCCTGCCACAGGATCGCTTCGCCGGGCGGGAGCTCGCCAGGAAGCCCGCGCACCGGTTCGTGGTCGTACTCGCTCATATCAGCGGCTCCTGCCGGGCGCGGTTGGCGTAGAGGTAGCCACCGCCGAAATAGGCCACGATGCGCTCTTCCTCGTACAGCGTGATCGTATCGGCGGCCTCGGGCACCGGCGCGGCGGCGAACTGGCCGGCATTGATCGCATCGATCACCACCCGGCCGACCTTGCCCTGAACCTTGGCCATGCCCATCGGCGCGAGCACTTTCTTCATGCCCGTATCGACTTCGAGATAGCGGACCTGGTTCTCGGCCCGGTCGACCCACAGGTCGGTCACGGTCCCCGCCTTGGCCCCGTCGGCCCCGATCACGCTCATGCCGCGCGGATCGGCATCCTTGCGATGCACCCCGACACCGGTGGCAAGAGCAATCGGCACGATCCGGTTGCGCCCTTCGGCGTCGAGGTCGGCATGCTTGGCACGGTCGGCCCAGGCTGCCGGGCCGAGGCCGTCTTCGAGCGGGTTGCCGGTCGGATAGTAAGGCGCGCCGCCCGAGGCGAATGTCCGCTTGCCCGCAACATCGACCTTTTCGCGGCCCTTGGTGGGCGTCGTCACCGTGCCGCGGCCATGCGGCATGAGGAAGGTCTTGGGGCTATCGCTGTGCAGGATACCTCCAGGCGTATCGACGCGGCCTGTGACCTCATCCTCCAGCGGATAGCCTTCGCGGCGATCCTCGCGCCGGAGATAGACGAGCAGTGCCAGGAAAAACCCGGCGAACAGCACCATCGCAATTGCCGCCAGATCGTACTGGACTATGTTGAAATCCTTCATCTCAACTCTCCTTCTTCGTTCCGGCCGTCAGGTCGGGAATTCGGTCACCGCGAAACGCGCGGAGGCATTCTTGTTGTCGGGATCCGCAGGATTCCTGAGCCGCCCGACGACCGGCCCGAGAACAATCAGCGTGAACACCAGCAAGGCGATCTCCAGCGCGTAGACCGCACCGTATCCAGTCGCCCGATCGGCCAGTGTCGATGGGCTGTGGAGCGTGGTGCCAATGGCATCGCGAATGATGCCGCCCAGCGCGATTCCGAGACCGGCGGCGCTGGCCTGCACCGCCCCCCATGCGCCCAGCGCCATGCCCGCTGCGCCGTCGCGCGCGAGGCTCATGGCCGCAATCATGGTGCCGACCGAGAACAGCCCCGTGCCAAAGCCGATGGTGGCAGCCCCTGCGAACAGCAGCACGGGCGACGCCAGCGGGGCGGCGAACAGAGTCATCAGGAAAGCCGCGATCCCGATGGCCGCGCCATAACCGGCAAGCCGCAGCGGGTCGGCTCCGCCCTGCATGCGGTGGGCGCAGAGCGCGAAGGCAACGAGCGCGCCCAGGGCCCAGGCCCCGGTCAGGCTGGTGGTCGCGCCGACCGACAGGCCGAGAATTTCCCCGCCATAGGGTTCGAGCAGCGCATCCTGCATCGAGAATGCCATCGCCCCGAGACCGATGGCCGCCAGCAGACGCGGCGCATGCGGCTGTCCGGTGAAAGCACGCCATTGCTCGGCAAAGCCGGCCCGGATGACGTCCCCTGCGGCGAGCGCCGAATTGCGCGCTTCCTGCTTCCACAGTGCGGCAATGTTGAGCAGCATGGTCAGCCCTGCCGCGCCCTGGATCACCTGAATCAGCCGGGTGTGGCTGTAGTCGGCCAGCAATTGCCCCATGCTGAGCGCAGCCAGCATCATGCCGACCAGCAGCATGACATAGAGCAGCGCGACCACGGCCGGGCGCTTGTCCTCCGGGGCAATGTCGGTCGCCAGCGCCAGCCCGGCGGTCTGCACCACATGCATCCCCCCCCCGGTCAGCAGGAAAGCGGCGCAGGCAGCGGCGAGACCAATCGGCAAGGTATCGGGCCGCGACAGCAGCACCAGCGCGAAAGGCATGATCGCCAGGCCGCCGAACTGCGCCAGCGTGCCGAACCAGATATAGGGCACCCGCCGCCAGCCGAGGATCGATTTGTGGGTGTCGCTCTTGTGCCCGATCAGTGCCCGGAACGGGGCCACCACCAGCGGCAGCGCGATCAGCAGGGCGATGATCCAGCTCGGCGTGCCCAGCTCGACGATCATCACCCGGTTGAGCGTGCCGTTGAGCAGCACCACCGCCAGCCCCACGCTGACCTGGAACAGCGCCAGCCGCAGGATGCGCGAGAGAGGCAGGCTGGCGCTGGCCGCATCCGCAAACGGCAGCCAGGATGTCGCCACCCGGGTCCAGTTTGCAGCAAGGCGGCCAGTGTCAGCCATCAGCGTTTCACCAGCTCCATCGCTTGCGAGGTGTAGAAGCCGCTCGAGATCCGCATCGTCCGACCGATCTTCCAGCCCGCCAGTCGCGTCAGACGGCGGCGCAAGTCGCGTTCCGCAATCGGCACGATGGCGGGCGACCGGTTGCCGCGCGGGAACAGCTTGCCGGCGGTGTGCATCGCACCGAGCAGCGGTGTGTGCGGCGCGAAGGTGAACAGGATCGAGCCATGACAGCGCGTCGCCATTTGCTCGAGCGTCGCGACCAGGTCCTCCGCGCGGTAGTGGATCAACGAATCCATCGCCACCACATGCGCAAATCTGCCCAGCGCGGGATCGAGCATGTCGCCGACATGCCAGTCGATCCGGCCATGGCCGAGGAAACCCGGCGCGCGCCTGGCGGCGATCTCGACCAACCCGCCGGCGATATCGATCCCGGTGACCTCGGCCCCGAGACAGGCGACATCGACGCTGAGCGCCCCCGTGCCGCATCCGGCATCGAGCACACGCTGGCGGCGCAGGTCGGGCGGCAGCCAGCCGACCAGGGTCGCGCGCATCCGGTCGCGCCCGGCCCGCACCGTGGCGCGGATGCCGCTGACCTTGGCATCGGAGGTGAGATCGATCCACGCCTTGCGCGCGGTGCCGTCGAAATAGGCGGCGAGCTTTTCGCGCTGGTGATCGTAGCGGGTCGGTGCAGCTTGCGTGGCCATCATTCGAACCCCAGGAAGTCGAAGATGTCGCGGTCCTTCATTGGCTGCGCTGCGAGCGGTTCGACCCCGGCCCACAGCTTGCGGGCAAGGTTCATGTATTCCTCGCGCGCGGCTTCGACCTCGGGGCTGTCGTCCATTTCGAACAGGGTGCACTTCTTCAGCCGGCTGCGGCGGATCGCGTCGAGATCCTTGAAATGCGCCAGCCGCCGCATGCCGATAGCGTCGGAGAAGCGGTCGATCTCGTCGGTCTGGGCCGAGCGGTTGGCGACCACCCCGGCCAGCTTGACGTTGTAGTTCTTGGCCTTGGCGTTGATGGCCGCCACGATCCGGTTCATCGCGAAGATGCTGTCGAAATCATTGGCAGCCACGACGATGGCGGCATCGGCATGCTGCAAGGGCGCGGCAAAGCCGCCGCAGACGACATCCCCCAGCACATCGAAGATCACCACATCGGTGTCTTCCAGCAGATGATGCTGCTTGAGCAGCTTGACCGTCTGGCCGACGACATAGCCGCCGCAGCCGGTGCCCGCCGGCGGGCCGCCCGCCTCGACGCACATTACCCCGTTGTAGCCTTCGAACATGAAGTCTTCGGTGCGCAGTTCCTCGGCATGGAAATCGACCTGCTCCAGCACGTCGATCACCGTCGGCATCATTTTCTTGGTCAGTGTGAAGGTGCTGTCATGCTTGGGATCGCAGCCGATCTGCAACACCCGGTGCCCGAGCCGCGAAAAGGCGGCGGAGAGGTTCGACGAAGTGGTCGACTTGCCGATCCCGCCCTTGCCATAGACCGCGAAGACCTTGGCCCCCCTGATTTCGTCGGCCGGATCGAGCGCGACCTGGACGCTGCCTTCGCCATCCGGGGGGGCATCCTTGCCATCGAGTAGCGTCATGGTGTCACCTCTTTCATTCGGCCGAGACCAGCCCTTCGAGCCGGTCTTCGAGATCGTTGGCGGCGGCCTTGAGGGCAGCCAGGGTTGCGGCATCGGGGCTCCACAGCTCGCGTTCGGTGGCTTCGAGCAGACGCTCAGCCACGCGGGCGGAGGATTTGGGATTGAGCTGAGCCAGGCGGGCACGCATCGCATCGTCGAGCACGAAGGTCTCGCTGATCTGCTGATAGACCCAGGGCGAAACGCTGCCTGTGGTGGCCGACCAGCCCATGGTGTTGGTCACATGGCCTTCGATCTGGCGCACGCCTTCGAAGCCGTGCTTGAGCATGCCTTCGAACCACTTGGGGTTGAGCATGCGGGTGCGGGTTTCGAGATCGATCTGCTCACCCAGCGTACGGACCTTGGCCTGCCCTTGGGTGGCATCGACGACATAGACCGGGGTGGCGGTGCCCCGCGCCTTGGCCACCGCGCGGCTCATCGCGCCGAGGCCATCGACGTAATGGTCGATATCGGTGACGCCGAGTTCGACCGACTCGAGATTCTGGTAGGTCAGCTCGACACTGGCGAGTTCGCTCGCGAGCAGATCGCGGCGCTGCACCGGCGCGCCCCGGCGGCCATAGGCATAGCCCTTGTGGGTCTCGAACATGTCGGCCAGCTCGTCGGCATCCGCCCAGGCTCCGCTGTCGATCAGCTGGTTGACATTGGCGCCATAGGCCCCTTCCGCGTTGGAGAAGACCCGCAGCGATGCGGTTTCGAGGTCGCACTCGTGCTTGGCCATATGCGCCAGGCTGTGCTTGCGAACGAAGTTCTGCTCTTCCGGCTCCTCGGCCATGGTGGCGAGCCAGCTGGCCTCGGCGATCATGCGTGTCTGGAGCGGCAGCAGGTCGCGGAAAATACCCGACAGCGTCACCACCACGTCGATGCGGGGGCGGCCCAGTTCCTCCAGCGGGATCAGCTCCGCGCCCGCGAGGCGGCCGTAGTCGTCGAAGCGCGGGCGCGCGCCGATCAGCGCCATCGCTTGCGCAATCTGGCTGCCTTCGCTCTTGAGGTTGTCGGTGCCCCACAGCACCATGGCGATGCTTTCCGGCATGGCCGCACCTCCTGCAAGGTGGCGCGCCAGCAGCTGTTCGGCCTGCGCCGCGCCCTGCTTGCAGGCGAATCGGCTGGGGATGCGGAAGGGATCGAAACCGTGGAGGTTGCGACCGGTCGGCAAGACGTCGGCATTGTGCAGCAGGTCGCCGCCCGGAGCAGGCTGGACATAGCGCCCGTCGAGTGCGCGGACGAGCGCGCCGAGTTCGTCATTGGCGTCGAGCTTCGCTTCGAGCTCCGCCCGGTCGAGCGCAGGCGTGGCGGCAAGCATGGCCGCAATCAGCTCTTCGCGTTCCTGACCCTCGAGTTTCGCGCCGATGACGTGCAGGCCGTGCGGGATCAGCTCGCGCTCGATCTCGTAGATGCGGCCCGCGAGCGTGGCGATATCGCCCAGTTCGATGTCGAGCGCGGCGCACTGGTCGGCAATCATCGCGGCTAGCTCGGCGCGCTCGCTCACGTCCTCGCTGGTGCGCTGGCGTTCGACCAGGGCTTTCAGCTCGCCGAAGCCCTTGTTGAGCCCGGCCTCGGCCAGCGGCGGCGTGAGATAGCTGACCAGCGTCGCACCCGAACGCCGCTTGGCGATGATCCCTTCGGACGGGTTGTTGGAGGCGTAGAGGTAGAAGTTCGGCAGATCGCCCAGCAACCGCTCGGGCCAGCAGTCGCCGCTCAGCCCCGCCTGCTTGCCGGGCATGAACTCCAGCGCGCCATGGGTGCCGAAATGCAGCACCGCATCGGCCCCGAAATCCTGCCGCAGGTAACGGTAGAAAGCGCTGAAGGCATGGGTCGGGGTGAAGCCGCCTTCGAACAGCAGCCGCATCGGGTCGCCTTCGTAGCCGAACGCAGGCTGCACGCCGACGAAGACATTGCCGAAGCGCGCACCATAGACATGGATCGCCTGCCCGTCGCTCTGCTGGCGGCCGGGGGCGGGGCCCCATTGGGCCTCGATCTGCTTGAGGAAGGGTTCGGCGCGGACATGGTCGTCGGCGGCGATGAAGGCGGCAACATTGGCGTCGGCGCCGTATTGTTCGGCATTGCCTTCGATGATCGCGCGGCGCAGTGCCTCGACGCTCTCGGGCAAGTCGACGGCATAGCCTTCACCCGCCAGCCGGGTGAGCGTGGCATGGAGCGATTCGAACACCGCCAGATGCGCCGCGCTGCCGGTCGCCCCGGCATTGGGCGGGAAGTTGAAGATCACCACCGCGAGCTTGCGCTCGGCCCGCACGCGCTTGCGATTGGCGATCAGGCGGCCGACCTTGCGCGCCAGCGCCCCGGCGCGCTCGGGGCAGGCACGCATGGCGCGGGTGCCCTCGGCGGCGAAATCCGACCGCCCGCCGAACACCGATGGCACGATGGCCCCGTCGAGTTCGGGGATCGCCAGCATCATGGTGGTTTCGAGCGGCAGCAGACCCTGGCGGCTCTCGCCCCAGCTTTCGAGCGACTGGAACTCGATCGGGTGCGCCGCGATATAGGGCACATCGAGCGCGGTGAGCGTTTCCACCGCTGCATCGACATCGTTGTAAGCCGGGCCGCCAACCAGCGAGAAGCCGGTCAGGTTGATGACTGCATCGACCTGGCACACGCCGTCCTTGACGAAGTACCGATCGATCGCCGGGCGGGCATCGAGCCCGTTGGCGAAGGCGGGAATGACTTGCAGCCCCTCAGCTTCGAGCGCCTCGATCATGCCGTCATAGTGCCCGCTGTCGCGCCCGAGCAGGTAGGACCGCAGCATCAGCACGCCGACGGTGCCGTTGGCTTGCTTGACCTTAGGCAGGGCGGCGGCATCCTCCGCCATCAGCCCCTTCATGCGCGGGTGATAGACCCCGACCTCGGGGTAATCGCGCGGCGGCTGCGCGGTCATGGTACCCCTGAGAGTGGTGCGCTCGCCCGCAGCATAACGGTCGATCAGGCCGCGGACCATGTCGACGACATTGTCGTCCGAACCGGCCAGCCAGTATTGCAGGGTCAGGAAATACTGCCGCACGTCCTGTGCCGCGCCGGGGATGAAGCGGAGGATCTTGGGCAGGCGGCGCAGCATCTTCATCTGCCCTGCGCCGGAACTCGCGCCAGGTTTGGAGGAGCCGCGCAGCTTCTTGAGCAGCGCCAGCGGCCCCTTGGCCGGCTTGTCCATGCGGTAACCGCCGAGCCGGGTCAGCTTGACCACGTCGGAAGCCGACATCAGCCCGACCATCGCGTCGCACTCTTCACGCCGTGCCAGCAGCGCAGGATGGATCGCACGGACGTGATCCTCGAGAAACAGCATGGTGGCGATGACGATATCTGCCCGCGCCACATCGGCCTTGGCCCTCTCCAGCACGGTAGGATCGCGGTCCCAGTCCGAGGCGGCATAGAGCCCGATGCTGACATTGTCCGCCGCCAACCGCTGGTTGGCCCGCTCGACCGCACCAGCGAGGTGGTTGTCCAGCGTGACAATGACCACGCGAACGGAAGGGGCGCGCTTACCGGGCATAATGCGCCTTCGCTTCGTAGAGGGTCGCCAGCTCGATCCGCGCCATGCCCTGTTCGGCTGCAAAGAGTTCGGTGTTGCGCCGCGCCTTGCCGCGCACGAAGAACGGGATCTTCTTCAGTTCGCGCTCGGCATCCTCGCTCCACACGGCGGTGTCGTTGGCGGGTTCGGCGGGAACTTCGATGGCAGGCTTGGCGTGTCCCGGCCCCAGATGCGATGGCCCCGCCCCGTCGTTGAATTCGAAGTCATCGCTGAACATGGTCAGCAGGTGCTCTTCGAGCCCCATCACCAGCGGATGGACCCAGTCGTCGAAGATCACATTGGCGCCTTCGAAACCCATCTGCGGCGAGTGGCGGGCAGGGAAATCCTGCACATGCACCGGCGAGGAAATCACCGCACAGGGGACGCCCAGCCGCTTGGCGATGTGCCGTTCCATCTGCGTGCCCAGCACCAGCTCGGGCTGCGCCTCGCCGATGGCCGTTTCGACCGCGAGATGATCGTCGGTGATCAGCGCGGTGAGGCCCAGCTTCTCTGCCATTGCGCGGACATCGCGGGCATATTCGCGGTTATAGCAGCCGAGGCCGCAGACCTTGAAGCCCAGCTCCTTATGCGCGATCCGCGCCGCGGCCACGGCATGGGTGCCATCACCGAAGATGAAAACCCGCTTGCCGGTGAGATAGTTGGAGTCGACCGACCGGCTCCACCACGGCAGGCGGGAGAGCCCTTGGGCGAGGAGTTGCTCGGGGTCGACCCCGGCGAGGCTGGAGACCTCGCGAAGGAAATCCTGGGTTGCGCCGACCCCGATCGGCACAGTGCGCACGACCGGCTGGCGGAAGGTCCGCTTGAGCCAGTCCGCTGCAAGATCGCCGGTCTCGGGGTACATGACGATGTTGAAGTCCGCCGCACCAAGGCGGGCAATATCTGCGGCATCGGCGCCCAGTGGAGCGACGACATTCACATCGATGCCCAATTGAGCCAGCAGACCGGTGACCTCGACAATATCGTCGCGGTGGCGGAAGCCGAGCGCGGTCGGGCCGAGCAAGTTGACGAGCGGGCGGCGCGTTGCGGGATCGCTTGGTCGCAGGTCCTTGTCCGCCAGCGTGCGGACGATCTGATAGAACGTTTCCGCCGCGCCCCAGTGCTCCTTGCGCTGGTAGCTCGGCAATTCCAGCGGCACGACCGGGATCGGCAGACCCATCTTCTCGACCAGACCGGCCGGATCGTCCTGGATCAGCTCGGCAGTGCAGCTCGCGCCGACCAGCATGGCATCGGGCTGGAAGCGTTCGATCACATCGCGCGCCGCGTCCTGGAACAGCTGCGAGGTATCCTTGCCCAGATCGCGCGCCTGGAACGTGGTGTAAGTCACCGGCGGACGCTTGCCGCGCCGTTCGATCATGGTGAACAGCAGGTCGGCATAGGTATCGCCCTGCGGCGCGTGGAGCAGGTAGTGAATGCCGCGCATCGCTGTCGCCACGCGCATCGCGCCGACATGCGGAGGTCCTTCATAGGTCCAGACGGCGAGCTGCATCGCTATACCCTCAACAGATCGCGGCGGCGCAGGGGGCGGGCGAAGAGTTCGGCCAGATCCCCGGCCTGGTCGAAGCCGTGGATCGGCGAGAAAACCAGTTCGATCGCCCATTTGGTCGATAGCCCTTCGGCTTCGAGCGGATTGGCAAGACCGAGACCGCAGACGGTCAGATCGGCACGCGCGGCGCGCACGCGGTCAAGCTGCTTCTCGACATCCTGTCCTTCGCTGAGCTGGACCCCGGCCGGCAGCGCGGCAAGTTCCTGCGCCAGATGCGCGCGGTGGAGGTATGGCGTGCCCACTTCGGCCAGCACCATGCCCAGCTCGGTGGCGAGGAACCGCGCCAGCGGCACTTCCAACTGCGAGTCGGGCATGAAGAAAATCGACTTGCCGGCCAGCTTCTCGCGGTGGTGGGCCAGCGCAGTGCGGGCGCGGTCCTGATAGGGGGCAATCACCGCATCGACTTGCCGTGCATCGATCCCGAAAGCGGCAGCGGCGGCGTGGAGCCATGCCGTGGTCCCCTCGACCCCGAACGGGAACAGCGCATCGATCCGCATCGCGCCGCGCTGCTCGAGCGCGTGGGCGGTTTCGTTGTCGAACGGCTGGGCCAGCAGGAAGCGGGTGTTGGGGCCCACCCCGGGCAGGTCGGCGATGTTGCGTTCCGGCAGGCTCGCCACACGGGCAATGCCGATCTCGGCAAACAGGCGGCGAAACTGGTCCTCGACGATATCCGGCAGCGAACCGACGACGATAAGGTTGGCCGGATCGTCCGCCCCCAGCACCGGCATTTCCGGCACCAGCGCGGTCAGGCAGGCATCCTCGCCTTCGGTGAAGGTCGTCTCGATGCCGCTGCCCGAATAATTGAGCACCCGCACCCGCGGCGCATGCTTGCTGCTGAGCCGCTGGGCCGCTTTCGACAAGTCAAGCTTGATCACCTCGGACGGGCAGCTGCCGACCAGGAACAGCGCCTTGATCTCCGGCCGCCGGGCCAGCAGCTGGTCGACGATCCGGTCGAGCTCTTCATTGGCATCGGCGAGACCCGCGAGGTCGCGCTCTTCCATGATCGCGGTGGCGAAGCGCGGTTCGGCGAAGATCATCACGCCGGCCGCCGACTGCATCAGATGGGCACAGGTGCGCGAGCCGACCACGAGGAAGAAGGCGTCCTGCATCTTGCGGTGCAGCCAGACGATGCCGGTCAGTCCGCAGAAGACTTCGCGCTGGCCCCTCTCGCGCAGGACCCCGTCCGCCCTTGGAGCGCAATCGTCGGTGTCGGCGGTTCGCAAGATGGCCGGAGCGTTCATGCCAAGGCCACCACCGGTTCGGACTGGAGCCTCGCCATGCGAAGTTTCCACAGGAACTGCACAGCGTTGACCACATAGGTCGCATAGGCCGCGAGCGCGACGAACATGCGCGTTTCGGCCGTGCCCCAGCCGTTCCACAGCATCAGCACATAGGCGGTGTGGAGCGCCAGCACCGCCATCGAAAAGACGTCTTCCCAGAAAAACGACTCGGCGAAGAGCCATTCGTCGAACACGACCTTTTCCCAGATCGAGCCGGTGATCATGATGGCGTAGAGCACAGCGGTCTTGAGCAGGATCGAGATGTCGGCCGCCTGCTCCCCTTCTCCCGTCGTCAGAAAGCGCAGCACCAGCGCCAGGCTGACCGCAAAAACAAGGAATTGCACGGGGGCGAGGATGCCCTGCACCAATGTCCAGATCGTCGAGTCGCGGCGGGCACGCTGGGCCGGGGTGTAAAGTGGCCGCGCTGTTCCCGGAGCCGCCGAGTGGGCCGGGGTGCCGACTCCACTGGCCGGCGTTCTAGGTCCCCAAGAGGACAGTGGCACTCTCCCGCATTTCTATGACGGGAAGCTACGCCTCGACAGATGAAAGTGTCAAGTTTTTTGGACGTTCGGTAAAGTTTACAGTGGAGGTTTGCCAAGCCGGCAAAAGTAACATAGGTTGCGAGTCATGCTTGACGGCAAGAGCCGCTTGCCTGGCCGACGTTATGTCACGCCGACCAGACCTCTGGGAGAGTCTGCTGATGGCCAGCGTCTTCGGAATTTCAGCGCTGCGTACCCGGTTCGATGACTGGCGTTCGAGTTTCTGGAAACCGGACCTTGGTGAAGATCTGCCGCACGGGCCGGAGGTTGCCCGGCTGACAGTGGTCGAGGAACCCATCGACCTGTCCGCCCTGATCGAAAGGCTCGTTATTCCCAGGCTGCTCGCCAATGAGAAGGAACAGGGGCATCCGGCATGGTCGGGACCGCATAACACCGCGAATGCCGCCAACACGCTGTTTCCCGTATCCGACGACGATGTCACCGCCTTCGCCAAGCTCGCCATTGCCGGCGAAGCGGCAACCCTGCTCGATTTCATCGACGACTGCCTCACTCGCGGAAGCTCGGTCGAACATATCTACGTCGATTTGTTGGCCCCTGCGGCCCGCAAGCTGGGCACCATGTGGGAAGACGACCAGCGCGACTTCATCGATGTCACCATGGGGCTGTGGCGCATCCAGGAAGTGTTGCGCGAGCTCGGCCACCGTGTTCCCCACACTTCGTCGCGGGGGCGGGGACCGCGTATGGCATTGTTCTCTACCATGCCGGGCGACCAGCATAGCCTGGGCACGCTGATGATATGCGAATGCTTCGAACGCGCGGGCTGGAGTGCGGAGCCCTTGATCGAGCCAAGCACTTCGGATTTGCTTGGCAAACTGGCCGGTCGCCACTTCGACCTGGTCGGATTGACCGTCAGCAATGACTGCCCTACGGCGGCGCTCTCCAGCCTGGTCAGCTCGATCAGGTCCGTATCCAGCAACCCGGGAATTCGTGTTATGGTAGGTGGCCGCCTGATCAACGAGCAGCCGGAGCTGGCCGTACAGTGCGGTGCCGATGCGACAGCGACTGATGCCATGGCAGCGCTGGAAATGGCCAATTTTCTCGTTTCGGCGGTTGCCGAGGCTCCCTCCCCGCTGTCGTAGGGAACAGGCGGAACATGGACGCACCCACATCCGAAGACGTCCGGATCCCATTCGCCGATCCAGAGGCAGTGTTCGGTAATTTCGCCCAGGACGACGTGATGGAACTGGCCTATTGCGCCGGTGACATCATGCTGGCGATCGATGAATACAACATCGTCCGCGACATCTCCGTTGCAGGGGACGACCAGTCGCTGGCCAACCGCTGGATCGGGCAGAAGTGGGTCGACACTGTCACCACGGAAAGCCGTCCGAAAATCGAGCGTATGCTCGACACGCGGCAAGGGCGCGACCGCACCTGGCGCCAGGTCAACCACCGCCACGACGGCGAAGACATTCCGGTCAAATATCGCCTGATCCGTCCGAAAACGGGCCGCTGGGCCATCGCCATCGGCCAGGACATGCGGGCACTGGCCACACTCCAGCAGCGCTTGCTCAAGACCCAGCAATCGATGGAGCGCGATTACCTCGCCCTGCGCCAGACCGAGACCCGTTATCGCCTGCTGTTCGACACCATTTCCTATCCGGTCATTATTGCCGATGCTGCGAAGCTGGAAGTGCAACAGGCCAACCGGGCCATGCACGATCTGGTCGGGGCCGCCGCAGGCGCCCTCGATGGTTCGCCGCTGACCTCGCTGGTCGATCCGAAAGACCGGGACCGGCTGCTGACCCATATCGGGGCCGCGACCGCGCGCGGAAGCCCGGTCGAGCCGCTCGAGCTTCGGCTCGCCGGGCAACAGGAAAGTGTGCGCCTGTCGCTTTCGACCTTCCGCCAGTCGGGCCGCCAGTTGTGGCTGGTCAACATCGACGGCGGCGCTCAGGCGCTACCGGCCCGGCAGGCCGATCGATATGTGCTGGCGGCGGTCGAGCACATGCCCGATGCCTTCGTACTGGCCAATGCCAAGCACGAGATCATCGTCGCCAACCGCGCCTTTGCGGAGCTGGTCCAGGCCGGCACTGTGGAGCAGCTCTATGGCCAGTCGCTGGCCCGCTTCATCGGTCGGCCCGATGTCGACCTTGCCCTGATCCGCAAGCAGTTGCGTGACCATGGCACGCTGCGCAATTTCTCGTCGGTGGTGACCGATCTGACCGGTCTCGAGGAGCCGGTCGAGATTTCCGCGCTGATGATCGAGCAGGATGGCCCGCTCTACGGCTATTCGATCCGGCTCGTCGCCCGACGCGAGCGCGACTTGCCCGTAGGCGATGAGGAAATGCCTCGTTCGGTCGAACAGCTGACCGAACTGGTCGGGCGCAAGCCGCTCAAGGAAATCGTCCGCGAAAGTACCGACCTGATCGAACGCATGTGCATCGAAGCGGCGCTCATCCACACGTCTGACAATCGTGCTTCTGCCGCCGAAGTTCTCGGCCTCAGCCGCCAGAGCCTGTATTCCAAGATGCACCGCCACGGGCTTGGCGACCTGGAGCCGCGCGACTGATTCCGTCCCGCCAACTGTCTCGATTCGAGAGACAGTTTCACTGTCCAATCGAATTGACACTGCGGGGGTCGAGGCGTAGCTTCCACCCATGTCCGAGACGGCTCTTCCGACTCCTCTCAGCGGTGCCCCGGCGCTGCGAGACATCGTCGAGCTGACCAAACCGGTCACATGGTTCCCGCCGATGTGGGCCTTCCTTTGCGGAGTCGTCGCCTCGGGTGCCTCGATCCCCGCCAACTGGCTGTTCCTTGTCGCCGGCCTCGCGCTGACCGGTCCCGTGGTCTGCGGGACCAGCCAGGTGATCAACGACTGGTGCGACCGGCATGTCGACGCGATCAACGAGCCCGATCGCCCGATTCCCTCGGGCCGCGTGCCCGGGCGCTGGCCGGTTGGGATTGCGCTGTTCGGCACGGCGGTATCACTGCTGCTGGGCGCCGCATTGGGACCATGGGTGATGCTGGCGACCGGTGTCGCCCTGTTGTTCGGCTGGGCCTATTCCTCGTCGCCTTTCCGGCTCAAGCGAAGCGGCTGGCTCGGCCCGCTCGCCTGCGCGCTGAGCTATGAGGGGCTGTCGTGGTTTACCGGCACCAGCGTGATGGTCGGCGGGCTGCCTGCCGCCAATGTGTTGGCCGTCTTGCTGTTATACAGCCTGGGTGCCTTCGGAATCATGACTCTGAACGACTTCAAGGCGGTAGCGGGCGACCGCGCCACCGGATTGCGCTCGCTTCCCGTAGTGCTGGGGGAACGCCCGGCTGCGCTGCTCGCCTGTGCCGCAATGACAGTGCCGCAAGTGGCGGTGATTGTGCTGCTGGCGACACAGGGCATGGCGCTGTCTGCCGCAATCGTCACAGTCCTGCTGGCGGCCCAGCTTTACTTCATGACGCGCCTGTTGCGCGATCCGGCAGGCTACGCACCGATGTACAACGCAACCGGCGTGCTGCTCTATGTCCTGGGTATGCTGGCCTCGGCACTCGGACTGGGGGGATATTTCTGATGGCAGGAGTGCACGGTCTCGGCTGGTTCGGCATCGTCCGGCTCGGCATGGTGCAGGCCGCCATCGGGGCGATGGTGATGCTGGCGACTTCGCTGCTCAACCGGGTCATGGTGGTCGAATACGGGGTCGCTGCCGCAGTCCCGGCGGCCTTGGTCGCATGGCACTATGCCGTCCAGCTGACGCGTCCGCTGTGGGGCCACACCTCCGACCGTTCGCATAGCCGAACTCCATGGATCGTCGGCGGCCTGGGCATGCTGGCGCTGGGAACCCTGCTGGCGGTCGATGCCACGGTGATGATGGCGAGCCCGGGCATCATGGCGGCGCTCGTGGCGATCACGGGCTTCACCCTGATCGGCTTCGGCGTCGGCATGTCGGGAACCGCGCTTCTGGCCCTGCTCGCTTCGCGCACTTCGGTGACCCGCAAGCCGGCCGCTGCCGCGATCTGCTGGACCATGATGGTCGCAGGGATCGTCATCGCCGCCGCCGTTTCCGGCGCCAACCTCGATCCGTTCAGCGAAGCGCGGCTGGCGATCGTCGCCAGCTTCGTCGTGCTGGGTGCCTTTGCCCTCGCCATGCTGGCGTTGCGCAATGTCGAGCGCAACACGCCGCCGGTTGAACAGCCCAAGCCGGATGGCAGAGCGCTCGGTTTCGCCGAAGCTCTGCGGCAGATCTGGCACGAGCCGGAGGCGCGACGCTTCACTTTCTTCGTGTTCCTTTCCATGCTGGCCTACAGCATGCAGGACCTGATCCTCGAACCCTTCGCCGGGTTCCTGTTCGCCATGACGCCGGGGGAATCGACGCAGCTCGCCAGCGTCCAGCACGGCGGAGTACTGGCAGGAATGCTGCTCGCCGGGCTGGGCGGCAGCCTCTATGCCCGCCGCTTCGGCCGGGACATGCGGCTGTGGATAGTGGCGGGGTGCCTCGGCTCCGCCGCCATGCTCGGCGGGCTGGCGATGGCGGCGACGCAAGGACACGGCTGGCCGCTCCGCGCCAACGTCTTCGGGCTCGGCGTCGCCAACGGGATATTCGCAGTCGCGGCTGTCGGCGCGATGCTCGGCCTTGCCAGCAAGGGCGCCGGTGCAGGCGAAGGCGCGCGCATGGGTGTTTGGGGCGCGGCGCAGGCCGTTGCCTTCGGCCTCGGCGGGCTGGCCGGCGCAGTGCTGGTCGACCAGCTCCGCGCCTTCATGGCCAGCGACGGCGCAGCCTTCCAGGCGGTGTTCGCGACCGAAGCCCTGCTGTTCCTCGCCGCCGCGCTGGTCGCGACCGGCACCACCCTGGTGCGCGCACCCGAACCGGAGGGCCTGACCGCATGAGCCGCAATCCTGATTTCGACGTTATCGTGGTCGGTGGCGGACCTTCGGGCGCAACCGCGGCGAACGATCTCGCCCTCGCGGGACACAAGGTCATGCTGCTCGACAAGGCCGGGCGAATCAAGCCTTGCGGCGGAGCGGTCCCGCCGCGCCTGCTCGAGGATTTCGCTATCCCGCAAAGCCTTCTGGTGGCCCATGCCAAGTCGGCCCGCATCATCGCGCCATCCAACAACACCGTCACCATGCCCGTGGGCGATGGCTTCGTCGGCATGGTCGACCGCGAGCATTTCGACGAGTGGTTACGTGCTCGCGCAACACAGAACGGAGCCCGGCGGGTCACGGGAATGGTGGAGCAGGTGCTCGACGATCCCGACGGCACCGCGACGGTCGTCTATCGCGCCGATCGCGGATCGGGGGTCAGGACGGCAACGGCGCGCTGCGTCATCGGTGCCGACGGGGCGCGTTCCAGAGTGGCGGAGCAATGCATCCCCGGAGGCGGCAGGGTGAAGTGCGTCTTTGCCTATCACGAAGTGGTTGCCGTGCCGGATGACATCACCGGGGACTACGATCCGACCCGGTGCGACGTTTATTACCAGGGGCACCTCTCGCCCGATTTCTACGCCTGGATCTTCCCCCACGGCAAGACCGCCAGCATCGGCCTCGGCAGCGCCAACAAGGGCTTCCCCTTGCGCGAGACAACCCGGCTGATGCGCGAACAGATCGGCCTCACCCAGTGGAAGACGTTGCGCAAGGAAGGCGCGCCGATCCCGCTCAAGCCGCTCAAGCGGTGGGACAATGGCCGCAATGTCCTTGTCGCAGGCGATGCGGCCGGCGTCGTCGCGCCGTCATCGGGCGAAGGTATCTATTACGCCATGACAGCGGGCCGGATGGCGGCGACTGCGGCCACGGCCTTCCTTGCCAGCGGCAATCCGGCAGCGCTGAAAGGCGCGCGCAAGGCTTTCATGAAGGCGCATGGCCGGGTCTTCTGGATCCTGGGGATGATGCAGTATTTCTGGTACTCGAGCGACAAGCGGCGCGAACGTTTCGTCAAGATGTGCGCCGATCCGGACGTGCAGCGCTTGACCTGGGAAGCCTATATGAACAAGGAACTGGTGCGAAGGGAGCCGCGCGCGCACATGAAGATCTTCCTCAAGGATTTGGGGCATCTGTTCGGGCTGAAGACGGTCCACGGATGAATCGCGCCGCCTTTTTCCCGGTCGTGATCGCTGCGGCCTTTGCCATCATCACCGCCCTGGTCGGCAGCACCATCACCGTTCTCGACGAGTGGTACTACAGTCTTGTCCAACCGGCATGGGCCCCGCCCGATTACATGTTCGGGATCATCTGGACCGCGATTTTCGCGCTGATCGCGCTGGCCGCCGTGGTCGGCTGGCGGGCGGCGCAAACGCGCCGCGATGCCGAGGTCATGGTCGGGCTGTTCGCGCTCAACGGCTTTCTCAACATCCTGTGGAGCTTCCTCTTCTTCCGCATGCAGCGGCCCGACCTGGCGTTCTACGAGTTGCTGCTGCTGTGGCTGTCGATTGCCGCGCTGATCTGGTTTTGCGCGCGCTTTTCCAAGGGGGCAGCCCTGCTGCTGCTACCCTATCTCGCCTGGGTGACCACAGCCGGAGTGCTCAACTGGCAGGTAGTCCAGCTCAACGGGCCATTCGGCTGACCCCTGACCGATGACAGAGTTCTTCACCAGCGGGCGGGCGGTCGACGTGGTCCTCGCCGTGCTGGTGCTGGAAGGCATGGTACTGATCTGGCGCGGGCGCAGCGCCGTCAACGTGTTTGCCGCGCTGGTTCCCGCCGTGCTGATGATGATAGCACTGCGCGCGGCGCTGACCGGAGCGTCATGGCCCTGGATCGCCATCCCGCTGGCCGCCGCTTTCCCGGTTCACCTGCTCGACCTCAAGCTCCGCCGCATAGCAGCGCGCAAGCAGCCAGCTAACGACCTGAAATAGCCACCGTCCGGCTCAACGCACTTCAGCTGCCTCGGATTCCTCGGGTGTCGGTGCCGTCTCGGGCACGACCGGTTCATTGGGATTGTCGGCCGAACCCGTCGCCATGCCCCCGCCTTCGCGGATTTCCGGCGCCCCCGAGTCCATTTCGTCGGCGACGGTGCCGTCCGCAGCGTCTTCCGCCAGCTCCATGTCGGGCGCGGCAGGTGTCTCTTCCCCAGTGTCGTTGCAGGCGGCAAGGCCCATGGTTGCCAAAGCCAGGGCTGGAGCAAATTTCGCGATTGCCATCATCGTCGGTCCTTTCGCTTGATGATGGTCAAGCGCTCGAAGGCGCGAAGCGTTCCGCGTGCCTGCCCTTGGGTCCGACAGGGAAAGGGGCCCGATCTTGCGATCGGGCCCCTTGTCGCGGCAGTCGAAGCTGCCGGAGGTTCTGACGGGAGATCGGTCGTTGCCGTTCGCATCCCCTAGTAAGGCTGGGCGAACTTGTGTTCGATCGCCCACAGGTACCAGTTGTCGACCACCGTGCCGGTGAGCAGGATGCCGATCCCACCGGTCAGTGTGCAGAGCACCGCAAACCACCAGGCCCAGCGGTGGATCGATTCCATCGTGGCGTTGAAGCCCATGGTCCAGCGCCAGAACAGCGCCGCACGCTCCGAGGCCGTGCCGCGGTCGGTGATCTGCTCGAGCTCGCGCTCACCGCCATAACGGCCAACCGCCAGGATCGTCGCCCCGTGCATCGCGAACAGCAGCGCCGACCCGTAGAGGAAGACGATCGAGAGCGCGTGGAACGGGTTGTAGAACAGGTTGCCGTAGAGCAGCGAGAAGTTGTTGGTCCACTCGAGGTGCGGGAAAATCCCGAACGGAACCGATTCCGCCCAGCTGCCCATGAAGAACGGACGGATGAAGCCCAGCACGAGATAGAGCCATATAGCGCTGAGAAACGCCCAGGCGACATGCGTCCCCATCCCCAGTGCGCGGGCGCGGCGATAGGTCCGGACCCACCACAGCAGGATCGATAGCGTCAGGAAGAAGCCGGCGAGGATCCACCAGCCGCCTTCATTGAGCGGGACGAATGGCGAGAAACCGTATTCCGGCCCCGGGGGCGACAGACCGAGCCAGAAGAACTGGCGCACGAATTCTGCCAGGTCCCAGTTGACCGAGGCGAGCATGTTGAGGCCGATGATCTCGATCGCGAAGAACCCGAACAACAGCGAGGCGATACCCAGCCAGCCGAGATAGATCGGTCCGATCTGCGCCTGGCCGAACTTGCCCATCCAGTAGTTGAATGTGGTTGTCCGGGTCCGGTCGCCCTGCTCGCCGGCAGGCAAGTGGACGCCCATTTCCGGGGCGTGGGTCAGCTGGACCTGAGTGAAGATGTTTTGATAGCGTGCCATGTCTTTTCTCCCCCTCACGACCAGATCGGCATGTTGCGCCACCATTCCCACCATTCGGGGAAGCTGCCGTCATAGAGCGGCCCGGCAATGATGATGCACACCGCGCTCCAGAACCCGGCGTTGAGTGCCAGGAACAGACCGAGGCGGTGGATCCCGATGGTGCCGACCGAATAGCCGATCAGGTCGCGGAAGAAGGTGTCTTCCGATTCGGGCGTCTTGACGGTCTCGCCTTTCTTGGGATTGACCGCCGACAGGATCAGCGAGCCGTGCAGCGCCAGCGCGAAGCAGGTCACGAAGAAGAACGAGACGGCGATCATGTGCGCCGGATTGTAGTGGAAGTTGACGTAGGTGTAGCCGGTGTTGGACACCCAGTCCAAATGGCTGAAGATGCCATAGGGGAAACCATATCCCCATGCCCCCATCAGCAACGGTCGGAACACCACCAGCGTGACATAGGCGAGGATGGCAAAACCGAACGCGATCGGGACATGATAACCCATGCCCAGCTTGCGGCAGATTTCCACTTCACGCAGCGCCCATGAAACAAAGGCGATGATCGCGCAGCAGGTGATGATCTGCCAGAAACCGCCCTCGTTGAGCGGGGCCAGCGAGAGGCCGGCCGAAATGTCCGGCGGGTTGATGGAAATCAGCCACGGGTTCCACGTCGGCCCCTGCGAGGCTGCGTAGAAGATCAGAGCCGTGCCCAGGATCGCCGATATCGCGGTCACCACTCCGAAAAAGCCGACATAAAACGGCCCGATCCAGAAATCGAACAGGTCGCCACCGATCAGGGTCCCTCCCCTGACGCGGTATTTTCTCTCAAAGCTCAAAAGCGACATCGCAATATCCCCTGGGCGTAATCCAGCGGCGCCCCGCGAAAGGCGGGCGCTGCGAGATGTCTTTCATTCAAAACCCGGTGGGAGGCATGGCGCCACCAGGGCACCATGACCTCCGCAAGGGGCCGAGTTCAGGTAAGGGTTTCAGCCTGCCCCACCATGGCCGTGGCCGCCGGAGCAGCCGCGGGCCCTTCGATCCAGTTGAAGCGATTGGTGCTCAACAGGATGAAGTGGATCAGCAGGGCCAGGACGAACAGGAAGATTGCCAGGGCAACCAGTGTCCGACGCGGGTCGAAAATCAGCCAAAGTCTCCACATGGTCTCTCTCCTATCCGAAGAACGTGGTCAGAGCGGCCTGCGCGTACTGGGTGCCATGCTCGAGAGCGGCATAGCCGTTCACGCCAGGGAACCACGGACGCCACATCCACACCAGAGCGTGAGCGATGATCGCCACGATGGTGAAGAAGATGAAGCTGCTCATGAAAATCTTGTGAAATTCCTTGGCCTCCTCGGGCGTGAGATACGCCCCTGGACCAAAGCGATCAGAGTCTTCGCTCATATTTCCTTCTCCGGTTTAGCCCCCCGAAAGCCGCCGAGAGGCGCCTCCCACGGGTGTTCCCGGCCGACCGACATGGCCGCCCAGGTCTGTGATGCCGGACAGGGGCCCGGCAAATGGCGTTGGCGGGTCATGCACCCGCTCCTTCGAGCAGCACCGCGGCAAGGCGGTCTGCGGTAACTGTGGTATCGCCGTCCATGCGGGCGTGCCGTTCGGCGGCGTCGCGCAGGCGCTTGGCGGCGGAAATCCGCACCAGCACCGGCTGCGCTTCGACGATGGCGTCGAGCTTGGCCTTGGCCTCCGGCTCCCATGCGAGCGGGGCCTGGTTGCGCGCCGGCGTCTGGGCGCCGGCGTCCATCTGGGTCGAAAGCGGCAGGATGTGGAACAGCGCGTCGAACAGCGCATTGCACACTTCCTGCACCAGCCAGGTCGCACCGGAATATCCCATGTAGGGCGTACCGGTGTGCCGCCGGATCGCTGCGCCGGGGAAGCTTGCGGGGATATAGATCCCTCGCGCGCCGCACTCGGCCATGTACATCCGTTCGTTGTAGCTGCCGAACACCACCATCGGCGGGTTCTCGATGATCGCTTCGCGTACCGACTGGTTGTCGGGCTTGATCCCCGCCGACCTGCTGAATGCGAACGCACAGGGCAGGCCCATGTCGTTCTCGAGGAAATTGCGGATGCCGCGGGCGTAGGTCTCGTTGGCGACGATCGCGAAATTGGCGGTGCCGAAGAAGTCCTGCGTGACGGAACGCCACAGGTCCCACAACGGCTTGATCGTGGTGTGCTTTTCCCGGGTGATGAACGGCTCCGGATCGAGTCCGGTGAGATCGCCCAGCTGGCGCAGGAAGCGGGTGGTCGAGTCGAGGCCGATGGGTGCTTGCAGATATGGCCGCTCGAGCAGCTCGCACAGATTGCGACCGAACTCGCGGTACATGCAGATATTGACCGAGGCATCGGCCAGCCGGCGGATATCCGCCAGATGCGTTCCGAGGGGGAAGACCATGTTGACCTCGGCCCCGATCCCTTCGACCAGCCGCCGGATCTCGGCGAGGTCGCTCGGCATGTTGAACATGCCGTAGGAAGGCCCGATGATGTTGACGAGCGGCTTGTCGCCATCCTTCAGCTTGCGCGGCTCGGGCATCTTCTTGGGCCCGAACTCGGTCCACAGCCAGCTGAGCGCGCGGTCTTCGGACTGCCACTGATCCTCGTCGATGGTGCGCGGCAGGAAGCGCTTGATATTGGTGCCTTCGGGCGTGACCCCGCCGCCGATCATCTCGGCGATGGAGCCCGTCACGACTACCGCCGGCAGATCGGGATCGAGCGACTGCCAGGCGCGCTTCATCGCGCCTTCGGTGCCGGTCTTGCCGAGCTCTTCCTCGCCCAGCCCCGTGACCACGATGGGCAGTTCGTGCGGAGGAAGCCCGTCGGTGTAATGCAGCACGCTGGTGACCGGCAGGTTCTCGCACCCGACCGGACCGTCGACGATCACCTGCAGACCCTTCACCGCGGTGAAGGCATAGACCGCGCCCCAATAGCCGCCCGCCCGGTCGTGATCGAGGATCAGCGTCATGAGCCGACCGCCTCCGCTGCCTTGGCGGCGGCGGCATTTTGCGCGGCATACTTGGCCTTGAACTTGGGTCGGTCGACCGGGGTTTCTTCCCAGATCCCGCTGGCGTGGCCTTCACCGACGCCTTCGAAGAACTCGCGCATCCGGGCAAAGCGTTCACGGTTGCCGATGGCGGCATTGACCACCTGCGCCAGGCTGCCAGCACCTGCGGGGCCCATAAGGGGGCGGGCCGAGATGAGATTGGTGAAATAGAGCGCCGGGACCGCCTTAGCCTTGGCATGCTGCACCACCGGCGTGGTGCCAATGGCGAGATCGGGGCCGAATTCCTCGACCGCTGCAATGTCCTGTTCCAGGCTGGCGCGATAGTTGACCCGGACGCCGCGGGCCTCCAGCCAGTCGCGGTCGGCTTCCGACCACGGCGTGCGCGGACAGGCGGTGCCGACATAGGGCACCTCCGCCCCGCTTTCGACGAGCAGGCGGGCGACCAGCAGTTCCGAACCTTC
The DNA here is from genome assembly GCF_021431965.1 of Erythrobacter sp. SDW2. Taxonomy (NCBI): domain Bacteria; kingdom Pseudomonadati; phylum Pseudomonadota; class Alphaproteobacteria; order Sphingomonadales; family Erythrobacteraceae; genus Erythrobacter; species Erythrobacter sp. SDW2. The sequence goes on from NZ_CP090370.1 coordinate 89,037, forward strand.
GTAGCCTGAAACGGTGATGCGGCCCTCGATGGGCTTGGAGGCCAGTGCCTTGCGGATCGAGGGCAGGATCACGTTCTGTGCCGCCGCAATCTGCCCTGCGCTCGCTCCGGTCGCTTCACCGATGCTGGCAAGCCAGGCGGCGGTGCCGTCGACGCCGACCGGGGCGGAGCCCACGACCTTGCGCCCGGCGGCTTCGAACTCGCGCACGCTGGCGGTGTAGAAAGGATGGATTGCCGCAATCACCGCCCCGTCGAGCGCGGCATAGAGCTCGCGCCATTCGCGGGTGGGCACCACTGGCCCCGCAGCAAGGCCTAGCGGGGCGAGCATCATGCCGATGCCGACCGGGTCGGCCGGGAACATCTCGCCGAGCAGCGTCACGCCGGGCTTGTCGGCACGCGTGGCAGGGGCCGCCACCGGTCCTTGCTGCGCTTCCTCGCGAGCATATTTGAGCATCGCGCCGGCGAGCACGTCCTTCGCCTCGGCATGGGTCGGCACGCCGAAGCCGGGCACATCGATGCCGATGATCCGCACGCCGTTGATGGCATCGGGCAGCAGCCGCAGCGGCACCCCGCTGGCGGTCGGCACGCAGAGGTTGGTGACCACGATGGTGTCGTATTTCTCGGGGTCGGCCATCTGTTCGACGGCTTCCTTGATGTCTTCGAACAGCTTTCCGGTGACGAGCGTCTCCGAACTGAACGGGACATAGCCAACGCTGCGGCGTGCACCGTAGAAGTGCGACGTAAACGTCAGTCCATAGACGCAGCAAGCAGAGCCGGAGAGGATCGTCGCTGTGCGGCGCATCCTGAGGCCCACCCGGAGCGAGCCAAATGCCGGGCACATCGACTGCGGTTGGTCGTGCGGGCCTAGCGGGTAGTCTTTCTCGAACTGGTCGAGGATCTCGCTCTTGCCCGCTTTCTTGGCCGCTTCGCGCATGGTGTCCGCGCCACCATGGCAGCCGCTACCCGCTTGCGGATCGAGCTCGATCCGGTCGGGTGCGCGCTCGGTGGAGGCGGCGAGCTCCGTCATCCGTTACACCTCGTCATAGATCACCTCGAGCGACGGCTTCTCTTCGTAAGTGCCGCCGCGCATGTCGGCCTGGGTAGCGGGAACGAGCTGGATGTCGCCGCCGACGTCTTCCGGGGAGAACAGGCCGAGCAGGCCTTCCTGTTCCAGCGGCGTCGGGCGGCGCGGCGGAGCATTGGCGACATTGGTCGCCAGCTCTTCGAACAGCCCTCCCCATTCGCCGCCGGGCATGCCGATGATCTGGTAATTGGCGGACTTGCGGCGGATGTCCTCGTTGGCGGGGATGGCCGTCAGAACCGGGATATCGACCGCCTTGGCGAAGGCCTGCGCCTCGCCGGTGCCGTCATCCTTGTTGATGATCATGCCGGCAACGCCGACATTGCCGCCCATCTTGCGGAAATATTCGACCGCCTTGCAGACGTTGTTGGCGACGTAAAGCGACTGCAAGTCGTTCGATCCGACAACGATAACCTTCTGGCACATGTCACGGGCGATCGGCAGGCCGAAGCCGCCGCAGACCACGTCGCCGAGGAAGTCCAGCAGCACGTAGTCGAAGCCCCAGTCGTGGAAGCCGAGCTTTTCCAGCAGTTCGAAGCCGTGGATGATGCCGCGCCCACCGCAGCCGCGACCGACCTCGGGGCCGCCCAGTTCCATCGCGAACACACCGTCGCGCTGGAAGCAGACGTCCTCGATGGTGACCTCCTCACCCGCCAGCTTCTTCTTCGAGCTGGTTTCGATGATGGTCGGGCAGCTCTTGCCGCCGAACAGGAGCGATGTGGTGTCACTCTTCGGGTCGCAGCCGATCAGCAGCACCCGCTTGCCCTGCTGCGCCATCATGTAGCTGAGGTTGGACAGCGCGAAGCTCTTGCCGCTGCCGCCCTTGCCGTAGATCGCGATGACCTGCGTTTCCGACTTCACTTCACCGGTGTGGACCGGATCGGGCTCCTGCGCCGCTTCCTCGCGGAGGGTTTCGACGTCCAGCATGCTCATGCGCATTCTCTCCAATCGAGCACCATCTTGAGGCACTGCGGGTCTGCAAAGGCGGTGGGATAGGCGCGCGCCGCGTCGGTCGCGGGGGCCTGGTGTGAAATGAGCCCCGACAGGTCGAGCGCGCCGGTTTCTATCAGTGCGTCGACCGAGGCGAGGTCTTCGGGTTGCCATTCGGCAGCGATCCGCAGCCGTGCTTCGCGCTGGAATGCCGGCGGGAAAGTGAACTGGATCGGTTGGCTGTAGAACCCCGCCAGGACCAGCTCGCCGCCCTTCGCCAGCCGCGCGATGAAGGCATCCATGGCCGAGGCATCGCCGCTGACGTCGTAGATGCTGGCATAGTCCCGCCGGTCGTCATCTTCCGGGTGGATGACCTCATAGCCCTGCGCACCGTCCTGGCGGGCGGTATTGGTGTCCCACACCACGGGCGGCGGCGCCCCCGCTGCTATCGTCAGCCGCGCCAGCAGCCGGCCGAGGATGCCATGTCCGACGATCAGTTCGGGCGGGCTGCCATGGGCGATGGCATGCAGTGCGGTCGCTGCCAAAGCATAGAGAATGCCGTCACGGCCCAGCGACTCGGAAATCGTCAGCGCGCGGGCGGAGGGGAGAATGACGGTGCGGGCCGATCCGCCGAACAGGCCACGCGCCTCGCGATAGCAGTTGGCACCAGGCACGAAGACCCACTCACCCAGCCTGGAAGTCGCGGCGAGGCCGGTTTCGACCACTCGCCCGATCGACTCGTATCCAGGCACCAGCGGATACCCCATTCCCGGAAATGCGGGCATTTTGCCGGTCCAGAGCAGCTTTTCGGTGCCGGTGCTGATGCCGCTCCAGTGGATTTCGACACGCACATCGTTCTCGGTCAGGGGAATCAGTTCAAGGTTCCGCAAGGATAGACGCTCTGGCGCGTCGAGAATGATGGCGGATGTTTCCAAACAGCTCCCTCTCTGGTCCCACTCTTGAGGCGAAGGGACTCCGACATCTGTCTAGGTAACAGAACGCGGAACGTTGTCAATTTTATTGGACACTTTGCTGTGTCAGTTCAGCTGGCTTTGCGCGCCAGCAGGGCCCGGGCGATGATCGGCAGTGGGGTGTCGATCTCCACGACTCGCGCAAATCCGGCCTTTCGGGCCATTCCGGCGATCTCTGCGAAGGGGCGTGGGCGGCCCGAGCCCATGGCCCAGAGATAGAGCCCGAAATAACTATCGCCCATGGCCTTGGCGCCGCGCGTTCGGGCCATCGGTTCGATAATCAACAACTTGCCGCCGGAAGGCAGCGACTCGAAGATCGAGCCGAGCAAGGCCTGCGCGACGTCGTCGTCATGATCGTGCAGGATCCGCACCAGCGTTACGAGGTCGTAGCCGGTCGGGATCGGGTCTGTCCGGAAGCTGCCCGGGTGGAGGGCCACGCGAGGCTCCAGCGCGGTTCCGGCGACGCGGTTGCGGGCGAGCATGACCACTTCCGGAAGGTCGAAGATCCCGAGCTTGAGGCCGGTCGCATGGGTCCCGATGGCCTCGACAAAGCCGCCCGATCCGCCGCCGACATCGAGCATTCTCCGATGCGAATCGAAGCGATAGTGCCCGATAACCTGCTGCCACACCATCGGCTGAGTGGCGGCCATCAGCTGCGAATAGGGCTGCGCCGACTGCTCGGCCCCACCAGGCATGGCATAGGTCCAGAAGGCGGACAGGGCGGTGCCTTCACCCGGAGCGCGGCGCAGCAATTCGAGCGGATTTGCGAGGTCGCGATAAAGCAGCGCATGATGCGCCACCATCGCCATGGCACCATCGTTTGCAGAGAGCTCTGCCCCCGTCCGGCCGAGGGTCCAAACACCTTCCTGCGCCGACTCGCTCAGCCCGATCCCCTCGCCAGCACGCAGCAGTCGCAGCGCCGCCGCTTCGCTCAATCCGGTAAGGCCCTGCACCTCATCGAGGCGCATAACCCGCTCACGCAGCGCGGCAAGCAAGCCCGTAGTGACATAGACCTGCGTGACCTGGGTGTAGACGAAGCCCGCGATCAGATCGAACTGCCGCGCCGCCCTGTATCGCGCCACGCTGCGGACGATCGGCCAGTGCGAAGCCCAGCGCTGGAAGCGCGCGCTGCCCAACACGGCGTTCCGCCGCAGCGCCAGCCGCATCTTCCAGTTCAAGTCAGATTCTTTCTTGTTGGACATATTCCTATGTCCAATGAACTGGACCCATGTTAGCCTGTGGTCAATGACGGAAACGCCGACCATCATCATCGGGGCGGGCATAGGGGGACTTGCCAGCGCTGCGCTGCTCTCGGCGCGCGGGGTGCCGGTGGTGGTGCTGGAGAAGGATCATTCGCCCGGCGGAAAGATCCGGCAACTGCCGGTGGGCGATGCCGAAATCGACGCCGGACCCACTGTCTTTACCATGCGCCCGGCGCTCGAGGCCATTTTTGTCGATGCCGGGGCCCGGCTGGAAGATCACCTCACCTTGACCCGCGCCGATGTGCTCGCGCGCCATGCTTGGGATGAGACGGGCCATCTCGATCTCCATGCCGATCACGAGACCAGCGTCGATGCCGTGGGCCGCTTTGCCGGCGCCCGCGCCGCCGCAGGGTTCCGCAGCTTTTCCGCCGAGGCCAAGCGCATCCATGACATTCTCGACAAGCCGTTCCTGCAAGGCAGCAAGACCTACCCGCCCGGCCTGATGTGGCGCATCGGGTTGAGGCGGATCGGTGCCCTGCTCGCGATCCGCCCCTACGAGAGCCTGTGGAAGGTGCTGGGCGAGCATTTCGACGATCCACGTTTGCGCCAGCTGTTCGGGCGTTACACCACCTATTGCGGCTCCGCGCCGTTCCACACCCCGGCCACGCTGATGCTGATCGCCCATGTCGAGGCGCAGGGTGTGTGGGCGATAGAGGGCGGGATGAGCGCCCTCGCCGCCGCACTTGAAGGCGTTGCCCGAGCCAATGGCGCGCGCTTCCGCTATGGTGCCAACGCGACCTGGATCCCGACCCGAGGCGGCCGGGTTATCGGAGTGGGGCTCGAGAGCGGCGAAGTAATGGAGACCGGCTCGGTTATCTGCAACGCCGATCCTGCTGCCCTCGCCAAGGGGCTGTTCGGCAAGAGTGTCGCCCGCGCCGTGCGTCCGGTCCCACCCGCCAAGCGCTCGCTTTCCGCCATGGTGTGGCTGGCCAAGGCGCGTACCTCGGGATTCCCGCTGAACCATCACAATGTGTTTTTTTCGCCCGATTACCCGCGCGAGTTTGCCGAGATCGCACAGGGCCGCGTGCCGTCTGCCCCGACGGCCTATGTCTGCGCGCTGGACCGCGGCGCAGGAGCCGTCCCCGATGGGCCCGAGCGCCTGCAAGTCATCGTCAACGCGCCCGCCAACGGCGACACCCACAGTTACGGCCCAGAGGAGAGAGAGCGATGCACATCGACCATGCTGGAGCGGCTGCAAGCCTGCGGGCTGGAGCTGGAGACGCCGCTGCCGCACGCACTCGTCACGCCCAGCGATTTCTCGACACGCTTCCCGGCGACGGGCGGGGCGCTCTATGGTCGGGCTTCGCACGGGTGGGCGGCCTCCTTCCTCCGGCCCGGGAGCCGGACAGCGATCCATGGGCTCTATTGCGCGGGCGGGGCGACGCATCCTGGCGCGGGCGTGCCGATGGCCGCCTTGTCGGGGAGGCTGGCGAGCGAGGCCGTCTTGCACGACCGTGCTTCGACCCGGTGGTACCACCGCAAGGCTACCGCTGGTGGTATGTCGATGCGATCAGCGAATGCGGCGCCTACGGGCTGACCATTATCGGCTTCATCGGCAGCGTCTTCTCGCCCTATTACAAGAAATCCGGACGCGGCACGCCGCTCGACCACAGCTGCCTCAATGTCGCGCTCTACGGCCGACGGAGTGCCCGCTGGGTGATGACCGAGCGCGGCGCGGGCGATGTATCGCAGGAGCGCGACCAGTTGCAGATCGGCCCCAGCGCCATGCGGTGGGAAAACGATCGCCTGATCATCGACATCGAGGAACGCGACATCCGCCTCGGCATTCCCTGGCGGCGGCGGGTCAAGGGACGGATCGTGCTTCATCCCGAGGCGATGAACACCCGTCCCTTCCGGATCGATCCGGCCGGGCGGCACATGTGGCAGGCCTATGCGCCGCGCGCGCGGGTCGAAGTGCAGATGGAGCGGCCCGGCGTGTCTTGGCAGGGCAGCGGTTACCTCGACGGCAACCACGGCAGCGAGCCGATCGAGGCGGGCTTCAAGAGCTGGCACTGGTCGCGCGCCCACGCCGGACGCGATGTCGGAGTGATCTACGAAGGCACCCGCCGCGACGGCAGCCACTTCGCCAGTGCGCTGCGCTTCGACCATACCGGCACCCCGCACGAGGAAGAGCTGCCGCTGGTCGCCCCGCTACCGCCGACGCTGTGGCTGATGCAGCGCCAGACCCGCGCCGACCGCGGCCATGCCAGCGTTGTGAAGACATGGGAGGATTCGCCCTTCTACGCCCGCTCGGCACTGGCAATGCGGATGTTCGGGCACAAGGTGATGGCAGTGCAGGAAAGCATCTCGCTCGACCGGCTGATCAACCCGGTGGTGCAGTTCATGCTGCCCTACAAGATGCCGCGCGAGGTCTAGCAGGCGCTATTCGGCCTCGTCCTTCTTTGCTGCGGCTTCCTTGTCCTTGGCGATCTCGCGGTTGACCGACCACAATTGCCACACGCCGAAGCCGAGCGCGACTGCGCCGGAAAAGATGATCTCGATGAAGCCGAGGTTTTCCATGGTCAGTCCTTTCATTGCACCTCGTCGAAGAAATCCGAGATAAGTTCTGACGTCTCGCGGGGACGTTCCTCATGGGCAAGATGCCCAACCCCCGGCATGGTGACAAGCCGGGCACGGGGAATGAGATCGGCTGCTCCCTGCACCGCCGTCGCAGGGATGGCGGTGTCGCCACTGGCATGGACCAGCAGCACCGGCGCGGCGAAGCGGGGCAAGGTGGCCTGCAAATCCTCCAGCCGCCAGTTGGCCATCATCCGGATTGCGCCGTCGCAATGGCCCGACTTGGTGAGCAGGGCGCGATAGGCTCGCAATCCTGCCGCATCGAGGCGTGATCCTGTTGCCCTTTTCAGGAATCGCTCGGGCTCCGTAGGCGCGCGCATCATCCGGGCGACAATCACCGAAACCAGCGGATTGGCGAACAGCAACTGCGCCAGCGAGGGGAACAGCTTGGCCGCCAACCCAGGAAAGGGCAGCAGGGCGGGGTTGAGCCCGACCAGCGGCACCTTGCGGCCGCTGGCGAGCAGCATCTGGATACCGATGGCCGCGCCGGCGGAATGGCCGACGATCAGCTCAGGGACGAAGTCCTCCTGCTCCAGCAGCGCTTCGACCGAGGCAGCCATGCCCGGGAGCGTCACGGGCTTGGCAAAATTGGAACGGGTGAAGCCGTGCCCCGGCAGGTCCATCGCCAGAACCTCGAAGCCCGCGGCCAGCAGCGGCACCAGGTCGCGCCAGCTATGCGTCGCAGCGCCTGTGCCGTGCAGCAGCAGGCAGCGCGGCGCGCCTTGAGGCCCCATCCGCTGGACGTGCCAGCGATATCCGCCGTTGACGATGAACCGGCTGTGTTCGCGATTGGGCCAGTCGGCACCGTCGCGATTCCAGTCTGGGTAGCGGTCGGTCATCTGCCTTGCGCCGAGGCCACGGTCTCGATCGCCTCAACCATCGCCGCGCTGCGGGCGTGCGGCAGCGCCAGATAGGTCCCGCGCAGGACGGCAGCCAGCGCGGCAGCTTCCTCGCGTGGGCGGGGCGCGATATCGATGACCACGCTCAGGTGTCCGGACAGCGCAATCGCTCGCGCCCACTGCTCGACCTCGGCGGCGGCGCGCGGGCGATCGGCCTCGCCGTCAAGCGTGACATTGGCCTTGCCGTCGGTCAGCAGCGCGATGGTCGGTGTGAGGCCGCGCTTCTGCGCGCTGTCGGCCATCACCAGCGCTTCCCTGAGGCCTGCCGCGAGCGGCGTACCACCCCCGCCCGGCAGCGCCCCCAGAGCCCGCCGCGCGCGGGTGAGTGAGCGCGTGGGGGCGAGCAGCACCTCTGCCCCGCTCTTGCGAAAGGCGATCAGCGCGACCTGCGACCGCTTCACATGCGCCTGCGCCAGCATCAGCTCGACCGCGCCCTTGGCTTCGGCCAGTCGCGCGAGGGCAGAGGAGCCCGAGGCATCGACAACAAAGATCGTCAGGCTCTCTCGGCGCTGCTCGAAGCGGCGGATGTGGAGGTCATCGGTACGGATGTGCAGCCGCCCGGTGTCATTACCGCCCGCCATGGCGCGGCGCAGGCCCTGCCAGGGCGCAGCGGCGCGCAGCGTATCGACCAGCGCCAGCCGACGCCCCTGCCCCGGCATGCCGGGCCGCGAACCGAGCGGCCGCCCGCGCCGGGCCGACTTCTGCTTCTGCCCGCTCCTTCCGGCCTGCCCGCGCCCTTCGCGCAAGGCACCCTGCTGCATCAGGTCGAGCACATGCGGCGGGATCGAGGCGGCGGCGGCGGCGAGAAGGAGGTCTTCGAGCGGCAGGTCCTCTGGCGAAGGGGGAGGAGTGCTGCTCTCCCCGCTTTCGTCAAGCGCGCTTTCGGGCTGTGGCGGGGGCGAGGCTTGGTCCGGCTCCTTCGGCATTCGGGTCGCACGCGGGGCCAGCACCAGTCGCACCGCTGCGGCAAGGTCCCCATCCTCGATCTTACCCGCGCCGCGGAAGGCCGCATGATGCCGCGCCGCCTGCTCGGCAAACAGCACGGGGCGGATCGAGGCGATGCCCAGAGCCGCCGCGCTACCGGCGAGCGCCTTGCGCTGGCGGCCAGTCGGCGCGCGGACCGATGCCGCAGCGCCAGCTTCCACCGCAAACTCCAGCGTATCGGCGCGGGTCAGGTCGCAGTGGAACGCCGCGCGCTCCAGCAGCGCAGGAGGTGGGGCTTCGTCCGGCTCGATCCCGTCGTCGAGCAGCAGCAGCGCCAGTTCGCCGCGATCGACCGCTTGCGCCAGCTGTGCGGCGATGCCGGGTTCGAGCCGTTCGGCCATCGGCACAAGCAGAACCCCGCCCGCGAGCCGTTCGAGCAGGCCGGGGCGCAAGATCCGGGTGCCACTCGCCAGCGTAGCGGGCAGGTCGATCCCGCCTGCCATAAGCTCTGCATCCGCATTGATGGGCAGTTTGGCAACGGGGCGTGCCACCGCCAATCTCGCGACGACTTGATCGACCAGCACATCACGCGCCGGGCCGAAGCCGCGCAGCACGATGCCGCCGAAGCGCAGCGGGCCTTTCAGGAACAGCGATGTGGCAAGGATAGCATCCGCCAGCCCCGGATCGAGGACCGGCGCCTCGCTCAACCGAACAGCTCTTCCAGCGCCCGCTCGATCCGCACGGTCGAGCCGGTTTCGTCGAGCACGTCGCGCCGCAGCCGATGGCGCAGCGCCAGCGGGGCCATGCGGGTGAGATGGTCGAGCGTGACGGACTTCGTGCCCTCCAGCGCCGCCAGCGCCCGCGCCGCTCGCATCAGCGTCAGCTCCCCGCGCAGTCCGTCAGCGCCTACCGCCTGGCAGATTGACGCAGTGCTGCGCAGCATTTTAGGCGAGGTTCTGACCGACTTGAGCGACTTCTTGGCGGCCGCGATCGTGGCCAGCACAGCTGCATCCTCGTCTGCCCATTTGGCGGTAAACCTTTTCGCGTCACGCTCCTGCGCATCGCAGCGGCGCATGATCTCGACCCGCTGGTCGAGGTCCTGCGGCGTGCGGACTTCGACCGAGAGGCCGAACCGGTCGAGCAATTGCGGGCGCAACTCGCCTTCCTCCGGGTTGCCGCTGCCGACCAGCACGAAGCGCGCATCGTGCCGCACACTCAGCCCCTCGCGCTCGACCAGATTCTCGCCCGAGGCGGCGACATCGAGCAGCAGGTCGACGACGTGATCCTCCAGCAGGTTGATCTCGTCGATATAGAGGAAACCGCGGTGCGCCTTGGCGAGCAGGCCGGGCTCGAAATGCTTCTCGCCGGTCGACAGCGCTTTCTCGAGATCGAGCGTGCCAAGCACCCGGTCCTCGGTCGAACCCAGCGGCAGGTCGACGAAGGGCACGGCAATCTCGACGCTGCGCTTCGAGGTGCAGCAATCGGGGCAGGAGCCACGATTTTCCGGCGCACAGTGATAGCGGCACCCCTCCACCGCCTGGATCGGCGGCAGCGCCGCGGCGAGCGCGCGGGCGGCGGTGGATTTGCCCGTTCCGCGATCGCCGAAGATCATCACCCCGCCGATCCGCCCGTCCACCGCCGCCACCAGCAGGGCCAGCTTCATCTCTTCCTGGCCGACGATGGCGCTGAACGGGAATGCACTCATTTCAGCGACGTAACACAGCTTGCCTGAGGCGCAAACCGGCGCTTCAATCCGCGACCGCGAGCGCTCCCTCGTTGCGGCGGATGACCGGGATGAACAGGTGGAACCACGCCAGCGCGAGCAGGTAGGAACTGGCCGCAAAGACGAACAGCGGCACGAAGCCCAGCCCCGCGTCGAGCACACGGCCCGCCACCAGGCTGATCGCGACCCCGCCCATATTGCCCATGAAAGCACCGAACGCGGTCACCCGCGCGACCTTGGCGTTGGGCACAACATCGGTGATGGTCGAGAAGATCGACAGCGAGAAGCCCTGGTGTCCGGCCATGACCACCCCGATCATGATGGCTACCGGCCAGTAACTGTCGAGCCCCATCACCAGCGGCAAGGGCGCGACCACCAGCGCCGAGACCAGCATCACTGTCTTGCGCACACGGTTGACGCTCCAGCCCTTCTCCAGCAGCCGGGTCGAGACCCAGCCGGCCAGCAACGCGCCGAACCCCGATCCGGCAAAAGCAATCGCCAGCGGCACTGCCAGGTCAAGCGTCGTCAGGCTGAATTCCTTGCGATAGTAATCCGCCAGCCAGAAGTTGATGAACCACCAGGTCATGTCCGACAGCGCCTTGGCCACGACGATGCCCCAGGTCTGACGGTTGGTGAGGATATTGCCATAGCTTCCGCTGTCACCCGCGGGATGCTCGTCGGTCGCCTCGATTGTGCTCTGCCGCAATTGCGAGAGGCCCCGGGCGAGAAACATCCACGCGGCGAGCGAGATGAATCCGCCGATCCCACCGACCATGAGTGCTCCGCGCCAGCCCACCGCCAGCGCCAGCGCCGGGATGACGAACGGCATCGCAATGGTCCCTGCCCCCGCCAGCAGCGTGGCAAAGCCGAAAGCGAGCGAACGCCGGTCGGGCTCGAACAGGGTTGCGACGGTCTTGATCGTCAGCGGAGTCTGGACAGCCTCGGTCACCCCCAGGCCGACGCGCGCCGCCACCACCTGTGCGGTGGTCACGGCCCAGCCGTGCGCCATCGCCGCCAGGCTCCAGGCCGAAGCGCCCAGTTGCATCGAGCGGTGCACCCCCAGCCGGTCGACCAGCCAGCCGGTGAACAGGAAGGCAAACGCAGCGGAGAACTGCGTCACCGCCGCAAGATCGCCGAAGTCGGTATCGGTCCAGCCGAAGTCCGCCATCATGTTGGGCTTGAGAATGGCGATGATCGGGCGATCCATCGCGTTGAACACCCCCGCCACGCACAGCGTGGTGAACAGCGCCCAGCGCAGCTGGGTGGAGATATGGTGCGACGAACCAGCCATGATCGGCTCCCGACATTGAAGGCAGAGAGGTGAAATGGAAAGGGCCACCGGATCGCGCCGGCGGCCCCGTTCCTCGCTAGCGACCGCGAAGGGCCCTGGCGGCCATCAGAAGCCGGCCCGCAGCGTCACGCCGACATAGCGGTCCGCGTCACGCGGGATCTGCAGGCGCTGGCCGTTGCCCACGTTAAGCAGGGCGTAGCTTTCATCGGTGATGTTGCGGACCACGAAGGTCAGGCGATACTTGTCGTCCTGGTCGGAGAAGCCGATCGAGGCGTTCCACATGCCATAGGGATCGATCAGGCCCTGCTCGCCGAGGTCGGAGAACTGCTGGCTGACATGGCGGAAGTCCGTGTCGATATAGAGCTTGAAACCGGCAAGGTCGGTCTCATAGCTGGCACCCAGCGTGTATACGAACTCCGGCGCCAGCGGCAGCCGGGTACCGTCACGTGCGTCAGGTGCGTTGGTCAGCGGGTTCGGGTTGAACTTCTTGACCTTGGCATCGGCATAGGCCGCGCTGGCGCGCAGCGTCAGTCCGTCGACCGGAACCGCCAGCAGGTCGGCTTCGAAGCCCTGGCTCTTGACCGTCCCGGCGTTGGTCAGGTTGGTCACAGTCGCGCCGTTGAGCAGCACGAAGTTGTTGGCCTGGAACCCGTCATACTCGACGGAGAAGGCCGCGAGGTTGAGTTGGACCCGGTTGTCGGCAAACTGCGACTTGAGGCCGATTTCGAACGCGTCGGAGGTTTCCTCGTCGATCGGCACCGCATTGGTCGGGGCGGTGTGGTTGAAGAAAACGTTGAACGCCGGCCCCTTGTACCCGCGGGTATAGCTGCCGTAGAGCATGACATCGTCCGACGGCGTGAACTGCAGCACCGCCTTGCCCGAGAGATTGCCGTTGCTGCTCGATCCGGCCGAAGTGTTGGTGCCATTGCCGCCGCTGGCGATAGTGCCGCCGGCCGGATTGCCCGAAACACCCGGGCCCGTCGCCGGAAGCCCGGTGGCGGCATTGACGCCAGGCGCACGGGTGTGGACGTAATCGAGATCGTCCCAAGTGTAGCGCAACCCGCCGGTCAGCGCGAACATGTCACTGAAGCGGTAGGTCGCCTGCCCGAACAGCGCGAAGTTCTTCGAATTCACGTCGCTGTCCGATGTGGCAGTCGGGAAGATGGTGTTGACGGTGTCCGCCAGGTTGCACGGGCGTGCCCCACTGACCGGATCGATCGGCGAGGTCGAGCTGGCGCAGCTGATCACTTCGCGGGTGAAGACCTGCTGGTTGTCCGACTTCCACCAGAACGCGCCGACCTGGTAGAAAAACGGTTGCGACTGATCCGATGCCAGCCGGGCTTCGAGCGAGTACTGCTGGGTCTTGACCGTACCGTCATCGTGCAGCTGCGCCGTTCCGACGATCGGGCGCGGCAGGAAGTCGCCTTCGCGGATTTCGCGGTTCTTCCAGTTGCGGTAACCGGCGATCAGGCTGAAGGTATGGCTTTCGAAGACATCGAAATCGCCCGATGCGGTCAGGCTCCACTGCTTGTCCTTCGTTCGCGTGACGAGGTTGTGGTTGACGAAGCGCTGGTCGAGGCCCTGCGCAACGCCGCCGGGCAGGCCGAGCTCCGCATCGAGCGTGGCGCCGCGGCTGACGGTGGTGATGTCGGCACAGCAATCGTCGTCGGCCTGGAAATAGTCGGCGATGAAGCGCAGCGTTGCACCATCGCCGTCATAGTCGAGCAGGCCGCGCGCACCGTAGTGTTCGTAGCCGTTGACATCCTCGCCAGTGGCGATGTTGCGGATGTTGCCGTCATAGCTGCCGTAGAAGCCGGTGACACGGCCTGACAGGTCACCGCCGAGCGGGCCCGAGAGCGAACCGCGCAGGCGGTATTCGTCGCCTTCGAACCATTCTGCGCGGACGGTTCCTTCCAGCTCATCGGTGCCGCCCTTGGAGACGATGTTGACGAGGCCGGCGCTGGCGTTCTTGCCGAACAGCGTGCCTTGTGGCCCGCGCAGCACTTCGAGACGGTCGGCATCGACCAAGTCCATGAACGCCTGGCCCGAACGACTCAGCACCACGCCATCGACCACCGTCGAAACGCTTGGCTCGGCGGCGATGGAGAAAGTGATGGTGCCCACGCCGCGCATCACGATGGCGCTGTTGGCACTGGTGGTGCCCTTGCGGAAGGTGACCGAGGGGACCAGCTGGGTCAGCCCTTCGAGGCTGGTGGTACCGGTGGCTTCCAGCCGTTCCGAGGTCACTGCGGTGATCGAGATCGGCACGTCCTGCACGTCTTCGGCGACCTTCTGCGCGGTCACCACGATCACATTGATCCCCTCGCCTTCAGTCTCGTCAGCCTCCTGGGCATAGGCGGTGGTGGAAGCGAGAAGGCCGAGCGCGCTCGTCGACAAGGCCAGCGCACGCACGGCGCGGTTCCGCAAATCTCTCATCAGTCTCTCCCATGTGACCGAAGCGTCGCCAGGCCCCTTGTGAAGCCCGTGTCGGCGCATTCGCATGCGGCCAGAAATGCGCCGGGACCGCCCTTATGTCAAGCGTTGTCATATCGCCCTTGATTGGTCTTGCCATATGGGGCAAGAATTGGCGCTGAGGGAGAGAGACGGAGCCGTGCAACTGGCCTTTTCTGCCATTTCCAACGGGTTCGAGCTGCGGCTGGGCGGCCATATCGTGCTGCGTCACACCGAATTGTGTCCTGCGGTAGTCATCGCTCGCGGACAGCCCGACGTGGCGATGGTGCGCGGCAACTTCTCCATCTCCGACACGCTGCGTGACATGATCGAGCCAATCGGGTGGCGGGAGGTTGATAGCGGGATCGAACTGCTGGATGGCGAAAGCGTTGCAGCCCGTTTGGCCTTGGACGGCAATGTCCTGCGGGTCTCCGCTGTCGATCCGGCGCATGATCGTATCGCCCTGCGCTTCCATGCCGAATCCGGCGAGGCGGTCTGGGGCGGCGGAGAGCAGATGAGCTACCTCGCCTTGAATGGCCGCCGCTTTCCGATGTGGACCAGTGAGCCGGGGGTGGGGCGCGACAAGTCGACCGAGCTGACCCGGCTGATGGACGCCGAGGGCATGGCGGGCGGCGATTACTGGAACACCAACTATCCGCAGCCGACCTTCCTCACGTCGCGCTGGCTGGCAGTGCATCTGGGCGAGAGCAGCTACAGCGTGCTCGACTTCAGCGATCCGACCCAGCATGTGGTCGAGGTGTGGCGCAACACCGCGCGGTTCGAGTTCTTTGCTGCCGACGGGCCTAAAGTGCTGGTGTCCCAACTCTCGACCCACTTCGGCCGCCAGCCCGAATTGCCCGACTGGGCCATCGGCGGGGCCATCGTGGGGCTGAAATCGGGTGACAGCAGTTTCGAGCGGCTCGAGAAGTTCGTTGCAGCAGGAGCAGCCATTTCCGGCCTGTGGTGCGAGGATTGGGCAGGCATCCGCCAGACCAGCTTCGGCCGGCGGCTGTTCTGGGACTGGCATCTGGGAGAGCGCAGCGCCGAGCGCTTCCCCGATCTCGAAGCGCGGATTGCCGAGCTGGCGACGCGCGACATCCGTTTCCTCGCCTATGTGAACCCCTATCTCGCGGTCGATGGCGAGCTTTTCGCCGAAGCGGCAGCGGGCGGACACTTCTGCTTCAATCGCGACAGCGACGAGCCGCACCTGGTCGATTTCGGCGAGTTCGACTGCGGCGTGCTCGATTTCACCCGCGAGGAAACCCGCGCCTGGTTTGCCGAGCGGATCATCGGGCGCGAAATGCTCGATCGCGGCGTCGCCGGGTGGATGGCCGATTTCGGGGAGTACCTGCCCACCGATTTGCGGCTGGCCGACGGCTCCGACCCGATGGAGGCGCACAACCGCTATCCGGTTCGGTGGGCCGAAGTGAATGCCCGAGCGGTTGCCGGTCGGGGCAAGACCGGCGAGGCAGTGTTCTTCATGCGCGCGGGCTTTTCCGGCGTGCAGGCGCACTGCCCCTTGCTCTGGGCAGGCGATCAGTGCGTCGACTTCACCCGCCACGACGGGATCGGCACGGTGATCACCGCGGCGCTGTCGGCGGGGTTGGTTGGCAATGCCTACAGCCATTCCGATTGCGGCGGCTATACCTCGCTCCATGGGCATGTCCGCACCGAAGAGCTGCTGATGCGCTGGTGCGAGCTGGCCGCCTTCGCACCGGTGATGCGGAGCCATGAAGGCAACCGCCCCGACGACAATCTGCAATACGACAGCACGCCCGAACTGCTCGCCTGCTTCGCCCGCTGGAGCCGGGTGCACGCCCATCTCGCGCCCTATGTGCGCACCCTGTGCCGCGAAGCGGCCCGGACCGGACTGCCGCTGCAGCGCCCCCTGTTTCTCGAGTATCCAGATGATCCGGCGCTGTTTGCGCTGCAGGACCAGTATCTCTACGGCGGTGACCTGCTGGTGGCACCGGTGATCGAGGAAGGTGTGGACCGGCGCGAAGTCGTTTTGCCGGGAGATCGACCCTGGCGGTACTGCTGGAACGGCGACGACTTCGCGCCCGGGACGCATACCGTCCTCGCCCCGATCGGAGCGCCGCCTGTGTTCTATCGCCCCGACAGCGCCCATGCGCCGCTGTTCGCCGGGCTTGCCGAGGTGCTGGGACAATGAGCGAGCGATCGAATATCCGCGATGTGGCAGAACGCGCCGGGGTGGCGGTCAAGACCGTCAGCCGCCTGCTCAACGGCCATCCCTATGTCCGCGCCGAAACCCGCGAGAAGATCGAACGGGCGATGAAGGAACTCGACTTTCGGCCCAGCGTCGCGGCCCGCATCCTGTCGGGCGCGAAGTCCAACCAGGTCGCGCTGATCTATGACAATCACAGCCCCTATTACATGTTCCAGATCCAGACCGGATGCTGGGACGCCTGCAAGGCGCGGGGCATCCGGCTGATCGCCCAGCCGGTCGATGTCGAGGACCCCGATGTGGGCGAGCAGGTGCGCGGGCTGGTGATGGAAACCCATGTCGACGGGATCATCCTGTCCTCGCCCGTCACCGATTGCGAGGCTGTGCTGGCAACGCTCGACACGCTCGACATCCCCTTCGTCCGCATCTCGCCCGGCACCAACCACGCCCTGACCAGTTCGGTGTTCATGGACGATGCCCAGGCCGCCGACGACATGACCAGCCTGCTGATCAACAAGGGCCATCGGCGGATCGGCTTCATCAAGGGCCATCCCAACCACATGGCCAGCGACGAGCGCCTGTTCGGCTATCGCCGCGCGCTCGACCGGGCGGGCATTTCCTTCGAGCCGGGGCTCGTTCACGACGGCGAATTCGACGTCGAAAGCGGCATCAGGGCGGGCGGCGAACTGCTCGACTTGCCCGAACCGCCGACCGCGATCTTCGCTTCCAATGACGATATGGCGGCGGGCGTGCTGGCAGTGGCCCATGAGCGCAATATCGAAGTGCCCCGCGACCTGTCCGTGGTCGGCTTCGACGACACGCCATTGGCCCGCACGGTTTATCCGCCGCTGACGACAATCCACCAGCCGATGGCGGAGCTTGCCCGCACGGCGACCGAGATTCTCGTTTCCGGCGGCGACATCAAACACCAGCGCCTGCCCCACCAACTTGTCGAACGCGCATCCGTCGCGCCACCGAAGGGATACGAATGAGCC
Organism: Erythrobacter sp. SDW2; assembly: GCF_021431965.1. NCBI lineage: Bacteria > Pseudomonadati > Pseudomonadota > Alphaproteobacteria > Sphingomonadales > Erythrobacteraceae > Erythrobacter > Erythrobacter sp. SDW2. Next base: position 106,325 of record NZ_CP090370.1, read on the forward strand.
AATTGCCACCTCCGCCCGCCATGCGCCGTCTCGGCACGAGCGATATCGAGATCAGCCCGCTCGCCTGGGGCATGTGGCGGCTGGCCGAGAATGGCCGCACCGCTGCCGAGGCCGCAAGGCTGGTCCACGCCGCGCTCGATGCCGGGATCACCCTGCTCGACACGGCCGACATCTATGGCTTTGACGGAAAGGCCGGCTTCGGCGATGCCGAGGCACTACTGGGGGAAGTCCTGGCGGCGGAACCTGCCCTGCGCAGCAGCATGGTACTGGCGAGCAAGGGCGGGATCCTGCCCCCGCTGCCCTATGACCAGTCGGCGGAATATCTCTCGGGCGCGATCGACGCCTCGCTGCGGCGGATGCAGGTCGAGACGATCGACCTGTACCAGATCCACCGCCCCGATATCCTGGCCCACCCGCAAGAGGTCGCGCGCACGCTCGAAGACGCGGTTGCGGCAGGCAAGATCCGCAGCATCGGTGTGTCGAACTTCACGCAGGCCCAGACCGAAGCCCTCGCCCATTTCCTCGACACCCCGCTGGTGGCGACCCAGCCCGAAATCAGCCCGCTGCGGATCGACTGCTTTGAAAACGGCGAGCTGGACCAGGCCATGCGGCTGGGCATGACCCCGCTGGCATGGTCGCCGCTGGGCGGCGGACGCTTGCTCGCGCCCGAGAGCGCGCGCGACAAGGACGTCGCCACCGAACTCGACCGGATCGCGGCAGAGCAAGGCGTCAGCCGCTCGGTCGCAGCCTATGGCTGGCTGATGGCCCATCCGGCGGGCATCGTGCCGATCATCGGCTCGCAAAGCACCGCCCGCATCGCCGAAAGCACCCAGGCGCTCGGCATGCGCTGGACACGGCAGGATTGGTACGCGGTGCTGGTCGCCGCGCGTGGTGAGAGGCTTCCCTGATGACCGACAAGCAACAATGCGAAATCGCGTGGTTCTCCGCGCTGTGCGATGACGATTACGAATTCCTCGGCGTGCCCGACCCGCAGCTCGCCTCTAGCTGGGAGCATTGCCGCAACATCGTGCTGCGCGCCGAAGAGGGCGGGTTCGACAACATCCTGCTGCCCTCCGGCTACCAGCTCGGCGTCGACACCACGATATTCGCCGCCGCCGTCGCGCCCTATCTCAGCCGGATGAAGCTGCTGTGGGCGACCCGCATGGGCGAGGACTGGCCGCCGCAGCTGGCGCGCCGCATCGCCACGCTCGACCGCATCCTCGGCTGGAACGCCGACCAGACCGCCGGGCGCCTCAACGTCAATATCATCTCCTCCGATATGCCGGGGCAGGCGATGGAAAGCGCCCCGCGCTACCGCCGCGGGACCGAGATCATGAAGATCGTCCGCGCGCTGCTCAATGGCGAGCATCTGGATTTCGACGGCGAGTTCTACCAGCTCAAGCTCGACCCGGCGCGGATCACCACGCTCAGCGGCAGGTGCCCGCCATTCTATTTCGGCGGTCTCAGCCACGAGGCCCGCGAATGCGCGGCAGAAGCAGCCGATGTCTATCTGATGTGGCCCGACACCATGGACAAGGTGCGCGAGAACGTCGCCGACCTGACCGAACGGGCCGCGAAATACGGCCGCAAGCTCAAGTTCGGCTACCGCGCCCATGTGATCGTGCGGGAGACCGAGGAAGAGGCGCGCGCCTATGCCGACCGGCTGCTGTCGAAGCTCGACGACGCGGCAGGGCAGGCGATCCGCGAGAAGTCGCTCGATGCCAAGAACTACGGCGTCCAGCGGCAGGCCGAATTGCGCGGCGCGGCGGGCGGCGACGGCTTTGTCGAGGACAATCTGTGGACCGGCATCGGCCGCGCACGCTCGGGCTGCGGCGCCGCGATCGTCGGCAACCCCGACCAGGTGCTGGCCAAGCTGCGCGCCTACCAGGCCGAAGGGATCGAGGCTTTCATCCTCTCCGGCTATCCGCACACCACCGAAGCAGACCTGTTCGCGCGGCATGTCTTGCCCCATATAGAGCATGGCCCGCTGAAGTTCTGAGATGACCGAAATCCCCACCCCCCTCTACGACGTCGCCGTAATCGGTGGCGGCATCAACGGCTGCGGCATTGCCCGCGACGCCGCCGGGCGCGGGGCGAAGGTGTTGCTGCTGGAGGCGGGGGACTTGGCGCAGGGGACCTCGTCCGCCTCGTCCAAACTGATCCACGGCGGATTGCGCTATCTCGAGCACTACGAGTTTGGCCTCGTGCGCGAGTCGCTCTCAGAGCGCGAAACGCTGTGGGCCATCGCCCCGCATATCATCTGGCCGATGCGCTTCGTCCTGCCGCATGTGCAGGGCCTGCGCCCGCGTTGGCTGCTGCGACTGGGGCTGTTTCTTTACGACCACATCGGCGGGCGCAAGCTCCTGCCGGCGACCCAGAGTGTTGCCCTGCGTGGCCATCCGGCGGGCGCACCGCTCAAGCATGAGTTCGTCAACGGCTTCGTCTATTCGGACTGCTGGGCCGACGATGCCCGGCTTGTCGTCCTCAACGCGCGTGATGCCGCCGATCGCGGGGCCGAGATCCGCACCCGCTGCCGCGTGACCGGCTTTGCCCGCGAAGGCGATGTATGGCGTATCCATGCCGGGGGCGGGACCTTCCGCGCCCGCGCCATCGTCAATGCCGGCGGACCGGGCGTGCTCAAAGTGCTCGAGGCTGGCCATGTCCCGGATGCCAACCGCATGCGACTGGTACGCGGATCGCATATCGTTGTCCGCAATCTGTTCGACCACGACTACGCCTATTTCTTCCAGTTGCCCGACGGGCGCATCTTCTTCGCCATTCCCTACGAGGAAGACTTCACCCTGATCGGCACCACCGATGCCGACCACACCGGTCCGCTCGACCATGTCACCGCCAGCGCCGACGAGATCGCCTATCTGTGCGAAGGGGCGAACCGCTTCTTCCGCCAGCAGCTCAGCCCGGAGGACGTGGTCTGGAGCTATGCCGGAGTGCGGCCGCTGATAGACGACGGTTCGGGTAAGCCCGAGGCTGCAACACGCGGATATCGGCTCGAACTGTCGGACGCAGGCGAAGGCGCTGCGTTGCTCAACATCTTCGGCGGCAAGCTGACGGTCTATCGCCACTTGGCGCAGGAGGCGGTGGACCGGCTTGCTGCGCGGTTGCCACTGGACGACCGCTCGGGCTGGACCGCCGACGAAGCCCTGCCCGGCGGCAATTTTACCATCGGCACGTTGGATGCCATCATCGCTGAGATCGCCGCTCGTTACCCATTCCTCGAAGGCCAAACCGTGCGCCGTATGGCCCATGCTTATGGTACGACATCGTTCGAGATCCTCGGCGACGCGACGAGCCTCGCTGACTGCGGCCATCACTTCGGCTACGGCCTGACCGAGCGCGAGGTCGAGCATCTCACCACCAACGAATGGGCCCGCACCGCCGACGACATCCTCTGGCGCCGGACCAAGCTGGGCCTGCGCTTCACGCCCGCCGAGGCGCGGGCGCTGGCAGAACATATCAACGAAAGGATCGCGGCATGACGCTCCGCATCGTCGCCATCGGCGGCACGGTCTATCCCGGCAGCACGACCGAAATGGCGCTGCGCTACGCGACCCGCCCCTCGGTCGAGGCCGGCGCCGAGGTTACCGTGTTCGGGGCCGAGTATATCGGCGCGTTGCCGCATTACCGCGGGCTCGGCCATGCCGTCGATACCGGGACCGAACTGGTCGAGGCGGTGCGGGCGGCGGACGGCATCATCATCGCTGCGCCCGGCTATCACGGGACCATCTCCGGCCTGGTCAAGAACGCACTCGACTACCTCGAGGACCTGGCCAAGGACGACCGGCCCTACCTGCACGAGCGACCGGTCGGTCTGATCGCCACCGCCTATGGCGACCAGGCGGCGATGGGCACGCTGCTGACCATGCGCGGGATCGTCCACGCGCTGCGCGGCTGGCCGACCCCGATGGGGGCGACGGTGCGCACCTACAGCGGGCTGTTTTCGCCCGAAGGCGAATGCCTGGACGACCGCGCGCGGCTGCAGTTGCAGCTGGTGGGGGAGCAGGTGATCTCCGCAGCGGGCAAGTTCGCGGCACAGGCGGGGAAGGCCTGATGACCAGAGTCGACCAATCGCTCGAACCTGCTCTGGAAGCGCTGAAACGTGGCGGGATCGTCGTCCTCACCGGCGACCGGCTGCGCGGCGGCGATATCGATTTCTGCACCCCCGCCAGCATGGTCACGCCCGAAAAGATCAACTTCATGGCGACCCACGGCCGCGGCCTGATCTGTCTGACGCTGACCAGCGAGGCGGCCATGGGGCTGGGCATCTCGCTGATGAACCCGACCTCCGAACGCCAGACCGAGCGGCCCTTCGGCAACTCGATCGAGGCCGCCGAAGGCGTCACCACCGGAATCTCAGCCGCCGACCGGGCGCATACCATCCTTGTCGCCGTGGCCGACGGAGCGCGGGCCGATCACCTTGTCTCCCCCGGCCATGTCTTCCCGCTCATCGCCCGCAGCGGCGGCGTGGCGGAGCGCATGTCGGCGGTCGAAGGCTCGATCGACCTGTGCCGCCGCGCCGACGTGGGCGAAGCCGCCGTGATCTGCTCCATCATGCGCGACGACGGCGAAATGGCCCGGATCGACGACATCGCCGATCTGGTCGCAGAGCACGGGCTGGCCGTGGCCGATATCAGCCTGCTGGCCTGAATTTTAAGGAGACCCAGCGCGGCTTGACGCCGGTCTATGGATCGTTGAAACCGCTATTACACTTCGACAAGCGAGGCTTGAAACTGAGCATGGCAGACGAAGATTGGGATGATACTGAAAACGATCTGATCGTCGCTGACTACTTCGCCATGCTAACCGACGAATTGGCTGGTCGCCGCTACAACAAGTCGGAGCACCGGAGGAATCTCCTTGAGCTCCTGCCAAAGCGCAACAACTCCGCAATTGAGTTTAAACACCGCAACATCAGTGCAGCGATGGATTTCCTCGGCCAGCAAAGGATCGACGGCTACAAGTCGCTTTACAGCTACCAAGGTTCCTTGGTCGACGCGGTGATCCGTTGGCTGGATGCCAACCCAGAATGGACGGCAACCAATCATACTGAGGCGGTGGATGAGGTCGGAAATTCGCTGAAGGACGGTACGGACGCAGTTCTCTGGATCGGTCCCGCACCGACTTACTCAAACGAACCGCCGCCGGTTGATCCAAAATTTGCAGCAGCTGTCGCAAAGAAATACGACGTCGCCCAACGCGACGCCCGCAATCGCGCTCTGGGCAAGGCAGGCGAAGAACGAGTCTTGCTTCACGAAAAAACTGTTCTGCAGAACTCCCACAGGAGCGACCTCGCCGACAAAGTACGCTGGACCGCGATGGAGGAGGGCGATGGTGCCGGCTTTGATATCTTCAGCTTCGAACCCGATGGGCGGGAACGACTGATCGAAGTCAAGACGACGAATGGTTGGGACAGAACGCCGTTTCACATAACGCGAAATGAGATTGCTGTTGCTGAAGCCAATCGCGACACTTGGCACCTCGTTCGCTTGTGGAACTTCTCGCGCAAGCCGCGAGCTTTTTCGATCTGTCCTCCACTCGACGCCCATGTGTTGCTGACCGCAACGAGTTTCCTCGCGTCCCTCCATTGATCGAGAATGACATCCCCCCTCTTTTGGCACTTTTATCGCAGCGGATTGACTGAAATTGCGTGACACACTTTGGGATGGGTGCTGCTCGCAAATGGGCGGCTCAGGCCTGCTTGCTACCCAGCTCGGGTTGTCCCGGTACGGAAAAATGGTGCCAGAAGAGGCATCACATTCAGCATCTTTTTGCGCGTCTTTTCAGATGCTTAAAAAATTCGGCTTGGCCAAAAAGCCCTCAAAAGGCCCGCAAATCCCAGCTAATGCATTGGTTCGATGCCTTTTTCAGGACTCGACACCAACACTTTTCCTGTCTTAGCATCGCCAACACAAGTCCGCAAAAGCAGTCAGCGGACCATCTCCGCACAGCCATCCCATCGGGTTTTTATCCCGCAAATTCGCGTTTTCGCGAATTGTGGGATAAATCTGCTTAGAGCCATTATTCGCCCACCGTGACCTCGTCGCGCACCGCCGGACTGATACGACGTTCGACCGCCTTTTCGGCTTCCTGCAGCAGCTCCGGTGTCAGCTCCGTCGTACGTGCAGGAAGAGGCGTACCATCGCCCATTTCGCCATTGGTCTCAATGTCTTCGATCAGCATCTTCATCTCGGCGATTTCCTTGACCTGCGCTTCGATGATGGAGTCTGCAAGTTTGCGAACACGCGGGTCGGTGATCTCAGCCCGCGCGCTCGTCATGATTGCGATCGAGTGATGCGGGATCATCGCTGCCATATATTCTTCATCGTTGACGGTCGCTTGGCTGCGAACCAACCAGAGCGCCACTGCGAAGGTCAGACTACCGACGCCCAGGATGATGAAGTTCTTGGTCTTATCCTTGTACATGCCCCACATGAAGAGCAGCATGACGATCATCATCATGCCGCCCATGACGAAGGTCATCCAGAAGCGCGTTTCGCTCCAGAACACGTGATCGATTTCGTACGTGTTGAGATACATCAAACCGAACATGATCGCGGTCGACGTCGCCACCATCGCCATGAAGCGCCAGTAGTTGCCCCCATCGCCGTGATGTTGCTTATGCTCAGTCATCGATCATTTCTCCTGTTTCGCCATTGTCTGGAAAACGAATTGCGCCGTGCAGCTGATCAGAAGGAAGCCGGTTAGGGATTCGATCCCTGCAAGCGCGCGTAGGTGCCCGGTCGGATAGATGTCTCCGAGTCCGAGCGTGGTGATATTGATGAGCGAGAAGTAGTATAGGGCCATGGCGCTCATAACGGGCCCTTTCTCGAAACCGCCGAGCCCGAGACCGGCTGCACCGGCAAACCCAACAGCAAAAAGGCCCGTGACGATCAGGTGACTGACGAGAACGATGAGATACGCGAGGCCCAAGTTCAAAGAGCCGGGCGCGCTTGTCGCAACTGCGCGCTTCGCCAAGTGGATCATGCCGATGTGCATCCACAAGGCCGCGATTAACAGAATTACGCCTATTAGCAGGGCAATTGATATGGCTGCTTCTCCATCTCCGTTTGCTGTTTTTAACGGGACGCGAAACCGTTTCGTTCCCAGAGAGGAAACGCTGCGCCTGAACGGTGAAGGTCTCAAGGTGCCCCGATCAATGCCTTGCCCGCCAGGATAAGTCGATGTTGTATAATGGAAATTCGTAGGGCAGCTTAATGGGTGTTCAAGCCATTCGTCTCGCCAAGCCCAGCGACGCCAGTGGGACGAATACCCACATGGCGAGAGGCACTACCCCAATGCCGAACAGTGTCGGCATTGATTGGGAATAGCTCCAACCCCAGTCGCTCCGCAGCGCCATCCACTCGATCGCAGCGGTTGCGGCCAGTCCAACACCCAGGAATATCCCCACGGGCGGCGAACTCAGACGTTCGTGCCAGAGACCGCCGCCGGTTAGGCGATCAGCGATCCATGCCGCACCAACCATGATGCCCGCATCGCCAAGAGACGCGAGCGCACAGCTCTTCGTTACTGCCCAGGCTGTCATGCCATCCATCACGTAGAACGGCATCTGGAGCATTTCCCAGAGGAAGGCGACGAGGAAGCCCTGAACGGCCAGCCACACTTCGGGATGGCTTTCGGCCTGCTCGCCATTTTCTCCAGAACCCGAAATGACCTTTACCTCCATGACCCGAAGATGGCGCCGCTAGGCGAGCTCGTCTTCGTTCGCTTCTTTGCGGCGCAGGAACAGATGCTCTCCAAAGAAGACAATTGCGATCCCCAGCACGGCATAAAGAACGATCATCGCGTCGCTCTGCAACTTGGTCCACGTGAAGGCTCCCAGGACGACCAGATCAGCTGCCAGTGCTGCCAGAAGGATCTCGGCCCGCGCACCGATTTCCTTGCGCAGGTTCCGCAGGACGCCCCAATGCACGAGCATGTCCATGACCAGGTAAAAGAACACGCCAAGGGCAGCAATGCGGGAAAGGTCGAACAGGACCGCAAGGACTCCGGCGACCACCACTGTGTAGACCAACAGGTGGCTGCGCAGACTACCTTTCATTCCGAAGTGGCTGTGCGGGATCATCTTCATCTCGGTGAGCATTGTCAGCATGCGGGATACGGCGAACACGCTCGCCACGACGCCAGAGGCGGTCGCGGTAATGGCGATCACAATCGTGAACCAGAACCCTACGCGGCCAAGCGCGGGTTCTGCAGCGGCCGCCAGCGAGTAATCCCGCGCCTCCACGATCTCGTCGATACCAAGGCTCGCACCCACTGCAGCCGCAACGAGGAGGTAAGTCACGACGCAGATGCCAATGGCTATCATGATCGTGCGCCCGACATTGCGGTGCGGGTCAACGATCTCGCCGCCGCTGTTCGTGATTGTCGTGAAGCCCTTGAAGGCAAGGATCGAGAAGGCGACGGAAGCAACCATGCCTTCCCATCCGAATTGGCCTGTCGGCTCGGCAAAGACTCCACCCGAAAGCCCGCTCACCCAGAGCGCGGCGATGGCGAAGATCGCGATACCCCCAATCTTGATCGCGGACATGACAATCGAGACCATGCTCACCGAGCGGTTGCCCGAAGCATTCACGAGATAGGCGAACACGATCAGCGCCAGTGCGAGTGCCGACTGCAGCAGGCCGTTGTCCTGCATCTCGAAGGGACGTAGCGCGTAGGTGGAAAATGTGCGCGCGACGAGGCTTTCATTGATCACCATAGAAAGTGCCATGAGAAGCGAAGCCGCAGCGGCGACGGTGCCGGGGCCGTATGCCTTTTGCAGGATCATCGCGATGCCGCCTGAAGATGGCCAGGCGTTCGACATCTTGATGTAGCTGTATGCCGCCAACGCAGTGACGATGGCACCGGCGATGAATGACAGCGGGAACAATGGTCCGGCGAGTTCGGCGATCTGTCCAGTGAGTGCGAAGATACCCGCGCCGATCATCACCCCGATGCCCATGGCGACAGCGCCGCCGAGCGTTATGCTTCCCTTTTCTTCTGATCCGCCGTGGGAATGCTGACTAGCCCTGTGGTTATGGTGCGCTTCCGTCACAGCCTTGCCGTCCGCAAGCGCAGGGAGTTGAGGACCACCGAGATCGAGGATGCACTCATCGCAAAGGCAGCGAACATCGGACTGATGAGCATGCCCATGACCGGATAAAGCACCCCTGCTGCAACGGGCACGCCCGCAGCATTGTAGATCAGAGCAAAGAACAGGTTTTGCCGGATGTTCCGCATGGTCGCCTGGGCAAGTCGGCGGGCGCGGACGATCCCGTCGAGATTGCCTTTCACGAGAGTGATGCCTGCGCTTTCGATAGCGACATCGGCGCCGGTGCCCATGGCAATGCCGACATCGGCCTGTGCCAGTGCGGGGGCGTCATTCACCCCGTCGCCTGCCATGGCCACCCTGGCTCCGCCATCCTGCAATTCGCGAATGATGCGAGCCTTGTCTTCGGGCAGGACGTCGGCACGGATTTCGTCGATACCGAGCCGCGCGGCGACAGCCTTGGCGGTGCGCTCGTTGTCGCCCGTCGCCATGATGATGCGGAGGCCAAGCGCGTGCAGTGCCCTGAGCGCATCTGGCGTCGTTTCCTTGACCGGGTCAGCCACGCTGACGAGCCCGGCAATCGCTCCATCGATGGCGACGAACATGACCGTCTCGCCTTCATCACGGCGCTTGTTGGCCTTTTCGACCAGATCACCGGCGGCCAAGCCAAGGTCTTCGATCATCGCCTTGTTACCGAGTGCTACCGCGTGTCCATCTACCTCACCCTTAACACCTTTGCCGGTGATCGCCTCGAACTCCTTGGCATCAACCAAGGCGATGCCTCGCTCCTCGGCACCGTTCACGATCGCTTCTGCCAAGGGATGTTCGGAGCCTCGCTCGAGCGAGGCAGCCGCTCGCAATACTTCTTCTTCATCCTTTCCAGGCTGGGGCAGGATGGCCACAAGCTTTGGCTTGCCCTCGGTGAGCGTTCCGGTCTTGTCGACGATCAGCGTGTCGATCTTCTCGAAGCGTTCCAGCGCTTCGGCGTTCTTGATCAGCACGCCAGCTTGCGCGCCCCTGCCGGTCGCGGTCATGATCGACATGGGAGTGGCCAGGCCAAGCGCACAGGGGCAGGCGATGATCAGCACGGCAACTGCGGCGACCAGGGCATAGGCCAGGGTGGGTTCTGGTCCCCAGATGGCCCAGGCGATGAACGCGAGCACGGCCACCCCGATCACTACCGGCACGAACCAGCCGGCGACCTTGTCCGCATATTTCTGGATCGGCGCGCGCGAACGCTGCGCGGCTGCCACCATCTCGACGATTTGCGAAAGCATGGTGTCCGATCCAACCCGCTTGGCTTCGATCACGAGGCTGCCAGTGCCGTTGATCGTTGCCCCGGTGACGGGATCGCCAGCGACCTTCTCGATCGGAACAGGCTCGCCAGTAATCATGCTTTCATCGACGGAGGACCTGCCATCGACGACTTGGCCATCGACCGGCACTTTCTCGCCGGGTCGCACGCGCAGGCGGTCGCCGACATGGACGTGTTCGAGCGGGATCTCCTCCTCGCTGCCATCATCACGGATGACCCGCGCGGTCTTCGCTGCAAGGTCGAGCAACGCGCGGATTGCCTTGCCTGTGCCTTCGCGAGCACGCAGTTCCATGACTTGCCCTAGCAGGACCAGCGTCACGATAACCGCTGCTGCTTCGAAATAGACGCCGACATGGCCCTCGGCATCGCGGAAGCCGTCAGGGAAAATATCCGGAGCTATTACAGCCACCACGCTGAACAGCCAGGCCGCGATCACGCCCATCCCGATAAGCGAGAACATGTTGAGGTTCATCGTTCGGAACGAATTCCAGCCGCGTACCAGGAAAGGCCAGCCGCACCAAAGGACCACCGGCGTCCCCAATACCAGTTCGATCCAAAGGGTGGCGCGTTCTCCAAGGAATTCGCGAATGCCGGAGAACCCTAGCAGTGGCCCCATTGTAAGGACGAGCAAAGGAATTGTGAGAACCGTTCCCACCCAGAAGCGCCGTGTGAAATCGACGAGTTCCGGGTTCGGTCCCTCATCCAGCATCGCCGCGGATTCGAGCTCCAGACCCATACCGCAAATGGGACAGGAGCCCGGGTGCGTTTGCCGCACCTGCGGGTGCATGGGGCATGTATAGACCGCACCGGCGTAACCTTCCGGGACGCTATCGTAGCGTCCATCCTTCGGCGCCTTGTCGCCATGACCGTGTTGGTGGCAATGATGTTCGTCGTGTTGAAGTTCTTGCTCGTTCATGGGCGTTACTCTTGGGTCACGTGTTATCGGTTAGTTCGGCGGCGGCATCGGACAAGGGGCCAGCCAACGAGATTGCGTTGCTCTCATGGAAAATGGAGTTGGTGGTGACGATCCGCGCAGCACCAGCATTGAGGATCTGGTTGTAGGCATCGCCCGAAAAGACAGCGTGGATGACAACGCAAATGGGCGGGCTGCATCCGGCATCGGCCAGTCGCGCGATCGCCTCGATCATCGTCCGACCCGAGGACGCAATATCGTCTAGGATGACGGGCGTTCCACCCAGCAGCGCCTCGCTTTGAGGAACGCTTACCTGCACCTCGCGATCTCCGCTGCGAACCTTCTCCAAGACCTCGAATGGACGGCCCGCGCGCTGTGCGACCTCGGCAACCCACTGCCGGCTCTCGCCATCCGGGCCGAGCAACACTGCGTCAGGCACGTTCGGCTTGATCCATTCGGCAAGCAGCGGTGCAGTCTCGACGCGCCGCGTGGGGATTTCGAACAACTCGCCAAGCGAATGAACCCGGTGGAGGTGCGGATCGGCAGTAACCAGCCAGTCGATGCTCTCCTGAAGGAAGCGTGCGAATATCGGCGCGCTGACGGCCTGACCGGGAGCGAAGCGCTGGTCCTGGCGCATGTAGGCAAGATAGGGCGCGATGAGGCCGACGGACCTTGCTCCGAACTCCCGCGCAGTGCTGGCTGCAAAGGTCAAAGGGAGCGCGAGGGGGTCTGGTTCGTGCAGCGTTGCGAGGATAGCTACGTCCTGATCGACAAGCTGTTCGGGCAAAGTGACGAGGGTTTCACCGTCTGGAAAATGGTGCAGATCGACCGGGTGGGCATGATTCCCGGTTCGCTCGACAATCTGCGTGGCAAGCGCTTCCATCCCTGGAAAGACGAGAAGGACGCTCATTGCCCATCACCAATCGTGAACGCCGTAGCGCTCGAGCGCGCATAGTCTCTTGCCCAATCGAGCTCGCCCGAGGTTTCGGCGTGGATTTCGTAGAGAGGATCGCCCTGATCGACACGCTCGCCAGGCCGCTTGTGCAATAGTACCCCGGCGGTCTTCCGACCGGGCGCGCCGGCGAGTTTGGCGATCCGCGCGATCCTTCGGTTGTCGATCTCTGCGATCACACCGCCAACAGGCGCCGTCTCGACCGCATGGAACGGGGCAAGCCCGGGCTCGAAAAAGCCCCCTTGTGCCTCGCAGATTGCGCGAAATTTGGCCTCCGCTGCACCGCTGGCGAGGAGCGCTTCTGCTTGTTCGCGCCCGATCGGCCCATTGCCCTGAGCAAGCTCAAGCAGCGAACCGGCAAGATCGAGTGCACGTTCGCGCAAGTCCGAAGGCGCATCAGCCTGCCGCCTGAGGACGGCGAGCACGTCGCGCGCCTCGAGCGAGGGCCCGATACCGCGCCCGACTGGCGCCGATCCATCGCTCACGTGAATGCGCAGATTGAGGCCGAGCGCAGCAGCAACAGATTCCATCCTGGCTGCCAACGACACAGCCGCTCCTGGCGACCGAACCTTGGCGGTTGGTCCCACCGGAATGTCGATAAGGACGTGGTTCGAGCCCGCAGCAGCCTTCTTGGACATAACGCTCGCCACGAGCTGACCGTCGCTATCGAAATCGAGCGGGCGTTCGATCCTTATCAGCAAGTCGTCGGCCGGGCTGAGGTCGAGCTCGCCGCCCCATGCAAGGCATCCTCCTTCGGCTTCGACTACCCGGCGCAGGTCCGCGATCTTGAGCGCGACCGGGGTCATGACCTCCATGGTATCGGCGGTCCCGGCCGGAGAAGTGATCGCGCGGCTCGAGGTCTTGGGGATGCGGAAGCCCGCAGCCGCTACGATGGCGACCACGATCGGCGTAGTGCGATTGCCAGGAAGGCCGCCAACGCAGTGCTTGTCGAGGACCATCCCCTCGCCCCAGTCGAGGGTTTGTCCCGCATCCTGCATTGCGCGGGTCAGGGCGATTGTCTCATCGACGTCCAACCGATCTCCCGCGCACGCTGCGATGAACGCGGCCAGATCGAGATCGGAAAGGCGGAAGGCCAGAACATCTTTGACGATTGCCCCAAAGTCGTCCTGCGCCAGCTTCTGGCCATAGACTTTTGCGCGAATGGCAGATGTGCTCTCTGCCGGTTCTGCGTGTCCGAAGAAGCCCTTTTCCCCCGGCCGGACACCAAGACTGGTCCATGCTGAGTTGCTGAGAGCTGCAATGTCCGGCGCGAGCCAATCGGCATCGGTGACCACGTTCAGCGAAGCGATGATCTTCCGTTCACGAAGTGTGATTTCGACCCGGGTCAGCGAGCTGAAGCCCTCTGCCCGGCAGAGGTGGCAATCCTTGTGCATGAAGACCACCGGTTGGCGGTAGGTATCGATACCGGCACGAACAAGCGGAATGGAGTGAACATTGTCGCTCATTGCGGGGACCTGATCGAAACTCGTTCGAGGTGTTCTGGCACACGGACATCCCAGCCGAGCTCGTGTTCGATCCGGAAGCGCAAGGCATCTGCGGCATCAGGTTCACCATGCGTCACATAAGTCATTTGCGGCGGCTTCGCCTTGCCCATCCAGGCAAGTAATTCGTCCGCATCCGCATGGCCGGAAAGTCCTTCAAGCTGGATAACTTCAGCACGGATTGGAATCTCGTCACCGAAAATTCGAAGCGTACGCTTTCCTTGAACGAGCGCAGCACCACGGGTGCCCCCGGCCTGGAAACCGGATAGTACGATCGCGTTCTTCGGGTCTTGGCCGAAGCTGACGACGTGGTGCAGGATGCGGCCGCCGGTCAGCATGCCGCTGGCGGAGATGATGATCTTCGGGGTGGTCACCCGATTCAACGCTTTCGATTCCTCGACCGTGCGGACTCGCTCGGCGAGGTCAAACATGGCCTTGCAATCATCCCTGCTCACGCGATGCTCGCCGTGATGCCGATGATAAATGTCGGTCGCGTTGGCGCCCATGGGTGTATTAAGATAGACTGGAATGTCAGGGATTTCTCCACGTTCGCGCAGCCGCGCTATCTGAAGCATAACCCCCTGGACCCGTCCGACAGCGAATGCCGGCACGAGGATTGTCCCTCCCCGGCCCACAACTTTATTGATGACCTCGGCCAGTTCGGCCTCGGCATCGACCGAAGGATGCGTGCGATTGCCATAAGTCGACTCGCTTACGAGTATGTCTGCTCCAGAAAATCGATCGGGACTGCGCATCATCGGGTCTGTCGGCCTCCCGACATCGCCGCTGAAATGGAGGACGCGCCCGTCGATGGTCAGCCGTATCGATGCCGCGCCCAGCAGGTGCCCAGCAGGTATAAAGCGCGCCGATATGCCGTCGCCCATATCGAGCGCCGTATCGAACGAAACCGGATCGAAATGCCCGAGCGCGGCCTTCGCATCATCCAGCGTGTAAAGAGGCTGCGGGTCGCGATGCTTCGAAAAGGCCTTGCGCCTTGCATATCGGGCTTCCTCTTCCTGCAGATGCCCGCTGTCGGGTAACAGAAGGCCACAGAGTTCGGTGGTCGACGGCGTGGCGTGAATCTTGCCGCGGAACCCGTTCCGAACAAGCGCGGGTAAATAGCCTGAGTGATCCAGGTGAGCATGCGTAAGGAGCACATCGCTGATGCTTTCCGGCGGTACCGGAAAGGGGTTCCAGTTGCGGAGGCGCAACTGCTTGAAACCCTGAAAAAGACCGCAATCGATCAAGATCCGCCGTCGCCCCTGTTCGACGAGGTAGCGGGAGCCCGTGACAGTCCCGGTTGCGCCGAGAAAAGTGAGCGACGGTTGATCTTTCTCTTGCATTGCCCTTGCCTCTATCTCGAGAATTCAGGCGCCCCGCTTGCTGAAGTACCTATACAGCGGGACCGCGATGACGGCGATGTACCAGCCATAAAGAAAGCTGCCGATCGCCCCGGCGGCGAACCCAAGGGGCGTCAACCACTCGAAGCCCGGCAGGAGGGGTGCCCATGCTTCAACCATGTGAAACCTGCCAGGAACCGCGAGGCCGAAGCCTATGCAAATCAGATAGGACGCTAGGAGAAAGACGCTGAGCGTCCATCCCCACACCTTGATGCTCGGAACATCGGACGAATTCGACATGTCGACTCTCCTCTCAATATACTGTAGGGGGGTATAGTATATGACCTACGGAAAATCAAGTGTCGTAACGCCTCGGGGGAGATTGGCGCGAGGAGACAAAGCTGGCATGGAACAGCGTATGAAGACGAAGTTCGAGAAAGAGATCGCGCGCATGCGCAGGATCGAAGGCCAAGCTCGTGGCATTGCCAAGATGATGGAAGAGGACCGGTATTGCATCGACATCCTCCAGCAGTTTGCGGCAATGGAGGCCGCCTTGCGCTCAGCCCGCATGGAAGTGCTCAAAATCCACGCGAGCCATTGCCTGGAAGAAGCGGTCGAACTTGGCTCAAAGGATGATCAGCGAACCAAGATCGCCGAACTTATTGCCCTGCTGGAAAAGCAAGCTCGCTGAACTGCTCGCCCAACAGGGCTATGATTTTTGTGTCATGAGGTCGGCTCAACCCGGACCATGACCCTTATGCGTCGCGTGATCTTCTGCAGGCGCTTCCGCAGACGGAGTGTCACCATCGGGCTTGGCGCCTGACTGATGATCACCCATCATACCATGATCCATCTTGGAGTGGTCCATCATACAGCAGGACATCTTGCCATCCTTGCCCTTCATCATCATGCCCTGCATTTTCATCCCGTTGTGCATCATCTCGCACATCTCGGGCTTTTCGCCGGATGCCTGAGCATCGCTTGCGGGCGCCTCGCTTGACTGCGCCAGAGCGGGTCCGGCCAGCGACAGACCTGCGACCAATCCAATCAGTATTTTCATGTCGATTCTCCTCGTCGTGATCAGTTGTAGGTATTGAAGACGGTACGGCCTGATTTGCCGAAAGCGATCACCTGATAGGGTTGGGTCTGGCCGTTCATTTCCATGCCGGGCGATCCAAGAGGCATTCCGGCTACAGCCAGTCCCTCGACGCCCGCAGGGCGCTCACGAAGAAGGCGCGCAATATCGGCTGCGGGGACATGGCCCTCGATTACATAGCCATCCACTACCATCGTGTGACACGAACGCAGCTCATCGGGCACCTGATGCCCGTCCTTGACGGCTGCCATGTCCGGGCTGTCCTGTACGGCAACCTCCGCAGAAAGGCCTGCGCGAACATGATCTGCCCAGTCTTCGCAGCATCCGCAACTGGGATCGCGGAACATGGTGTAGGTGGCGGCTTGGGCGGCACCGGCGCATGCTGCAAGCAGCATCGCACCGAAGAGCGGAAGCAGGCGACGAGTTTCGAAGGCTGGCTTTGTCATGATCACTCGTGTCCCATTGCTTTCATGTCTTCGTCCGACATGCCGGTCATGTCGTGACCGGCGTGCGGATCGTTCGAGGCGGTTGGTGAGGGAGCCGGTGCTGGCCGGGCGGGCCCGGGCGTCGCCGCACCAGTCTTGGGCTTGGCTGGCGCTACTGCGGGCTTTGGACTGGGCGATGGTGCGGCAGTGGTGGTCGGAACGGGATCGTCACTCACAGCAGAATTCGCGACCGCAGCCGGCGTGGCTGTTGTCGTAGCAGCGGGCGTGTCGATTGTTGCCTCGCTCGCCGCGCTCTTATCAGGTGCAGGGTCGGAGGGCGCGTCGCACGCGGCCAGGCTGGCGGTGATCAGAGGAAGCAGGCCTAGTGTCGGCATCCGCTTGAAAAAGGTCGTTTGCATAGAGGTTACTCCAAACCAAGATGATTGGGGCCAAACACCATTTCGCCGCCGTGATAGCCCTGGATGACCAGGGCAACCGCCAGTAGGGCGATTACGAAACGGAGTGCCTTCCTGCTTCCAGGGCGGAAGGCCAGCCATGCGGCCATGATCGCGACAGCCGCGATTGCCGTCCCGTTCCATCGATGGAGAGCGAGTGTCTCCGAACGATCTTCCAGGCGCCAGCCACCGGCAAACCAACCGAAGACAGCAGCCGCTGCAGCGCCGGCAGCTCCACCGGAAACGAGAAAGCGTACGGTTATTTCAAGCCCCCATGCTGGACGCATGAACAACAAGATTTCAGCGATTGCAGCCATCAAGAGCAGGGCGATGGGGAAGTGTGCCGCAACGGGATGAAGTCGCCCGAGCAGGTCCCCCGCAGAGGTTATCCGGTTCTCCGCGATTTTCGCCTCGAGAGCCTGCTCGGCCGTCACTGGCGTTGCAGCCGTCGTGGCGGCGGGTTCGGTCTTTCCCGAGGCCAAATGATCGCGAGCCGCCGACGGCGCTCCATGCATGTCCGCGTCTCCATGCATTTCCATCTGCGCCATCTCGGCATCGCTCATGTCTTTCTTGTGGCCATCGTGCGCACTGGCATCAACTGGCAAGGAAAGAGCAGCGACCAGCAGGATGGCGAAGTGAGACCGAAGGATGCGAAGGACCGTCATGCTCGAAATACGCGTCAACCATTCGAAGCCCTCGAAAAAAATTTCGAGGGCCAAATGCGCCGACTTCGTATAGGTAGCGAAGGAATTGAACCGAATGAACAAGAACGAACTCTTAGAGCACGCGTTGGCGGACCTGGGGAACATGCCCGCCCCGTCGGTGTCCGACGGCTTCATGGACGGCGTCTGGATGCGAGCGGGTCAGCTCGAGGAAAGGTCTTCGGAGCGTACACGCCTGGCGTTGTTTGCGGCCATGGCTTTCGTCGGTCTCGGTGCAGGTATTGGTGCTACCGCAGCGCCGGCAAGTGCCGAGGCCGCAAGCTTCCGCCTTGTCGATGGTGCAGACCTTTCTCCTGCTGCGTTGCTCCACGTCGAACCATGAAGATCAGCGCATTCCAATTTGCAATTGCCGCTCTTCTTGCTTTGGCGGCCGGGTGTATCGGAGCGTTTGCCATAGGCGAATGGCGCGGTGTCGCACATCCGCAGACGCTGCACGACTTTGTCCACGAGGAGCTCGACCTCGACGCTTCACAGAGGGAGCGGCTCGAGCGGCTCGAGGCGCGGTTCACCGTCGAGCGAAATGAACTTGAACACTCCCTTCGCGCAGCTAATGCCAGGCTCGCGGTCGCCATGGACGAGGAGCACGAATACGGCCCCAAGGTAGCCGCAGCCATCGACGATGTGCACGGTCGCATGGGCGATCTACAGAAGGCCACAGTTGGCCATGTTTTCGCGATGCGCGCTCTGCTGAAACCCGAGCAGAAGGCGCGGTTTGATCGTCAGGTTTCCTTGTCGCTGACCGGCGAAGCCGACGAATGACCATTCGTGCAGGGGCTCGACGACACTATTGAATCCGGCCTCGTCGAAAAGGTCAGGGCTGGTAACAGGACGGCATTCGGCCGGCTTGTCGAACCCCATTTGCCGCGACTGCTTGGGCTCGCCCGCCGAATGCTTGGATCTTCGGAAGAGGCCGAGGACGCTCTGCAGACTGCTCTTGCATCAACATGGGTAGCTCGAGCCAAGCTGGACCCCGCCAAACCGATTGCGGCTTATCTTACGACCGTAACACTCAACAAATGCCGCGATAGGCTCCGGCGACGCAAGGTCTCACAATTTTTGGGCATTGGATCGTTCGATCCGGAGATTCCGATTGCCTCTGACGAGCCAGGCACCGAAACCCTGGTTGCCGACCGGCAAATGCTCCATGAAGTCTCACGGGCAATCGAAAGGTTACCAGTCCGACTACGTGAAGCGCTGGTCCTGGTCGCCGTGGAAGGACGAAGCCACCGCGAGGTTTCGCAGTTACTTGGCGTGACGGAGAAGACGGTCGAAACGCGCGTGTACCGTGCCCGTCAGCGCCTGCGCGAAAAAAACTCGGATATGTTTGAGGCCTAATCGCAGTTCATGCGTAAGGCTGGGTATGAGCAACACGAAACGCACTCAACAATTTGCTTTTGACCGCCGCAGATTTCTGACCCGTAGCGCCCAAGCCGCGACGTTTATGGGGCTAGCGCACACCGTCCCGGCATGGGCCCGAGGAGGTGATCTGCACAACGGGGCGATCCGCCCCGGCTTCGACGAAGTGTCGGGCCGCGACATCGCACTGACGATCGGCGAAGGGCCTCGCGTCGTGCAGGGCCGCCGCGGACACGCTGTTGCCGTCAACGGTAGCGTGCCGGGTCCGCTGGTTCGCCTCCAGGAAGGTCAGCCGGTTCGGATCGCGGTCACGAACACGCTCGACGAAGACAGCTCGATCCACTGGCACGGGCTGCTTCTGCCATTCCAGTACGACGGCGTACCGGGTGTCAGCTTTCCCGGCATCAAACCTGGAGAGACTTTCGTCTATGACATCCCCGCGCTGCGACAGAGCGGCACCTACTGGTGGCATAGTCACTCGGGGTTGCAGGAGCAGGCCGGGCACTACGGCCCGATCGTGGTTGAACCCGCCGGGGCGGACCCCGTGCAAACGGACCGCGACTATGTTCTACTCCTGAGCGACTTCACGCCTCTTCACCCCCATACGATCATGGACAAGCTGAAGAAGGGCGAAGGCTACTTCAATTACCAGCAGAACACCTGGACCGACGACTATCCGCTGTCGGGCGAGGACCGCCGGATGTGGGCGCGTATGCGCATGATGGCGACCGACATCCTCGACGTGACCGGCTCGACCTACACCTATCTCGCCAACGGGCGCGGCCCGGAAGAGGGTCTGGAGTTCCTGTTCAACCCTGGAGAACGGGTACGGCTGCGCGTCATCAATGGCAGCGCGATGACCTTCTTCAACGTCCGCATTCCCGGCGTGAAATTCTGGGTGGTCGGCGCCGACGGCCAGAACGTGCGCCCGATCGAGGTCGAGGAGTTCCAGATCGGCACGGCGGAGACCTACGACATCGTCGTCGAGCCGACCGGCGAAGCCCGCACGATCGTCGCCGAAAGCATGGATCGGTCAGGCATGGCCGTAGCTACCTTGGCATCCCGCCCCGGCGCGCGGGCAACCGTGCCGCCCCTGCGCGATCCGCCGCTGCTGACGATGGCGGACATGGGTATGAATCACGGGTCGGGCGGGATGGACCATGGCGGCGGCGACATGGCCGGCATGGATCATTCGGCCATGGGCCATGACATGCCGTCGCAGGGTGGGACTGCCGAGCCGATGGCCGGGATGGATATGAGCGGCATGAACATGCGAGACACGTCCTTGCTGCCGCCCAGCGTGAAGGTCGGCCCCGGAATCGACATGGTGTCGATGAACCCCGTCGATCGAATGGGCGATCCGGGCCTTGGCCTGGACAACGTTCCGCACAAGGTTCTCAACTACAAGGATCTCGTGGCGCTCGAACCGAACGACGATCTGCGCCGCCCGTCACGGAGCATGGAAATTCACCTGACCGGCAATATGGAGCGCTACATGTGGTCGTTCGACGGCAAGAAGTTCACCGCCGTCAGCGACGATCCAATCCGCTTCGCCTATAACGAGCGAGTCCGGGTCAAACTCGTCAACGACACGATGATGGCGCACCCGATCCACCTGCACGGCCATTTCTTCGAACTGGTCAACGGCGCGCCTGCCGATCGCCAGCCGCAGAAGCACACGGTGATCGTCCAGCCCGGCGGCAGCGCGACCTTCGACCTCACCGCCGACGAACAGGGCGACTGGGCCTTCCACTGCCATCTGCTCTACCACATGCATTCGGGCATGTTTCAGATCGTGACCGTCGCCAAGCCGCCTTCGGCACCCGATGTGAAGCGGGTGGGAGAAGACTGATGCGCCTGGTCGTCGCCATGCTCCTCGCGAGCGCCGCAACTCCCGCTATCGCACAGGACCATTCAGGTCACGCGCTGCCTAGCGCGCAATCGCCAGCCCAGACCGAATGCGAACAGGAAGCCGCACGCCATCGCGCCATGGGCCATCCGGTGCCCGAGGGGGCTTGTGAGCCTGCCACGCCACCGGGGGAACCAGTCTCCGCCGATCGGCACGAGGGCCATTCTGGCATGGATCATTCGCAGATGGACCACGCTCAAATGGAAGGAATGGACCATTCCGCCATGGACCATTCGGCGATGGATCATAGCGAGATGCCGGCGATGGAACATTCCAATATGGAAAGCATGGACCACGCGGCGATGGGCCATGAAGGGATGCAATCGTCCGGCCAAGCGCCGATGGACCATCAGACGATGGACCATGGAGACATGGACCACGGAGCCATGGACCATGGCACGATGGACATGACACCCATCCCACAAGGACCGCCTCCGGCAGCGGCGGGATCGGGACCGCCCCGCGCCGCCGACGCGATCTGGGGCGCCGAAGCGATGCGCGCCTCGCGCGATGCTCTGCGCGCCGAGAACGGCGGGATGAACGTGTTCTGGTTCCAGGGCGATCGGGCTGAGTATCGCGCACGGGAAGGTGGCGATGGTTACTTGTGGGACGTGCAAGGCTATTACGGCGGCGACCTCGACAAATTCTGGTTCAAGAGCGAGGGCGAAGGTACCTTCGGAGAGAAGCCCGAGTCCGCCGAAATCCAAGGCCTTTGGAGCCACGCGATCGGTCCTTGGTGGGACCTGCAGGCTGGTGTTCGACAGGACCTGACCGGTCCCGAACGCACCCATGCCGTCATCGGCGTGCAGGGACTTGCACCTTATATGTTCGAGATCGACGCGGCCGCGTTCCTGTCCACCAAAGGCGATCTGACGGCACGTGTGGAAGCCGAACTAGACCAGCGCATTACCCAGCGCCTGATCCTCCAACCGCGCGCCGAAGTGAACCTGTCAGCGCAGGACATTCCCGAACTGGGTGTCGGAGCAGGTCTCGAATCGGTCGAACTCGGACTGCGGCTGCGCTACGAATTCGCGCGTGAATTCGCGCCCTATGTCGGCGTTGAACAGGAATGGAAGGTGGGCCAAAGCGCCGACTATGCCCGCATTGCGGGCGAGGATCCGAGCGTGACCAACTACGTTGTGGGCGTCCGATTCTGGTTTTGAACACCGCCGCTTAGTGTGGGCGAATGGCGGGCCTTCATTTTTGATGTGTTCAATTTAGGACAGCTAATGAACATCCTATTTGGATGATCACGTAGCTTTTTTGGGACTCAACATTGGTTCTGCGGCTACTGAAGTCAGGGCGGGATCAATGTACGCCTTGCACCTCATTTCGGTCTTCTGAGACTGCATCCAATGACGTCCAAAGCCGACCCTCCGCCAGTCATTGTCAACGCATGGGGCGCGCGAGGCTTTCGAGAATGCGACACTCGCCTACACTGTCCGAACGGCAGGAATGAAGAAGCTGCCCAAGCTCGCCATGGAGTGACTGCAAATCTAAGATCTTGCGTTCGACATCCTCGAGATGATCCCGCACGATTTGATCAACATCTTCGCAGGGCTTGTCGTCGTGATCGGAAAGCATGAGCAATTCTTTCACTTGCACCATGTTGAATCCCAAGCCTCTAGCCCTACGCACGAAAGTCAGGGTAGCCAAATGGCTGTCGGAATAATCACGGTAGTTACTATCAGTCCTGTCGGCGACGGGCAGAACACCTTCACGCTCATAATAGCGGATGGTTTCCGCCTTGGTGCCGGTGGCTTTGGCGAGTTCTCCGATACGCATCGCTTGACCTTGTAGTTGCTACAAGGTGCATATGTGCTTGCGACTCGAATGTTGCAAGGAGAGCCGCATGGCCAAGTCCTGCTGCCAGACACCGGAACCCGATACCGCTGCGCACAATGAGCCGCGCTGGCGCCGCGCCCTTTGGATCGCGCTCATCGCGAACGCAGCCATGTTCATAGTCGAAATGGTAACGGGTATCGCTGCCGATTCCCGCTCCCTTCAGGCCGACGCGCTCGATTTCTTCGGCGATGCAGCGAACTATGCGATCAGCCTGGGCGTTGCCGGGATGGCGCTCGCATGGCGGGCGAAAGCTGCTCTGATAAAGGCAGCAACCATGCTCGCCTTCGGTATCTGGGTGATCGGCTACGCCATCTATGGCTTCATAGCAGGTGCCGATCCGGAGCCTTCGACGATGGGAATAGTCGGCACGCTGGCGTTGGCGACCAACGTAATCGTCGCACTTATGCTTTTCCGCTTCCGCGAGGGCGATGCGAACATGCGGTCGGTCTGGATTTGCTCGCGCAACGACGCCATCGGGAACATCGCGGTTCTCGGGGCCGCTCTCGGCGTTTTCGGAACGGGTCAGGCATGGCCCGACCTGCTGGTCGCCTCGATCATGGCCGGACTGGCGTTCTGGGGAAGCATCGAGGTATTCGGGCAGGCGCGGCGGGAGCTGGCCCATGAATAGCAATACCATCAGTAGCAGGAATGCATTCCTCGCAGAAGAATACCGACGCGCAGCGAAGGCCGCGAAGGAGCAGAATTTCGAGGAAGCCTGGCACCATCTCGAGCGCGCCCACGTGGTCGCTCAAGACCGTTTCGGACCGCACTGCGTCGCGCATTTGCGCATGCTGCGGCTTGCCTGGAGAGTAGGAGACTGGCGGGAGGTCCGCGGTCAGATGTTCAGGCTTGCGCTCGCTCCCCTGGGTAACGCTACAGGAAAGCTGCCGGTCGGAAACACCGGCCGTTCCAATGTCAGTGCTTTCACCCGGATGGAAATAGAGCCGGAGATCAGACGCGTGCTCGGTCTATCGCCAACTCGAAATGATTGCTCATCAAAGAAAAGCGTTTGGTAGAGTGGGCGATATTGTCATGACATCACATTTCGTCATTCAAGATTGTTCTTCCTTGGTGAAGCTCGCGCTGCTACCGGACACCCGATGACCCGGTTCTTCGCCCGTTCTCCGTTGCTACGGCTTATCACGCTGTGCACCGCGCTCGGTGTCCTATGGGCACCGGTGGCGGAAGCGGCCGAATGCGCGGGAGAGCCCTCGGTAGCATCCCAACTCGAGCAGCACGACGAGCCCGGCGATGATGACCGTGGCCCGGAGAAGCACGGCGCATGTGCGCATGGCCATTGCCATCATGCTTCGCAGGCCGTCGGACGGTCGTCTGACGCCGTCACCTTGGGCTCGGTGATGAGCGGCCTACGCGCTGGCGACCAGCCCTCGTTCGCGTCCAATCTGACCGAACTGGCAACGCCCCCTCCTCGCGGCTGACGTTCGCCGCGCGTCGGACCTGTTTTCCGACGCTAACTGAACGTCACCAAAGGAATACCCATCAATGTTCGCCATATCGTGGCGAGCAGCCCCCGTCTGGGGGCTGATACTCGCCCTGTCCACGGGACCTGCCAGCGCGCAGGACCCGCGTGTCGTCACGCTCGACGACGCCCTCGAACTCAGCGGGGTCGCCGCTGAGGCCGATACCGCCACCACCAACCCTCGCCTCGTGGGTCCCCGCGCGGAATCCGAGGCGGCAGCGGCGCTTGTCGATCAGGCTCGCCTCCGGCCTAATCCCGAAGTGTCCTTCGAGGTCGAGAACCTCGCTGGCAGCGGGGCTTTTTCCGGCCTTCAGGCGACCGAGTATACACTCTCTGTAGGACAGCGTCTCGAACTAGGCGGCAAACGCTCCGCCCGTGTCAGTGCGGCTGAAGCCCAGGCGGGACTCGCATCCCTCAGGGCCGATCTGACCACGGTCGAACTCGGCCAACTGGTGCGCGAGCGATACCTCACGGCTGTTGCCGCAGCTGCCAGGGTCGAACTTGCGCAGGATGTGGTCGCGCGCAATGAAGAACTGGCGCGTATAGCTGGCGTCCTTGTGGAAGTCGGCCGCGAGCCGCCTCTGCGCGCGCTGAGAGCGGATGCAGCCCTCGCCGAAGCGCGCGCACATCTGGTCGAGGCCGAGGCGGAGAGCCTGTCGGCTCGAACTGCGCTCGCCGCTCTATGGGCGGGCGGTGAAGCGCCCTTCGTTCCAGCTGAATTTCCGAATGTTCTCCCGCCCGCCTCACTTATGGCCGATGCGACGGAAAGTCTGACCTACAGGGTCGCGCGTGCCGAAAGCACGGCTGCTGCGGCGGAAATTGAGCGGCAGCGAACTCTGCGTATTCCGGATCCGACAGTCTCCGCGGGCGTGCGGCGCTTCGGGGAAAGCGGCGATAACGCCTTCCTCGTCGGTGTTTCGATCCCGCTTCCCTTTCGGGATCGCAACCAGGGCAACGTTGCGGCTGCCGAGGCTCGGTTGCGGGCAGCGAACGCTCGCGAAGCCGTAGCCCTCGCGGACTACGAGCAGGCGGTCGCCAGCGCCCGCGCAAGGTATCTTGGTGCCGAAGCGCGCGTCGAGACCCTGTCGCGGACATCGCTCCCGCAGGCGGAGGAGGCGCTACGCCTCGTGAGCATCGGATATCGCAACGGACGTTTCCCCCTGATCGAAGTTCTCGCTGCCGCCGAGGCGCGCGACACGATCCGCGAGGCGCTCATCGCCGCCCGCGAACAGAGGGGCCTGGCCGCAGCCGAACTGATCGGGCTGGCCGCACAATGAAAGATACATCCATGATACGCAGAAATCTGGCGATCCTCGTCGGTATCGTAATCGCGATCGGCGCGCTGACGCTGATCTTCTGGCCGACCGCCAAAGACGACGACCATACGGAGGAGGAAGCGGAGGCGGAGACACCCGAGGGGGTGGTCACACTGAGCGAGGAGCAGATCAGCGAGGCCGCGATACAGCTGACCGCCGTGCGGTCTGGCGCCGCTGTCGAGCTCGTCTTCCCGGCGACCGTCGCTGCAAGCCCCACCGCTTCCGCGCGGATCGACGCCCGTGCTTCTGGCGTCGTTCGCTCGGTGGGCAAGACGCTCGGCGACTATGTGTCGCGCGGGGAAACCGTCGCCCGCATCGAAAGCGCGGACGCTGCGGCTCTCGCCTCGCAGCTCAGTGCCGCGCGTGCGCGGGTGGGCGAGCTGTCGGCCGCCTACGAACGCGAACGGCGGTTGTTCGAAGCAAACGTCACCGCCCGCCAGGACCTGGAAGCCGCGCAGGCCAATCTCAGCGTAGCGCGTTCGGAACTGCAACGGGCGCAGGCGGCAGTAGCAGCAGCCGGTGTCAGCGGTGATGGGCGATCGCTGGCAGTCACCTCTCCTCTGGCCGGCAGAATCACCGCGGCACCCATTGTGCTCGGAGCCTTCGTGAACGCCGGCGAGGAGCTTTACAGCGTGGTCGATCCGAACGGGCTTCAGATCGAGGTGGCGCTCCCTTCCGCTGAAGCCTCCCGCATCCAGCCTGGTGACGAGGCCGTGCTGGTCGTCGGCGATGGCCGCGAAATTGGCGCCCGGGTGCGTTCGGTCACGCCTTCTCTCGATCCGGAAAGCCGCAGTGCCACTGCGGTCCTGTCGTTGTCGCGCGGTATTCCTGGCCTTCAGCCGGGCGCGTTTCTCCAGGCGCGGATCAGACCTTCGGGTGAGATCGACCGCGACCGCATCGCGGTGCCGGAGGACGCTATCCAGGTGGTCGAGGGGCGCGATGTCGTTTTTGTCCGGACGAAGACCGGGTTCCAGGCCCGCGAGGTCCAAGTCGGAACTCGGTCTGCGGGCATGGTGACAATTCTCTCCGGCCTCCAGGAGGGATGGCGGATCGCTGTCGCCAACGCCTTCCTGCTCAAGGCCGAACTCGGGAAGGAGGGCGCCGAACATGGTCACTGAGACACGGCCCACGCCCGAGGTGGGAAACCACACCGGTTCGGCCAGCCATCGCCACGGTTTGATCGGGGCTATCCTCGACATCGCCGTGCGGTTCCGCTGGGCGGTCATCGTCCTCACCGTCTTCGCCGCGATCTACGGCGCCATGAACCTTTTGCGCCTGCCGATCGATGCGGTGCCGGACATCACCAACACGCAGGTGCAGATCAACACCAGCGCGCCCGCGCTCTCCCCGTCGCAGGTGGAGACGCAGGTGACATTCCCCATCGAGACCGGGCTTGCCGGGATCGAGGGGCTCGAGATGACCCGCTCGATCTCGCGCAACGGCTTCAGCCAGGTCACGGCGATCTTCGAAGAAGGCACCGATATCTACTTCGCGCGCCAACAGGTGAACGAACGGCTCGCCCCGATCGGTGCCTCGCTGCCGGAAGGAGCGGAGCCCACGATGGGACCGATCTCGACGGGCCTGGGCGAAGTGCTCATGTATACGATCGAATACGAGTACCCGGGAGGTCGCGATGCGCCCAAGGGTGGTCGAACCGGCTGGCAGCCGGACGGGAGCTTCATCACCGAACGCGGCGAGCGCCTCGACACCGAAGTCGCCAAGGCAGCCTATCTTCGCACGGTGCAGGACTGGGTCGTTGCACCGCTCATGCGCTCAATCGATGGCGTCGCAGGCGTGGACTCGATCGGTGGCTACGAGAAGCAGTTCCTGGTCCAGCCCGATCCCGCCCGGCTGACCGGCTACGGCCTGTCGTTCGACACCCTGATCGATGCTCTGGAAGCGGCGAACCTTGCTGAGGGCGCCAATTTCGTCGATCGCGCCGGAGAGGCTCTGCTCGTCCGCGTCGATGCGCGGCTTGGAGGCACGCAAGATATCGAACAGGCGGTCGTCGCGACCCGCGAGGGCGTTCCGATCCGGATCGGAGATGTCGCCTCGGTTCGCATCGGCGGCGACCTCAGAACCGGTGCTGCCTCGCTCAATGGCGAGGAGGCGGTTGTGGGTACGGTCCTCATGCGCAGCGGCGAGAACAGCCGCACCGTGGCCGCCGCCTCGGCCGAACGACTGGAAGAAGTTCGCGCCTCGCTCCCTGCCGGAGTGGTCGCCGAAATCGTCTACAACCGCTCGTCGCTCGTCGATGCGACTATTGCAACCGTTGAAAAGAACCTCGTCGAGGGCGCGCTCCTGGTTATCGCAGTCCTGTTCCTGATGCTCGGCAATATCCGGGCAGCGATCATCGCCGCATTGGTCATTCCGGTATCCATGCTGATGGCCGCCGTGGGAATGGACAGGCTTGGAGTGTCGGGCAATCTGATGAGCCTCGGGGCACTTGACTTCGGCCTCATCGTCGATGGCGCGGTCATCATCGTCGAGAACAGCGTCGCGCGGCTCGCTGCGAGGCAGCACCACGAAGGCAGACTGCTCAGCCTCGGCGAGCGGCTGACCGAGACGCGGCTGGCGGCACAGGAGATGATCAGGCCGACCGTCTACGGCCAGGCGATCATCCTCTTGGTCTATGCGCCGCTTCTCACCTTCACTGGTGTCGAGGGCAAGACGTTCTCGCCCATGGCCATCACGGTCATGCTGGCGCTCGCCTCCGCCTTCGTGCTGTCGCTGACCTTTGTCCCGGCGATGATCGCGGTGCTCCTCAATCGCAAGCTGACCGAGAAGGAGGTCAAGCCGGTCCGGATCGCGAAGGAACGCTATGGCCCGGCCCTGCGCCGTGCCATCGCACGCCCATGGCCGGTGATCGGAGCGGGTGCCGGGCTGTTTGCCGTAGCAGCTTTGATGTTTACCTTTCTCGGCAGCGAGTTCACGCCCCAGCTCGACGAGCGGGACATCGCGGTTCAGTCGCTGCGGATACCGTCGACCTCGCTCGAACGCTCGCTCGCCATGCAGAGACAGGTGGAGGACAAGCTCGAGGCCTTCCCACAAGTAGAACTGGTTTTCTCGCGCACCGGCACGGCCGAGGTCGCGAGCGATCCGATGCCGCCGAACGCGTCCGATGCCTACGTCATCCTGAAGCCGCGCGAGGAGTGGCCCGATCCCGACCTGTCGAAGGACGAACTTGTCGCCGAGATGGAGGAATCGCTCAGCGGTCTGGTCGGCAACCTCTACGAGTTCAGCCAACCCATCGAACTGCGCTTCAACGAGCTGATCGCGGGTGTTCGCGGCGACGTGGCGGTCAAGCTCTACGGAGACGACCTCACGGCGCTGACCCGGTCAGCCGGAGAAGTGGCCGGGGTGCTTCGCGGCGTCGAGGGTGCTGCCGACGTCAAGGTCCAGCAGGTCACCGGCTTCCCCACGCTCGACATCGCCTTCGATCGACCGACGATTGCCCGCTATGGTCTGACCGTGGAGGAGGTCGCGCAGTCTGTGGCCATCGCGCTGGGCGGCCGCCCTGCGGGACTGGTGTTTGAGGGTGACCGCCGGTTCGATGTCGTCGTGCGGCTCGCCGATGCGACCCGGGACGATTTCGATCAGCTCGGCGCTCTTCCCATAGTGCTCGAAAACGGGGTCACCGTTCCCCTTCGCACGCTGGCGGATTTCCAGGTAGTCGACGGCCTCGCCGAGGTCCGGCGCGAGCAGGGTCGCCGGCTGGTGATCGTGTCGGCGAACGTGCGCGAGCGCGATCTCGGCTCGTTTGTCGAGGAGGCCCGGGCGGGCGTCTCCGAGAACGTCAATCTGCCGGCTGCCTCCTTCATCGAATGGGGCGGACAATACCAGAACCTCCAGGCCGCGCAGGCGAGGCTCGGGCTCGTCGTTCCGGTCTGCTTCGCGCTGGTCTTGCTGCTGCTGTTCATGGCGCTGGGCGGGTGGGTTCCGGCACTCGCGGTGTTCAGCGCGATACCGATGGCGCTGGCAGGCGGAGTGTTCGCGCTTGCCTTGCGGGGGATGCCGTTCTCGGTGTCCGCCGCGGTGGGCTTCATCGCTCTTTCGGGTGTCGCGGTGCTGAATGGCCTCGTGATGATGACGGCAATCCGACAGCGCCTCGACAAGGGAATGTCGCTCGATGACGCGATCTGTGACGGTGCGCTGGCAAGACTGCGGCCAGTGCTGATGACTGCGCTGGTGGCTTCGCTCGGCTTCGTGCCCATGGCCATCGCGACTGGAACCGGCGCCGAAGTGCAGCGTCCGTTGGCTACGGTCGTGATCGGCGGATTGATCACCGCGACCGCGCTTACGCTCTTCGTCCTTCCCGCCATTGCCAGGCTGGTGCTGCGGGAGAACGGTCAAGATGTCGGATGGCGAGAAAAATGGCGAGCGATGCTCCGGCTCAACCTGACCCGCGATGAGCGCCGCGAATATCCCACTGGGGAGATCTGAATTTATGGCTGACAATCACGATCACGCGCATGGGGCTGCCAAGCTTTTCGGCCTGCCCGTAGAGCTGGCCTTCGCACTCCTTTCCGGCATCACGCTGGCCGTGGGGTTCGCGGTGGAAAAGCTGGTGCCCGCCGCGCCGGACTGGTTGCCTCTCGCAGGGTATGGTGCCGCCTACTTTTTCGGCGGACTGTTCACGCTGCGCGAAGCAGTCGAGAATGCGCTGGCGCGCCAGTTCAAGATTGACTCGCTCATGCTCGTCGCGGCGGCGGGCGCGGCGATCCTGGGCGAGTTCGCGGAAGGTGCACTGCTGCTGTTCCTGTTCAGCCTGGGTCATGCGCTAGAAAGTTTCGCCATGGGCCGCGCGAAGCGCGCGATCGACGCGCTGGCCGAACTTGCACCCGAACGCGCGACCGTGCTGCGCGACGGATCGCCGGTCGATGTCGCAGTCGAGGAACTTGTCGTCGGCGACGTCGTGCTGGTCCGTCCCAACGAGCGCCTGCCTGCCGATGGTTTCATCATCAAGGGTCAGTCTGCCATCAATCAGGCACCCGTGACCGGCGAGAGCATTCCGGTCGACAAACGTCCGGTTGAGGATCGTGCCGCAGCGCGCACGGCTGCCGGCGCCGTCGATGCCGTCTCGCGCGCCTTTGCCGGGACCATCAATGGCAGCGGCGCGCTGGAAATCGAGGTGACGCGTAAATCGAACGAAAGCACGCTCAGCAAGGTTGCCGCGCTGGTGGCTGCAGCGGAAACCGAACGCTCGCCCACCCAGCGGATGACCGACAAGTTTGAACGCGTATTTGTCCCTCTCGTGCTACTGCTGGTCGCGCTGTTGCTCTGTGCGCCGCTGGTGATCGACGAGCCTTTCAGCGAGAGTTTCTATCGTGCCATGGCCGTGCTGGTCGCGGCCAGTCCCTGTGCCCTGGCAATCGCCACGCCCAGTGCCGTGCTGTCCGGTGTAGCCCGCGCGGCACGTGGCGGCGTGCTGGTGAAAGGCGGCGCAGCGCTGGAAGACCTCGGCACGCTGAAGGCCATCGCCTTCGACAAGACCGGCACGCTCACCGAAGGTGAGCCGCGGATAACCGATGTGATCCCGGCCCCGGGCATTGATGAACGTGAGCTGCTGCAAGTCGCCGTGGCGGTCGAGGCGCTGAGCGACCATCCACTGGCGCAAGCGGTCGTTAGGGATGGCAAGGCGCGTCTGGACGCACCAGCGGATCGGAAAGCCGAGGGCCTGGAAAGCCTCACCGGACGCGGTGTGAAAGCCATGCTCGAAGGTGAGACGGCATGGATCGGCAAAGCGGAGATGTTCGGTGCGGATGGGCTCAAACCGCTCGGCACACCGTCAGCCGACGCCATCGAGAAGCTGCGCGATAAGGGGCGCACGACCATGGCCGTGCGCTACGGCGGGCGCGATCTCGGCGTAATCGGGATGATGGATACGCCGCGCGACGGCGCGCAGGAGACGCTAGCCGAACTTCGCAGGCTTGGCATTGAACGGATGCTCATGATCTCGGGCGATCACGCCAAGGTAGCCGAGGCGATCGCTGCCGAGGTGGGGCTGGACGAGGCGCGCGGCGACCTGATGCCCGAAGACAAGGTCGCGACTATCGAGGCGCTCAGCCAGGAAGCGAAGGTCGCCATGGTCGGCGACGGAGTGAATGATGCGCCCGCCATGGCGCGCGCCACAGTCGGCATTGCCATGGGCGCCGCCGGATCCGACGTCGCGCTTGAAACGGCGGACGTCGCCTTGATGGCGGATGATTTGCGCCATCTGCCCTTTGCCGTCGGCCTGTCTCGCAAATCGCGCAGCATCATCCGCCAGAACGTCTATGTCAGCCTGGGCGTAGTCGCTCTGCTGGTCCCTGCCACCATATTCGGCCTCGGGATCGGGCCCGCTGTCGTGATGCATGAAGGATCGACGCTTCTCGTCGTCTTCAATGCGTTGCGACTTCTTCGCTACGATCCATAGCTGAGCGTTTTTTGCGCTCCGGACAGGCCAGATTCCCCGCAAGCAAGCAGAGCCAGTGAGCGAGATGAAGGGCAAGATTGCGGCTACGCTCATCAATCTGACAACGTTGAATACCGCATTCGACCTGCCAGAGGAGGCGGTCCGGAATACCTGTGATTTCGGGCCATGCTGCCAAGTCCCCGGCGATTTCCATTGTCCTGCAACCAAATTCTTCCGCATGACTATCGCGCTGAGCCCGGTGAACCTTGCGGCAGCGCGAGCGCGGTCGAGTATGCAGAAATCGATTTTGGTGTCTGACATAATCCGGGTAACCCGGCCCATGTCGTAATCGGCTTGCATTAGACGCTGCATAAAACGCGACACGTACGACCGGGCTGCACTCATCCGCTCATCAACGGTTAGATAGTCCCCGTCCCACGCGGACTGTCACTCACGTAAGCGGATGGGCTCTGCCCGAGCGAACGCTGCGGTCATCGATCCGTCAAGCAAACTGGTTGCATATACCGGCAAGCGCAGAGGCGCTCTGACGCAGATCAGGAAAATCTTGGTTCGACAACAATCGAAATATCGATTGACGCGTTGCGTGCCACATCATATTTCGATCAATCTAGAAGGATCGACAAGTCATGGTAGAAACGAGCGCTCAGGACTGGTCTGTCGATGCACTCGGCGCACTTGCCCACGAAACACGCCTGTCCGTTTTCCGGATGTTGGTAAAGGCGGGACCCGAGGGTTGCATTGCCGGCGCGATTGCCGAAAGGGCGGGCGTACCTCCCTCGACCATGTCGCATCACCTTGCGACCCTTGAGCGGGCGGGTCTGGTTCAGTCGGAACGTGAGAGCCGCCTCATTCACTACCGCGCAGACTTTGGCGGTATGCGCAAGCTGCTTGCTTTCCTGATGGAAGATTGTTGCCAAGGCGATCCGCTGGTCTGCGCCAACCTGTTCGAACTTAGCGCCTGCAAGCCCTGACTGCAGATCAGAGCTCACCTTCCCGAAACTGCGCGAGGCTTCCATGTCCGACAAAATTTACAATGTCCTCTTCCTCTGCACGGGCAACTCCGCCCGCTCGATCCTGGGCGAAGCGTTGACGAACAAAATGGGCGGAGGTCGCTTCCGTGCCTACAGCGCGGGTAGCCAGCCCAAGGGCGACGTACACCCGATGTCGCTCGAAGAGCTCGATAGCTTCGGTTATCCGACCGAGGGCCTGCACTCGAAGAACTGGAACGAATTCACCAAGCCCGGCGCGCCCGAGTTCGATTTCATCTTCACCGTCTGCGACAACGCCGCGGGCGAGAGCTGTCCGGTATGGCCAGGCAAGCCGCTCACCGCGCATTGGGGCGTCGAGGATCCCGCCGCGGTCGAGGGCGATGGCCAGCGGCAGGCTTTCGTCGATGCGCTCAGCTATCTCAAACGCCGGATCGAACTCTTCCTTATGCTGCCGCTCCAGAGCATCGACGATATGGCAATGCGCAGCAAGCTGGCCGCCATCGGCCGCCATGAAGGCGCGAGCGCCAAGGCCAAGGAATCCTGAATGACCACCGACATCGTCATCTATCACAATCCCGAGTGCGGCACTTCGCGCAATACGCTGGCGATGATCCGCAATGCCGGGATCGAGCCGCATGTCATCGAGTATCTGAAGACGCCGCCATCGCGCGCCATGCTCGAAAGCCTGATCGAGCGCGCCGGACTTCGTCCCAGGGAGCTGCTGCGCGAAAAGGGTACGCCTTATGCCGAGCTGGGACTGGGCGATGAGAGCCTGAGCGATACAGCGCTGGTGGACGCGATGATGGAACACCCGATCCTCATCAACCGACCACTCGTCGTGTCGCCGCTCGGCGTCGGCCTTTGCCGTCCGTCCGAGGCGGTGCTCGACATTCTGCCAAACCCCCAACAGGGTGCCTTCACCAAGGAGGACGGCGAACAGGTCGTGGACGCGGCGGGCGAGCGTATCGCCTGATGCTGCTGGCGATCGCGATCTTCGTGGTCACCATCACGATGGTGATCTGGCAGCCGCGAGGACTCGGCATCGGGTGGAGCGCGATCGGCGGAGCGCTTCTGGCTCTTGCCACCGGCGTCATCTCGCTCGCCGACATTCCGGTTGTGTGGGACATTATCTGGAACGCCACCGGCGCCTTTGTTGCGGTGATCCTGATCAGCTTGATCCTCGACCGGGCGGGATTCTTCGAATGGGCTGCGCTGCATGTGGCGCGGTGGGGGCGCGGCGACGGTC
Organism: Erythrobacter sp. SDW2; assembly: GCF_021431965.1. NCBI lineage: Bacteria > Pseudomonadati > Pseudomonadota > Alphaproteobacteria > Sphingomonadales > Erythrobacteraceae > Erythrobacter > Erythrobacter sp. SDW2. The sequence continues at coordinate 140,668 of NZ_CP090370.1, forward strand.
GCTGGCTATTCGTGCTCGTGGTATTGCTGGGTGCGGGCGTTGCCGCGATCTTCGCCAATGATGGTGCGGCGCTGATCCTGACCCCGATCGTGATCGCGATGCTCCGGGCGCTGGGATACAACGCCAAGGCGACGCTGGCTTTCGTCATGGCGGCGGGTTTCATCGCCGACACGTCGAGCCTGCCGCTGGTCGTGTCCAATCTCGTCAACATCGTGTCGGCCGATTTCTTCGATATCGGGTTCGGCGAGTATGCGCTGGTCATGGTGCCGGTCGATATGGCGGCTATTACCGCCACGCTGGCAGCGCTGCTGCTGTTCTTCCGCAAGGACATTCCGACCAGCTACGACGTCACCCAGCTGCGCGCTCCCGCAGAAGCGATCCATGACCGCGCGACCTTCTGCGCCGGCTTCGTTGTGCTTGCCCTGCTGCTGATCGGGTTCTTCGTGCTCGATCCGCTCGGCGTGCCGATCAGCGCCGTCGCTGCCGTCGGTGCGCTGGCGCTCATCGCTATAGCTGCGCGCGGCCACGTCATTCCCACGGGCCAGGTCATCCGCGAAGCGCCCTGGCAGGTCGTGATCTTCTCGCTCGGCATGTATCTGGTCGTCTACGGCATGAGCAACGCGGGGCTTGCTACCGCGATCGCCGGCCTTTTGGAGCGCTCTGCCGAGGGCGGCATATGGGGCGCGGCCTTCGGAACGGGGCTTCTATCCGCCGTGCTTTCCTCGGGCATGAACAACATGCCGACCGTCCTCGTCGGCGCGCTATCGATCGATGCCACCAGTGCCACTGGCCCGGTTCGCGATGCCATGATCTACGCCAACGTCATCGGCTGCGACCTTGGGCCGAAGATCACCCCGATCGGATCGCTCGCGACCCTGCTCTGGCTGCATGTGCTGGGACAGAAGGGCGTGAAGATCGGCTGGGGCTATTACTTCCGCGTCGGCATCACGCTGACGACGCCGATCCTGCTGGTGACCCTGGCAGCGCTCGCCCTCCGATTGAGTCTCGCATGAAACTGTTCCTCGTCTATCCGCTTGCGGCGCTGTTCGAAATCGCCGGTTGCTTCGCATTCTGGGCCTGGTGGCGGCTGGAGAAGAGCCCCTTGTGGCTGCTGCCCGGCATGGTGTCGCTGGCCCTGTTCGCATGGCTGCTAACTCTCGTTCCGACCGACGCCGCAGGTCGCGCCTTCGCAGCCTATGGCGGGGTCTATGTTGCCGCGTCGCTGCTGTGGCTGTGGATCGTCGAAGGCACCACGCCCGACCGGTGGGACTTCATCGGCGGCGCAGTCGTGCTCGCCGGCGCTGCCATCATCCTGTTCGGCCCGCGCGGCTGACGACCCGAATTCGGAGAATTTCCTTGTCCCGCCTGCGTCCCTTGCCCGATCCCGACACCTTCCCGGCGCTCGATCCGGCCTTCGTCCATGCCCGGCCCGCCGAAGGTCTCGGTGACGACCAGCCACCGCCGCGCATCTTGTTGCTCTACGGCTCCCTGCGGGAGCGCTCGTATTCGCGCCTCGCGGTCGAGGAAGCTGCTCGATTGCTCCAGCTGTTCGGCGCCGAGACGCGCATCTTCGATCCCTCCAACCTGCCGCTGCCCGATCAAATTAACGGTGACGACCATCCTGCCGTTTACGAGCTGCGCGAGCACGCTTTCTGGTCCGAAGGCATGGTGTGGTGCAGTCCAGAGCGCCACGGTCAGATCACGGGCATCATGAAGACCCAGATCGATCACCTGCCGCTCAGCATCGGAGGCATGCGCCCTACTCAGGGGCGGACGCTGGCAGTCATGCAGGTCTCGGCCGGCTCGCAGTCCTTCAACTCGGTCAACACGCTGCGACTCCTAGGCCGCTGGATGCGGATGTTTACCATCCCTAACCAATCCAGCGTGCCCAAGGCATACGAGGAGTTCGACGAGGCCGGCCGTATGAAGCCATCTTCGCTCTACGACCGCATCGTCGATGTGATGGAAGAACTGGTCCGCTTCACGGTGCTGTTACGGCCACACGCAGAACAACTCGTTGATCGCTACTCCGAGCGCAAGGATCGGAATGAGCCAGTGATAACCCCGGCCGACGATGCGGCTATCGTCACAAGAACATTGTCCGAAGAAGAGAGACGATGACCAGGACTGTTTTGGAGCAGGTCAAAGCGTTCGTTGAACGTCTTAAGCCTGAGGCGGTTTGCGACGACTGTATCACGGAACGTCTCAATTTGTCGGTTCGGCAGCACGCCAATCACAAGACGCGCGAGCTTGCAGGAATTGCTGGCTTCCAACGACAGATCGGCCACTGCGCCCTGTGCAACGCGCAAAAGAAGGTAATCTGCGTCATGCGCACGTGAAGCGCGAACAACCAATCCGCTCCTTGTCCGGTATGAAGCCAGCATCGGGCTGAAAAATATTCATGCGACTGTGGTGCGATCACGCCTGGCGCAATTTATCCCGCAATTTCCGATTTCGAGCGATTGCGGGATAAGTCGCAGAAATCATGGCATGTGCGAGCGTCATGGTGGTCCCGACAGAATCCTGTGCTTCAATCAAAGCGAACACATGAGATCGGCTTCGACAGGCTTTTCTAAGCCTCGTCAATTGGCGAAGATCCTGCCTGGCACCTCAAGCCCAGTCGGCCAAAATTCAAATCAAGATCGTGCGTGAGTGGTGTAATAGCCTTCATTTAAGCCGCGTCGCTATCCAGGCCTCCACTTCATCTTCTGCCCATGCCACCGAGTATCCACCCAGTGGCACCGGCTTTGGAAACTTGCCCTCGCTCATCCAGCGATAGATCGTCGAACGGCCAAGCCCGACACGGTGCTGAACCTCGGGCAAGCGAATGAGACGAGTGACCCGACGGGATTCGGTCGCTCCCTTGTCGATCTCTTCACCCACGACGGCCTCCTTCGCCACCCGCGAAGACATCGCCAAGCAGCGCATCCTTGCGCTCGAGCTCGTCGATGTGGTCGGAGAGCAGGCGCGCAACCCGGTGCGCGGTGCCTTTGGCCCAACGCGGCTTCACGTCATGAACCTGGTTGCCCAAAACACGTTCGAGCGCTGAAGGCAGTTCGCCGGAAAAGTCCTCGAAGAATTGCGCGAGGTCCGATTGCAGCCACGCAATCGCGTGATCGCCGCTGCTGACGAGGAACAGCAGCAGGTGCGCATGAGGAGCGACGCCGCACGCGGCGAGAATTCGCAAGGCTTCGCCGAGGCTAGCCGAGCGTTCGCCGGCAAGGACGCGGCGCAGCGCATCCTTATGGATCTGCGCGTCGCGCGCGATGTCGCAGCGTGCACGACCGCTGGCTTCGACGGCTGCCAAAAGCAGCCGGGCGAGGTCGGCGCGAACCTGTTGTTCGGCAAAGAGCGCCATGTTGGTCATCGACGAATCCTTATCTCTAGAAGTGATCGACTCACCGCTAACCGCGAAGGAAGCCTGTAGGAAAACAAAAAGAACATTAAGAGAACATAGAGGAAGGGCCGAATCAGCTTCCTTCGACGATTCGCGCGCATTTCGGTCGTGTTCGCGCTCATCGCGGCTCGCTTCGCTCAGACGCCGGCACAGTCGGCGCTGCTCCGCAATCGGCTTGCGCGAATCCCGTCCATCGCACCTTCCGATGTCGCTTTTTGCTTGGTCGCCACCCCCAAAAATCCAGTTCCCGATTTCCTACAGCCCGGCTCCGGGGAGAGGAAAGAACATACAGCGAACGCATCGCTGGCTGATGTTCAATCCTCTCGGAGTTTCCATCCATGACCACCAAGACCGCCCTTCCTGCCCAAGGACGCACGCCCAACCGCGTTCGGGGCCGCGATTACGTCCTCCCGGCCTGCGTGGCACTCGCCTGCGCCGGTGCCGCCTTTGCCGGCGCAGATACCACCTTCGATCCCGCGCTCACCAAGTTCACCGACTTCCTCGAAGGCTCCGGCGGCAAGATCATCACCGTGCTCAGCCTCGCGGGCGGTCTGATCGGTCTCGCCTCAGGGCGCTTTTCGCTCGGCCAGGTCGCAGTCCCGGTCGGCGTCGGGATCGGTGTAGGCACCGGCGTGCCGATCGTCACCTCGGTCGTGACCGCGGTCATCTGATCAGCGGATCCGGTCACGACAGGAGGGCGGCATGGCCGACAGGTACCTTGTTCCACGGCGGCTCGACGACCCGGAGCTTATCGGCTTCTGGACCATCGACGAGTTTGCAGGGATTCTCATTCCCTTCGCCTGGGGCATTCTCTCGCAGCATATCTTCATCGGTATCGGCCTGGCCGCCGGGGCCTGGCTTGCCTTGCGGAAGGCAAAGGCACGCGGCGCCGGTTCGGCACTGGTGCATGCTGCGTACTGGTACCTGCCCGGGAGCTTTCTCGGGCTGAAAGCCACGCCGCCCTCCCACTGCCGCCTGTTGGCGGGCTGAGGGAGGCAAACCATGCGAGCAGAATTCGCACACGAACAGGCGCAGACCTACCTCCGGCAACGCAACCGCTTTGCCGGGTTGGCAGGTGTCCTGGGCCTGACCACGCTGGTCAGCCTCGGCGCTGCGGTCACCCGCGACGAGCAGGTGGTGCTGGTGCCGATCACCGCCGAGCGGATCACCGTCTCGAGCGGCGGGATCGACGCGCCCTATCTCGAGCTCGTCACCCGCGACACCTCGCTGATGCTCCTTAATCGCGCACCCGAAAGCCTCGACTACTGGATGGCGAACATCCTGAAGCTCGCCGATCCCGCCGCGCACGGCCGCCTCAAATCCGAGCTCGTCAGAATCGTCGAGGAACAGCGCGGCTCGGACATCAGCCAGGCCTTCGTGATCGCGGAAATGCATGTCGATCCCAAGGCCCTGACCTCGACCGTCACCGGCACGCTCAAGACCTTTGTCGGCGCGCAGGTGATCGCGAGCCAGCGCCGCTCCTTCCGTTTCCGCTGGTCGAAGCATGGCCTCAGCCTCGCGCTCGCCGGCTTCGAACAACTTCCCACCGACAAGGAGGAACCCGGCCAATGAGCCTTCTCCCATCTCCCCTCGCTGCTGCGCTTGCCGGAACCGGCCTTGCCTGTTTCGCGATCGGCGCGACAAGGCGCCCCGATCCCGGGCTCAAGCTGACCGGCCTCGCCGTAATCGCCTTCGCGCTCGCGCCGGTCCCGGCGCATGCCGACCAGTTCGTCGAAGCTGCCGACAATGCGACCATCGACTGCGAACTCGCCCGCGGCGAACTCACCCGGATCGCGCTCATCGATGATGGCTTTGCCAATGTCTCGAAGATTGCGAGCGGCTTTCCCTACAACGACTTCCAGGTGACGCACGAGCCGGTGCGCGGAGACATCTATATCTCCGTGCCCCCGCAGTTTGCCGCTGGCCGGGTCAGCTTCTTTGCGACCAGCAAGGCGGGCTATGTCTACAAGTTCGCCTGCCGCCTCGGCGGTGAGGAAGCGACCCAGCTTTTCATCACCAATCCCGCGCTGGCTAAAGCCGCGGCTACCGAATGGGAAACCGAGACCGGCCCCGAGGACGCTGCGATCCGCCTGATCGAGGCGATGGCGAGCGATGCCGTCCTGCCCGGGTTCACTGCCCGCGCCGAACTCTCTGCTCCGCGCCGTACCGGCGGGATCGAGGTCCAGCTGGTCGCGGAATACCAGGGCGATGAACTCACCGGACAGCGCTTCCTCGTACGCAACCTCGGCCAGGAGAGCCTTGCGCTTGGCTCCGAGCGCGAAGGTCCCGCAGGCGCGCTCGCCTTTGCCTATGGCCGCGATGCACTCGCTCCCGGTGAAGCGACCAGTGCCTTCCTTGTCTTTGCCAAGGGAGGGCTCGACTGATGGCCAAGGCAACACAGAAGGACGCCGAAAAGAGGCCTCTGCCGGGCTCGCCGGAAGCGCGAGAACGCGGACGGCGCAACCTCAACTCGCAGATCGCGCAGCGCCAGAAGATGCTGCTCGCCGGGATCGGGGCCATCGCGCTCATCGGCGGCGGGATGTTCATCTTCGGCAGCGATGGCGGCAAGGACGGCACCGATGCCAATGGTGCGGCGACGATCGACACCGGCGGCCTCGTCAATCGTAACCTCTCGCAGCGCGAGTTCGTCGCTAGCTACGGTAACCGGCTCGATGCACAGGGCCGCGCGATCAAGGATCTGCAGCAATCGCAGCTGCCGCGACCCGAGATCGAGCAGGAGCTCGAAGCCCTTCGCAGCGAGAACGCGCAGATGCGCTCCGACGGCCAGGCAGCGATCGACGCGATCTCGGCCGAGAATGCCAATCTGCGTTCGCAGCTTAGCGACGCTGCAAAAGCACCTGCAGCCGCACCGCCGCTGCCGCCGCCACCGGCCTATGGCCCCGGCGTCGGCACCGGCGGAGCTGTCCAGCCACCACAAGGAGCGCCGGAAACGCAGGGCGGACAGCTCAGCCTGATGAGTTTCGGCACGGAGACAGGCAAGGACGGCAAGCCGCGCGCGGCAGAGACTGCGCCGGCCTTGCTGCTCGAAGCAAGCCGCGATTACCTGCCGCCCAACAGCTACGCACCGGCAACGGTCATCGTGGGCGTCGACGCCTCGACCGGCGTTGCCAGCCAGAGCGATCCGCTTCCCGTGGTGCTCCGGATCACCGGACCGGCCCGCTCGGTGATGCGCGGCAACATGCTGCTCACCACCGACATTACCGGCTGCCTCGTCAATGGCGCGGCGCGCGGCGATCTCTCGGCGGAGAAGGTCTACGTCAAGCTGGTGCGCATGACCTGCGCGCAGCCCGGTGGCCGCTTCGCGGTCAGCGAGGTCAAGGGGTTCATCTCCTTTGCCGGAAAGTCGGGTGTGCGTGGCCGCGTGGTCAGCCGCGAAGGCAGCCTTGTCAGCCAGGCGCTGCTGGCCGGGATCGTTGGCGGCTTCGGGCGCGGATTTTCCGCCAACGCCAACGGCATCTTCACCGGCCAGGTCGGCGCCAACGGTCAGCGCGAGGCGCTGTCGCCGACCGACATTCTCGCCGGTGGCTTTGGCCAGGGTGCCGGCGAAGCCGCCGACACCGTCAGCCGATACCTCATCGAACGCGCCGAACAATACCAACCCGTCGTCGAGATGCCGACCGGCATCGAGGTCGAGATCGTCTTTCTCGACGGCGTCCACGTCAGGAGCCCCTCCAAATGAACTACAATGACTCGCCGCCGGGCCTGAAGGCCCGCGCCGCCCACCTTGCCCTTGCCCTCTCGAGCGCCGCCGCCGTGCTGACGCTCGGCGTCTCTGCCGTCACCGCCATGCCTGCGAGCGCTGCCGGCATGGCCAGCGATGTCGCGCAGGCACTGAAACTGCGGCTGCCCAAGACCCCGATCGATGCGATCAGCTGCGACACGCTGGGCCCCTGGTGCGAAGTCGTCTCGGGCGACACGCTGTTCTACATCGACGAGACCGCCCGCTATCTATTCGTGGGCCGTCTCTACGACATGGAAGAGCGGCGCGACGTGACCGCCGCCCGCCTGCTCGAACTCAATCCCGACCTGCTTGCGGCCGGTGCGGCACGCGTAGCGAGCGATGCGCCGGCGGGACGCGACGAAGCGCCTGTGCAGGCGGCCGCCAGCCATGTCGACCTCTCGTCGCTTCCGGTTGCCGGCGCGATCCATTGGGGCAACCCCAAGGGCGAACGCCTGGTCGTCTTCTCGGATTTCCAGTGCGGCTACTGCCAACGCCTGACCGCTGAACTCGCCAAGGCCAAGGTTATGATCGAAGAGCGGCCGATCTCGATCTTTAACGCGGCGAGCCGCAAGATTTCCGAGGCGGTATTGTGCGCCAAGGATCCGGCAAAGGCGCTGCATGCGGCCTACGCCGGTCAGGCACCGGCGAGTGCCAAGACCTGCAAGGACGCCAAGGCGCTCGATGCCAACGAAGCCTTCGCTAAGGCCAACGGGTTTGCCGGAACTCCGGTCATTGTGCGCGCCCGCGATGGGGCGGTGCTTCATGGCTACCGCGATGCCGCGGCGATCCGCCGCTTCGTCGCCGAGGGCAAGGGAGAGGCGCAATGAGCCGGCTCCCGATCCTTCGCGCCGTGGTACTCGCCGCGCCGCTCCTTTTGGCCAGTGGCTGCGCCAGCCTTGGCGGCAACGTCAAAGGCAGCTTTGCCTGCCGTGCTCCCGAAGGGACCTGTGCGCCCACCTCCACGATCGATGCCGGGGCGACCGGCATCAAGAAGGCTGACACGTCTGGCGCGCATCGGACGGTGACCCCGACCGGGGAAGCGGTTCGCCGCCTGCAGATCGTGTTGACGGGATACCGTGACGCGGCGGGCCGCGACCATGAGGCGCGCGTCGTTCACCTGACGCTGCCCGAACAGGCAGGCACAGGCTGGCGCGCCCCGCAGGGCCGCCGCGAAGTGCTGCGCTCGCTGGCATCGACCATTGCCGCGACGCGCGAGGGCAACCCCGCACCTGAATTCCAACCCACAGACACATTGCCGGAACAACTGTTCATCCCCTCGCAGCCCGTTCCGGCGATGCCCGGCGCTGACGCGCCGGAACCCGGGGGACCTGGCTCGTTTTCTCCTCCCCGCGAGCCGGTCCCCCAACCTGACATGACCGAAGGAGAGAGCCAGTGACGCTATCCCTTGCTGCCGCGCGCGACGCACTCTCGCGGGGCCTGTTTGCCGACACGGCTCGGCCCGAAAAGCCGCAGGCGCATTTCGGGCTCGATATGCTCACGGACTGGCTGCCCTACCGGGTCTATGACGAGGGGGCGAAGCTCTATCGCAACGCCCGCTCCAAAGGCTTCGTGCTCGAAGTCACCCCGCTGATCGGGGCCGACGAACGGACCGGCGAGATCCTCGGTCAGTTCTTCTCCGAAGGCCTGCCGCAGGGCGCCTGCCTCCAGGTCCTGAACTTCGCATCTCCGCGGATCGGCAGCGTGGTCGGCCCCTGGTTCGCTCCGCGCTACGAGCAGGGCGGGATCTACGAGGCCATCGCCAGGGCGCGCACCAGGCGCCTTTACGATCTCGTCTGGAGCTCGGGCTCGGCGCATGCGCCCTTCCATGCTCGCAACGTCCGGCTGATCGTCTCGCTCGGCGTGCCGGTGCCCGGCAGTGTGACCGATGCCGAACTCTCCGAATGCCGCGAAGGGCTGATGGGCATGCTCCATTCGCTCGGCCTCTCCGCGCAAGAGCTGCGTCCGGGCGGATTGCTGGCGCTGATCGACGAGCTTACTTCGCCGACCACCGCGCACGAGACCGACATCCATGCGTGGAACCCGCACGATACGCTCGATGTCCAGGCCATCCGCCGCGACATCGAACTCGAGGTCGGCGACGATCGCCTGATCCTCAGGACCGAGCGCTTTCGGGAGACGGGCCGAGACGAGGAGGGCAATCCTGAAGTCGGCGAATGCTATCCCGACCATTTCGACGTGCGGCATTATGCCGTGCGCTCTACCCCTGAGCGCTGGGCACCCTGGGAATGCGCGCGGCTCATCGGCGACATGTTTACCGACAAGCTGCGCTTCCCCTGTCCAACGGCGACCATGCTGTGCCTCGTCTACCCCGACCAGGAAGCCGCCTCGGCGCGCGCTGGCTTCAAGTTCATGCGCACGACCAGCCTCAGCCAGACCAAGAGCGCGCGTTTCTTGCCCAAGCTCGCCGAACAGTCGGCCGAATGGCGCCACGTCCAGGCCGAACTCCAGGCCGGCAAGAAGCTCGTCAAGCTGTTCTACGGGCTCACTTGCATCTCGCCGCTCGGCCAGGGCGACGCGCACGAACGCATCATCAAGGCGATCTACAAGGCAGCTGGATGGGATCTGGCCGACGAGCGCTTCCTCCAGCTGCAGGGCCTCGTGGCTGCCTTTCCCCTGAGCCTTGCCGATGGCCTCGCCGACGACATGGCGCGGCTAAAGCGTCTCAAGACCATGCTCTCGACGACAGCGGCACATATTGCGCCGATGCAGGGAGAATATCTCGGCGGCGTGATCCCGCACCTGCTGCTCGTCGGCCGCCGCGGCCAGCCTTTCTGGTGGTCGCCGTTCGAGAACGGTGCCGGCAATCACAATATCGCGATCTGCGGCAAGTCGGGCTCGGGCAAATCGGTGCTGCTGCAGGAGCTTTGCGCCGCCCTGCGCGGCGCGGGCGCCAAGGTCGTCGTGATCGACGACGGGCGCAGCTTCGAGCATTCGGTCAAACTGCAGGGCGGACGCTTCGTCGAGTTCACGCTCGCCTCGGGCTTTTCCCTGAACCCCTTCTCGATGGTCGACGATGCCCGCGCGCACGAAGACGAGGATTACCGCCTCGACTGCTTTGCCATGATCAAGGCGATTGTCGGCCAGATGGCCCGTCCCGGCACCGCGCCGAGCGACACCGAACGTGGGCTGATCGACCGGGCCGTGACTTTGACCTGGGAGGCCCTGGGAAGCGGCGCATCGGTCGACGATGTCGCGCATGCGCTCCATGGATCGGAAAGCGAGGCGGGCCGCGATCTTGCTACCGCGATCGCGCCTTTCTGCCGCGGCGGCAGCTACGGCGGGTTCTTTGCAGGCAAGGCGAGCTTCGCGCTCGACGATGATTTTACCGTCTTCGAGATGAGTGACCTCGCAAGCCGCGAAGAACTGCGCAGCGTCGTCCTTTCGGCGATCATGTTCATGACCAGCCAGGCGATGACGCGCTCATCGCGGGCGACCAAGAAGTTGCTGCTGATCGACGAGGCCTGGGCCATGCTCAAGGGCGGTTCGATGGGCGAGTTCGTCGAGACCTATGCCCGCACTGCGCGCAAATATGGCGGCGCGCTCGCCACCGCGACCCAGTCCCTCAATGACTATTACAAGTCCGATGGCGCGCGCGCCGCGCTCGAGAACAGCGACTGGATGCTGGTGCTCCAGCAGAAGGCCGAGACGATCGCCGATTTCAGGGCGAACGCGCGGCTCGACATGGACGATCGCACCGAGACGCTGATCCGCAGCCTCAAGCGTTCGGGGACCGAGTACAGCGAGGTCTTCATCAAGGGTCCCGAGACCGAGGCCGTCGGCCGGCTCGTGCTCGATCCCTTCTCGGCGACAATCTACTCCTCCGATCCCGACACCTATGCCGCGATCCAGGACTGCGAGCGGCGTGGGCACAGCCTCGCTGATGCCATTCGCATCGTGGCGGGAGGCGGACAATGATGGTCTCGCATCTCGCCGACCGGACCCCTCCGGCAAACTTCCGCAGCCTGCTGCCGTTCCTGCAAGGGAGCTGCTTCGTCCTCATCGAGACCGCGCGCTTTGCCGCGACTTCGCTGCTGATTGTGCTGGGATTGCCGCTCGCGCTGTTCCTGTTCGTTGCGGGCTGGGACCTCGGCGGCCTCTTCACCCAGCTCGCCAATCTGTCGGACCGCTACCTCGAAGCCGACGGCCTGCGCCGCAGCCTGTTCAGCCAGGACCTCAAGGGCTGCTTCCTGGTGCTGACCGGTGCGGTGACGCTGTTTCGCATGCCGCGCTTCCTGAAGCAGCTCGTGGCCGATCTCGACAACCATCCGGCCCGGGAGGCAAACCGTGACTGACACGCGCAGATTACAATCTCTTAATCGCCCGCTCTTGCTGAGAATTCTTGCGGTGCTCGCGCTCGTGGCCGCACTGCTCTGGGCAGCCTGGGTCAGCCGCGAACTGTCCGAGCCGAGCCAGCAGATCGTCACCGTCCGGCTTGCCGAGACCATCGCCGCATTCGTCGATGCCGAAGCGCGCGGGCAGCAGGATCCCGAAGCCAGTCAGGCGCGCGTGCTCGCCTTCCTCCAGGCGTCCGAGCGTGCCGTTGCAGAAATGGGAACCGATGGCCGCGTGGTGCTGGTCGGCGAAGCGGTGCTCGCTGGCGATGCCCCCGATGCCACCGATGAACTGCGCATGCGGATCGCCCGCCAGCTTGGGCAGGGAGGCGGTCAGTGACGCAGTTTGCCTCTCGCCTTGTTCGCACGATCAAGCGGCCGTTGGTCCTAACCGCGCTGGTGTTGTTGCCGCTCGGATGGGGCGCGGTCGACGCCTTCGCGAAAGACCATGCCTTCCTCATCAACGCCAGCCCGAGCCTGCCCAACTGGGCCTTCTGGCTCGACAAGCACGCGCGGATCGAGCGCGGCAGCCTAATCTTCTTCGAGCCGCCGGCAAGCAGGCTCGTCGAAGTGCATTTCGGAAAAGGCGCGCAGCTCTTCGGCAAGCGGGTGCTGGGCGTGCCGGGCGATGTCGTGAGCCACCGTGGCCACGAGGTCTTCATCAACGGTCGCAAGATCGCCGCGCGGCTCGATGAGACCCGTCTCGGCGTTGCGCTTCACAAAGGCCCCGAAGGACCGATCCCCGACGGCTGCTTCTACACCGGGACCAGCCATCCCCGCGGCCTCGACAGCCGCTACGCCGAGATCGGCTTCGTCTGCCGCGGCCAGATCCTCGGCAGCGGGAGGGCGATCCTGTGAGCAAGCTCATCCTCCCTGCGGCGCTGCTTGCAGTTCTGCTCTGCCCTGCCGAGGTGCAGGCGCGCGACTATGGCCAGCGCGGCACGGTGTTTCCCGTGATCGAGCGCGACCTCCTCGAACAGATCCATTCGCGCCTGACGCAGATGGAACGTTCGGGCGAGACCGCGCGGCTCAATGAAGACCTGAAGCGCCGCACGATCGCGCGGGTGAACCGGCCCGACCCTGTCGCCGGGATCGTCCGGGCGAGCGAAGCCCGGCGCTGGCACTTCGATCCGACGATCACGCTCGCTGCCGATATCCGCGGGGCAAAAGGCGAGCTGATCCATGCCGCTGGCACGAGGGTCAATCCGCTCGACAGCGTCGGCCTTCGCGCGGACCTTCTGTTCCTCGACGGCGACGATCCAGACCAGCTCGCCTGGGCGCTCAAGCAGGGTGCCAATGCCAAGCTGATCCTGGTGAAGGGCGCGCCGCTCGAGCTGATGAAGGTCCGCCAACGCCGCTTCTATTTCGACCAGGGCGGCAAGCTCACGGAGAGGTTCGGGATCAGGTCGGTGCCTGCACGCGTGCGCCAGCAGGGCCGCCTGCTCGAGATCAGCGAAATCGCGCTGCCCCCAAAACGGAGGACAGCCCAATGAGCCGTCTAAGAAAGCTGGCGCTCATTCTGGCCGCTATTGTTGGTCTCGCCACCGCAACGCCCGCCATGGCCGATGCCGGTCCCGGTCGCTGCACCGGTAGCTTCGTCAACCCGATCACCGACATCTGCTGGTCTTGCCTGTTCCCGATCTCGATCGGCGGGCTGGACATCTGGCCGTCGAGCCGGCCCGATCCGGATAACCCCGATCTGCCGGTGTGCCTGTGCGGTCTGAGGCCCGGGATCGCGATGGGCTTCTGGGAGCCGGTGCGGCTTGCCGATGTCAGCATGAAGCCGTGGTGCTTCGTGAACCTCGGCGGCATGAAACTCGATCCGGGCTTGGATATCGGCTTCCGCTCGATCTCGGGTCCATCGGCAGTGGGCGGCGCGAGCCAGTATTATTCGAGCTGGCACGTCCACTGGTATGCCTATCCGCTGATCTACTGGATGGAGATCGTCGCCGATTTCCTGTGCCTGGAATCGGGCTCGATCGATATACTCTACATCTCCGAGATCGATCCGCTGTGGCAGGATTCCGAGCTCACCGCGATCATCAACCCCGAAGCCGTGCTCTTCGCCAACCCGCTGGCGCTCGCTGCCTGTGCAGCCGACTGCGTCGCCTCGACCGCGAGGCTGCCTATTGACGAGATGTTCTGGTGCGCGGGCTGCCAGGGTTCGATGTATCCGATGAACGGCAATGTCTCGGCCTCCATCGGGCACGTCCAAGCCTCGCGGCTCGTGCTCTCGCGCTTTGCCTACAAGCTCCACCGCGAACTCGTCTCGTGGGGAACGATGGGGTCCAAGGGCCTGTGCGGCAAATACCTGATGCCGGTGATGCGCAAGCAGCAATACCGCTTCCAGGCCACCAACCCCAGCCCGGCGACCTCGGGCCGTTACGCCTGCCCACCCATCGGCGCCTCCACCACCTTTCAATCGGCCGGACAGGTCATCCCCGCCATCGGCGAAGACATGGGATACCTCGTCTGGCGCAAGCGGAACTGCTGCGCGCTATGAACAAGCACCTCCTCGTTTTGCCCGTCGGCCTTGCCGTCACCCTCGGTGGCCTCGCTCTCGCCCAGAGCGCGCCCGACGGCATCGACCTCGAAGCGATCCGCGAGCGTGCGGCCGAACACGCCGAGGATGCGCAGGCGCTCAGCACCAATGTCCGCCAACGCGCCCAGGCGCTTACCGAAGACGCAGAGGCTATCCAGGCGCAAGCGCAGGCCAATCGCACCGCCTATGCGGACAGCATCGAGGCAATCGAGACCGACGCCGTCCTCGACTTCGACGCGATGATCGCGGGGCAAGCCGCCGCCGAGAAGGCATCGCTCGGGGGAGCCCCGCGCTTCATTGCCTTTGCCAGCCTGTCGATGCCGCCCGAGGCGCTGAAGGAACTGGTCCGCGACATGACCAGGGCCGGAGGCGTCACCGTGCTGCGCGGCTTCCCGCAAGGAAACAGCGAGGCGTTCAAGAAGCGCCTGGCTGCCATCTGGAGCAGCCGCGACGCGGCCGGTTCGCTCGGCATTGATCCAAGGCTGTTCCGCGCCTTCAACATCGAAGCCGCACCGAGCTTTGTCATGCTGAGCACCGAGTTCAGTCCCTGCGACGGGTTCGATTGCACCAGCGAAGTGCCGCCACACGACCGTATCGCCGGCAACATCAGCGTGGGCGAAGTCCTCGAGACCTTCGCCTCGGGCAAGGGTCCGGGCGCCGAGCTTGCCCGTCTCCATCTGCGCCAGCTCTCCAGGGAGGAACGGCCATGACCGGCAGAACTCTCGCCAATCTCCTTGCCGCACTCATCGTCCTCACCGGCGCGTCGTCACTTCACGCTCAGACCCGCGATGAAGCCCGGGCGGATGGCAAGGACTTTGCCACCGAGCTGCTGGGCGAGGCGCGCGAGGCAGCAACGACCAATCCCGACGCGGCGCGCGTTCCCAATTTCGATCCGCAGGCGACGCGCGACCTGCAGGATCTTGCGCGCGATCCTGACCAGATCGAGGCCCGCGGACGCAGCGCCGCGACGACCAGCACGCCGATGCGGACCATCCGCGACAGCATGGCCAATCGCGCAAGGTTCGAGCCGAATGAGATCGAGGAGGTGATTGCCCGCAGCCTCGCGATCAATGAGACGCCGCTCGACTACACCAGCGGCATGGCAATTTCGGGCAGCCAGGGATCGTGCGTTTCGCTGCCGCCCGGTTCGGGGTCGGCAGGCACCTATACCGCAACCTGCAATATGGGCACACGGATCGATCAGTCGGTGGGCCAGTGCACGGTGCCGCTCGTCGCCGCGGTCAGCCAGCGACCGCAGTATCATTACCTCTGCAACCGCTTCGGCGATTTCAACGGCTCGGGCGAGCCCGAATGCGCCGGCTTCGACGGCTATTCCTGTCGCGTGACAGGACGGCGCGACACCTGCCTGCAATGGAGTTCGTCGGGCGGACGGCCCTGGTGTTCCGAACCGGGAGATCCGGTCACCGAACTGACCTGCGACGATCAGGTGCCGGGGCAAACACCCTACATGATCACGACAGCGGCCACGGTCACGACCACACCTAACGAAAGCCAGTGCACAGATCTTGCGGACAATAGCGATTGTACGCTGGACGCAGAGATCTGCACCGATAGCGATCCGCAGACCCGGGTGGTCGATGGCGTCACTGTCACACGCCCCTGCTGGGAATGGCAACGCAGCTACACCTGCATTGTGCGCGAAGCGGCGACCGACTGCTCCGACATCGAAAGCCAGGGAACCTGCCGCTTTGTCCGTGAGGAATGCCTTACCGACGAAGACCCCTGCGAGACCTGGGAGCGCATCTACGAGTGCCCGCTTCCCGGTACCGACAGCTCCACCCAGTATGTCTGCGACGGCGATGTCTATTGCATCGACGGCAGCTGCGAGACGATCGAGCGTACCGCGAACAACGAGTTCAAGGATGCTGTCACCGCGCTCCATGCGATGGACGAGGCCCGCGGCCAGTTTGATCCCGAGACGCTGACGCTGTTCCGCGGCACGCGTAACACCTGCTCCTCCAAGGTCTTTGGCGTGCTCAACTGCTGCAAGGGCAAGGGCTTCCCGCTCATCCCCGGTATCAGCCTACTGGTCGCGCTCGGCTGCAACCGCGAAGAAGTGCTGCTCCACGAGCGCGATGCGCAGGGACTGTGCGCTTATGTGGGGACCTATTGTTCGGACAAGTTCCTCGGCGTCTGCCTGACCAAGAAGAAGGTCTACTGCTGCTTCGAGAGCAAGCTCTCGCGGATCCTGCAGGAACAGGGCCGACGCCAACTGCCCAAGCCGTGGGACAAGCCCAAGGAAGAGCAGTGCGAGGGTTTCACGCTCGACGAGTTCGCCCGGCTCGACCTCAGCCAGATGGATTTCAGCGAGGTCTATGCCGAATTCACCGAGGCTGCACGGCTCCCCGACGAGCTCGAGACCAGCATCCTCATCCAGCAGAAGATCGAAGACTATTACGCAAGGAGTGGCCAATGACGCGCCGCCAATCACTGCCGATGCTGGGACTCCCAGTATTGGCCATGTGTCTCGCTGCACTGCTTCCCGTTCGGGCAGCTGCCCAGGAAGCGCGCCAGGCAGAGCCAGCTGCCTCGGCAGACAGCCTCTACTGCGAGCAGCGCAGGCTCGGCTACTGGTTCTATTGCATAAAGCCGGTGCCGGCAGAGGAGCCGCAGATGGCGCAGCCACCGGCCCAGGTAACCGCCACGCAAGAACTTGACGCGGTCACGGGGGAACTGCGCGAGCTCAAGGCACGCGCGATCCTCTATCCGACGCCGGAAAACGTCACCGCCTATATCCGCTTCCAGCGTGCCCAGCTCGACCGGGCTTCGCTGTTCTCCGATGTCTGGCAGCGCGCGATCTGGCAGGATCCCGATCTCGACTATACGCTCGAACGACCGGTCGGCGCGCTCGCCAAGAAGCAATGGCAGGACGCGCGCGCTGCCGACCGCGATGCGGTGATGGCCAGGCTCTCTGAGCGCTATGGCCTGTTCTACTTCTTCGCCCAGACCTGCGGCGCATGCGAAGTGATGAGCCCGATCGTGCGCTCGGTGGCGGACCGCTGGCATATCACGGTCCGGGCGATCTCGACCGATGGCGGACCGTCCCGGCACTTCCCCGACTACAAGGTCGAAAGCGGTCAGCGGCCGCGCATGGGGCTCGAACCCGGCATTACCCCGGCACTCGTGCTGTGGGACAGCGTGGCCAGGCGCCCGATCCCGATCGGATATGGCGTGCTCTCGGCCGACGAGCTGCAGGATCGCATCTACCTCCTCACCTCGAAGGAAGCCGGACATGATTACTAGCATCCGCAATGCGGCGCTCACCATAGCTGCCGCCAGCATGGTCGCGTCGCCTGTCGTCGCAAACGTCGGCGACAGCATGGACCGCTTCATGGACGACATGGGCGCTGCGGCCAATGTCACCGGGCCGAGCGCGTTCGAAGGCCAGTCGGCGGGCTATTACAGCCTCGGCAATGTCTGGACGCGCTTCCCGCAGAAAACGACCAACATCGCCAATCTCCAGCTGCCGCGTGCCCGCGCTGGTTGCGGCGGTATCGATATCTTCGCCGGGTCCTTCTCCTTCATCAACGCAAGCGAGATGGTCGCGCTCTTGAAGGCCGTCGCGAACAATGCGGTTGGGTTCGCCTTCAGCCTCGCGATCGACACGGTCTGTCCCGAGTGCTCGAAGATCATGCAGGAGTTCAGCCAGAAGGCGCAGCTCATGAACAACCTCTCGATCAATTCCTGCGAGATGGCGCAGGGGCTGGTCGGCGGCATCTGGCCCAAGGGCGATCTCGCCGACAAGGCAATCTGCGAAGCGATCGGCAATTCTGAAGGCATCTTCACCGACTATGCCGCCGCCAAGCATGGCTGCGGCACGCGCGGCCAGCGCGCCTCGACCAACGAGGGTGCCGGCGCCGCCTATGCCGACGTCAATCCGGGGATCCCACGCAATTACACCTGGCATGTCCTCAAGCAGAGCGCCTTCTTCAACGTGGGCGGCACCTTCGACCGCGATCTCGCCGAATATGCGATGACGCTCATCGGGACGGTGATCTACGTGCCGCCCCGCGACGACGAGCCGGGAAAATTCGTACCTTTCGCCGGTGATGCCTCCTCGACGCTGGTGACCGCGCTGCTGGACGGGACGCAGGGCCAGTCGGTGCGGGTTTTTCAGTGCGACGAGCCCGACCAGTGCCTCAACCCGACTTTCCAGCAGATGAGCCTCTCGAGCGCGAAGGCCATCCGGCCCCGCGTTGCCCGGCTCATCGGCAGCATGGTCGAGGCCATCCGCAGCGACACCGCGATCGGCGACGAGGAGAAGGAGCTGCTCCAGGTGGCATCGGTGCCGCTCTACAAGATCCTCACCGTGCAGGCGGCCTATGGACGCGGGATGGCAACCGACGACCGCGACACGCTGGCCGAGATTGCCAGCATCGATCTCCTCTATGCCATTCTCGAGCGCATCACCGCCGAGGCTGGACGCTCTATGGCGAGTTTCATCGCCGCCGATGAAGCCAAGCTCGCGATCTGGCGCGCGCAGGTCGCCGAGGTCCGGTCAAGCCTCGCCCAGCGGCAAGCGACCGGGCAAGCCCGGGTCTCGGCGATCATGCAGATCATTGAGAAGACCGCGATGATCGAGAACATGCTCGCCGCTTCGATGTCGCCGTCGATGGCCGCCGCGCTCGACTGGTCGCGCGGGATGCAGTCCCGTTCCATCGTTCCATAAGGGTCAGACAACGTGGTCGAGATTTTCACGGTCGGTGGCGGCGAGTATATCGTCAACGTTCTCAACGCCGTTGCCGCCTGGACCGGTGCGGGCGGTTACAAGAGCCTGATCCAGGTCGCGCTGGTGATGGGCATGGTGCTCGCGGTCATCGTGGTCGCGTTCAACCAGGACTGGCGCGCCTGGCTCAACTGGTTCCTCGGCGCGACGCTCATCTACATGTGCCTGATGGTGCCGCGCATGGACGTCCATGTGACCGACCGGGTCAATCCCAGCCTTGCCCCCGCGACGGTGGCCAATGTCCCGCTCGGGCTTGCCCTTATGGCCAGTTTCACCAGCCAGGCGGGGGATTACCTGACCCGCTCGGCCGAGCTCGTCTTCGGCCTGCCGGACGACCTCAACTACTCGAAGAACGGCATGATCTATGGCGCGCGGCTGCTTGAATCGACGCGCAGCTTGCGCATTTCCGATCCGGAGTTTGCTGCGAACTTCGACGAGCATGTCCGGCAATGCGTGTTCTACGATCTGCTGCTCGGCCGCTATTCGATGAAGGAGCTGTCCGAGAGCGATGACATCTGGACGACGATCGAACCGGGGAGCGCGGCGCGCGCGCAGAAATTCCTGACCCGGCAGGCCGACGACAGCGTAACGGCCTCGATCATCACCTGCCGCGAAGCTTACACCGCTCTGTCGGGGCAATGGGCGAGCCTCATCGACGAGATGACGCTTGTCGCGGGGCGCCAACTCTATCCGCGCCAGACCGAAGCGCTCGCCAAGGCCAAGCTCATGGCGGACCTCCCGATTGCTTATCAGTATCTCACCGGCATCTCGCGCAGTGCGAGCGACATCTTCCGCCAGGTGCTGACGATCAATGCCATGAACCAGGCCATGCACGGCTTTGCAGGTGCGAGCGGCACCGGCAGCATCGACGTCTTCGCGCAGACCCGGGCCGATATTCAGACCGAGCGGACCTATTCCTCGATCGCACACAACGCGATGAAATGGGTCCCGATCCTCAACGTCGTGCTGACGGTGGTGTTCTACGCGCTGTTCCCTGTCCTGTTTCCGCTGTTCCTCATGCCGCGGACCGGACCCGTTGCATTGAGAGGTTACGTCACCGGCTTCTTCTACCTTGCGGCGTGGGGACCGCTCTTCGTGATCCTGCACATGATCCTGATGTTCAAAGGCGCAGGCGATGTCGCCGCCGCTGGCGGCAGCACGGGCCTCAGCCTGGCGACCTTTGCCGGCATGAGCGACGTCAACAGCGATATTGGCATTCTAGCGGGCTATCTTGTCGCCTCGATCCCGTTCCTTGCCGGCGGGGTGGCGCGCGGTGCGCTGGCGATCTCGGGCCAGGCAACGAGCTATCTCAACCCGAGCCAGAATGCAGCCGAGGAAGCCTCGCGCGAAGCGAGCACCGGCAATGTCTCGCTCGGCAACTCGAACATCGACAATTCGACGGTGTTCTCCCGCCAGTTTGCCCAAGGCAATCTTGCACCCAACATCGCCTATGGCGCCACGCAGACGCGTGGTTTCAGCGACCGCGGCACGCAGACGACCAGTTTCCCCGATGGCGAGTTCGCTGCTGTCCCGAATTCAAGCTATCCGTTCACCCCGACACTGGGGCAGGACTTCACCGGCCGCCTCGGAACGATGGCAAGCCAGAGCCGGACGCAGAGCGAGACCTATGCCAACCTCGCCCAGCAATCGACGAGCTCTGCGCTCACCCGGTTCAGCGAGATCCGCAACGCCTACAGCCAGGGTCAAAGCTCCGACACGGTCAGCGGCGTCGGCACGAACGACAGCATCGGCACGGCATTCAGCGAAGTCGACAATGCTTCAAGGACGCTTCAGCAGCAGTTCGGCCTGTCCCGGCGCGCGTCCGACGACATTACCGTGTCTTGGTTCTTGAATGGTGACGCTGGCATTGGCCTAAAGGGAGAAAGGGGACCGGTACAGGCGTCTGCGGGTTTGCGGGGTGGTCGCAATCAGACTTGGACGGACAGCGATATCGGGATCGCCTCGGAAGATCGCGGCAGGATCATGGGTGCGCTGCGGCAGCTTTCGGATAGTCGCAATTGGTCGAACACGCGTGAAGGCTTCCTGCGCGAGACGAGCTCGAGCTCGGTATCGCAAGTGTCGACGAGCTCGTCGGGTCTCAGCCGATCGCTGACCGAAGCCGAAAGCTACACGCGAGAGGCGCGTCGGGCCGAAGAGATGGCCAGCCGCCTCGAAAACCAGGCCAGCTGGTACGAGGCCAACAGCGCCGCAGGCACGCTGAACCTGAGCCAGGCCTATCGCGAATGGGGCATGGCCGAGATCGAAGCCAATCGCGACTATTACGGGCCGGTGCGCTTCGACGACATCGAGTTCCAGATGAGTGCGCGCGGCCAGCAGCTGCAATCGCGGTTTGTCGAAAGCTATGCTGATCGCCTGCAAGACGAC
This sequence comes from Erythrobacter sp. SDW2, assembly GCF_021431965.1. Taxonomy (NCBI): domain Bacteria; kingdom Pseudomonadati; phylum Pseudomonadota; class Alphaproteobacteria; order Sphingomonadales; family Erythrobacteraceae; genus Erythrobacter; species Erythrobacter sp. SDW2. The sequence continues at coordinate 161,833 of NZ_CP090370.1, forward strand.
ATCGAAGCCGACCTTTCGCTGCCGGACTTCGCTCCTGTCAGCCGCCCCGGGATCGGAAGTGCTGGGCAGGTACGTGCGAGGGGTGCCGTGGGCTCTGCGGATGGTCGCTCAATGCCCGATGCTCCTGATCGGTCTGGCATCACCGATGAAGTCGAGCAGGTTCGCCAGCAGGGTCGTGGTAGGATTGGTACCGTTCGAGGTTACCTCGACCGCCAGACGCAGGGCGCAACGGGTGCAAGCGAGGAAGCAGCTGACGACGTGAAGGAATGGTAGGCGGTCAAAGTACCAAATCGTAGATCACGACATAAACGATGAATGCCAAGAATAGGAGCGCGAAGGCGATGAAACCGGCTCTCCCCCACGGGTCGGCCCAGGCCTTCTTCCATGAATAGGACGTTAGGCGGTTTTCAGAGATGGCACGGTCAATATCCTGCAAGCCTTCCCAGCGATGCTCCGAGTTGTGCGGGGGGTCTTTGCGCCCAGCCATGACGTTCTCCAATCGAAGAGAGTTTAATGTATGAAAATCGAGACATAAAGCCGGAATTCAGACTTAATGCGTCGATTTTGACACCTTATCTCTCGCAGAGCCATCAGCGGCTTTTCGGCGCGTTCGCGCGCCTCCATTTTTGACAAGCCGTGGCGAATGAACGGACCGTCTTGTCAAAATCGCACTGCAGCATCGCGGAAAGTAGGTCTTCGTAGCTAGCTTTCTCGACCTCGATCCGGATGTCGGTCACCCCGCCACCCTTCGAGTCGAGTTCAAGCCAAAATTCGAGCTTCTTGTCGTGTGTCGCGATATTGACTGGCAGGTCCCGCTGGTACCAATTGTTCGACGATTTCCCGCCACGGTCTGCCTTGATACCCATTGGGTATGAACTCCTAGTTCTTGACGCGACGCCCCTTGCGCTTCTTCCCGCCGAGTTCTGTCGATACCTTGAGCAAGCGCTCGACGTGGAAGTTGAGCTCGTCGCGGTCCAGCGTTGCGAGCGGCAAGCTTGCCATTGCAACAACTTCCTCGGAGTCGCCGACCTCGCGGAGGGCGACGGTCGTGGCGTTCTCCCAGGCAGCGGACATGAGCTTCTTGAGCGAAGCGACCGTTGGGCGAGCGCCGAGTGTAGCGATTGGCAAAACCAGGTTCACGATCGGGTTTCCCGGTGACGACCGCGAGCAATCCTCGACCATGATAAACTCGCCCTTGGCGCTGCCTGGGCGAATGCCAATCTGCCCGGAGGCACCGTCCAGTTCGACCTTGTAGCCGGCCTCTTGTATCCTGGCCTTGAGCATTACCATGTAGGCTGGCGGTTCTACCTGCCGTTCAAGCACGCTATTTCCGCCAACCTTGATGACCTGATGGCGGGTCAGGTCAGCGCCGGTCTTGGATGTCTCGATCTCGACGCGAACGGGTTTGCCCGTGGCTATTCGATCTCCTAGCTCGAGCACGGCTTCCATTCTTGGCGCAGGAGACTTTAGCCTACTGTCGATCCGCGAAAGCCCGGCGAAGGCGTAAACCGCCGCAGTGACCAAGGCTCGTACCCGCGGGCCAGTTTCGAGGTTGCTTTCGAGTTCTTCAAGGCCCGACGGCTCGTGAGACAGGATAATTGCGAGCGCAGCACGGCGACCGATCTTTTCGCTGTCTGCCAGGCTAGGAATGTCAATCTCGGCATCGATGACCTTTTGGCATCCGCGCACCCAGGATTCTGCTTCTGGGCCATGATCTGCCAAGCGGCCTTCGACATCTGCGAGGAATTCGCGCCGATCAAAGCCGCGTTTGCCGAAACGAGATCGCAGCGCCTCGATAGTAGCTGTCCAGATCGAGACATCGACCTGCGAAGTACGAGGTTCGAGCGCAAGCAGGAGGCGTCGACCGTTCTCAGCAAGATCGGTTCCCGGCTCTTTGAGGAAGTGGCAGATCGCTTCATCGAAGGTGTTTTCCGCCAAGAGATCGATGATTCCCGCCGCGAAACCCCCAAGAAAGTCGAGGTCGCTTCGTCTGCTCGGCTGCTCGACCGGAAGCTCTTGTAGGTCTGTAGGGCGTTCGCCAGATTCGCAGACCGGCCACTTCGCTGCAAGTTCGACGATGTTCATGGGAACGTCGGGAAATGCATCGTAAGATGCGTTGAAGTTCGCCAACGAGGCCTCGTCCCGGAAGTAGGCCGACCTGACCGTCGTTATCCTCTCAGGGCCACCAAGCAATTCCATGGTTCCAGGTCCCGGAGCAGCCTCTCCTTCTCCTGCGAGGCTGAGCAGGACCCTGTCCCCATCTTCACCCTCTGAGATTGCCCAGGCGGGAACCTCGCCAATGAAAGCGAACAGTCCGTTGGCAGCGTAGCTCTGCAGGTCCCGTGCCGCATCGCTTTTCAATGATCCACCAAGGTAGCCAGACGCCAACGCAAGGGCAAAATTGTCGGCGTGGATCGGCACGAGGAGTTCCCAGCTTGATGCCTTGCCTTCGGCTTTCGGTTCGAAATCGAGCTCGAGTTCGCGCTTATCGTCTGTCACTCGGCTGCCTCCATTTCTTCGAAATCATCGTTGGCCTCGATGGCCTCTTGGAACACCCCGACGCTTTGGTCGAGTGATCCGAGGCCCACATACCGGCACAAGTCCATGCTTGGACGAGGCAGCAAGCGGAACGATGCGGGTGGAGCGGCCCTTGGATCTATGTCCTTGAACGCGATGTAGAGCTCGGAACGGGCACGGGAACTCATAACGTAAAGTGCCATCCGCTCGTTCAAGAAGCCCGAGGTATCGACACTCATTCCTTCCATGCCGAGGAAGAAAACGATGTCGAATTCTAGACCCTTGGCAGACTGTGCATGGAGGAAGGTAATCGTGTTGCCACTTTCAAAGTCCAGAGACTGGTCGGTGTGCGTACTGTTTCCGCTGAGGTACATCTGCAAATGCGGGGGCTTGGCCAGCTCGCCAACCCGCGTTTTGACCTGGTTGTAGGCCCGCTTTACGTCCTTGGTTCCACCGTAGACGATCACGCCGACCTGCTTACCGGGGTTGATCTTCGCCTTTCGCGCAATGAAGTCAGCGATTTCACGGTCATTGGCAGCGAAGACAACCTGCGGGTTCTCACCATCAGCGTCCGGCAGTTCCGCTATGCCGCTCTCGTTTCCGACTTGGAAATGCTTGGCAAACTCGGCGATCGGCCGCGTGTTGCGAAAGTTCTTTTTCAAGTTGAAAACGCGATCGGCCGCGGCACCGAGGAAAAGGTAATCCTTGATATCCTTGATCCGGCTATTCCGGTCAGCCTGCAAACGCTGGTTGTCGTCCGCGAAGATCGTCACCTGCGCCGCGACACCGTGCGCTTCCATTTGCTTCAGCATCATCCCTAGGGCCATGTACATCTGGGGAGGAAAGTCTTGCCCCTCGTCGATGATGAGATGTCCCCAGGTAAACTTGCGGCTGGCACCCTTCTGGAATGCATTGATCGCCCGGGCGCATATGTCGGGCCAATCGTGGGCCCAGCGATCACCGGCGATCATCGGAGGCCAAGAGCCCGTCGCCCGCTTCCACCACTTGCCTGCCCAGGTATGCATCGTGCTCACGCCAACATCGGGAGCCACGTTTGACCTGCTGGACGTGTACTTGGCCAACACCTTGTTATACATGATAACATGCGGATCTTGACCAAGCTTTCCGAGCTTCTGGGCACGGTGAAAAGCCATGACCGTTTTCCCGGTGCCGGGCGGGCCCACGACCAAGATCGCACCGTCGGCAGGTGCATCGCCGTAAATGCGACGCTGCTCTCGGTCGAGATCACTTAACGAGGGAAACCGCATCCTTAGACCTCTAGAACCTTGCTGAAGTAGCCAACCGGCTCGCGAACACCGCGACCATTCTTCCGTCCGTCGCCGGACACCAAGACACGGTCGAGGAGTACGTTCGAGAAAGTACAGCTTGTCTCCGCGACAAGCGAACACGCGTGGCACGCTGCACGGTTCAAGCCATCGACACCTTGCGCGTCAAGCTCGCGGCAGACCGGGTCCCCGGAACACCATTGGCTGCGTGACACGGCGCGGTAGATGACATCCTCGAGCCTTTCGGGCGCACCCATCTCGCTCAGGCCACCCATAGATCCCTCGGCATCCGAGTCGGCCGTGTAGATGAGCAGTCCGGCATACGGCTCGGAGTCCGTTCCGCAGTAAATTCGCTCCCTTAGCGAGGTCGAAGAATATCCGCAGTCGAAAGACAGCTGGTTCAGGAGCAAGTGGGCAAAACTGTGGACCATGATGAATGTTGGATTCGCGTTGAAACCCATGCGCACCGGCAATCCCAGCGCCTCGGCACCCACGAGGTGTGACTGGGTGAACTCCTCGATTTGCTCTTCGTTCTCCTTCCTCCAGCCAGCGATCGCGGAATTAGAGAATTCCAAGAAGACGCCTTCGCCAAGCACCATCATGGCCGGCAACCAGTCAGGCTGCTGCCGTCCCAGCGAGGGCGAGATCATGGCGTGTTTCTCGGAGACGTTGCGCCGCTGGAAGCCTCGGAATGCACGGACCTCACGGAGTCTTTCAACCCTAACGAAACGCTCGAACAGCTCATCGAGACCGAAGCGCGAAGTTGGCTTCTCCGGCCGGGCTATAAGCCACCGGGAATTCTGTCCCTTGGGGTTCGCAAGGACGGGAAACTCCTGGTCGAGAATGCTTTGCTGGCTGATCTCGCCTGCCGGAGGGGTGGGTCCAGTTTCGGCTGGACTAGTTCCTAGGTCCGCTTCGAAGCAAGCAAGCGCATCCTCGACGGAAATACCAACATCGTTGGCGCGTGCCTCGAGGCTTGGGCGGCTTGTCTGGATCGCCATGGTAGTATCGCCGCCCTGTAAGCCCGCGAGCATCCGCGCAGTTTGCAAGGTGTTCTGGTAGATCGCGTCGGTACGGAGCTTTTCCCAGCTATCCTTCTCGGTGTCGCCGTCGATATCGAGCGCGGAGATCACTGACGCGTAGTGAAGAGAACTGGAACCTCGCGGCTCCATGTAGAGCGGCTTCGGGGCCCCGGGATTTTTCTTGTTGTCCGGGTCTACGCAAGTCGATGATTGCTCTCCGGGTTGGTAGCCACGGCATTTCTGTGGGAGCGGGCCATCTGCTATCCCCTCCAAGTTACCAGATGATCCGCAACTGCACCGTATGACCATGCTCGAGAAGTCACCGCCGCTCTTGCCAGTTACCTCGAAGTGGAGCCTCGATGTTTGACGGCTGCATGCACCATGTTTCGCGGGCTCGTGTGACCGGTGCGCCCACCAGTACCAATCGATCTCGTCGATGTGGCCATTGTCGCAAGCCGCAACGAACCGCATGGGAACCAGCCTGGCGTTCTTGCACTTCCCGCCGTCACAGGTTGGCTTGGGAAGACTGCCGTCGTCCTTTAGGTTTTGCTTGTCTTTTTCCGGGGTCCACCGGGTCATCTTGCGGCATTCCGGGCAAAAGTGCCAATGCGGGAACCGCAGTATAGCGACCGATTCCGTTGGTTTTCTCAGCTGGCGAGGCCGGAGCCAATCGGTGAGCGATCCCACCTCGATCTTCTCGAGATTGTAGCCCTTCGCCCAGCTTCCCGTGCCGCGGACAAAAAAGGACTGGCCGTCGATCTCGCATAGCGAGCCAACACCGAATGGGCTTATGAGCTGCGCGCTACGAATTGTTGGCTTGGGCAAGTGCCATATCCTCCAAGATAATTTCCTTGTCGACGTGCCGCATCGATTGCAGCGTGTGCCAGCCTGCCCCGTCGATCTTCTTGTTACCGTAGCGAACGAGTAAGTGCGGGCGCTGCTGGTTGCTGGCAAACGTGTACTGCAGCCCCTCCACTGCGCTTGCCCACCCGGCCCACTCCATCACCTTCTCGGTCAATTTCGTCGAGATGCGATCCCGCTCTTCGGCTTCGCGTGGTCCATCGTACGCCCTCAATAGGCGTTGCTCGAGGCGCTCGATGATAGCTGCAATCGCATGCTCAGCGGGATCGAACTGCCTTGCTGCCGCGTTTTTTCGTAGTCTTGTCCCATGACGCACGACCGTCACCAAGGCCGCGTGGAGGCCCCTTTCGATCGCCGGCAAGGCTCCGGGCGTGACGCTCGTTGGCTCGACGAAGCTGTAGAAGCGCTCGTGGTAGTCGCGGAAAGACTCGTAATGCGAGCGGTCCCTTGGCTTGCTCGGAGAATAGGCTGCCAAGACGAGGCCGGGCACTGCGCCACGTCCCACCCGGCTGGTCGCCTGGATGTATTCTGCACTGAGCTTGGGTTGACCGTTCACCATCATCATGCCGAGACGGTCGATATCGACGCCGACGGAGATGATGTTGGTGCAGGGGACCACGTCGATCGCGGGTTGTTCTGGCCTATGCCGTCGGGCCAATAATTGCCTCGCCCTCGGTACCGGTGTCTCCGCGTGTGCCTTCAATTCTAACACCTGGAAGTTCGATGGCCTCTCCACTTCCTCGTCTGAGGCATAGACCTTCATGCGTGTCGGAATTTCGTCTCGGGTGGCGTTGACGATACGACCCAGCTCGCGCTTGCTGTTATGGTAGGCCACCAACGTCCAGTAGGAATCCGCCTCGTTCGCTGTTAGCTCGCCTGCTTCTACGAGTTCGTATGACGACTGGAGTAGCGTTGCCATCGTCCAAGAGGCCGCGACAGTCGATCGAAGGCCCTGCGCCATTACCCCTGCATAAAGTCTCGACCTTTCCTTGTTGCCCCTATCGAGCTTCGAGAAAAACGAATCCTCCGCGCGCAGACCCGGTGACGGAAACACCATTGATGGCCTGCCGTATATCCTCCTGCATTGGACGGACGCGTTCCTGATGGTTGCTGTCGAGGCAATCACTTTCGGCGGCTTCCCACCGGATGCCATCAGGGTCTCGAAAGCCGCTTCGTAGATTCCTGCCAGGGTCCCGAGTGGACCCGAGATCAAGTGCAGCTCGTCTTGGATCACGAGCGAAGGTGATGACCATTTCGTGCCGAGCCCGAGCAGGACCCCGCCGTTTTCCTTCCACGGGATCATCGCAAACTTGTCGATGGTCCCGAGCAAGAAGGAAGGCGGTGCGCGGAGCAACTGTTCGTCGATGAAGTAGACAGGCAATCCCCCGTGGAACGCGCAGTCTTCTTCCGGGCACCTCGTCGTGAAACTGTTGGCGGTCGCAATGAACCCGTAATAGGCCTCGTCAGGGCTTCCATCCGGCTTCGTTTTTTTTTCTTCTGGAACAAGCAGGGTCCCGCACGATGGGCAGCTCTCGATGGGGTAAGGGTTCGCATCGCGGGGTTGGCTTGAATCCAGGAGCTCCTGCGTCCTCGACATCGCCCCGTCATGGCTGCCCGCGAAGGAATTAGGGCTAACTTCGCCCCCAACGAATAAGCCGATCGAGAATTCTTCTTCGCCAACCGATGGATCGCCGGAAGCGGTCAATTCGCGCCTGATCATTTCCATGGCACAGATCACGCCGGCAGTACGCTGGAACTGGTCGGCGGTCAGGAAGCGGTAGGTATAGCGGTTTATGACCCCGGTTCCGCCACCTGCTTTCCCATCGAGAATCCGCCTCCTGAAAAGCTCGAAGGTAGAGACGAACAAGTATGCTTCCGTCTTACCTCCGCCGGTCGAAAACCAGATGACATCGACAAGATCACGATCGGGAAGCTCGGCTCCGGCGAGCGACGGCAACACGAGAAGAAAAAACGCCAGCTGGAACGGGCGCCATTGAGCAGGATTGTCGAAATAGTCGATTGGGCCAGATTCGGCCTTTCCAAGCGCGAAGGGGCCTTGCATTCCGTCTTCGCGCCCCCGGCCGGTCGCCCGGCCCGCGTGGGACATAGACATGAGCATCGCGCGGTTCGCCAACATGAAACAACGGGCAATGCTCTCGTCGCTTTGAAGGATGCGAATACCTTCCTTCATGCGTTCGGCACTTCGCTCGCATCGTCCAATCATTCTGGAGGCGTCGGCTTCCAGTTCGGAGTCAACCGGTATCGCAGCCTGGGAAGCTATCCATTCTTCGTAGAAATCGACCAATCCAGTCAGGCGCTCGATTAGCTCGGGACCAGAAAGGTCACCGTTGGCAAGGGGCGCGATCTTGAACAATTCGTCGTCGTCGAAGGAAACGAGTTCACCGTCCCTTGCGATCGACAGGTTGTCGAAGACCGGTCGCCAAACGTGGGCGGTGGGAAGGGCCTCGGTGCAGACCCATTCGCACATGTCATTTGCAAGTTTCCAATCGGTCGCCACCCCGTGCCCCACGGCATAGGGGCGTTGCTCACCGTAAATGACCCGGAGTTCACGTTCCTCGTCCGTGGGTGGAACGTAGCGGGCCGCCGGGTACTTGAGGATTTGGCCTTCGAGGGGCTCGGCTCGAATTGAAACCTGGTAAAGGGTGTCCTCGCTTGATCTCGCGTTCTTCGCCTCGTGGACGTTGGAGAGGCTAGTTGTCAGGAGAACGTCGCCACTTGGCAAGGTTCGCGCGAGCACTTCCAATGTCGCGTGATCCTCGAGGACGAGAGTCGTCTCCAAGCCGCTTGCGTCAACAGTTTGCGATGCCGGGGCCAACGCGCGACGTTGCCACCGCCCATCGGCCTTGCTTCGCCGCTTCGCTGCCTTCTCATCGCGAGGTGCATCTGCTGGTACCGCGGCGTCCGCGGCCTTTGCCTTTTCCTTGGCTACCTCGGGGTTCTCGGCATCTTCCCTCGGCTCGACCTGTTCGTAGACAGCTGCGTCGACCGTGATCTGCACCTTGCTGCCCGGCGCAATGCATAATGACATCCCCATCGAGGCCGGCAGCATCGCGTTAGACATGCTCAGCGGATCATCAGCATCCTCGTCGGAGGCGTCCTCCGCTTCGTCCCCGCCAAGGTCAGCAGGGGACCGTTCGGCGCGCGGGAACAACATGCCTTGCATGTAGGCGAGGCTCATGCGCCCTTCGATGATCTCGTCCGCGTGGGTCCCGCTGGGTCCGGGCTTGCCGAGACCCGGCCCGATGAGCCTGCGCCGCGTTTCGCGAAGGATCTTGTCCCTGCCTAGCATTCAATTTCCCCCCTACGACGCGCCATGGTTGGCGGCCTTGCCGGTCAGTTCGGCGACAGCTTCGCGGGTCGCGACCAGTGTGAGGCCGTGGTTCGCGCGCGAAATTCCCTTGTAGGCGCTCGAGGCAAAACCGTGCTCCTGCCCCAGTCCTGCCACGCAAACGAGCGGTCGTTCCAAGCCCTTGAAGTCTTCGATCGTCGCAACGAGTACACAGTCACGAGGTTTCCCGCCAAGGGCCCGCTTGCTCAATGCTTCTGACCGCACGTTCTTCGAGTCGAGGAGGTCCACCGCCTTGTCGATTTCAACACTGCTAGGCACCAGCAACGCGATCGAGTTTCGCGGCAGTTGCTCATCGTCACTCAACCATTTTCGGACCGCTGCAACTGCCCGGGGAAGGATTTCGCTTTCGGCCTCAACCAGCTGAAGGTCGACGATCCCGCTATCAGGCTTGCTGCTTGGCTTGCCGACATCCGCTCCCGCCAAGAGCTTGATTGCCTCGACGATTTTTCCCGCGTTGCGGATATTGTTCTTGAGGTTGGTCGCAACACCCTTGGACTTGAGGTAGTCGAGGCAATCCTGATCCACCGGGAAACTCGGGGAGACCTGGTAATTGGGATCGCCGAACCAGCGCCAGCGACCGTTCTCCCAGCCTCCTGTCAATACGCCGTCCACGAGGTCGATGCATTCTAAAGAGCAAAGGTCTTGCCCTTCGTCGACCACGAGCACGTCCCATGTTTTCCCTTGATCGTGAAACCTCTGGACCTCGTCGATCGTGGCGACGGTAACCCCGCTGGGCAATCCCTGGTTGGACAGGAAACCAGCCAGGTAGCTGCTGCGGGTCAGGAAGAGAACCGAGCGCCCCTCTGCTTCTTCGTAACGTGCGCAAGCGGCCGCTACGAACGTCTTGCCGGTACCCGCGCCACCCGCGACGAGTATCCGTTCGTTCTCGGAAATGGCGTCAAGCTTTTCGTATTGCTCGTCGGTGAACTGGTAGAGCCTTTGCTCCATGTCACGCAGCTGGCTGTTCAGAGAAGGAACGCGTTCGAAGTTCGGCCGCAGCGAATCCGAGATCGCCTTGACCAGCTGCGGCGAGAGCTCAACCGCGTTCCTTTGCTTTGATGCCCAATGGTCATAAGCCCTCGCCAAGAACTTCTTGAACGAGTTGTGACCCTTGCAGTCTTCTTCGTAAGCCGTGATCTCGTCTGGATGCTCGGGCAACAAGGTTGAGCCGTCGTTGGCGAGCCTAGGGATATCGGTAAACACCACCGCCCAACCGCGGGGCACTCCGTGCAACTCGCGGTAGAACTTGGGATTGAGGTAGTTCTTTTCCAGCGAAAAATATGCAGACTTGGCCTGCTCGGCGGGGCCTTCCTTCTTGCGGTTCGTTTCGTTGTTGCGGTTGGTGAATTCCCACATACCGTCCTTGCATGCGACCCGACCGCCCTTCACCTCGAGAAGGAGAATACCGCGCCGCCCGACCAGGAAAAAATCCGCTTCGCCCCATCGCTTGTACTCGTGGTGGCCGATGTTGAGTGAATGAAGCGCAACGTCGTAGGCACTAAAGCCCACTTCCGTGAGAAATCCGAACACCCTCCGCTCCGCAGCGGAATCGCACCCTAGGATTTGCGCAGGAATTAGCCTCATGTACCCCCGAGATCCGGTGCTCCCCGAATGCCAAGTGAAATAGGCGGGGACTTGTTAAGAACCGTGCAAGAGATTGGTAACCCGGCTAGTTTTTTTACTCAAGCCGGGTTCCCATGCTAATTTTCCTTGTCGCAATACTAAACCAAGCAGGAAGGAAGGCAGCACCACGAACTCCAACGGCCTTCGACATCGATCAACTGAAAAGTCGAAAACGGGGCGAAACACCTGGACCGCCGTCAGGCCCCGTGCTAGCAAACTAGGCATGACTCTAGACACCACGACTCTCGACAAGGACGGGACGACCGCGGCCCCGCTGACTTCCGCCGCAGAACCGACGACGACTCGTTCGATATATTCCGCGGTCGACTTGTTCGCCGGGTGCGGCGGGCTCGGCACCGGGCTCGAGAACGCCGGCTTCACAACGGTCTTCGTTAATGAGCTCGATAAGGACGCGATGGCAACCTACCTGCGCAACCGCGGGCACGAGCTCGGCGGCATGCGTTTCTCTGACAATGCCGACCTTCGCTGCCACGACGCGCACGAGCTCAAGGGCAAGCGGCTCGAGAAGCTGGTCAGCGATCTCGGATCGATGAGCGAGGTCGACTTGCGCTTCGAGCAAGCCAGCCTTTGCAAGCTCAGCAACCTTGACCTCGTTGCCGGCGGCCCTCCTTGCCAAGGATACTCGGGCATCGGGATCAGGCGTTCTTACGCGGTCGACAAGGAAGCCCTGCCTTCCAACCGGCTTTACGCGAGAATGACCAAGATCATCGACCGGCTTCGTCCGCGCATGTTCCTGTTCGAGAACGTGCGCGGGCTCTTGACCTCCCGTTGGACGCGCGAGGGTTCGCGAAAGATCTTCCCGGATGTCTTGGAAGAATTCCGCAAGATCCCCGGCTACGAGGTCCGGTGGTCGCTGGTCTACGCCAAGGATTACGGAGTTCCGCAGAACCGGCCGCGCGTGCTGCTCGTCGGAATTCGCAAGGACGTTCTCGAGGCCTGTAGCTTCCTCGACAAGGACGCGGACGCGGAAGACGCTGTCGCATGCGGGTTCTTGCCGCCGCCGAACCCGGGAGCGTTTCCCGACCTCGTCGACCTGCTTGGCGACCTCATCGATCCCAAGATCACGAAGATCCTGCGGAGCGGTGCATTTCCCGCCGGTTCGTTCGAGACCACTGCGTACCCGCGCAAGCCGATGAACGAATTGCAGGAGGGTTTTCGTACCCCGCCAGCCTGGGCCGCAGCACGGGCAGGCAAGCTGACGGAGCAAGAGTACAGTAAGCACAAGCGCGAGATCGTCGAGAAGTTCGACTACATGCTGGCGAACGGCGGCGAGATACCCGCCCATGCGCAAACCAAGAAATTCTCGCAGCGCGTCTTGAAGCCGCGTTGGGGGAATGGCGAGCCGAACATGACCGCGACCTCGCTTCCGGACGATTACGTCCATTTTAGCCAGCCGCGCATCCTAACCGTGAGGGAATGGGCGCGGCTCCAGATGTTCCCCGATTGGTACGAGTTCTCGGGCAAGCGTACGACGGGTGGTATCCGGCGGGCCGGTAACCCGCTCGAAGGTAACTTCGACCGCGAAGTTCCCAAGTACACACAGATCGGCAATGCCGTGCCCGTTGGCCTCGCCGAGGCCGTCGGCAAGCATTTCCGGAAGGTTCTCGACGAGGCCGTGGGCACCCGTGCTTGAGAAGAGCGACACGGACGTCGGCGATGTCCTCGCCACGTTCACGCGACACGAGATCGAGGTGGCACTCTTGGTCCCCACCGAAACGGGGCTGAAGAAGTCGATCATGGATGCGACCGCCAACGTGCGGGATTACCTCCTGTCGACCGGCATCCATGATTTCGACGACCAGGCGCAAGGCCCGGAGAACAAGGTGGTCCGCAGGGCCTACTTCGTCGAGCCCGATCGCCTCGTGGAATCGACGGTGTCCCTGTATCGTCCCCAGACGAAGTCCGGTGATCCGCGCATCTGGTTTGCCCTCCTCGGGCGCTACGCCGATCCGTACAACCTGCTCGCCGTCTTCGAACAAGAGGGCGACCTCTACGTTGTCAACGCGAGCCGACCCGAGGTCTTGGCCTCGCTCGACATTGCTGGCAGCCCCCTTGGGCATATCGCGGCAAAGTATCGACATGGCGAGGACCCTGTCGTCGGCGAATTGCTCGATGCGCTGAGGGAGATTTCCGCGCAGGGGTTCGTTCGCACGCTGCGTCCGGGCGACACCGGCGTCGGCATGACGTTGGAGACGTTGCTCGGCATCGCTGCCAATGCCGAGAAGACGCCCGACTTCAAGGGGATCGAGCTCAAGGCGAAGCGGATCAAGCGGGCTCCCACCAGGTCCACGCTCTTCTCGCAGTCGCCCGATTGGACCGTCAGCCCGGTCGGCTCGGCGTGGAACCTGCTCAGCACCTTCGGCTACCATCGCAACGGCAAGCTTCGCTTGAATTGCGAGATCAACGCGAAAGCACCAAACTCCCTCGGCTTCATGCTGAGCGTCGACACGGAAAAGGACTGGCTGAAGCAGGACCACGTCCGGGCCGAGGAAGAACGGCGCTCGCACGTGGTCACTTGGCCGCTCGAGGTCTTGAGGGGCAGGCTTCGCGAGAAGCATCCCCAGACATTCTGGGTCGGTGCGCGCTGCCGCGGTAAAGGCGCAGACGAGCATTTCCATTACATGCAGGTCGAACACACGCGCGCCCCGAACGTCCGTAATTTTCAAGCGCTCTTGGAAAGCGGCGTGATCTCGGTCGATTACCTCATGAGCCAGAGGGGCGAGAAGCAACTGGTCAGGGACCACGGCTACCTCTTCAAGATCAAGCAGAAAGACTTCCCGGCACTGTTCCCGCCATCCAATGTCCATGTCCTCGCCTGACACGGTTCTGGGGGCCGGCGAAAAGCGAAAGCTGACGCTCCTCGCGGCCGATCTCGCGGACTGGTACCGGCAGGGTGGAGGTCGATCCTTTCCATGGCGCGAACCGGGTACGCCGCTCTACCAGCTCGTTTGCGTGGAAGTTTTGCTCCAGCGGACACGGGCCGAGACGGTCGCGAGCTTCTACCACCGGTTCTTCACCCGATTCCCGGGTTGGCACGAACTCGCGGACGCACCAGCCGAAGAGCTCGAGGAGTTTCTCAAGCCGCTCGGCCTATGGAAACGCAGGGCCGCCTCGTTGCGCGCACTCGCGGCCTATGCTGCCGATCACGACGGCAAGTTTCCTAACCGTTACGAGGATCTCCTGCAGGTGCCTGCCGTTGGCCAGTACGTGGCTCACGCGATCTTGATGTTCCAGAATGGAGAGAGGTTTCCGCTCATCGACGTGAACATGGCGCGCGTGGTGGAGCGTTTCGTTCGTCCGCGCAAACTTGCAGACATCCGGTACGATCCTTGGCTTCAGCAAGCTTGCAAGTGGCTCGTGAGGCGAGGCAACCCGACAACGATCAACTGGTCTGTTCTCGACCATGCCGCGTTGACCTGTCGCGCTCGCAACCCCGACTGCCAGTCTTGTTTCGTCTCCAATAGGTGTGCGTTCAAGGCTGCCTAGGACCCTCGCGAGGCACGGTCGGCTTAGCAAATGACGCCAAGTAGGTTTCGACCTTCTCGATCGTTCGGCGCCGCGGTCGCCTCCCGAGCCTAAGGTCCAGAACGAAGCGGGGGTCACCGACTGCTCGCCTCCCGAAGCGCGTCGCGGACATCCGCGATTCCCGCAAGTGGCACTCGATCCTATCCAGCAGCTTCATGTCGTCCTCGACTCGCCTCGCTCTTGCGTTCTTCTTTTGTTCTTAGTAGGAAGATCCCATTGAGTCTAGGAAATTTCCTTCACCCCGGTGTCGACCGGAAGGGACGCGAGCGATGGAACAAGTACGAGAAGAACTCGATAGGCTGATCCAGCAAAGGCGGCTGGGATACTCCGCGATCTCTCGCATGATTGGACGTAACTCCGCGTATATCCAGCAGTTCATCAAGCGAGGATCTCCTCGTCGGCTCGATGATAACGACCGGCGAACGCTGGCAAGTTTCTTCGGTGTCGATGAGCAGGTCCTAGGTGGCCCACCGTTGCCGGCCCGCGACGGCTTGATCGAGATCCCGGTGCTCGATGTCGATGCATCGGCCGGTTTCGGGGCGATTGCCGAGAGCGAAACGGCGCATACCCGGTTCGGCTTCGACGAACGGTGGCTCAAGCGACTTACCCCGGCGAAGAGCCCCAGCCTCTCGATCATCCACGTCTTGGGCGATTCCATGGAGCCCACGCTCAGCGACGGCGACGAGGTCATGGTCGATGCGTCTGACCACGGTTCTCGCCTCCGCGACGGGATCTATGTCCTGCGGGCCGACGATGCCCTTGTCGTAAAGCGCGTCACCCTCAAGCCCGGTGGACGCAAGATCACGATCAGCAGTGACAATCCCGCCTACCCCAGCTGGGACGACGTCGACCGGTCAGGAATCCAGGTGGTCGGCCGCGTGATTTGGTTTGGTCGCGCCATTTGATCATTTCGACTTGATCCTGTGCGCGGGATCATGGCGTCGTTGGCAAACCCTCGACGAAATCTACCAGTTCACACGCGACCTTGAACTTGTTGGCCACCGAGCCTCGCGTGACGTTATTCGTATTTGCCTCGTTCCCATGGGCAATGTCATTGCGCCACTTGATGATCTCGTTCACTTCCTTTTTGCGCTCATCAGCCTTGACCCAGCCGTCGAATTTTTCTCCCCAAGAGGGGTCGAATTGGTCGAGTATCTCGCGGATAGCATCGGCCTTCATGTTCTTTGAGTTCGGCCAACCCGTTTCAACGTATCGCCTCACCCTAGTTTGAGAATTTGCGGTTACGTGTTCGAGCAATATTTCCTTGATCGCTTGCTCGAGATACCCGGAGATGAGCACGCAGTTGTATTTCGCCCAATGCGCTTGGAGCTCAAGCTCAAGGGCGACGTCATCGGCAGTTCCGACGTCCTTCTTCAGTAGCTCGGTTATCCGTTGGCGATACCTAATCCGGTTCGCGACACGAGCGACCATGGATCAATCCCCAAATATGGCTCGGGCGCGTTCGAGACGCTTCTTGACCCGGTCCGTATCGTTCACGAACTCTTCGATTGACCATTGATAGTCGGGGTCAGCCTCAAGTTCTTGAAGCTTGGCCTTCAATTGCTCTGCGTCGGGCTCAGGGTGCGCAATAAGGTATGCGTCATAGCCTGCCATGACGGCATCGAACCGCGAAACGGTAAGCGTGTTCCCACTTCGTAGGCCTTCACGGCCGATCGTATTCGCTACCCAGGTCGTGACATCCCGAAATGCTTGCGCGACTTCCTCGACCTTCTCCGTAGACATCTCTCGATGCTCCTCCATGAAGGTGTCCAAGAAGCGCGGCATCGGGGACTTGTAGCCATCGAGATTTTCCTTCAGCGCTACGAAGCGAAGGATCAGTTCCATGTCTTTTAAGCGCGAGTGCGGTTTTCCGAACAGTTCGCGCCATGGCTCGAAATTGTTTAGATCCCGGATCATCGTGTCCAGCGGGCCGTAAAAGATGCTCGTCCGGATTTCGTGCGCCTGTAGAGGCTTTCCCGAGGTGTTCAGGCGGCGGAAAATTTGCACGATTGCCTGATTGTATTCGTGTCCCCGTTCTGGATCATCGTGAGTCGGATCAGGCTTGATAACGATCGAATGGAGCACCGCGTCAGCAAGTGCCCTAGCATCGCTATCGCTCAAGACCTTCGAAGTCGGCGCCTTCGCTACATCTTTCGAGAAATAGCAGCCCCTAAGATCTTCCTGGATTTCCTTACCCGTAAGGTAGAACTTTCCATCCATGAAATCGCCGAGCGAGCGCAGTCGTTGCTGGCCATCGACTATGTTGAGGCTCTTGGTCTTAGCATCCTGTGCCAAGAACACGTTCGGCACTGGCAACCCGAGAATAAGGGATTCGATGAAGCGAGATTTCTCCGGCCCGTTCCATACGAACCCACGCTGGAAACCTGGAATGTAGATATCTCCGCGCTTGAGCCTCTTGACCAGACCTTCCACGTCAGAGTCCCATCCATAGCTGCTAACATTGTAGCGCTTCGGTGGCTCCGGGAGTTCCTCAGATTCCTCGTCTACTTCCTCATCGTCGAATTCTTGCTCCTCGCTGTCAGCCGCATTTTGCAACTCAGCTTCGTGCAAATCATCGCTCTGTGACTCTTCACCTTCAGCCAAGGTGCATCTCCATCAACATTCATCGTCCAAAAAATGACCCTTTGCTAGTCTGAATTTCCCTTGTCGAAAAGCGATCTTTCCCAAGCAAAGGAGAAGGCTGATGGGCATTAGTCGAAGCGGCCCTGGGAGACGCCATCGGCAGCACCGACGATCGCTAAATCCCGATCTCGAAAGGCTTTACCCTTTCCTTTGTCAGTTCGGACTTGTCACTTGCAGGCGAAGCGCTGCCAACATCCTTGTCTTGTGATAGGCCCCTGGCCGCTGCCGCCTTGAGCCTTTGCGTTACTTCGAGGGCCGATGCTTTCTCGCCGCTGTTGGACTTGATAGCCCGGCCGAGTTTTTCGGCATTATCTGCAATCAGCGTAAGGCCGTCGCGAAGCCGGGTGACCGTGACCAGGAAGGTCTGCCGATTGGCGAGATTGCGTTCGCGGCTGTCCATCACCGCGATCCCGCGATCAGAGGTCAGTCCCTGCGCCATATGCGCATTGAGGGCATAGGCGAGGTCCATGCGTTTGAGCATGGGGTCGCCGCGGCTCAGGCGGAGCTCTTTGCCCGCTGATGTCTCCACCAATATGCCCTTCGTATCGATGGCCACTATCCTCGCCTGGTCGGCGTTGAACAGCCCGCGCTTGTGGTCGTTGTCGGTCCAACGGATCTTGTCACCTTCGATGATGGACAGCGATTTGCGATCGAAGAGCGACAACCGGCTTTCGTTTGCGCCCGGCCGCAAGCGCGCGGGATTGAACTTGCGAAGACGCCCTTTCCTGTCCTCAAGCACGAGATGCTTGCGGGCATGGTCGATGGTCTTGACGGTGTAGTCGCCCTTGGAGAGTTTCTGGGTGCTGTCGCGCGACCGAAAGTTGAGGACCATGCCTGGTTGGTAAGTGCGAAGATAACGCAGCTCCTCGTGTGTCACATTCACCCGCGAATGAACGGTCAGCCGGCCCGATCGTGGGCCGAGCTCGCCGTTGGCCTTGAGTCCGCGCTGGACAGCCTCGTTGACCGCAGACCGTAAGGCCCGTCCCGACGCGTAGATCGACGTCCGATCCCGATCCGCCGGGCTGAGCGAAAGCCACTTTTCGGCAGCAACAATCGCGCTGTCCCCACGAGCCTCGATGGTTGAAGGAGCAAGAGCCTGGAGCGCATCGTCGATTCGTCCCTCCTGCGCGGCGGCCTGGGCTCGCCGCAGTATGGGATCGCGGGCGCGTAAATTCACATCCATGTTGGCGCGCGCGATCCCGGCCTGCTGTACGAGGTCGAAGGGCTTACCGGCATCGACGGCACCTAGCTGTCGCTTGTCGCCGACGAAAACAAGGCGATGAACGTCTGCAAGGTTCGCCAGCCGTACCAACTTGGCCTTGTCGTCGTTCGACACCATCGAGGCCTCATCGAGCACCAGGACATGGTCTCCGAGCGCGCTCCGAGCCTCGCCAAGCAGGGAGGCATTCCCCGGCTCGTGCAGAAGCCTGCCCCATTGCGCGAGAAAGCGGGCGATGGTCATCGAACGGATGCCGGTGTCGCGCTCGAGCATCTGGACGAGCGTGTTCTGCACGGCGAGCCCCAGCACCTGCTTGCCTTCCTCGCGGAGCAGCTGGGCGACCGGCTTCATCACGCTGCTCTTGCCCGCCCCGGCTATGCCCTGGATCGCTACGATCCTGTCACGCGACGAAAGGACAAGGCTCGCCGCATCCTCCTGCCCTTCGTTGAGCGAAATTCCGTGGTTGATCGCAGCAACAGCCTGAACCCGTTCTGCAGCGTCCGTCCGATCCAGGATGGGCGACACCGCACCTCGTCCCTGGTCGACATTCGCGAGAATGGTGCTTTCAAGGTCAAGCGCCTCCCGGCTCGCCAGCCAGCCCTTGTGCTCGCCTTTGCCGGACTCGAGTGCGCCGCTTCTGACCAATGCGTTCACACGGGTTTCGACGTGGTCCACCGTTGTCGGCAGCCCAAAATCGAGCGCCGCCTTCAGCAATCCCTCACGGGGAAAGGCTGCCTCGCGCTGTGAGAGATGACGCACCGCAGAGGCCACGGCCTGTGCGGCCGCGATCGTCGGTGCATCCTGCTTGAGAACATGAGCAGGGATCAGCGGATTAGCTGGATCGCCTTTGATCCGCTGCGCGAACTCTCTCAGCTTCGTAATCCCGCGCTGAAGGAGGCTCCCTTCTTTCGAGCTGGGAATGTTCTTCGTTGCAGCCCGCATCTGCGACGCATCGATCAAACCGGCAAGGTCAATTCCAACTTCCTGGGCTTTCTGCCGCCATGCATCGAGAAGTCCGTCCCGGTCCCTGACGGGCGCCTTACTCTTCCTTGTATCGAGCACAGCGATGTCGCGGGTTTTCGGGGTGTTCTCACCCAGATGGCGTACCGCGTCGAGGACTTCTTCGCGCCGCGTTGAAAAGGCCATGACCTGCTCGCGGGCAATGCCCGCTGCTTCGAAGTTGCCATGCTTTCCAACCGGCCCAGCCTCGTAGCCCATCTTCTCGACTGCCAGACGAAAGCGAGCCATCGTCATCGAGTTGAGCAGCGTGTTGAACGACCAAAGCTTGTCGTTGCGAAGCGCGCGCCACTTTCCGTCGCTGCCTTGCGTGACATTCGCCACGACCGCGTGAAAATGCAGGTTTGGCTCCTGGTTGCGGTTGGTGTCGTGCTGGAAAAGACCAATCGTCAGGTTATCTGTCGCGACCTTCCCGTAACCAGCCTGACTTCCCATCCGGGTCTGCGCCGCGTTCTTTTCTGCCCAGCGCACGGTCTCGATGACGGCCTCCCGATAGGCATCGATAATCCGCTGGTCGCCGCCCACCAGCGCGAGCAGCGACCAGCTTTTCGGGAGCGAGAACGTGAGGTCGGTTCCCGGCCTGTGGGCCTGACCCGCGTTGCCGACCTGGATACCTCCGGGAAGTTCTCCCCGCAGCAAGGCATCGAACTGCTCGGCGTTTACGCGGCCCTCAAGACCAAGACGTTCTGCTCCCTTCCCGACCCAGGTTCCGGAACGATCGGCATCGGCGCCGGTGTAGTAATTGTCTGCCGCGAAATAGCTCGCGGCAGCCGAAGGCGAACGCACATTGGCGACGGACAGCATCCAGTCTAATCCTCGTCGGGCTCCCCTCGCGGCCAGGTAATTCCCTCCCCATTTGCCTTTCACATATCGGGTTCGAACTCGCCGAAGTCCTTTTCCGGAGGATCTGCGACCGCACCTTCACGCAGGTCTTTTTCGACCGGCGTGAGCGACTGACGCCTGTTGGCCGCCGCACGGCCTCGTTGCGTCGAACCGCCCTTTCCAGCTGCATCATCGCCGGCGGTTCCTGGTTCGCACGGATGCTGTTCCGCGCCGATTGCTGGTGCATCCTCACCGGTTTGCACGGCAGCGAGAGGTAGCGTTGGCCCCCCATCCGGATGAGCATCGGAACGGGTTTCGGCACCGAGATCACCAACAGCGCGCCCTGCATTCAGCTTTTCAAGCGGCACAGGCTCCTGCCGATCTTGCGATTCATCGGCGACACGGTGCTGCCCCTCGAGGTCGAATTTGAGCTGCTTTGTATCGACAGGCTTACCGGCACCGTCATCATTCGAAGCGGGATGCTCGTCATTCGGTTTCGAACCCGGGTTCGCTTGGGGCGTCGCTGCCGCAGGACCCTGGCCAGGCTTTATGAGCGGTTTCTCGCGGGCGATGAAACCTTCGGCAATACGACCACGTGTGCGCGGAATGAGCGAGACCGGCGCAGCGGGGAATCCGTCGGGAAACTTGATGTAGGCCGACAGCCGCGGAAGGTTCATGAACTGGTCGGGCAGGAGCAACGGCTCGATTTGTCGCCGGGGGGTCAGGCTGACTGCATCGCGCGCATTGTTGTACCCGTAGCTGTAACCCTCTTCCATGTCGCGCACCTGCCGGTGACCGATGAAATCGGAGCACCAGGTCGCTGTCTCTCGATCGGCCGTCGCCAGGATGAGCTTGGTTCGCGCAAGCGAGGACAATGTCATGGCCATGTTCTCGCCGTAGACTTCCTTGAGCTTGGCAAACGCATGCACCCCGGTGACGATCGCACCGCCGAAGTTGCGCGCGGTTTGCAGCCCCTTTTCAAGCGCCGGTAGTCGGTGAAGGGCGCCGAGTTCGTCGATCAGAAACCACATCCGCAGGTCCTGTGTGCGCTCGAGCGTCATCAGCGTATTCATCGCCGTGTCGAGCCATAGCGTGAGCAACTGCGAGGAGATGCTCATGTCGACATAGCGGGCAGAGAGGAACAGGATCGAGCCCGCCTGGCAGTCTCCTTTGACCCAGTCGCGGACCGAAAAACGCGGTCCGGATGAGGGCAAGAGCTTGAGCACTTTCGCATTCGCATTGAACACCGCGCGGATCGATTCCGCCATGCGGGCCGCCTCCGGAGCGGTCAGCGGATCGGCCATCGTTCCTCGCATCAGCTTATGCACTTCGGACAGGTCAGCGGTCATCAGCCGCCGAGCCAAGGCCTCGTTGGTCGCTGTGCCGGCACGGGCAAGATGGAGACACATCTCGACGAACAGCATGCGCGCCGCGAGCACCCAGAATTGTTCGGAACCACCCCCGTCATGGGGCACGAGCGCTTCAGCGGCGGCATGAAACTCAGCTTCCGTCGTGCAGTCGTTGAACACGCTCCATAGCGGACACCGAAGATCGACAGGATTGAGAATGATGTCGCGCGCGGGATCGTAGAAGGCCTCAATGAAAGCCCCTGTGAGGTCGAAAATAACCGCGCGCTGGCCGCGTTCACGCGCTTCGGCAACAAGTTCTGTGAGCGCCACCGTTTTACCGGTTCCGGTCGTGCCAATGAGCATGGCGTGGCTCTGTTCGAGCCGCCACGGCCAGCTCACGCCGGCGAGATGTGCGGGTTGATAATGGCCCGCTTCGGCAAGCGCCGACGAGCTCGCAAGCCGCCACTTCCAGCCGAACTTGCGTCCCAATTCCTCGGCCCGGAATGCCTTGTTGTGACGCTCGATTTCTTCTTCGAGTTCGTCGAGCGAAACAAGCATTGCGCCGCGCTCGTGCTTGCGCTCCTTCGACCGCCCGCCAAAGCGCTCGGCGAACCACCAGAACAACACGAAGGCCGGGATCAGCAGTACCGCCGAGACCAGCAAACCCTGCTTCACTGCCGAACGGAATGCTTCGACCGCCTCGCGCATTGGCGGGAACTCGCGAACAATGCCAAAGGGGAGGCCGACCCTTTCGCCGTCAAGCAATTCAAGGTTGACCAGCTTGGCCGGATCGAACTCCATGAAGGCATAGAGACTGGCGTAGATATGCATCCAGACTAGGTAGATCTGGTGATCACTCAGAGCCGAACGCACTTCCCAATAGCAGGTGCCGACGGCAACCAGGCCGGTGACAATCAGTGGACCCTTCAGGCCGGCTGCAAACATGAAACCGAAGTGGCCAAGCAGCTGGCTCCCGCGGGTGAAGTTCAGGAGATTATGCTTCATGGGAATGGCCTCCCATGTTCGCGTTGACGGGGAGGCCAAGACGCTCGAGGCGTCGCCGGTACGCCTCATGGGTACGGTCGCGCAAACTCGCGTCCGAATGACTGGCCAGAAGCGCATCGAGCGCCACCGAAATGAAGATTGCCTGGCGCGCGGGATCAAGCCCTGCGGGGCGTTCCTTCGTCTCGTTATCGCGCTGCCACGCTGCGACAATGAGGTCACGGATAAAGATGCTGACACTGACGCCATGGTCCGCGGCACACTGGCGAACCCAGTTCCCTACGGAGAGAGATACGAATGTCTGAAGCCGATCTTGTCGGGTCATGAAACAGGTTCCTTGTCGGGCCGACGGAACCTGGCTCACCTTGCGGAAGGTGCTGCTGAGAATAAATCGTGAACAACTCGCAGTCAATCGAAAGATTCAGACATTATTTCAGTGTGATAAAGAGATGTGAGTTGTCAGCGGATCAGCGCAGAGCCGCTCTACTCGCAGACGGGTTGATTTCGCCCAAAACAACATTCTTTAGCAGTAACAGAGAGATAAATCCCGAAATCGCGGGGTAGGGTGTGCTCTCTTGTTCCCAAGTGCGCGAGGTGGTCCAGTCAGTAAGGGGGATTGATCAAGGATGACTTTTCCCGATCTTCATGTTGGAGCGCGAGCAACCAGGCCTGGCACCTCTTCGGATGCAGATAGAGAGCACTTCGACGCCTCCCGCCAAAGACAGCACCTGCGAAAGAGGCAGCGGCCAAGGGCGCGTGGGAAACAAGGCAAGCGGGGCATGTCGCGTGCCCAGCTTCCCGCCGCCCGACCCGGTGCCGGTTCGCAAGTGCGCGCGGGGCCCAAGAACAAATTACGCCGCACCCTCAGGAGCGCATCGCAAGATGCGCGGGACAGAGTGCGTCCACAGCCCCGCTCCATTTATCGGGCGCCGCCGCATTGTGGTGGGCGGCCGCCAGAGCAACCGACCGAACCTGTTTCTTATGCTTGATTGGACTACCCGGCGAACAAGAAAAAAGGGCAGGAACCGTTCCCGGTTCCCGCCCTGTCGGTCGTCTCAGAATTCGTCGAGCATGCCGCCGTGGACCGTGTGGACCACCCGCGCTGCGAGATGCGCTGGCAAGATGTTGTAGTCACCTTCGTCGAGGGCAAAGTACCCGAGTTCATCATCCTCGATAACGTGCTGATCGAAGAAGCTGTGCAGCGCTCTCTTCTCGGCTGTTTCCAGAGCCTCGAAATAGCTCCGGGACGGAAGTGCGCAATGCATCGAATAAGCCATGATAATCCTCCTGATTTCTGTCGTGAGACGACAGGAGGTGCGCGCGATGGTCTTGTGCATCCCGGGTCAGGGATCGCCCGAATGGGCGACCGCGATAGCGGCGGTGGGGGTAACGATTTTGTTCGCTGCCGGATGCAATCCGGTGGCGGGCAAAATGGTGGGGCCTCGCCGTCCTTGAGGCGGGAGGCGCAAGGCCATCATGCTAGGAGAACCGTGAGCAAGAACCCACAACCTCCGCCCAATATCAAACATCTCCTGCGTGCGAATTGCCTTTCCTACACCCCGGTGACGCGGGCATGGAAACAACCGGGGAGCAGATCCGAGGGGGACAAAAGGACAAGACACATGCCCCGAAACAGGAGCGCGATTGCAGCCCTGCAAAAGCTCGAAGCAGACCGCGAGGCGCTCGACGCCAAACAGCGCGAGCTCGAAGTACAAGCGGCCAGAGAACTCGGAGAAATCATCCTGGGAAGCGGCCTCGAAAGCTTCTCGAAGAAGGGCCTGAGGGAGGTTGCCGATGAACTCGGGAAACTCGGCGAGGATGCCGCGATCGAGAAACTGACTGGGCGCGGTGCAACCCGTGCCTCGAATGCAGCGCCGGGAACCCAGTAACCACAGAAGAAGAGGCCCTGCCGCTTGCGGCAGAGCCTCTTCGTAAGGGGACGATCGGGATCGATGTCAGTCGATCTCGGGAGCGTCGGTGTTGTCGCCTTCTTCACCCGAGCCGTTGCCGCGGGAGAGAAAGTCGACCTTGTCGGCGAGGATCTCGGTGCCGTAGCGCGTGACCCCGTCCTTGTCCTCCCACTGGGTGTAGTGGATGCGGCCCTGGACCGATACCAGCTGGCCCTTGGAACAATACTGGCCGACGGTCTTGGCGAGGCCGTTGAAGCAGGTCACCCGGTGGAACTCGCTTTCCTTGGCGGTATAGCCGTTCTCGTCCTTGTAGGTCTTGCCGTCCTTGTCGCGTGCGGGGCGATCGGTGACGACGGTAATCCCGGTGACATTGGTGCCGCCCTTGGTCTCGCGGGTTTCCGGATCGCGAGCGATGCGGCCGGTGAGGATTGCGATATTGGTCATGGTGATAATCCTTCAGTTCCTCAAACCGGAGACCATCTCCGGCTTGCGAACATCCAGAAGAAGCAGGGCATGGGAGGTCTGCACCGCAGGCCTGAAGGGCCGAAGGGAAACCTGTTCATGACGGGTGGTGCGGGCAGGCGCGCGAAGCGCGACCACACGGCCGGAAAGGAACAGGTTGCTGTCCTCAGCTGAC
Organism: Erythrobacter sp. SDW2; assembly: GCF_021431965.1. NCBI lineage: Bacteria > Pseudomonadati > Pseudomonadota > Alphaproteobacteria > Sphingomonadales > Erythrobacteraceae > Erythrobacter > Erythrobacter sp. SDW2. Next base: position 186,657 of record NZ_CP090370.1, read on the forward strand.
CTGGTTCAGGACTGTTCGCGAAGAACGCCGGATGGGTATCGGGTGTGGGTCTTAAGGTGCCAAGACCCTACTGCAATCAGCCTGCTCCATCGCCTTCCGATGCCGCCAGGAGATCCATGAAGTTGCGCGCCGCCTCCCGGTCTTCCTCGCTTTCGAACGCCACGTCGAGGTCGGGGGCGGACCCGAACATGTGCAGGAACGACCACAGCGCAAAGCGCTTGCCCCGGTCCTCCTCAAGGCCGAGATCGACCCGGCAGTGCTCGATGCCAGCTGACAACGTGTCGGGGGCAACCCGGGAGAGGTCGGTGGTGGCAAAGTATCGCTGCAGCAGATCGTCAAGTTGCATGACCCGTCCATAGTCGGGTCGGCGCCGAATGCACATCCGGGCATTTCGGATATGGATGATGAGGAAGGGCCCTCACGACCCGGGAGAGGTGCCCAAGAGGCCGCGACGATCGACCACGGTGATCCGGCGCATCTTGGCATCGATCACCAGCCTTTCGGTCACGCCATTGCCCGGAAAGGCGACGACGTAACGCGGACCTAGCGAAAGCATCTGCTCGTTGCGCTTGAACCCAGCGCGAGCACCAAGCCGACGATCAAGCGAGTAGGTCAGCTGCTGCACTTCGCGGCGTTCAGCCCAACTCGCGGCCAGGCGATCGGCTCCCTGGCCGTCGCCGCCATGGACCAGGAAGAGATCGGGAACCACATCGCGAACCTTGTCGAGCGTCGCCCAGATATTGTCGGCGTAGACACGCGCATCCTCGGCGCTCTCGAAGCTCTGGCGACCACCGGCAAAAACGACCGGAGTTCCTTCCGGGATCAAGGCGTGGCGCCGGTTCTCAGCGCGTGCGCGGAGGAAGTCGCGGGCATCGATCACAGCCGAGGTAAGGTGGCGCGAATGGCTCGCGCGCGACCCGGAAACGGGCTTCCACGAGGAACCGGTCTCGTCGCGATAGAGTGCTGCCGCCGCCTCACGCATCTGCTCGAAGGCCAGCATGCTGGCTTCGGCAGCCTGCGCGCGCTCGACCTGCTCTTCGAGATTGCTCGAATGCACTTCGGAGCCATCGGCGGATGCAAGCAGGACACGGATCTCGTCGCTGGCCCGGTCAAGTTGAGCCGACTTGCGGCTGGCTGCGCGGTGGAACAGATTGACCATGCCCCAGGCAATATCCTCGGCATCGGCTTCCAGGGCCGTGTCGGAAAACATCGCGAAGAGGTCGGACCATACGGCGCCAAGCGTCTGTTCGATCGCATCCTCGCAGGGAAAGTCGGTTTCGTTGAATGGGGCCGGCCTGATGTTGAGGCCTGAAAGGTCAAGGCCGCTCAACTGGTCGATGAAGCTGTCGTACATGGGGTGTCTCCTGATCGCGGGGACAAGGAGAGGAGGCACCATTGCCTCGGCCCTGTCCGCCGGAGCCCGATCAGGGCCGGGAGAAGGGGCGAGACGCACCGCGCAGCGGGAAACCTGCGGCCCTAGGCTGGCGCGGGCAACACGGGCCGACGGGCCGCAGGTTGCGGCGCGCCCCGACCGGCCCAAGGGCCTCTCCCGGCGGTCAGGGACGAGGCAGGATCAGCAGCCGGTGTCGCAGGCGGATCGGGAGCGCTCGAAGATCGCTTCGCCATTCGAGAACCGCCCGACCAGGCGCAGCTCACCGAACAGGTCGATGAACCGCCCCGACACCTGGCCAAGCCAGTGCCGTGCTCTCGCCGTTCGTGGGTTGTCGAAATCGGCTTCCCAATAGCGAGCGTCATCGCGCTCGGCGAGCCAGATCGCGGCGAGCCCGCAATAGGTCGATATGCCGCAATCGGCGAAGGCGTTGCGCAGGAGGATACGGTCCTCGCGGCCGCGCCATCCCTCGAAGCGCTCGAAAGAAGGAAAGGCCGCCTTCGCGGCATCGATGACCTCTTCGACGAGGCACTCGTAGGCCCAGTCGACATCGTCGTCTTCGCCGTCATCAAGCAGGCGAAAGGCAACCACGGAGCCAGTTGGATAGCTGACGGAACGTCCCATTTCACCGCTCCTTAGGCTGCATCAGCGAGATCGACATCGGTCTCGCCTTCGCTTGATTGGTATCCGCCCAGTCCGAGCAGCAGGCTGGCCGCTTCCTCGGCCTTGGCCGCGGCGGTGAGGATCGCGCGCTCGTCCGATTTGAGGATCTGGAGCCAGGACGCGATGTAGCTGGCGTGATGGTCGAGGTGGGTGACCGGAAGGCCCAGTTCTGCCCCGAGAATGGCGGAGGACAGTTCGGCGATCAGTTCTTCGGCAGCATAGGCGTCGCTGCCGAAGCGGTTCTTGAGGTCGCGGTCGAGCCGCGAAGAATGACCCGTCCAGTGCGACAACTCGTGTGCGAGTGTCGCGTAGTAGTGGTCGTAGGCTTCGAAGAGTTCGGCTGGTGGCATGGTGACTCGGTCGCGCAGCGGCTCGTAATAAGCCTGCGCACCGTGATGGCGCAGGTCTGCGCCGATATGAGCAAAGAAGGCATCGAGCCGGTCTTCGCGTCCTTCGGGCGCAAGTGCGGCAACCAGCGGCTGGGGATGGTAAAATGCTGGGAGGCCATCGCACTGGTCAGCGTTGAACACGGCATAGGCCTTGAGCACGCGCCGGTTCTCGGTGTCAGCTTCGCCTTCGGCGTTCTCGACCTCTTTGGTGTAGCTCTTGTAGAAGATCGCGATGGTCGATTTCTCACCCTTGCGGACCTGTCCGCCGAGCTTCTGGCACTGGCGATAGGTCATCCAGTAGGGCGAGGCGTAGCCACAGCCGTCGGCCACCATCCACAACCAGAAGGTGTTCATGCCGCGATAGGGCGTCCCGCAGGATCGCAAGGGCCGCGAGACGGGTACACCGCGCCACGGCTTGACCCAGGGCTTTGTGCCTTGCTCGAGCTTTTCGATGATGGCGGCGGTGATGCGCTGGGAAGGCGAAGTCGAAGCAGTGCGGCGGGACTTGGTCATGGGAGTTCTCCTGATCGCCGAGACGGACATGTCCCGGTTCAGGAAAAGCAAAAGCTTCCTCCCCTCTCGTCTAATGATGACGGCTTTGCGCCCCAATAGCGGCCATAAAGTCAGGCGAGGACAAGCCTGAAAGCTGCCGTTCCAAAGTTTCGTCTGATTGAGGAAAATGAGCCTTCAATCGCAATAGGTCGAAAAATTTTCTTCGCGATGCGTCTTGGTCGCTGAAGTGAGGCGTATGAAATCCTCGTTAAGTTCGGCTTTGCCGTAACGTGACCGTGCACGAATTAAGTTGCGCCGTCATTATGATTTTCGGACGAGCACCACCCCAGCAATCGCAAGCGCGCCGCCAGCCAGAGGCCAGGATTGATCGACAAGCAACGCGCTAGCCACGATCAATGCGGCAGCTAGAGGGCCTTTCAAGGACTGACGCTCATTGCGAAGTCCAGCGAGCTGCTCGATACTGAGGGGATCGAGCTGAACCGGCACATATCCAGACTTTGCGATCGAGTTCGCAGTGGCAAGTATGTCGGGCAAGGACGCCGACAACCCCAGCAGCTGACCGCGAAGTTTCTTCAAACCCGACCGAGCGCTGCCGAGCGAGAACCGCTCGGCGAGAAGCTCCGTCATGATCGGCCGGGTGTCCTCGGCAATGTTATAGTCGGGTGCCAGTGATCGGACGACACCCTCTGCCGTAAGCAAGGTACGCAGAAGGATAGCCAGATCGGGTGGCAGGACCAGTTGATAATCCCGCAAAAGATCGAAAACGCGGGAGAAAATTTGCGAGAACTCGATTCCAGAAAGCACGGTCCCCCTGAACTCTCCGATCAAATGATCGAGATCCACCGCGAGCGCATCGCGATCCACCTTCGGCGCCCCCGCCCATGCGAGCAGGACATCCGCGACTTCGCTCGTTTCCTCGCCAGCGATCGCAAGCACGAGCCGAACGATCTCGTCGCGCCTCGTCTTGGTGAGCGTCCCGACTGATCCGAAGTCGATGAAGCCGACATCCTGCTCGCCGATCAGGAAAACATTGCCGGGATGAGGGTCGCCGTGGAATTCGCCGTTCAGGATGATCATGCGCAGGACAGCGTTGGCATAGCTTTTAGCGAAAGCCGCCACCCGCGGGTCGCCGGATGGGCTGCCCAGCGAAGACGCGGGCCTGCCGTACAGGCGTTCCTGAACGTTCACCCGCAGCCCGGTCAGTTCCCAATGGATGGCCGGGGTCCTGACGCCGATGGTATCGAGATATGCGCCGATCCGCTCGCAGGCTCGGGATTCCGCAGCGAGGTCCATCTCCCAGGCAAGATTGCGGCCGAAGGTCCGCAGAAACTCGACTGGCCGGTAACGCGCGATGTCAGGCGAGCGTGCTTCTGCGATCTCGGCAAGACGCACAAGCAGGCGCACATCGGCTTCCATGCGCGCGGCGGTGCCCGGGCGGCGAACCTTCACGATGACCTCGCTACCGTCCCGTAGCTTGGCGGAATAGGTCTGTGCAATCGAGGCGGACGCCAAAGGCTGTTCGTCGAACTGCGCAAAGTCGTTCCGCCAGTCCTCACCCCAGCTTGAAGCAAGTACGGGCTCGATATCTGCGAAGGGTACTGGCGACACCTGATCGTGCAGGGTTGAGAATGCCGTGATCCAGTGTTCGGTAAACAGATCGCTTCGTGTGGCGAGGAGCTGCCCCAGCTTTATACCAACTGGCCCGATGTCACGGAGGAACGCCACAACTGCGGCCGGACGAAATTCGCGAGGATCGATGACATTGCTCGAAGAGGGAATAAATCCGAGGGCTCCGGCAAGATTCTTCGCACCGTGCCTCATTAGGATTTGGCCGATCTCCGCGGCGCGAGCGATGCTGCTGATAGGCTTTTCCGGGGGCGATGCCATGATTTTACTCAGCCTCGGCCCGGAGTTGGTCCAGATTTTCTGATACCCTTGCAAGAATCTGCTGCAACGTTTGCTTCTCGTCGGCGGCAATGTCGCGCCAAAGCAGACCATGAAGCCTATCCGCGGAGCCTCTCAGTTCGGGCAGCAGATCGTCAAGCTGCTCCGTGAGGATGAGCTGCCACGCTCGCCGATCCGTCTCAGCTTGAAGCCTTTTCATCAGCCCGCGTGCGCAAAGACCTGCAACCGCCTGGCCGATGGTCGCCGATTCCAGTTCCAGTTTCTTGGCGATTTCAGCCTGCGTAAGGGCAGGATCGCGAAGAAGTTGTCCGATGATCCTCCACTGTGTCTGATTGAGACCGATCCTGGCGACCCTCGCATCGTACACTCTGCGCGCGCCGCGACTGATCTCGTCCATAAGATAGAGAATGCGGTCATCATCGGTGATGACCTTCTGCCGACGCTGAGACCGTGACATGGTATCTGGTTTTTCATCCATAGCGCTGTGTAGTCGGATAGCCTCGGATGCCCAAATGCAAACTGCTAAATGCCTTTACTATCTGGCTCACGGCTCATAGGGCGCGAGACGCGTTCACCTTTTACTGAGGCTGCCGAAAGAGTCAGATGACCGATAACTCCAACCAACCGGAGCAGGAGGGCACAACCCCAACGAAACCGCAATCGCGGCGTGGCTTGCGCATCGTGCTAATCCTCGTTGGTCTTGCCGTGCTGCTTGGCGGGATCTGGTGGTACTACCGGCACGTAAGCTACGGACAATACATGCAGTCGACCGATAACGCCTATGTCGCTGCCGACAGCGTCGTTATCTCTTCCAAGGTAGCGGGATACGTCGAAGAGGTCTTCGTGGGGGAGAACGAGCAGGTTGCTCTCGGCGGAGCCCTCGTACAACTGGATCTGCGGGATTATCAGGCGCAAGCGCAACAGGCGCGCGCACAGATCGCTGCGACCCTGGCCGGTGCCGACACAATCCGTTCTCAGGTAGCTGAACAGGATGCAGCCATTCGCCAGGCGCGGGGCCAACTCGCCGCCGCGCGCGCAGCACTCGACCTCGCGAACGACCAGGTGGCGCGATATCGGCCCCTTGCCGCGACAGGAGCCGAACCGCGGGAAAAGCTCGATCAGTATGAGGCGCAGGCGCGGCAGGCGCGGGCCGAACTCGCCGCTGCGCAGGCGGCGGTCGCTGCCGCGACCGCTCGCCGGGGGACCCTGTTCGAGCAGATCAGCCAGACCCAGGCGCAGGCGGACGCTGCTCGCGCTCAGCTGGAAACAGCCGACCTTACGGTTGAATCGACCTTGCTGCGCGCCAGCAAGGCCGGCCGCGTCGGCGATCTCTCGGTGAGGGTGGGCCAGTTCGTGCAACCGGGTCAACGTTTGATGACGGTGGTTCCGGTGAGGGCGATCTACGTGACGGCAAACTTCAAGGAAACGCAGGTCGGCCTGATCCGGGCCGGCCAGAGCGTCAGGCTCGAAGTTGACGCCCTGCCCGACCTTGAGATCGCGGGACGAGTGGTCAGCATATCGCCGGGAACGGGCGCGGAATTTTCCATCCTCCCCCCCGAAAATGCCACCGGCAACTTTACCAAGATCGTTCAACGGATACCCGTCCGCATCGCTATCGATGCTCCCCCTGAAGTGCGGCGTCTGCTCGTTCCCGGCATGTCGGTAGTGGCTACGGTCGACACCCGGAATGCTGCCGGCGAATTGGAAGAGATCTCGAGTCGGACTCAATGACCGAGATACTGGCAGCGCAGGACACTTCGATCGGGCCGGCCGGGAGCCGAAAGAACGCAGACGTTACTGCCTGGGTCGCTGTGGCCGCGGGCGCGCTCGGCGCCATGCTCGCGACGCTGGACATATCAATCGTCAATTCCGCACTCCCCGTCATTCAGGGCGAGATCGGTGCCACAGGCGCCGAAGGCACCTGGATTGCTACGTCATTTCTCGTTGCTGAGATTGTCGTCATTCCACTGAGCGCTTGGCTCGAACGGCTGTTCGGTCTGCGAACCCTCCTCATCATCGCGGTCAGCGCGTTCACCGCATTTTCTGTGCTATGCGGTGTAGCCACCGACCTTACGACCATGATCATCGGCCGCACGGGCCAGGGCTTCATGGGCGGAGTCCTCATTCCGACCGCAATGACTATTGTGGCTAAACGATTGCCGCCGCACCAACAGCCAATCGGAATGGCGCTGTTCGGCATGACTGTGGTTCTTGGCCCCGTGATGGGGCCATTGATCGGCGGCTGGCTGACCGAGAACCTGAGCTGGCACTATGCCTTTTTCGTCAATGTGCCAGTCTGCGCAATCCTGCTGCTCCTGCTGTTTATCGGGCTGCCTCACGAGAAGCCCAAGTGGGAATATCTCACGGACGCCGATTGGGCTGGCATTCTCGGGCTGATCCTCGGACTGGGCGGTCTGACTGTTGTACTCGAGGAAGGGCACCGTGAGGAATGGTTCGAGTCCTCACTCATTCGCTGGCTAACGGTGGTGACCATTATCGGCTTTGCCTGTTTGATTTACGGACAAGTGAAAGCACGCAAGCCGGTCTTGAAGTTGCAGCTCCTGTTCAATCGACAGTTCGCCAGCGTCGCGATCATGGCGCTCGCCCTGGGCATGGTGATGTATGGTTCGACCTATGTCATTCCGCAGTTCCTCGCGATCATTTCTGACTATAATGCTTTTCAGACGGGACTGGTCATCTTCTGGATGGGTGTCCCGGCCTTTCTCCTGATGCCGGTTCTGCCTCTGATGATCCGCAAGGTGGACATCCGCATTGCCGTCGGCACCGGAATGCTGCTGATGGCGATCAGCTGCTTTGTCAGCACGAGTCTGACCGCCGAATCCGGCGGCGCTGTCTTCACTGAAGGTCAGCTTATCCGCGGGGCCGGAATGATCCTTGCGATGATGTTCCTGAATCAGGCAACGGTGGCTTCGGTGGCCAAGGAAGACGCGGGCGATGCCTCGGGCATTTTCAACGCGGCCCGCAATCTTGGCGGATCATTCGCCCTCTCGGCCCTCGCTTCGTTCCAGGACCAGCGGATCTGGCATCATAGCCGGCGGATGGAAGAGACCCTGAATGCGAACAGCGTTTCGCTACAGGACTATCTCGAAGGGCTGGCGCGAAACTTCGGCGGCATGGAGGGGGCGATGGCCGTCCTGAGCCGCACCCTCCAACGCGAGGCGTTCATAATGACCTACAATGACGTGTTCCTGGTTATGGGGATTCTGACCCTCGCGACGGTTCCGCTGGTCCTCTTCCTGAGGCCGCTTCCAAAAAATGTCTCCCTTTCGATGCACTGAGCCCTACACGATGCGCCACTTGCTACCTCCGCTTGTCACTATCGCCTTGCTAGCTGGATGCACGGCAGGGCCCGATTATGCAGGCCCCCCGGAAGTTGTGTCAGCAGACACGGGCACTCGCTTTGTGCGCGCTGGCAGTGATGTGAGCGCATCTGATCCGGTTGTCGCTCAATGGTGGCTGCTGCTCGGCGATCCCGAGTTGACGCGGCTGGTGGAGGCTGCGCTGTCCGGCAACCCCTCGCTCGCCGCAGCGCAGGCGCGCATTGCCCAGGCACGGGCATCCATCAGGCAAGACCGTGCGGGTCGAATGCCATCGCTTGGGGCACAGGCCACCACCGTGCAGGGCCGGCTTCCTGGTCTCGACCTTCAAGGCGGGGCGCCCCCCCCGTCAGAGCAAACCAATTCCGACGCAGAGACCGATGACTCGCTGAGCTTTTACAATGTGGGCCTTAACGCCAACTGGGAGCTGGAGTTCGCCGGTGGCTCGCGCAGGCGCATTGAGGCCAGCAATGCCCAAGCTGCTGCAACGGTGGCCAATGCAGAGGACGCAAAGGTCCAGTTGACTGCCCAAGTGGCCAGCACCTACGTCAATTTGCGGGAGGCCCATTTCCGCGCAGAGCAATTTGAGGCGCAGATTTCGTTGCAGGAAGAGATCCTGGCGCTGACATACCAACGCTATCAGCGCGGTGCATTGCCGCTTTTCCCGGTAGGCACCGCGAATGCCGAACTGGAGATGCTCAAGTCACAACTTGCCGAAGCTGAAGCGGATATCGCAGTCCTGTCTGATGCACTCGCTATACTGACCGGACAGGTGCCGGGATCAGTTGATGCAGCGCTCACGACTGCGCGCTCCATTCCCATGCCGCCAGAGCAGGTCGCGATCGGCGATCCGGCAAGCCTGGTGGCGCGTCGGCCTGACATAAGGGCGGCCGAACGGTCTCTTGCCGCGTCGACGGCGCGGATCGGGGTGGCCGAGGCGGCGCGGTTCCCGAAATTGTCCTTCACAGGGATCTTGGGCCTCGGCGGATCCTCGTTGGACGACGTTGTCGATGTCGGCGAATTCTCCGCACTCGCGATCCCGCGCCTCCAGTGGAATTTTCTGGATTTCGGCAGGGTAGACGCTGCGATCGACCAAGCCGGGGCAGCGCGCAACGAAGCAGTCGCCAATTACCAGCAGACGGTGCTTCTGGCACTGCAAGACGCCGAACGTGCCTTGGCTCGCTTCGGCCAGCAGCGTGTTGCGCTCGCTGCCAGTATGCAAATCAAGAAGCAGGCTGACGTCGCGGCAGACCTGAACCGCCAACGTTTTGCCGCAGGAGCGATCTCGAAGGCTGACCTCAACCGGGCCCTGCGAGAACAGCAGCAGGCCTCAGCAGACCTCGTCCGGGCAAAAGGTGCCCTTACGCTGGCGTGGATAGCGCTGCAGAAGTCGCTGGGCCTTGGGTGGCAAGAGCCTGTTCGAGATCAATAGTCCCGCCGCGCTGATCAAGTGATCCGGTTGACGAGAAGTAGGCGCCCCTGCCGCTGGCGACCAACTTGTCGTCGGGCTCGAGAACCCGGGTTTCGGCCACCGAAGTCTGTCGCCCGATCTTCACGATCTGTCCGTGAGCAGTGAGAGGTCCTGAGGTTGCAGGACGGTGGTAATCGACATGCAGATCGGCCTTCGCTCTCGCCGCGACGCCCCCGGCAAGCAGAGTATAAAGCCCGGTGAGGTCGACCAGTGAAGCCAGGATCCCTCCATGCGCCGACCCAATCATAGGGTTCGACACGATCTCTTCGCGCCATGGCATGGTGATCGCGATTGACTGGTCGGAGCATGTCGCAATCTCCAGCCCAAGCCATCGGTGAAACGGCGCGATATGCAGCATTTCCTGCAAGCGCTCTCGATCGATCATAGCTCCCTCGTCCCCTGTGGCTGAGCCGTATCGGATGAGTGATGGCGCCCTAGGAAATCGACGATAGCGGCGGAGAAGGCATCGTTCGCATCGCCCACGACCATGTGCGTGGCATCGGCAATATCGGTGTATTCTGCATGGGGGGCGAGTTGTCGCAGATGCAAAACGGCCTCTTCGGAAACAAGATCGCTAGAGCCGCCTCGGATGAGGTGAAGCGGAAGCGTGAGATTCGCCGCAGCTTGGCTCAGCATTGCCGATTGACGTTCTTGGCTGTCTGGGTCGCCTTGTCTGGCTGACATTATATTACGGATAAACACCGGGTCCCAGTGCCAATAGAAGCGCCCATCCGACTTCTGCCGCAGATAGTTTTTCAGACCATCGCTCGCGCCCCGCTTGGGACGATGCGGCATGTAGCGAGCGATCACGTCGGCCGCCTCCTCTGGTGAGGCGAAGCCGCTATCGACATGCTCTTCCATGAAACCAACCACGCGCATCACACCGCTGGGCTCCATGCGCGGGGCAATGTCGACCAATGTGAGTGAAGCAAAGCTACCTGGAGCAAGCTCCCCTGCGGCAATCAGTCCAGCGAGCCCGCCCAGTGAAGCGCCGACCAGCGCTGGCTTCTGGTCCAGGCGCGACGCTGCAGCGACCAGATCCGCCGCGAAGTCGCGCATTTCATAAGCTCCGCATGGCGACCAATCGCTGTCTCCGTGACCGCGCATGTCGAAGGCGATTGCACGAAAGCCGGCTTGAGCCAGCTCGCTGACCACCCTTCTCCACGCGCGCCGTGTCTGCCCGCCGCCGTGCGCAAGAAGGACGGGTTTAGCGTAGGCATCCCCCTCAGCCTCGGCTGTAAGAGAAATCGCGCCTGCGCCCTCAATCGTAAAGGTTTCTCTCGCCATCTCTGGATGGTAGGAAAGGCGCGCTAAATAGTAAACCGATTTAGTTTGTGGCTCTCGGCTCCGTGTTGGCTGTCCTGCAGGGCGTTTCAACGACGGCAAAAGTCTATGCCAAGAGGGGTTTCTCCAGACCATTCTCTAATGCACCGGCTTGCGATTCGGTCAGCAGTCGCTGTCCGCTTAATCCGCTCAAAGATATAAAAGCTGCCTTTCCGCTTCCGGCCCACCTCCCGCCAAGCTGCAACCGTTCTCTTTGTGGCCAATCATGGCCGAGGAGAACGACAATGGGCTATTCGAGATTTGATCCTGCCATACAGGCGCGTGCAGCGTGGAATGCTGGCAAGACCGTCGGCACAAAGCGACCACTGACACAAAAACAGATTTGGGCAATACGCTTCCATCTGGATCGTGAAGGTCGGCTACGGGATAAGGCGCTATTCGACCTAGCAATCGATAGCAAGTTGCGCGGATGCGACTTGGTCAAGATCAAGATCGGCGACGTCATAGCTGGGACCGACATCCGCACTAGGGCAATTGTCGTCCAGCAGAAGACCAATCGGCCAGTTCAGTTCGAGCTCACAGCCGATGTCCGTTCAACCCTGCTTTCCTGGCTAGAACGTCGGGGCGGCTCGACCAGCGAGTACCTCTTTCCAAGCAGGATCGACCACGCCGGACACATGAGCACGCGCCAGTATGCGCGCTTGGTGGATGAGTGGGTTACTGCGATTGGCCTACGGAAATCTGAGTACGGGACGCACTCGCTTCGACGGACGAAGGCCGCGATGATCTACCGCGCTACGGGCAACATCCGCGCAATTCAGATACTTCTAGGTCACACCAAGATCGAGAACACCGTTCGCTATCTTGGGGTCGATGTCGAAGACGCACTACTACTGGCGGAGCGCACGGAAATCTGACACCTTCGGGCGGTCGACCTCACCTGGTCGACCGCTTTCGGGTTGCGCCTGGAAAGGTGCGGCCTTGTCCTTGTTGGCAAGGTGCATTGTGCGAGGTTCACTTGGCGTCCTTGGCTCTCACCCCTCCTATCACCTTCACCGAACTTCTCCGGGCGTTCACCCGCATCGGCCTGCTCAGCTTTGGCGGGCCTGCTGGGCAGATTGCGCTGATGCACCGCGAGCTGGTAGATGAACGCAAGTGGGTCGAGGAGGAAGATTTTCTCCACGCGCTCAATTTCTGTCACCTGCTGCCGGGCCCCGAAGCGCAGCAGCTTGCCACGTGGATCGGTTGGCGGTTGCATGGCTGGCGCGGCGGTCTGGCAGCGGGGTTGCTGTTCGTCATTCCGGGCGCGGCCATCATTCTGGCGCTGTCGGTCCTGTATGCCATTACCGCCAATCTCGCATGGGTCGAAGCACTGTTCCTCGGCGTGAAAGCGGCGGTGCTGGCGATTGTGGTGCAGGCCTTGTTGCGAATTGCCGGACGTGCGCTGGATACGGTGTTGAAGCGTGCGCTGGCGGTGGCCGCGTTCATCGGGCTGTTCCTATTCGACCTGCCGTTTCCGCTAATCGTTTTGGGTTCCGGGGTGATTGGAATGGCAATTGCGGCCTGGCGTCCTGACCTGTTGGCGCTGAAACCCACTACAACTGGCGGTGCTTTACCCGAACGACCGTGGCGCACCACAATCCTGTCGATCGTCCTTTGGGGAGCGGTCTGGGCTGCGCCAATGGCGCTGATCGCGCTGACGCTGGGCCGCGAACACGTTCTGTGGGAGATCGGCGCATTCTTCTCGCAGCTCGCCATCGTCACCTTTGGCGGGGCTTATGCAGTGCTCGCCTACATGGCGCAGGAAGCGGTGCAGGGGTTCGGGTGGCTGAAACCCGGCGAAATGGCCGATGGGCTGGGCCTTGCGGAAACCACGCCTGGGCCGCTGATCCTGGTGACACAATTCGTCGGTTACCTCGCGGCCTTCCGTGCGCCGGAGCCGTTCACGCCTTTCGTCGCGGGATTGCTGGGGGCGGGGCTGACCACGTGGGTGACGTTCGCGCCGTGCTTCATGTGGATCTTTGCCTTCGCGCCGTGGATCGACCGACTGGGTAACGCCGTGCGGTTGAAGGGCGGGCTCGCAGCAGTGACGGCGGCGGTTGTGGGCGTCATCGCCAACCTGACCGCATGGTTTGCGCTGCATGTGCTGTTTGCTGAGGTGGGCCAGCGCCAATTCGGCCCGCTGCGGTTATATTGGCCGGACCCGGCGAGCTTCGAATGGCGCGCAGGCGTGCTGGCGGCAATCGCCTGCGCAATGGTGTTCGGGCTGAAATGGTCAGTGCTGCGGGTTCTGATGGCCGCCGCGCTGGGCGGCATGGTTCTGGTCTTGGCAATCTGAGGAGGACGACATGAGCATCATCACACGCAGGCAAGCAATCGGCACAGCAGCCCTTTCGGTCACGGGTATCACGCTGGCAGGAACGGCAAGCGCAGCGGCGGCGCAAGACCCTGCCGCAGCCGCTTCCCGTGCCGCTGCCTTTGCCGGCAAGCACACGCCGAAGCGGCTGCGGTTCAACCCCGCCAAGCTCACCGGCCTGTCCGAGCGGCTGATTACCTCGCACTGGGAGAACAATTATCAGGGCTCAGTGCGCGGGCTCAACACCATCGAGACCCGCCTCGCCGCCGCCATGGCCGATCCCGACTTTCCGCCGGTTGCTTATGCCGGGCTGAAGCGCGAGGAACTGCACCGCACCGGATCGGTGGTGCTGCACGAATATTACTTCGATGCGCTGGGCGGCAACGGCAATCCGGCAGGCTCGATCTACGAGGCGCTCGATGGCTGGTTTGGCAGCTTCGCCGCATGGGAAGCCGAATTCCGCCGCACCGCAATGTCACTCGCGGGTGGATCGGGCTGGTGCATCCTCAGCTACAACCGCCACACCCGGTCGCTGCATAATTACTGGGCCTTCGATCACATGCATGGTGCAGCCACCGGCGCGCCGCTGATCGCGCTCGATATGTATGAGCACAGCTTTCACATGGACTACGGTGCGGCGGCAGCGAAATATGTCGATGCCTTCCTGGCCAACCTCGATTGGGAGGTGGTGGAGGCACGGTATCAGGCGGCGATGGCGTAGGAGGGCACGATGACAGAAGAACCCCAGCGGCACTGGGACCGGGTCTATTCCGACATGGCACCCGGCGAGGTCAGCTGGTTCCAGAGCGAACCGCGCCCTTCGCTTGCCGCGCTGGTACGCTTTGATGTGCCCCACACGGCCCCTTTCGTCGATATCGGAGGGGGCGCCTCCAATCCCGTTGATGCCCTGCTGGCGGGTGGATGGCGCGATGTGACGGTGGTCGATATTGCCGCCCCGGCTCTGGCGGCGGCACAGGCCCGACTGGGAGAGGCGGCAGCGGGCGTCCACTGGGAGATCGCTGACATAACCCGCTGGAACCCGCCGCGCCGCTATGGGGTGTGGCATGACCGGGCCGTGTTCCACTTCTCACAGAGCCGGAGCAGCGGGACGCCTATCGCCGTGCGCTGGTGGCCGGAACCGCGTCCGATGCGCTCGTCATCATCGCCACCTTTGCGCCTGATGGGCCAGAAAAATGCAGCAGCCTGCCGGTGCAGCGCCACGATGCGGCAAGCCTTGCCGCTGCACTCGGGAGTGCGTTCACATTGCTGGGCGACTGGCGCGAGGAACACCTCACCCCGTGGGGCGCCGCGCAGAAATTCAGCTGGTGCGCGTTCCGGCGAGAGGCATAGCCCCTCTCGCAAGGCGCTCTGCCGGGACGCAGACTGCGGTTCCTTCGCTTCGGTTGTCCTGTGCAGCAGGTGCGCGCGCAAGCGACATCGCGGCTCCCACCAGAATCAGCGCCGGACCATCCCCCAGCGCAGTCCGTGCGGCGAGCGGCAGCAGTTCGAGGCAGGTGGTGAAGATCCGTTCCTCCGGCAGGCTGGCGTTTTCGACCATCGCCACCGGCGTATCGCAAGCTAGGCCAGCGCGCTGCAATTCGCGGGCGACCAGCGGGGCTGCCGCTTTGCCCATGTAGATCGCCAGGGTCGCGGCAGGATCGGCGAGCGCGCTCCAATCGAGATCGAGCGGTTCGGTGCCGCGCGCATGGGCGGTTACGAAGGTCAGGCGCCGGGCCAGCCCGCGCAGGGTCAGCGACGTGCCAAGGCTGGCGGCCGCCGCGCTGGCGGCGGTCACACCGGGGCAGATGTGCGTCCGCACGCCTGCGGCCCGGCAGGCGGTGAGCTCTTCTGCTGCCCGCCCGAAGATGGCGGGATCGCCGCCCTTCAACCGCACCACCCGCTCGCCCGCCAGCGCGGCGGCGACCAGCAGCGCGTCGATCGCTTCCTGAGGTTTGGAATGGCGGCCTGACCGCTTGCCCACCGACACCCGGCGCACGCCCGCTGGGATCAGATCGAGCACGCCGGGGCCTACCAGCGCATCGTGGAACACCACGCTGGCCGATGCGATCAGGCGCGCCGCCTTGACCGTCAGCAGATCGGGATCGCCTGGGCCAGCGCCCACCAGCCACACCTCGCCCGGCACGATCATGCGGCGGTATCCAAGGCGCACGTGCCTGCCTCAGCCTGACGGCGCGGCGCCAGCACCGCTTCGCGCAGCAGGAACAGGCGCCCGCTCTCCACTTTCAAGGGGATCGTCGGCGTGCAGCCGCGATCATCCCCCAGCGCCTCGCCCGTGCGAAGCGAGATGCGCCAGTTGTGCAGCGGGCAGGTGACGCTGTCGCCGTGAACCAGTCCCTCGCTCAAGGGCCCATGCTTGTGTGGGCATTTGTTGACAAGCGCGAAATATTCCCCGCGGGTGGTGAGGAACACCGCGATTTCCTCGCCTCCCAGCACGGGAAGCGTGCGCCCAGTGCCAGCCTTGATCTGGGTGACGGGGCCGATATCGAGCCATTGGCCCGCAGTATCGCTGTTCATTGCGCCTTCTCCAAAGCAAGCGGGCGGACTTCGGCGAGGTGCTGGTGCAGATCGGGATGCGCTCCGGCCGCGCGGCCTGCCCAGGGGTCGATCTGCCAATATTTCTGCGACAGCCGGAACCGCGCAGCCAGCCTGCTGATGCGGTCAGGATCAGTGAACAGCTGCGCTTTCAGCCATTCCAGCCCCTTGCGTTCGATCCAAGGCGCGGTGCGTTCGAGATAGTGCGCTTCCTCGCGGTAGAGCTGGATAAAGGCGAGGCAGTGCTCCATCGCCTCGGCTTCGGTCTCGACCTTGCACAAAAGATCGGTGACCCGCACCTTGATCCCGCCATTGCCGCCGACATGGAGTTCATAGCCGCTGTCGACACAGACGATGCCGAAGTCCTTGATTGTCGCCTCGGCACAGTTGCGCGGGCAGCCGCTGACGGCGATCTTGAACTTGTGCGGCATGTAACTGCCCCAGGTGGCCTGTTCGATCTTGACGCCGAGCCCGGTCGAATCCTGCGTGCCGAACCGACACCATTCGCTGCCCACGCAGGTCTTCACTGTGCGCAGCGCCTTGCCATAGGCGTGGCCCGATACCATCCCTGCGGCGTTCAGGTCGGCCCAGACGGCGGGCAGATCCTCTTTCCTGATGCCGAAGATATCGAGCCGCTGGCCGCCGGTGACCTTCACCATCGGCGCGTTGTATTTTTCCACCACGTCGGCAATCGCCCGCAATTCGCGCGGAGAGGTTATGCCGCCCCACATGCGCGGGACGACGGAATATGTGCCATCCTTCTGGATATTGGCGTGGAGCCGTTCGTTGACGAAGCGGCTGGTCTCGTCATCCGCATATTCGCCCGGC
Organism: Erythrobacter sp. SDW2; assembly: GCF_021431965.1. Taxonomy (NCBI): domain Bacteria; kingdom Pseudomonadati; phylum Pseudomonadota; class Alphaproteobacteria; order Sphingomonadales; family Erythrobacteraceae; genus Erythrobacter; species Erythrobacter sp. SDW2. Next base: position 203,347 of record NZ_CP090370.1, read on the forward strand.
CAGGCGCACAGCAGGTAGTAATTGAGCGCCGGGCGGCAGGATGCACAGCCTTCGGGGGTGGACCAGTGCAGCTCCTGCATCACCTGCGGGATTGATTTGAGATTACGCTCAAGGATCAGGCGGCGCACGTCATCATGGGTGAAGCTGGTGCAGCCGCACAGGGTTTTAGGCCCGGCTTCGACCTCAGCGCCGAGCGTCAGTGCGAGCAGGCTTTCGACGATGTTGGTGCACGATCCACAGCTCGCCGAAGCCTTGCAAGTCGAACGGAGGGCAGCGACGCTGTGCGCGCCTTCGTTGATTGCGCTTATGACGGCGCCCTTGGAGACGCCATTGCAGCCGCACACCTCGGCATCATCGGAGAGCGCTGCGACAGCGGCGTGGGGATCGCCGCCCGCGCCGCCTGCGGCATAGGCCTGCCCGAAGATCAGCGACTGGCGGATGGCGGCGATGTCCTCTTGCCGGCGCAGAAGATCGAAATACCAGTTGCCGTCCGCCGTATCGCCATAAAGCACTGCGCCGATCAGCCGGTTGTCCTTGATAACGAGCCGTTTGTAGATGCCATGCGCCGCATCGCGCATCACCACATCCTCGCTCCCCTCGCCGCCCGAAAAATCGCCCGCAGAGAAAACATCGATGCCGGAAACCTTGAGCTTCGTTGAGGTGACCGAGCCTTCAAAGCCGCGCCCGCTGCCGACGCCGGTGAGGCAGTCGGCCAGCGCCCGGCACATCTCCCAGATTGGAGCGACCAGACCATAGCACGCCCCGCGATGCTGCACGCATTCGCCCACGGCGAGGATCGCGGGATCGCTGGTGACCATGTGATCATCCACGACAATGCCGCGCTCGCAGGCAAGGCCCGCCGCTTTCGCCAGCGCCACGGAAGGCTTGATCCCGGCCGCCATCACCACCAGGTCGGCGCGGATGCGGGTGCCGTCCTCCAGCACGATGCCTGCCACCCGGCCCGCCGCGCCAAGGATCGCCTTGGTGTTGGCGCTCGAAAGAATGGTGTGCCCGCGCCGTTCGAGTTCCTGCCGCAGCAGCCATCCGGCCGCTTCATCCAGCTGACGCTCCATCAGGGTGGACATCAGGTGCACCACGGTCACCTGCATTCCGCGCAGGGCAAGACCGTGCGCTGCCTCCAGCCCCAAGAGGCCCCCGCCGATGACCACAGCGGCGTTGCTGCCTTCGGTCTCGCCCGCTTCGGCAGCGGCGATCATGCGGTCCACATCATCCAGATCGCGGAAGGTGACGACGCCGACCAGATCATGCCCCGGCACCGGGATGATGAAGGGATCAGAGCCGGTGGCGATTACCAGCCTGTCATACGGCAGCACCAAGCCCCCACGCGTGACGACAGTGTGCGCCTCGCGGTCGATCATCTCTGCCGGATCACCGCTGATGAGCGCGATGGCATTGTCCGCATACCACTGCGGGCCATTGATGATGATGTCGTCAAACGCCTTCTCGCCCGCCAGCACGGGTGACAGCATGATGCGGTTGTAATTGACCCGCGGTTCGGCCCCGATGATCGTGATGTCGAACCGGCCGGGCGCGCGGGCCAGCACCTCTTCAACCGTGCGGCACCCGGCCATGCCATTGCCGATCACCACCAGCTTTTCGCGGCTGCCGGGCGTATCGGGAAAGGGAAAAATCGCGTTCATGCGCTGTGATCCTGTGCCGACAACGCACGCAAAAAAGCCGCCAGGTCATCCGAAAGACCGGCGGCGCCATTGCCACGTTGTGATGGGGAGAAGGTAAGGTCAGGCGCGTTCCTTCGTTGGAACGCTGACGAGTTGGAAACTACCTGAGTCGCACCGGCTTGCCAACCTCCTTTTTGCATTGCAGCATAATCACCGGATCAGCGCGATCATCAGCGCCGCCGCCAGCACTGCGCTGACCACTTGCCACAGCACAACCGGATTGCGAATCAGAAGCGGCGCAGGCTGGGGATGGGTCAGCGCGGTGTTGGGGACGCTGAGATCATGCACAAAGGCGCTGACGTGCTGGTAACGCAGATGCGGTTCCACGTGCAGCGCATGGGCAATGGCGGCATCGGCCCAGTCAGGCACGTCATCACGATATGTCGCGACCGGCACATACCGCAGGCGGCGCTGGCGCGACAGGGTGTCAGCCGCGCCCGCGCGCGGGCCATAAGGCAGGTGCCCGGTCAGCAGGAAATAGGCCATCGCGGCGAGCGAATAGAGGTCGCTCTGCTCGCTGGCGGGCAGGCCGCGATAGAGTTCGGGTGCGGAAAATTGCAGGGTTCCGGCAAAGGCATCCTCGCCCGCCCTCGGCGCGTGTTCGGTCATGCCATCAATCCGGGCCGACCCCAGATCAATGATGTTCGCCGTGCCATTGGCATCGATCATCACATTGGCCGGGCGCAGATCGCGGTGGATGATCTGGCGGCGGTGCAGCGCATACAGCCCGCGCGCCACCTGAGTGATGATTGCGCGCACAGCAGCAATATCAGCGCGGGGGTGATCTCGCTGCCATTGTTCCAGCGTGATGCCATTGCAATAGCCGCTGACAGCATAAAGGAACCGGCGCGGGCGGGCGCGCGGCGGGACGCTCAGCACGTGCGGGCTGCGCACCCGGCCAAGCGCCCATTCCTCCAGCAGCAGCTCGCTGCGCGCCTGCGGATCGCCCGCGCGTTCGGCCGAGAGCCGCTTGATCGCCGCCGCAGCCCCGGTGGAATTGTCGCGGGCGAGCCATACGTGGCTGCGGCCACCGATATGGAGCGGGCGCAGCAGGGTGTAGCCATCGCAGTCCAGCCCGGCCTGCCATTCCGGCGGATCGGGCAGCCGGGCTTCGGCCGCGAGCAGATCATCCGCCGCGCCCTGACGAACGCTGTCCACCTGCACCAGCTGCACGGTGAGGTTGTCCTCGGCCCCTGCCGCCAGTGCAGCCTCGCACATCTGGCGGGCGGCGGCGCTCATATCCGGGTTGGCGTGGACGATCTGCGCAATCTCGCGGTCTGTCAGGCCGTCGCCAAGCCCGTCAGTCGCCAGCAGCAGGATATCGCCAGGCTGGACGAAGATGCGGCTGTGATCGATCTCGACATGGCGGCCCATGCCCAAGGCGCGGGCGAGCAGATGCGTGCCGCCACCAGCGGGCACACGGTGCGCCTCGGTCAGCCGTTCGAGGCCGCCCGCGTTCACCCGCGCTGCCACCCCGTCACCCAGATGCAGGATGTGCGCGGCGGCATCGCGCAGGATCAGCGCGGTAAAGGTGGTGATGAGACCCTCGGCCTCACGCGCCCGGTCACTGTCGGCGTAACCGGCAGCCATTCCGACGAGCGCGGCGTTCTGGCCGTGCATCCAGCTGTTGATCGCTGCAATCACCCGCTGGGCGCTGGTCTGGGGCGACCAGGCATCGGGGGTGGCATAGTAATCGGTGAGAAAGCCCGCCACCGCCGTTTCCGCCGCCTCGCGCCCGCGGCGACTGGTGCTGATCCCGTCGGCCACCACAAAGGCCATGCCCTTGTAGATGAGCAGATCGCCATCGGGGAGGATGCAGCCGTAAAAATCCTGATTGGCCAGCTTGGCCCCGGCACAGGAATATTGCCCCACCGTCACGGTGAGCCTTTCGAGCGGCGCATTGCCTTGCGCCGCCCCCACAGGTTCAGCCCGTTCAGGCGGCAATCTTCAACTCCGCCGCATTGCGCTTGGGCGAAGTGCGGTAGTGGGTCGAATAGAGCATCAGCCCGGTGAACGTCAGCCCGCCAACCAGATTGCCCAGCACCACCGGCACTTCATTCCACAACAGGTAATCGGCGATGGTGAATTCGCCGCCCAGCATCAGTCCGGTGGGGAACAGAAACATGTTCACGATCGAATGTTCAAACACCATGTAGAAGAACAGCATGATCGGCATCCACATCGCAATCACCTTGCCGCTGACCGTGCTCGACATGCTGGCGCCGACCACGCCGGTCGATACCATCCAGTTGCACATCACCGCGCGCACAAAGATCGTCAGCCACCCTGCCGCGCCATATTCGGCATAGCCCAGCGTGCGCTTTTCCCCGGTGATCGCCATCGCCTGGCCGACCGGATCAACCTCTGCGGCAAAGCCATAGGTCCAGTAGATCGCCATCATCACCGCTGTCACCAGCGCACCGGCAAAATTGCCGACGAACACCAGTCCCCAGTTGCGCAGCACGCCGCCCCAGGTGCAGCCGGGCCGCTTGGCCCACACCGCCAGCGGGGCGAGCACGAACACGCCGGTGAGCAGATCATAGCCCAGCAGATAGAGCAGGCAGAACCCCACCGGAAACAGCACCGCGCCCGCCAGTGGCTGGCCGGTCTGAACATTGATCGTCACCGCAAACGCCGCCGCCAGCGCCAGAATTGCGCCTGCCATGAAGGCGCGGATCAGCGTGTCCTTGGTCGACATCATGATCTTGGATTCGCCCGCTTCAATCAGCTTGGGCACGAATTCACTTGGGGCAAGATAGGCCATATTGCGTCTCCTTGAGGTCAGAATGCGATTTCGGTCTGGAGCCAGAATTTGCGGGTGTCGGCGGCAAAGCCGTCGGCCCGGTAGCTGGCAAAGCGGGCGAGGAAGGATGCGCGGCCCACCGCAAGGCCGGCGGACAGATCGATCTCGTCGCCGTAATGCCGACTGCCGAAATCGCTGTCGAAGCGGTGGTAAACGGCCAGCAGATCGACCGTGCCGAGGCCCTTCACGGCAAATTTCTTGCCCGCGCGGGCGAAAGTGTCGGTCAGCCCGGCATCGGGCGTGCGCAGGAACAGGTCGGCCCAGCCATTAAAGGCAAACAGCGTGGCCAGCGGGGTCTGGAACGCGCCGCGCCCGCCATCACTGCCGAGCTGTTCGACCCCGGCCCCCAGCGAAAATCCGGCCCAAGTCGCACCCAGCTCGCCTTGCAGGTAATGGGCGGTATAGGCGACCGGGTTGCCACCGGTATCGGACTGGGTGGCCAGCGTCGCCCTGGCGGTCAGGGTCGCCGGGCCGACAGGCAGTTTGAACGCAGCCTTGGCGCCGAAGGTGTTGCTTGACGCGTTCAGGCGGGCGTCGAAATCGAGAAGATAGGCAAAGCCAGTGATCTCGCCGCGGGCCAGCTTCACCCCGGCGTTGAGGAACACCAGATCGCCGTCATAGCGGAAATTGGGGCTGTCCGCGCCAAACACGGTCTGCACCGCGCTGGCATAGGTTGCATCCACGCGGACCGGGCCGAGCGCGGTCTGCCCGCGCACGGCATCAAAGGTCTGCTCGTTCTGTCGCCACACGACATTGCCGACGAAGCGGGCATCATCAAGAATGATCCGCTGACGACCCAGCGTGACGCTGCTTGCGCCATCGCGCCAGGCGATCTGTGCGCGGTTGAGTTCGAGGTTCTCAGGATCGGCCACCACCGAAAAGCGCGTCCGGCCATTGCCGGGGATGGTGTTGTTGAAATTGTCGGTCAGCTCCGTTGTTGCCTCGCCCTCGATCAGCAGCGAGACCGCACCGCTGGCGATTTCAAACCCTGCATGAAGGCGCGCAGTAAGTGCATTGGCGGGCTCAATCGGCTTGTCCTCGTCAACCGTCTCGCGGCGCACCTTTAGGGCGAGGATCGGGTCGAGCGTCACGCCTTCGGCGAGGGTAATCGGGTCGCCGGGAGTGGCCAGCGCCGGGACGCTGGTGGCGGATGCTGACAGGGCAAACAGGCAGTAGGCAAATGCGCGCATGGATCACCTCTCTGGCTAAAGCCGGACCATGACCGGCCACGAGAGGCGAGCGCCGTTGCCCGCCGGATGAAGCATCAGCCAGGGCCGACGCCGGAAATCAAAAAAGCCGCCACGATTCGCTACCTTTCAGAAGCGGCTCGGGCGGCGTCGTTGCCTTAAGAATTCGTGGGTGGCTGCTCGCATTGCGGGTCCGACATTGGATCACCCAGCAGCAACATCGCGAAGACTACGCCAGCTTGTGCAGCCTCGTAAAGGCCTTTTTTGCAGCGCAGCAAATTTTTCAACTCAGGGCAAGCTGGCGAGATAGGCTTCAATCTGGTCAGGATCGAAGGTCAGCCCATCGAAAAAACGGTTGGCCGACAGCGTCAGCGTGCCCTGCTGCGCGCCGACCTGTGTCATCTGCGTGACGCTGCCTTCGACCTTGGAACTGGCATTGGGCAGATCATCGCCGGTATCGATCAGCGCAGCGCGGTAGATATCGGGCCGGAACACCCGCATCGCCCGCGCCGCATCGGCCGGATCGAAGGCGATATGGCCCCAGCGCGCCATCTGCGAATAGAGCCACGCGGCCTGGCTCATCCACGGGAAATTGGCCGCCTCGCTGTGCTGGAACATCAGATCAGGCAGGTGCACCGGCGCAGCGCCGTGGGCCAGAACCAAGCGGTCCGATATCGCCCGCAGCACCAGCGCAGGGTTGGCATCGAGATAGGGGGGCGAGGCAAGGATGCGGGCATTCTCGGCGAAATTGGCCGGGTCGATGAAATGGCGGCCCGCCCGGCGCATGGCCCGGATCAGTGCAGCAAAGGCTTCGGCCTTGTCGGCCAGCACCGGCTCGCGCACCGCGAGCACCTTTTCCACCCCGCGCCGCCAGATTTGCGCGGAAGCCAGCACGATTGTGCCGACATCACGCTCGACACAGACTGAACTCCACGGTTCGCCCACGCAAGACCCGTCGATCTCCCCGCTGGCCAGCGCATCGGGGACAAACGGCGGGGCGATGGTGACGATCTCGACATCGTGATCAGGCCGGATACCGCAGGCGGCGAGCCAGTAACGCAGCTTGTAATTGTGGCTGGAAAAGCGGTGCACCACCCCGAACCGCAGCCGCCGCCCCTGCGCCTTGGCCGCCATCGCCGCTTCGCGCAACCGCGCGCCGACAGCCGCCGGATCGCCATATTCGCCCGGCGATGCGACCATCGCGGCCAGTGGTTTGCTCAAAGTGATCGCATTGCCGTTCAGACCCAGCACAAAGGGCGCGGTCAGCGGCTGCGCCGGGCGGCCCAGCCCCAGCGTGGTGGCAATCGTCAGCGGCGCCAGCATGTGCGCGCCGTCGGTATGGCCGTAGAGCAGCCGGTCTAGCACGGTGGCCCAGCTCACATCGCGCACGAAGGTCAGCGCCACGCCCTCGTCAGCGGCAAAGCCATGTTCGTGAGCCAAAATCGGCAGGCAGGCATCGACCAGCGGCAGAAACCCGATGGTAAGCGTCGCGTCGGCCATGGTCAGTCCCCTCCCAGCAGATCATGCGCGGACACGACCGCTTCGGCGATTTCGGCGATCCGCTTGTTCGAAGACATCGCCTTGCGCCGCAATTCGGCATAGGCTTCCGGCTCGGTGATACTGCGGCTGCGCATCAGGATCCGCTTGGCACGGTCGATATGGTCGCGCTCGGCCAGCTTGCCCTGCGCGTCGGCCAGATCGGATTGCAGCCGGGCAAAGGCGTGGAACCGCTTGATGCACAGATCGAGCAGCGGCTTGATCCGGTGACTGGCGAGGCCATCAACCACATAGGCCGAAACCCCCGCATCGATCGAGGCGGCGATGGAGGCATCGTCGCTTTCATCGACGAACATGGCAATCGGGCGCGACAAAGCGCGGCTGACCGCAAAATATTCCTCCAGCACATCGCGCGACGGGTTGCCGAGGTCGATCAGCACCACATCCGGCGCGATCCGTTCAATCGCGGTGAGCAGCCCGTGGCGCTGCGTGAGCGTGAAGATTTCGGCATTTTCGAGCTGGCCCAGGCCTTCTTCGATGATCGAAGCGCGTATGGAGCTTTCATCGACGATGGCGATCTTCATACGGCCACATTGCACCCCGATTGCGCGAAAACAAGCAGCTTTGCCGATAGTCAGAAGCCGGTTACGCCTGTGGTATCGCGGTCGGCACTGTGCCGGACATGATCGGGGCAAGGCTTTTGCAACCAGGTGAACACAGCAGCGATCGACATCGCCTCACGCAATGGCGGCCCGAAGATCCCGCTTTCTGGCAGGCGCAGGGCGAACGCATCGCGCGGCGCAACCTCTATATCTCGATCCCCGCCCTGCTGCTGGCCTTTGCGGTGTGGATGGTGTGGTCGGTGGTGGTGGCCAAACTGCCGCAGGTCGGGTTTGCCTATAGCACTGATCAGCTGTTCTGGCTGGCGGCCTTGCCCGGCCTTTCGGGGGCGACCTTCCGCATCGTCTATAGCTTCATGGTGCCGATCTTCGGCGGGCGGCTGTGGACCACAATATCCACCGCGTCCCTGCTGATCCCGGCCATCGGCATCGGCTATGCGGTGCGCAGCCCTGATACGCCCTACACCACCTTGGTGGTGGTAGCCCTGCTGTGCGGGCTTGGCGGGGGCAATTTCGCCTCGTCGATGTCGAACATCAGCTTCTTCTTCCCCAAGGCGCAGAAGGGCAACGCGCTGGCGCTCAACGCCGGGCTGGGCAATCTGGGCGTGTCGGTGATGCAGTTCGCCGTGCCGCTGATCATCACCGCAGGCGTGTTCGGCGCGCTCGGCGGGGCTGCACAGCAGACGGCAGATGGCGGCCCGCTGTGGCTGCAGAACGCAGGCTTTGTGTGGGTGCCGTTCATCATCGCCAGCACCCTGCTCGCATGGTTCGGGATGAACGACATTGCCGATGCCAAGGCCAGCTTTGCCGACCAGGAGGTGATCTTCCAGCGCAAGCACAACTGGCTTATGTGCGGGCTTTATACCGGCACATTCGGCAGCTTCATCGGCTTTTCCGCCGGCCTGCCGCTGCTCGCCAAGCAGCAGTTTCCGCAAGTGGACGTGCTGCAATTCGTTTTCCTCGGCCCGCTGGTGGGGCTTCCTGGGCATGTTCATCTTGATGTTCTTCATGACCGGGGTGGGCAATGCCTCCACCTTCCAGATGATCCCCAACATCATCCGGCAGGAAGTTCCGCACCTGATGCCCGAGCTCGCCCCTGATGCCGCGCTGCGGCAGGCCGAGCGGGAATTGGCGGCGATCATCGGCTTCATCTCGGCGATTGCGGCCTACGGCGCCTTCTTCATCCCCAAGAGCTTTGGCAGCGCTATTGCGGCGACCGGATCGCCGATGGCGGCCTTGTGGGGCTTCCTGATCTTCTACGCCAGCTGCGCCGCGCTGACGTGGTTCGTCTACAACCGCCGCGGCGGTCTGCTCCACGACATCGAACGCGGAGCGGGCCACGCGTCATGATCGTGATGCAAAGGCGACTGCCCGGCAGGATCGACCAAGTCTTCTGGCCAAAAGGGGGTCGGTTTGCGAATTTCCGCTTCTGGCGAGAAATCCGTCGAAGCGGCCCGGCAGGTGTCAGGATCGCGGTGCGTTCCCGCTTATGACCGCAGAGAGGGTGGAAAACGGACATCAATTGTTTCCGAAGTGCACTGCCTGTGGCTGCCAATGCTGTTGGCTAGGCTTGATGCCCTTGCCCATTACTTCAAGCGTCTGTGGTAAGAAGCGGATCAGGGCGAGGTCGTCAGGATAATTGGGCCATTGTGACCGATAATGCTCAGGGGGACCATGAGCCGCAATCGACGGAGCGTCTGTGTGAACCGAAGCGTGCCCAGTGAAGCTCGCGTAGTAGGCATTCTTCGTACCGTTTGCGATGTCGTCGAGGCCGAAGTGAAGAGCTGCTCTGGGGTTTGCCATGATCTGCTTCGTCTTTCGGCTTCCTCGCCTTGTCGACATCCATAAGCTCCAGTCGTCTGTCGGGTCATTGACACCGACAGGGCGGGCGCGAGGCATGCCAGTCTCATCGATTGTGATCAGTACGCCGACCCAATCTTCCTTCATAATTTCGCGGGCGGCGGCCATGATAAGCTCGGGATCATCGACCCGATAGAGGTCGTGTGACACGCCTTGGGCGACCGCCGCTTTTGCCGCGTTTCCAGAGAGCAAATTCACCAGGCCTGCAGCTTGCGCAGCCACGAGCAAATCCCGCCTTCTCAAGTTCATGATCCCCCCCGCGAGCTGCGCAGACCGCCCACAAAATGCCCCAATCTCTAAACATCCGCAACGGCGTCGTTTGCGGAACGTCGGCCTTGGTCGTCGCGGCGCCTGGGAGCGGACAGACAATTTACGGCCCAAAATTTGACATGGTAAAGGCGGCCCGTCCCGATTGGGACGGACCGCCCGCCGAGTGACCTGGACCTGTCAGGAGGGGTCAGGCAGCCTGCTCGGCAATCTCGCCAGTTCCTTCTGCGTTGGCCACCTCGTCGCCTTCGTGGTCGGCCAATTCGACATCTCCGGTACCACCGAAACGCATGATCGAAGGAACCCAGGCTTGTGCCCGTTCTTTAAGCTCGGCCTCGCCGATGAAGTTGCCCGAGAAGATGCGCTCGGCTGCGCTCGCAAGCTCAGCCTTCTTTGAGGCAGCGTAGCGACTGACCAAATCGGCACCGCCGACGGCGTCGAGTGCTTCGAGCGTGCGCGCCTTGGCCACGCGGTCGAAATAGTTGGCAGCGCTAGGACGCCACCAATGCGCGGTCTCGATTTCGAGGAGCGAGCCGAGCGCCTCGTGCAGTGGCACCGAGCGCTCACCGTAACAGGCAAGGCTGGCAACCAGCGTGCGAGAGACGACATGGCCGAGCCAGGCCGAGCGCGCCTCGTCGGAAAGGGTCCGGAATCTCGCGAACCGCTCGACATCGTTTGTCCCAGCACGCCAGCTTTCATCGAGCGACCCGGCAAACTCGGCCAGAGCAGCGCTCGCCGGTGCATTCTTGGCCTCGAACCCAGTAATCGGGCCGGACGCGGCCGAGCCGACAAGCGTGGACGCCTTCTTGGCACGCCAGTCGTGTCCATCGGCATCGGCCAGCGTAAAGACCATGAAGTCGAGCGCCAGTGACGGATCGTTGGCGAGATGGATTGCCAGTATGTCGCGCCGCTGCATCGCGAGCTCGTCGAGCAGGCGCTGCGACAACGAGCTGCCCTTGGGCTTTGCCGCTCCACTTTCCTCGATTGCTTCGACCACACCTTCGTCAATGATGACCTCGGTCTCGGTGTAGTACTGCGGGACCAATGTCGGCTCGCCATTGCGCGAGAGGACAAGGAAGGCACCAGCCTCGGATTTCAGCTCGTCGGCAAGCACAGGGGGACGATCATTGAGCTCGCGCATGGCGCGGTCGATGACGACCAGTTCGCGTTCGGCTTTGGCGATCTCCTCTTCGTCGCTGTCCTCGTCTTCGAGCACGGCGGCGACGCGGTCGTAGTCGGCCTCAAGTTCTCCGAGTTCCCGTACTTCCTGTTCGGTCATCGGCGCAGGTTCGCAAGGCAAGCGGCTCATACCTTCGACAAGGTCATGGCTGACATAATTGCCAAGCGTCGGACGCACCCAGGCAAGGCCATATTCAAGCGCGGCCTTTTCTGCGGTTTCTTCCATGGCTTTGTGCGCGAGGCCTTCGAGCAGCGCGACATCGATCCAGCTCTCGCTGGCATCGTCGTCGAACAGTTCGCGTTCGATCCGGCCACCCGCAGCGAGGTAGACATCGCGACCGACAAGAACAGCGCGTGGATCGGAACCGCGCACCGTGGCGTCGAGCACCATGCGGCGGATCGTGTCAGGCGTGATCTGGTACCAGGCGTCCTGCAGCTCGGCATAGACATGCGCTTGGCGCTCCACGTCGGAGATCGCGCCGTAGGCCTTGGCCATGTCGAGCGTGATCGTGCCTTCGGCGAGCGCTTCGAAGACGCAAGGCGCGAGACTTGCCAAGCGCAGACGTCCTTCGACGAAACGGACAGTGAGGCCGAAGCGGCGCGCCACGTCTTCGGTGGTAGCGCCTGCCTCGATGATCGCCGCGAAGGCCTGCGCCTCGTCGGCTGGGTTCATCGCGAGACGCTGGAAGTTCTCGGCAAGGCTGGCCTCGCGCACTTCGCTTTCCTCGCCTTCGATGACGAGGCAGGTGACCTCATGGCTTTCGGGCAAGGTGCCCTCTTCGGCCAGTGCCTGCAGCGCGGCGAGCCGGCGACCGCCGGCCTCGACCTCGAACTTGCCGCGCTTTCCTTTGCGCACGACGAGGTTTTGCAGCAGACCGCGCGCAGCAATGTCTGCCCGCAGCTGGAGGTCGGCCAGCACGTCGCTCGACTTGCGAACGTTGCGCGGGCTCGGAACGAGCTTCTTCAGGTTGATCGACTGAATCATGGGTGTTCTCCTGATGGATTGAAGGCGCAGGTGAGGATCACGAGGCCCACAAGCCCAATGGGCTCCCTCCACTCTCATTCTGAGATTGGGGTCTGCCCGAGGGATCAGGCGGCAAGCGCGGGGAGGACCGACGAGGCTGCGGAGACTGGCACGAACAGCCGCGTGCGGTAGCGGATGATCTCGGTGAAGCAGCCCTTGCCCTTGTACCAATCGAGCCGATCGGGCGAGAACCCGGTAAGCTCAAGGCGCTGTTCGCCGCCGACCAGCGAGCGCTTCACGGTGAGTGGATCGTGGCTTGCAAGGCCCAGCGGCTTGCCGCTGGCGAGAACGAGGTCACCGAGCTGCTCTGCGGCTGGTCCGGCAACCCCGGAAAGGCCATAGGTCTCGGCGATTGCTGCGAGATCGATATCGAGCACTTCGCGCCCGATGACCGATTGACCATCTTCGGCAACGAGCCGGGTGACGCGGACGTGATCGCCGGGCAGGCGCTTCCAGACCGGAAGCAGAAGTCCGGTAGCGAAATGGACTCGCTCAGTTACCGGTGAAACGGCAGCCTCCTCTTCCTCGGCCCGCCAGGCGCTCGTGAACGCAGCGACGCCAATTTCATTCCAATGGCTTTCACCGAGTGCCTCAAGTGTCCAGCTCGCGGACTTGAGCGGACGCAAGAGGCGCCGACGTTCTATCACGGCCCCGTCGTCGGCGATCAGGCGCCGGGCAGGAACCGACAGCGCAACCTTGCCCGAGCGCGCATTGCGCATCGGGATCGCGTGCGGGCTGCCAATCTCGTGCATCCGCACCAGGCGCTGCAAGCGTAGGGGCCGAAGGTGCCTTGTCACTTCGAGCGAGACGAGACGGGTCTCCGCTCCGGTCACGGGGTCTGTGCGCAGGAACTCATCGGCGAGGACCATGAAGTGATCGACCCTCACGGTTTCCAGCCCCTGGTCGAGCGTTCCAGCTTCGCGCGCGGCTTCAATCCGTGCTTCGACGAGGCCAAGATATTCATCGAATATGGCATTCTGCAGCGCGATCGGAAGCGCGAGGATGCGGTTTAGCCAGCGCTGGATCGTGGGGAGATTGTCGCTGAGCCCGCCGTCGGGGTTTTCAAGCCGTAGGCCAGTGCGCTCGACGAAGTTGGCGAAGCTCGTGGCTTCGAGCTTGCCGTCATAGAGCAGCTGGAACCAGCGGCTGAGCGCGTCGCGCGCATAGTCGCTTTCGAGATTGTCTGCCGGGTCGAACAGGTTCTGACCGCCGGTCTGGCGCTGGCCGCGCGTCAGCGCGCCCAAGGCATCGAGCCTGCGCGCAATGGTCGAGATGAAGCGGCGTTCGCCCTTCACGTCGGTGGTTACCGGCCGGAAGAGCGGGGCCGAGGCTTGGTTGGTGCGGTTGGTGCGGCCGAGACCCTGAATCGCGTTGTCGGCGCGCCAGCCCGGCTCGAGCAGGAAATGAACACGGCGCTGCTGGTTCCGGCAGCCAAGGTCGGCGTGGTAGGAACGTCCTGTGCCGCCCGCGTCCGAGAAGACCAGGATGCGCTTGGTCCCTTCCATGAAGCTTTGCGCTTCGGCGACGTTGGCGCTGGGGCTACGCCGTTCGAGGCGCTGCTCACCATCGCGGCCCTGGACCAGCCTCCGGGTTCGGCCCGTGACCTCGGCGACGGCGTCGGTTCCAAAGTGCTCGATAATCGCATCGAGCGCAGTGGCGATGGGCGGCAGTGCGCAAAGCTGTTCGATCAGCGCATCGCGCGCAGCAATGGCGCGCGGGCAGAAAACGGGATTGCCCTCTCCGTCGCTCATCGCCTCGGAGCGAAGATTGCCGTCTTCGTCGGCGAAGACCTGCATCAGGCGCACCGGGAAGCTCTTCGAAAGGTAGTCGATCACGTATTCACGCGGAGACAGATCGATATCGAGCGCTTCGCGTTCTTCGTCGGAGAGGTCGGCAAGGCGCCGGTCGAGCATGGTCTCGGCGGTCGAGACCAGCTGCACGACAACCGAATGCTCTTCGCCAAGCGCTGCTTCCATCGCGGGGATCAGGCTCGGCAATTTCATCGAGAGCAGGAGCTGGGCAAAGAAGCGCTGCTTGGTGCCTTCGAAGATCGACAGCGCTGCCGCCTTGGCGTTGCGATTGAGCGTATCGCCGCTGTCCTCGTCGACAACGCGGGTTGCTTCTAGCGCTGCCTCGAGGTTGCGGTGAATGATCGCCCAGGCCTCGGCATAGGCGTCGTAGATCCGCACCTGCGCTTCGGTCAGGCTGTGTTCGAGGATCTCGTACTCGACCCCGGCGAAGGACAGCGCGCGGGCGAGATAGAGGCCCTGGGCCTTGAGATCGCGAGCGACAAGTTCCATCGCCGCGACGCCGCCAGCGCGGATCTCGGTCATGAACGCCTCGTGGGTCGGGAAGGCAGTTTCGGGTCCCCACAGGCCGAGCCGTGAGGTGTAACCGAGGTTGGCGATGTCCGAGGCGCCGGTGGCCGAAGCATAGAGCACGCGGGCGCGCGGGAGATGGTTCTGCAGCCTGAGGCCCGCCATACCCTGTTCGGACCCCTTGACCTTGCCACGGGTTGAAGAGCCCCCGAGGGCATTGGCCATGGCGTGGGCTTCGTCGAAAGCGATCACGCCGTCGAAATCCTCGCCCGCCCAGGCAAGGATCTGGTCGAGCCGCGTATCCTCGGCGCGCCCCGAGCGCAGCGTCGGATAGGTGACAAAGAGAATACCTTCGGACATCGTTACAGGGTGGCCAAGTTTCCAGCGCGAGAGCGGCTGGATATCGAGCGGCAGCCCGCCAAGCGCTTCCCAGTCGCGGCGTGCATCTTCAAGCAGCGCTTCGTTCTTGGTGATCCAGACATGCCGGCGCTCGCCTGCGAGCCAGCGGTCCATGATGACCGCGGCGATCTGCCGTCCTTTGCCCGCTCCGGTCCCGTCGCCAAGGAAAAAGCCTTGGCGGTATGCGTGTCCATCTTCGGAGAGTTCCAGCGAGGTGCCTTCCTGGCTAACCTTGAACCGGCCCGGAAGATCGCGCGCAAATGCCTGGGCAGCGTAGACCAGTGTTTCGCATTGCGCTTCGGACAGCAGGCCATCGGCCTGCCAACCTGCGGGAAGCCGCGGGCAAACATCGGGCTGCGGTGCCGCGACCGAACCCATGGCAACCGATTCCACGAGCGGAGTAGGATGAACCGGCGCGTCTTCGAACGCGATGCGGCTGGGGCGGTAAGGCAAGTAGATGCCTGCCTGTTCAGGCACCGGCGCGGGGTCAGCGAGAACAGAATAGGCAAGATTGACCGCATTCGCCTTGGCTGCTGGCGTCGCAGCGAACGGCGCTACCGGTCGGACCGGCGTGCGTTGGGTCGAAGGTTTGCAAACAAGGCGCGCTGGCTTGCCGACGGGCAGGCAATGGAGGCCGGCGGAGGTCTTCGCTCGTGGCGGCAGCTCGGTGACAAGTTCGCCGAGCGCAATCAGGTCGCAGGCATCTCCGATGATCGTTGACGAGGATGCAGTCGGCACCTTGTCGATCACGACCAGGCGAACGGCAATCCCCGTCCCTGTCCGGCGAAACATCTGCTCCAAGCGGACATTGAGCAGGAGCGACGCTTCGTCCTGTGCTTTGGCGAACGTGGAAGCGTCAAAGCCATCGGGCATGATGGCGATTATCCTCGCCCCATTCGCGGCCGCTCGGATCGCACCGCGCAGGTGACGCATAGCGGTATCGCCGTCCTTGCCGCGTTCATGGCTATGAGCGAATGGCGGGTTCATTAGCACGGCAGACGGAACAGGGCCGCGAAGCAAGTCGGCGATCAGTTCCCCGTCATGCGCAGTGATGGTGGCCGTGGGGAAGACGTGGGCCAGACCGTCTCGTCTTGCCGGATCAATCTCGTTGAGGAGCAGCGAAGCGTTCTGGAGGTAACCCCACAGAGCAAGGGCACCATTGCCTGCGGACGGTTCGAGGAGCGTGTCTTGCGCGCAGACAGCTGCGGCCTTCGCCATCAGCCAGGCCAGCATTGGCGGGGTCGAGAACTGCTGGAGCTCGACCTGTGCTTCGCTGCGAACGTGCCGTGGCGGCAAGGCTGCTTCGAGCCAGTCGAACCGCGCTTCGACTTCGTGTACGTTCGTCGCCAGATCGATCCGTGAGGACTCTCGAAGCCAGAGTAGTGCGCCGATCTCGACCGCGCTGTTATAGTCGTCGATCGTCCAGGCACCTCCCCAGTCCAGAACACCGGTCTCTTCGGCGAACAGCCCGGAAATGTCGGTACGGGTAAGATGACGTCCCGAAGCAAGAAGCGCGGCAACTCGGGTGCCAATGGCATAGGCCAAGGGCATGGACGGCAACTGCTCGCCGCCGGGAAACAGGTCTGATTGAAACATGGCAATTCGTCCTCCTGATGGGGGCATCGGGACACGCCCTCTGCCGGATCAGGAATTCGAGAAGCCCTCTCTCCTCTACCGCGCCGCTTTGCGGCGCAGCCATGATGTAAGTTCATCGTTCCAGTCGGTGTCGCGTGAGGATGGTTTGCGAACGTGGATCGTCCGTCCATCGCGTGCATAAGCGGCCAGGCCACGCGACGCGGCCAGTTCGCCGCCAGCATCATGATCGACGAAGAGGTGGAGTTCGGTCAGGCTCTCGGGCACGCTCACGAGACCGAAGCGCTCATTGCCCAGGGTCGCCCAGACGGGAATGCCGGTGAGAGCATAGGCCGACATCGCGCTCTCGATACCCTCGGCGAGGCCGAGCTTGCCGGAGGCCGGAGCGAACAGACGGACAGCAGCTTCACAGAGCGCGCCGAGCGCGCGTTTCGGCTTTTCGAAAGCGGCCTTGCCTGAAGCCTCGGTAGACAGGAACGTGCGGTGGATGGCGATCGGCCCCTTGTCGAGGCTGACCGCCGCGATCATGGCGGGCAAAAAGCGGGTGCGTCCCTTCGGACCAAGCGGCGTTCGTGGATGGAAGCGGAGCGCCGGAGATGCGGCGAGGATGCCGCGGCTTTCAAGATATGCCTTTGCCGGACTGGCACGCAAAGCTTGCGCTTCGCGCCAGATCCTCAGCGCTACCGCCGAGGGTTTGCGGGTGCTGGTCGATTCGGGTTCGTTGGTGGTCGCCGAACCTGCAAAAAGCGCCGGTGCCTCGAAACCTTCACGCGCCAGAGCAGCCAGCACGCTCTGCTGATCGCATCCCGCGAAACAGTGGAAGAGGATGGCCTGTCGGCCGAGCGACACACCGAGTGACGGCGTGCGGTCATCATGCGCGGGGCAACAGGCCATGCCCTTTGTGCCGGACCATTTGCCCCCTCGCGATTCGCAAATGCGACGGGCGGTCTCGGCAAGCGACCGGTTGGGATGAGTTTGGACAGACAGGGACATGCGAGCTCCTCAGCATGCAAAGTGGCCCCCTCATCAGCGTTCCTCTCCTCTCCCAAAGGCAGGCATTCGCGGCTTTCCTACAGGCACATGTTCTTTTTATGTTCTCCTTCGATTCGAATCAATGGAGCACAAGTCGAGATGAACTGCCTCAATTGTCTGACCGCGCTAGCGGTCGCCTGTCTGGTAATGATCGCGACCTCCTCACAGCAAGTTCGCGCCCAGGATTTCACCTTGTTCGAGCACGCGATCGTTCCGCCGAAGACGGACCAGCAGCCGGCAAGGGAATATCTTCCTGCAATCTACCAGGCCGAGCCAGCAAACGTATCCTACCGGGAAGGCTTGTATATGGCGGCGATAGCCGAGGCTGAACGCCGTTACGGGCTTCCGACCAACCTGCTCCGTGCTCTTATCTGGGCTGAGTCCCGCTTCAATCCGATGGCTGTTAGTCCAGCCGGTGCTGCCGGGCTGGCTCAGCTTATGCCGGCCACGGCGAGAGAACTGGGCGTCCGGAACCGTCATGACCCTCTTGCATCGATCGACGGTGGCGCCCGGTACCTTCGCGATATGTTGGACCGGTTCGACGCAGTCCACCTGGCCTTGGCTGCTTACAATGCTGGCCCAGGTGCCGTCTCCCGATCACGCGGCATTCCCAACAATGGTGAAACGCCGCAATATGTCCGGTCTGTGTTGGGACGTTGGCAAGCAATTGGTACGTACAATTGACGAAACTACCTGATTTCCGGCTATTGTCTGAAATCATGTGCCGGAATGAAGACGGACAACGCCAGTGAATGAGACCCCCGGTGAGCCGTTCGATTTTCGCAAGGCGTTGAAGGCAAAGAAGCGCCGGAAGCTTAGAAAGGAGATCGCGTTGGGTTTGGGAGCATTCGCGATCGTATTTGCTGGAGGGATGCTGGCACTCAACTGGCCAGTCCATGATGCCAGCCTTGCTGACGGCGATCAGCAGCCTCAGGCTTTATTCCAGCAAGCAAGCTCCCCACAATTCGACATCTGCGGATCCATCCGGCGCACATGCGTCGTGGATGGAGATACTTTCTGGCTTGATGGCGTGAAGATCCGGATTGCCGACATCGACACTCCCGAGATCAGCGAGCCTCGTTGCGACTATGAATACCAGCTCGGCATGCGCGCGACGCACCGCCTTGTCGAATTGCTCAATGACGGGCCCTTTGAACTGACGACTATCGGGAGCAGAGATGAGGATCAGTACGGTCGCAAATTGCGGGTTGTAACGCGCGGCGGCCGCTCGCTGGGCGATCAGCTGGTCAGCGAAGGGCTGGCGCGGACCTGGACCGGGAGACGTGAGCCATGGTGCTGAACCGCGATCAGGAATTGTGGGCCGTCGCGCTCTGGGTCGAAAAGAACCATGGCGAAGAGGGAACCGCTTATATCGCGCAGCAAATCCAGCGGCTATCCAACGAAGGGGACGAGGCAGGCATAGCAACGTGGAAGACTGTTGCTGAACGCTTCGATCAACTTAGCTGCCAAAGCTCTACGAACTGAGGCTCGGCACGATGCGGAATTGGCTTCGAATCTGGGGCATCAGAATTGAGTTCGCCGTGCTGGCGTCAGTGTCCCTGATAGGGCTGATCCTGAGCCTTCAATCCTGCATTGGCTGAGAAGAAATTCGATCTCCCGATCAACCCTTCGCAAACTTCCCCATGATGACCTTTCCTCCTGTCCGCAGCTCATCGAGGTAGTCGCTCCACCATTGAGCCATTCGCACGCGCTCGTCCCAATGTTTGCCGCGATGGTAGATGCCACGCACAACATTGCTGTCGCCATGTGCCAGGGCACGCTCGATCGCATCGGGATTCCAAAGGCCCGACTCGTTCAGGAATGTCGATGCTGTCGCACGGAGTCCGTGAGCGGTGACTTCTTCTTTCGAGTATCCCATGCGACGGAATGCGGCATTGAGCGTGTTTTCACTCATGGGACGCTTGGAGCTGCGCGCAGATGGGAAAACATATCCTTCGCGGCCGAGCATCTCGGCCAGATCAGTGAGATAGCCTCTAACCTGCTTGGAAAGCGGGACGGCATGCGCTCGGCGCGCTTTCATTTTACCGGCAGGGATCTTCCAGACCCCATCGACGAGGTCGATCTCATGCCATTCGGCGTGCCGGAGTTCGCCGGGGCGTACGAACACATGCGGCGCTATCTGCAAGGCTAACTTCGTCACCATGTAGCCAGTGAAGTCGTCGATTGCGCGGAGCAACCCGCCTAGCTCGGTGGGCTCGAGAATTGCTGCATAATGCTTGGCTCGCGGCGTTACGAGTGCACCCTTCAGCATACTGGTCGGATCGGATTTGCAACGGGTCGTTGCGACACCATAGCGAAACACGCGGCCTGCGAACGAGCGGCATTTCTTCGCAGTCTCGTGCTTACCAGTAGCTTCCAGTCGTTTCAGAGGAGCCAGGACTTCGAACGGCTCGATCTCGTTGATGGATCGGTTCCCGATGGCAGGCGCAAGCTTGTCGAGGAAATAATTGGCCTTGACGATCGTGCCATCGGCACGGCCATTCTGGACCATCATCTGTTCAATATACTCACGTGCGACTGCCTCGAACGTCTGTGCAGAAAGGAACTCGGCGCGGATTTTCCGCTTGCGCTTCTCAAAGGCCGGGTCGCCCCCTGAAGCAACAGCTCGTCGTGCCTCGTAGGCTTCGTCTCGCGCTTGCTTGAGGCTGATTTCGGGATAGCTGCCGATGCAGAGCTTCTTTTGCGCGCCGCCGATCCGGTATCGGAATCGCCAAAGTTTGCCGCCGGTCGGCGTGACCTCAACATATAGGCCGCGCTCATCGGTGACCTTGTACGGCTTATCCTTGGGCTTGAGTGCGCGGAGGCGAGTATCTGTCAGCGGCATGTGGGGGCCTTTTCATCTGGGCCTTTGCGAAACGGCCTCAAAAGGCCCACAAAAGTGTCTGGAAGCCCCGAGAACAGGCGGGACGATCCGGAACGATCCAAGGGCCAAATCCCTAGGATTTCTGCGGGTTTTATAGATTATTTGGGAGAACGTGAGAAGAACAAATGGTGCCCAGAAGAGGACTCGAACCTCCACGCCCTTGCGAGCGCCGCCACCTGAAGACGGTGCGTCTACCAATTCCGCCATCTGGGCACACTGTGCGTCCGGTCATCGTGGTCCGGGCCGCGGGTAGGGGCGGGCCACTACGAAGAGTCGCGCGGCCTGTCAACGGTCATGTCACGGGGGATATCGTGGCGGTTGCGGGACGGGCCCGCTTGGGGCATGGCGAGCACGCAATTGCACCCACGGATTCTCGACACAGGATTGCCTCCCGATGCCTGCCATTTCCCCCCTCGCCAACAAGCTCGTCACCGTCTTTGGCGGTTCGGGGTTCCTCGGCAAGCATGTGGCGCAGGCGCTGCTGGAGCGCGGGGCGCGGCTGCGCATCGCCAGCCGCCATCCGGAGAAGGCCTATACGCTGAAGCCGCTGGCCAACCTCGGCCAGCTGCAGTTCGCCCGGTGCAATATCCTCGATGAGCAGAGCGTCACCGCCTGCCTTGCGGGTAGCGATGCGGTGGTCAACCTCGTCGGCTCGTTCGAGGGCGACCAGGTCAAGTTGATGGGTAAGGCCCCGGGCGCGATCGCGCGCCTCGCGGCAGGAGCCGGGGTGGAGGCTTTCGTCCAGGTCAGCGCCATCGGGGCCGATCCCGAGGGCGAGACCGACTACGCGCTGGGCAAGGCCATGGGCGAGACGCGGGTGTTGGAAGCGTTTCCAAAGGCCACAATCGTACGCCCGTCGGTGATCTTCGGCGAAGACGACAACTTCATCAACATGTTCGCCGGGCTCATTGCCAGCCTGCCCGCTTTGCCGGTGTTTGGCCCCAAGGCAAAGATGCAGGCGGTGTTCGTCGATGATGTCGCTGAAGCCATCGCGACAGCTCTGGCCAACCCTGTGGCGCATGGCGGCAAGACCTACGAGCTGGCTGGACCCGAACAACTGACGATGCTGGAGATTCACCAGCGGATCGCCGAGGCGCAGCGCCGCAACCGTGCCTTCTTTCCCATGCCGGATTTCGCCAGCGCCACTTTCGCCGCGCTGCCGCTGACACCGATGAGCCGCGACCAGTGGGCGATGCTCAAGGCGGGCAATGTCGCCTCGGGCGCGCTCCCGGGGCTGGAGAAGCTGGGGATCGAACCCAAGCCGCTGGGCCTGTTCCTCGACGACTGGATGGTCCGTTACCGCAAGCACGGGCGCTTCAACGAAGCGCTGGTGTAGGGTGGTCTACGCTTCAGGAAGGGCGGGCTTGCCCGCTTCGATCGCATCGGCTGGCGCAACGAGAAGGATCGCGCCTTCGCTTCCGGTCACGCGCACGCGCTCGCCCGCTTTCATGTCGATGCCCTTGGCGAGCCATTCGCTGTCGCCCAGCTTCACCCGGCCGCTGCCCCCGGCGAAGTCCTGCACAACCACGGCGGTCTCCCCGACGAGCCTTGCGCCGCGCTTGTTGAGCAACGGGTCGGCGCTGAAGATCGGTGTGTCGCGCAGGATGCGCCGGGCGCTGAACGCGATGATCAGCGAGAGGAATACGAAGTTGACGATCTGTAACGGCACCCCGGGGTCGAGCACGAACGTCAGCACCGCGGTGAGCAGCGCAGCCACGGCCAGCCAGATCAGGTAGACCCCGGGTAGCAATATCTCGGCCGCCGCCAGCAGCAGGCCGATGGCGGCCCAGAACCAGTAGGCCTCGATCCCGTCGAGCATCGCGCCTTACCCCTGGTCGCGCGAGCGCGGCACGCTGGTGCGTGGCCGTTCTGGCGGCAGCGGCGTGCCGGTGTTGACGGTCTGGGTATCAGTGCCCAGCGCGCCCTTGACCAGCTCGCCGATCCCGCCGAGCGAGCCGATCAGCTGGGTCGCCTCCATCGGGAACAGGATGGTCTTGGCATTGGGGCTGTCGGCGAATTTGCCGAAGGCCCTGGTGTATTCCTGGGCGATAAAATAGTTGATCGCCTGGTTGCCGGAAGACGCGATGGCGTCCGACACCAGCTGCGTCGCCTTGGCTTCGGCCTCGGCGGCACGCTCGCGGGCCTCGGCGTCGCGATAGGCGGCTTCGCGCTTGCCTTCCGCTTCGAGGATGGCCGACTGCTTGCGGCCCTCGGCGCGCAGGATCGAGCTGGTCTTGTCGCCCTCGGCCTCGAGGATTTCGGCGCGCTTGAGGCGTTCGGCCTTCATCTGCCGCGCCATGGCTTCGGAAATGTCGTGCGGCGGGCGGATGTCCTTGATCTCGACGCGCGTGATCTTCACGCCCCAGGGCGAGGTCGCGTGATCGACCACGCTGAGCAGCCGGGCGTTGATCTCGTCACGCTTCGACAGGGTTTCGTCGAGATCCATGCTGCCCATCACCGTGCGCAAATTGGTGGTCGTGAGCGCCATGATCGCCTGGTAGAGGTTCGATACTTCATAGGCGGCCTTGCCGGCATCGAGCACCTGGAAGAACACCACCGCATCGACCCCGACCATGGCGTTGTCGGCGGTGATGATTTCCTGGCCCGGGATATCGAGCACCTGCTCCATCATGTTGATCTTGCGCCCGACGCGGTCGATGAACGGGATCAGGATATGCAGGCCGGGTTCTGCGGCGTTGTGGAAGCGGCCCAGCCGCTCGATGGTGTAGACGAAGCCCTGCTTCACCACCCGCACTCCCATCGCGAGGAAGACGAACAGCAGGAGCAGCAGTGCGGCCAGTACGAATTCCATGGCGGACATTCTCCCTGAGAACAGTTCCGCCAGACTAGCGCCATTCCGGCCATGGACAAGCGCGCAGTGGTCCGGCACAAAAGGTTGCAAAGCGCGACTGACAGAATCGCGCCGGAGGGGAGAGGAACAATGAACCATTTTGCCATGCTGGCGGGGCTGGCAGCGCTTGCTCTGAGCGCTTGTAGCGGCGAGGAAACCATCGTCGAAGGCGGGATCGATAGCGCGAAGCTGGTCGGCGCTGGCGCGGACACCGCAAACTGGATCACCCATGGCCGGACTTATGACGAGCAGCGCTTCTCGCCGCTCGATCAGGTCAATCGCGAGAATGTGAGCCAACTGGGCCTCGCCTGGTCCGCCGACATGGATACGGCGCGCGGGCAGGAAGCAACCCCGCTGGTTATCGACGGCAAGCTCTATCTCACCACCGCCTGGAGCAAGGTGAAGGCCTACGACGCCAAGACCGGCAAGCCGCTGTGGGAATACGATCCCAAGGTGCCCGGCGAAACCGGTGCCAAGGCCTGTTGCGACGTCGTCAACCGCGGGCTCGCGGCGTGGAACGACAAGCTCTACCTCGGCACGCTCGACGGGCGGCTGGTCGCGCTCAACCGCGAAACCGGTGCGGTCGAGTGGGAGAAAGTCACCGTCGACCAGACCAAGAGCTACACCATCACCGGCGCACCGCGGGTCATCGACGGCAAGGTGCTGATCGGCAACGGCGGGGCCGAGTTCGGCGTTCGCGGCTATATTGCCGCCTACGACGCTGCTGACGGCGAAGAACTGTGGCGCTTCTACACCGTGCCCGACGAAGACAGCTCGGACGACCCAGAATATCTGCAGAAGGCGGCTGAAACCTGGTTCGGCAACGTGCTGGGTAGCGACAGCGGCATCGGCGGCGGCGGCACAGTGTGGGATTCCATGGCCTATGACCCGGAGCTCGATCTGCTCTATTTCGGCGTCGGCAATGGCAGCCCGTGGAACCGCGCCTATCGCAGCCCGGGCAAGGACGGCACGGGCGAGGGTGACAACCTATATCTCTCCAGCATCGTCGCCATCCGGCCCGACACCGGCGAATATGTCTGGCACTACCAGACCACGCCGGGCGAGACCTGGGATTACACCGCCACCCAGCATATAATGCTGGCCGATATCACCATCGACGGAAAAGAGCGCAAGGTGCTGATGCAGGCACCCAAGAACGGCTTCTTCTATGTCCTTGACCGCGCCACCGGCGAGTTCATCAGCGCGGAGGATTACATCCCGCAGAACTGGGCCAAGGGCATCGACGACAAGGGCCGCCCGATCGAAGTGGCCGAGGCGCGGGTCGACAAGACCGGCAAGCCGGCGCTGGTGATGCCGGGGCCGCTGGGCGGGCACAACTGGCACCCGATGGCCTTCAGCCCCGCCGACGGGCTGGTCTATATCCCGGCCTTCGAAGCGGCTTCGATGTACGCCCCCGAAGCCAACTGGAAGCCCGACACCGCACGCGGCTTCAATGTCGGATTCGACCTGGGTGCCGGTGACCTGCCACCCGATCTCGGCATCCGCCGGGCGGTCTATGGCACGGTCAAGGGCAAGTTGACGGCCTGGGATCCGGTCAAGCAGGAAGCCCGCTGGACGGTGGAATTCCCGGGGCCGTGGAACGGCGGCCTGCTCGCCACCGGCGGCGGCCTCGTGTTCCAGGGCAATTCGGGCAGCGAGTTCAGCGCCTACAACTCGGCCACGGGCGAGAAGCTGTGGAGCTTCCCGGCCCAGACCGGCATCGTCGCCCCGCCGATCACCTACACGGTCGACGGCGAGCAATATGTCGCGGTGCTGGCCGGCTGGGGTGGTGCCTATGCCATCACTGCCGATGGCCATCTGGTCAACGATCAGGGCCCGGTGCAGAACATCAGCCGCCTGCTGGTGTTCAAGCTGGGCGCAGACGGCAAGCTGCCCCCGATGAGGGAACTCGCCAGCCTGCCGCTCGACCCGCCGCCGAGCCGCGCAAGCGATGCGGTGCTGGCGGTCGGCAAGGCCAAATACGCCCGCTATTGCGCGGTCTGCCATGCCCCGGCAGCGGTCGGCTCGACTGTGCTGCCGGACCTGCGCCGCTCGGCCACCATCGCCAGTAAGGACGCCTTCAGCGCGGTGGTCTATGACGGCATCCTCAAGGATCGCGGCATGGTCAGCTTCGAGGGTTCGCTGACCAAGGAAGAGATCGACGCGGTGCGCGAATACATCATCAAGCGCGCCAATGAGGACAAGGTGCTGGAAGGCAGCGGGAAGGTTGCCCAGCGATAAGCCGCCCGCAGATCCGGATGACATCCGCAACTGGCAAAGGCGGCCCGACGGGATAACCACCTCGGGCCGCCTCCAGCCGGACGATCCCGCGCGGCTGGCGGCGATCGGGGTGCGGCATGTCATCAACCTGGCGCTGGACAGCCACCCGGAAGCGCTGGCGGACGAGGCCAGTCTGCTGGGTCGGCATGGCATTGCCTACACCCATATCCCCGTGCCCTTCGATGCCCCGACGCAGGAGCACGTGGCCGCATTCGAGGCTGCGCTCGAGGCGGCCGAGGGGCCGGTCCACGTGCATTGCATCATGAACTACCGCGTGACGGCCTTCTTCTACCTGCTGGACCGGGCGCGCGGCCTGTCCGAAGCGGAAGCCACCGCGCGCATGGCCCGCGTGTGGGATCCCCGCAGCAGCGACGAGCCAGCCGCACAGCCATGGAAGTCGCTGCTGCAAGGCTGAACAGCGCACAACGCCGACTTCAGCCATATGTCACCCACTCTCCCATAGCCCCTTTGCCGGGTCGCCTACTGGGGAGAATCTCGATGAGATTTGCGATGGTGTGTTCGGTTGCAATCGCAGGAGCCGGTTTGGCGCTGTCTGCGAATGTGCAGGCTCAGGCCCTTACCAACGGTGATTACGCGCAATGCGCGGTGTATGATCGTGACGGCGACTTTTCCGGCTACGACAGTGTCTGCCTCGAGCGCAAACGGGCTGCGCTGCGACGGTTGCAGGAGCGGGAGGATCGGCGAGGCGGTTCGAGCTACGACAGCGGTTACACCAGTTACTACGCCACCAATGCCTGCCCGCTCTATGCCAATGGCGGCGCGGGATACTCCAGCACAACCTACACCGACGGGCGCTGGCCATCGGGCAGCGGTCCGTTCGATGCCATGGTCAATGGCAACCCGTGTATCCCGCAGCAGCCGAACATCTTCCTGCCCGGAGTGCGCTAGGCGTCAGCCTTTAAGGGCACTTTCATAGAGCGCCAGCAAGCGGCCCCACGCCCGCTCGGCTTCGGCCTGGTCGTAGGTCGGGTTGTCGAGCACGCACCAGCCGTGATCGCCGCCATAGACCTCGATCTCGGCCTTGATCCCGGCAGTATCCGCCGCCTCGCGCAGCACGGTCTTCTCTTCGGGAGCCTTCTCATCGTCGTTCTTCGCAATGGCGATGAGGTAGCTTGTACCCGGTTGGAAATTCTTATGCGGGCTCGCTTCATCCTCGCGCACCAGCCCGCCGCCGTGGAAACTGGCCGCGGCCTTGACCCGATCGGGCCGGGCGTGGGCCGAATAGACGGTGAAAGGCCCGCCCATGCAGTAGCCCTGCGTGCCGATGCCTTTGGCGGTATCGACCGCCTCCTGCCCGTCGAGCCATTTAACCAGCGCATCGGTATCCGCCTTCACGGCATCGCTCGACAGCTTGCCACGCCAAGGGCCGACTTTCTGCCAACCCCCATCGGCGCGAAAGGAGGCCATGTCGGCGAACTGGTCGGCCTGCACATCGCGGTAATAGGGGTTGGCAACCAGCACGGCATAGCCTT
This sequence comes from Erythrobacter sp. SDW2, assembly GCF_021431965.1. Lineage (NCBI taxonomy): Bacteria > Pseudomonadati > Pseudomonadota > Alphaproteobacteria > Sphingomonadales > Erythrobacteraceae > Erythrobacter > Erythrobacter sp. SDW2. The sequence goes on from NZ_CP090370.1 coordinate 230,334, forward strand.
CCGCAGCCAGCCGCCGCGCCATGACCCGCTTGGCCTCACGGAGCGAGGCGATGTCGGGCCACAGAATGACAGCGCGATGCTTTCCGTCTGAGGGATGCACGAAGAAGGCATCCATCTCGCCTTCCCGCGTATCGATCAGCACCATTTTCTCGGTCAGGCCCCCAGCGGACTCCGTATCGCTGCCTGCGGTGACCGTGCCCGAACAGGCGGTCAATGCTACTGCCCCGCCCATCAGGCCGAAGTCGCGGCGCGAGAGCCCCTTGGCTGCCAGCTTGTTATCCCAACCGGCCAGATCGGTTTCGTCGCACATCGCTTGTCTCCTTTAGCTGCGCATGAATACCCGCGCGCTTTGCCCGTCGTCGATACGGATGATGGCCCCGGTCACGCATTCGCTCGACGGCGCGACGAGATAGAGCAGCGTCGAATCCATCTGCGCCGGGACTGGCACCCGCTTGCGGGCAACATGCTCGCGCGGGTCGCCGATGCGTTCGAACATGCCGTCGGTCATTTCGCTGACGAACATCCCCGGGGCGATGGCGTTGACGTTGATACCGGCATAGGCCCATTCGACGCTGAGCGCCTCTGTCATGCGGGCGATGGCGGTCTTGGTCACGGCATAGAGCGCCGCGCCGCCGCCGTCATAGCGGTAATGCGCGACCGAGCTGATGTTGACGATATTGCCCGGCTTCTTCGCCGCGATCAGCCGTTTGGCGACTTCGCAGGCGAGCAGCCAAGGGCCGCGCAGATTGACGCCCAGCACCTGGTCGACCAGCTCGACGCTCATCTTGTGGGCGCGCTGGGCGTCAGGCATGCCGGCATTGTTGACGAGGATATCGATGGTGCCAAAGGCCGCCTCGCCCGCATCAACCGCCGCGACCAGCGCAGCGGCATCGGTCGCGTCCATCTGTACCGGCAGCGCCCTGCCACCAGCTGCCTCGATCTCTGCCGCGAGCTTCTCCAGCCGGTCGAGCCGCCGCGCTGCCAGCACCACTGCCGCACCCTGGCTCGCCAGCACCCGGGCAAAGCGTTCGCCCAGGCCTGAGGATGCGCCGGTTACCAACGCGACCCGGCCATGCAGGTCCATGGATGCATTCGGCAATGGATAATCGGTCATGTCTCTCTCCCCAGAGCTGTTCTGTCTCTAACTTCGGAAAACCACCGTCCGCTGGCCGTTGAGCAGCACCCGCTCTTCGACATGCATCCGCACTGCCTCAGCCAGCACACGGCTTTCGATATCGCGGCCCTTGCGGACCAGATCGTCCGGACTGTCGGCATGGCTGATCGGCTCGACATCCTGGTGGATGATCGGCCCTTCGTCGAGATCGGTGGTGACATAATGGGCCGTCGCCCCGATCATCTTTACCCCGCGCGCATGCGCCTGGTGATAGGGCTTGGCCCCCTTGAAGCCGGGCAAGAAGCTGTGGTGGATATTGATGCAGCGTCCGGCAAAATGCGCCGCCTGCTGGTCCGACAGGATCTGCATGTAGCGCGCCAGCACCACAAGCTCGGCGCCGCTGGCCTCGGCCACGGCACGGACCTGCGCTTCCTGTTCGGCCTTGGTCGCGGCGGTCACTGGCAAATGATGAAACGGCACTTCGCCGATATGGGTGTGGCTGATCGCCTCGCGCGGGTGGTTGGAGACGATCGCGACCGGGTCGATCGGCAACTCTCCGATGCGCCAGCGGTAAAGCAGGTCGGCGAGGCAATGATCGAACTTGCTGACCATGATCATCACCCGCCGCGGCCGGTCGCGGGCGACCAGCTTCCAGTCCATCGCCAGCTCTGTCGCAAGCGGCAGGAAGGCGGCCCGGAGGCCATCGGCAGTGGCGCTCAACGGGTCGAACTCGATCCGCATGAAGAACCGGTCCGCCTCGCGGTCGTTGAACTGCTGCGCCTCGAGGATGTTGCAACCCTGCTCGAACAGGAACCCAGTGACCCGCGCAGTAATCCCGGGCCGGTCAGCGCAGGAAAGGGTGAGGATCAGCGGCTCGCTCATGTCAGCGCCGGGTAAGCGCCTCTTCGCTTTCGCGCATCAGCTGGGCAATGATGTCCGCAGCAGGCTCTTCCTGCGTCACCATGCCGACCGACTGACCCGCCATCAGGCTGCCGCCCTCAACATCGCCGTCGATCACCGCGCGGCGCAGCGCACCGGCCCAGAAGTGCTCGATCTGGAGCTGCGCCTCGCCCATATCGACTTCGCCTGCGTCAAGCAGGGCAGCAACTTCGCGTTGCTTGGCAGTGAAGGCCTCGGTGCCCTTGTTCTTGAGCGCGCGGACCGGGATCACCGGCAAGCGCGGATCGACCTGCACGCTGGCCTCGGCATCGCGGGCCTTGGCTCGGAAGAAGGCCTTCTTGAAATCGGGGTGGGCGATGCTCTCGGTAGCGCAGGCAAAACGGGTGCCGAGCTGCACGCCGACCGCACCCATCTCGAGATAGCCCGCGATCGCCTCGCCCCGGCCGATCCCGCCCGCCACGAACACCAGGTGGTCCTCGGCCAGCTCGGGCAGGAACTCCTGCGCCAGCACGCTGGTCGCGACCGGGCCGATATGGCCGCCCGCCTCCATCCCCTCGATCACCAGCGCATCGCCGCCCGAACGCAGCAGCTTCTTCGCCAGCGCCAGCGTGGGGGCGAAGACGATGACCTTGGCGCCGAAGGCCTTGATCGCCTCGACGCTGCCCTTGGGCGGGATACCGCCCGCCAGCACCACATGGGTCACGCCGTGTTTCTCGCACACGCCGATCAGGTCGAACAGCTGCGGGTGCATGGTGATGAGATTGACGCCGAAGGGCTTGGAGGTCCGCGCTCTGGTCTCGGCGATCTCGGTATCGAGCAGCTCGGGCGTCATCGCCCCGCAGGCGATCACGCCAAAGCCGCCCGCATTGGAGATGGCGGAAACGAGGTTGCGCTCGCTAACCCAGCTCATCGCCCCGCACAGGATGGCGTGCTCGGAACCGAGAAAGTCGATCCCGCGCTGCATCAGTGCGGTGGTCTTGGGACTGGCGGTCACGCGGCGGGTTCCTCGGCATCGAGGCCATAGGCCGTGTGCAGCACGCGCACCGCCAGTTCGGTCTCGTCCTCGTCGATCATCACGCTGACCTTGATTTCCGAGGTCGAGATCGCCTGGATATTGATCCCGCGCTCGCTCAGCGCCTTGAACATGGTGCTGGCGACCCCGGCGTGGCTCTTCATGCCGACCCCGACCACGCTGATCTTGGCGATCTTGCTGTCCGTGATGATGCGGTTGTAGCCGATCACGTCGCGCTTGTCCTCGAGCAGCGCCTGCGCCCGGGCGAGGTCGGCCTGTGGCACGGTGAAGGTCACGTCGGTCTCGCCCTTGTCGCGGCCGACGTTCTGGATGATCATGTCCACGTTGATGCTGGCGGCGGCCAGCGGGCCGAAAATATTGGCCACCGCGCCGGGCCGGTCGGGCACGCGGGTGAGGATCACCTTGGCCTCGTTCTTGTCATGCGCGATGCCGGTCACGAGCTGGCGTTCCATATCGCCCTCCTGAAGTATGCGTTCCATTTCCTCGTCCGACACGATCATCGTGCCGGGCAAATCGTCTGCCGGGATGGCATCGTCGCCGACGAAGCTGGAGAGGACCTGCACCCTCACCCCTTCCTTCATCGCCAGACCCACCGAGCGGGTCTGCAGCACCTTCGCTCCCACCGAGGCCAGCTCCAGCATTTCCTCGTAGGTCACGGCCTTCTGCTTGCGGGCGCGGGCGACGATGCGCGGGTCGGTGGTGTAGACCCCGTCGACATCGGTGTAGATGTCGCAGCGGTCGGCCTTGATCGCCGCCGCCACCGCCACCGCCGAAGTGTCAGAGCCGCCGCGACCGAGCGTGGTGACGCGGCCATCCTCGCTCAGCCCCTGGAAACCGGGGATCACCGCAATCACGCCTTCGGCCATGCTGGCGAGCAGGGCTTCGCTGTCGATGTCCTCGATCCGCGCCTTGGCATGGGCTTCAATGGTGTGGACCGGCAATTGCCAGCCGAGCCAGCTGCGCGCCTTGCAGCCCAAAGATTGCAGGGTCAGCGCCAGCAGCCCCGAGGTAACTTGCTCGCCCGAGGCCACCACCACGTCGTACTCGGCCGGGTCATAAAGCGCATTGGCTTCGCGGCAGAAATTGACCAGCCGGTCGGTCTCGCCCGCCATGGCGCTGACCACGACGGCGACCTCGTCACGGGTCCCGTCGGGCTTTGGGGCCGCCTGCTTGCGCACGATATTGGCGACGCGGCGAATCCGCTCGGTCCCCGCCATCGAGGTGCCGCCGAATTTCATTACGATACGGGCCAAGAATGCTGCTCCCGCTGGAATGCTGCTTGAGGCGCTGTTAGGGGGGAGCCATGAGCGATGCAACCGGCCAGAGCGAAACGAAAACTTCAGCCAAGCCAATTGGTGCCACGACGATCCGCCCGGAAGAGGCGGCACATTTCGGCCGGCTGGCGGCGGAATGGTGGGACCCCAACGGGTCGAGCGCCATGCTGCACAAGCTGGGTCCGGTGCGGCTGGGCTTCATCCGCGAGGCGATCGACTTGCATTGGGGCGGCGATATCGACGGCTACCAACCGCTGGCGGGCAAGACCGCGCTCGATGTCGGCTGCGGTGCGGGGTTGCTGTGCGAACCGCTGGCCCGGCTGGGGGCGCAGGTCACCGGCGTCGATGCGGCGGCGGAGAATGTCGCGGCGGCCCGCACCCATGCCGAAGGGTCGGGGCTGGCCATCGATTACCGCCATGGCGAACTGGCCGCGCTGGGGCTCGGGCAGTTCGATCTCGTCACCTGTCTCGAAGTGATCGAACACGTTGCCGACAAGCCGGCCTTCCTCGCTCAGCTGGCGGCGCATCTCGCGCCGGGCGGGCTGATGATCCTCTCCACCCCCAACCGCACCGCGCAATCGCGCCTGCTGCTGGTCGGCGCGGCGGAAGCGGTCGGCATGGTCCCGAAAGGTACGCACCACTGGGACGACTTCATCGGGCCGGAGGAGTTGAGCGCGATGCTCGTCGATGTGGGGCTGGCCGTCACCGAGACACGCGGCATCGCCTTCTCGGTCGCCAAGGGGCTGCACCTCAGCGCCGACCAATCGCTCAACTACATCCTCAGCGCGCGCCGGGACTGAGCCTACTCCATTCCCGCCAGCAGCACCGGATCGTCGGTGAAGACCCCGTCGACCCCGGTCCGCTTCAGAATCTGCGCCAGCTTGCCCATGTCGCCGGGAGCGCCCTCGCCACCGGCGCTGCGCAGCTGCGGGGGCAGGAAAGCGTTCTCCTTGCGCAGCGTCCAGGCGTGGACCTTCAGACCTGCGGCATGGGCAGCGGTGACGAGGGCCGAAGGCGTGCCGTCGAGTTCGAGCAGCAATTGCACGTTCGCCCCCACCGCGTCCGCATAGGTGGCGATCTCCGCCAATCCGGTCGACGTGACCATCTCGGCATAGCTCATCCCCGGCTCATCGGCCGGGCCTCCGCCGACGTTGATCAGTTGCACCAGCTTGAAGTCGCTGCGCTGGTTCAGTCGTCGCAGCGGGGCGATCTCGAAGCTCTGGATAAAGACCGGGTCGGCTGCGGCAATGCCCAACCGCGCCAATTCGGCCAGCAGCAGGTCGACTGTATCGATTCCCTCCGATTGGAGCAGAAACTCGGGATGCTTGAGTTCCGGGTAGAGCCCGATCCGCCGCCCGGTCTCGACCTCCTTGGCGCGCACCAGACGGACGATCTCCTCCAGCGTCGGGACCTGATACAAGCCGTCGTAGCGCGCGTTCTGGGGGCGGATAGCCGGCAAGCGCTCCTTGGCCCGAAGCGTGCGAAGCTCGGCCAGCGTGAAATCTTCGGCGAACCAGCCTGCCATCAGCTGCCCGTCGATGGTCTTGGAACGGCGGCGGTCGGCGAATTCCTCACGGGCTGCGACATCGGTTGTGTCCGACAGCTCGTTCTCGTGCCGCGCCACCAGCACGCCATCCTTGGTCGGCACGAGGTCGGGCTCGATATAGTCCGCGCCCTGGTCGATCGCCAGTTCATAGGCGGCCAAGGTATGCTCGGGCCGCTCGCCGCTCGCACCGCGATGGGCGATGACGATGAAGTCCCTGTCGGTAGCGTCGGTAGCGGCGGCCACCTGCGGCAGTGCCGCCATCACCAGCGCCAGCAGCGCGCCCAGCCATGCAACCCGTTTCATGATGTGTCCCCTTGCCGGGCGTGCAAGCCCGTGATCACTTCGCGCGCCGCCTGCCCTCGCTGGCGCCAGTCGCCTGAAACGCGGGTGAACGGCACCTTGGCGCGATGCAACATCTCTTCCGCCACCGCCGCGAATTGCGCCCGCGCGTCGGCCGTGCCGAACATCCGCGTGCCATCCTCACGCCACGGCGTGTCGGCCCGGAACAGCAGGTAATGCTCGGCCTTGGGATAGGCGAGCAATGTGTCAGGCACGTTGCCGAACAGCATTTGCGCCCACGCCGCCGTCATCAGCGGATCCGTATCGAGGAGCACCAGCGGCGGTTCGCCAAGGCAGGTCGCCCGCATCGCCGCATCCTGTCCCTCGGCGATGGCGAGCAGGTCCGCAATGGTGAAATCGGTGCCGTGTTCTTCGGCATAGGCGCGGCCATATTCGGGCACCCAGGGGCAACCCGACTCGCGGCTGAGCGCCTCTGCCAGCACCGACTTGCCGGTGCTTTCCGCCCCGTGGAAGCAGACACGGATCATGCCGGCTGCTGCGCCTTCGCCGCGCGCCACCATTCGCGCAGGCCGACGACCGAGAGGATGAGGAACGCGACATAGAGCACCGCCAGCAGGTTGAGCCCGCGTGTGACGAAAAGCCAGATCGAGACGACATCGATCACGATCCACAGCACCCAGTTCTCGATCCGCCGGAACGAGAGCAGGAACTGCGCCGCGATGCTCATCCCCGCCACGGCGCTATCCGCCATCGGCAGCGCCGCATCGGTATAGCGCGCCAGCGCCCAGCCCAATGTCACGCTGGCAAGCCCGGTCGCGAGCGCCCAGCCGATCCGCGCCGACCAGCCGAGCCAGCCGACCGCAACCGCGTGCTCCATCCCGCCGGCGCGGCTCCACAGCCACCAGCCATAGACATTGACCACGAAGAAGAACGCCTGCAGCCCGGCCTCGGCGTAGAGTTTCGCCTCGAACAGCACCACGCCGATGCAGCTCACCATCACCATGGCGGCGGGGAAGTTCCACACCGAGCGGCGGATCAGCAGCACGATATTGGCAAAGCCGAAGACCGTGCCGACGATCTCGAGCGGGCTCACGCCTTCAGCCCCACGCGTTTTCCCATTCGCTCTGGCTGAAGCCGACGAGAATACGTTCGCCGTCCTCGTGAACCGCCACCGGGCGCTTGATCAGGCTGGGATGCTCCACCATCAGCGCGATGGCCCTGGCACGGTCGATATCGGCCTTGGCGGCTTCATCGAGCTTGCGGAAGGTCGTCCCGCGCCGGTTGAGCAGCACTTCCCAACCGACCCGGTCGGCCCAGCGTTCGAGCTTCGCCGGATCGGCCCCTTCCTTCTTGTAGTCATGGAAGGCGTAGGCGAGCCCCTGGCCGTCGAGCCAAACCCGCGCCTTCTTGACCGTGTCGCAATTGGGGATGCCGTAGAGGTGGATCATGCTGCCGCTCCGTGCCCGTTTGAGTGTCCGTTTCAGTGCCCGTTTCAGGGGCCATGTCACACTTGTCACACTGTCCTGAAGGAAAACTCCGGACTGCCTCGGCGAGACGTACTCGCAGACGCAAAGACCGGAAGATTCATGCGATTCATCCCTGCTCGCTAGCGGATCGTGGGGCTGTAGGACAGATGCGCATCGGCGATGGCCACGGCCAGCGCATCGGCGGCATCGGCCCCGGCAATCTCGATCGCCGGCAGCAGCACCCGCAGCATGGCCTGCACCTGTGTCTTCTCCGCCCCGCCGGTGCCGACCACCGCCTTCTTGACCAGCCGCGCGGCGTGTTCGTTGACGGTGAGGCCCGCTGCTCCGCACGCCGCCAGCACCGCGCCGCGCGCCTGGGCCAGCTTGAGCGTCGATTGCGGGTTCTTGTTGACGAAGATTTCTTCGCACGCTGCCCGGTCGGGCCGGTGCTGGGCGATGACCCCGGCGATGGCGCGATAAAGCTCGGCCAGCCGGTCCGCCGGAGCAGCCTTGGCCGAAGTCGCGATCTGGCCATGCGCGACATGGGCGATGCGCGACCCTTCCGCGCGGATCACTCCCCAGCCGGTGCAGCTGAGCGACGGGTCGAGGCCGAGGATCAGCATCCTTCCCCCTCCCGCTCGCGGGAGGGGGTCAGGGGGTGGGTGAGAGGTCGGACCAGGCCCACCCCTAACCCCTCCCGCAAGCGGGAGGGGAATTCATCACCCCAGCCTCTCCATGATCTCGTCGGGGATTTCGTAATTGCCCCATACGGTCTGGACATCGTCATCGTCGTCCAGCGCATCGACCAGCTTGAGCAGTGTGCCCGCAGCAGCTTCATCGATGGCGACAGTGATGTTCGGCTTCCACGCCAGCTTGACGCTGTCGGCTGCGCCCAGCGCGGCTTCGAGCGCGGTAGCGACGGCGTGCAGGTCTTCCGCGGCGGTCCAGATGCTGTGGCCGTCTTCGCTGCTTTCGACATCGTCGGCGCCCGCTTCGATCGCGGCTTCGAGGACCTTTTCCTCGTCGCCCGCGCCGGCCGGGTATTCGATCAGGCCCTTGCGATCGAAGCCGTGGCTGACCGAACCTTCGGAGCCGAGGTTGCCGCCGTTCTTGCTGAAGGCGGTGCGGACATTGGTGGCGGTGCGGTTGCGGTTGTCGGTCAGCGCCTCGACGATCAGGGCGACACCCGCCGGGCCGTAGCCTTCGTAGCGCACTTCTTCGTAGTTCTCGCCGTCGCTCGCGCTCGCCTTGTCGATCGCACGCTGGATATTGTCCTTGGGCATGGACTGCGCCTTGGCCGCGTTGACCGCCAGGCGCAGGCGCGGGTTCATGTCCGGATCGGGCATGCCCATCTTCGCCGCCACGGTGATCTCGCGGCTGAGCTTGGAGAACATCGCCGAGCGCTTTTTGTCCTGCGCCCCCTTGCGGTGCATAATGTTTTTGAACTTGGAATGGCCTGCCATGGCTCGCTTCTTAAACCTGCTGTGATGAGAAACTCAGGCGCTGCCCCTAGCGGGTCGGCGCGCGCTGGGCAACGGGGGCGAGCATCGCATGCTAGAGCGGCAGATGCTCCGCCAGGAAACCGATCACCGCCGCGTTGAAGGCATCGTTCTTGTCGCCCGCCACCATATGCCCGGCATCGCTAACATCGACCGCGACAGCATGCGGCACCTTGGTCCGGAAGGAAGCCACGCTGGTGTCGGAGACGATATCGCTGAGCTTGCCGCGCACCACCAGCACCGGCACGTCAGGTAGCTGCCCGAGCTTCTCGGTCGAGCGCATCAGCGGGTCGCGGAACTGGCTCCGGTCCTCGACCGCGAACATCACCGGGTCCCAATGCCAATAGAGCCGCCCGTCCTCGCGCTGGCGCAGGTTCTTCATCAGCCCGCTGGGGTCCTTGGGGCGCGGGCGTTCAGGGTAATAGGCCGCCACCGCATCGGCGGCTTCGTCCAGCGAGGCAAAGCCGCCGTGATGGGCATTCATGAAGCCGACGATCCGTTGGACACCGGCGGGTTCCATGTCAGGCACGATATCGACCAGCACCAGCGCGGCGGGCCGCGCGCCCTCGCCCACCGCGTGGATCGAGGTCAGCCCGCCCATCGATGCGCCCACCAGTGCACAGGGCACCCCGGCCCCGTCGATCACGGCATGGATATCCTTGATCCAGTCGGCAATGAAATAGGCACGGCTGGCCGACCAGTCGCTTTCGCCATGGCCGCGCGCGTCGAGATTGACGACGCGGTACCCGGCAGCGGCCAGCGCCCGCATCGCGCCCGCCCAGCTGTGCCGGGTCTGCCCGCCGCCGTGCATCAGCAGGACCAGCGGCGCACCCTCGGGGCCGAGCACATCGCCGACGAGCGTCAGCCCGTCGCTGCTTCGGAATTGGGTGCGGACCGCGTTTGACAAAGACCTCAGATCCGCACCGCCGTGCCGCTGGCGCTGACCATCAGCATCGAGCCATTGGCGCCGATCACCTCGTAATCGAGATCTATGCCCACGACGGCATTGCCGCCGCGGCTGGCGCACTCGGCCTGCAGTTCCTCGATCGCCTGATTGCGGGCGTCGGCCAGGATGCGCTCGTAGCTGCCCGAGCGCCCACCGACGATATCGCGGATCCCGGCAAAAAGGTCGCGCATGATATTGGCCCCGACGATCACTTCACCGGTAACGATGCCGAGATAGTTCTGGATCGGACGGCCTTCGATGGTGGGGGTGGTCGAAACGATGACGCCGCGCGCGTCCTTCCAGGGGCCTGCCATGCTGTGTTTCCTCTCCTGCCGATGCTCGCTTTCTTAAGCATTCGCTGGCAGGTGCCTTAGCCATATGAGTGCCGACGAAACAAGCCAGCTTGCACCTGCCCCGACGCTCTGGGCGGAATGGGGACGCTATCGCAGTTTCGTGCGCCGCCCGACCCTGCCCCAACGGGCTGCGCCGCTGTCGGGCGCGAGCTTGATCGCCGCCTGGCGGCTGGCAGCGCTCGATCTGACAGTGGCGGGCGGACTGATCCTGCTGGCGATGGCGGCAACCTTCGGCGGCTTCGACCCGCCGAGTCATGCGCTGGACGGACTCAGTTGGACCCCCGAGATCGTTCTCGCCATCGTGGTAATCGCGCCGCTGACGGAAGAGCTGTTCTTTCGTGGATGGCTGTCGGGCCGGCCGGACGCGGTTTCGCCCGTGATCCTGCTCGGCATGGCGGCCGTGGCGCTGGTTTTTGCGGGGAAGGACAACGCGCTGGCCGCCGCCGGTGTCGCGGGCGTCGCGGTGCTGGCCGCCTTGGCGCTCGCGTTCGTGCTGCGCAAACGCCCGGCGTGGGGCTGGTTCACCCGCGCTTTTCCGCTGTTCTTCTGGCTCAGCACCACCGCCTTCGCGCTGGTTCACCTGCTCAACTACGAGGAGGGTTCGCTGGCGATGCTGCTGCCGCTGGTGCTGCCTCAGTTCATCGCCGGATCGATCTTCGGCTATGCCCGCGTGACCTATGGCCTGTGGGCGAGCATGCTGCTGCATGTGCTGCACAACGGAGCGCTGGTGGGCGGTATCGCCCTCGCGCTCCGTCACGCAGGCTAGAGTCGGTCAGCCGAGACCGAGCGCGGCCTTGTAGGTGTCGAGTACCATTTCCATTTCGTTGCGGTCGTCGGGCTTCATCTTCCGCAGGCGGACGACCTGGCGCATGATCTTTGGGTCGTAGCCGACCGCCTTGGCCTCGGCATAGACGTCGCGGATATCGTCGGCGATGCCCTTCTTCTCTTCCTCGAGGCGTTCGATACGCTCGATCAGCAGGCGCAGGCGGTCATCGGTGGCTTCGGCCATTTTCCATCGTCTCCGAAATGGGGTGATTCGTTGCGTCCCGACTAGCTTTCAAGCCGTCCCACGTGAAGGCCATCGCGCAGAAAACCGTGGGCTGAGGCAGGGTGCCCGGGGGCGAGTTGCGGGTGTGTTAGCGCTATGATACAGCAAGCTCGTCAACCAAGGAGAGCATCCCCATGAACCGTCTTCTCTTGGCCGCCCTCGTGCTATTCAATGGTACGCCCGCCATGGCGCAGGAACTCAATTCGAGCCCCTATGACACGCGCGAGGATACGATCGAGCCGGTAGAGCGGATCGAGGTCAATGGTGCCTTCAAGGTGATGGTCTTTTCGACCGATGGCGAAGCGCGGGTGACCTTTCACGGCCCGGCGGAGATGATCGCCGATGCCGAAGCGACCGTCATCGACGGGACACTCACCATCGCCTACCGGGATGGCAAGCCGTGGAGTTGGAACGCCGGATCAGGCACCAACGTCGTGATCAAGCTTCCCCGGATCAGTTCAGTCAAGACCGTCGGTCCGGCCGATGTTTCGGTGTACCGGCCGGCGAGCGACGAATTTGCCGCTTCGACCACCGGTGCGGGCCGCATCGAAGTGTCGGATATTGCGGCAAGGACTGTCGCGGCGGCGGTTGGCGGTGCGGGGACGATCAAGCTAGAGGGCACGTCGCTGGCTGCGCAATACGCCACCGGCGGCGCTGGTTCTATCGAGGCCAAGCGCCTGCGTTCTGCCAGAGCCGAAATCGCGATCGGCGGTGCGGGATCGGTCTATGCCGATGTCTCGGAGAGCGCGACGGTCGCCAAGAACGGTGCGGGCAGTGTCGAAATCGTGGGCGGTGCCACCTGTACCATCTCGCCGCCCGACGCACGCGGGGTCGAATGCCGCTAGCGGCAGCACCGCGTCACTCTGTTGCGTTCTTCTTCAGGCTCGCCTCCATCGCCGCCAGTTGCTCGGGCGTCGCCTCGCTCTGGCGCGTCGCCTTCCATTCCGCCATCGGCATACCGTGGATCAGCTCGCGCGCGGCCAGCTTGTCGCCCTCGAACCCCGCATCACGGATCCAGTCGGCAAGGCAGTTGCGGCAGAAACCGGCCAGGCCCATGAGCTCGATGTTCTGGGCATCGTGGCGATGCCGCAGGTGCCGCACCAGCCGACGAAAAGCCGCTGCCGCGACGGCATCGTCGAGTTGGTCGAGCGCATCTGCTGAATTCGTATCCATTGTGACTATTCCTTGAGTTGCAACGAAGCTGTGCCATAGCTCGCGGCCATGCAAAAGCTCGATCCCCGCGGCCGCAAGGTCAAGATCCTCGCCACCGTCGGCCCTGCCAGCCGCGACCCGGAAATGCTCCGCAAGCTGTTCCGCGCCGGGGCCGATGCCTTCCGCGTCAACATGAGCCATGGCGAGCACGCCACCCACGCCGAAACGATCAAGGCGATCCGCGACCTCGAGCGCGAGTTCTACCGCCCGGTTGCCATCCTGTGCGACCTGCAGGGCCCCAAGCTGCGGGTCGGCACCTTCAAGGACGGCAAGGCGGTGATCCGCCATTCGGGCCATTTCACGCTCGACCGTAACCCCGAGCCAGGCGACGAAACCCGCTGCGAACTGCCGCACCCCGAACTGTTCGGCCTGCTGAGCAAGGGGCAGCGGCTGCTGATCAACGATGGCAAGATCCGCCTGCGGGTGATCGAGGCCGATGATGATCGCATCCTCTGTTCGGCCGAAGTCGGCGGAGTGATCTCCGACCGCAAGGGCGTCAACGTGCCCGATGCGGAAATTCCCATCCCGGCGATGACGCCCAAGGACCGCCGCGACCTCGCCTTCGCGATGGAGCACGGCGCCGACTGGATCGGCCTCAGCTTCGTCCAACGCCCCGAAGACCTCGCCGAAGCCCGCAAGCTGATGGGCGGCAAGGGCGCGCTCTGTGCCAAGATCGAGAAGCCGATGGCGGTCCGCCGTCTGGACGAGATCATCGAGATGTCCGACGGCATCATGGTCGCGCGCGGGGACCTCGGCGTCGAGCTCGAGCCGCAGGAAGTGCCGCCGCTGCAGAAGAAGATCGTCAACGCGACCCGGCTCAAGGGCAAGCCGGTGATCGTCGCCACGCAGATGCTCGAATCGATGATCGAAAGCCCGGCCCCGACCCGCGCCGAAGTCTCCGACGTTGCCAATGCGGTCTATGACGGGGCCGACGCGGTGATGCTCAGCGCCGAGACCGCCGCGGGCGACTGGCCCGAGGAAGCGGTCACCATCATGCACAAGATCGCGGTGCAGGTGGAGCAGGACGAGGCCTATCTCGAACGCGTCCGCCTGCTCGATACCCCGCCCGATCCGACCACCGCCGACGCACTCAGCCATGCCTGCATGACCATCGCCGACACAGTCAATATCGCCGCCATCACGGTCTTCACCGGCAGCGGCTCGACTGCACGCCGCGTCGCCCGCGAACGGCCGAGCGTGCCGATGCTGGTGCTGACCCCCTCAATACGCACCGCGCGGCGGATGTGCCTGCTATGGGGCGCGCATGCGGTGGCGACCAAGGACATCGGCAGCTTCGAGGAAATGATCGCCAAGGGCAAACGCATGGCCCTGCGCCACGGCTTCGGCCAGGCCGGCAGCAAGCTGATCGCGTTGGCGGGCGTGCCCTTCGGAACGCCGGGGAGCACGAACCTGCTGCACGTCGTGACGCTGATGGGCGACGAGCTGGAGAAGCATGAGGGTTAGACGTTGAATTAACTCGGCAAGCGTGGTCGGCTAGCAGCGAAGACCGCTGCTGTCCTGCTTGCCTTGGCACTTGTCCCGGCTGCCGGGATGGCCTTCGTCGCGGGCATGCTGATTGGCAATCCGACGGCGGACATCACGACGACCGTAGGATGCTTGATGCTGATGGTTGCCGGACCAATCTGTCTTATTGGCGCGATGTCGCAGTTTTGGGCCATCGCAACATCAGCCGAAGTGTCGCGGCTTAGCGCTGCATTGCTCCTCACCGCCGTTGGAGCCGCAAGCTACGCAACTGCCTTCATGATCATTCCGTAAACTACATCAAATCGTCACCCCGGACTTGATCCGGGGTCCCGCTGCCTTCGGCGGTGCGCAAGGAAAGCGGGACCCCGGCTCGGGGGCCGGGGTGACGTTTAAAACGGGGCGTCATTCGCACTGGCCGAATATCTGCCCGGCGTTAACACCTCCGGATGGGTTCGGGCGCATAGGCTCGTGCGTCAGGAACAAACCTATGAAATTCGTGAGCCTCAAATCCCGCGGCGGTGACTATATGGTCGTCGCCAGCAATATCGCGTGGCTGCGCACCGGCGAGAATGGCCAGACGCTGGTCGGCATGGTCGGGAGCACGCCGCTGCTGGTCACCGGCAGCGTCGAGGAAGTCTCGCAGACGATCCTGGCGGGGTAGAGGGCGGCCTTTAGCCTGCTGCCTGTGTTAGCCTTGCCCGTGCCTCGGCCTCGCCGATCAGGGGCAGCAGCTCCGCCATATCAGGCCCGTGGTCCATCCCGGTTAGCGCCTGGCGCAGGGGGAGGAACAGAGCCTTGCCCTTGCGGCCTGTGCTGTCCTTGAGCGACGCGGTGAGCGCGTGCCATGGGTCATCGCCCCAGCTCAGCGCTTGCGCGGCCTCGGCCAGATAGGCCCGGTCTTCGTCCGAAAACTCCGGCTGCTCGATCGGGCCGGTCACCAGCCGCCATAGCTCGCTCGCTTCGGCGACATGCGCCAGGTTGGGCCGGATGGCGTGCCAGCCGGCCTCGTCGATCCCTTCGGGCAGGCGATGCGCCACATCGGCAAAGTCCAACTGGTGGACGATGGCGGCATTGAGCCGTTCCAGTTCGGCATCGTCGAAGCGCGCCGGTGCGCGCCCGAAGTGCGCGAGGTCGAAGCTTTCCACCAGCGCTTGCCGGTCGGCAATCGGCTCGACCGGCTGCGAAGTGCCAAGCCGCGCCAGCAGGGCGATGATCGCCTGCGGCTCGATGCCCTTCTCGCGGAAAGCATCGCAGCCGAGCGAACCCAACCTCTTCGACAGCTTGCCTTCATTGCCCACCAGCAGCGCCTCATGTGCGAACTGCGGCAGATTTTGCTGCGGCCCATGCTGCGCAGCATGAAGTGCGGTAAACATCTGTATTTGCACCGCTGTGTTGGACACATGGTCCTCGCCGCGCAGCACATGGGTGACACCCATCTCGATATCGTCGACCGCGCTCGGCAGCATGTAGAGCCACGAGCCATCGGCGCGCCTTATCACCGGATCGCTGAGCGTGGCGGGATCGAACTTCTGCGCGCCCCGGATGCCGTCGTCCCACACGATCGGCTCGTCATGGTCGAGCTTGAAGCGCCAGTGCGGGGCAATGCCCTCGGCTTCCTTGGCGGCGCGATCCGCTTCGCTCAGCGTCAGCGCGCCGCGATCGTAGATCGGTGGAAGCCCGCGCCCGAGCTGGATCTTGCGCTTGAGATCGAGCTCCTGCGCGGTCTCGTAGCAGGGATACACCCGGCCCGCCTCGCGCAGCGCCGCGAAGGCCGTTTCGTAATGCGTCAGCCTCTGGGACTGCCGCTCCTCGCCATCGGGCTCCAGCCCCAGCCACGCCAGATCGGCGCGGATCGCCTCGACATATTCCTCGCGGCTGCGTTCGGCATCGGTGTCGTCGATGCGCAGCATGAAGGTGCCGCCATGCTTCTTTGCCAGCAGCCAGTTGTGGAGCGCGGTGCGGATATTGCCGACATGCAGCCGCCCGGTGGGCGAGGGGGCGAAACGGGTTGTGACCATGGCCAGCGCGTTAGCCATCGCCGGGCTGGCGCTCAAGCGTAAGGTGCCATCATTATGCCACTTGAAATCGGCGTGGGGATGAAAGAGATAGGAACCCAGGGGACGCAAGGGGTCGAATTCTATATGAAAAAGACGATTGCCGCTGCCGCGCTGGCAGCGACCGTGTTCGGTGCAACCGCTGCGCAGGCGCAAAAGGAAACGCGCGAGCAGCGTGCCGCAGCGGCCGAAGAAAAGAAGCGGCTCGGCTCGCTCTATCTGCGCTGCGACGGCGAACCGAACAACATGACCGGCGGCGAAAGCTTTGCCCGCCTGCTCGGCGCGCTGACGCTGCTCAGCATCTTCGCCCCGGCGCCGGAATCGCCCGATCCGTCGAAGCGCCTGTTCGGCGAGGCCGGGGTCGATGCCTGCAACCAGCTGATCGACGGCGACAAGGCCGAAGGCAATGCGGTGCGTCGCATCCCGCTGATCCTGGCCCGCGCGCTGCACCAGATCGAAGCCAAGAACTATGAAGCCGCGCTGATCGATGTCGACAAGGCGCGCGCAGAAGCCGCTGCTGCCGGCCTCGCCGGCAATCCTTACTTCGACCGCTCGATGGGGCTCAGCTTCAGCACCATTGAGGCCGAGGCGCGGCTGCGGCTGGGCGATGCGGACGGGGCCAACGAAGCCTCGCTCAAGCCGCTGGAGAACATCACCTACAGCTTCGTGCCGAGCATCGTGACGCAGGACTATTCCGAATATGTCCGCACGCTGACTCCGGCCGCCGAGAGCAAGGCCGCCGCCAATGCGCGGATGCTGCCCTTCCTGCTGGGCGAATATGCCGACAAGCTGGAGGAGGTCGACCGCTTCGCCGAGGCTGCGGCCAAGCGCGAAGGCCTGATCACCATGCTCGAGGGGATCGACACCGAGTCGAAGTCCTCGATCTACTACGCCCGCGCCGCTCTCTCGCACGCGCTGGCCGGGCAGTGGGAACAGGCCGAGACGCGAGCCGCATTCGCCCGCAGCAACATGGCCGCACGCCGCGCCGACGGCAAACCGGAGGAGGACGCGGCGAAGGTTGTCGAGGTGCTCGACCTCTATACCATCCTCACGACCGCCAATGACGGGGATCTTGCCGCCGCCCGCCGCCTGTTCTCGGGCCGCTCGCAATGGGTCGAACCCAGCTTCGGCTCGGTCCGCCAGGCCAACAGGCTGTTGCGCGACGGGGCCGAAGAAGCGGAGCTGGTCGGCCCGCTGAAGGTGACGCCCGAAGAGATGTGGCAAGGCCGCTATGACGACCTGATGGCGGTCAAGCTACAGAAGGACACCGACAACAAGACGCTGTTCCAGTATGTCCAGCCCTACGCCAAGGTCGACGAGTTCGAGAGCCGCAGCAAGGACACCTGGCGGATCGCAAAGTCCAGGATGATGTCGAAGGAAGCCGACGAGGACGGCTATTGGCGCATCTATTCGACCGGCAATCTCTACACCGGCATCGATGCGATCATGCTCCATGCCGCGCTGCAGGCGAAGGCGAAGGGCAAGGAAGGCTTCACCATGCTGATCGTGCTGCCGCAGCGGCAGGACAGCGATTACTATTATGTGCCGGTCACCGTCGGTTTCACCCGGTTCGTAAATCAGGGCGAGGACGGCGCCGACGAGACGCTGTTCATCCCGGCCCAGGCGGTGATCGACGAACTCTCGCCGGTGATCCCCTCCCCCGAAGAACTGAAGGCGCGCAAGGCCAAGCGCAAGTAAGGCCCAAGGCGACTAAAGGGTTGCGCCGGAAGCGCTAACTTCGCACTCTCCCCGCCTCAGTCGGAGGGGAGAGGACGATGGACGACAGCGCATTCGTGAGAGTGGTGGAAGAGGCGGCGCTACCCGGTGCCGCCTGCATCATCGTGGACCGCGACGGCACGCGCTATGCCCGCGCCTTCGGCCATGCCGATGCGATCCGCGGCACGCCGATGGCGCTCGACACGCCTTGCCAGATCGCGTCGATGACCAAGGCGCTGGTCTCGGTCGCGGCGATGCAGCTGGTTGAGCAGGGCAAGCTGTCGCTCGATGGCCCGGTCGGCGACGTCTTGCCCGATCTTGCCGATGCGCAGGTGCTCGAAGGGTTCGACGAGAGCGGCGCGCCGCAGCTCCGCCCGGCCGCTCGCCCGGTCACTCTGCGGCACCTGCTGACCCACACCGCGGGGCTGGGCTATTTCTTCATCCATCCGGAAATCCTGCGCTATTTCGCTTACGTCGGTATGCCAGAGCCGGGTTCGCTGGCGAGCCTCCGGATGCCGCTGATGTTCGATCCCGGCGACAAATGGGAATATTCGGTCAGCACCGACTACACGGGCCTCGCAATCGAGGCGGCGAGCGGGAAGCAGCTCGGAGACTATTTTGCCGAGAACATCTTTGCCCCGCTCGGCATGACCGATACCGGCTTCCGCCCCGAACTGGCCGATCACGCCGCCACGGTCCATCGGCGCAAGGAAGGCGGCGGGTTCGAGGCTGCCCCGATGATCCTGGGCGGCGGCGAATATCAGAGCGGCGGCGGGGGGCTGACCTCGACCGCGCCAGATTATGCCCGCTTCCTGCAGGCGATCCTGCGGCGCGGCGAACTCGACGGCAATCGGATCCTGAGCGAGGCAAGCATCGCCGAACTCAGCCGCAACCAGATCGGCGACATTCGCGCCGGCTACATGGGCTCGGCCATGCCCGAACTCGCCGCGCCGTTCGACAATTTCCCCGACCAGCACACCGGCTGGAGCCTGGCCTTCCTGATCAATCCCGAGCGCGGCCCCAATGGCCGCTCGCCGGGGAGCCTTGCCTGGGCCGGGATCTTCAACAGCTACTACTGGATCGACCCGAGCGAAGGCGTGGCCGGGGTGTTTGTCTCGCAGATGGCCCCCTTCGGCGATCCCGGTGCGCTCGAAGCCTTCGGGGCACTGGAGCGGTTGGCCTATAGCTAAGCCCTTGCTTGCAAAGAAAACCCCGCCGGAAGCGATCCTTCCGGCGGGGTTTCTCGTGTCAGTGAGTGTCAGGCTTACTCTTCGCCATCAGCCTCGGGGGCTTCGACCGGAGCCTCGGTGGCGACATCGCCACCCATGGCTGCGGCCATGGCGTCCATGTCCATCACCTGCGGTGCCGGTTCCTTCTCGGTTTCGCCCGAAGCGGCAAGTGCGTCCTGTTGCTTCTTCCACGCGGCGCGCAGTGCGGCGTCGCGGGCCGAGGCGGTCACGCGCATCCGGTTCATGCCGGCGCCGGTCCCGGCGGGGATGAGACGGCCGACGATCACGTTCTCCTTGAGGCCGATCAGGCTGTCGCGCTTCCCTTCGACCGCCGCCTGCGTCAGCACGCGGGTGGTTTCCTGGAACGAGGCGGCCGAGATGAACGAGCGGGTCTGGAGCGAAGCCTTGGTAATGCCGAGCAGCACCGGGGTGCCGGTCGCGGGCTGCTTGCCCTTGGCCAGCTTGGCATTGGCTTCGTTCATTTCATCGAGGTCGACCTGTTCGCCCGGCAGCAGCACGGTATCGCCACCGTCGGTGATCTCGACCTTCTGCAGCATCTGGCGAACGATCACCTCGATGTGCTTGTCGTTGATCTTCACGCCCTGCAAGCGATAGACTTCCTGGATTTCCGCCACGAGATATTCGGCCAGAGCCTCGACCCCGAGGACATCGAGGATGTCGTGCGGGTTGGGGCTGCCCGAGATCAGCGTGTCGCCCTTCTTGACGAAGTCGCCTTCCTGGACGTCGATCACCTTGGTCTTGGGGATCAGATATTCCACCGGATCGCCTTCCTCGGGCACGATCGCGATCTTGCGCTTGGCCTTGTACTCGCGGACGAATTCGATCTTGCCGGAAATCTTGGCGATGATCGCATTGTCCTTGGGCACGCGGGCTTCAAACAGCTCGGCGACCCGCGGCAGACCGCCGGTGATGTCGCGGGTCTTGGCGGCTTCGCGCGATGCACGGGCGAGGATGTCACCCGCTTCGACCTGCTGGCCGTCCTCGACCGACAGCGCCGTGCCCGGGGCGAGCATGTAGCGTGCCGCCTCGGTCTCGTCGCCGGCTTCGTTGAGAAGGGTGAGCCGCGGACGCAGGTCTTCCTTCTTCTTGCGGCCGGTGGCGCGGTTCTCGGTCACGACGCGCTGGGCAATACCCGTCGCATCGTCGACCATCTCTTCCATGGTCACGCCGTCGGCGAGATCCTGGTAGCGGACCACGCCCGACTGTTCGGTGATGATCGGCAGCGAGAACGGATCCCACTCGGCCAGGCGTTCGCCTTCCTTCACCTTGCCGCCATCCTTGTGCATCAGCACGGTACCGTAAGGCACCTTGTGGATTTCGCGTTCGCGGCCTTCGGCGTCGATCACCGCCAGTTCGCCGTTGCGGGCGAGCGAGAGGATACGGCCCTTCTTGTCGGTGATGGTCGGCATGTCGCGGTAAACCACGGTGCCGTCCGAAATCGCCTCGAGGTGGCTCGTTTCGTTGAGCTGCGCTGCGCCGCCGATGTGGAAAGTCCGCATCGTCAGCTGGGTGCCGGGCTCACCGATCGACTGTGCGGCAATGACGCCGACAGCCTCGCCGATATTGACCGGGGTCCCGCGGGCAAGGTCACGGCCATAGCAGGTGCCGCAAACGCCCTGTTCCGCCTCGCAGACCAGCGGCGAGCGGATCTTGGCGACCTGCACTTCGGCTTCCTCGATGGCCTTGACCATCGGTTCGTCCAGCAGCGTGCCGGCCTTGACGATCACTTCGCCGGTCTTGGCGTTGACGAGGTCCTCTGCCGTGGTGCGGCCGAGGATACGCTCGCCGAGCGAGGCGATCACCGAACCGCCCTGCACGATGGCGCGCATTTCCAGCGCGTTCTCGGTGCCGCAGTCGTCGACCACGATCACGCAGTCCTGCGACACGTCGACCAGGCGGCGCGTCAGGTAACCCGAGTTCGCCGTCTTGAGCGCGGTATCGGCCAGGCCCTTGCGGGCGCCGTGGGTCGAGTTGAAGTATTCAAGGACGGTCAGGCCTTCCTTGAAGTTCGAGATGATCGGGGTCTCGATGATCTCGCCCGACGGCTTGGCCATCAGGCCGCGCATACCGGCGAGCTGCTTCATCTGCGCCGGGCTGCCGCGCGCACCCGAGTGGCTCATCATGTAGATCGAGTTGATCTGCGATTCCTTGCCGTCCTCGTCGAACTTCTGCGACTTGATCTCGGCCATCATCGCGTCGGCCACCTGGTCGCCGCAACGGCTCCAGGCGTCGATCACCTTGTTGTACTTTTCCTGCTGGGTGATGAGGCCGTCCTGGTACTGCTGCTCGTAATCGGCAACCAGCTTCTTGGTCTCCTCGATCATGCCGTCCTTGCTGTCCGGAATGATCATGTCGTCCTTGCCGAAGCTGATGCCGGCCTTGAACGCGTGGCGGAAGCCCAGCGCCATGATGGCGTCGGCGAACAGCACCGTGTCCTTCTGGCCGGTGTGGCGATAGACCTCGTCGATCACGTCACCGATGTCCTTCTTGGTCAGCAGGCGGTTGACGATGTCGAACGGAACCTTGTGGTTCTTGGGCAGGCATTCGCCGATCAGCATGCGGCCCGGCGTGGTGACGAAGCGGACCATCGACACATTGCCCTGCTCGTCGGCCTGCGGGACGCGGGCGATGATGCGGGTGTGCAGCGTGACCGACTTGACCTCGAGCGCCTGGTGCACTTCGGCCATGTCGGCGAAGCGCGGCAGCTTCTCGATCTTCTCGCCGTTCTCGCCGTCGATGTACTCGGGCGTCTTCTCCTGCCGTTCCATCGACAGGTAATAGAGACCCAGCACCATGTCCTGCGAGGGCACGATGATCGGCTTGCCGTTGGCGGGCGAGAGGATGTTGTTGGTCGACATCATCAGCACGCGCGCTTCGAGCTGGGCTTCCAGCGAAAGCGGCACGTGGACGGCCATCTGGTCGCCGTCGAAGTCGGCGTTGAAGGCCGAGCAGACCAGCGGGTGCAGCTGGATCGCCTTGCCTTCGATCAGCACCGGCTCGAACGCCTGGATGCCCAGGCGGTGCAGCGTCGGCGCGCGGTTGAGCAGCACCGGATGCTCGCGGATCACCTCATCGAGGATGTCCCAGACTTCCTTGCGCTCCTTCTCGACCCACTTCTTGGCCTGCTTGAGGGTCATGGAGAGACCCTTGGCGTCGAGGCGGGCGTAGATGAACGGCTTGAACAGCTCGAGCGCCATCTTCTTGGGCAGACCGCACTGGTGCAGCTTGAGTTCGGGACCGGTCACGATGACCGAACGGCCCGAATAGTCGACGCGCTTGCCGAGCAGGTTCTGGCGGAAGCGGCCCTGCTTGCCCTTGAGCATGTCGGAGAGCGACTTCAGCGGACGCTTGTTGGCGCCGGTGATGACGCGGCCGCGGCGGCCGTTGTCGAACAGCGCATCGACCGATTCCTGCAGCATGCGCTTTTCGTTGCGGACGATGATGTCGGGCGCGCGCAGCTCGATCAGCCGCTTCAGGCGGTTGTTGCGGTTGATGACGCGGCGATAGAGGTCGTTGAGGTCCGACGTGGCGAAGCGGCCACCGTCGAGCGGCACCAGCGGGCGCAGTTCGGGCGGGATGACCGGCACGACGTCGAGGATCATCCATTCGGGGCGGTTGCCCGATTCGATGAAGCTTTCGACGACCTTGAGCCGCTTGATGATCTTGGCCGGCTTGAGCTTCGACTTGGTGGTCGCGAGCTCTTCCAGCAGGTCTTCCTTTTCCTGCTCGAGGTCGAGATCCATCAGCATGATCTTGACCGCTTCCGCGCCGATACCGGCGGTGAAGGCATCTTCGCCATACTCGTCCTGCGCTTCTAGGAGCTCATCCTCGCTCAGCAGCTGGAACTTCTCCAGCGGGGTCAGGCCCGGCTCGGTGACGATGTAGTTCTCGAAATAAAGCACCCGCTCGAGCTGCTTGAGCTGCATGTCGAGCAGCAGGCCGATGCGCGACGGCAGCGACTTCAGGAACCAGATGTGCGCCACCGGCGCGGCCAGTTCGATGTGGCCCATGCGCTCGCGGCGGACCTTGGTCACCGTCACTTCGACGCCGCACTTTTCGCACACGACGCCCTTGTACTTCATGCGCTTGTACTTGCCGCACAGGCATTCGTAATCCTTCACCGGACCGAAGATACGCGCGCAGAACAGGCCGTCACGCTCGGGCTTGAAGGTGCGGTAGTTGATCGTTTCCGGCTTCTTGATTTCGCCGAACGACCAGCTGCGGATGCGCTCGGGCGACGCGATGCCGATCTGGATCTGGTCGAAGGTTTCCGGCTTGGCGAGCTGGTTGGTGAATTTGGTCAGTTCGTTCATGGCGTTTCTTCGGTTCCTGTGCGCCTTGCGGCGGCTTCTCAATTCTGTGTTCGGGCGGCGGACGGTTGCGGTCAGGTCATTCCGGATATCAGCGGCGGGATGGCGATCGGCGGTCGATCGGGCAGGTTGTCGGCATCGAGCGGGTGTGGCAGCTGCCCCAGCGGATCGCGCCTGGTCGAGCGATCCTTGCGCAGCAGCGTTACCTCGACCAGCTCGAGCAGCTCGCCCTCGCGGGTGCGCAGCGGCTGCGCGAGGTTGTTGGCGTGCAGGTGGACGACATCGAAATGGCGCGCCAGGCGGCGGATCACCGGGCCCATCACCAGCCGGCCGAAATCGGTCGCCAGTGCATCGAGATGGTGCAGTTCCAGCACGATCACGCGAAACCGTTTGAGCAGAGCATCGCTGGTCTGCGCCAGCGCGAGCCATTCGTGCCCTTCGATATCCATCTGCAGCAGCAGATCGTCCGAACCGGGAGCCTTGGCTGAGACCCAGTCACCCAGGGTGATGGTGTCGCCATGGCTGTCGATCCCGATGAATCTGGCTTCGAAGTCGTTGGCTGGATCGACCAGCGGCGAAGAGGCAATCGAGCCATCGGCCTGGAAGCTTTTCATGCCGCGGGCGATACAGTCGCGTTCGAACTCGGCGGTGGTATCGACACCCGGCGAGAATACCGCGGCGATGCCGTCGAGATCGTCGGGCACCAGATAGCCGCCGTCATGCGCTGCCCCCAGACGGATCAGCGCATGCTCGGTCTGCACCGGATGCAGGCCGGCCAGCACGGCACGCAAGGCCGCGCCATCCGGCTCGCGCCGGAGAACGTAGCCCTGTGAACCGGCCAGATTTCGGATCGTCCTGCTGATACGCATCACTCCGTGCCTGCCCCGTCCCGAAGGCCGAGGCAGATCACATCCTCCTGGTTACTCGGCAGCAATCTGCATGTCGTCGCCGTCCTCGTCGGTGCCGTCGGTGAGCGACGACAGTTCGACGTTGAGGCCGAGGCTGCGCATTTCCTTGACGAGCACGTTGAAGCTTTCGGGAATGCCGGCCTCGAAGGTGTCGTCGCCTTTGACGATCGCTTCGTAGACCTTGGTGCGGCCGACCACGTCGTCGGACTTCACCGTCAGCATTTCCTGCAGCGTGTAGGCCGCGCCGTAGGCCTGCAGTGCCCAGACTTCCATTTCTCCGAAGCGCTGGCCACCGAACTGCGCCTTGCCGCCCAGCGGCTGCTGGGTGACGAGCGAGTAGGGGCCGATCGAACGGGCGTGGATCTTGTCGTCGACCAGGTGGTGCAGCTTGAGCATGTAGATGATGCCCACGGTCACCTTGCGGTCGAAGGCCTCACCGGTGCGGCCGTCATAGAGCACCGACTGGCCGTCGCTGTCGATCCCGGCAGCCTGCAGCTGCGCGGTCACGTCGCTTTCACGCGCGCCGTCGAACACCGGGGTGCCCATCGGAACACCGGCGGTGAGGTTCGAAGCGAGCTCGACGATTTCGGTCGTCCCGCGCGAGGCGATATCCTCGGCATAGCGATCGCCGTAGATTTCCTGCAGCTTGGCCTTGACCGCTTCGGGCGGAGCGCCCGCTTCGGGATTGGGGTTGGCTGCGCGCCACTCGTCGAGCGCCACCTTGATCTGCTGGCCCAGACCGCGGGCGGCGAAGCCCAGGTGGGTTTCGAAGATCTGCCCGACGTTCATGCGCGAAGGCACGCCGAGCGGGTTGAGCACGAGATCGACCGGGGTCCCGTCTTCGAGGAACGGCATGTCCTCGACCGGCAGGATGCGCGAAATCACACCCTTGTTGCCGTGACGGCCGGCCATCTTGTCGCCCGGCTGCAGCTTGCGCTTGATGGCAACGAAGACCTTGACCATCTTGAGCACGCCCGGGGCGAGTTCGTCGCCGCGTTCGAGCTTTTCCTTCCGGTCCTCGAACTTCTCGTCGATGCCCTTCACAGCCTCGTCATACTGGGCCTTGATCGCTTCGATCTGGCTCTGACGGGTGTCGTCGGCGACCGCGAACTTGAACCATTCGTGGCGCTCGACTTCCTCCAGCAGGGCCTCGGTAATTTCCGTGCCCTTCTTGATGCCCTTCGGCGCCGCCGAAGCGGTCTGGCCGAGCAGCATGTCGCGCAGGCGGTTGTAGGTCGCCCGGTTGAGGATCGCGCGTTCGTCCTGGCTGTCCTTGCGCAGACGTTCGATCTCTTCCTGCTGGATCGCACGGGTACGGTCGTCGACCTCGATCCCGTGACGGTTGAAGATGCGCACGTCGACGATGGTGCCGCTGGTGCCCGGCGGCAGGCGGAGCGAGGTGTCGCGCACGTCGCTGGCCTTTTCGCCGAAGATGGCGCGCAGCAGCTTTTCTTCCGGCGTCATCGGGCTTTCGCCCTTGGGCGTGATCTTGCCGACCAGAATGTCGCCCGGATGCACTTCGGCACCGATGTAGACGATCCCCGCTTCGTCGAGGTTGCGCAGCGCTTCCTCGCCGACGTTGGGGATGTCGCGGGTGATGTCTTCCGGCCCGAGCTTGGTGTCGCGGGCCATGACTTCGAACTCCTCGATGTGGATCGAGGTGAAGACGTCGTCCTTGACGATGCGTTCGCTGATCAGGATCGAGTCTTCGTAGTTGTAGCCGTTCCAGGGCATGAAAGCGACGAGGCTGTTCTTGCCCAGTGCCAGCTCACCGAGATCGGTCGAGGGGCCGTCGGCGATGATGTCACCGGCCTCGACCGTTTCGCCGACCTTCACCAGCGGGCGCTGGTTGATGCAGGTCGACTGGTTCGAACGCTGGAACTTCTGCAGGCTGTAGATGTCGACGCCCGACTGGCCGGGTTCGACATCGCCGATCGCACGGATAACGATACGGCTGGCGTCGACCTGGTCGACCACGCCGCCGCGGGTGGCGGTGATCGCCGCACCCGAATCGCGGGCGACGGTTTCTTCCATGCCGGTGCCGACCCAGGGTGCCTCGGCCTTGACCAGCGGCACCGCCTGGCGCTGCATGTTCGAGCCCATCAGCGCGCGGTTGGCGTCATCGTTTTCGAGGAACGGAATGAGCGAGGCGGCGACCGAGACGAGCTGCTTGGGCGAGACGTCCATCAGCGTGATGGTTTCGCGCGGCGCCATCAGGTTGTCGCCGTTCTGGCGTGCCGAGATCAGTTCCTCGACGAACGAGCCGTCATCGTTGAGCTCGGCCGAAGCCTGCGCCACGGTGTGCTTCTGCTCTTCCATGGCCGAAAGGTAGATCACTTCGCTGGTGACCTTGCCGTCCTTGACCACGCGGTACGGCGTTTCGATGAAGCCGTATTTGTTGACGCGGGCAAAGGTGCTGAGCGAGTTGATCAGACCGATGTTCGGGCCTTCCGGCGTTTCGATCGGGCAGATGCGGCCATAGTGCGTCGGGTGAACGTCGCGGACTTCGAAGCCGGCACGCTCGCGGGTGAGACCGCCCGGCCCGAGCGCCGAGACGCGGCGCTTGTGGGTGACTTCGGACAGCGGGTTGGTCTGGTCCATGAACTGCGACAGCTGGCTGGAGCCGAAGAACTCGCGCACCGCGGCCACGGCCGGCTTGGCGTTGATGAGGTCGTTCGGCATCACGGTCGACACATCGACCGAGCTCATGCGTTCCTTGACCGCACGTTCCATGCGCAGCAGGCCGACGCGGTACTGGTTTTCCAGCAGCTCGCCCACCGAACGGACCCGGCGGTTGCCGAGGTTGTCGATGTCGTCGACTTCACCCTTGCCGTCCTTGAGGCCGACGAGTTCCTTCACCACCGCCAGGATGTCTTCCTTGCGCAGCGTGGTAACGGTGTCCTCGGCGTCGAGGTCGAGACGCATGTTGAGCTTGACGCGGCCAACGGCCGAAAGGTCATAGCGTTCGCCATCGAAGAACAGGCCTTCGAACAGGGCTTCGGCGGTTTCCTTGGTCGGCGGTTCGCCCGGGCGCATGACCTTGTAGATCGCCTCGAGGCCTTCGTCACGGTTCTCGGCCTTGTCGGCCTTGAGCGTGTTGCGGATCCACGGGCCGATGCCGACGTGGTCGATGTCGAGCAGCTCGATCTTGTCGAACCCGGCAGCGTCGAGCGCCTCCAGGTGGTCCGGGCCGACTTCGTCACCGGCTTCGATGTAGATCCGACCGGTCGACTCGTCGATCATGTCGTTCGCGGCATAGCGCGCGAAGATTTCCTCGGTCGGCAGCAGCAGGGTGGTGAGGCCATCCTTGGCCGCCTTGTTGGCGGCACGCGGCGAGATCTTCTGGCCGGCGGGGAACACTTCCTCGCCGGTCTTGGCATCGACCAGCGGGAAAGCCGGCTTGGCGTTGCGCCAGGCTTCGGCGTGGAACGGTATCTTCCACCCGTCCTTGGCACGGTCCCAGGTGACGGTGTTGTAGAAGTACCCGAGGATATCTTCGGCATCGAGACCGAGCGCGAACAGCAGCGAGGTGACCGGCAGCTTGCGCTTGCGGTCGATGCGGACGTTGACGATGTCCTTGGCGTCGAATTCGAAATCGAGCCACGAACCGCGGTAGGGGATGACGCGGGCGGCAAACAGCAGCTTGCCCGAGCTGTGGGTCTTGCCCCGGTCATGGTCGAACAGCACACCCGGCGAACGGTGCATCTGCGACACGATGACACGCTCGGTTCCGTTGATGATGAAGGTGCCGTTCTCCGTCATGAGCGGCATGTCGCCCATGTAGACGTCCTGCTCCTTGATATCGAGCACCGAGCGGGTTTCCGTCTCGGTATCGACTTCGAACACGATCAGGCGCAGCGTGACTTTCATCGGGGCGGCATAGGTGATGCCGCGCTGGCGACACTCGGTGGTGTCGTACTTGGGATCTTCGAGTTCGTAGTGCACGAAGTCGAGTTCGGCTGTGCCGGCAAAGTCGCGGATCGGGAACACCGAGCGCAGCGTCTTCTCGAGGCCCGAGACATAGCCCGTGCTCTTGTCCGAACGCAGGAAGTGTTCGTAGCTTTCGCGCTGAACCTCGATCAGGTTCGGCATCTGCACCACTTCGTGGATGTCGCCGAAGATCTTGCGGATGCGCCGCTTCGCCGTGCCCGAAGCCTTGGTCAGTGC
Source organism: Erythrobacter sp. SDW2 (assembly GCF_021431965.1). Lineage (NCBI taxonomy): Bacteria > Pseudomonadati > Pseudomonadota > Alphaproteobacteria > Sphingomonadales > Erythrobacteraceae > Erythrobacter > Erythrobacter sp. SDW2. The sequence continues at coordinate 258,915 of NZ_CP090370.1, forward strand.
CGTCGGGGTTTTCGCCTTGCTTGCCATGGAGGAGTGTCGCCTCTTCTCGTGCTGCGCCGGACGCGCAAACGGCGGCCCGGCAGGAAAATCTCATGTCGAACGCGAGAGGGATCCTAACCGGGACGCGAAAAGGCCGCAGCTCGGGCGCACCGATTCCCGGCGGCACTGCTGCAGCACACTCAAAGCGTCGCGATTATGGAGCCCGCTGCTTCCATTCCTTGACCGATTCCCGCGCATGAATCGGTCTTGCTCGAAGCGAGCGGTCGGGGGCGCATATAGGTAGGCAGGGGCAAGGGGTCAAGCGCGGTCGGCGGGACTGCGGCCAAGGCCGAAGGTCAGGCCGACGACCGACCGGATCAGCGCCGGATCGTTCGCGACTTGCCCCGAAAGGATAAGGTTGGCCAGCCCGTGAACCAGCGACCAGGCATGGATCGCGGCGCTCGCCCGGTCGCTGCCGGGTTCGAGCTGCGGAAGCACGCTGGAGATCCCGGCCTGAAGCTGCCGGAACGCCTCGTTGTCGTCGCTTGAGGCGTCGGCCATGTCGGGACCCGGCTTGCAGGCGAAGGTCACGGCAAACAGCGCCGGATTGGCCACTGCCCACTCGACATAAGCGACCCCGGTTGCCTGGAACGCGGCATAGCCCCCGCCTGCGGCCGTGGCCGCCGTCAGCTGCGACTGGCCGAGCTGGCGAATGCCCTCCCTCGCCAAGGCATCGAGCAAGGCATCCTTGTTGGCGAAATGCCGATAGAGCGCCGTGGCGCTGACCCCCAGTTCCCGCGCGATGGCACGCAACCCCAGATCGGGCACGTCCTGCGAGGCCAGTTTTTCAAGCCCCAGCGCAATCGCCGCCGCGCGCAGGTCGCCGTGGTGGTAGGCCTCGTCGGATTTTATGTTGACAGTGTTATCATTAGCGGTCATGTTAACATCATAAACATTCCGACTCGTTGCTGCAAGGGAGCAAGGGCCATGGCCAGCGTTATCGAGAAGACCATCCGTTCCGCCGTCACCAAGGGCGTCCTCACCGTCGCCGATTTCAACCGCAAGCGGCTGCGTGAACCAGCTGGCGGGCACCCCTATCTGACCGGACTGCACACGCCGATGACCGAGGAAGTGACGCTGAGCGAGCTCACTGTCGATGGCGAGATCCCGGCGCAGCTTGACGGGCGCTACCTGCGCATCGGGCCGAACCCGGTGACCCCGCCCGATCCGGGCAGCTATCACTGGTTCGTCGGCGACGGCATGGCCCATGGCGTGCGGATCAGGGATGGCAAGGCCGAATGGTACCGCAACCGCTGGATCCGCTCCAACGCGGTCAGCGACGCGCTGGGCGAGCCGCGCAAGCCCGGCACCCGCAAGCCCCGGACAGACAATGCCAACACCAATATCGTCGGCATCAATGGGCGGACCTATGCGATTGTCGAAGCGGGCGGCAATCCGGTGGAGCTCGACGATACGCTGGAGACCATCGCCCACAACCCGTTCGACGGCACGCTGCAGAACAGCTTCTCCGCCCACCCGCATCTGGACCCGGCGACCGGCGAGATGCACGCGATCTGCTATGACGTGCAGCAGCCCGAAACGGTCTGGCACACGGTGGTGGATAGCCACGGCAAGGTCGTCCGCGAGGAACCGATCCCGGTGAAGGACGGACCCTCGATCCACGATTGCCAGATCACCGAGAACTATGTGCTGGTGTTCGACCTGCCCGCCGTGTTCTCGATGAAGCGACTGGTGGCGGGCTACAGCTTTCCGCTGCATTGGGACCCGGCCCACGGCACAAGGCTCGGCCTGCTGCCGCGCAATGGCAAGGGCGAAGACACCATCTGGTGCACCATCGACGAGCCTTGTTACGTCTATCACCCGGCCAATGCCTATGAGACAGCCGACGGTAAGGTCGTGGTCGATGTGGTGGTGCACGAGAGCACCTATGACAGTTCGCCGCACGGCCCCGGCGGCAAGTGGATCCGGTTCGAACGCTGGGTCGCCGATCCAGCGGCGCGGCATGTCGAGCGGACAGTGCTGCACAATCGGGCGCAGGAATTCCCGCGCTATGACGAGCGGCGCAGCTGCCAGCCCTATCGCTATGCCTATTGCGTCGGCCTGGCCGAGCGCGAAGGGCTCGACATGGGCGGGACGCAGCTGTTCAAGCACGATCTCGAAGCCGGCACCACCGAAGTGCGCGAACTGGGCGCGGACCGGCATCCGGGCGAGTTCGTGTTCGTGCCCCGCTCGCCCGATGCAGTGGAGGATGATGGCTGGTTGATCGGCCTCGTGATCGATGCGGCGAAGGACACGACCGAGCTGCAGATTCTCAAGGCCAACGACTTCACCGGCGCGCCGCAAGCGGTGATCCATATCCCCCACCGCATCCCGCCCGGCTTCCATGGCAACTGGGTCCCCAGCGCCAGCTGACGAGCATCCTCCCTCAGGGGCCAACCCCTCTCAAGACCCTGCCTCGAGCCCGCCCCGGTTTTCCGGTGGCGGGCTTTCCGTTTGCTCCTACTCGACAAACGACTTACCGTTTTTCAATATTATTGATTGACGATATAATGGCCACGGCATATTGAGTTTCGATATCAACCTGAATGGAGATTCGAAATGCAACGGCTTTCTACCGCGCCTGCTTCATGGCCCGTCTTCCCATGGAACTGACGCCACGCCCCGCGGCTGGGCGCCGCGATGCCCTCTTGGCTGTCGTCGGTTGGATGCTCACCATTATGCTCTGGCTCAGCGCCCTCGCGGCGATTGTGGCCCTCTGCCTTATCCCGCTCAGCTATGCCAAGAAGGAAGTAGCCGGCCTGCAGCTCGTCGAGCAGCATTTCCCCACCATCGCCGCGATGCTCTTTCTGGCCGCCGTGGCGGCTACGTTAGGCTTCTTCTTAATTCGGCACTTGCGCAGGATCGTCGACAGCGTTGCGGTCGGCGATCCGTTCGCTCCAGCCAATGCCGATCGGCTGTCCGCGATGGCCTGGCTGACCCTTGCCTACCAGGGGGTCCAGATCCTGCTGGCACCCTTGCTGATCTGGTGGGACGCTGCTCCGATGCGGGCCAATGTGCATCATGGCGACGATGGACTCTCGCTGGCGACGATCGTCCTGGCGATGATCCTGTTCATCCTCGCCCGCGTGTTCCGCCATGGTGCGGCCATGCGCGAAGACCTCGAAGGGACTGTGTGATGCCGGCGGATGAAGGAACCAACATCGTGGTCAGGCTAGACGATCTGCTCCACGCCCGCCGTATGACGCTGACCGAACTGGCCGAGCGGGTTGGCCTCACACTCGCCAATCTGTCGATCCTCAAGACCGGCAAGGCCAGGGCAATCCGCTTCTCCACGCTTGAGGCGATCTGCCGCGAGCTGGAATGCCAGCCGGGCGATCTGCTGGGGTATGCCCCGAAATGACCGCTTTCGCTTGACAGCAGCGCCCGAATCCTTAGAGGCCCGCCCCCGAACGGCGGGTCTCTTCGATTCTGCGGTTCATCCGTCCGAGACAGTTGGTGAAGGCAATCTGGCCTTCTTAATTTCCAGCCTAGACGGGGAAACGAGTTTTCCGGCCCCCTCCATACAGGTGGCCATCTGGCGTGTATGCGCCCTCCTTCCCCATCATTGGACACAGTGCTGCGCCGCATGAGCGGCGGAGCGAATTGAGCCGGCCGTGCGGGAGCCATTTCGCCCGGTCATAGTGAAGGAGTATGGCATGGATCGTTCGCAAAAAGCCGACGCGGTTGCCCAGCTCAATGCAGTCTTCAACGAGGCGGGCGTGGTGGTTGTCACCCGCAACCTCGGCCTGACGGTGGCCCAGTCCACCGACCTGCGCCTGAAGATGCGTGACGTTGGTGCTTCCTACAAGGTTGCGAAAAACCGTCTTGCCAAGATCGCCCTCAAGGACACGGCTTACGAAGGCATGGCTGACATGCTGACGGGCCCGACCGCGATCGGTTATTCGACCGACCCGGTTGCTGCAGCCAAGGCTGCGGTGGACTTCGCCAAGACGAACGACAAGCTCGAGATCGTCGGCGGCGCAATGGGCGGTCAGGTGCTCGACGAAGCCGGGATCAAGGCGCTCGCCGCCCTTCCCAGCCTCGACGAGCTGCGCGCAAAGCTGGTGGGTCTCGTCAACGCCCCGGCGACCAAGGTCGCCCAGGTCGTCAACGCCCCCGCCGCCAAGCTCGCACGTGTGTTCGGTGCCTATGGCGCCAAGGACGCGGCGTAAGCGGTTTTCGCAAGAACAGACATTCCACCGGGGCCAGCCACAAGCACCCCGACCATTATTGGAGTACGTACAATGGCCGATATCAAGGCTCTCGTTGAAGAACTTTCGAAGCTGACCGTCCTCGAGGCAGCTGAACTCGCCAAGGCACTGGAAGAAGAGTGGGGCGTGAGCGCCGCCGCTGCTGTTGCTGTTGCCGGCCCGGCTGCTGGTGGTGGCGACGCTGCCCCGGTTGAAGAGAAGGACGAATTCGACGTCATTCTCACCGGCGACGGTGGCAAGAAGATCCAGGTCATCAAGGAAGTCCGCGCCATCACCGGCCTGGGCCTGACCGAAGCCAAGGCTCTCGTCGAAGGCGCGCCGAAGGCCGTCAAGGAAGGCGTCAACAAGGCCGAAGCAGAAGAAATCAAGAAGAAGATCGAAGAAGCCGGCGGCACCGTCGAGCTCAAGTAAGGGGCTCGCTCAGGCAAGCCATTGCCCGCAGGGGCGCTTACGCTTCGATCTCCCTCGCGAGATCACAGGAGGGCGGTGCCGCAAGGCGCCGCCCTTTTGGTTCGGGCCGTCAGATTTCGATTGGTCCTATCCCCCCGACCGCGGCCCCGCTGCCATAGCTGTGTCACGGTTTCTCCCCAGACACGCGTGCTGTGGCAAATGCGCCGCTGTGGGGGACTGAAGTTGCACCTGGGCCAGGGGATCGCTTCAAGCCGGGCTTCCTCGCGCCTATCCGGGACGGCTTTATGACGCACGCGCCTGCCTCTTCCCCAGCCTCGGCTTCCCCGTGGATGGCCGAGATCGCCGCCACCTTCCGGCTGGCGTGGCCGCTGGCGCTCGCCAACCTGCTGCAGATGCTTGTCCATGCCGTCGACGTGATCTTCGTCGCCCGGCTTGGCGAAATCGAACTGGCTGCCTCGGCGCTGGGGATCGCGCTGTTCGGCTTGCTGATGTGGGCATTCTCCGGCCTCACCGGCATCGTTGCCGCACTGATCGCGGAGGAGCTGGGCCGCAAGGGCCATGCAGTGCGCGAAGTGCGCCGTTCGGTGCGCATGGGGCTGTGGGTCGCGGTGGGTGCCGGCATGGTGGGGATGGCGCTGTGCTGGAACGGCGAGCGGTTGCTGCTGCTGACAGGCCAGACACCGCACCTCGCTGAACGTGCGGGCGATTTCCTGCAAGTCATCATGTGGGCGATGGTGCCGATGATCCTCGCCAATGTGTTGCGCAATTTCGTATCGGCACTGGGCCGGCCGATCTTTGCCACCGCCATCACCGGCGGAGCCTTGGGGGCAAGCCTGCTGTTCAACTGGATGTTCGTGTTCGGCAACCTCGGTGCGCCCGCGCTGGGGCTTGAGGGCTCGGCACTCGCCAGTGTGCTGACTTCGCTCTTCGTGCTGGCGAGCTACCTCGTAGCGATCCGCACCGATCGCCGCCTGCGCCGCTACCGTATCTTCGGCAACTGGTGGCGGCCCGAATGGTCGCGCCTCGTTGAAATCCTGCGGCTAGGCAGCCCGATCATGATCATCATCATCGCCGAGGCCGGACTGTTCAGCGGCGCAGCGCTGCTGATGGGCCGGATCGGCGCATCGGAGCTGGCCGGACATACGGTCGCACTGCAAATTGCCGCGCTTGCCTTCCAGGTGCCGTTCGGCGTCGGGCAGGCAGCGACGATCCGGGTGGGGTATCACTATGGTGCACGCAACCGGGAAGCTATCGGTCGCGCCGGCTGGGTCGGGCTGGCAATGGCGGCTGGCTTCATGGCTATCCCGGCTGCGCTGATGTTGTTCGCACCCTTGTTGTTGCTGCGTATCTACGTCGACCCGCTGGCACCCGAGAATGCGGCCATGGTCGGTTTCGCGGTGCAGTACATGCTGGTGGCGGCCGCCTTCCAACTGTTCGACGGGGTGCAAGCGGTAGCAGCCGGAGCCCTGCGTGGCTTGCAGGATACCCGCGCACCGATGTGGATCGCGATCTTCAGCTATTGGGTGCCTGGCTATGGCGTTGCCATCTGGCTCGGCTTCTACACCCCGCTGCAAGGGACCGGCGTATGGATCGGCCTTGCCACCGGCCTGGTCTTTGCAGCCTTCCTGCTGACCCGCCGCTGGGCGCGGCGCGAGGTGCTGGGCCTCACCGCAAAGGCCGGCTGAAAGGCAAAAAATTTTTGCCGCCCGGTTGTTGACTCTCCCTCGCCGCACACCCATCTGCGCCGCGTTGGCACTCTCATGGTGGGAGTGCCAAGCGCATTCCAACCTTTCAAACGAAGAGGTCACATCATGGCATTTCGTCCGCTGCACGACCGCGTCCTGGTCCGTCGCATCGAAGCCGAAGAAAAGACCGCCGGCGGGATCATCATTCCCGACAGCGCCAAGGAAAAGCCGAGCGAAGGCGAGATCGTTGCCATCGGCGACGGCGCCCGCGACGACGATGGCGAGCGTATCCCGCTCGACGTCAAGACCGGCGACCGCGTGCTGTTCGGCAAGTGGTCCGGCACCGAAGTGACGGTCGACGGCCAGGAGCTGCTGATCATGAAGGAAAGCGACATCATGGGCGTGATCAGCTGATCACGCACACCCCTGCGAAAGCAGGGGTCTCTAGCCGCTTTGTAAATCATTCGAAGGCCCCGCTGGGCCGAACCCGATCCCAGCTTGCGCTGGGATGACGAAACAGGAGAAACACCAATGGCTGCCAAGGACGTGAAATTCTCGCGCGACGCACGCGAACGCATCCTCAAGGGTGTCGACACCCTCGCCAATGCCGTCAAGGTCACGCTGGGCCCCAAGGGCCGCAATGTCGTGATCGACAAGAGCTTCGGCGCCCCCCGCATCACCAAGGACGGCGTCACCGTCGCCAAGGAAATCGAACTGAAAGACAAGTTCGAGAACATGGGCGCGCAGATGATCCGCGAAGTCGCCAGCAAGGCGAACGACGCGGCCGGTGACGGCACCACCACCGCCACCGTGCTGGCCCAGGCCATCGTCACCGAAGGCATGAAGTCGGTTGCCGCCGGCATGAACCCGATGGATCTCAAGCGCGGCATCGATCTTGCGGTGACCAAGGTCGTCGAAGACCTCAAGGGCCGTTCGAAGGACGTCTCGGGCTCCTCGGAAATCGCCCAGGTCGGCATCATCTCGGCCAATGGCGACACCGAAGTCGGCGAGAAGATCGCCGAAGCGATGGAGAAGGTCGGCAAGGAAGGCGTCATCACCGTGGAAGAGGCCAAGGGCCTCGAGTTCGAACTCGATGTCGTCGAAGGCATGCAGTTCGACCGCGGCTATCTGAGCCCCTACTTCATCACCAACCCGGAAAAGATGACGGTCGAACTCGAAAACCCGTACATCCTGATCCACGAGAAGAAGCTGTCGAACCTGCAGTCGATGCTGCCGGTGCTCGAAGCCGCGGTCCAGTCGGGCCGTCCGCTGCTGATCATCGCCGAAGACATCGAAGGCGAAGCGCTGGCGACCCTCGTGGTCAACAAGCTGCGCGGCGGCCTCAAGGTTGCGGCCGTCAAGGCTCCGGGCTTCGGCGATCGCCGCAAGGCCATGCTGCAGGACATCGCGATCCTGACCAAGGGCGAGATGATCAGCGAAGATCTCGGTATCAAGCTCGAGAACGTCACGCTGGGCATGCTCGGCCAGGCCAAGAAGGTCACCATCGACAAGGACAACACCACCATCGTCGACGGTGCCGGTGACGAAGCCGACATCAAGGCCCGCGTCGGCGAAATCCGCACCCAGATCGACAACACCTCGAGCGATTACGATCGCGAGAAGCTGCAGGAGCGTCTCGCCAAGCTCGCCGGCGGTGTGGCCGTGATCAAGGTCGGCGGTGCCACCGAAGTCGAAGTGAAGGAGCGCAAGGACCGCGTCGATGACGCGCTCCACGCAACCCGCGCGGCGGTGGAAGAAGGCATCGTCCCGGGCGGCGGTACCGCGCTGCTCTATGCCACCAAGGCTCTCGAAGGCCTCAAGGGCATCAACGACGACCAGACCCGCGGCATCGACATCGTCCGCAAGGCGATTCTCGCACCGATCCGCCAGATCGCCGAGAACGCCGGCCATGACGGGGCGGTGGTTTCGGGCAATCTGCTGCGCGAAGGCGACGAGACCCAGGGCTTCAACGCTGCGACCGACACCTACGAGAACCTCGTGGCGGCCGGCGTGATCGACCCGACCAAGGTGGTGCGCACCGCACTGCAGGACGCAGCCTCGGTGGCCGGCCTGCTGATCACCACCGAAGCGGCGATTTCGGAAGCTCCGGAAGACAAGCCTGCCCCGGCGATGCCCGACATGGGCGGCATGGGCGGTATGGGCTTCTGACGATCCCCAACAGGATCGTCACCCCGGACTTGCATGCCCCGGACTTGATCCGGGGATCCGGGGTCTCATACCGCTGGGTCAGACCCAGCCGAGAGAGATCCCAGCTTTCGCTGGGATGACGGAAACAGGAAAGGGCCGGGAGCGATCCCGGCCCTTTTGCTTTTTCGGCGATATTCGGATCCTCACATCGCCATCGGTTTGGCCAGCATCCACACGGCCATGCCGATCATGAAGAGGTTCTCGGTCAGCGAGACGAAACCGAGCGGCACATTGCTGTCGCCGCCGACACAGGCGCATTTGAGCTCGCGGCGGTCGACATAGACCGCCTTGAACACGCTCGCTGCGCCCACGGTGCCGATGAACAGCGCCACCGGGATCGACAGCCAGTCGAACGCATGCGCCGTCATCAATACGCCCGCCAGCCCTTCGGCGAAGGGGTAGATATAGGCGTAGGGCACCCAGCGCCGCGCCAGCAGGTCGTAGTTGAGGAACATGGTCGAGAAGCTCTCGACATCGCGCAGCTTGAGATAGGCGAGGCCGCACATGGAGAAGCTGACGAACCATTCCGCCGACAGCACCGAGATCGGCTGGCCCGTCGCGACATAGGCGGCAGCGACCGCCATCAGCGCCATCATCGCGAACAGGGCGATGACCGGGCGATAGGTGGTCTCGCCCTTCTCCAGCACACGGCGGCCGAAGTGCTTGCGCAAATCGATATAGCCACCGATCCTTTCATTGCCGATCCATGCCTGCGGAGTGGTCGCGACGTCATGCTGCGCCTTGAAGGCATCGGTCTCCTCGCGGGTCAGCAAGGGATGGTCCTCGACCTCATAACCTTCGCTCTCGAGCAGCCATTTGGCCTTGAGGCCCGAGGGGCAGAGGTGGTCCGGCAGGACCATGCGATAGAGCGTTGCGGTCTTGCCGGTCATTTGCGTGTCCTTTCGATCAGGTCGATCAGCTCGGAGAATTTCTCGCGCTGGTCGGCCTCGTCGCCCGAGGCGATGGCCGAGGCGACGCAGGATGCCGCGTGGCGCTTGAGCACTTCGCTTTCGACCTTGGCCAGCGCGGACTTGATCGCGGCGATCTGGGTCAGCACGTCGATGCAGTAACGGTCCTGCTCAATCATGCGAACCACGCCCTGGACCTGCCCTGCAATGCGGTTAAGCCGGTTGACGGTGCTCTTCGTATCCTTGCAATGCGGTTCCGACATGGCCGAAAGACCCTCTTTCAATATACCCTATGGGGGTATATATAGGCGCCATGAACAGAATCATCAAGTCTGCCCCGGTCACCTTGTCCCGCCGCGGCCTTATCACCAGCACCGCTGCGCTCGCTGCTGCCTCGGCCCTGCCCGTCCCGGCCTGGGCCAAGGGCGGATCGATGCACGGTCACGAGGCGAAGAAAGGCTTCGGCACCTATTCGGGTGAGGATATTCGCCTCGGCATCGGCCATGCCAAGTTCTCGACGGGGGGCCGCAGCGGGCACGCAATTGCGGTCGACGGGATGATCCCTGGCCCGCTGATCCGGCTCAGGGAAGGGCAGAACGTGCGGCTGCACGTCACCAACAACCTCGACGAGGACAGCTCGATCCACTGGCACGGGCTGCTGCTGCCGTTCCAGTTCGACGGCGTACCCGGCGTCAGCTTCCCCGGGATCAAGCCGGGCGAGACCTTCACCTATGAATTCCCGATCCGGCAGGCCGGCACCTATTGGTGGCACAGCCATTCGGGCCTGCAGGAGCAGATGGGGCATTACGGCCCGATCATCATCGAGCCCAAGGACGGCTCGGACAATCGCTTCGACCGCGACTATGTCGTGCTGCTGAGCGAGTTCACCCCGCTTCATCCGCACGAGATCATGCGCAAGCTCAAGGTCGGCGAGCATTACTTCAACCGCGACATGATGACCGCGACCGAAGGCGAGATGTCGGGCGAAGAACGCCGCATGTGGGGCGCGATGCGAATGAACCCTCGCGACATCGCCGACGTCAACGGCACGACCTACACCTATCTCATCAACGGTCACGGCCCGGCAGATAATCTCGAATACCTGTTCAAGCCGGGCGAGAAGGTGCGGCTGCGCATCATCAACGGCTCGGCCATGAGCTTCTTCAACATCCGCATTCCGGGCGTGCCGATGACAGTCATCCAGGCCGACGGGCAGGATGTGAAGGAGGTCACCGTCGACGAGCTCCAGATCGGCACCGCCGAAACCTATGACGTCGTCGTCACCCCGCCCGACGGCAGCCACGCGTTGGTGGCCGAGGCGATGGACCGCAGCGGCATCGGCGTGGCCAGCCTGACCTCGCATCCGGGCCACAAGGCGACCGCGCCTGGCCTGCGCGAAGTGCCGACGCTGACCATGGCCGATATGGGCATGGGCGGGATGGATCATGGCGATGGCGGCCACGGTGGCATGGACCACTCCATGCGCGACAAGTCGCTGGTGCCGCCCGATGTCGAAGTCGGCCCCGGCGTCGATATGATCGCGCCGATGCCGGTCGACCGGATGGACTTCCCCGGGCTCGGCCTCGACAATGTGCCGCACCGGGTGCTGCGCTACACCGATCTCAGGTCGAAAACGATGAACCCGCACCGGATGCCCGAGCGGACCATGCAGATCCACCTGACCGGCAATATGGAACGGTACATGTGGAGCTTCGACGGCAAGAAGTTCACCGCCGTCACCGACGATCCGATCCGCTTCGCCTATAACGAACGGGTCCGGGTCAAGCTCGTCAACGACACCATGATGGCGCACCCGATCCACCTGCACGGCCATTTCTTCGAGCTGGTCAACGGCAAGGACCCGCACGACATGTTCCAGCCGCGCAAGCATACGGTGATCGTCCAGCCGGGCGGCAGCGCGACCTTCGACCTGACCGCCGACGAGCCGGGGGACTGGGCCTTCCACTGCCACCTGCTATATCACATGCACGCCGGGATGATGCAGGTGGTGACGGTGCGGCCGTTCCCGGAGAAGGCATGATGCGAACCGCCCGTCTCGCGCTCCCGCTGCTGGCGCTGGCGCTGGCAGCGCCGCTTGCCGCACAGGATCACGGATCGCATGACCCGCATGCCGGGCACGACATGCCGCCGGCCGCCACGCCTGCGCCTCCGCCCGCCGAGCCCATGGACCACGGGGACATGGACCACGGCGAGATGGATCACGGCGCTCCGGCTGCCGACGTTCCGCCTCCCGCCGCCACCTTCGAAGGCCCGCGCCATGCCGCCGACGCGATATGGGGCGAGCAGGCCATGGCGCCTTCGCGCAAGAAGCTTGGCGAAGAGCATGGCAGCATGACCACCGGCGTGCTGCTGGTCGAGCGGCTCGAAGCGCGGGTGAAGAGCGGTGAGGACGGCTTCGTCTGGGACGCGCAGGGCTGGTGGGGCAGCGATCTCGACAAGCTGTTCGTCAAGACCGAAGGCGAAGGCGAACCGGGCGGCGCGGTCGAGGATGCCGAAGTCCAGCTGCTCTATAGCCGCGCCATCGGGCCGTTCTTCGACTTGCAGGCGGGGGCGCGGCTAGATCTCGAGCCGGAGAGCCGCAGTCACCTCGTGCTCGGTGTACAGGGACTCGCGCCCTACATGTTCCATGTCGATGGGGCGCTGTTCCTGTCCGACCGGGGCGATCTGACGGCGCGGCTGGAAGGCGAGTACGACCAGAAGATCACCCAGAGCCTGATTCTCCAGCCGCGCGCCGAACTGGAGCTGGCGGCCCAGGACATTCCCGAACGCGATCTCGGTGCCGGTTTCACCAAGCTCGAAGCCGGGCTGCGGCTCCGCTACGAAATCGTGCGCGAATTCGCCCCTTATGTCGGCGTGGAATACGAGGCAAAGCTGGGCCAGAGCGCCGATATCGCCCGCGCGCAAGGCGAGGACCCGGACGGTTTCGCCGTGGTGCTGGGCGTGCGAACCTGGTTCTGACGCAGCGCGACCCGGCGCCGAACACAATTCATGCTTAGGAAACGGCCGTACAGGACCCAACCGCGCGGTGGGCCGTTGTTTTCCCGACACCCGCAATCAGGAGAACCAATCCATGCGACTTCCGCAAAACGCCCATGTCGCCGTCGTCGACGGCACACAGTTCCGCTTGTTCCGGAACACCGGTCGGGGCGACGCAATCAAGCTGGAGGGCATTTCGGCCGACGAGGTCGATGCAACCAACAAGAGCGCCGGCATCCGCGATCATGAAGCGACCAACCGCAATGACGGCGGCCGGCATCTCGAGGAATTGAGCCATGCGGCGGGCGTCGCCGAAAGGCTCAACAGCATGGCGATCGCCGGCACGATCGAGAAGATCGCGATCATCGCCGATCCCTCGAGTCTGGGCGAGATGCGGCGGCACTACCACACCGAGCTGCAGAATGCGCTGGTCGGCGAGATTGATTCGACCCTGACCAACAGTGCAGTCGAAGAAATCGTTCGCGCTTTGGAAGAGGCGTAACGAGCAGCACAAACAACGTTAGGGGGCGGCGCAGCAGCGATGCTCGCCCGCCCCCTTTTCGTCTGCCGGCTCAGCCGCCCTTGCGGCTTGCCTCCGCTGCAGCGACCACATCGGCAGGCCAGGTCACCTGCGTCTGCGTTTGCGGGTTGAACACGTCGCCGGGGTAGATGGCCGCTTCGGCGGCCGCGATTTCCTCTGCCGTCAGGAACTCGCTCGGCTCCAGCGCGAAGACATCAAGCCCGCGCGCGATCTCGGTCGCGTAGATGCGGCCCTTGTACCAGTATGCCGACCAGTACCCGCCGGTGACCAGTTGGTCCTTGTCCACCGGCCCGCGGTCGAAATAGGCGATTTCCTGCACGTTGGCCGGGTCGGTGAAGTCGATCACGCTGATCCCGCCCTGGTACCACGCCTGGACGAAGATATCGCGTCCCGGGACCGGGATGATCGACCCGTTGTGGGCGACGCAGTTTTCCTTGTCGCTTTGCGGGGCGGGCAGCTTGTAGGTGCCGCGATAGACCAGCTTGCCGTTCTCGACGCCGTAGAAGGCGTTGGCCCCCCAGTTGGTGGGGTCGCCCGCCAGGCAGCGCGGCCGCCCGCCGCCGCCCCATTCGTCGGTGAACAGCACCTGGGTGCCATCGTTGTTGAAGGTGGCCGAATGCCAGTAGGCGAAGCCCTTGTCGGTCACGTCGTCGATGCGCTTCGGCTTGAGCGGGTCGGACACGTCAAGTATGATCCCGTTGCCCGAACACGCCCCGGCGGCCAGCTTCTTCGACGGGAACACAGTGATGTCGTGGCACTGGTCGGTCTCGGCGGTTTCCTGCGTCCCTTCGCCGTGATCGCCGCCGCGCCACAGGCCGGCGATCTGGCCTTCCGCCGCAAACACGCGCGGGCGATCGACGATGCGAGCCTGGCCCGGATTGGCCAGCGGCACTTCGATCACGTCGATCGAAAACAGTGCGGTATCGTCACCCGGAAGCGTGGTGCAGCCCGCCAGCTCTTCGCCCAGGCGGACCCCGCCAGTGCCCGAGGCATAGACGATCAGCCGCCGGTCATCGACGCTGACGATCGAGTGGGTGTGGCTACCGCGACAGGTTTGCACCTGCCCGACCTGGCGCGGCAAGGCGGGATCGGAAATGTCGAAGATGCGCAGGCCCCTGAAACGCTCGGCAGTGGCGCGTTCCATATTGCCCTGCAAACCGCAATCGACCCGCCCGCGCCCTTCCTCGACGCTCATCACCAGCAGATTGCCGGCAACCGAAACGTCGCCCTGCCCGCCGGGACAGACGACCGAGCTGATCAGCCCGGGCATTCCGTCGGCGTCGAGGCGATAGATGTTGAAGCCGTGATAATTGCCCGCAATCATCAGATCGCCGGAGAAAGCGATATCGGTGTTGGCGAAATCGAGCATCGAGCCGCGGTTCGACAGCTTCGGCGTTTCCGGCTCGCGCTCGTCTTCGGCCAGGGCCAGCGGATCGTTGGGGTCGGCGGCAGGCTTGGGCTTTTCGGCCGCAGCGGGCTTTTCCGCACCTTCGGCTTTCGCTTCCTCAGCCTTGGCCTTGCGTGACTTGGCGGCGAGGGGCTGCAATCCGGCCGGGTTGGCCGGATCGAAGAAGCCGGCCGGCTTCTCGAGGCTGGCGAGCTTCTTCAGGCCCGAAATCGCCTCGCCTGCATCGCGGAAACCCGCCTTGAGCGTCGCCCGGGGATCTTCCGAAATGCTCGCCAGCCGCTTGTTCATGCGGGTAATCTCGGCGTTCTGGTCGCTCATCACATCGGCGGTGAACTGGTTCATTTCGGGGTCCGAGGCGGTGCCGTACCAATTGAGCAGGTTGCGCGTCATGTCGACTGCGCCGCGGTGGTGGGCGATCATCAGCTGCAGGAACAGCCGGTCGAAAGCGATCCCTTCGGCAGCCGCCAGCGCGGCCATCTGCGCGGGCGTGGCCATGCCTTCCATGATCACCATGCCCTTGCCCGCGGATGGCATCGGATGGTCCATGTGGTCGCCGTGATCCATGCTTTCCTTGCCCATGGCAGGCATGGCGGTCGGCTCGCCCCGGCTGGTCAGCCAGTCCATCATGAACTTCATCTCGTCGGCCTGGCTGGCCTCGATCCGGCGGGCGATGCGGCGAATATCGGGATCGGTGGTACGCTCGGCGACCAGCGCCGTCATGTCGATCGCCTGCTGGTGGTGCAGGATCATGTGCTGCATATAGGCGACATCGCCGGGGGAGTAGCGCATGTCGGCCAGATCGATGGCTTGTTCGGGCGTCAGCACCTTGGCCGGCTGGCCCGGGGCACCGGGCTGGACAATGGCGACGGGCTGGGCGAGCGCGGCGGCAGAGGTCGAAAGCAGGAGGGTGGCGGCAAGCGCCCGCAGCGAAATGGTCATGTGGCAATCCCCAGAGTTGAGCGCCGATATGGCAGGCAAGGCCGGCCTCGCGTCAAGCGGAACTTCTGCGAACGACTTGTGGCGGGGCACCAATGGCCAGTGGCGAAGTGCCCCGCCCCGCCTCCCTAGCCATACTTGCCGCGTTTCGGCCCGAGATAGCCGAACAGATAGGCCCCGACCTTGCGCATCTGGATTTCCTCCGCCCCTTCGGTGATGCGGTAGCGGCGGTGGTGGCGGTAAATGTGCTCGAACGGCTTGTGCCGCGAATAGCCGATCCCGCCGTGTACCTGCATCGCCCGGTCGGCCGCCTGGCACACCAGCCGGTTCGCCCAGTAGTTGCACATGCTGACCTTGTCGGAGATCGTCCGTTCGATCTCCTCATGCGGCATGTTGTCCATTTCCCAGGCAGTCTTGTAGATCAGCAGGCGGAGCATTTCGCACTGGGTCGCCAGCTCGACCAGCGGGAACTGGATCGCCTGGTTGCGCGCCAGTTCCTCGCCGAACGGCTTGCGGTGGCGGGCGTATTTGACGCTTTCCTCGACGCAGTAGCTGGCTGCGCCGAGCGAGCTGGCCGCCTGGCGGATGCGGTTCTGGTGGACGAAGCTCTGCGCCAGCGCTAGGCCGCGCCCTTCGACGCCCAAGATAGCGCTGTCGGGCACCCAGACATTGTTGACGCTCAGGCGCGGATGGTCGGTCGGCATGTTGAACGTCCACATCCATTCCTCGATTTCGAGACCGGGGGTGGGGTTGGGGACGAGGAAGCAGGTGATCCCGCTGGCGTCGCCATCCTTGCCGCCGGTGCGGGCGAACATGGCGCAGTGGGTGGCGACATGCATGCCGGTGATCCACATCTTCTCGCCATCGATGCGCCAGCCATCGACTCCGTCGCGGCTCTCGCGCACCGCCTTGGTTTCCATGAAGGTCGCGTCGCTGCCGTGATGCGGCTCGGTCAGGCCGAAGGCGACACGCCGCGTCCCCTCGAAGCCGCCGAGGATGAACTCCTGCTTCTGCTCCTCCGTGCCGAAGGTTTCGAACATGGCCACGAAGGGGAAATTGCCGACGATGCTGTGTTCGTTCTGCAGATCGTTGTGCAGCCCCAGCCCGCGCGCTGCAAAGCGGTCACGGATAACCGCCATCCACAGGTTGGAGCCATCCTGGCCGCCGTATTTCTTCGGCGCGGAGAAACGCCAGTGTCCCGCCTCGTCGGCAGCCTTTCGCGACTGGCGCAGCAGATCCTCCCACTCGTGGCGCGGCAGGCCGCCGTTCTCGAAATCGGTCCGCGCCCATTCGCGGCGATGGTCGAAGAAGCGGATATTGTCGTCCGCCTGCTCGAGCGGGATGATCTTGTCCTCGATGAACTTCTCGAGCTCGGCGTAATAGTCCTCAAGCGCCTGCGGTACGGTGAAATCCATCGCTTAGTCCTCTCCAGTCCATTTATTCCGCGCAACGGCAAGCGCAGGGTATTTGGGCACATCGGTCTCAAGTTTTTGGAGCGCGCGCTGGCGCAGCTCGTTCAGCAGGTCGCGCTCGGCCAAATTCGTGGTTCCGGCGAAAATGTCAGCGCAAAGCCCGGCATCGGTCACTGGTCTGCGAAACGGCCGATCCTCGCGTGCCAGCATACCGAGCGCATTGCGGGCCACGGCCAGCTGGAACCTGTCGTGCCATTCGACCTTGTCCTTGAGGGTCGCCAGCCATTCCGCAATTGCCGTGGCGATTTCGCCAAATCCGGCCTCGCCACGACGCGTCTCCTGACAGGTCGCGTCATCGGGCAGGACTTCAAGTTTGCTGTCGCGCAGAGCGGCGGGCGCATCCTCTTCCAGCAACAGAAGCAAGTCGAGTTCGTTCTCGCTCGTCCGGCGCGAGATCACCACCCGCTCCAGCATCCGGTCCTGACCGGTGCGCCAGAAGCTGGCCATCCGCAGACACCCCAGCGCCCACCACACGGTGCGGTAGATCATCCAGAAGCGGAACCGCTCCCGGTCCACCGGCGCGCCGCCCGCCGCTTCGTAGGCGGCGAAATAGTCCTCCAGCGCGCCCAACCCCAGCGCGGGCCGGTCGTAGCGGGCGAAGCGCCACACTGCCATGCAACCGAAGGCGAGGTCCTCGTGCCGGTCGCCGAAATGGGCCAGTTCCCAGTCGAGCACGCCGGTGAGGTGCGAATCCTCGGCGAGAATATTGCCGAGCCGGTAGTCGCCATGGTTGAGCACCGGCGTCGCCGCATCCGGCACATGGTCCGTCAGCCAGCGCAGCCCCAGCGCGATGATCGGGCGGTCGCCGCCGGCATCCTCGAACTGCTGGCGCATCCCCGCGATGCCTTCGGCATAGTCCATCGTCGGGATCGAGGCCGGGAGCCGGGCGGGATCGAGCGAATGGATCCGTGCCAGATCGCCCGCGACTTCGCGCAGCAACTGGTCCGGCTGCTCCATCGCCAGGATCGCCTTGGGGTCGGGCGTGCCGGGCAGCGCCCGCATCACGAAACCGCTGCCGATGCCGTCATCCGGCACCAGCTCGACCATCACTTCCGGTGCCTTGACCCCGGCCCCATGCGCCGCGCGGATCACCGCCGCCTCGACATCGTGACCGTAGGGCCGCCCCTCCATGAAGGCGAGGCTGGGCGCGCGGCGGAGGACGTAATCCTCCCCGCCCGCCGAAAAGCGCCAGCTTTCCATGGTCGCCCCGCCGGTCAGTCGGCGCAGCCCGGAAATGTCCGAATAGCCCGCGCGGGCCATCGCCGTGGCCAGCCCGCCTTCCAGCGTGCGAATCGCGTCACTCTCTCCCATCGGTACAATCGTTGCAGCGCAGGCCGCGTTCGACAAGCCAAAGTATCAAATCGAAACGGATTTCGGATGGTTGTTTTCGCACCAAGGCATCAATCGGGCCGCGCAACGGAATCATCTGTCGCAGTGAGGTCACATTCCGTCTCAAGCCTGTTGAAGAAATCGGCCTGCGCCTGTGTAACCTCCCGTAAAGCATACGGGGGTAATACTCGGGTCCATGATATCGCGCTTTTTCAGGATTGCCACGGCTGCCGCCGCAATGGCAGCCAGCCTCGCCGCCGTTCCGGCCCATGCCGACGGCACTGAACTCGAAGCCGTCTTCGACAGCACCTTCGGCACCGAGACACGCAAGCCGCAGAGCTTCGAAGCGCGTTATGAAACCCCGTTCGAACAGCGCATCGCCATGCTGGCCGATGGCTCTGCCGGACGGATCGGCGTTGCCGCGATCGACCTTTCAAGCGGTCAGGAAATCTCGATCCTGGGCGACCAGCGCTTCCCCATGGCCAGCACCAGCAAGATCGCCGTTGCGGCGGTGTTCCTCGAGGGAGTGGAGCAGGGTCGCTGGAGCCTGACCAGCGAATTCCCGCTGATGATCCCGACAGCATCGAAGAAGTATTCCAGCGCGGCAGCCCCGGTGCGCGCGGGCAATTACATGCCGGCCATCGATCTGATCGAAATCATGATTACGCGTTCGAGCAATCCGGCCACCGACGCCTTGCTCAAGGTGGTTGGCGGCCCGAAGGTCGTCAACGACTGGGCGCGGCGCAACGGCATCCGCGAGTTCAGCCTCGACCGCGACATTGCCACGCTCGTGCGCGACGACGGTGAGTATGACCCCGCGACCTATATCGACCGCCGTGACAGCGCGACGCCGCGCGCCATGGTCGATCTTCTCGCCGGGCTTTACCAGGGCCGCTTCCTTACGAAGGCAAGCCGTGATGTCCTGCTCGGCGCGATGAGCCGGACTGTGACCGGTTCGCGCCGCATCCCGGCCATGATCCCGGGCGATGCGCAGGTGCTGCACAAGACCGGTTCGCTCAACAACACCTCGAGCGACGTGGGGATCGTCAAACTACCCGATGGCCGTGCTTTCGCCGTCGCGATCTATGTCACCGGGCAGGGTAGCCGGGGCCAGCGCGAAGCCAAGATCGCCGAGATTGCCCGCGCGCTTTACGATGGATACGTCGATGCGCCCAAGCGGCAATATGCCAGCGCGGGCTACGGCGGCGAGTAAGCGCCGAAGCCGGCAGCTTGAAGCATGGAAAAAGGGCGGCGCCGCGAGGCACCGCCCTTCTCTTGTCCGGAAATACCGAAAGGCTTACTGAGCAGCAGCTTCGTCGGTAGCATCTTCAGCCTGATCGGTAGCAGCTTCGGCACCGTCAGCAACGGCTTCAGCGCCCTCTGCGGCTTCGTCGGCAACAGCTTCGGTGCCTTCAGCGACGGCGTCGCCAGCAGCTTCAGCGTTCGCTTCCATGTCGGCAGCAGCGCCTTCAACGGTGGCGTCAGCAGCTTCGGTGGTTTCCTGCGAGCAGGCAGCGAGGGTCAGGGCAGCGGCGCCAGCGGCGGCGACGAGAGCGATCTTGCGCATAGTTTCAATTCCTTACTCTAGCGAGTGGGTATCCCTGCCCGGCATCGTGCCAGGCCGGAGAAACCTCCCGAAAAAGGTTGGCTTCTGCCGTGCTAAATAGTGGCAAGAATATGGCAAGGCAAGCGCTTTCGCCACAATTGGTCGTATTTTGCCACATTTGACAACGCCGCCGGTTGCAAGAAACAGGCTGTCCTGCCGCGCCGCGCCTGCTAGCAGGGCGACATGCCCGAAACCGAACACACCAAGCAGCATCTCTATCTCGTCGACGGGTCTTCCTACATCTTCCGGGCCTATCACCGGCTGCCACCGCTGACCGACCCGGAGGGCACGCCGGTCGGCGCGGTATATGGCTATACCACCATGCTTTGGAAGCTGGCGGATGATCTCGACAAGGCCGACGGACCGACCCACCTCGCCGTGGTGCTCGACAAGTCGAGCCAATCGTTCCGCAACGAGATTTACGACCAGTACAAGGCCAACCGCCCCGATCCGCCGGAGGATCTGGTCCCGCAATTCCCGCTGATCCGCGATGCCACCCGCGCCTTCAGCCTGCCGCTGATCGAGGAGGAGAACGTCGAAGCCGACGATATGATCGCCTCCTACGCCCGTGCCGCATCGCGCAAGGGGTGGGACGTTACCATTGTCTCCAGCGACAAGGACTTGATGCAGCTGGTCGGCCAATGCGCCGAGAACGATCTCGAGCCGGGCGTCACCAGCGGCGGGTGCATCGATATGCTCGACACGATGAAGAACCAGCGGATCGATATTCCCGAGGTCGAGGAGAAGTTCGGCGTCGGGCCCGAACTGGTCGGCGACGTGCTGGCCCTGATGGGTGACAGCGTGGACAATATTCCCGGTATCTTCGGCGTGGGTCCCAAGACCGCGACCAAGCTGATCCAGGAACACGGTTCGCTGGCCGCGGCGCTCGATGCGGCACAGGAAATGAAGCCCTCCAAGCTCAAGGAACGCCTGATCGAGCACCGCAAGGATGCCGAACTCAGCCGCATCCTGGTGACGCTGAAGGAAGACTGTCCTCTCCCCATCGCGCTGGAGGACATGCGACTGAGCGGCATTCCCGGCGAGCCGCTCGCCGCCTTCCTCGAGAAGCATGGCTTTACCTCGCTGCTCAAACGGCTGGGTGCCGGGCATGGCAGCCCCGAGCGGGCCACCAATCTCAACCCGGCCAAGCCCGAAAACAGCGGCGCGGCGGCCTCGAGCGACAGCAATAGCCAGCCCTTGCCCGAGCTGCCCGAGATCGATCGCAGCGCTTATGAAACAGTGCAGACGATGGAGCGGCTCGAGCACTGGATCGCCAAATGCTTCGCCACGCGGACCATCGCGGTGGACACGGAGACCAGTGCGCTCGATGCCATGCGGGCCGATCTGGTCGGGGTGAGCCTCGCGACCGGGCCGAACGAAGCCTGCTACATTCCGCTGGGTCATGGCAGCAGCGACATGTTTGCGGAGAGGCCCGAGCAGGTTCCGCTCGATGCCGCCCTCGGTGCGCTGAAGCCGCTGCTGGAAAGCGATGCCGTGCTCAAGGTCGGGCAGAACATCAAATACGATCTCAACGTGCTGGCGCGCTACGGTGTCCATGTCGCACCGATCGACGATACCATGATCATCAGCTTCGATCTCGATGCCGGCCGCTCGCAGGACGGCATCGGGGGCGGTCACGGGATGGACGAGCTCAGCGAGCGCCATCTCGGCCACATGCCGCTGGCGTTCAAGGATGTCTGCGGCACCGGCAAGAAGGCGATCCCCTTCGGCGAAGTCCCGCTCGACCGGGCGACCGAATATGCCGCCGAGGATGCCGACGTTACCTTGCGTCTGCACGGTTTCCTCAAACCCCGGCTTTCGATCGAAGGCGGCACACGGGTCTACGAGCGGGTCGACCGCCCGCTGATCGCCGTGGTCGCCCGGATGGAACGCCACGGCATCAAGGTCGACCGCGCCAGGCTGGCCAGGTTGTCCGAGGAATTCGCCAGGGAAACAGCCCGGCTCGAAGGCGAAATCCACGGTCTCGCGGGCGAGGAGTTCACTGTCGGCAGCCCGAAGCAACTGGGTGACATCCTGTTCGACAAGCTCGGCTACAAGGGCGGGCGCAAAGGCAAGAGCGGGCAGTATTCGACCGACCAGGCGATCCTGGAGGGGCTCGCCGCGCAGGGCGCGGAAATCGCCACCAAGGTGCTCGAATGGCGGCAACTGTCCAAGCTGCGCTCGACCTATACCGAGGCGCTGCAGGAAGCAATCAACCCCGATACCGGGCGCGTCCACACCAGCTACAGCCTGGTCGGGGCGCAGACCGGGCGGCTGTCATCGACCGATCCTAACCTCCAGAACATCCCGATCCGCACCCCCATCGGACGCCAGATCCGCGAGGCCTTCGTGCCCGAGGACGGCAACGTGCTGCTAGCCGCCGACTATTCGCAGATCGAGCTGCGGCTGGCGGCGCATATGGCCGATGTGCCGGAACTCAAGGAAGCCTTTGCCCATGGCGAGGACATCCACGCGCGCACTGCGAAGGAGATGTACGGCACGGTCGATCGCGACACCCGCGCGCGGGCCAAGACGATCAACTTCGCCATCCTCTACGGCATCTCGCGGTGGGGCCTTGCCGGGCGACTGGGCGTCACGGCGGAAGAAGCGCAGGAGGTCATCGACACCTATTTCAAGCGTTTTCCCGGCATCCAGAATTACATCCACGAAACCCTCGAAAGCGTGCGGGCCAAGGGCTATTCTGAGACCCTGTTCGGCCGCAAGACCTGGTTCCCGCGCATCAAGTCTTCCAACCAGGCCGAACGGCAGGGGAGCGAACGCGCCGCCATCAACGCCCCGATCCAGGGCACCAGCGCCGATATCATCAAACGGGCCATGGCCCGGATGATGCCGGCGCTTGACGATGCAGGGCTGGGCCATGTGAAGATGCTGCTGCAGGTGCATGACGAACTGGTGTTCGAATTGCCCCAGGCCGATGTCGCCGCCGCCAGCCCGGTGATCGAGCGCGTCATGACCGAGGCGGCCCTTCCCGCAGTGGAACTCTCTGTCCCGCTGGGCATTGAGATAGGGACCGGCGCAAGCTGGGATGCGGCGCATTAAGGGTCAATGAAGCCCACCATTTTTCGCTGTCCTACAGCATGGCCGTAGTGCCATCGTACAGGCATGACGGGCCTCGAGAATGCGCATCGCAGGCAGCCACGGCCCCCCGGGGCTCCCTTACCGTCACAATCCGGCGATTGATGGGGAAAATAGTATATATATCCGATGTTTAATATCCCGTAGCGAAATTGACACGGTGTCAACTTCGTCAAGCAAGCGTCAAGTGCAAAGCGCCGCCTCGCTTGCAAGCCGGTTCCACCCCCAATAGGGCGCACACCCATGTTGCAGAGACTGAACCCCCAGAACTGGACCTTGGACTGGATCGCCATCGCCGAATCGGCGCTGATCATCGGCCTGGCTGTCGCCGCAGCCTATCTGCTCTATCGCGGAATATTCGCCATCGCGTCCCGGCTCGCACGGGCATCGGAAACCGCGCTGGACGATCTTGTGGTGCAGAAGATCCGCCGCCCGGTCAAATGGGCGATGATCGCCATTGCCATCACTTTGGTGGCTGGTGCCAACGAGAACCTGGCAGCGGTGTGGGAACCCATTGCCCGCTTCGTACGGCCGGCCCTGCTGGGCTGGATCGCCTACACGCTGGTCAAGGCCTTCGCGCTGGGTCTCGAATACCGGCTCCAGACAAGCGAGGAGGGCGGGGTAGCGGACATTGCGACGCTGCGCAGCCGCAAGACCCGCATCTCCATCCTGTCGCGCACGGCCACTTTCGTCATCGTCTTTATCACTGTCGGTCTGATGCTGTTGAGCATCCCGCAGGTCGCTGCGATCGGCACCACCGTCCTTGCCTCGGCAGGTATCGCAGCACTGGCTGTGGGTGCCGCTGCCCAGCCTGCCCTGAAATCGCTTATTGCCGGCCTGCAGATGGCCCTGACGGAGCCCCTGCGGATCGGCGACCTCGTGGTGATCGACGGATTCTCGGGCCGGGTCGAGGAAATCCGGATGAGCTATATCATCGTGCGAATGTGGGACGAGCGGGCCGTGATTGTCCCGACCAGTCGATTCCTCGACAACAGTTTCGAAAACTGGTCGCGCAAGAACGAGAAACTGACCGGCCCCGTCATGCTTCATCTCGACCCGATCGCCGAAATATCTCCGATCCGGGCCGAGTTCGAACGATTCGTCGACGCACACCCGCTGTGGGATCGCCGGACAGCGGACCTGCTGATGACCGATGCCTATCCCGAGAGCATAGCCCTGCGCCTGTCGGTCAGCTCAGCCACCATCGGCGACCTGTTCCAGCTCCGCTGCGACCTGCGCGAACACATGTTGGCATGGCTGCGCGAGCACCAGCCGGATGCGCTGATCCGGCACCGGCTGGAACTGCCCGGCGGCCACGCCAAGGCGCCCGAAGCCGAAGCGCCCTAGCCTTTGGCCTAACCGTGCTTCTGGTCGCGCGTGGGAGAAACCATGCCATCGTAGACGAAGCCGATCGGACGCACGTCGGCGGCCCGCTTCTTCAGCTCGCCCTGCATCTTCTTGTATTCGGCTTCCATCTCGCCGGTCACGGTGGCGCGCGAGTCGGCCAGCGCTTCGGTAAAATCGGCAGCGGTCACATTCTTCACTTCGGCGCCCGCGCGATGGAGCGCGTTGAGGCCGGCTCGGCGAACGACGTCCTCGAGGTCAGCCCCGGTGAAGCGTTCGGTTTTCTCTGCGATATCCGCCAGCCTGACGTCATCGGCGAGCGGCATCTTCGATGTGTGGATGCCGAGGATCTGCTCCCGGCCCGCCTTGTCGGGTGTGCCGACATAGACCAGTTCGTCAAACCGGCCCGGCCGCAGCAGTGCCGGATCGACCAGCGCCGGGCGGTTGGTCGCGCCGATCACTACCACCGACTGGAGTTCCTCCAGCCCGTCCATTTCGGCAAGGATCGTGTTGACCACGCGGCCTGTCACCTGCGGCTCGCCCTGCCCGCTACCCCGCGCCGGGACGAGGCTGTCGATCTCGTCGATGAAGATCACGCAGGGTGCCACGGCCCGGGCGCGCTGGAACATCTTGGCGATCTGCTGCTCGCTCTCGCCATACCATTTGGACAGCAGGTCGCTGCTCTTCATCGAGATGAAGTTGGCTTCGGCTTCCTTGGCCACGGCCTTGGCCAGAAGGGTCTTGCCGGTTCCGGGCGGGCCATAGAGCAGGAATCCCTTGGCCGGACGAATGCCCAGGCGTCGGAAGGCATCCCGGTTCTTTAGCGGAAGCTCGATCCCTTCCTTGAGCTTCCCTATGGCATCACCGACGCCGCCAATGTCGTCCCAGCCGACATTGGGCATCTGCACCATGACCTCGCGCATGGCCGAGGGCTGGACTCGCTTGAGCGCCGAAAAGAAATCGTCGCGCTCGACGCAGAGTTCCTCCAGCACCTCCTGCGGTACTTCGCGGGCATCGAGGTCGATCTTGGGCATGATCCGGCGCACGGCATCGATCGCGGCCTCGCGGGCCAGCGCGGCGAGATCGGCCCCGACATAGCCGTAGGTCATCCGCGCCAGCTCGGCGAGGTCGACTTCCTTGCCCAGCGGCATGCCGCGGGTGTGGATGCCAAGGATCTCGCGGCGGCCCTTCTCGTCGGGTACGCCTATCACGATTTCGCGGTCGAACCGGCCCGGACGCCGCAGCGCCTCGTCGATGGAGTCGGGGCGATTGGTCGCCGCGATCACCACGATATTGGCACGGGTTTCGAGTCCGTCCATCAGCGTCAGCAACTGGGCAACCAGCCGCTTCTCGGCCTCGCCCGCCACGCGGTCGCGCTTGGGCGCAATCGAGTCGATCTCGTCGATGAAGATGATCGCGGGGGCGTTCTTGGCCGCGTTCTCGAACACTTCGCGCAGCGCCTTCTCGCTCTCGCCATAGCCCGAGCCCATGATCTCCGGCCCGTTGATGATCGAGAAATGCGCGTCGCTTTCATTGGCGACCGCCTGCGCCAGCCGGGTCTTGCCGGTTCCGGGCGGACCGTGCAGCAGCACGCCCTTGGGCGGATCGACCCCCAGCCGGGTGAACAGTTCGGGATAGCGCAGCGGCAGCTCGACCATTTCGCGCAACTGCTGGATGGTATCGTCGATCCCGCCAACATCGTCGTAGTTGACCACGGCGCGGCCGGCCTTGGCTTCCTCAAACTCCGCGCGGAGCTCGACTTCGGTGTCTTCGTCGATATGGACCACGCCCTTGGGCACGGTCGACACCACACGCAGGCGGATCTGCGTCAGCGCATAGGCCGGGGCGTTGAACATGCGGCGCACTTCGGGCGGCATGTTCTGGACCGGTTGCTGGCCGGTGGTGGCGACCAGGTCTCCCGCCACGATCGGCTTGCGGAAGAAGTTGCGCTTCAACGCCTGAGTCGGCCCCTGCAACCGCATTTCACGACTGGCAGGCGCAAACACGACGCGGGTGGCCGGGCGCGATTCGGCGGCGCGGATAATCACATGCTCGCCCGAGGCCGCTTCGGCATTGCCGCGCTGCAACCCGTCGAGGCGGACGACTTCGAGACCCTGGTCTTCCGGATAGGCCGCCATGGCGATAGCCGCAGTCGAGCGCTTGCCTTCGATTTCGACAACGTCGCCTTCGGTAATGCCGAGCGTCTGGAACGCGGTGCGCGGCATGCGGGCAATGCCCTGGCCGCTTTCCTCCTGCCGGGCCGCCGCCACCTGCAGGCGCGCCTGCCGTTCCTTCACTGCGCTTTCCGCGTCGGACATCCCGTTCGGCTCCCCTTGCTATCCATCGGCATCAGTACGAAGCGCCTAGCTAGGGAGCGCTGCCGCACTATGCAAATGCGGGGGGTTGGCCGGCGGTTCCTTGCCGCGCCCCGACCCTCCCGGCCCCGGGGCAAGAAAAAAGCCCGGCTGGAAGAACCAACCGGGCTGGAAAGTTTGGGAGAGGATGCCTGAAAGGCCTGCTCCATATGCGGTTTCGCGCATTTTTGTGCAAGTGCGAAATGCTCTCTGAATGTTGCATCTAACGCAACACTCGGACTCTCCATTACGCAGGCTTCTGAAATTTCATCATGAAACGATCGGTCTTTCCGCGGATTCCCTCGTCGAATACCGACTTCCCGATGTCGTCATTGCTGCGCCGCAGCACGTCGGACTGCTCCACAAGCTTGAATCCGGCCTTGGTCATGTCGCGGATGACGGTCTGCGGATCGATCCGATGGACCCTGTTCACGATCTCGCGCGTGTCGCCGGCAGCACCGACGTGGTCGATGATGGTCACCGTGCCGCCCGGCTTCACCGCTGCAAACCAGTTGGCGAGCATGAAGTCGACATCGAGCCGGGGGAATTTGAACCGCTCCGACTCGAAATAGAGATCGTGGAACACGAGATGGGCAAAAATGCTGTCGACGCTGCCCGGGGCAAGTTGCATCGCCCGCGCATCGGTCACCATGGTGCGGATGTTCTTGTCCGCCGCGAGCCGCTTCTCCCACTCTTCGGGATTGTGGAACGACAGCGGGTTGACCGCATAGACCGTGCCCTTCGGTCCGACGAGATCGGCCAGGAGAGCGGTGTAGTAACCACCTCCAGCCATGAAATCGGCCACGACATCGCCGCGCTCGATGCCCGAGAAGGCCAGTACCTCGGCCGGATGACGCCCCTCGTCCTGCTCCCGATCGGCTTCGCTGCGATCTTTGGCCGTGACTACGCTCTGGGCTGTCTGTGCCGACACCGAGAGGGGCACAGCCAGCGTCAGCCCAGCCGCTGCCAAAAAACAGATTCCGTGTCGCATGATCCATTCCCCTCAATGCCGCAATCCGCGGATGATGCCTTTCCTGGGCCTTCGGCGCAAACGCGGGAAGTCGTTCTCGACTAACCTGCCTGCGCGCCCGATGGGCGGATGACAGCCCCCCATCCATTGGCTATGCCGCCGCATCACCTGCCGGCGCGCCGCATGGGCGCATGACGAGGACCGAAATGCAGAAACTCTATCCCGACGCCGCCGCTGCCCTCGACGGGCTGCTCCGTGACGACATGCTGATCGCCAGCGGGGGCTTCGGCCTGTGCGGCATCCCCGAACGGCTGCTCGTCGCGATCCGTGACAGCGGAGTGAAGGGCCTGACCTTCGCCAGCAACAATGCCGGGATCGACAACGAAGGCATCGGCATGCTGCTGCGCAGCCGCCAGGTGAAGAAGATGATCAGCAGCTATGTCGGCGAGAACAAGGAGTTCGAGCGGCAGTTTCTCGCGGGCGAGCTCGAGGTCGAGTTCTGCCCGCAAGGCACGCTGGCCGAGCGCATGCGCGCAGGCGGTGCCGGCATTCCCGGCTTCTACACCAAGACCGGCGTCGGCACCCAGGTGGCCGAGGGCAAGGAGACCAAGGTCTTTGACGGAGAAGAATACATCCTCGAACGCGGCATCTTCGCCGACCTCGCCATCGTCAAGGCATGGAAAGCCGATGAGACCGGCAATGTCGTGTTCCGCAAGACTGCGCGCAACTTCAACGTGCCCGCCGCAACTTGCGGCAAGGTCTGCGTGGTCGAGGTCGAAGAGGTGGTGCCCGCCGGGTCGCTCGATCCCGATGCGATCCATCTGCCCGGCGTCTATGTCCAGCGGATGATCGTCGGCGCGCCTTACGACAAGAAGATCGAATTCCGCACGGTCCGCGAAAGGGAGGCGGCCTGACCCGGCCATGCGACTGCGGCTTGCACTTCCTCTGATCTTTGCGGCGGCGCTGCAAGGTTGTGTTGCGGCGGTGATCCCGCTTGCCGCAGGAGCGGCGATAACCACCGCGCGCGCTAGCAGCGAGCGCGATGCCGAGACCGATGCCGATGCCGATGCCGAGGTTTCCCTGACTACGCCGCCAGCACCAACCAACACTGCAAACGCATCCAGCCCCGCGCAAAGCGACCCCGCAGCAAGCGCTCTGCTGCCCGAGACGCAGGAAGCGTTGCGTCGCTTCGACCTGGGTGCAGGCATCGAGGTTGTGACAAGCGGCAGCCTTACCACCCGGGCCTTGCCCCCCTCCGTGCCCGGCGCAGCCGAACAGGCCACTTTCGCCGCCTTCGCCGCCTTCGCCGATTATGCACTCGGCGTCGCCGCGCTCGATCCGCTCAAGGGCGAGGTCCGCCAATCGGCGCTATTGGCCCGTCCCGGCGTGCTGGTGCCAGACCGCGCGCCGTGCAATTTCGTCGGCAATTCGGTGTTGATCGATCTCGATCCGGCCGCAGGCGCATTCGATCCGGCGCGCCCGATCCAGCATTCCGCATTGGCCGATGCCCTTGCCAAATTGCGCGCGGCCGAGATCGAAATTGTGTGGGGTACCTCGCTCACGGCCGACCGCGCCGGTGACGTGCGCAACTGGCTCAAGCGCAGCGGGCTCGATCTCGCTGGCAAGGACCGTCTGCTGCTGCTGCGCTATCCGGAGGATCGCAAGCAGACCCGGCGCGAGGACGCCTCCTCCGAACGCTGCCTGATCGCCATGCTGGGCGACGAGCGCGCCGATTTCGACGAATTGTTCGACTATCTCAAGAACCCCGACGCTGCCGTCGGTCTCGATGCCATGCTGGGCGAAGGCTGGTTCCTCGCCCCCGTTTCACAGCCACAATCCGAGGCGACAACGGACACGGCTACCCCCAAAGAAGGACCCGAAGAATGAGCTGGACCCGCGACGAAATGGCCGCCCGCGCCGCGCAGGAATTGCAGGATGGCTATTACGTCAACCTCGGCATCGGCATCCCGACGCTGGTGGCGAACCATATCCCGGCAGGGATGCAGGTAACACTGCAGAGCGAGAACGGCATGCTCGGCATCGGCCCCTTCCCCTATAATGACGAGGTCGACCCTGACCTCATCAATGCCGGCAAGCAGACCATCAGCGAACTGCCCCACAGCGCCTATTTCGACAGTGCACAAAGCTTCGCGATGATCCGTGGCGGACACATCGATCTGACCGTGCTCGGCGCGATGGAGGTGGCCGAGAACGGCGACATCGCCAACTGGATGATCCCCGGCAAGATGATCAAGGGCATGGGCGGTGCGATGGACCTTGTCGCCGGGGTCAAGAAGATCATCGTGGTCATGGAGCACAATGCCAAGGACGGCAGCCCCAAGTTCATCCCCGCCTGCACCCTGCCGCTGACCGGCCGGAACGTGGTGGACATGATCATCACCGACAAATGCGTGTTCCACCGCGCCGATCACGCCAGCCCGTTCCGGCTGATCGAACTGGCACCGGGCGTCAGCGTGGAAGACATCGCCACCAGCACGACGGCGCATTACGAGGTGGCGCTGGGCTGATCCGCCATGTGGCTCGACGATCCTCGCAATCCCAATGCCCCGCTGGCCGGGCTGAAGGTGCTCGAACTCGCCCGGGTGCTGGCGGGGCCATGGGTGGGGCAGATGCTGGCCGATCTGGGCGCGGATGTGATCAAGGTCGAGGCCCCGGAGGGGGACAACACCCGTATCTGGGGCCCGCCGTGGGTCGAGCATCGGGGCGAACGGACCTCGGCCTATTACCACGCCTGCAACCGGGGGAAGCGCGGGATCGTCGCTGACTTCAGGGATGCAGATGATCTGGCGCGGGTCAGGTCGCTCGCAGGCAGCGCCGATGTGGTGCTGGAGAATTTCAAGCCCGGCGGGCTGGCGAAATTTTCGCTCGACTACGCCAGCATTGCGGCCGCCAACCCGGCGGTGGTCTATTGCTCGATCACCGGCTTCGGGCAGGACGGCCCGCGATGCAACGAGCCCGGCTATGACTTCGTCATCCAGGCGATGAGCGGCTTCATGGCGCTGACCGGCGCGCCTGATGGCGATCCGATGAAGATGGGAGTTTCGATCAGCGATCTCACCACCGGGCTATGGGCCGCCAATGCCGTGCAGGCGGCGCTGTTGATGCGGCACCGGACCGGGATGGGCCAATGGATCGACATGAGCCTGCTCGATTGCTCGGTCGGCCTGCTCGCCAACCAGGCGATGAACCTGTTCGCCAGCGGTACCAACCCGCCGCGAATGGGCAACGCCCATGCCCAGGTCAGCGCCTATGGCGTGTTTCCGACCAGGGACGGCCCGGTGGTGCTGGCGCCTGCCAATGACGGACTGTTCCGCAAGTTGCTCAAGGTGCTGGGGCGGCACGACCTGCTGGGCGATGTCCGCTTCGCCGACAACGAAGGGCGCGTGATGCATCGCGCCGAGATCGACCGGCTGATCGCTGCCGAGACACAAAAGTGGCCGCGGGAGGACCTGCTGCGCGCCTGTGCCGAAGCGGCAGTGCCAGCCGGTCCGATCCAGCAGCTCGACGAAGTCTTCGCCGACCCGCAGGTGGTGGCGCGGGGCATGAAGATCGAGCCGGGCGGAATGCCCGGGGTGCGCAGCCCGTTCCGGTTCTCGGATGCGGAACTGGCGCTGGATGCGCCGTCACCGACGCTGGGCCAACACCAGCCGGACTAGGCTCAGGCCAGCGCGACCCTGAGTTGATCCACCAGATCCGTGCGCTCCCACGGAAAGGTTTCGCCCTCGGCCTTGCGTCCGAAGTGGCCATAGGCGGCCGAGACGCGATAGATCGGCTTGTTGAGCCCCAGATGGGTGCGGATGCCACGGGGGGTCAGGCGGACGAGTTGCGGCAGGATCTGCTCGAGCTGGTCCTCCGTCACGCCGTTGGCGGTGCCATGCAGGTCGACATAGAGCGACAGCGGCTCGCTGACTCCGATGGCATAGGCAATCTGGATGGTGCAGCGGCGGGCGAGCCCGGCGGCGACCACGTTCTTGGCCAGGTAGCGGGTGATATAGGCTGCCGAACGGTCGACCTTGGTCGGATCCTTCCCGCTGAAAGCCCCGCCGCCGTGGGGTGAGGCACCGCCGTAGGTGTCGACGATGATCTTGCGCCCGGTCAGGCCAGCGTCGCCGTCCGGCCCGCCGATCTCGAACCGGCCTGTCGGGTTGATATGGTAGACGGTTTCAGCCGTGAGCAGTCCAGTCGGCAATACCTCGGCAATGACACCCTTCACATAGGCCACGAGCTCGGCATACTTCGCCGCATCGCCGCCCGAGTTTTTGCCATCGCTCCAAGGCATGCAGTAATCGACCGCATGCTGGGTCGAGACGACAATCGCGGTCGCTTCGACCGGCTTCTCGTTCTGGTAGCGCAGCGTGACCTGGCTCTTGGCATCGGGCTCGAGGAAGGGCGCGGTGCCATCCTTTCGGTCCTGCGCCATGCGCTGAAGGATCTTGTGGCTGTAATCGAGCGTCGCCGGCATAAGGTCCGGCGTCTCGTCGCTGGCATAGCCGAACATGATGCCTTGGTCGCCCGCGCCTTCATCCTTGTTGGAGCCTTCGACCCCGGCATCCACGCCCTGCGCGATATGCGCGCTCTGGCCGTGCAGGTGGTTCTCGAAGGTCAGCGTTTCCCAATGGAAGCCGTCCTGCTCGTAGCCGATTTCCTTGATCGTCTTGCGCACCGCGGCTTCGATCTCGTCGCGCGCGCCCGGTGCCCAATAGCTGTTGAACTTCCACTCTTCGCGGGTCGGATCGTACATCGGGGCGCAGCGGATTTCGCCCGACAACATCACCCGCTGCGTGGTGGTCATGGTTTCGCAGGCGACCCGCGCCTCCGGATCCTTGGCCAGCATCAGGTCGACGATGGCGTCCGAGATCTGGTCCGACACCTTGTCCGGATGGCCTTCGGAAACGCTTTCCGAGGTGAAGAGAAATTCGCTGCGCATGGGGCCTCTTTAAGGGAAAAAGCGTCGATGGGGGATATAAAGAAAGCTTTATGTCTTGATACGAATCTCTAGCTCCGCCGCCAGCGCATGGCAACCAGCGAGAGCGCCAGCAGCAACGCCGCCCAGCCGAGGCCGAGGGCATTGCCGAGCCGGGCGAACAGCGTCGGCTGCTTGGCCGGGGGAACGAGGCCGGTGAGCCGGTCACGCGCATGCATGCCGAGCGATTGGCGGACCACGCCATCGGCATCGATCACGCCGCTGATCCCGGTGGTGGTGGCGCGAATGACCGGCAGGCCTTCCTCGATCGCGCGCATCCGGGCCTGGGCAAATTGCTGCGGCGGACCCCAGGCGCCGAACCAGCCATCGTTCGACGGGTTGAAGATGAAGTCGGGCCGGTCGGTGTCGTCGACGACGTTCCCCGAGAACACGATTTCGTAGCAGATCTGCGTACCGACCCGGCCATATTCGCCAAGGTCGAGCGTGCGCGGGCCGGGGCCTTCGCGGAATTCGATGGTGCCCGCGACCAGTCGGCTGAGTCCCAGCGGTTCGAGCAGTTCGCGCAGCGGCAAATATTCGCCGTAAGGCACCAAGTGCGCCTTGCGATAGGAGCCGATTATCCGGCCCTTCCCGTCCAGCGCGGTGACGACATTGTAGGCTGCGGCAGCCTTGCCGTTCTCGATCTCGAGGTCGGTCGCACCGGTCAGCAGCACCGTGTCTGGACCCATCATTGCCCCGACCCTGCGGCGGGCATAGGCCGGGTCTGCCCCGGCGGTCGTGGCGCGGTAGTAACGCGCCGGATAGCCATCGCGCAGATAGTCGGGCATGCCCGATTCCGGCCACAGGACGATACGCTTGCCGGTCTCGCCTTGCCGGCGTTCGCTGAGGCCGGTTATGCGGACGAAGGCACGTTCGTAGAGGCGCGGATCGGTGATGTCGTCCTGGCTGAAATCGGGCTGGGCGACGAGATAGGCACGGGTGCCCTCCATTCGCTCGCCGACAGGAAGATACATCAAGATCGCGGTCGCGATCGCCAGGAGTGCTGCGGGCACCCAGCGCCTCTCACGCAGCCACCAGACCAGCAGGCCGGCGATGACGACGCCCATGCCCGAAAGGGCATAGGTCCCGAACCACGGCAACAGCATGGCTACGCCGGGCATCGTGTCGGGCCCCAGCAGGGCAAGGCTGAACGGCCCCCATGCATAGCCGGTGAAGACCCAGGAGCGCAGCCATTCGGTGACGATCCACAGCGCCGCGAAGGCGAGGATCATCGCCAGTGGCCGGGCCTTGTCCCGCACGAGCAACCATGAGCCGAGCGCGGCCAGTGCCGGATAGACTGCAAGGTAGAACGAAAGCAGCGGCACTGCGAACCAGCCGAGGATGGCCGGCATTTCGCTCTGGTGGGTGAAAGCCGTCGCGATCCAGGCGTTGGTGGTGGTGAAATGCGCCACCCCGAACAACCAGCCGCGCAGCAGCGCTCCGCGCCATTGGCCGGATCGCGTGAGGTGAAAGACCGCAATGCCCATCGCCAGCAGCGCGAGCGGCCACAGCTTGAGCGGCGGGTAGCCGGTAGCTGCCAGCGCGCCGAGCAGCAGGCTGGCCGATCTGGGGAAGCGATCGAGCAGACGGTCGAGCGTCGGCATCACCTTTTCCCGATGTTCTGCTCCACCCGAAGGATCAGCCAACCGCGCTCAGCGTCTCGCTGTCGCCATCGTCGGCAACAGGGCGGCGACGGCGGCGCGGCTTGGCCGGTGCCTCGCTGTCTTCTGCAGCAGCTGCAATTGACGGCGGCAGCACCGCAGCATCGATCTCGCCTTCGACCCCGCGCGGGCCTTCGTTGTTGCGCCCTTCGTTGCGCCCTTCGTTTCTGGGCTTGCGGGCACGGCGATTGCGCTGGCGCTCGGCGCGTGCAGCCTCGGCGGCCTCGCGGTCGTCCTCGCCGATGTCGCCGTCCTCCTCGGATTCGTCGCTTTCGTCGCGCCGATCGTCGTTGTCACCGCGGCGCGAATTACGCCCCTCACCCCGGTTATCGCGGCGTGAGCGGCGATTGTCCTCGCCGTCCTCGTCCTCGTCCTCGTCGTCGCGGTCATTGCCACGCTCGGCGTCGCGCTTGGCGCGTTGTTCGTCCTGGCGGGCCTTGTTGTCGGCGATGACGCGGAAATAATGGTCCGCGAACTGCAGGTAGTATTCCATCTGCACGCGGTCGCCATTGTGCTGGGCGTCCTGCGCCAGCTTCTTGTACTTGTCGAGCAGCTGGGGGGCATTGCCCCGCGCCCGGCTGTCGATGCGGTTGGCATTGTTGCCGCCACCGCCGCCACCGCCGCCCTGGTTGCGATTGCCGCGACCGCGCCGGCGGTTGTTGTTATTCCGGTTCTGGTTCAAGGAATACTCTTCCTCATCTGTCGGGGTATTTTCATCCCGTTTGGCGCCCGGGCGATATGCCCCGGGCCGCAGCCCCTCATCTGCTGTGAGGGCAAGCGCGAAGGCGCTCGCACACATCTGCAAATGTTGGATCAAGACCGGGGAGAGCACCATGCAATCCGCAGGTCTTGGGCTAGAGTTAGCCCTTGATTCGCCCTTTGCCAAGCCCAAAGCGCAGAATCATTCCCCGAGAACGCCCGGCGAGATCGCGTTTCAGCTCCGATTCGGCCCCGCATTCGGCGGCAATCTGCGCTACCGATTCGGCTTGGGATGCGCCGATTTCCAGCACCGCCACCCCGCCCGGCAACAAAAGGCTGGACAGTTGCGGGATCAGTGCGCGGTAGTCGTCAAGCCCCCCCTTTCCGGCAAACAGTGCCGCAGTCGGTTCGTAGTCGCGCACGGACCGATCGAGCAGGGCATCGGCCTCGACATAGGGCGGGTTGGCGATGACCAGGTCGAACTGGCCGAGGTCGTCGGCCCAGCCGGCTTCGTGCCAGTTGGCGTGGACAATCCGCGCACGGTCCGCCACGCTCAGCCGCGCCGCATTGGCCGCAGCCACCGCCACCGCGCCGAGCGAGGCATCGATCCCGACACCGCTAGCGAGGGGTCGTTCGGCCAAGAGGGTGAGCAGCAAGGCGCCCGATCCTGTCCCGCAATCGAGCACGCAGGCGTCCTCAGGCATCACGGCCAGAGCCGCTTCGACCACCTGCTCGCTGTCGCTGCGCGGGATCAGTACATCGGGCGTGACGATGAAGCAGCGGCCGAAGAACTCCTGTTCGCCCGTGATATAGGCCAGCGGCTCGTGGGCGATGCGACGCGCGACCAGCGCTTCGAAGCCGTCGGGCACCGCATCGTGCTGACGCTTCAGCAGCATGTCCGAACGCGATACGCCCAGCGCATGGGCCATCAGGAATTCGGCATCGAGGCGGGCGGTGTCGCTTGTCGCGGCAAGGCGCTCCGCGCCTGCGCGGAGGGCGTCAGCGACGCTCACCCCTCCATCGCCGCCAGCCGTTTCGCCTCGTCCTCGGCGATCAGCGTATCGACCAGTTCCCCCAGCCCCGGTCCGGCCAGAATCTCGTTGAGCTTGTGCAGGGTCAGACCGATCCGGTGGTCGGTCACGCGGCCTTGCGGAAAGTTGTAGGTGCGGATGCGTTCGGAGCGGTCGCCGCTGCCGACCATCGCCTTGCGCGCCTCGGCCTCGGCGCCCTGAGTCGCCTCGCGCTGCGCCTCGTAGAGCCGCGCGCGCAGGACCTGCATCGCCTTTTCCTTGTTCTTGTGCTGACTGCGCCCGTCCTGGCAGGTCACCACCGTGCCCGTGGGCAAGTGGGTGATACGCACAGCGGAGTCGGTGGTGTTGACGTGCTGACCGCCCGCGCCGCTGGCACGATAGACGTCGATCTTGAGGTCCTTGTCCTCGATCCGGATATCGACCTCGTCGGGCTCGGGCAGCACCGCCACCGTTGCCGCGCTGGTATGGATGCGTCCGCCGCTTTCGGTCACCGGCACACGCTGGACGCGGTGGACCCCGCTCTCGAACTTGAGCTTGGCGAAGACCCCGTTGCCGGTGACATTGGCGACCACTTCCTTGAAGCCGCCGATGTCGCTGGCGTTCATGCTGATTGGCTCGACCTTCCAGCCCTGCTCGGCGGCGTAGCGTTCGTACATGCGATAGAGATCGGCCGCGAACAGTGCCGCCT
The DNA here is from genome assembly GCF_021431965.1 of Erythrobacter sp. SDW2. Classification (NCBI taxonomy): domain Bacteria; kingdom Pseudomonadati; phylum Pseudomonadota; class Alphaproteobacteria; order Sphingomonadales; family Erythrobacteraceae; genus Erythrobacter; species Erythrobacter sp. SDW2. The sequence continues at coordinate 295,493 of NZ_CP090370.1, forward strand.
CGTCGCCGCCGGTCCCGGCGCGGATTTCCAGCATCGCCGGCTTGGCATCGGCGCTGTCGCGCGGAAGCATGGCGACGGCGAGCTGGCGTTCGAGTTCGGGCAGCTCCTCGCGGATCTTCGCCAGCTCATCCTCGGCGATGGCCTTGAACTCGGGGTCCTCGCGCATGGCCTCGAGCGCCAGCACTTCCTCGCGCATGGCGGCGACGAGGCCGGCGGCTTTGGCCACCGGCTCCAGCTCGGCATAATCGCGGCTGGCCTGGACAAAGGCCTCGCCCTCGAGCGTACCCGAAGCCATCCGCGCTTCGAGCTCGGCGAAGCGATGGGCGATCTGGTCAAGGCGTTCGGCGGGGATGGTCACAAGTTACTTTCTACATTCGTCATCCCGGCCTTGCCTGCCCCTGCGAAGGCAGGGGAGCCGGGATCCCGCTCTTCTTCTATCCCGCCGCGAGAGGAAGCGGGACCCCGGATCAAGTCCGGGGTGACGTCAAGCGTGTAAGCAATCAATCATTTCACACCCAGTGTCGGACGAGAGTGAAAGTACCCCGATATCGTATGGCGATTGGATGGGTCACCGTCGATTGAAGCCAACTGGTCTTCCAACATCGCCAGCTTCACTTGCTCGATGGCATCCATTTCCAACTCGGGGGAGAATTCCAGAACCCTTTGCTCACCGGTCTCTAGGTTCTTCAGTTCAATCTGCGCACTGGCCCAGCGTTCGGCATCGACAAAGATGACGTGAGTCGCGCCGGAAGCATTTGCTTTTTGCAGCCGCTTTTTCATGTTTCCCTTGAAACTGATATCAGCCGGAATCCCTTCCAGGCGGCAGTATTGCGTTGCCAAGCACGCCGCTGATTCAGCATCTGCGTTGACGGGAATGACAACCACTGAGCCTATTGCACCTACACGCTGTGGGACCTCCCCCACCAACATCGCCAGCCGCTCGATCCCGGCAGCCCAGCCGACCGCAGGCGTCGGCGCGCCGCCGAGGCTTTCCATCAGGCCGTCGTAGCGCCCGCCGCCGAGGATGGTGCTCTGGCTGCCGAGCTTGCCTGCCGCCTCGCTGCCCTCATCGGGGATGAACTCGAACGCGGTGTGGCGGTAATAGTCGAGGCCACGCACCAGGCTTTCGGCGCGGACCCACTTCACGCCCGCAGCATCCAGCCCGCTGGTGACAGCCTCGAAAAAACTGCGCGCCTCGTCAGTCAGGAAGTCGTCGATCCGAGGTGCGGCTTCGGCAATCCTGCGGTCAGTGGGATCCTTGGAATCCAGAATTCGAAGTGGGTTCTGCTTCAGTCGTAGCGCGGACTCATCAGACAAGTTCAAAACATGGTCGTCAAAGTAGTCGATCAGCGCCGCGCGCCACGCGCTACGGGTCTCGCCGTCGCCCAGCGTGTTGAGGTGCAGCGTCACGCCGGTAATGCCCAGCTCGCGGATGACCTGGTCGGCCATCGCCAGCAGCTCGACATCGGCCTGCGGTTCGGCCGCGCCGATGATCTCGGCGTCGATCTGGTGGAACTGGCGATAGCGGCCTTTCTGCGGGCGCTCGTAACGGAACAGCGGGCCATGGGTCGCGACCTTCAGCGGCGCGTGCTGCTGCCAGCCGTTGGTCAGGTATGCGCGGGCGATCCCGGCGGTGAATTCGGGGCGCAGGGTCAGGCTCTCGTCGCCCCGGTCGAGGAAGGAGTACATTTCCTTCGACACCACGTCGGTCGTCTCGCCAATCGCGCGGCTGAACACTTCGGTCTTCTCGAACACCGGCATTTCGACCCGGCGGAAGCGATAGAGCTTGCGCACGCGCTCGAAGGTTTCGACCACGAAGGCGAAGGCCTCGGCATCGGCGCCGAAGATATCCTGGGTGCCGCGGATTGCTTGCGGGGTGTTCTTGCTCATGCGGGCGCAGTTAGGCGGTTGCCGCATGTTTCGCAATCGGCCACGCGAAACCCCTTTCGCAGGTGCAGCATAGCGGGTAAGGCGCGCGCCACTATGGACATCAGCAAGATCCCCGTCGGCGACAACCCGCCCGAGAGCCTCAACGTCATCATCGAAGTGCCGACCGGCGGCGAGCCGGTGAAATACGAGTTCGACAAGGCGTCAGGCGCGCTGTTCGTCGACCGCATCCTCCACACGCCGATGCGCTATCCGGCCAACTACGGCTTCGTGCCGCACACGCTGTCGGACGATGGCGACCCGATCGATGCGCTGGTGATCAGCCGCAGCCCGTTCATCCCCGGCTGCGTCGTGCGCGCCCGGCCGATAGGTGTTCTCCACCTCGAAGACGAGCATGGCGGCGACGAGAAGCTGATCTGCGTGCCCGTCGACTCGACCTTCCCCTATTACTCGGACGTCGGCGAGCGCAAGGACCTGCCCTCGATCGTGCTGCAGCAGATCGAGCACTTCTTCACCCACTACAAGGACCTCGAGGTCGAGAAATGGGTGCGGGTCGGCAAGTGGGGCGACGCCGAGGAAGCCCGCCGGATGGTGGTCGAAGCGATCGAGCGCTACCGCGCGGGCAACTGAGCTATTCCTGCGGACGCGCGGGATCGAGCAGGTCTCTGGTCTTTGCTCCCGCCTGCTCGCGTTCCTCGTCCACCATCCGGGCGATTTCCCGCTCCGGTCGGACATCGGTCTCGGCGCTGCCTGGCCTGCTGGCCGGCTGAGGTCGTGCGCCTCGCTCGGTCCCGCTTCGGGCATCTTCGGTAGAGCGATTCTCCCACTCCAGCGGCAAGGCGCTGGTACGCGGGTCGAAGCGGAGCCGGTAGATCGGCTCGGGCAGGGCGAAGCCCCCGGCCTCGAGCGCGTCCTTGACTTCGGCGATGGCAAGGCTGCGGGATTTGAGCCAGTCGGCATGCTGCTGGTCGACCCAGCCGAACAGCCGCAGGTTGATGCTCGATTCGCCGACTTCCTCGATGCTGCCGAGCGGTTCGGGCTGCTGCAGGATATACGGCAGGCGGCGCAGGGCGGCGAGGGCGATCTCCAGTGCGACCCGCGGATCGTTATCGGCATCGATCCCCAGTTCGAACTGGAAGCGCCGTTGCGGATTGCGGGTGTAGTTGAGGATGATCGCCTTGAAGACCTGCGCATTGGGGATGCGCACATGGTTGCCGTCGAGTGTCATCAGGATGGTGGCACGGCTGGTCAGGCGGATCACACGCCCTTCCCGGTTCTCGATCACCACATGGTCGTTGGCGCGGAACGGCTGGCGCAGGCTCAGCATCAGCGAAGCGATGTAGTTCTCGACCGTTTCGCGCATGGCGAAACCCAGCGCGATGCCGACGATGCCCGCCCCGCCCAGCACGGCCCCGAGCAAGGCACCCGCACCCAATATTTCCAGCGCGACCACTATGCCCAGAGTCACGAAAGCCAGCCTGATGGCTCCGATCAACAGTTCCGCGAGGAAGATATTGGGGGTCAGGCGCCGCCATAGGCCGCCCATCCCCGCGATCAGATAGCCGAGCGTCCCGATCGCCAGCGCCGCCGCCACTGCCAGCCCCAGCAGCGGGAGAATGTCGAGCCAACCGCGGACCCGGTCGGCCAACTGCTCGAGCGTGCCGAGCCCGCCGGCTACGGAGCGGTCGCGTTGCAAGCGGTTCTCGATCGTGGCCACGCCCTCGATCCGGCCGGCGATGCCGGCAGCGCGAGCGATGTCGGCCTGCTCCGGGACGGTGCCCGTCAGCGTGACGACACCGTCGTCGACTTCCACCGCGACCGCGGCGAAGGCCGGCAGTTCGGCGAAGATACCCTCGATGCGCCGGGCGATGCGGGTATCCTCGCCGGCGTCCTGGCTCTGGCCGATGGCCTGCGTTTCGGCTGGCGCTGCCGGATTTTCGGGCGACGGCGCGGCGGGCAGCACCGCCCCTGCCTGCCCGGCAAGGACGCACGCAGCAGCAAGCGCCATCAGCGCGCGAAAGATCCGTAAAATGAATGTCCGCACATGACTAAAGCGGACGCGATGGGATGAGGTTCCCGCGCCGTGTCGGCGATCACGCCGCGGCGGCGAAAATCACTTTGAAAAGCGCCGTCAGCACCAGCGGCAGGCCGATGGCCATCGCCCACAGCAGCACCTGATCGCGGCGATAGGCCGGAGCCAGGGCCTCGTCGGCAGCCTGGGCATCGGAAAGGTCGCGCCAGCGCCGTTCGAAGCGACGGCAGGCGGGGATGATGCCCGCGACCAGCACCACCAGCGCGAGATAGGGGAGGATCGACATCCCTTCGGTCTTCATCGCGGTCACGGTCACGAAAATGGTGAGGCCGGTATAGACCAGGAGGGCGTAGGCAACGTTATCGCTCATCGATCGTCGCCAGTCGCGCCCCCGCACGGCTGGAACGTGTTTGGCATGCTCGCGCGCCACCTTGGTCATCTGCGCTGTCTCCCCCGCAGTGTATGTTCGACTCGGACTATCTCAAAGACCGGCGTTGCAATCAAGAGGTGGTAACCAAACCGCAACAGTGCGGCCCGTGCTGTTCGTCCATGCATAAACCTTGCCAACCGTGCCGAAACGGGGTTTTCCCGGCCACGCGCGATGCTACATGGGACGCATGAGCATGCTCGAAGCCGAAGCCATGGCGCTGTCCAGCGCATCCCAGCCGATCCCGCAGGGCGGGCTCGAAGTCATTTCCATCGCCAAGAGCTATGACAAGCGGGCGGTGCTGACCGATATCTCGCTCACTGTCGGCAAGGGCGAAGTGCTCGGCCTGCTCGGCCCCAACGGCGCGGGCAAGACGACCTGCTTCTATTCGGTGATGGGCCTGGTGAAGCCCGACCATGGCCGGATCGTGATGGACGGCGAGGATGTCACCCATCTGCCGATGTATCGCCGGGCGATCCTGGGCCTCGGCTATCTGCCGCAGGAAACCAGCATCTTCCGCGGCATGACGGTGGAGCAGAACATCGCCTGCGTGCTGGAGATGGTCGAACCCGATCGCGCCACGCGCGAGAAGGAGCTAGACCGGCTGCTTGACGAATTCGGGCTCCAGCGGCTGCGCACCTCGCCCGCCATGGCACTGTCAGGCGGTGAACGCCGCCGCTGCGAAATTGCCCGCGCGCTGGCGGCCAAGCCCTCGATCATGCTGCTCGACGAGCCCTTCGCCGGGATCGACCCGCTCTCGATCAGCGACATCCGCGACCTGGTGAAGGATCTCAAGACCCGCGGCATCGGCGTGCTGATCACCGATCACAACGTGCGAGAGACGCTGGAGATCGTCGACCGCGCCTGCATCATCTATGGCGGGCAGGTGCTGTTCGCCGGCACGCCGCAGGAACTCGTCGCCGACGAGAATGTGCGGCGGCTGTATCTGGGTGAGAGCTTCACGCTATGATGTCTTCTCCCAGCCTTGCGGCTGGGGCGCGGCACCAGCCCACTCCCCCTCCCAGCCACCCGATGATTTTCCCATATCCTATCGGGTGGCTGGGAGGGGGAGTGGGCTGGTGCCGCCCGAGCGTTAGCGAGCAAGAATAATGGCGCTCGGCCCCCGCCTCGACCTCAGGCAATCCCAATCGCTGGTGATGACGCCGCAGCTGCAGCAGGCGATCAAGCTGCTGGCGTTGTCCAACCTCGAGATCGAGACCTTTATCGGCGAGGCGCTGGAAGCCAACCCGCTGCTCGAAGCTGGCGAGGTCCGGCGCGAGGATGGCGAGAGCGAGACGATCGCCACACCCGAGGAAACCGGGGCCGACAGCTTCGACGGCGAGGGTAGCTCGCTCGACCTCGCGCCCGAAGCGCTCGACCGCGACCGCGACACCGGGGACGGCGAATGGGGTGCGGGCGGCGCAGCGGCACCATCGGACGATCTCACCCCGATCGAGGACCGCCGCAGCGCCGAAATCTCGCTCGCCGACCACCTGCACGAACAGGTCGGCGCGATTGCCTATACCGAGCGCGAGGAAGCCATCGCCCGACACATCGTCGACCTGCTCGACGAGGCAGGGTACCTCGACACCGACCTGCGCGAGATCGCTGCCGAACTCGACGTGGCGCTCTACGAAGTCGAGGATGCGCTGGAACTGGTCCAGTCGCTCGATCCCACCGGGGTGGGCGCGCGCAATCTGGGCGAGTGCCTCGCGCTGCAGGCCAAAGAGGCAAACCGCTACGACCCTTGCATGGCGCGGATGCTCGACAATCTCGACCTGCTGGCGGCCGGCGAGTTCGCCCGGCTCCGACGCATGTGCGATGTCGATGACGAGGACTTCGCCGATATGCTGGCCGAACTGCGCGGCTACGATCCCAAGCCGGGGCTGCGCTATGGCGGGGGCGAGGCCAGCGCGGTGGTGCCGGACATCCTGCTGACCCGCGACGAGAAGGGTCACTGGAAGATCGCGCTCAACGAAGCGACCCTGCCCCGGCTGGTGGTCAATCGCGGCTATTTCCTCGAACTGAAGCAAGGCTGCGCCGATCGCGCGAGCAAGGGCTGGCTCAAGGAAAAGCTCGCCGATGCCAACTGGCTGATCAAGGCGCTGGACCAGCGGCAGAAGACCATCCTCAGCGTGGCGGCCGAAATCGTGAAGAGGCAGGCGGCGTTCTTCCGCGAAGGCGTGAGCGGGCTGAGGCCCCTGACCCTGCGCGAAGTGGCCGAAGAAATCGACATGCACGAAAGCACGGTCAGCCGCGTCACCAGCAACAAATACCTCGCCTGCGAGCGCGGCACCTTCGAACTGAAATACTTCTTCCGCTCGGGCGTTGCCAGCGCAGACGGCGAAGGCGCCTCCTCCGAAGCGGTCAAGGCCCGCATCAAGGCCCTGATCGACGCCGAGGACCCCAAGAAGATCCTCAGCGACGATACGCTGGTCGACATGCTCAAGGCCGAAGGCTTCGACCTCGCCCGGCGCACCGTAGCAAAGTACCGTGAGGCGATGGGGATCGGCTCGAGCGTGCAGCGGCGGCGGGCGAAAAAGCTGCGCGGGATGACTTGAAGAGATTTTTGCTAGACAAGTTTGGTGAAGGGTCGCGCTACGACGCCAAGACGATCGGGGGACAAGCACATGCGAGGAAGATGGTGGGTTCGTTTGGCCGCAGCGATCGCGGCAACGACGTTCGGGCCGGCTGCCCAGGCGAATGGTTTGCCAAAACTCGCATATGTCGATGTGCCGCTTTATGCGGACGCGGACGGCGGCCAGAAATCCGCAATTTTCACAATAAATACCACGGCATACGACTCCAGCAGCAGGAAGGATAGTGATGTCCCGATAGCGGTCCGGATGTATGTCCGCGACCGCGATGTTCCGACCAAGAGGGGACCGCATGACCGTGTCTGCATTCGCGGGGCTTCCGAAGAAATCCTGCCGCTACTGGCGATAACTCCGATAGCAAGTAAGCCGGGAACAGATACGATCCTTGGAAACGCGCAGCCGAACGGGGCCAAGATCGTCTGCTCCCTGTTACCTGCCGCCGATTCATATCGGGTTTGGAGCAAATCATCCGTCGCGCTCGAGCCTTCGGACGCATGGCAATGGACTACGCCTGAAGTCTTCCGTTCGCTGCCGCAGTGGCGCAATCAGAATGATTTCGCCTCGGCGGACAAGATCCTGAACACTCTTGCCGACTCGCTGCAGCTTGATGGAGTCTGCCTCGAAATCAACGTGCTTCGAGCAGAGTTTTCCGCACCGGACGAGATCATCGGCCAGCCGCGATGGATGCTGGCGCAATACAGGACCGCCAATGACCTTAATCAATATTTGAGCGACACGGAGGAGTGGACGTACAATGAAATGGACATGTCGCGCGGCAACCTTCATTTCAGGTCATTTGCCACTCAGGATCTCGATACGGCCGGAACTGTTATCCCTTACAGGATGGGGTTCGGCACATTCGAGGAAATACAAAAGCTGCTGACCACAACCAGGTTGACAAGGGACGGAGGTTGGGCAGTCCAAGGGGGTGTGGCCGGCTGCCTCGGAGATAAAATCGACGTGCACATCCGTGGCAATCAAAATACTGAAACGACTTCATATTTTGGATACATAAGCCTCGCCATCGTTCTTCCGTACTGGCTCGAATATGAAAGCGCGAGCCCTGCCGCCAAAGCATTCTGGCAGGCTTATCATAACGAACTCGCGATGCATGAACTGGTGCACGTCTATGACGAGCTCAAGATCATGAACGAGATTGTGTTTCAGTCCAGGGGCATGGCGATGCTTCAGCAGAATTTTTCCCGAGCGCCTCAGTGGCCAGGCGAAGCCAAGGAACTCGGACTATCGCTTGATCGGTCCATGAGACCTTCTCCTGCCGAGGCACTCTTTGTACCGGCCAATGTCACAAAAAGACAGGCCGGGGATTATGCATCCGCAGTCTTTCACGCGGCAACGCTGCGTCCCGGCACACCGACGGAGCCCGCCATAGGACTCGACATCTGGCTACGCCCGGGCGTTGCGCGCACATTTGGCGACCAGCGCGTGTTGTGGGAAGAAAGGCGAAAGGCCCTTCAGACGATGGGGCTCGAATAGCCTGATGCGGCTTCGTTGACCATCTCCGTCACACCGGTGGGTATCTGTGTCAATGCGCTGTCCCGCAGGCATTCTCACGCGCTTCAGCGTTGACGGCTCGTCCGATCGTCGATCCCGCACAAGTCTCCGACCATGGTCGCGGTGGCGCGGAATTCGGGTAAACCTCGCAAGCCCCGACAGCCCGTGCTGTTGGGTTTTGGTGTGAACTTAGTGTGACCTTTCGCGCCCCGGACACCGCCTTTATGCACCGGGCGCCCCTGCGCATCCACCGCATGCCCTTTCCGAAAGGCCGCTCAGCAGCAGCCTAACTGACTCAAATTGCCGCCTTTTCCCGGCCATCGATGCCACGCAACCCTCGGGAATCGTTGCGTTTACACGATATTAACCTTTTCCGTTCAGATGTTTTGTGGTTAATCCGAGGCAACACCTCTGAACGGGGCGTTACCATGTCCCCTCGGGGACACATGAAAGGGTCAAGGGGGAATACCCGATGCGTGTACTGCTGATCGAAGACGAGCCGACCACCGCCAAGGCGATCGAGCTGATGCTGACCACGGAAGGCTTCAACGTCTACTCGACCGATCTGGGCGAGGAAGGCCTCGATCTGGGCAAGCTGTATGATTACGATATCATCCTGCTCGACCTCAACCTGCCGGACATGCACGGTTACGACGTGCTCAAGAAGCTGCGCGTTTCCAAGGTCCAGACCCCGGTCCTGATCCTGTCCGGCATTGCCGAAATGGACAGCAAGATCCGCAGCTTCGGCTTCGGTGCCGACGACTACGTGACCAAGCCGTTCCACCGCGAGGAACTGGTCGCCCGCATCCACGCCGTGGTGCGCCGTTCGAAGGGCCACAGCCAGTCGATCATCCGCACCGGCAAGCTGGCCGTCAATCTCGATACCAAGACCGTCGAAGTCGACGGCGCCCGCGTCCACCTGACGGGCAAGGAATATGCGATGCTCGAGCTGCTGAGCTTGCGCAAGGGCACCACGCTGACCAAGGAAATGTTCCTCAACCACCTCTATGGCGGGATGGACGAACCCGAGCTAAAGATCATCGACGTTTTCATCTGCAAGCTGCGCAAGAAGCTCAGCCTCGCCTGCGGCGGCGACAACTACATCGAGACGGTATGGGGCCGCGGCTATGTGCTGCGCGATCCGGACGAGGTCGAAGAAGCGGCATAGTTTGTTTGGCCTCAAGCGCCGGGCTTCGCCCGGTCAGCTTCGCTTCCCGGCCCCTTAGGTTACCGCGCTCACTGCGCGACGACCGCCTGGTCTTGCGGATCGCGAGCGAACCGTCGACACAGAATCAGCGAATTCCTCTCGGGGGAATTGGGGGAAACGCCCGGGACCGATGGTTCCGGGCGTTTTGCCATAGGGAGAAATGTTGAGGGGGTGAAATCCGATCTGTGCTGCCGTAGGCTCCGTTAGCGCTGTAAATCCGCGCCATTAACCGGCGAAGGAACGACGCGGGATGGATTGGCTTGGTATCGATCTCACGGCGCTGTTGCCGTTCATCGCGGTCGGCTTTGCCGCGCAGCTGGTCGACGGGGCGCTGGGCATGGCCTTCGGCGTCATCACCAACACGCTGCTGGTCGGACTGCTCGGCATCTCCCCGGCACAAGCCTCGCAGAAGGTCCATGTCGTCGAGTGCTTCACCACCGCGACATCGGGCCTCAGCCATCTGTATCACCGCAACATCGACGGCAAACTGTTCGCGCGGCTGGTGATCCCCGGCGTGATCGGCGGCGTGACCGGGGCTTACCTGCTGACGTCGATCGATGGCGAAGCGATCAAGCCCTATGTGCTGCTCTACCTCGCGGCGATGGGGGTATACCTGCTGGTGCGCGGGCTGCTCTATCCGCCCAAGCTGCGCGAAGCGAAGCATGTCGCGCCATTGGGCCTGATCGGCGGCTTCCTCGATGCCGCAGGTGGTGGCGGCTGGGGGCCGGTGGTCACCTCCAACCTGCTGGTCCAGGGTGCCGAGCCGCGCAAGGTCGTGGGAACGGTCAATGCAGCCGAGTTCTTCCTGACGGTCAGCATCTCGGCGACCTTCATCTACCACCTTGGCGTCGCGGACCTCGCCGGGGCGACCTTGGGCCTGCTGATCGGTGGTGTCATCGCGGCGCCGTTTGCGGCGGTCGCGGCCAAGCACTTCAGCCCCAAGCTGATGCTGATCATGGTCGGCGTTGCGCTGATCGCGACCAGCGCTTACGGCATCTGGACGGCGTGGGGCTAGGCCGCTAGGCGGCAGCCCCATGTCCGCATACAAGCCCGGCGATCCGACCACGCTCAACCGGCTCTATGGCCGCAGCCAGGGCAAACCGCTCCGCAAACACCAGCAATCGCTGGTCGCCAATCTGCTGCCCCAGATCGCTGTGCCCGCCGAAGGTCCGGTAACGGCGCAGGCGCTGTTCGGCGAGGATTGCCCGCTCCATTTCGAGATCGGCTTCGGCGGCGGCGAGCATCTCGCCTATCGCGCCGACCTCTTGCCCAACCACGGCTTCATCGGCGCCGAGCCCTTCGTCAACGGCGTGGCGCAGGCGCTGACCCATATCGAAGAGCAGCGGCTTGCCAACGTCCGCCTGCACATGGGCGATGCGCTGGAGGTGCTGGCGCGGGTGCCCGACGGGGCGCTGACGATGCTCTACCTGCTCCACCCGGACCCCTGGCCCAAGAACAAGCACGCCAAGCGCCGGATGATGAACGATGGCCCGGTGCGGATGTTCGCCGACAAGCTCAAGCCTGGCGGCGAGTTTCGCTTCGGCACCGACCACCCGGTCTACCTGCGCCACGCGCTGATGGTGATGCGCCGCCACACTGACGCGTTCGAGTGGATCGTCGAAGGCCCCCCGAACTGGCAGGTCCGCCCGAGCGGCTGGCCCGAGACCCGTTACGAGCACAAGGCGCGAACGGTGTACGGTCACGAAGTGTGGTACTTCCGCTGGCGGCGTAGATAGCAGCGGGCCGCGCATGGTTACGGCCCGCTGCGTTGCGCTCCCCAGTCAGAAACGCAGCCCGATCCCGGCTACCACCTGATCCGTCGTCAGATCGCCAAAATCGCTGTCGAGTACATCCTTGTAGCGCGAGCGGCGGTATTCGATCCGCCCTTCGAGCGGGCCGGGAAGCTGGACCAGAAGGCCGCCGCCGAACCGCAGGCCGCCGGCGTTGTCATCAAGCTCTTCAAGCGATCCCGCGCTGGTGAAGGCTTGGGTATCGAGCGCGGTGTAGCCGATCTTGCCGTAGGCGGCGATGCCGGGGGTCAGCGCGAAACCGGCCCGTGCGCCGATGTAGTACTGGCCATCAGCGTCCAGCCCGTCGCGTGCTCCGGCGAAGCTTGAGGGAAACTCGGTGGTCCCGCCGCTTGTGGAAAGTTCGCCTTCGACGCCGACAAAGGCGCTGCCAAGCGAGAGATCGTAGCCGGCAGTAATCCCATAAACGGCGGAATCGGCATCGGCGGTGACACTGCCGTCACCAGACTCGACATCAAGGCCTTCATAGCCGGCGAGCGCTCCGACATGGAACCCGCCTGGTGCGGAGCTTTGCTCTTGCGCAAGAGCGGGAGTTGCGATGGACCCGATGGCCAAAGCGACAAGGATTTTTCTCATGATAGTTCCTTTCACGCGCTCGGGGAAGTGCGCGTGCGGCCCTGTTCGTCAGCACTCGCTTGCCCGCAGGTGAACGCCAGGTGCAATCCAGGCTGGTGCAAGGTGGGCGGACAGCCGCACGCGATGAACCGTATGACGGATCAGTCGCTGGTGGCAGCCCTCTGCGGCACCACCCGGATCTCGATCGGGGCTTCCTTGAAATAGGCCTTGGCCGCCTTCTGGATGTCCTTGGGCGTGACCGAGCGAAGCAGTTCCGCCCGCGTGCGGCGGCGATCGAGGATGTCGGGATTGCTCTGGGTGTCGGAAACGATGAAGGTCCAGCCCATGTTAGTCCCTTCCTGCCGCTCGTAACCTTCGAGGATCGGCAGGCGCGCCCGCAGCAGCGCGTCGCTGGTCGGAGGGGCGTCGGCGAATTCCTGCGCCAGCTCGCGCATGGCTTCGGCCAGTTGGGGCATGTTGCCGGGCTCAGCCGAAGCCAGCACGGTCAGGTGGCCATAGCCCTTGAAGGCGAGCGAATCGGCCGCGAAGGCATAGGGCGAATAGGTCGCCCCCAGCTCCTCACGCAGCTTTTCGACCGAGCGCAGTTCCATCAGCTTGGCCAGCAATTCGAGCACCAGCGATTCGCGCAGGTCGCGCGCATCATCGGTCGGCCAGCTGAGCGAAATGACCCCCTGGTCGGCCTCGCCGCTGTGATAGAGCGTACGCATGCTGCGGTCGCGCGAGAAGCTGAGCGGCGCGACCGCCTGGTCGGTCGTGTTCCGCTTCATCGCTCCGAGCGTCGTCGCGGCGACCTTGATCATCTCTTCTTCATTGAAGTCGCCGACCAGCGCCAGTTCGATCGGACCAGTGGCCATCTGACCGCCGATAACGGTCTTGAGATCGGCGACGGACCTCTGGGTCAGCACTTGCGGGTCGGTGAAGCCCAGGCGCGTGTCGCCATCGGTCAGGATCGAATCGAGCGCGTTGAAATACATGTCCATCGGGGCAGCGGTGATGTCAGTCGCAATGATCGGGGCGTAGCCGGTCCATTGCCGCTGGGTCTGCGTGCCGAAAGCCTTGTCGGCGACTTCCGCGGCGAGCAGTTGCATCTGGAAATCGGCATTGTCGCGAGTCGTGTTGCCTTCCATCACCACGGCATCCTGCTCGACCGAGAAGCCATAGCCGAGTTGCTGGCCCGACATGATCCGGCGCAGATCGTCCATGTCATGCGCACCCAGGCCATCGATCGGAGAGACGATCTGCGTCATCAGCGTCAGACCGGGATAGTCCTGCGGGATGACCGACGAACCACCGCCCACTTCGAGACGATATGCGACATGGCCCGGCTCGTAGCGGGTCCGCTTCATGTTGAGCTTGAAACCATTGTCGAACGCCACCGCGCGGATGCCGAGGTCCGAAATCCACTTGTCGGAGACGACTTTGCCGGGCGTGCCGAAATCGGTGTAGGCGAATTCCACATCGCCCAGCTCGGTCGGCTCGGCGACGGCGACTTTCGCGCTTTCGGCCAGGGCCGCAGCAATGGTCGCAGTTTCGCCGGGCAGCGGCGTCTTGCCGGCCACCATCACATAATCGGGTCCGCTGCCCCAGTTGGATCGGATATACTCCGCCACCGCATCCGGCGTGATGCTGTCGGCGAACTCGCGATACAGATCGCGTTCCTGAGCCGGTGACAGGTAGACAGCGTTGTTAAGCGAAGTCAGCGCAATGGTCTGCGCCAGATCGCCGATGTTCATCGACGGCGCCTGCTTGGCCCGGGCGGAATAGTCCGATTCAAGGTTGCGCTTGGCTTCGGCCAGCTCGCCTTCGGTGATCCCGAACTGGAAGAGGCGGCGCCATTCCTGCTCGCCAAGGTCAAGCGAGCTGCGCCATTGGCCGTCATGCGCCAGCAGAATGAAACCATAGGTCTTGGCCGACTGGAAGTAGTCCCACGCCCCGGCATTGCCGCCCAGGGTGACGGGGTTTTCCTGCTTGGCAAACACATTGAGCCGGTTGGTAATGGTGGCTGTGACGATCTGATCGAACACCTTGCCACGGAAATCGGCCAATGTGTTGGTCGGTGCCTGATAGGGCACCACCCGCTGCATCTCGACGATTTCCGGTACCGTCGGATCGACAAAGGTGCCGAACGCGGTTTGCGTCTTGGGTGCCAGCGTAGGGTCGAAGCGCGGCCGGGCCTCGCCCTCGGCCTTCCAGTCGCCGAACAGGTCGATGATCTTCTGCTGCATCCGCTGCGGGCTGTAGTCGCCGACGACCACCAGCGTCGCCCGGTCGGGGCGATAGTAGCCGTCGTAGAAAGCACGGAGCTTGGCTGCATCGAGCGACGAGAGCTGTTCCGGGGTCGCCCCGGTGCGGCCCGCAACACGATCGTTGAAAGCGGTGCGGAAGAATTCATTGCTGCGGCGGGCAGGCGTCGTGTTGCGCAGTTGCGCCTCGGACCGCATGATGCCCTTCTCGCGCTCGACCGCGCCTTCGGGGAAGGTCAGCTCGCCCGCGATTTCACGCAGGATCTTGAGCGAGGTGTCGACCACTTCGGCGCGTGCGCTCGGCAATTCGAGCTTGTACATCGTGTAATCCATCGCCGTTTCGGCGTTGGTGTCAGGCCCGAAAGCAAGGCCCAGCCGCTCCAGCATCGGTATCAGCGTGCCTTCCGGGATATTGGTCGAGCCGTTGAAAGCCATGTGTTCGACGAAATGCGCCGCGCCGACTTCACCTTCTTCCTCGGCCAATGCGCCGGTGTCGATCAAGAGGCGCATCGAGATCTCGCCCGAACCGCGAACATGTGGCTTGATCGCATAACGCATGCCGTTCTCGAGTATGCCATAGATGATCGAGGCATCCGGCGTCAGCTCGTCGCTGGCGATGCTCCATTCTTCGATGCCGGGCTCCGCCTGGGCCGGCGCAGCGGGCAGCGCCGGCGTGGTTCCGCCTGCACCGTTGTTGTGTTGGGCACGCGCCGGAGCGGCGACGACCAGCGCACCAAGAACAAGCGCAAAGCCGAAAGTCGGTACAATTGCCAGCCGACGGAAGAAGCCACAAATCACGAAATCATCGCCCCGAATGAATGAAGTAGGCGCGCCGGACTGTGCCACAGCAGCACCCAATTGCAAAAGCTTACTTCATCCTATGCGACGAACGGTGAACTCAGCCGACCACCCCCGCCGCCGCCAGCACTGCCAGCGTCAGGATGTCGGGCGCGATTGACGTCATCGGGACGATCTGGACCGGCTTTTCCATCCCGATCAGCATTGGGCCGATGGTTGCATTGCCGGCCAGCTCGCGCAGCAATTTGGCCGAGAGATTGGCCGACTGCAGCCCGGGCATGACCAGCACATTGGCCGGGCCCGACAGGCGGCTGAAGGGATAGAGCTTCATCACCTTGGGATTGAGCGCAGCATCGGGGGCCATCTCGCCCTCGTATTCGAAGTTCACGCCAGAGTCGGCATCGAGGATCGCCACCGCATCGCGGATATTGCCGAGCCACTGGCCCGAGGGATTGCCGAAGGTCGAATAGCTGAGGAAGGCGACGCGCGGCTCATGCCCCATGCGCCGGGCGACCGCTGCGGTCTCGCGCGCGATATGCGCCAGCAGCTCGGCGCTCGGCCGTTCGTTGATGGTGGTGTCGGCGAGGAAGGTGGTGTGGTTCTTGCCGACCATCATGTGGATGCCGAACGGCACCGCTCCCGGCTTGGGATCCAGTACCCGGTTCACTTCGCGCGCGGTCTGGGCGAAGGTGCGGGTGAGGCCCGAAATCATCGCATCGCCATGGCCCAGCGCGACCAGCAAGGCGGCGAAGACATTGCGCTCCTGATTGACCATGCGGCGCACGTCGCGCTCGGTATAGCCTTTGCGCTGGAGCCGCTTGTAGAGATAGTCGACCATCGCCGGGACATGTTCGGAATCGGCCGAATTCTGGATCTCGAAGCTGGCGGGATCGGGCACGCCCAACATGTGCAGCCGGTCGACCACCTGCTTGGTCCGCCCGACGAGGATCGGCTTGCCGTAACCGAAGTCGCGGTACTGGATCGCCGCGCGCAGCACCACGTCCTCTTCCGCCTCGGCAAAGACCATCCGCTTGGGATTGGCCTTGCACACCTCGTAGACATTGGTCAGCGCCGCAGTGGTCGGGTTGAGCCGCGCTTTCAGGGCCTGACGATACTCGTCGAAATCCTCGATCGGGGCCTTGGCCACTCCGCTATCCATCGCCGCCTTGGCCACGGCCGAGGACACCACTTCGATCAGCCGGGGATCGAACGGGGCGGGGATGATGTAGTCGGTGCCGAACTTCTGGTTGATGCCGTAAGCGGCGGCCACTTCATCGGGCACGCGCTCGCGCGCGAGGTCGGCAATCGCCTTCGCCGCGGCGATCTTCATCTCCTCATTGATGGTCGTCGCCTGTACGTCGAGCGCGCCTCGGAAGATGAAGGGGAAGCCGAGGACATTGTTGACCTGGTTGGGGAAGTCGCTGCGCCCGGTGGCGATGATCGCGTCGGGGCGCACGGCCTTGGCCTCGTCCGGCATGATTTCCGGCGTCGGATTGGCCATGGCGAAGATGATCGGACTGTCGGCCATCTTGCGCACCCACTCGGGCTTCAGCGCCCCGGCGGCGGAAAGGCCGAGGAAGATATCTGCCCCATCCAGCGCTTCCTCGAGACTGCGAGCCTCGGTCGGCACGGCGTGGGCGCTCTTCCACTGGTCGACCCCATCGCGGCCCGGATAGATCGGGCCGGAGCGGTCGCAGACGATGACGTTCTCGTGCGGCACGCCCAGCGCCTTTATCAGTGCAGTGCAAGCGAGCGCCGAGGCACCGGCACCATTGACCACCATGCGGCAGTCCTTGAGGCTGCGCCCGGTCAAATGGCAGGCGTTGATCAGGCCGGCGGCCGCGATGATCGCGGTCCCGTGCTGGTCGTCATGCATGACCGGGATGTTCATCCGCTCGCGCAGGGCCTGCTCGATAATGAAGCATTCGGGCGCGGCGATGTCTTCCAGATTGATCCCGCCGAAGCTGGGTTCCATCAGCGCCACGGCATTGATGAATGCTTCAGGGTCCTCGGTGTCGAGTTCGATATCGATCGAATCGACGTCGGCGAAGCGCTTGAACAGCACGGCCTTGCCTTCCATCACCGGCTTCGACGCCAGCGCGCCGAGATTGCCCAAACCCAGGATCGCCGTACCGTTGGAGATCACCGCCACCAGGTTCGAACGGGCGGTATATTTCGCCGCCAGTGACGGGTCGCGGGCAATGGCTTCAACCGGGGCGGCGACGCCCGGCGAATAGGCCAGGCTCAGGTCGCGCTGGGTCGCCATCGGCTTGCTGGCAATGATCTCGATCTTACCCGGACGGATCGTCTCGTGATAGAACAGCGCCTCGCGCTCAGTAAAACCGGTCTGCTTTTCGTCGGCCAAGGGTGGCTCCTGTTGTCGCTTGCGGGCGCGATACAAAAGACCGTCCGCCAGCGATAGGGGGAAAGCTGCCGCGCGCCGCTTCCCGAATCGGATTGTGCGCCGCTACGGCATCGCAATGTCGGGCAAGCCTTCCCCCATGATGGAGCAGTATCTCGGCCTCAAGACCGAGGCCCGGGCCGGCGGGGCTTCATGTCTGCTGTTCTACCGCATGGGCGACTTCTTCGAGTTGTTCTTCGACGACGCGCGGCAGGCTGCCGCGATCCTCGACATTGCCCTCACCAGCCGGGGCGAGCACGGTGGCGAGCCGATCCCGATGTGCGGCGTGCCGGTGCATGCAGCTGAGGGCTATCTGGCGCGGCTGATCAAGGCTGGCTGCCGCGTCGCCATTGCCGAGCAGGTCGAAACCCCGGACGAAGCGAAGGCCCGCGCCAAACGCGAAGGCACGCCATCGTCCAAGGTGGTGGTCAAGCGCGACATCGTCCGCTTTGTCACTGCCGGAACCCTGACCGAGGATGCGCTGCTCGAACCGCGCCGGGCCAATGTGCTCGCGGCAGTATGCGAAGTGCGCGGGGTGATCGGCATTGCGCACTGCGACATCTCGACCGGGCGGATGGAGCTGGAGGATTGTGCGCCCGATGCGCTCGGTGCGGCGCTGGCGCGGCTGGGGGCGAGCGAATTGGTGGCTCCAGAGGGCTGGGACGCTGCCCCCCACGATGCGATTGCCCGCGCCCGCTCCCAATTCGCCAGCGACGAAGGCGAAGCTCGGCTGAAGGCGGTGCACCAGGTCGCTACGCTCGAAGGCTTCGGCACCTTCTCCCGCGCCATGCTGGCGGCTGCGGGCGGGTTGATCGGCTATCTCGAACATGTCGGGCGCGGGACGCTTCCGTTCCTGCTGCCCCCCGTTTCAGCCAACGGCTCGGCACGGCTGGCGATGGATGCCGCAACGCGCAATTCGCTGGAAATCCTCGCCAGCCAGCAGGGCGGTCGCACAGGGAGCCTGATCGCGGCGGTTGATCGCTGTGTGACAGGGGCCGGCGCGCGCCAGCTGGCGGAAGACCTCTCCGCGCCGCTCACCGACAAGGCCGCCATTGAAGCTCGGCTGGCACTGGTCACCTTCTTCCACTCCGATCCGCTGCTGCGCGCCGACTTGCGCGAGGTGCTGCGCGGCGTGCCCGACCTCGCTCGCGCGCTCGGGCGGATCGTCGCAGGACGCGGCAGCCCGCGTGACCTGGGGCAGGTGCGCGATGGTTTGGCCGAAGCACGCCGTATCCGCGACCATCTGGCGGCAAAGCCCGACCGCCCGGCGCTGCTCGAACTCTTGCTTCCCGACATGGCCGGCCACGGCGCGCTCGTCGATCACTTGCAGCGCGCGCTGGTTCCCTCGCCGCCGACCACTCGCGACCAGGGCGGCTACATCGCGCAAGGCCACGACGCTGCGCTCGACGAATTGCGCGCCATCAGCGGCAACGCCCGCCGCGCCATCGCCGCGCTCGAAGCACGCTATCGCGACGATACCGGCATCGCCGCGCTCAAGATCAAGCATAACGGGGTGCTCGGCTATTTCATCGAAGTCCCGGCCAAGCATGCCGATGCGCTGATGGCACCGGACAGCGGCTTCACCCATCGCCAGACCATGGCCGGTGCGGTCCGCTTCAATTCGCTGCAACTGCACGAGGAAGCCAGCAGGATCAGCGAGGCCGGAGGTCGCGCGCTGGCGGCCGAGGCAGCGCATTTCGAGGAACTGGTCGAAATGGTCTGCGCTGCCCGCGAAGCCATCGCCGCCACCGCCGCCGCGCTGGCGCGGATCGACGTCGCCGCAGGGCTCGCGGAGCGCGCCGCAGAGGGCGACTGGTGCCGCCCGCAGATCACCGAGGATCGCGCGCTGGATATCCGTGCGGGCCGCCACCCGGTGGTCGAGGCCGCGCTGCGCCAGACCAGCGAACGTTTCGTCCCCAACGATTGCACGCTTTCTCCGCAAGACCGGCTCTGGCTGATCGGCGGACCCAATATGGGCGGCAAGTCGACTTTCCTGCGCCAGAATGCGCTGATCGTACTGCTGGCCCAGGCGGGCAGCTATGTCCCAGCTGCCGAAGCCACCGTGGGCCTCGTCGACCGCCTGTTCAGCCGCGTCGGCGCATCGGACAACCTTGCCCGCGGCAGGTCGACCTTCATGGTCGAAATGGTCGAGACCGCCGCCATCCTGTCGCAGGCGACCGAGCGCAGCTTCGTCATTCTCGACGAGGTCGGCCGCGGCACCTCGACCTATGACGGGCTGGCCCTGGCCTGGGCGGTGGTGGAAGCGGTCCACGAAACGATCCGTTGCCGCTGCCTGTTCGCAACCCATTACCACGAGCTGTCGCGCCTCGCCGAAACCTGCGATGCGCTTTCGCTCCACCATGTCCGGGCCAAGGAATGGAAGGGCGATCTCGTGCTGCTGCACGAGCTTGCCGAGGGCGCGGCCGACCGTAGCTATGGCCTCGCCGTGGCCAAGCTGGCAGGCGTGCCGCCACCGGTGGTCAAACGAGCGCGGGCCGTGCTGGACAAGCTCGAGAAGGGCCGGGCCGAAACCGGCGGGCTGGCGGCGGGATTGGGCGAGTTGCCGCTGTTCGCCGCCATGGCGCAAGAGCGCGACGCGTCCGAGGCTGATCACCTGCGCGAAACCCTGGCAGCGCTCGATATCGATGCCCTCACTCCCCGCGAGGCGCTCGACCTCCTCTATCGGCTCAAGACCGAGGCCGGGTCTACCGATCGTTAACCGCCACCTGTCACAATGGGTGGCATGAAGAACTATATGTTCCAGAGCAAGGGCGGCGCATTGGTGTTTGTCGGGCTCACGCTCGCCAGCGTCGCTGCGCTCGTCGGCACGGAAGACGAAGATGGCGCGCTGACCTCCGCGACCTCGCAGATCGAAGAGCAGGGCGAGCAATTTCGCAGTCAGGCCGATGCCGCCGCGAACCCTGATCCCGACCCCGATCCCGTCATGGTCGAAGTGGAGAACGAGGGTGAGTTTTCATCCGATGCCGACCTCGTCCTCGACCCCATCGGCTTTGAACCCGTGGGCATGGAGCCCAGCCCCGATGCCAACGACAGCGAAGTGGTCGAAGTGATCGAAGAACCGGCCAGCGAAGAAGCCATTGTCGAACAATCGGCCGAGTGATCGGGGCGCGCTGACGTGCCCCTCTGTCCCGGCCTGAGCAACGATTGAACGATTGTTCTGAGACCGGCCTAGTCGGTATCGACGGTGGCCTTGCCATAGGTATCAGGCTCATCGTCATGGTTCGGCTCGCCGACAAACGCCGACATGTCGACCGTATTGCCGCGATCCATCTGCTTCATGTGATCGACCAGGTCCTGCGCATCAGGGGCGTTGAAGGCGCTTTCGACACGCGAACTGTCGCTGCCAAGCACACTGGTCGCCCGGTCGATAGCATCCGCTGTGACGGTCTGCGCCTGCGCCGGGGCGTCGACCTGCTCGCTATTCTCGTTCTCGGGCGCGAGCGCGTCGGTTTGCGCGCGTTCGCCATCGAACTTGGCAGGATTTTTCTGGGTGCGGGACATAATCGTTCTCCTTTGCTGGAAGAACGTGCCGCACTGCACCTGTGTTCCGCAGCTTACCGCGTCGGCACCGGCATTTCGCCCGAATAATCGTAGAACCCTTTGCCGGTCTTGCGGCCGAGCCAGCCGGCCTCGACATATTTCTGCAACAGCGGCGCGGGGCGGTACTTGCTGTCGCCGGTGGTGTTGTAGAGCACCATGATGATGTCGAGGCAGGTGTCGAGCCCGACGAAATCGGCCAGCTCCAGCGGGCCCATCGGGTGGTTGAGCCCGAGGCGACAGCCCTTGTCGATATCGGCGATGCTGGCGGTCGATTGGCCGAGCACGAACACGGCTTCGTTGATCATCGGCAAGAGGATGCGGTTCACGACAAAACCCGGCTCGTCCTGGCTCAGCACCACCTGCTTGCCCAAACCTTCAGCGAAAGCGACAGTGCGGGCCTCGACGTCGTTCGAGGTGGCCAGGCCGGGAATGACTTCGATCAGGCCCATCACCGGCACCGGGTTGAAGAAATGCAGCCCGATGAAGCGCGCCGGGTCGACGGCATAGTTGGCCATGCGGGTGATCGGGATCGAGCTGGTGTTGGAGGCCATGATCGCGCCTTGCGCCAGCACTGCGCTGGCTTTCTCGAAGATCGCTTGCTTGATCGCCTCGCGCTCGGT
The DNA here is from genome assembly GCF_021431965.1 of Erythrobacter sp. SDW2. Taxonomy (NCBI): domain Bacteria; kingdom Pseudomonadati; phylum Pseudomonadota; class Alphaproteobacteria; order Sphingomonadales; family Erythrobacteraceae; genus Erythrobacter; species Erythrobacter sp. SDW2. The sequence continues at coordinate 317,162 of NZ_CP090370.1, forward strand.
CGCGGCTTCGATGATCATGTCGGCTTCGCCCATCGGGGCATAGTCGGCCACGGGGGTGATGCGGGCGAGCGCCGCTTCGGCCTCGGCGATTTCGATCTTGCCGCGCCCGACCAGCTTGGCCAGCGCCTTTTCGATCCCGGCCTTGGACTTTTCGGCCACTTCCAGCGAGACATCGGCCAGCAGCACCTGCAGGCCGTTCTGGGCAATCGTCTGGCTGATGCCCGAGCCCATCTGGCCCGCGCCGATGACGCCGATTGTCTTCATGATGTCCGCTCTCTTCGCAGTTGCAGCAAAGCGCGTGCCCTAGCGATGCGACTCCGCTCTGGCTAGCGGTTTGCGCGCTATCTGTTCGCGCCCGGCACCCACTTTACGTCGGCCTTGCCGTCGTCGTTGGCGACGCGGGCGAGGACGAACAGCAGGTCCGACAAGCGGTTGATATAGGCGAGCGCGGCAGGGTTGACCGTCTCTTCTGCCGCCAGCGCGGCCATGGCGCGTTCCGCCGCGCGGGCGGTGGCGCGGGCGACATGGACGCGGGCCGCGGCCTCGCTGCCGCCGGGCAGGACGAAGCTGGTCAAGGGTTCGAGCCGCGCGTTGAGCGCGTCGATGGCGTTTTCGAGCCATACGACCTGCGAGGGCACGACGCGCAGGATCATCTCGGAGGGCGCGAAGTCATCCCCCGGAGTAGCAAGGTCTGCGCCCAGATCGAACAGGTCGTTCTGGATGCGGAACAAGGTCTCGGCATTGCCGGTACCCTGCAAGGCGGCAGCCGCCAGGCCGATCGCCGAATTCGCCTCGTCCACGACGCCGATGGCAGTCATCCGCGCATCATGCTTGGCGCGGCGTGAGCCATCGACGAGGCCGGTGGTGCCGTCATCGCCGGTGCGGGTGTAGATCTTGTTGAGCTTGACCATGGGCCGGCCCGCTAGCGGGTCTAGCGAGAAACCGCCAGCAGGATGGCGACCACGACGATGGCCAGCGCCTGGTATTTGATACGGTTGAACATCATCTTGTTCTGCAGCAGCTGCATCTCGGTGACGTTCTCCCCTTTGCCCGTTTCGAGGTCGATCTTGGTGCTCTGCAGGAAGGCGACGATCCCGCGGATTAGGGAATAGAGCACGAGGCCCATCAGGATCACGAGGGCGATGATAAGTATCCAGGTCATGAACCCTATCTAGGCCTTCCCGAGCGAAATGCCAGACGGCCATTGTCCCGTACGCAGGCGATCGGCCCATGCGTGCCCGTCTTCGCCCGCCAACCGGTGGTCGGACAGCGCCGGGGAACCGCGCCGCTTGGCGAGTTTCTGCCCGCTCTCGTCGAGCAGCAGCGCATGATGGTGCCAGCGCGGCACCGGCAGGCCGAGCAGCGCCTGGAGCAACCGGTGGACATGCGTCGCGGCAAACAGGTCGCGCCCGCGGGTGACCAGCGTGACCCCATCCGCGGCATCGTCGAGCGTGGCCGCGAGATGATAGCTCGCCGGCAAGTCTTTGCGCACCAGCACCACATCCCCCAGCGTCAGCGGGTTGGCCTGCTGCACCTCGGCAAGATCGTCTTCCCATGCCAGCGGCCCGGTCAGCGCCAGCGCCTTTTCGACATCGAGCCGCAGCGCGGCAGGCTCTGCGGGATCGACCGCCCGTCCCTTGCAGGTGCCGGGATAGACCAGCCCCCCTGCCCCGGCCCACGAGCCGGGGTCCGGTCCCGTCGAGGCACCCGCCTTCTCGATTTCCTTGCGGGTGCAGGTGCAGGGATAGAGCAGACCCATCGTCTCCAGCCGCGCAGCCACCGCGCGGTAGTTCTCCAGCCGGGTCGATTGCGCGGGCACTTCTTCCCATTCGAGGCCGAGCCACTCGAGATCGCGGCGGAATTCGTCTGCCAGTTCCGGGCGACTGCGAGGACCGTCGATATCCTCGATCCGCAACAGGAAGCGGCCTTCGGCCTCGCGCGCCAGATCGTGCGCCACGATGGCGCTGAAGGCATGCCCCCAATGGAGCGGCCCGTTGGGGCTGGGGGCGAAGCGGGTGGTGGTCATCGGTGGGATTGTGAGTCCAAAATGCCGCAGTGCAAGGGATAAGCCTGTGGAAAGCCTGTCTGTAACCGACTTGACGCCTTTCTGCGCAAATGCACACTCGCCATCAATCGGGGAGAACAAGCAAGATGTTCACGGCCGAACTGATCGAACGGACCGCAAGGCTGCGAAGTAGCATGGAGGATCCGACGCGCAATCTGGCGTCGTGCCCCTCCCTCGTCCTCAATGCGGACTATACTCCGCTCTCCTACTACCCGCTCAGTCTGTGGCCGTGGCAGACGGCGATCAAGGCGATCTTCCTCGGCCGGGTCGATGTGATCGAGACCTACGACCGCGAGGTTCACTCGCCCAATCTCGACATGAAGATCCCCAGCGTTATCGCGCTCAAGCAATATGTGAAGCCTAGCGAATTCCCCGCCTTCACCCGCTTCAACCTGTTCCTGCGCGATCGCTTCGCCTGCCAGTATTGCGGCGACACCCATCACCTGACCTTCGACCACGTCATACCCCGCCGGCTGGGCGGGCGCACGACGTGGGAGAACATCGCCACCGCCTGTGCCCCGTGCAACATGAAGAAGGGCGGGCGCACCCCCAAACAAGCCGGGATGCACCTCTACAACGCCCCGATCCGCCCGACCCACTGGCAGTTGCAGCAACACGGCAAACAGTTCCCGCCGAATTACCTCCACGAGACCTGGCGGGACTGGCTCTATTGGGACATCGAGCTGGAGGGGTGAGGGGTCAGTGGCAGGACATCGTGAGGCCATCCTTGACTTCATTCATCGTTTCCCCGGTCGAGACGACGATGAGATCTCGGCCGCACTACGGATCAGGCCCCGGCAGACGATAAATCAGACCTGTAGAGCCTTGGCAAAGTCGGGTCAGATCGTTCGAAAGCCAGGGCAGCACGGCAAAATCTGCAACTTTCCCAAGCTGCCCGTTGATCGGCGTGATCCGATCGCTCCTCAAGCCAATCCAGCCGTCGATAGAAGTCGATCAGCGCATACTGGGGCGTCGCCTACCGACGACTGGTTCTGGGAGGGCAATGTTATCGAAGCTGTTGGTTCTTTCCTTGAATCTGATGGCTGGGTAATCCACTCGAAGGCCAACACTCTGATTAAAGAACGCGGGATCGATCTCGACGCCCAACGCGGGAGCCTGCGAATACTGGTTGAGGCAAAGGGATATCCTTCAAAGGCTTATCGGGACCCCCGCAAGGCTGGACAAGTCAAGCCGACCAATCCAACGCTACAGGCTGGCCATTGGTTTGCCCACGCCCTCCTCAAGGTAGTGCAGCTTCGCTCGACTGAGCAACACGCTGTACCTGTGATTGCCCTGCCAGATTTTCCTAGGTATCGATCTCTCTATGGTGGAATCCAACCCGCGCTCGTGCTCCTCGGAATAGCCGTAATGTTTGTGGACGAAGGTGGAACCGTAGAATTTCTCGACTTTCCGTCTTCCAAATAGGCTTCTTACGAGGACATCGGAAGATCACGTCACCGCCGCCCGCTGCCTGAACTCGGGCCTGTCCCAAGCCCCGATCGCCAGAATGTCCGCCAGCTCCTGCGCCGTGCGCGCCATGTCCTCGAAGCAGAGGTAGGCCGGGGCGAAGCCCAGCCGCAGGATGTCGGGCGCGCGGAAGTCGCCGATGATCCCGCGGGCTATCAGCGCCTGGCACAGGGCGTAGGCCTCCGGATGGCGGAAGGAGAGCTGGCTGCCGCGTTGGGCTGGGTTGGGGGGGGAGGCGAGGGCCAAACTCCCCCTCTCCTTTAGGGGAGGGGGCTGGGGGGTGGGGGATGTCGATGAGCCGACCGAAGAGATTACAGGCCCCACACCCTCCGCGCCCTTCGACAAGCTCAGGGCGCTCCTCCCTCTCCCCTGAAGGGGAGAGGGATTTCGGATCACACCTGCCTCGGCCAGGCACTCCAGCAGGAACCCGCTCAGCGCCTGCGACTTGGCATAGAGCCGCTTGACGCCGATTTCGGCGATCAGCTCCACGCCCACCTCCAATGCACTCATGGCGAGGATCGAAGGCGTGCCGCACAGCAGGCGGTCGACGCCGGGAGCGGGCGCATAATCGTCGGAGAAAGCGAACGGCGCGGCGTGGCCCATCCAACCGGAGAGCGGCTGCCGGAGCGCATCATGGTGCCGTTCGGCGACGAAGGCATAGGCCGGCGCGCCGGGGCCGCCGTTGAGATATTTGTAGCCGCAACCCACGGCGAAGTCCGCCCCGCAGGCGTTGAGATCGACCGGCATCGCGCCGCCGGTGTGCGACAGGTCCCACAGCACCAGCGCGCCTGCCTCGTGCGCAGCTTTCGTCAGCGCCGCTATGTCGAACATCGCGCCCGATTTGTAATGCACATGGGTCAACAGCAGCAGTGCGACTTCCTCGTCGAGCGCATCGGCGATGGCAACGCGGTCAGCTAGCCGCCGCTCGGCCAAGCCCTGCCCTTCCAGCCCCTCGATCATGTAGAGATCGGTCGGGAAATTGCCCGGTTCGCTGAGGATAACCTTCCTGCCGGGCCGCATCTCGAGGGCGGCACTGATCAGCTTGAACAGATTGACCGAAACGCTGTCGGCCACGATCACCTCGTGCGGCTGCGCCCCTACCAGCGGCGCGATCTTGGCCCCGACCCGCTGCGGCAGGGTGATCCAGTCGGCGCTGTTCCAGCTCTTGATCAGATCGGTGCCCCACTCGTGGCGCACGACCTGCTCCAGTCGCGCCGAAGTGGCCTTGGGCAGCGCACCGAGGGAATTGCCATCGAGGTAGATGACTTCCTCGGGCAGGTCGAAGCGGTCACGATACGCCGCCAGCGGATCGGCGGCATCCAGTTCGCGGGCGCGCTCGAGCAGGCTCATATCGCGGTCCGCACGCTCAGCAGTTCAGGGAAGAAGGCCTGCTTCAGCACGCCCTCCAGATAGGGCACCCCTTGCGTCCCGCCGGTGCCGCGCTTGAAGCCGATGATGCGTTCGACCGTCTTGAGGTGCCCGAAGCGCCAGCGCTGGAAGTGGTATTCGAGATCGACCAGTTTCTCGGCCAACTCGTAGAGGTCCCAATGCGCCTGCGGATCGCGGTAGATTTCGGCCCAGGCCGCCTCGACCGCTTCCGACCGGACCCAGACCGCATCGAGTTTCCGCTTCAGCACCTCGACGGGAATGGCAAAGCCGCGCCGCGCCAGCAGTCGCACCGACTCGTCATAGATGCTCGGCCGGGCCAGTTCCGCTTCCAGTCCCGCCACCACTTCGGCCAAGTTCTTGTGCAGGCTCACCATGTCGCGGTTGCGCCCGCCGAGCAGGAATTCCATCATCCGGTACTGCGGCGACTGGAAACCGCTCGAGCGGCCCAGGTGCGGGCGGATCGCGGAATAGTCATGCGGGGTCATGGTGCTGAGCACGTCCCAGCTCTGGATCAGCTGGGTCTGCGCCCGGGCGACGCGGGCGAGCATCTTGAACGCCGGCCGGAGATTGTCGGCGGCGACGCAAGCGCGCGCCGCCTCCAGCTCGTGCAGGCACAGCTTGAGCCACAGCTCGCTCGCCTGGTGGACGATGATGAACAGCATCTCGTCATGCGCTTCGGACGCCGGATGCTGCGCCGCGAGGATGCGGTCGAGATCGAGATAGCTGGAGTAGGTAACGTCATGCGCCATGGCCGTGCCCTAGCGCGAAGCGGTTGCAGAGGAAACTACCCCTCGATCACCCGCGTATGCGGGTGATGCTTGTCGAGGTGTTTCTTCACGATCCTGAGGTTGCGGGTGTTGGAGCGATAGACGAAGTCCAGCGCATCGCCCAGCACGGGCACGGCGCCAACGGCGGTATCGAGCGCGATATTGCCCGCCATCCGTACCAGCTTCCATTTGGGCAGACCGAGGTTCTTCGCCTCCCAGATCAGATAGCTGCCCATCGCCGCCGCGATCAGGTCACCCACCACCGGGATCAGGCCGACGATCGAATCGAGTCCGACCGGCACATTGGTGCCGGGAATGACGAAGCTGCGTTCGAGCAATTGCTCCATCGCCTCGATCCGCTTGCGGACCGAAACCGGATCGGTCCCGGTCGGCAATTCGAAGCCCATCGTTCTCACGCGCGGACCATCGTTCATCTGAGGCGCTCCTTCGATTAAGAAATGGGAGCGATCGCCATGGGAAACAAGGGGTGGCGTGCCCAGCGGTTCTCGGCAAATCCACCGACACTGCCCCGTACCAGCGACCAGCGGAGCGGTGCGCCCAGCGGGATGAAGACTTCCTCCCTGGTCAGCGCACCCTCAGCCTCCGCCAACAGCCTGGTCATTTCCTGCGGCGTGGCAGCAGCGAGCGATTGTCGCACAAACAGGTCGGCAACCGGCGAGCAGAGAGGGCGGGCGACCGTGCAATTGAACTGGTTGAGGAACCAGCGGGCGTCGGCATACCGGGCGGGCCGGTCGACCAGCATGAGATCGGCCGATTCGCCATCGGCGGGTCGCTCGAGCCGCACCCCGATCGCCTCGAGATCCTCTCTCAGCCGTCCCAGGAGAAGGTTCGAGCCGGGGCCTGCCGGCAAATCGATAGTCAGGACCGGGGGTGAGTCGCGGCCACCGGCCCAGGCTGCCATACGGGTGCGCGCTACTGCCCGTCGCTGGTCGAGCGTCTGTCCACTCCAGCGCGCGCCCCTCGCCGTCGGATCGCCGGGAAGCTCGGCGGGCACGAGCCGGGTCGTCGGGGTCCACCCGGCAACGTTGAAGGGTTCGATCAGCCGGCTGCGGTCGATCGCCATCGACAGGGCTTCACGCCGCTCGGCTGTTTCCAGCAAACCTTCCCGGTTGCGAAAAACGATGCCGAACAGGCCAAGCCCCGAATCGATGCGGAAGGCGCCGGCGGACAAGGGGCCGACATCGGCCAGCGGCAAGGTCGAGAGGTTGCCGTCGAGCACTGCCTCGACCTCACCGCGCTTGAAAGCATCGACGGCGCGGCGCGCGGGCAAACCGCGAACGACCACATCGAGCACATTGTCGTTCCAGTCGCGGCGTTGGGGCAAGCCGCGCTCCTGCGGGGGCAGGGGTTGCAGGCGCAACATGCCTTCTGCGGAATCTACCGTGACCATCGGGCCGGTCCCCTCGCCCTTGACCCTCAGGCCGAGCTCGGGCTGCGACAGCAATTGCAGGAACTGCGGCATCGGGCTCTTGAGCCGGACTTCGATCACCCGCTCGGCCATGACCCGGATTTCGGCGATCTTGGCGAGGTCGAGGCCAAGCGTGGTGCCGTCATAGGCCTGGATCACCCGGCGCAATGCATCGCGCACCGAGGCGGCGTTGAGCGGTTTCCCATCGGGCCAGTCCGATCCCCTGATACGGAAGAAGTAGCTCTTGCCGTCCTCGGTCACGATCCAGCGTTCGGCGATAGCGGGCACGACTTCGCCCTGCCCGTTCATCGCCACCAGACCTTCCGCAGTGGCTTCACGGACCAGCTGCCCGGCATAGGACAGCCTTGTCCCGCTCTCGAACGGGTCGTCATTTTGCCCGATCACAGCGATCGTAACGGCCCCTTCATTGGCGCGCGAAGAGCAGGCCGAAACGGCCAGTCCGGCGAGCAGCAATGCGAGGGTGGCAAAACGCATGCACCCTGCCTAGCAGCGGTGCAGGTGCAAGTCAGCGCATAGGTTCAGATTTTGCGCAACGCGCCCGCGGGAGTGCCGATATGCCCCGGCTGGATGCTCGACGGCCGGACATACCGCGGGCTCGACAAATCGTCGACGCTGGCCTGCTGCACGCGGGCAAGCGCCGGATCGATTTCGCGGGCGAAGGCAATGCCGAAGCGGTTGTCCTGGACCCAGGCAACGCTGCCTTCGACCCAGTCGATGTTACGCAGCTTCACCGAAAGGCGCGAACCGCGCAGGACCCTGACGGAACCCTCTGCCATCATTCCGCCGGCCGACAGGTTGCGCACCTTGACCCGCTCGAGCGCCTCGGCTCCCTCAAGGCGCAGGTCGGCCATCAGGAACAGGCTGTCACGGGAAATATTGCGTGTGTCTACGGCAGACATTGAGCGACAGGGTCCTCTTATCGGTCCAATCGACGTCTCCCATCCACGGGATCGGCCATTCAGACTCACGGATACGCCGGTTACCCTAACGAAGCTTTAAGCGTGTTACATTTCGGCGGGTATTTGCAGACCCGGGGGTCAGTCGTCGCGGGAGATTTTCTCGCGCCGTTCGTGCGCTTCCTGCGCCTCGACGGTCATCGTTGCGACCGGACGCGCGATCAGCCGTTTCAGCCCGATGGGATCGCCGGTGACTTCGCAATAGCCATATTCGCCCTGGTCGATCCGGCGCAGCGCGCTGTCGATCTTGGAGATGAGCTTGCGCTGGCGATCACGCGTGCGCAGTTCGATGCCCCAGTCGGTCTCGCTCGATGCACGATCGTTGAGGTCCGGCTCGCGGATCGGACCGTCCTGCAGCGATTGCAGCGTTGCCCCGGCGGAAGCGTGGATGGATTTCTTCCATTCGAGCAGCAGCATGCGGAAATAGTCCTGCTGCTTCTCGTTCATGTAGGGCTCGTCTTCGCTGGGGACGTAATCCGCCCCCAGATTGCCCTTCACTTCTTTCAGGATATCGCTGTCGTCACGCGCCGAAACGGCCATGAGGGTCCTCTCAAACCAATGTGCCCGGTCCGGTCCGCCAATCCTGCAAGCCCCGGTTATCCGGTGGCCAGGCCGACCTGATGTGCGCGCCTATAGGGGGCGAGGCGTAACCATACAAGCGGCAATCCGGCACAGCCCGATAATGTGCACAGCTGGTACACGAGCGTGGCCGGACAAAGACAATTTACCTCGCGGCGGAGCCAAAAGTGGCAACAGCGTTAACCTGTTCTTTACCATAAACCGCTTGAACTCCTTCTCGTGAAGCCGGGGGCATGTTCGCCGGCCTCGACAGGGGGAAAGTGACAATGAAACTGACCACGTTCGATGAGAGGCAGCCCGCCGGGAAGATCCTGGGCCAGGAAAGCCTGGTCATCGCCCAATGCCTCGCCGCTGCTGCGGCTGGCGAGACCATCGCGCTCTACGATCTGGGCGTGATCTATTCGACCGGCAGCCATGGCGCCGATTACGACCTGATCGAAGCGCACAAGTGGTTCAACCTCGCTGCCTCGCACGGGCATGAGGAAGCCGCCTGGTGCCGGGCCGACATTTCGGACGAAATGACCGCCCGCGAAATCGCCGAAGCCCAGCGCCGCGCGCGCGACTGGCTGGTCGCTGAACGCAAGGTCGCCTGACCTAGCCTTTTCGAAAAGGCGTTCGCTGGTCGAGATAGTTGCGGTCGGCCTCGACCCCGCGCCGCTCGCGCTCGAGGAAATCGGCCACCGCTTCGCGAAACCCCGGATCGGCGATCCAGTGCGCCGACCAGGTCCGGACCGGTTCGTACCCCCGGGCCAGCTTGTGACCGCCCTGCGCCCCCGCCTCGACCCGCTTGAGGCCAAGCGCGATCGCCGCATCGATCGCCTGGTAATAGCACAGCTCGAAATGCAGGAACGGCACCTGCTCGGTGCAGCCCCAGTAACGGCCATAAAGCGCATCCGGCCCGATCACGTTCATTGCCCCTGCAACCGGCCGCCCGTCGCGATAGGCGAAGATCAGCAGCAGCTTCTCCCCCATCCGTGTCCCCAACAGGCTGAACGCCTCGCGGGTCAGATAGGGTGAGCCCCACTTTCGCGCGCCCGTATCCTGGTAGAACACCCAGAACGCGTCCCATTCGGCCTCGGTGATCTCCGCGCCGGTGAGGTGCCGGATCTCGACCGCCTCCTGCGCGCTGGCCCGTTCCTTGCGCAAGGCGCGGCGCTTGCGGCTGGCCAGTTCCCCGAGAAAGTCGTCGAAGCTGCCATAACCCCGGTTCTCCCAGTGGAACTGGATGTCGCTGCGCAGCAGCCAGCCCGCCGCCTCGAAAATCGGCAGCTGCGCCGGATCGATGAAGGTCGCATGGGCGCTGGAGAAGCGGTTCTGCTCGCAGAGTTGCTCGGCAGCGCGGAGCAAAGGCACCCCCAGCGCCTCGTCCGCCAGCAGCAGGCGCGGCCCGGTGGCGGGGGTGAAAGGCGCGGCGATCTGGAGCTTGGGATAGTAGCGCCCGCCGGCCCGCTGGTAGGCATCGGCCCAGCTGTGGTCGAAGACATATTCGCCCTGGCTGTGGCCCTTGAGATAGGCCGGAAGCGCCGCCAGCGGCAGCCCGCCACCGTTTTCCCGGGCGCTTTCGATCACGATCGGGGCCGCCTGCCAACCCGTCCCCGGACCGACGCTGCCCGAATCCTCCATCGCGGTGAGGAAGGCGTGCGACATGAAGGGGTTGTCGGCCCCGCCGAGCGCGTCCCAATGCGCCGCTTCGACTTCGCCGACCCCGCCGAGAATGCGTGCAGTGAAGGCCGCGTCGCTCATGCCCCGGCGGCTCCTGCCAGCCCCGCCCCCTCGCTGATCAGCGCATCGGCATTGAGCAGCGCCCGCGCCCGCGTCTCGGGCGAATTGACTGTCCAGGTCAGCACCGGCAGGCCCTTGGCGCGCAGACCGGCGACCCATGCATTCGGCAGCGCGGCGATGTGGTAGGCGAGGAAATCGGGCCGCGCTATCGCCAGCGCCAGCCGCCGTTGCCAGCGCCGCCGGGTATAGCCATGCGCGTCCTCGCGCATCACCAGCCCGGCGCAGGTCGCGGGCGAATGGTGGCGGAACCAGCGCGCCACACGGGGGTCGAAGCTCATCACCGCATGGTTGCCGCCATATCCGGCCAGCGCATCGCGGACGAGGATGCAGCTCTCGATGACGTCGTAGCCGCGTTTCGACTTGATCTCGATCAGCAGCGGGACTTGCCCTGCGACCAGCGCGAGAAGATCTCCCAGCGTCGCCGGGCTCTCTTCGCTCTCGACGTAGCGCAGCTGCCGCAATTCCATCGCGCTCTTGCCGCCCGTCAGTCCCTCGCTGCCGGTCAGTCGGGCGAGGTCCCAGTCATGGAACACCATCGGCAGGTTGTCGGCGCTGCGCTGGATATCGCATTCGATGCCCATCCCCGCCGCGATCGCCAAGCGCGCGGCAGCGAGCGAGTTTTCCGGCACTAAGTTCCCGTGCAGGCCGCGGTGGGCGTATTCCCATTCGGTCAACCAGGCCGGGACCGGGCGACTAGCCATCGCTCACCGCAACAATCGCATCGACTTCGACCGCCACCCCCAGCGGCAACGAGGGCACGCCGACGGCGGCGCGGGCGTGCTTGCCGGCCTCGCCGAAAACCTCGAGCATCAGGTCGGAGGCACCGTTCACCACCTTGGGCTGATCGGTGAAGTCGGGCGTGGAATTGACGAAGCCGCCCAGCTTGACCACCCGCTCGACCCGGTCGAGCGAACCGAGCGCCGCCTTGAGCTGAGCGAGGATCATCAGCCCGCAGCCGCGCGCGGCGCGCATGCCGTCTTCCAGCGAAACATCATCGCCCAGCCGTCCCTTGAGCAGCGTACCCTCGACGAAGGAGACCTGCCCGGAAACAAAGGCCAGCCCGCCGTGGACCACCACCGGGACATAGCTCGCCACCGGGGCCGCCGCTTCGGGCAGCACGATCCCCAGTTCGTTCAAGCGGGCTTCGATGGTCATTCGTCTTCCTCCAGTCGGGCAAGGATCCACGGCAGCGCATGCTCCCACTCGTCGATCCTGGCATGGGCATGGCCGGCCTTCTCGCCGCAGGCGATATGCGGCGCAATCGCCGGTTCGCCGCACAGGTGCAGCCGGGTGATATGCGGCACGACTTCGGCCGCCGAGCCGTGGTGCTGGGCGAGATCGTCGATGAACACCGCCTTCGAAGGCTGGTGCTCCGCAAGGATCTTGGCCAGCGCCGGACCCTTGGGGCCCTGGTTGGTATAGACCGGTGCATGGATGCCGTAGCGCTGCAATTGCTCGGCCCGGCGGTCGCGCCGCTCGTCGAGCAGATTGGTCAGGATCACCACATCGGCCTGCTGCGCCAGCGTGTTGATCGCCTCGACCGCGCCCTTGATCGGGTCCTGCCGGTCCATTTCGGTGTCGAAGAACAGGTTGAGATATTTCCAGATCTCGACCGGTTCGACCGTCTCGCCGCTGGCCTGCCAGGTCAGCGCCTTGCCCCAGTCGCCATTGTCGAGCGCGAAGTCGATGCCGTGCTGCTCGTCAAGGAAATCGCGGAAATGCGCGACCATGTGCAGCAGCACTTCGTCGCAGTCGGAAATGATAAGCGGGCGGTTCATCGGGCTAGCCTTTCGCGGGCGGCGAGCAGCACCTGCGGCTCGACGCTCAGGGCATCGGCGGCAAGCAGCAGGTCGGGTTCGTGATTGGCGAGGAAATCGAGCACGGCGGTCAGCACGGCGCGGTCGGTCAGCCGTTCGCGCAGGATCTCGGGCGTCAGGCCGGTCAGCGCCAGCAGCCGTTCCGCCCGCTCGTCGTCCGCCAGCACCCAGCCGAGCGCGTTGAGCGCCAGCGCATCGGCATCTGCAGAGTCGTGAGCGGCGGATTTGGGGGGGAACGAGATTGGCAAGGCTCCGCAATCTGGCCTAGGGGAAGGCGCAAAGGAGTGTCCCCAGTGGCAAAGAGAATACTGGTTGTCGAGGACAACGACCTCAACCGGAAATTGTTCTGCGATGTGCTGCGGTCAAGGGGGCACGAGGTACTGGGCTGCGATGATGGCCAGCAGGTCATCGCCGCCGCGCGGGAATTCTCGCCCGACCTCGCCATCATGGACATCCAGTTGCCGCATATTTCCGGAGTCGAGCTGATCGCCACCATGAAGAAGGACCCGCAGCTCGCGACCATTCCGGTGCTCGCCGTCACCGCCTATGCGGGCAAGGGCGACGAGGAGAAAATCCGCGATGCCGGGGCCGCCGATTATCTCTCAAAGCCGGTATCGATCGGCCCCTTCATGGCCGCGGTCCAGCGCCTGCTCTGAGCGATGCCTTCCTATGCGGCCTTTTGCCGCGCTTGACATTCGCCGCGCAAACCCGCTTTCCCCGCTCCGACATTTTGCTCCAGCAAGGATAGAAGCATGGACCGCGCCGCAGTCGACAGCCAGATCCGCGAGATCATCGATCCCTTCAACAAGAAGGGCGTCGAGATCACCGACGCCAGCACCTTCCAGAACGACCTCGAGTTCGACAGCCTGACGGTGATGGATTTCGTCGCCGAGATCGAGGACGCCTTCGACATCATCATCAGCATGAACCAGCAGGCCGAGATCGAGAATTACGGCCAGCTGGTCGATGCCGTGACCAAGATGGCTGCCAACTGAAGATTTTCCCTTTGGCGTTCGTGCTGAGCCTGTCGAAGCACGTTGGCGTCCCACTCGCGTCCTTCGACAAGCTCAGGACGAACGGAGTTTGGTAATGAGCGAAACTCAAGACCTTTTCAGCAAGTTCGACGATCTGATCGGAATGCGTGCCGCCTTGCTGGAAGGCGGGCAGGAAGACCCGTTCAGCCTGGTGATGGAGAAGGTGCTGAGCCCGACGCAGGCGATCTGCAACGGGCGCGACACGATCCTGCTCGGCACCTACAACTACATGGGCATGACCTTCGACGACGACGTGATCGCCGCCGGCAAGCAGGCCTATGACGATTTCGGCGCGGGGACGACCGGCAGCCGGGTCCTCAACGGCACGTTCTTCCATCACCGCGATGTCGAGGATGCGCTGAAGGAATTCTACGCCATGGATCACGCCATGGTGTTCTCGACCGGCTACCAGGCCAATCTCGGCATCATCAGCACCATCGCCGGCAAGGGCGACTACATCGTGCTCGACATCGACAGCCACGCCAGCATCTGGGACGGTTGCAAGATGGGCGACGCCGAAGTCGTGCCCTTCAAGCACAACGATATCGAGGCGATGGAGAAGCGGCTCAAGCGCATTCCCGAAGGCGCGGGCAAGCTGGTGGTGCTGGAAGGCGTCTATTCCATGCTCGGCGATATCGCCCCCCTGGCCGAGATGGTCGCGGTGGCAAAGAAGCACGGCGCCATGGTGCTGGTCGACGAGGCCCACTCGATGGGCTTCATCGGCGATCACGGGCGCGGCGTGTGCGAAGCGGCGGGCTGCATCGACGATGTCGATTTCATCATCGGCACCTTCTCCAAGAGCGTCGGCACGGTCGGCGGCTTCTGCGTTTCCAACCACCCCAAGTTCGAGATCATGCGGCTGGTTTGCCGCCCCTATGTCTTCACCGCCGCGCTGCCCCCCGCAGTGATGGCCTCGAGCGCCACCTCGATCCGCAAGCTCATGCATGGCGGCAACAAGCGGGCGCATCTGTGGGAGAATTCGCGCACGCTCCACGCCGGCCTGCGCGGGCTCGGCTTCCAGCTCGGCACCGAGGAGCCGCAGAGCGCGATCATCGCCGTGGTGATGCCCGATCTCGAACGCGGGGCGGCGATGTGGGAGGCGCTCTTGAAGGAAGGCCTCTACGTCAACCTCGCCCGCCCGCCTGCGACCCCGGCGGGGATGACCCTGCTGCGCTGCTCGCTCTGCGCCGAACATACGGCCGAGCAGGTGCAGACCATTCTGGGCATGTTCGAGCGGGCCGGGAAGGCTATCGGGATCATCTAATCCATTGTGGATGCGATGTTTATCCTGCATTCTTGCCTTTTGGGTGATTTGCAGGATAAATTGCCCGCATGGCCGATATCGTTCGTCCCTTTTCTGCCGAGCAGGCGCGCGCGCTGATCAACCTGCGTCCGCGCTACGAGTCATTGATCGAGGCGCAGCGCGCCTTGGCGCAGCTGCCCTACAACCTCGTGCGCAAGCGGGTCGGTGAACGCGAGTATCTCTACGAAGCGATCGACCGGCTGAATAACGGCAAGAGCCTTGGGCCGATGACACCGGAGCTCGAACAGCGACTGGCCGATTATCGCAGCCAAAAGGCCGACTTGCAGGGCCGCATCGCGACGGCCGAGGAACTTGTCGCGGAAATCGGCCGGTTGGCGAAACCGTTACGTTTGCCGACGCTGGCGGAAACGGCCGGCGAGCTCTTGCGCGAGCTTGACCGGCGGCGACTGCTCGATGGCACATTGCTGGTCGTCGGTACCAACTGCATCCCGGCCTACTCGGTCGAAGCGGCAGGTGCGATTTCCGATGCACCTGACGAGACGGAGGATTTCGACCTCGCCTGGGCCGCAGACGAGCAAGCCGAGGATATGGCGCTCTGGAACGCGCTCAAGGCGGTCGATCCCACCTACACGCTCAACACCGAGCGGACGTTCCAGGCCCGCAACCGCAAGTCCTACGAAGTCGAACTGCTCGCCGCGCCATCGCGTATCGGCACCATGGGAGCGCGAGAAAAGCCCAAGCCGATTCCGCTGCCGGAACAGGAATGGCTGCTGCTCGGCACCCCGGTCGACCAGGTCGTGCCCTGCCGCGACGGGCGGGCGGCACGGCTGGTGGTGCCCGATCCGCGCTGGTTTGCGCTGCACAAGCTGTGGCTGGGAGCGCAGGCCAAACGCAATCCTCTGAAGCGGCGCAAGGATGTGGCGCAGGGACTGGCCGTGCTGAGCGCGGTGGCGGACGCCATGCCGCAATATCCGCTGGACGAGGCCTTCGTGGCGACCATTCCACCCGAGCTGGAACCCTATTGGCAGCAGTGGCAGGCCAGCCGCAGCTGACCGGCGCTTCAATTGATCGAGATCACCCCGTCGACCGCGCGCCATTCGCTCGGGCCGATCAGATGCTGGTGGGCCACCCTGACCGAATGCAGCACCGCCTCGATCTCGCGCCGCCAGAAGGCGAGGAACCGGTCCAGTTCCGGGAAGCGCGGGGCGATGTCGTATTGCTGCATGACGAACATCTGCAGCAGGCTGGGGTGGTCCGGCAGGTAGTAGTGGATCTGCACGGTCGCGAGACCGTATCCCTCGAGCTGGCGGGCGAAATCGCGGCTGGCCATCGGCACTTCCCTCCTTGCTGGCGGACCAGAGAAAAGTCTTGGCGGAATATTTCGCCAAACCGATTCGCCCGTCAAGGGGTTGCGGGCGGCCTCTCCGCAAGGAGCCAGCGGGCGAGGATCACGGCGCTGACCGCTCCCGCCAGTTGCGCGGCGACGAACAGCGGCACGTCGGCAGGCGCAATCCCGGCGAAACTGTCGCTGAGCGAGCGGACCACCGTTATCGCCGGATTGGCGAAACTGGGGGACGATGTGAACCAATAAGCACTGGTGATGTAGAGCGCGACCGCCATCGGAATCGCTTCCGCACGGTGCCTCAGCAGCGTCAGGATCACCAGCACCAGCCCGAAGGTGGCGACGAATTCGCCGCTCCACTGGCCGATCCCGGCGCGGGCCTTGGTGCTGAATTGCAAGATCGGCAGGTCGAACATCAGATGCACCGCCCAGGCGCCCAGCGCCCCGGCGGCGATCTGGACGAGGACATAGAGGAGCGCGGTGCGTGCCGCGGTCTCGCGCCTGAGCCACAAGGCCAGCGTCACCGCCGGGTTGAAATGCGCGCCCGAGATCGGACCCAGCATGGCGATGAGGACATAGAGGATCGCACCGGTGGCGATGGTGTTCGCCAGCAGCGCCAGCGCCACGTTCCCGCCCGACAGGCGCTCCGCCATCACGCCCGAGCCGATCACGGCGGCAAAGAGGAAGAAACTGCCCAGCCCCTCGGCGGCGAGGCGGCGGGAGAGATTGCTCTCAGCCATGGGTCGCGCCTTCCATTTCGCGCCCGATGCGCGTCACCGCATCGCGCCATGCGCGCGGCTTCATCGCCTCCTCGTCGAGCGCCAGCAGCGCGTCGATGCGGGTGGCGAGCCGCTGGTATGCCGTCTCGAAATCGTCCAGCGCGCCGTCGGTGCCATGCCCGGCCGGGTCGGGAATGCCCCAATGCGCCTGCGCCGGATGGCCGGGCCAGATGGGACACATTTCCCCTTTCGCGTTGTCGCAGACGGTGATGACCAGGTCCATCACCGGTGCGCCGGGTCCGGCAAAGACGTCCCAGCTTTTCGAAGCGAGGCCCCCAACGTCGTGCCCCTTCGCAGCCAGCAGCTCGAGCGCGCAGGGATTGGGCAAACCGCGCGGCTGGCTCCCGGCAGAGTATGCGACGAAGCGGGTACCGCCGCGCGCGGCGAGGATCGCCTCGGCCAGGATCGAGCGGGCCGAATTGGCGGTGCAGAGGAACAGCACGTTGCGCGGCATCGTCAGTCAGTCCCCGATTTGCGGGGCACAGCACGCGGAAGGCGCAGCATTGACCGAGACCAATTGCGCCAGCGCCGGCCCCTGCCCGTAGTCCACGCTCTCGCCCATCGTGTGGAAGGTTTCCCACACCACGCCCTGCGGATCGGCGATCCAGCTCTTTTCCGAGCGGGCGTAGCAACAGGTCGTCGCCCCTTCCTCCAACACCGGTGCGTCGGCGGCCTTCAGCCTTCCGTAGACCTCGGTCAGTTCCTCGGCGCTTTCGACCTGGATGCCGAGATGCTCGATCCCGCGCGCAGCATGTCCGCCGCTCGAGATGGCGAAATTGACCCGCGGATCCTCCAGCATCCATTTGGCGTAGTCGCTTCGGGTGACGCTCGGCTCGGCCGCGAACAGGGTCGAGTAGAAGCGGATCGAGGCGTCGAGGTCGTCGACTCCGACATGGACATGCAGGCGTTTCATCGCGCTTTCTCCTTGCAGGCTGGTTCGGGCACGGCACACTCCGCCCCGGCGCAGCAGTTCTCGGTGAGGAAGCCGAGCAGCCGCTCCATCGCGGCAAAATCGGCGGAATAGATCAGGCTGCGCCCCTCGCGCCGTTGGGCGACGAGGCCCGCCTCGTGCAGCTGCGCCAGATGGTGCGAGAGCGAGGAGTTGGGCACGCCCAGCGCTTCGGCGATGCGGCCTGCCGGAAGCCCGTCCGGTCCGGTCTGCACCAGCAGCCGGAACAGCGCCAGCCGGTGCTCCTGCGCCAGTGCGGCAAGGGCGGAGATGACGTGATTCGCTTCCATTTCGATACTTATCGAAATGTTCTGAAGGTCTGGCAAGCGTTATTTCGAACTTTATCGAAATATTTGCAGTCAGCCCGCTGCGCTCTCCAGCGTGGCGTTGGCGCAGGGATCGCTGGCATCGTCCTTGTCGCCGCCGAACTGGGTCAGCACCAGGATCCCGCCCACCACCAGCACCACGAAGGCGGTGGTGACCAGGCCGAGATATTCGTCGATGAAGCGCTTGATCGGCGCGCCGAAGATGCGGAACAGCAGACCGACGGTGAAGAAGATCATGCCGCGACCCGCCAGGCTCGCCAGGGTGAAGGTGACGAGGTTCATGGAGATGAAGCCGGCGGTGATGGTCATCAGCTTGAACGGGATCGGGGTCGCCCCGGCGATAACGATCGCTTCCCAGTCGTACTGCTTGAGATAGCACGCCGCCTGCGGAAAGCTGTCGGTCAGGCCGAGCAGCCCGAGCAGCCATTCGCCGACGAGATCGTACAGCCCCCAGCCGATGAAATAGCCGAACAGCCCGCCCGCGACCGAGCTCAGCGTGGCGATGATGCCGAAGCGCAGCGCCTTTTGCGGTTCGGCGAGGCACATCAGCCCCAGCAGCGGGTGCGGCGGGATCGGGAAGAAGCTCGCCTCGACGAAGCAGAAGAACGCCAGCCAGCCCTGCGCATGGGGATGCGCGGCCTTCTCCATCGTCCAGTCGTAGAGGCCGCGCAGCGGTTTCATCAGCATGTGAGACAGCATCCCGTCAGTGTCGATCGCGCCTCTAGGCGAGCCGCGACGCCCACGCAACCAGAGAGAAATAACCTATTTGGCACTTTATTATTGACATCGTCACGCTCTTTGGTTAGAGAACCGGAACATCGCGATAAACCGATTCGAGCCGGGCGGCCCTGCACCACGCAGCGCCGCCCGTTGGCGTTCAGGCGCCCGTGTCGGAATCGCCCGGACAGGACGAACCGACGTGGCACGCAAGAACTGGCAATCGATCTTCATCAACGAACTGGCTGAATCTTCCAACGTGAAGAAAGCCTGCGAGGCCGCAGGCGTCAGCCAGAGCCTGGTCTACAAGACCCGCCGCGAGAAGGCAGATTTTGCCCGCCTGTGGTATGCCGCACTGGCCGAAGGTTACGACAATCTGGAGATGGACCTGCTGCTGCGGCTGCGCGAAGGACGGCTGGAGGATGTCGACGAGGACGGCAACAAGCGCAAGTTCGACATCGGCACCGCCTTCCGCTGCCTGGCCGCGCACCGCGAGAACGTGGCGCGGGAGAAAGGGCGCCAGACGCTGGCCGACGAAGTCGCGACGATGAAATCGATCAATGCCAAGATCGACAAGCTGCGCGAGAACGAGGATCGCGCGGCCGCGCTCAAGGCCAAGCGGGCGCGGCCCGGCGGGGAGGCAGGGTAGTGCCGCACAAGCAGCGCGCCAGTCGCGGCAACTGGTTCAGGCTCGCGGGCGAGGAAGGCGACGAACGCCGCTTCGAGCTGGAGAAGGCACTCGCCCCGCACGAGCTGGCGGCGCTAGGCAACTGGCACTGGGAAGTATGGGGCCGCGACGAGCAGCACCCGCCGCAGGGCCCGTGGCGCGTCTGGCTGATCAAGGCCGGACGCGGCTTCGGCAAGACCCGCGCCGGGGCCGAGTGGGTGCGCAATGTCGCGCGCCACGATCCGGAGGCCCGGATCGCGCTGGTCGGGGCCTCGCTGGTCGAGGTCCGCAGCGTCATGGTCGAGGGCGAAAGCGGCGTGCTGGCCGCCTCGCCCGGTGCGCTGGCACCCGATTTCGAGCCCTCGCTGCGGCGGCTGGTCTGGCCCAACGGGGCGCAAGCCTATCTCTATTCGGCGGGCGAGCCGGAAAGCCTGCGCGGGCCGCAGCACAGCCATGCCTGGTGCGACGAGATCGCCAAATGGGAGAACGCCAACCAGCGCGCCATGGCGGCGTGGGACAATCTGCAGATGGGGATGCGGCTGGGCGATCACCCGCGCGTGCTCGCCACCAGCACCCCGCGCAGCGTCGCGCTGATGAACCGGTTGATGGCCGAGGCCAAGACCGGCGCGGTTGTCGTCGCCGAAGGCCGGACCGAGCAGAACACGGGTGTGCTGCCCAACTCCTACTATGCCGCGATGCTCGACCAGTACGGCGGTACCGCGCTCGGCCGGCAGGAGCTCGACGGCGAGATGCTGGCCGAGGTCGAGGGCGCATTGTGGAGCCGGGCGCTGCTGGAGCAGTGCCGGACTCCCCCTCCCCTTCAGGGGAGGGGGCCGGGGGGTGGGGGCTGTAGCGGATCAACTGACAGGCCCCACCCCAACCCCTCCCCTGAAGGGGAGGGGCTTTTCGGACCCCACCGCCGCGTCGTCATCGGCGTCGATCCGCCCGCGTCGGCGAACGGCGATGCCTGCGGGATCGTGGTCGCGGCGCTGCTGGAGGATGGCAATGCGGCGGTGCTGGCCGATTGCTCGGTCGAGAAGGCCAGCCCCGAACGCTGGGCCCGCGCCGTCGCTTGTGCCGCGCAGGCGTGGCAGGCCGACCGCGTGGTGGCCGAGGCCAACCAGGGCGGCGCCATGGTCGCCAGCGTCCTGCGCGCGGCGGACATCACCCTCCCGGTCAAGCTGGTCCACGCCGCCCGAGGCAAATCCGCCCGCGCCGAGCCGGTCGCCGCGCTCTACGAAGCGCGCCGGGTCAAGCACGCAGGGCTGTTCGCGAAGCTGGAGGACGAGCTGTGCGGATTGATGGCGGGAGGTGGCTACGAAGGGCCGGGCAGGTCGCCGGACCGGGCCGATGCGCTGGTGTGGGCCCTGAGTGAGCTGATGCTTGCGCGGAGGGGGGAGCCGAGAATACAGCAATTTTGATGCGAGGTAACAAGTCGATACCGCTGTTCAGTCCGCCTTAACGGATAGGAACACATAACCCTCTTAGACATTAATGACCTTGCCGAGATCGACTCCGCACTCTATGTCCAGTTCAATTGAAGGGAGCTCCGCATGATCTATCGTGAAGGTGTGGGCGGCTAAGGACACCTACCAAAAATTGCTGCCGACCATCTATCAATTTTGGCATACCTACGGCTCCGACATTCAGTCCGGGGCCGTAGTTTTATCTGCAATTGCAGCTTTCGCCATCATTCGTTCAACACGTCAGAATGGTCGGCGTCGAAACACTATGGATCTGATTCTACACCAAGAATCAGATCGCGATCTCATTGAAGCGCGCGCAGCCTTCAACGAGCTGAAGGCTGGAGAAGTCAAGCTGGCCACCTACGCCAAGCCAGAAACCAAGAACAGCGAACAAGCGCAGACAATCCGGAAAATTCTGAACCTTCATGAATTGACAGCTGTCGCGATCGAAGAGGGCGTGATCGACGAACGGGTGTACCGACGCTGGTTCAACACAACCTACATCAAGGATTATGTCGCAGTCGAAGCGTATATTCTTGAAGCGCGAAGAACCTATGAGAATCCGAAGGCGTTCTGCGAGTTCGAGAAGATGGCAAAGCGCTGGAAATCGGATAAATCGTGGTACGCTAAGCCCTCTTGGCTGCAGCGAAAAAGCGAAGCATTTGCGCGCCTTAGACGCGCCTAATCCAATCAATTAATCAACAATTAGGTTAACCTCACGGAGCAATCCGATGGGGCAAAAAACGCGCGCCTACGCGAGCTAAGGGACTCTCCATGTCATTCCTCACTACCCTGACCTCCGCCTTCAAGGGCGGGGGGCAGCCGCGCGTGCCTGTTTCGCGTGGCTTTATCTCGCCTTGGACGACTGCCTTCGACGCGGGCACGCGCCGCCCGTTCGACTACGGCTCCGCGCTGCGCGAGGCGTTTGTCGAGAATCCGGTGGCGCAGCGGGCGGTGCGGATCGTCGCCGAGGGGGTGGGCAGCGCGCCGCTGGCCGACACCGATCCGCGTCTTCTCGCGCTGATCCGCGCGCCCAGCGCAGGGCAGTCGCTGGTCGAGACGCTGGCGCTCCACCTGCTGCTCCACGGCAATGCCTATGTCCAGGTCGCCAAGGACGCGGCGGGCCAGCCGGTCGAGCTGTTCGCCTTGCGGCCCGAGCGGGTCTCGGTCGTGCCCGGCCCCGACGGCTGGCCGCGCGGTTATGATTATCGCCTCGCCGACCGCACGCTCACCGTCGCGCTCGAGGACGAGGACGGCTGGCCCAACATCCTGCACTTGAAGAGCGTCCACCCGGGCGACGACCATTACGGCGCGGGGTGCCTGTCCGCGGCGCGGGCGGCGGTGGCGATCCACAATGCCGCGAGCGAGTGGAACCGGGCGCTGCTGGCCAATTCGGCGCGGCCCAGCGGCGCGCTGATCCATGACAATGGCGACGGCGGCACGCTCAGCCCCGACCAGTTCGAGCGGCTGCGCACCGAGCTCGAGCAGGCCTTCAGCGGGCAGGCGCAGGCCGGTCGGCCGATGCTGCTCGAAGGGGGCCTCAGCTGGCAATCGATGGCGATGAGCCCGGCGGACATGGACTTCGCCACGCTCAAGGAAGCTGCCGCGCGCGATATCGCGCTCGCCTTCGGGGTGCCGCCGATGCTGCTCGGTCTGCCGGGGGACAACACCTATGCCAATTACCGCGAGGCCAATCGCGCGTTGTGGCGGCTGACGCTGCTGCCGCTGGCGGGGAAGATTCTCGGCGGGATCGCCGACGGGCTTTCGCCCTGGTTCGCGGATGCTTCGCTCAGCGTCGATCTCGACCGGGTGCCCGCGCTCTCCGAAGACCGCGAGCGGCTGTGGACGCAGGTCAGCGCCGCCGCCTTCCTCAGCGACGACGAGAAACGCCGCATGCTCGGCATCACAGGAGAACGCCAATGACCCGCGAAGACATGCTGGCGCGGCTGATCGCGCAGGCGACGCATGAGGGCGGCGATCTCGTCACCCTGCGCGCCATGGTCGAGGAAGCGAGCGAGGTCGGGGCCGAGCGCGCGCTCCATAGGCTCGGCCTCTCCGACGAGAGCGCGCAGGACGATATCGACGAGCTGCGCGAGCTGCTGCAGGCCTGGCGCGATGCCAAGGCGAGCGCGTGGAAAGCGGCGGTGGCGTGGATCGTGCGCGGCATCTTTGCCCTGCTGCTGATCGGCATCGCCGTGCGGCTGGGCGTGGGGGAGCTGCTCAAATGACCCCGGATCAAGTCCGGGGCTGGGCCGGCGCGATGCGCCTCGCCGGATACGCCGCGCTGTTCGGCACGCCCGATGCTGCGCGCGACACCATTGTGGCGGGGGCCTTCGCCGAGACGCTCAGCGCTCGCCGAAACCCGCTCCCGCTCTACTGGCAGCACCGCCCCGACCAGCGCATCGGCTGGGTCGAGCGCGCCGAGGAGGATGCGCGAGGCCTGCGTGTCATCGCCACCATCGACAACCCGCAAGGCCGTGCCGCCACCCTGCTCGCCCGCCGCGCGGTCGACGGCCTCAGCTTCGGCTACCGCGCCCGGGGCTATCGCCACGAACCCTCCGGCCGCGTGCTGGAAGACATCGAACTGTTCGAAGTCAGCCTCGTCACCCACCCGCTCCAGTATGGAGCGCGGGTGCATTTTGTTTCGCAAGATCCTCCCCGGAACGGGGAGGTGGCAGTCGCCGCAGGCGGCTGACGGAGGGGTCGAAAGCGCGCCGCCACCGCCAATCGGCCCCTCCACCACTTCGTGGTCCCCCTCCCCGTTCCGGGGAGGATTGCTTGTCCAATCCCCCACCGAAAGGCACAAATACCAATGGATATCGAAACCCCCGACGCCGCTACCCAGAGCTTCGACATCGTCGCCCGGCAGGACCGGATCGACAGCGAGGTCGCAAACTTGCGCTCCGACGTCGACGAAGTGAAGGCCCGCGTAGACAGGATCGGCCGCGCCGCCACCCGCCCCGCCATCGGCGGTGCCGACAGCCAGGAAGTGAAGGGCTTCGTCGACGGCTATCTCCGCCGCGGCTCGACTTCGGAAATCAAGTCGATCAGCGGCGCGGTGCCTTCCGACGGCGGCTATGCCGTGCCGCGCGAAATCGACGCGGCCATCGCCCGCGCCCTGACCGAGATCAGCCCGATCCGCGCCATCGCCCAGGTCGTCCAGACCGGCACCAGTGGCTACAGCAAGCTCGTCAGCCTCGGCGGCACCGCCAGCGGCTGGGTCAGCGAGACCGCCGCCCGGCCCGAGACCGACACGCCCAGCTTCAGCGAGATCGCCCCGCCGACGGGCGAGCTCTACGCCAACCCCGCCGCCAGCCAGGCGATGCTCGACGATGCCGGCTTCGACCTCGAAGCCTGGCTCGCCAGCGAGATCGCGACCGAATTCGCCCGGGCCGAAGGTGCCGCCTTCGTTCACGGCAATGGCGTCGACCAGCCGCGCGGGTTCCTCAACGCGCCGACCAGCGAGGAGTTCGACGGTGACCGCGCCTTCGGCACGCTGCAATATATCGGCACCGGCGATGCGGCGGGCTTCGGCAGCAATCCCGATGCCAAGCTGATCGACCTCGTCCACACGATGAAGGCCGGCCACCGCCAGGGCGCGAGCTTCGTGATGAATTCGGCGACTTTGGCCGAGGTCCGCAAGCTCAAGACGGCGGACGGGGCATTCCTGTGGCAGCCGGGCCTGGTCGAAGGCCAGCCCGACCGGCTGCTCGGCTATCCGGTGGTGGAGGCCGAGGACATGCCCGATATCGCCACCGGCGCCTTCCCGGTCGCCTTCGGCAATTTCCGCCACGGCTACCTGATCGCCGAGAGGACCGCGACGCAGATCCTGCGCGATCCCTTCACCAACAAGCCCTTCGTCCACTTCTACGCCACCAAGCGCGTCGGCGGGCAGGTGCTCGATTCGAACGCGATCAAGCTCCTCAAGATAGAGGTGTGATGATGTCTGCCCCTCTTCTTTAGAGGAGGGGCGGCGAGACCAAGGCCTGCGCAGCAGGTCCTGGTCGCAGCGGGGTGGTGAACGCGAGCCGACGCGCCGCTGCGCGCCGCGCCACCACCCCCGAACCCCCTCCTCTGAAGAGGAGGGGGCCAAACGTGCCCGCATCGCTGCGCATCCCTCCCCTGGCGAGCGGTGCGGGCACACCCCTATTCACATCCGGGAGACCGCCATGCAGCGGACATTGATCACGCCGCCCGACATCGGCGGCGCGCTGGCCGAGCTCAAGCACTGGCTCGCCATCACCACCACGCAAGACGATGCATCGCTCACCGCGCTGCTGCGCGCGGCGCTGGAGACCTGCGAGGCCTTCACCGGCACCATGCCGCTCGCCGCCACGGTGGAGGAGGTGCACGCCGCGACCTGCGAGTGGCAGGGGCTCTACGCCTCTCCCGTCCATCTGATCGACCGGGTCGAGGCTGTCGCTAACGACGGTACCCGCAGCGCGCTGCCGGTCGGCGATTACGAGATCAACATCACCGGCGACCAGCGCGGCCTTGTCCGCCTGCGTCACGCCGGGGTGGTCCGCCGCGTGGCCGTGCGGTTCCTGGCTGGCCTCGTGCCCGAGTGGGAAGCACTGCCCGATGGCTTGCGGCACGGCGTGCTGCGTCTGGCAGCGCATAACTATCGGGCGCGCGAACAGGACGAGGGTCCCAACCCGCCCGCCGCCGTGGCGGCCCTGTGGCGACCCTGGCGCCGAATGCGGCTCGCATGATCCGCGCCGAAGCCTCGCCCGCTCCGGCGCAGCAGCAGCGACGGCTGGCCGACAAGGCCAGAGCACTCGCGCTGGCGCACCTCGTGCGCACCCGCGACGCAGCGCGGGCCTGGCGCTCGCCTTCGGCCCTGTGGCCCTTGTTCGAGAGGAAGTGAGATGGAAATCGCCTTGCGCGCTGCATTGCTCGACTGGTTGCGTGGCGCACCCGCGCCCATCGCCGGACTCAACCTGGTCGACGAGCAGGAAACCGGCCGCGCCAATATGCCCTGGCTGGCGCTGGTCGCCAGCGCCAGCGCCGACTGGAGTGCCAAGGACCGGCACGGCCGCGAGGTCCGGGTCGCCTTCGAACTCAACCATCGCGGCGACCAGGTGGCGGCGCTGGCCGATACCGTCGCCGCGATCGAGCAGCGCATCCTCGCGCTCCCCCCTGCGCAAGCCGGCTTCACCGTGATCACGACCCGCTTCCTGCGCGCCCGCAGCGAGCGGCGGGCGAACAATGTCCGCGCCACGCTGGTGGAGTTCGCCTTCCGGTGTCTCGCATCCGGCTGACGTCCTTCCCGACTACCGCACCGCCCAACCTCTTCAGGTCACCCCGGCCCCGAGCCGGGGTCCCGCTTTTCTTCGCGCCACGCGCTCCGTCTCAAGGAGAGCGGGACCCCGGATCAAGTCCGGGGTGACGGAAACTTTTGGCTCAACATATCGGAGAACCCCCCATGACCGCCCAGAAAGGCTCCGCATTCCTGCTCAAGATTTCCGACGGTGCCCAACCGCCCGCCTATGACACTGTTGCCGGCCTGCGCACCACGCAGCTGTCGATCAACGGCGATTCCGTGGTCGTCACACACAAGGACAGCGGCGGCTGGCGCGAGCTGCTCTCCGGCGCCGGCACCCGCTCGGTCAGCGTCAGCGCGGCGGGAATCTTTCTCGGCAGCACCGCCGAAGCGCGGGTGCAGGCCCATGCGCTGGCGGGAACCATCGACGACTACGAGTTGTCGTTCGAGGACGGCGCGAAGCTGCGCGGGCGGTTCCTGGTCCAGCGGCTCGACTATGCCGGCGATTTCAACGGCGAGCGCAATTACACCATGCAGCTGGAGAGTTCCGGCGCGGTGGTGCCGCAATGAACAGCCTCCACGCTCAAGCAGCCGAAGGCGGTAGCGCAAACAAGATGCGAGACGAAGCCGGGCTGTCGATAAGCGGCAAACACCATGTCC
The DNA here is from genome assembly GCF_021431965.1 of Erythrobacter sp. SDW2. Lineage (NCBI taxonomy): Bacteria > Pseudomonadati > Pseudomonadota > Alphaproteobacteria > Sphingomonadales > Erythrobacteraceae > Erythrobacter > Erythrobacter sp. SDW2. Next base: position 343,901 of record NZ_CP090370.1, read on the forward strand.
TGCGTCCGACCTTCGCCGCGCTGATCGCCGCCGAGGACGAGATCGGCCCGCTGTTCGCACTGGTCGACCGGGCCGGAGCAGGGCAATTGCGTCTGTCGGAGATCACCGCGCTGTTCTGGCATTGCCTGGTCAACCGCGACGGCCTGACCCGCGAGGAGGTCGGAGAGGCCATTGCCACCCAAGGTCTTGCCGCCTGTGCCGCGCCCTTGCGCGCGCTGCTCGGGGCGATCCTGAAAGGGAGCGGGTGACATTTGCCGAGGCGGTCCCCCGCCTTTTCGCCATCGCCGCCCAGCGGCTCGGCTGGACGCCCGAGACCTTCTGGCATGCCACCCCGGCCGACCTGCTGCTGGCACTCGGACCGACCGATACCGTTTCCGCCCCGCTGACCCGCAGCGATCTCGCCCGCATGATGGAGGATGACGCCCATGGATGACACCATCGACCGACTGCTGATCGACGTGCGCGCCAGCACGCAGGGTTTCAGCGAGGATATCGCGCAGATGCGCAGCCAGTTCGACGGCACGCTGCTCGACGGTTTCGCCAGGGCCGGCGACGTGCTGGAACGCGGGTTGCTGAGCGCGATCCGCAAGGGCTCGCTCGGCTTCGAAGACTTGCAGCGCCTCGCCGGGCGGGTGCTCGACCAGATCGCGGCGCAGGCGCTGCAATTGGGGCTCGACCGGATTTTCGGCGGTGCAGGGGGCGAGGGGGGACTCGGTAGCCTGTTCGGCGGGCTGCTCGGCACCGTCTTCGGCCTGCCCGGGCGCGCCACCGGCGGGCCTGTCGCGCCCGGACGCGGCTATCTCGTCGGCGAGCGCGGCCCCGAGTTGTTCGTGCCGACCAGTGCGGGCCGGGTCGAACCGTCAATGCAAGGCAGCGGTGGCCGCACCGTCAATGTCGCCATCCGCCTCGCCGCCCCGCGCGGCACCGACGCCCCCCGCGCCATGCAGCGCTCCAGCCGCCAGCTGGCGAGCGCTGTTCACCGAAGCCTGCTGCAAACCTAGCCTTCGTCGTCATCCCCGGCCCACGAGCCGGGGTCCCGCTGCACTTGAGCCTTGCCGCACAGCCCGAAGAACAGCGGGACCCCGGGTCGAGCCCGGAGTGACGGTTGCAGGGTGGCACATTGGCCGAAACGGAGAACCCCATGAGCTTCTGGCTGGCCCGCACCCGCAACGGGCAATTCCACGACTATATCCAGCGCTTCGATCCGTGCTTCTGGACCGTCAACTTTCCGCGACCGATGATGGCGAGCGTGGTGACGACCGGTCCGGATTCCCTGCGGGCCGAGTGCGAATTCCACCATGCGGGCGAGTTGGCCGGACTGATCTGGGACAGCGTCGACAGCCTCGACCATCCGCTCTGCGCCTATGTCACCGATCGCAATTACGAACACACCGTGCTGCGGTTTCGCTGGCGCTCGTCCGGTCTTGTCCCGCTCGATGCGGCGAATGGCCCGACGCTGACGATCGAAGGTTTCGACACATTGGACCAGCCGCGCAGCTGGTATGTGCGGCTGTGGAACTACGCCGAGGGCACGCCCGAGGATGCGCAGATCACCTTGCCGTTCTCGGTGCTCGAAAGCGGCTTCACCCTGCCGGGCGAGCCGGTCGCGGTGACGCGGATCGAGCGGATGTTCATTTCGCTGGTCCCGCCCGGCTATGCCCCGGGCAGCACCGCCCGCCTGCCGGCGCGCGCCAATGGCTGGGTCGAACTGAGCGGGATCGCCTGCGAGGGCGAGCGGGCCATGCTGGAGATCGGCGATGTCCTGCTGCCCCCGCATGGCGAGCAGATCGCCACCGCCTATGACGACAGCTTCAACCAGACCCCGGCCCGGCTGCTGCGGCAGGCGCGCGCGCTCGGCTATCGCGGGCGGGTGCTGCATTACCTGGGGATGAGTCACTTCTTCCGGCTGGAAGACGGCGGCGGCGAACTGGTGGCGAGCCCGGCTGGCACACTCTGCACGCCGGCCGAGGCGTGGCACGCCGCCTTCTTGGCTTCCGCCGAAGCGATGGGCTACGCAGTGATCGCGTCGCTTTCCTACGAGCTCTTCGCTGCCCATTGCCCAGAGCACTGGCAGCAGCGCGCCCACGATGGCACGCCGGCGCGCACCGGGTGGGAGCCGCCTTCGGCACTGCTCTCGCCCGCCCAACCGCAAGCGATGGCGTGGTTGCAGGCAGTCGCAGCACGCTTTGTCGCCTTGCAGGAAGCAGCGGGCTTGCCAGCTTTGTTCCAGATCGGCGAACCGTGGTGGTGGGTCATCCCTGCCAGCCGGGCGCCGTGCCTCTATGATGACGCTGCGCTGACCGTGCTGGGTGGATCAGCGCCAGCCATAACCGATCTGCGCGAAGCCATGACGGCATCGCAGCTCGACCTGCTCGATGCGGCGGGAGCCTTGCTTGCCCAATCGACCGCTGCCTTGACGCAGGCGGTCCGTGATGCGGCGAGTGGCCCGGCCGAAGTGCTGCTACTGGCCTTCACGCCGACAATCCTCGACCCGGAAATGCCGGAATTGAAGCGCGCCAACCTGCCGCTCGGCTGGGCGCATCCGGCCTTCGACCGGCTCCAGCTGGAGGACTACGACTGGCTGACATCGGGTGCGCAGGCGCTCAGGCGGGCAGCCTATGCCGAGGTCGATAGCCGGCTCGGCTATCCGCGCGAGCGGCAGGATTACCTCTCGGGCTTCGTGCTGCTGGCCGAGGATGCCGACGCGCGCTGGCCGCTGATCGATGCCGGGCTCGACGAGGCGGCAGCGCGCGGCGTGACCCAACGGTTCGTCTGGGCCCAGCCGCAGATCGCCCGCGATGGCTACACCCGCCTCGCCGCCCATCAGGAGACCGACGTGCAAGCTTTCGACGATGTGCTCTATCCGCTGGCACTGGGACGGGACACCGGGGTGAGCCCCGAATTCTCGACCACTGTCGCAGTGACCGCCTCCGGACATGAACGGCGCAATTCCCTGTGGTCCGATGCCCGGCTTCACTTCGACGTGGGGCCGGGGGTCCGCTCCGAGCATGAGCTCGGGACGCTGATCGCCTTCTTCCGTGCCCGGCGCGGGGCCGCGCGCGGGTTCCGCCTGGGCGATCCGTTCGATTTCAGTTCCAACGGGATGACCGGCACCCCGACCATGTCCGACCAGGCCATCGGGCGTGGCGACGGGCTGACCGCCGAATTCGCGCTGGTGAAGCGTTACGGCGCGGGCGACGAGGCCCAGCTTCGCCCGATCACCCGGCCGCGCGCCGGCTCGATCCTGGTGGCTGTCAATGACGAGCCCGCTTCCGATTGGACCCTCGCCGAGGGTGGTAAGGTCGTGTTCGAAACCGCTCCACCACAGGGCGCATGGGTGACCGCGGGCTTCCTGTTCGACGTTCCGGTCCGTTTTGCGGAGGACCGGCTCGACATCAGCGCCGCAACCTTTGCGGCGGGTGAGGCACCCTCCGTGCCGCTGATCGAAATCCGCGAGGCCGTATGACGCGGGTATTCTTTGCTTCCGAACTCGAAGGCGTCGCGACCTGGTGGCGGATCGAGCGCCGCGACGGCATCACCCTCGGCTTCACCAGCCATGACCGCGATATGATGTTCGATGGCGTGCTGCACCGCGCCGCGCCGGGCGTGCTGCCAAGCGCGATCCGCAAGACCTCGGCCCTCGATGGCGACAGCGCCGAGATGCAGGGGCCGCTGTCGCATGACAGCATTGCCGCCAGCGATCTCGCGCAGGGGCGGTTCGACGGGGCGCGGGTTCGGATCGGCGCGGTCGATTGGGAGACGCTCGAGCGGATCCAGCTTTACGCCGGGTCGATCGGCACGGTCAGCGAGGAAGCGGGCGGTTTCAGCGCCGACTTGCTGTCCGCCAAGGAGCAACTGGCCGCCGATCCGGTCCCCCGCACCAGCCCGACCTGCCGCGCCAGCTTCTGTGGGCCGGGCTGCACGCTGTCGGCAGCGCGCTTCACCAGCGAGGCGGCGGTCAGCGCGGTCGATCAGGACCGCAATGCCGTGACTTTCGCCGGGATAGATCCGCAGCTTCACACCTTCGGATCCATCCGCTGGCTCGACGGGCCACAGATCGGGCTGACGATGGAAGTCGTGGCGGTCGAGGGTGATGAGCTGCTGCTCGATACCCCGCTCGATAGCGGCACTGTCCCGGGGATGCGGGCCATCCTGCGCCAAGGCTGCGACCACACGCTTGCCACATGCCATGCGCGCTTCGCCAATGCCGCCAACTTCCGGGGCGAGCCATTCCTGCCGGGCAATGACCTGCTCGCCCGCTATCCGAGCGCGCAATGAGCGAGGTCGGCGAGTGCATGGCAGCACATGCTCGAACTCTGATCGGCTCCCGCTTCCGCCTGCACGGACGCGACCCGGCGACAGGGCTCGATTGCGTCGGGGTGGTGGCGGCCTGCCTGAAGGCCGCTGGCCGACCGATCCGCGTGCCCCCCGTGTATGGTCTGCGAAACACGGACATCGCCCCGCTGCTGGGACTGAGCGAGCGCGCGGATGCGAAGAGCGGGGCGCTGCCCTGCCAGAGCGGCGACATCCTGCTGGTGTGGCCCGGCCCGGCCCAGCATCACTTGCTGCTGGCTGCAGGCCCGCACAGCTTCATCCACGCCCATGCCACGCTCAGGCGCGTGGTCGAGACACCTTTCCCCGCGCCATGGCCGATCGAGCGCCATTGGCGGCTGACCTGAATGAGGAAGCATCATGGCAACCCTGGTCCTTTCTGCTGTCGGCACGCTGGTCGGCGGCCCCATTGGCGGCGCGGTCGGCGCGCTGATCGGGCGGCAGGTCGATGCGAAGATCGTCGGCAGCCCGACCCGCGAAGGTCCGCGCCTGACCGAGCTCGCCGTCTCGACCTCCAGCTACGGCCAGCCGGTCCCGCAGATCCATGGCACCATGCGCGTGGGCGGTTCGATCATCTGGGCGACCGACCTCAGCGAAAGCCGCAGCACCAGCAGCGGCAAGGGTCAGACCAAAACTACCACCTACAGCTACACGACTTCCTTTGCGGTCGCGCTTTCCAGCAGGCCGATCAAGCGTGTCGGGCGCATCTGGGCCGACGGCAATTTGCTGCGCGGCGCGGCGGGCGACCTCAAGGTGGCTGGCTCGCTCCGCGTCCACAGCGGGCACGGCGACCAGCCGCTCGACCCTTTGATAGCGTCGGCGGAAAGCGGCGCCTGCCCGGCCTTTCGCGGTTGTGCCTATGCCGTGTTCGAAGACCTCGACCTGACAGACTTCGGCAATCGCATCCCGGCACTGTCGTTCGAGGTGAGTGCGGACGATGGAGAGGTAACGCTGCCTGCGCTGCTGGCAATGAACGCCAACGCAGCGCGGGGGCTCGCCGGTCTGGGGGGTTTCGCCCTCGATGGCGGCGCGCTGGCAAGCAACCTCGGGATTATCGATACTGTTTACCCGCTCGCATGCGAGGCGAGCGATGCCCAGCTGCGTTTCTCCGATCCCGAAAGCGCGACCGCTGCAGTTGCTCTCCCACAGGCGATCGCGGCGTGGGATGAGGACGACTTCGGTGGCCCATCCGGCGTGCGTGCGGCGCGCCGGACGCAATCCGATGAAGCCCCGCGAGCCTTGCGCTATTACGATCCGGTACGCGACTACCAGCCCGGAATCCAGCGCGCGGTCGGTCCGACCCCGACTTCGGGCCAGCCCGTGATCGAGTTTCCCGGCGTCCTCGCTGCGGAAAATGCCAAGACCCTGACCGAGAGCGCCAGCCAGAGGGCCAGATGGAGCCGCGAACGCATGGCCTGGCGCATGGCCGAGCTCGATCCCGCAATCCAGCCTGGCACCCTGGTCGCTGTTCCTGGCAGGCCGGGAGAATGGCTGGTGACGGCGTGGGAATGGCGGGAAAGGGGCATCGAGCTCGAACTGTTGCGCCGTCGACCCGTCGCTGCCCGGGTGGGAGGCGAAGCAAGCGGGTCGGCCAACCTTCCACCCGACATTGCGTACGCCCCCACGCTGCTCGATTATTTCGAGCTGCCGTGGGACGGCAGCGGAAACCCGGTGCAGCGGCAAGCATGGGCGGCAGTCGCGACGAGCGGGGCAGCCCGTGGCGCCACGCTCTTCACGACCGATGGCGGAACGCTCGAACCTGTTGTTGCAGTGCCACGGGCCGACGCCCTCGTCGGCGAACTGGCCGCCCCTCTCGGCCCTTCTCCGGCTCTCATGCTCGAGCGGCACTCGTCAGCGGAGGTGATTTTCTCCAGCTCCGAACCCGATTTCGCGAACAAAAGTGCCGAAGCGCTGGCAAGCGGGGCCAATCGCTTGCTGGTCGGCGACGAAGTTGTCCAGTTCGCTTCCGCAACACCCATGGAACCCAGCCGCTGGCGACTAAAGGGCCTCTTGCGCGGACGGGGCGGCAGCGAGGCGGCGGCCCGACTAGGCCATCCGCCGGGCACGCGAGTTGTGGTGCTGGATGATCGGCTGGCGGCAATTCCGCTCGGCCCAGCCTTGCCGGTGCCGCCAACGAGGCTGGCCGCCATCGGGCTGGGAGACATCGAGCCAGCCTACGCGACCTTGCGCAACCCGTTGGCCAGCGTCACGCCGCTTTGTCCCGTCCATCCCGCTGCTGCAGAAACGCACGACGGCGGCCGGTGCTGGCGCTGGATCCGGCGCAGCCGCGGACAATGGATCTGGCCTGAGAGCGTCGAGGTCCCGCTGGTCGAGCAATCCGAAAGCTGGCTGGTCGGCGTCGGTGCGGTCGATAGCCCGGTTCGCAGCTGGCAGTTGGGCGAGCCCACCATGACACTCGATGCGGCTGCGTATGCCGGTCTGCTGCACGTCGCGGGCGGCCTGCCGATGTGGGTCCGCCAGCGCGGCAGCGTGGCCCTTTCCCGGGCGCTGCTGCTCGAACACTTGCCACCTTCCACCTGATGCAACGACAGGATTCCGCGATGACAGATCCCCTTTCCTACCAATCCGATTCCGCGCGGCATAATCTGCCGCTGTTGTTTGCAGCGCAGGTCCAGAAGGAAATCGTCCTCAACGAAGCGCTCATGCGGATCGACAGCCTGCTACACCTGTCAGTCGAGGATCGTCTGGCCGCCCCCCCTGTTGCGCCCGAGGAAGGCCAGTGCTGGCTGGTCGCTGCCGGGGCTGGCGGAACGTGGGCGGGCCACGAGGACCAGATCGCCGCGTTCAGTGGCGCAGACTGGCTCTTTTCGGCACCGCGCGAAGGGATGCGCTGTTGGTTGCAATCGACAGGACAATGGCTCAGGTTCGGTGCAGGATGGGTCGCACCGGAGAAGCCGGTGCTGGCGAGTGGCGGGGCAACCGTGGACGCCGAATCCCGCACTGCAATCGAGGCGCTGATCAACGCATTGACAGAGGCCGGGATTTTCTCGACATGAGCCCGGAACCAGAGTTCTACTTGACCGTTTGGCTGGGTATCGGAGTGTAAATTGGGGCGAGAAATCGCACCAGTTGCTGGGAATGCGGCATTCTTGCAACAGATTGACGTGTTTGTCAGCTTGCCACTGCTCTGGGGAAAAGTTAGATGGGAGTCTCTTGGTGGCTCCAATTCGCTAAAAGGGGAATACTATAATGAGGAAACTCGTCATCGGAATGGCGATGGCCTCCACGGCCCTTGCATCGCCGGCGCTCGCTCGTGACGATGCTTGGTATGTCGAGGTCGACGGCGGCGTCATGATCGTCCAGGATCTGGAATTCGACATCAATGGCGCGGCTGACGATCTGACTTTCGACGCTGAGGAAGGCTACGACTTCGGCGGTATCGTCGGTTACGACTTCGGTCCGTTCCGTCTCGAAGCAGAAGCCAGCTATCGCGAAGCGGACATCGACAATGTGACCGTCGGCCTCGGCGGCTTCCCGAATGGTACTGCCGGAACCTTGGCCCGCTCCGGTGACTATGCGGCTCGTGGTTCCGCCAGCGCGCTGAGCTTCATGGTCAACGGCTTGTTCGACTTCGGTCCGGATGACGGCCTGCAGGGCTTTGTGGGTGGTGGTGTCGGCGTTGCCCGCACTGCAATCGATGCCCGTATCACCGAATCGGGTGCCCCCGGCCTCGACGATTCGGACAGCGGCTTCGCCTGGCAGATCCTCGGCGGTGTTCGCGCTCCGCTGAACGATCGCTGGGACGTTGGTCTGAAGTATCGCCTGTTCAACGCCAGCGGCGTCGGGCTGGTCGACCGTGCCGGCCGCGATCTGGACACCAAGTTCCGTTCGCATTCGATCCTCGGCACCCTCACCTATAACTTCGGTGAGCCGCCTGCGCCGCCGGTTGAGGTTGTCACTCCTCCGCCGCCGCCGGTTGTCGTGACGCCGCCGCCGCCGCGCCCGGTCACGCCGCCGCCGCCGCCGCCGTGCAACACCGGTCCGTACATCGTCTTCTTCGAGTGGGACAAGTCGGACATCACTCCGGAAGCTGCGAACATCCTGAACAACGCGGTGGCAGCATACGCCAACTGCGGTACCGCGTCGGTGATGCTCGCCGGTCACGCTGACCGTTCGGGTTCGGCCACGTACAACGTCGGCCTGTCGGAGCGTCGCAACGCCGAGGTCCGCAAGTACCTCGCCGGTCGCGGCATTCCCGATGCGCGGATCTCGACGGAAGCCTTCGGCGAAACCAGGAACCGTGTCCCGACCGCCGACGGCGTGCGCGAACTGCAGAACCGCCGCGTGGAGATCTCTTACGGTCCGGGTTCGGGCATGTAAGTTCGCTCCTGGCGACAGAAAATCGAAAGGGGCCGGAGCAATCCGGCCCCTTTTTCGTTATGGTGTTGGAACACACCACAACCGGAAAGTCGCCGACATGAAAGCCCCGCTCGCACTCTTAGCTTCAGCCACGCTCCTTGCTGGTTGCCAATCAGTTGGAGAACTTCCGACCGAGCAGCTTGGCAGCGCAAACTTCACATTATCCAATGGCGTTCCTGCCGGTACCGCACGGTTGCTCGGCAGTGGCGACACCGTCTCGCTGGCGATCGCCGTTGCCGGACTGACGCCAGGGGCGCATGGCTTCCACCTTCACACCACCGGAGACTGCACGCGCCCCGAGTTCACTTCGGCAGGGGGACACCTCAACCCTTACGGCAAGGGTCACGGGATCATGGACAGCGACGGCGCACATATGGGCGACTTGCCCAATTTGACGGTGTCCGCACAAGGCACGGCGACGGCCACTTTCGACCTTCGTGGCAATCGTGCCGAGCTACTGTCGGCCCTGTTTGATAGCGATGGCACTGCCATCGTCATTCACGCCGATCCGGACGATGGCACCAGCGAACCGGCCGGCAACGCCGGCAAACGCGTCGCCTGCGCGGTTCTCAAGCAGAGCTAGATCGAAATTTCCGAGGCGGCCCGAGGAACGTTCAGCCCGCGACCGCCTCGCCCGATCGTTCGATCAGCGTGGCCTCGGCCGCCGGAACCGAGCGGTAGGCATAGACCAGCAAGGCGACCGCCACCGGCACGACCGCCAGCAGGGAGAGTATCCCTGTCCGCAGGTCGCCCACCAGCTTGCCGTTCACAACCGTGCCGGTCAGGTCCGAGATCTGACCGACCATATAGGGTCCGAAACACAATCCGACGAGCGTGGTCCCCAGGAAGAAGGATGCCGTCGCCGTCCCGCGCATGCGCGGCAATACGAGATCCTGTGTCGTCGCTGCGGCGGCCCCCAGCGCGGCCGCGCCGAACATGCCGGCGACGAAATTCATCACATAAAACAGCGTTGCATTCTCGGTGGAATAGCCGATCCAGATCGGGATCACCGGTGCGACAACGCCGAACAGGATGACCAGCACCCGGCCTGCCGGGTTGCGCGCACGCCACGCGTCGGCCAGCCGCCCGCCGAGGATAACGCCGACGAATCCGCTGACTGCGCCATTCGCCCCCAGCACGAATGCGAGTTCCTTCTTCGGCAGACCTAGCACGACTTCAGCGTAGGGCGCCGACCAGAACGCCAGCGCATAGGCGGTCAAAGCGACCATGCCATAGCCGAGCGTGGTGCAGATGAATGCCGGCGTGCCCCAGATCAGGCGGAAAGTCGGTGCGTCCTTTTCGCGCAGGACACAGGCCCAGGAGAACACTGCATAATATCCCAAAGCGACTGCCGACCACTGCGGAAGATTGCCCGTCAACTGGATCATGATCCAGGCAAAGGCCGAGAGCAGGGCCGCAACCAGCACATTGATCGCAAATGCTGCCGGGCCGCGCTTCCACGCGCCGATCAAGGTGAAGGGGGGCACGATAGTGGAAAGATCGGCCAGAAAATCGGCGAAGGGGCGAGCCGAGCCATGGCTCGCAACCCCGTCCATCGCTCCGCGCGCCGGTTCACGCAGGGTGGCCACCCACAAGGCAACCAACAGGCCCGGGACACCGACGGCAAGGAAGGCCGCCTGCCAGCCGACCAGCCCCAGCGGTCCGCCGCCAGGATAGGCCACATTCCATGATTCGACGATGGCAGCGCCTATGAACAGGGATATGCCACCGCCGATGTAGAGGCCGGAGGAATAGATCGCGATCGCGGTGGCCCGCTGCCGCTTGGGGAAATAATCCGAAATAAGCGAATAGGCGGTCGGGCTGGCCGTCGCTTCGCCGATGCCGACCCCCATGCGAGCAAAGGTCAGGGTAATCTGGTCGCGGGCGAAGCCCGAAAGAGCCGTCATGGTCGACCACAGCGCGAGGCCGATGCTGAGCAGCCTCACCCGGTTCCAATTGTCGGCCAACCTGCCGAGCGGGATGCCGAACAGCGCATAGAACACCGCAAACGCCGCACCGCCCAGGAAGCCCATGTCGCTGTCGGTGAGCTGCAGATCGCGTTTGATATCGACCGCAAGGATCGAGATGATCTGGCGATCAACGAAGTTGAGGATATAGACCACCACCAGAACGCCGAGCACATACCAGCTATAGCTGGAAGCCTGCTTTTCAGGTTCGGGCGTCACCGGCTGTTGCGCCGGATCGCTTACGTCGCTCAAACTCTCTCTCCCCAAGGTACACTCAGACTGGCGGCGCGCCCGCCGGATATTCCAGGCCGTCGACCAGACCGGCCTCGGCAAATCCCTTACGCCGCAATCGGCAACTGTCACAAGCACCGCAAGGCTTTCCGCCGGGCAGCGGGTCATAGCATGACCAGCTCCACGCCGGATCGAGAGCCAAACGCGCCGCTTCTTTGGCGATGTCGGCCTTGCTCAGATGCTGCAGCGGGGCATGGATGCGGAACGGAGCTCCCTCTTCCACGCCTGCCTTGGTCGCAAGGTTGGCGGTGGCGGCGAAGCTCTCGATGAATTCGGGGCGACAATCGGGATAACCGGAATAGTCGAGCGCATTCACGCCGATGAATATATCGCGTGCGCCCGAAGCCTCCGCAAAGGCCGTGGTCAGCGACAGGAATACCAGGTTGCGAGCCGGGACGTAGGTGACGGGAATATCGCCGCCGACTCCGCCCTTCGGCACCTCTATATCGTCGGTAAGCGCCGAACCGCCCAGCGCGCGCAGGTCAGCCTTGATCTCGACATGGCGCTCTGCCCCGAGTTTCTTCGCGATCATGCGCGCGGATTGCAATTCGATGCTGTGACGCTGGCCATAATCGATCGTCAGCGCATGCAAGGCGTAGCCCTGCTCGCGCGCAATCCCTGCGGTAACCATGGAGTCGAGGCCGCCCGACAGGAGGATCGCGGCGGCCTTGCGTGTCGCTGAACTCATGCCAGATGGGCTAGCGCAAGAGTACGACAGTCCCAAGCGCAATCTGCTTCACACGATCAGGGACAAGCCCGCATCCGGCGACCCTCGGCAGTAAAGGAGAACGGCCGGCCACCCTGTATCCCTTGGGATTCGAGCTGCACCAGTACGTTGCTCTCGCGCCGGATATTGGTCCGCCCATAGCCGTCGCCAGGGCAGGTGTACTGGACCGTGACTTCGGTTTCGCCATCTTCGACGACGAAGCGGTTGCACCCCGCTTGGCGATGGCGCAACTGGATGAGGTCACGCCCGTTGCGCACACAGATACGCTGCACCGGCGTGCTGTCGCGGTAGCGAATTTCCCATTCGCCACTCTGCAACTTGTCGAGCATGGCCAGCGACGGCGCCTGGGCCACCGTGGGAACTGCCAGAAAAATCAAACCAAGTCCCAGTGCGATGGCCCACGATCGCATCCGGGCGTAAGAACGCATTACCATTCCTGTCCCTCCTTCAGCGTCCATGTGTGGTTTTGCGGACAGATACATCGTTAAGCGCGGTCTGAATAGGATCAGAGCGCAATCGCGAACTGCCGGGAGCAGAACGCGCAATCGACAAGGATATTTCCGCTTTCGTCGCGCATCTCGGCCCGCTCGTCCTCGGGAAAGCGGCTGAGGACGTTTTCGTAGTGTTCCGCTGAACAACGGCATCCTCGCGTCAACATCGCGCCGCGTTCAATCCTCACCTCATCTTCTTCGTGGAACAGCCGCCAGACAAGGGTTTCCATGGTCAGCGCTTCATCGAGCAGTTCTTCGTAGCGAATACTCCCGGCCATCACTGCGACATGTTCCCACTCGGGGTGCTCCATGCGGACATGCAGGCGCTCGCGGCCTTCCTCGCCATCAGGCAAGTGCTGGACCAACAGGCCGGCTGCTTCGCAGCCATCAGCGCCGGACTTCACCGCTACGCGTATCAGTGTCGGTACCTGTTCGGACTGGGCGAAATAGGTTTCGCAAGCCTGCGCCAGGCTATCGCCTTCCAAGGGCACGACGCCCTGGTAACGCCCCTCGCCGGTCTGCATGTCGAAAGTGACGGCCAGATAGCCTTCGCCGAACAAGGCGGAAAGCGATGGATTGGCTCCGACACTCGCGAGCCGCTCCCGGTCGAAATCGACATAGCCGCGCACCGCGCCAGCCTTGAAGTCGCACACCAGCAGGTTGACGATCCCGCCCTTGGTCTGGGCCTGCATCGTCATCTGGCCATCGCCATCCTTGATCAGGCTACCAATGAGCGTTGCCACCACCAGCGCTTCGGCGAGCAGGTGGGTAATCGCAGGCGGGTAGTCATGCGCACCCAGAATCTCGCGCAGCACGGGGCCAAGACGGACGACCCGGCCGCGGGTATTACGGCCAGGGATGGTAAAGGTCAGCAGGCGATCCTCATGGGTCTCGCCATCATCGATCAGATAGTCGCTCATCGGCGGCAATATGGGCGATGGTTGCCGTGAAAGTAAGGGGTCGCCCCGTTCAGAGCTTGTCGAAGCACCACAGCAGGACGGACTTCTGCGCGTGGATGCGGTTCTCGGCCTCGTCGAACACGACCGATTGCGGGCCTACGATGACGCTCTCGGTCACTTCTTCGCCAACATGCGCGGGCAGGCAGTGGAGAAAGATCGCATCGGGCTTGGCCAGCGCCATCAACGCATCGTTGACCTGGAACGGTGCCATCGCCGCCAGCTTGTCCGCCGCATGCTCCTGCCCCATCGAGACCCAGGTGTCGGTCACAATCACATCGGCGCCGCGTGCCGCTTCGGCGGCGTCCTGCGACAGCGTGATGGATGCCCCGCCGGCGCGTGCCAGATCGACGAAGCGCTGTTCCGGCTCGTAACCTTGCGGTGTGCCGACGCGGACGTTGAACTTCATCAGCCCCGCAGCCTCGAGGATCGAGTGCAGCACATTGTTCCCATCACCCAGCCAGGCGAGCTCCAGCCCGGGCAAAGCCTTGCGCTGCTCGATCACGGTCAGCAGGTCGGCGACGATCTGGCACGGATGCGAAGCATCCGTCAGGCCATTGATGACCGGCACGGTGGCGTGGCGGGCCATTTCCTCGATCTTGGCGTGGTCGTCGGTGCGGATCATGATCGCATCGACCATGCGGCTGAGTACGCGCGCGGTATCGGCGATGCTCTCGCCGCGCCCGAGCTGCATCGAGCCGGCTTCCATCACCATCGCGCTGCCGCCAAGCTGGCGGATCGCAATGTCGAAGCTGGCGCGGGTGCGGGTGCTGCTCTTCTCGAAAATCATCGCCAACACGCGATCCTTGAGCGGTGCGTCGGCATCGGCCTTGCCCTTGGGCCAGCCCAGACGCGCCGCCTTGCGGTCGATCGCATCGTTGATCATTGCCGCAATCGCGTCGCCGCCTGCATCAGACAGGTCGAGGAAGTGGCGAATCGTCATTACGCGGCCTCAGGCTCGAAGCTCGCCGCTCCGGCGGAAAGCTTGTCGAAGAACTCCTCGATTTCCGCGTCACCGATCACCAGCGGCGGCAGGATGCGCAGCGTGTTGTCGCCGGCAGCCACGGTCAACAGTTGGTGGTTGTCGCGCAGGTGAACGAAGAAGGGGCGGCTTTCGACCTTCATTTTGAGGCCGAGCATCAGCCCCTTGCCGCGGACCAGTTCGAACAGGTCGGGATAGTTGCCGATGAACTGTTCCAGCCGGGCGCGGATCCGCTCGCCCTTTTCGGTAACTTCGGCGAGAAACTCGTCGTTCGCCACTGCATCCATCACTGCATTGCCAGCCGCCATGGCCAGCGGATTGCCGCCGTAGGTCGAGCCATGCGTCCCGAACACCATGCCGCGCGCTGCCTTCTCGGTGGCGAGGCAGGCACCGAGCGGGAAACCGCCGCCGATACCCTTGGCGGTGGCCAGAATGTCCGGCTCGATGCCATAATGCTCATAGGCATACATCGCGCCGGTGCGGGCGACGCCGCACTGCACTTCGTCGAGCACCAGCATCAGGTCATGCTCGTCGCAGATCGCGCGCAGCCCCTGCATGAATTCGTCCGAAGCGGGCCGGATACCGCCTTCGCCCTGGATCGGCTCGACCAGGAAGCCAGCCGTCTTGGGGCCGACCATCTTCCTCGCCATCTCGAGATTGTCGAATTCGCAGTATTGGAAGCCTTCAAGCAGGGGCAGGAAGCCCTTGTGCATCTTCTCCTGGCTGGAGGCGCTGATGGTCGCCATCGTCCGGCCGTGGAAGGCGTTGTGGAAGGTGATCAGTTCGGTCCGGTCCGGATTGCCGCCTTCGCTCTGGTGATAGGCGCGCGCGGTCTTGATCGCGCATTCGACGGCCTCTGCCCCGGAATTGGTGAAGAACACCGTATCGGCAAAGGTCTTGTCGACCAGCCGCTGCGCCAGTTCCTCTCCCTGAGGGCTGCCGTAGAGGTTGGAGACATGCATCAGCGTCGCCGCCTGGCGCTGGATTGCGCCGATCAGCCCTTCATGGCTGTGGCCGAGCAGATTGACCGCGATGCCGCTGGCGAAATCAAGATAGCGCGTGCCGTCTTCGTCGATCAGGTGGCAGTGCTCGCCCTTGACGGGGCGGACGCCGCAACGGGGATAGACGGGCATCAGGGCGGGAATGGTCATCGCAGGGTTTCCTCGGAGGCAATTCGGTTCGTCAAACGAGAAATGGCGACCCCACTGGAGCCGCCATTTCCGTGTTCTTTATGCGCCTTGGCCGGGCCGGTCAAACCTGCCTTGCCTTGGTCGGGGTCATTCGCTCACGGGAACGAGATTGACCGCCGAATGCTTGCCTCGTCGATCGACCTCGAGGTCGAATTCGTAGCGCTCGCCTTCGTTGAGTTCGCGCAGGCCCGAGCGTTCCACTGCACTGATGTGCACGAAAGCGTCGGGCTGGCCGTCATCGCGCACAAGGAAGCCGAAGCCCTTCATCGAGTTGAAGAACTTGACTGTGCCGGTGGCCTTTTCGCCGGTCAGTTCGCGCCGCGGTGCCGCAGGCTCGCGCGCTGCAACCGCGATCACGTCACCAACGACCTGCAGGTCCTGCGCCGAAACTTTCCCGCCGCGATCGACGAGGTTGTATTCGAGTTCCTGACCCTCGGCCAAACCTTCGAGGCCCGCGCGTTCGACCGCGCTGATGTGAACGAAAACGTCCTCACCGCCACCATCCTGCTGGATGAAGCCGAAACCCTTCTGGCTGTTGAAGAACTTTACCGTGCCCTTGCCGGTGCCGACCACCTGCGGGGGCATGCGGTCGAAGCCGCCACCGCCTCCACGCGGGCCACCGCCGCCGCCGCGCGGGCCGCCACCGAAGCCGCCGCGACCACCGCCGCCGCCACTCCGGTCGCCGCCGCCGAAGCCGCCCCGGTCGCGATCGCCGCCACCGAAGCCACCGCGATCGCCGCCGCCGAATCCACCGCCAAAGCGATCGGGCGGAGGTCCGCCAAAGTCGCCGCCGCCACCAAAGGGATCAAAACCCTCTTCGCCGAAACCGTCCCGCTTGTCGCGTCCGCGACCGCGACGCCCTCTGTCGTAACCCATAGTCCAGTCAGTACCTTACCACGCGCGCCCACATATTCGCACGAACAGGAGGCCGGACGGCAAGGCGCCCCTGTCCATCAGAATGCGAGCCGCCAGGGTCGATTGTCCCGGAAGTCCCACCCTCATTCCTTCACACCATAGCCGACAAAGCGACGCTATGCGAATGATTTAACATCGCAGGTTCTATCGCATGAGATTGTGACAATGTGACAACTTGCGCTGCGGGCTGAGCTTGGGCATCAAATGGCGCGAAAATACGCCAGAAAGGCCCGCAATGACCGACTTCCGCCGCCTCTCCGAGACCATGTTCGCCAGCCCGCAGATCACCCCTGCCGATGTGGCGGCAGCAAAGGAGTTGGGAATAACTCTGATCGTCAACAACCGCCCGGATGGCGAATCGGGTGATCAACCTGCGGGCGCGGAGATCGAGGCGGCCGCCCGCGAGGCGGGCATTGCCTATGTTACCATCCCGGTGACCGCTGCCGGTTTCAGCCAGCCCCAGGTCGAAGCCATGCGAGAGGCGCTGGCTGCGAACGATGGGCCGGTGCTGGGCTTCTGCCGCTCGGGCACCCGCTCCACGCTGCTGTGGTCGCTGGCGCAGGCGAGCATGGGCGCGGAACCGGACGAGGTTGCCACCGCCGCGGCAGAGGCAGGCTACGACGTCAGCCCGGTGCGCCCGGCCATGGAAATGCTGGCCACGCAGTCGCGAGAGTAGCCGTTATTGGCGATAGTCGAGCGGCGGGTCGCGATCGCCCAGCAGCGACTTGTATTCGTAGTCCTCGCCCCTCGCCGCGTCGAACTCCTCCCTCGCTGCCTCGCGCAGTTCGGGATTGGTGAAGAGCTCGACCGCCATCAGCGTCATCGCCTTCGCGGCCACCAGCGCACCCTTGGCGCCGATCGAATTGCCGCTCGCGGCGACCGCCTGCCAGCTATGCGAGCTGGTGCCCGGGACCCAGGTCGCGGTGCGCACGCCGACGGTGGGCGTGGCCCATGACACATCGCCGACATCGGTCGAGCCATAGCCGAGCGATTTGTCATAGGGCTGGATCTCCGCCGCCGATTCGATCGGACGGGCCGCATCGCCCAGCGTCTTGCTGATTTCCTCGGCCCAGGCGCGTTCCTCTGGCGTGTATTCCACCCCGCCGACCTGGCGCAGCTTCGCGTCCATCACCCGTGCCAGAGTCTCGTTGACCAGCAACGGGTTGTTGCCGTGGATGATTTCCCACTCGACTTGCGTTTCCGTCCCCATCGCTGCGCCCTTGGCCGCCAGCTCGAGCCGGTCCCACAGCGCCAGCACTTCCTCGGCATTCGAGTGGCGGACGTAATAGAACACTTCGGCGAAATCAGGCACGACATTCGGGGCGGAGCCGCCCTCGGTAATGACGTAATGGATGCGGCTGTCCATGCCGGTGTGTTCGCGCATCATGTTGACCATCATGTTCATCGCCTCGACCCCGTCGAGTGCGCTGCGCCCGCGTTCGGGTGCACCGGCTGCATGTGACGAAATTCCTTTGAAGCGGAACTTGGCCGAGCGGTTGGCGAGGCTGGTGCGCGCGGCCGCACTGTTGCGATCGTCCGCGTGCCAGTGGATCGCAATATCGACATCGTCGAACAGGCCCTCGCGGGTCATGTAGACCTTGCCCGAGCCGCCTTCCTCTGCCGGGGTGCCGTAGAGCCGGATCCGGCCCGGCGTGCCGGTCTGCTCAAGCCATTTCTTGGTCGCAATGGCCGCAGTCAGCGAACCGGCCGCAAACAGATTGTGGCCGCAGGCATGCCCGGCGAGCTTCTCCGCCACCACGTCTCGTGTCGCTGAAGTCGACTGGCTGATGCCCGGCAGCGCGTCATATTCGGCGAGGATGGCGATGATCGGGCCGCCGGTCCCCCATTCAGCGATGAAGGCGGTGGGAATGCCCGCGACCCCTTCCTCGATGGCGAAGCCCTCGCCGCGCAATTCGTCCTTGAGCAGGTTGCTCGAGCGCAGCTCGAGATAGCCAACTTCGGCGAAGTCCCAGATCTGCTTGGCGACGCGCTCGGTCCGCTCGGCTTCGGCCTCGACCGTCGCGATGGGATCCACCTCCTGCGCAGCAAGCGGGGCAGCCAGCAAGGCCAGAGCAGGGGCAAGCAAAAGGGTTCTCATCGAGTTCTCTCCTTGGGTCCTTCCTTGCCGCCTCTGCTCACCGATGGGAAGCCACCGCTCGACAGATTTCGCGCAGCGTGGCAATCGCGCCACCCATGGATCCGCTGCTGTTTCTCGGCTCGCTTGCCGCCATTCTCGCGCTGGCGGGCGTTGCTCGCTGGTTGGGGCTGGGGCGCGCACCCAGGCTCGCAAACGAAGCCGAAGCGAGAGCGGCGGCCAACGAAGCAGTGGACGGATTCGAACCGGTGCGCATCGCCCTGGATCGCGAGGGAGCGGGCGCCATTATGGAAGCCCCCGACGGGCGCCTTCTGCTGCTCAAACCGCATGGCAATTTCTTTGCTGCAAGGACGGGTGCGCGGATCTGGACCGTTGTGCAAAACGGGCAACGCCTGACTATCGACAGCGGAGAACGACGTTTCGGTAAGGTTTCGCTGCTGCTCGACGAGCCCGCCTATTGGGTCGCCGCGATCGAGCGGCTAAAGGCAGGCGGCAATGCCTGATTTCTCTCCCACCGAATATGCAGTCCCGGGCTTCGTCGCGCTGGTGCTGATCGAGATGCTGTGGGCGTGGAAGAAGCGGCCCGAGGCATACGAGCCGAAGGACACGCTGGTCAGCCTTGCTTTCGGCCTCGGCAGCACGGTGGCGGGCGCGCTGCTCGGCGGACTTGCCTTGTGGATATTCCTGCAGGCCTACGAATCCCGCCTGTTCGACATCGGCTGGCAATGGTGGGCATGGGCGCTGTGCTTCGTGCTCGACGACCTGGCCTATTATTGGGTCCACCGCGCCGGGCACCGCATCCGCTGGTTCTGGGCCAGTCACGTGAACCACCACTCCAGCCAGCACTACAACCTCTCGACCGCGCTAAGGCAAAGCTGGACCGGCGCCTTCACGCTCGGCTTCGTCTTCACCCTTCCGCTGGTGCTGCTCGGTTTCCCGGTGGCGATGATCCTGGTCTGCAAGGGTTTCAACCTGATCTACCAGTTCTGGATCCATACCGAGGCGATCCGCCGGATGCCGCGCTGGTTCGAGGCGGTGATGAACACCCCGAGCCACCACCGTGTCCACCACGCCACCAACCCTCGCTATCTCGACCGCAACTATGCCGGCGTGTTCATCGTGTGGGACAAGATGTTCGGCACCTTCGAGCCGGAGGTCGATGACGAACCGATCCGCTATGGCATCGTCAGGCAACTCGGCAGTTTCAACCTGCTATGGGCGGTGTTCCACGAATGGATCGGGATCGCACAGGACTTGTGGCGCGCACCATGGGGGAGCAAGCTGGGCTACCTGCTGCGCGAACCCGGCTGGACCCATGACGGCAGCCGCGACACGTCCGATACCATCCGCGCGCGGTGGCTGGCGCGACAGGGTACCCAAGCGGATACCGCCCAAAAGCCGATTGAACGGGCGGGCGAGGCTGCGTAACACTCCCTCCACAAGGGAGAGCTCGATGAACCAATACGATTACATCGTCATTGGCGGCGGCAGCGCGGGCAGCGCCGTCGCCGGGCGACTGGCGGTGGATGGCAAGCGGCAGGTCTGCCTGCTCGAAGCCGGTGGGCGCAACGACAACATGCTGGTCAAGACGCCCGGCTTCATGCCGTTCCTGCTCAAGAACACCAATTACCGTTATGAAACCGTGCCGCAGAAGGGGCTTAACGGCCGGATCGGCTACCAGCCGCGCGGCAAGGGGCTGGGCGGGTCGAGCGCGATCAACGCCATGGTCTATATCCGCGGCAACCGCTGGGACTACGACAACTGGGCGGCAATGGGCTGTGACGGCTGGTCCTATGACGATGTGCTGCCATGGTTCATCAAGGCCGAGGCCAATGTCCGCGGGGCCGACCGGTACCACGGCGAAGGCGGGCCGCTGTTCGTCTCCGACCAGACCGCTGCCAACCCTACCAGCCATGCCTTCGTCGAAGCGGCGGCTCAGCTGCAACTGCCGCGCAATGGCGACTTCAACGGCGAGAAACAGGAAGGCTTCGGCCTGTACCAGGTGACCCAGCGCAAGGGCGAACGCTGGTCCGCCGCCCGCGCCTATGTCGAGCCGCTACGGGGCACGCCCAACCTCGATATCCGCACCAGGACACTGGTCGAGCGGTTGATCATCGACAGCGGCAAGGTCACCGGCGTTGCGATCCGTACCGGCGGCTTCGGGGGCAAGCGCGAGATCCTGACCGCGCGCAAGGGCGTGATCCTGTCGGCCGGTGCATTCAATTCGCCGCAGATCCTGATGCTGTCGGGCATCGGCCCGGCCGAACACCTCAAATCGCATGGTATCGCCGTGAAGCTCGACAAGCCGGCGGTCGGCAGCGAGCTGCAGGATCATATCGACTATGTCTCGGGCTGGGAGACTGAGAGCAAGGTGCCGATCGGCGACTCGCTCGAAGGCACCGCTCGCATGGCCAAGGCGATCATCGAGCATCGCCGCAAACGGACCGGGATCATGACCACGCCCTATGCCGAGGCGGGCGGCTTCTGGAAGGTCATGGCGGATAGCCCCGCGCCCGATGTCCAGTGGCACTTCGTCCCGGCCGTGCTGGAGGATCATGGCCGCGAGAAGGTGAAGGGCCATGGCTTCTCGCTTCACGCCTGCGTGCTGCGACCGGAAAGCCGCGGGACGGTGCGGCTGGCCTCGCCGGACCCCGCAGCCCCGCCGCTGATCGATCCGAACTTCCTCGACGACGAGCGCGACATCGCCGTCATGCGCGAAGGCGTGCGGCTGTCGCACCGGATCGTCGACGGCCCGGCGCTGCGCGAGTACGAGCCGACCGATCGCCATCCGGTCGACCTCGACGACGATGCGCAGCTCGACGAGCTGATCCGCAACCGGGCCGACACGGTCTATCACCCGGTCGGCACCTGCCGGATGGGCGCGGACGAGGATGCGGTGGTCGATACGAAGCTCAAGGCGCGCGGCGTCGAGGGGCTGTGGATCGCTGACGCCTCGATCATGCCCAAGATCGTCAGCGGCAACACCAATGCGCCTTCGATCATGATCGGCGAGCGCTGCGCCGATTTCCTTATCGCGGCGGAGAAGGGCTGATCGCCAATCGGGGCTGGCGCAACCGGCTGCTGGCGCTCAGGCGCGAGGCGCTGGTGGTCTGGCTGGCCGGGCGCGATTCGCGCACGCCATGGCTGTGCCGGCTCGTGGCGCTGGCGGTCGCGGCCTACGCGTTCAGTCCGATCGACCTGATCCCCGACTTCATTCCCGTCCTGGGCCTGCTCGACGATCTGTTGCTGGTGCCTGCGGGTGTGTGGCTGGCGCTGCAACTGGCGCCCGCAGTGCTGGTGGAAGAATGGCGCAGCCAGGCGGCGCGGCTGGCCGAAAAGCCCGTATCGAGGGCGGGCCTGGCGCTGGTCGTCGCCCTGTGGCTCGGACTCGCGCTGGGGGCATGGTGCAGCTTGAGCTGATACAACAAGGCCGAGGGCATCGCCCCCGGCCTCGTCAGTACTAACGCGCGGGGATCAGAATTCCTTGCGGGCAGTGAAGCCGATCGTCCGGGGTTGGCCGACGTTGTAGCCAAGACGGGCACGCCCGCCACGCTCGCGGTCGAAGCTCAGCTGGACGTTCTCATCGAGCAGGTTGTTGGCGTAGAGCGTGAAGCTGTAGCCGCTGTCGAACTCCAGCCCGACGCTGAGATTGACCAGCTGGTAGCTGTCGAGCAGCAGGTCGACCGTGGTCGAGGCATTCGCCGGAGCCCCGCCGAAGGGCAAGCCATGGACGAAGGTGCGCGGGTTGTTCTCCTGGTCGGCGGGCTGCGTATAGCGCGAGCCGACATGGGTCACCGAAGCGGCGATATAGGCCTGCGCGCTATCGCCCACCGGCCATTCATAGCTGCCGCTCGCCGCCAGCTGGAACTTCGGCACCGATGGCAGGCGGTTGCCTTCGCGGATACCCGTGGCTGCAGCCAGCGCACCCGGAAGGGTGGTATCGAACTCCGCCTCGATATAGCTGCCCGACAGGTTGAAGTTGAGGCCGTCGAGCGGGGAGTAGCCGAATTCCGCCTCGACCCCGGCGGTGTGCGCATCGGGCACGTTGAAGACGATGCGCGACGAGCAGCTACCGGCATCGAGCGTGACCTGGAGGTTGCTGATATCGTTGTAGAACCCGGCGGCATTGAAAGTGAAGCCGTTGCCCTGGGTCTTGATGCCGAGTTCGTAGTTCCACAGCTTCTCGTCGTCATAGTCCTGGAAGCCGCCGAACAGCGCCAGGTCCTGTGCGTTGCACAGCGGTGTGTTGAGCGGATCGTTGACGCCGCCGAGCCGGAAGCCCTGCGAAGCCTGCGCATTGACGGTGACATTGGGGCTGACTTCGTAGCTGAGCAGCAGTCGCGGGGTGAAGCCGCTTGAGGCCGTTTCATCCACCACCCCGGAATCGCCATTGGCGAACAGGCCGCCGGTGGTGATGATGCGGGTTTCGTCGAAGTCGTAATAGCGACCACCCGCCGTCAGCGTCAGCGCATCGGTCAGCTCGTAACTGGCTTCGCCAAAGACAGCGAACTGCTTGATGTCGTAGGGCAAATCCGAATTGAACGGCGAGTCTGCCGGAAAGCCATTGGCCACTGCCGCCGATGTCCCGGCACCGAGCACCGCATCGGTGAACGCGTCGTATCCGGGCGTCGGCAGGCGCTGGGCATAGACCCGGTCGACTTCCGAATAGAATGCGCCGACCAACCACTGCAGCGGACCGGTGCTGTTCGACGACAACCGCAATTCCTGCGTCAGCGTCTCGAGCTTGGTCGTGTCACGCAGATTGGAAGGCAGCAGTACGGCAATATCGGGATATCCCAGATCGACGGAGACCGAACCGGTCAGGGCGCTGGCATCGCGGCTGACCAGGATATCGCGGTTGATGTAGGAGCTGACCGATGTCAGCGTGACCGGGCCGAGATCGGCCTCGGCGGTGATATCGAACAGCAGCGTTTCGTCCTCGAATGCTTCGCGCAGACGCAGATGCTGCTCGCGCTCGCCCAATTGGACCGGCGGCCGGGTGGTGGTGTCGGGATTGGCGTAGAGGTTCCAGATTTCCTGGCGGTTGAAGCCGTCGGCCTTGACCTTCTGGTACACCAGCCGCGGCGTCAGGGTGAAACCGGTGCCGCTGTCGATGGTGAAGGCGATGCGTCCGCCGTAGCGCTCGCCGTCGTTGACGTTCTCGCCGCCCGCCGGGCCCTGGGCGTCGATGAAGCCGGCATATTTGGTGTAGTATCCGACCACGCGCGCCGCGATGATATCGGTAACCGGGAAGTTGAAAGCGCCTTTGAGGTGGCCGCCCCAGTCATCTTCATCGACGGCGTTGAAATTGGCCTCGAAGGTGCCTTCGGTCACGCCGATGGTCGGCTGGTTGGTGATGTAGCGGATGGTGCCGCCGACCGAGCCCGAGCCGAACAGCGTGCCTTGCGGGCCGCGCAGGGTCTCCACACGGTTGAGGTCGAACAGGTCGAGATCAGGGGTGAAGAGAGAGAGCGAGATCACGCTTTCGTCGAGATAGACCCCGACCTGTTCCTTCACGCCCGGCTGGTCGCGCACGACCTGGCCGGCGGAGACGCCGCGGACCGAAACCTGGCTCTGCCCCGGCCCCAGGTTCTGCACGGACAGACCCGCGACATTGCGCGAAAGGTCTTCCAGCGTGACGGCACCCGATTTTTGGATGTCTTCGGCGGTCTGGGCGTTGATCGAGAACGGCACGTCCTGGATGGTCGAATCGCGCTTGGTCGCGGTTACGACGATCACATTGCCGCTGCCCCCTTCGGCAGCAGGCTCCTCGGCCTCCTGCGCATAGGCGGGGGCGGCGACGAACGTCAGCGCGCAACCGGCCAGCAAGGCGTGGCGGATGCGCAGCGAAGAACGGGTGGTTGCAAGGCTCATCGTTTGTCTCCTGCATGGACGGGTCTTCTGCCCGATGATGCAGGACTGCATACGAATGTAATCGATGGCAATGGCGCGCCGATGACCGATGTCGGAATGGAGGGAAAGTGTGACAGGCGAGTCACATAGATCAAGACCGCAAAAAAGGGGCCGGAGCGCTTTGCTCCGGCCCGTTCAAGGCGTTGTTCGCAGGAGGAACATGGTTTGGCGGGGGCGTCTGGGAGAGGAGAGGGCGCCCCCGCCAATTCGGTCGGATCAGTTGTAGGCGCGCTCTCCGTGTTCGGAGATGTCTAGCCCGTTGACTTCGGTCTCTTCGTCGACCCGCAGACCCACGGTCAGTTTGACGAGGTAACCGGCGATGAGGGTGCCGATGCCGGCCCAGGCGATCGTGACGACCACGCTGAAGACCTGCACGCCGAGTTGCGCGCCGAGAGCGGTCGAACCGTCGCCAGGGCCGCCGAGGAACGGCTGGTACACCACTGCAGTGCCGATGGCACCGACAATGCCGCCCACGCCGTGGATGCCGAAGGCGTCCAGCGAGTCGTCATAGCCGAACCTGGCCTTGGCCTTGGCCACCGCGAGGTAGCAGACTGCCGAAGCGACGATGCCGAGCAGGATCGCGCCGAACGGGCCGCTGTTGCCGGCTGCCGGCGTTACCGCGACGAGCCCGGCGATGACGCCCGAACAGAAGCCGAGAGCCGAACCCTTGTGACCGGCCATCCGCTCGATCACCATCCAGGTCAGCGCACCCGCAGCAGTCGCGACGAAGGTGTTGATCATGGCGAGACCGGCAGAACCGTCAGCCTCGAGCGCCGAGCCGGCGTTGAAGCCGAACCAGCCCACCCACAGCAGGCCAGTGCCGACCATGGTCATGGTCAGGCTGTGCGGCATCATCGGCTCGGCCGGGTAGCCGCGACGCTTGCCGAGCAGGTAGGCGAGCACCAGGCCGGAGATACCGGCATTGATGTGGACCACGGTACCCCCGGCGAAGTCGAGAGCGCCGTCTTCGAACAGCAGGCCGCCGCCCGCCCACACCATGTGCGCGATCGGGAAATAGACGATCGTCAGCCAGATCGGCACGAAGGCCATCACGGCGCTGAACTTCATGCGTTCTGCCGTCGCGCCGAGAATGAGCGCAGCGGTGATCGCAGCGAAGGTCATCTGGAAGCTGACGAAGACATACTTGCTGATGACTTCATCGGTGAAGGTCGCTGCCGTGCTGGAAGCGTCCATGCCCATGAGGAAGTAGCTGCCGCCGCTGACGAACAGGCCGAGCGTGCCCTCGTAAGTGGTATCGCCGAAGGCCAGCGAGTAGCCCCACATCACCCAAATCAGCATGGCGAGAGCCGCAGTGGCCCCGATCTGCGTCATGGTGCTGAGCATGTTCTTGCTGCGGGTCAGGCCGCCATAGAACAGCGCGAGGCCCGGCAGGATCATCAGCAGGACCAGGACCGTCGAGGTCATCATCCAGGCGTTGTTGCCTGGATTGGGAACGGCAGGGGCCGCTTCGGCGGCTGCCTGGGCGAAGGCAGCGGTGGTGGCGAGGCCGGTGAGGGCCCCCGAAATCGCAAGCGCGCCCGCGCTGCGAAGGAACGTGCGGATCATGGTTATTTCCCCCCGGATCACAGTGCGGTTTCGCCCGTCTCGCCGGTGCGGATGCGGGTCGCACTGGCAAGGTCGAGCACGAAAATCTTGCCGTCGCCGATAGCGTCGGTGGCGGCGGTGGCCTGGATGGTTTCGACGATCTTCGGTGCCAGATCGTCGCTGGCAGCGATCTCGATCTTCACCTTGGGCAACATGTTGGTCGAGTATTCGGCCCCGCGATAAATCTCGGTCTGGCCCTTCTGGCGGCCGAACCCCTTGACCTCGGTTACGGTCATGCCGGCGACGCCGATCCCGCCGAGCGCTTCGCGCACCTCGTCGAGCTTGAATGGTTTAATGACGGCGATGATGAACTTCATCGAGTCCCCCCTATGCGAATACAGTTGTCACGCCGGGCCGATCCCCGGTCTTCGCAATTGCAGCAAGAGGCGTGCCAAACTAGATTCCGGTTGGAATCGGTCAGGCAACACGACAATTGCGCAATAATAGTGGCTTAAATTTAGGCAGTGCCCATGAATTGGGCATCGAGCCATATCGGCAAGTGATCGGACGCCTGCGCTGCCAGCGCGCTATGATGCACCCCGTGGCCCCTGACCTTCCAGCCGGGCGAAACGGCAAACCGGTCGAACCGGGCCACCGGCCGCCTGCTCGGGAAGCTCGGTCCGGGAGCAATGACGTCCCAGTCGCCGAAATGCCGGATCGCTCCGCTCTTCGCCGTCCACTGGTTGAAGTCGCCCAACAGGATCGCAGGGCAATCGGCGTGATGATCCTGGCAGTGCCCGAGGATGGCGCGCACTTGGTCCGACCGGCGCAGCCCCGACAGGTCGAGATGCGTGCCGATGATGCGAAAAGTCGCTCCGCCGTGCTCCAGCAGGGCGCACACTGCGCCGCGCGGTTCCAGCGTCGGCAGTTCCAGGGGCTGGCTCTCGACCACGTCGATATCCCGCCGCACCAGCAGCGCGTTGCCGTGCCAGCCGATCGAACGTGGGCGACGCGCCACCGGGACGACCTTCCAGTGCGTGTCGTCAAGTGCGGCGCGGGGCAGCACACTCTCGCGATCGCCGAAACGGCGGTCTGCTTCCTGCAGCGCAACCACGTCGGCATCGATTTCGCGCAGCACCGTGATGATCCGCGCAGGGTCGCGCACGCCGTCGAGCCCGACCGCCTTGTGAATATTGTAGCTGGCAAACCTCAGTACGGATTTCACTCTGGGCGCGTCCCCGGTGCGCCTTCGATATAGCGATCGGTAGCGCGGGCCGGCAAACCGTCGATGCTGGCTATGCGGGTGCTCATCTTCGCTTCCCACTCTGCCGGGTCCGACTGCGCATGGGCCTTGAGCAACGTCTTGCGCTCGGC
This sequence comes from Erythrobacter sp. SDW2, assembly GCF_021431965.1. Classification (NCBI taxonomy): domain Bacteria; kingdom Pseudomonadati; phylum Pseudomonadota; class Alphaproteobacteria; order Sphingomonadales; family Erythrobacteraceae; genus Erythrobacter; species Erythrobacter sp. SDW2. The sequence goes on from NZ_CP090370.1 coordinate 371,059, forward strand.
CTCCATGGCCATCAGCGGGACGCCCCAGCCGCAACTGGTCTGGACGCTCTCGACATCGATGACGAAGATCTGGCGCGTGCCCGGCATCAGCGTGAAATGCGCCGCCAGGGCGTCCCATTGCTCGTCCTGCGGCAACACTGCGCGGCCCCGACCATAGATCCGCAGGATCAGCGCCGGCTGCTGGAAATTGCAGAACATCAGCGTGATCCGGCCGTCGGCCCGCAAATGGGCATGCGTCTCGTTGCCCGACCCGCCCAGATCGAGGTAAGCCACTACGGTCGGCGTCAGCACCCGGAAGGCATCATAGCCCTTGGGGCTGAGGTTGATCCGTGCGTCCGGCGCTGCGGTGGCGACGAAGAACACCGGCTGCTGGGCGATCATGGCGACATGCTTGTCGCTCAGCGCGTCGAAGAAATCTGCCATCGGCTGAGTCTACGCTGACGGTGTGCTTGGGGCAAGCGATGTGCCCTTTGGTTTCGCGCCAAGATACCAAGGCGCGAAGAAGTTGGGCTGGCAGCAGGCCTCTCAAGCCAATCTATCATCCCGCTCTTGAAAGAGGCCGTTTGCCGCTTCGCGGCGACGTGCACTGTCTCCGCGCCTTGGCGTCTTGGCGCGAACCTTTATCGCTCCTTGGTGGCGGAGAACGTCAGCTCGGGGTTTTTCTCCGCCTGGTAATTCACGTCCCACGGGCTCTTGGCCAGGAACACCAGGTCGCCGTCGCGGTCGCGGGCGAGGTTGGCGCGGTTGAAGCTTTCGAATTCGGCAACGGGCTTGCCGTCGCCCTTGACCCAGCGGGCGGTGGCGAAGGGCGAGGCTTCGAGAAAGGCATCGACCTTGTACTCGGCCTCGAGCCGAGAAATCAGCACTTCGAGCTGGAGCTGGCCCACGACGCCGACGATCCACTGCGCGCCGATCTCGGGATAGAACACCTGGATTACGCCCTCTTCGGAAAGGTCATCCAGCGCCTTGCGCAATTGTTTGGTCTTGGTCGGATCGCGCAGCACAACTCGGCGCAGGATCTCCGGGGCGAAGTTCGGCAGCCCGGTGAAGCGGACCTGGTTCTTCTCGCTCAGCGTGTCGCCGACCCGCAACGTGCCGTGATTGGGGATACCGATGATGTCGCCTGCCTCGGCGGTGTCGGCCAGTTCGCGGTCCTGCGCGAAGAACAGGATCGGCGAATGGATCGCAATCGGCTTGCCGAGGCCCGACGGCGTCAATTTCATGCCGCGTTTGAAGGTGCCCGAAACCTGCCGCATGAAAGCGATCCGGTCACGGTGGTTGGGGTCCATATTGGCCTGCACCTTGAAGATGAAGCCGGTCACTTCACTGTGATCGGGGCTGATCGTTTCCTCACCAGCGGGCTGCGGGCGCGGCGGCGGGGCATAGCGGGCGATGGCGTCGATCAGTTGCTCGACTCCGAAGTTCTTGAGCGCCGAGCCGAAGAAAACCGGCGTCAGGTCGCCATTGCGATAGGCCTCGAGGTCGAACTCGGGATAGCCGCCGCGCGCCAGCTCCAGCTCCTCGGCGAATTGTGCGGGGATCGGTGCGCCCATATCGACCTTGCCGAGAAACTCGCGCGAGCCGCCTTCGGGCCGGGCGATGCCGCCGGTGGCGAAATCGAGGATGCCCTCGAACTGGCCGCCCATGCCGATCGGCCAGCTTTGCGGGCTGACGTCGAGGGCCAATTGGTCGGCCACTTCGTCGAGCAGCTCGAAGCCCTCGCGGCCCTCGCGGTCGACCTTGTTGACGAAGGTGATGATCGGCACGCTGCGCAGGCGGCACACCTCGAACAGCTTGAGCGTCTGCGGCTCGATCCCCTTGGCCGCATCGATCACCATGATCGCCGAATCGACCGCGGTCAGCGTGCGATAGGTGTCTTCGGAGAAGTCCTCGTGCCCCGGCGTATCGAGCAGGTTGAAGGTTATCGTTTCACCCTCGTATTCCTTCTCGAAGGTCATCACGCTTGAGGTGACCGAGATGCCGCGCTGCTGCTCGATCTTCATCCAGTCAGAGCGGGCGCGGCGAGCTTCGCCGCGCGCCTTGACTGCGCCGGCCTGATGGATCGCGCCGCCTTGCAGCAGCAGCTTTTCCGTCAGCGTGGTCTTGCCAGCGTCAGGGTGCGAAATGATCGCGAAGGTGCGGCGATTGGACATAGTACTTCCGGCGCGCCAGGGTTACCCGCGCAGCTCCGCCCCCAATTTCGCAGCCGATGCAACCACCGCGTCGGAGATCGCCTTGATCTCGGCATCGGTAAAGGTCTTCTCGCCCGGTTGCAGCGTGACTTCGATCGCGACCGACTTCTTGCCTTCGGGCACGCCCTGCCCGGCGAAGACGTCGAAGATGCGTGCGTCCGTGATCGCCACCTTGTCGGCCCCGCGCACCGCGCGCACCAGCTCGCCGGCCGCGAGATCTGCGGGAACGAGGAAAGCGAAGTCGCGGGTGACCGATTGCAGCGCCGGCGGGGCATAGGCCTCGCGCGCGAAACCGGCGGACTTCTTGGGCGGGATGGCGTCGAGGAAGATCTCGACCGCGACCACCTGCCCGTCGATATCGAAGGCCTTGAGCGTGGCCGGATGCAGCGCACCGAAACGGGCCAGGACATTCTTGGGTCCGAGCCGCAGCGTGGCCGACTGGCCCGGGTGGAACTGGTCGCCCGCTTCGCCCATCACCATCAGCTTGTCCACGGGTGCGCCAGCCGCTGTGAGCAGCGCCTCGGCCTCGGCCTTGGCATCGTAGGCATCGAAGCCCTGCGCCTTGCCATTGGACCAGCCGCGCGGCGTCTTCTCGCCCACCAGCACCACGCCCAGGGTCGGTTTTTCGTCGCTCGAACCATCGGCACTGCGGAAATAGCGCCGTCCGATTTCGAACAGCCGCGAGCCGTCGGCCCCGCGATCGGCGTTGCGCTTGGCGGCAGCGAGCAGGCCGGGAATGAGCGAGGGGCGCATCGCCTTCATGTCCTCGCTGATCGGGTTTTCCAGCACCCACAGCGGCGCGCCGTCGGCGAAATGCTCGGCATCGGGCACAGGCAGGAACGACCACGTCACCGCCTCATGCATCCCGCGCGCGGCGGCAGTGCGGCGCAGCTTGCGCTCGAGCGCCTGCTGCGGGGTCGCCGTGGGCCGCGCCACGCCATCGGCGCGCGGCAAGGCTGCGCTTTCGACATTGTCGAGCCCGACGATGCGGACGACTTCCTCGACAAGGTCGGCCGGACCTTCGATATCGTGGCGGCGCAGCGGACAGGTGACCTGCCAAAGCCCCTCCCCTTCAGGGGAGGGGTTGGGGTGGGGCCTGTCATGTGATGACCCAGTGACATCCCCCACACCCTCCGCCCCTTCGGGGCTCCTCCCTCTCCCCTGAAGGGGAGAGGGCGTGACCTCGAAGCCCAGCGAAGCAAGAATGCGCTTCTGCTCGTCTTCCGCGACATCGATCCCGCCGAGGCGCTTTGTCAGGGCCGGGTCAAACGTGACCATCAGCGGCTCGCTCGGAGCAGCACCGGCACGGACCACTTCCGAGGCTTGCCCACCGGCCAGCTCGACGATCAAGCCGGTCAGCAGGTCGAGCCCGTCATCGAGGAACGCCGGATCGACTCCGCGCTCGAACCGCGTACGGGCATCGGACGAGAGGCCCAGCTTGCGCCCTGTCACACCGATCCTCTCGGGGTTGAAATAGGCGATTTCGAGCAGGAGATCGGTGGTGTCGTCGCCGACCCCCGAGTGCTCGCCGCCCATGATCCCGGCGATGTCGTGCACACCGCGCTCGTCGGCGATCACCGTCATGCTGCTGTCGAGCGTGTAGGTCTTCTCGTTGAGCGCCAGTACCTGCTCGCCCTCCTTGGCCCGCCGCGCGACGACCGCACCGTTCAGCTTGGCGAGGTCATAGGCATGCGCCGGGCGGCCGTAGCCGAGCATCAGATAGTTGGTCAGATCGACGAGCAGCGAGATCGGCCGCTGTCCGGCGCTGATCAGCCGCTGCTGCAACCACTCGGGCGAGGAGCCGTTGGTCACGCCCTTGATCACCCGGCCATAGAACGCCGGACACCCTTCGGTATCGTCGGTGCGAATTGCGACCGGGCAGGCACCCCCCGCCTCGAACGAGGGAATCGCGATCGGCTTGAGCGTCCCCAGCCCCGCCGCCGCCAGATCGCGGGCGATGCCATAAACCCCCATGCAATCGGGCCGGTTGGGCGTGATCGCCACTTCGATCACCGGCGAGGCGCCGTGATATTCGGCGAAGCTGGTGCCGACCGGCGCATCGGCGGGCAGTTCGATGATGCCGCTATGCTCGTCGCCGAGCTCGAGCTCGCGCACCGAGCACATCATGCCGTTCGATTCGACCCCGCGGATCGCACTCTTGCGCAGCTCCATGCCATTGGCCGGCACGACCGCACCGGGCAGGCCCAGCACGCCCTTCATTCCGGCGTGCGCATTGGGCGCGCCGCAGACGACCTGCAACGGATCGCCCTCACCGGTCGAAACAGTCAGCACCTGCAGCTTGTCGGCATCGGGATGCGGGGCGGCGGTGAGCACTTCGGCGACACGGAAGCCGGCGAGCTTTTCCGCCGGGTCCTCAACCCCTTCGACCTCATGGCCGATGCGGTTCAAGGCCTCGACGATCTCCGTCAGGCTCGCCGTGGTTTCGAGATGATCCTTGAGCCAGGCCAGCGAGAACTTCATGCCCGTGCTCCTACCCCGGCGCTGAGCGTCGGCTGGTCGAACGGGCTGAAGCCATAATGGCCGAGCCAGCGCGGATCGCCGTCGAAGAAGGCGCGCAGATCATCCATCCCGTATTTCAGCATCGCGAGCCGGTCTACGCCGACGCCGAAGGCGAAGCCCTGCCACTGGTCGGGATCGAGCCCGGCCATTTCGATCACCCGGCGGTTGACCATACCTGATCCGAGCAGCTCCATCCAACCGTGCCCCGGCGCATTGCCGTCCCCGCCGAGCACGCGGCGCCCACCGATGACTTCGAAGCCGACATCGACCTCCACCGAAGGTTCGGTGAAGGGGAAATAGCTTGGGCGCAGCCGCAGGATGATATCCTCGCGCTCGAAGAAGGCCTTGAGGAAGGTCTCCAGCGTCCACTTCAAATGGCCCAGATGGATGTCGCGGTCGATCACCAGCCCTTCGATCTGGTGGAACATCGGGGTATGCGTCGCGTCGCTGTCAGAGCGATAGACCCGGCCCGGCGCGATAATGCGGATCGGCGCACCCTGCGCGACCATCGAGCGAATTTGAACCGGGCTGGTATGCGTGCGCAGCAGCATGCGTCCTTGTTGGCCTACCGCTTCGCTGCTTGAGGCCGGTTGCCCCTCCGCGTCCACATGCGGAAAATAGAACGTGTCGTGCATCGCGCGCGCCGGATGCGTCTCGGCCATGTTGAGCGCGGTGAAATTGTGCCAGTCGTCCTCGATCTCCGGTCCGGTGGCGACGGAGAAGCCGAGATCGGCGAAGATTTCCGCCAACTCGTCCATCACCTGGCTGACCGGGTGGACCGAACCGAGCGGGGCGGCAGGCGCAGGCAGGGTCAGGTCGAGCGTCTCGCTCGCCAGCTGCGCTTCGAGCGCGGCGCTCTCCATCGCGTCCTTCTTCGCCGCCAGCGCATCGGCCACCGCCGCGCGCAGACCCTGGACCTTGGGGGCCTCGGTCTGGCGCTCTTCGGGGCTCATGGTGCCCAGCGTTTTCATCAGGCCGGAGATCGAACCCTGCTTGCCGAGAAATTCGACCCGCAACGCTTCGAGCTCGGCAGCATTGCCCGCCGCTTCGATCCGCGCCAGCGCGTCATCCCTCAGAAGTAGCAAATCGGTCATTCCATCCTCGGCTTCAGTCTCGCGCGGTGCCTCTAGCGGCATGTGCGCCAATGCTAAAGCCCAGTTTCGGACTCTCTGCGGCGTTCCGGATGGAACAGTGCCTGCATGGCAACCCCGCTGCCGGCGTTTGTCACTGACACCGCGGCGGTGACGATGGGATGCGGCAAGGCGGCGTATTCGCCGGGCGTCATCTGCATGATGGCGCGGAAGTCGCGGATGAATTGCGCCTGGTCGCAGTAGTGGGGATCGAGCGAATTGATCCAGCGCAGCGAAGGATCGAGCATGTACTTGCCCAGGCTGCGCAGGAAGCGCTGGCGGCGCAGCAGGACGCCGGGCGCGAAGCCGAAATGCCGCTTGCAGAACCGTACGAAAGTACGCTCGGTCATTCCGGCCCGTTCGGCCAGTTCCGCGATCGAGAAAGAAAGCGCCTCGTCCGAGACAATGCTGAGATGGATCGCCCGGATCGGGCGCTCCCGCGCAGGCTGGTGGGCCACCATCGGGCGAAAGGTCCGAGCGATGAGAGCGGCGGCCTCGGCCATGTCATCGATTTCATGGCGCAGAGTATCGAGCATCCGCACCAATGACGGGTTCAGCTGGCATTCTTCCACGCCGGCAAACCGGTCGGCCATGCCGTCGGCGGGTCGGCCGATGAAGCGGGCCCAGCCGGCCGGCGTCAGTCCGATGCCCCAGAACCGCCCGCCGCCGATCCGGAGCTGGGTGACCCGGTTCGTCGGCCCTGAAAGGACCGCCACCGGTGCCCGCCCGAGCGGGGCGGACCCGATGGCGGCATCGTAAACGTCGGCAATGCCGGTCCGCAGATTGCCCTCTTCAGGCGGCAACCAGTCTTCGGCGATGACGCCCGTATCGACCTCGGTCCGGTAATAGGCGGAAATGAACGGGGCGAGATCCGGCGGAGGCGATGCGACACGCAGACGCAACCCCGCATGCGCGAATTCTGCTGTCGGTAGAGTGATTTCTGACACGCGCCCTGTTCCTGCGGCTCTCTGTATGAAGCTTTGCAAGGACGATGCAAGCGCTTGATTGGAAACCGCGTCCAAAACCTTGGCGAGAGGAAAACTCGCAGCGGCGCCTGGTGGAGAACCTTCAGCGAAGAGGCAGTGGCTGCTCTCCCTCGACTTCGGAAACGGCCTTCGGGGATGCCCGGTGGAATCCACGCAGGTCATGTCCGGTCGCAGCAGAGAGCGCATCGATCCGCGCCTCTTTGTCCGGTGCGTGCGCAATGGCCTGCTCCAGCTCGACCCGCTTGGCATCGACCAGGAAGCGGTACCAGAAGCCTTGCAGCACATGGTAGATCATCCCTGCGCGCCCATCGAGGAACCCGAGCTGGATAAAATAGCGATAAAGGAAATAGAGCAGCGGCCCCAGTCCGGTCGGCAAGCGGTTGTACCAGCCGGTCTTGTGCACCCGCGCACGCTGCGCCTGGGCCGTGCTGGCGAGGCCGGCATCCTCGGGCACGTCGAACAGGCCGTAATTCCCGATCAGCGCATCGAGCGCCTCGCGGGTGGCATAGCCGTTGTGCTTGGCAGTGAAATAGCCGAGGCCATGCTCGTTCTGATCGACGAAAGTGCCCGGCACATGGCGCAGCGCGCCGTGCTCGACCACGATATGCTCGTCCATCCAGCGCTGCTCGATCCGGCCCATGCCGGTGCGCCAGATACGCAGCAGGGCCAGCGGCCAGCGCCCACCATGCCGAATCCATCTGCCCATGAAGTGATGCTGGCGATCTAGGCTGATAGCGGTGGTGTCAGGGCCGAGCGTCGGTAACAGCGCCAGGAGGGCGGTGACCAGGTCCGCTCCAAGCCACTCATCGGCATCGAGCCGCATGGTCCAGTCCGTGTCGATCCCGCAGTGATCGAGCGCCCATTGGAACTGGTCGGCATAGTTCAGCCACCGGCGCTCGAAGAGCTCGGCACCCATCCCACGCGCAACCTCGCGGGTCCCGTCGCTCGAACCGGAATCGACCACCACCACGCGGCTTGCCAATGGTTTGATCGAAGCCAGCGCGCGGCCGATGTGGCGTTCCTCGTCGCGGGTCAGGATCACCACGGTCAACGAGAGGGGGGCGGCGGCCATGCGTGTGCTTTAGCCGCCGCTCCCCCCTTGCGCTAGAGCAGCGGACGGCCTCGCAGGTGATGGCGCAGCAACGCTGCGTTGACTGCGCCCAATGCGCGGTTGCCCTCGGCGTTGTAGTGGAAGCCGTCCCAGCCGATGAAGCGATCGGCGCTGCCCCAGCCGCGCGGGTTGACGCTCGTTCCTTGCCCGGTGACAAAGCATGGGCCGACTTCGCGCACCGGCGTGCCGGCTGGGTGGGCATAGCGCATGGTACCATCGAAGCCGTAGACCAGTCGCCCGTTGACATAGCCGGTGCAGGTGATCGCTACCCGCTCGCGCGTGGCCCCGGTGCCGATCTCGACCACCGAGCCGACCCGCAAATTGGCCAGCGGAGTGTTGGTGGCAGTGGCGCAGGTAAAGCCGTTGGGATAGCTGACACTGGCCGGTGTGCCGTCGTTGCCGGCCTGCCCGGCGCTGACCGCGTAGAACAGGGTCGCGTTGGCCCCGACCGGTGTCCCGCCGAAGGCCAGCGGCAGCTCGACCGGCGAAAGCCATGCCGCGCCCGCGCTTTCAAGCCCGGCGCGGATCGCCGCGAGCACGTCGAGTGCCTGCGCATCCCATGCCTCGATCCCGAACGCCGTGTCGGCTCCGCCGACCACCAGTGTTTCGGGCAGATGCTGCTTGATCCGTTTGCCGGTCAGCGCCGCCGCGGCTTCCACGTCGGCCGCCGGTTTGCTCAGGTCGTTGAGGCCGGCATGGATGAACACGACCTCGGCGCGGTAGGGGACCACGTCCGACATCACCCGGTCGGGCAAAGCGACGGAGGAACCATAGCCGTCGGCGACGAAGCCCGTGCCGCCGACCCCGCTCGGCCAGACGTCGTCCCAGCCCATGGCATGGCCGAACCACACCGGCCAGCACACCGGATCGGGCGTGGTGAAGCTGTCGCTGAAGATGATGGTGCGCGGGCCGCGCAGGTCGGCGGCGAAGATGCAATCGGTCGTCCCGGTGAAGACCCCGCCGAAGCCGAGCTGCCACGAGATGATATCGATCCGCCGCCTCCCATGGCTGCCGAAGTCGAGCGAGACCATGACCGGGCCGCTCGTCTGGTAAGGGTCGAGCGAGACAAAGCGGTTGTCGATGCGGATCAGGAAACCGAACTGGTTGTTGCGGATTTCCAGTTCGATACGGCTTCCTTCGTGGATGAAAGACCATTGCTGGCCGAGCGCCGAGCGGGTGCCGCTGCTGGAGAAGGTCGCGACCTTTTCTTCGCTGAAGTTGATGGTGGCAGGGGCGGATCCCGGCAGGCCCCGGCAGAAACTGAACACGCCGCCCTGCGCAGCAGAGGCCGTCTGGTAGAACGGCGAACCACTCGAGCTGGGCCAGTATCGCGGCAAGCTCGCGCTGGCAGTCTGGGTTATGATCGGGGCCGGGCTGGCAAGTTCGAGCTTTGCCAGTTCCGGCGGCAGGGTGGCGAAGCGACGCGGCGCCGGTCGCGGGGCGTGCAGCGCCAGCATCAGTCGAGCACCCAGGCGGTGAGATCGGCGGTGAGGTCGGCCCCGGCGAGCCCCACGACTGCCATGGGCAGCATGGTCAGGCCGGGCGAGAGCGTGAGAGTCAGCGTCGACCCGCCGGCAAGGGTGAAGCTGGCGAGCCCTGCGCTGCTGCAATCGACCAGCATGGCACTGCCCGGTGCCACCGGTACATCCGGCGCCAGTTCGCGCACGTCGGTGAAGGGCTGGTCCCGGCAGGGCAATGGATGCGCCGCGCTGACGGGCATGGCGGGCGCACCGACCTCGCCTGTGGCAAGAGCGGACAGCGGGACAAAACGGGCAGGGAGGCGGATCGGGGGAAGCGGTTCGGGCATGACGACTCCTTTCGGATTGCCGCGCTAACCGATTTGGTTATTTGTAGGAAAGTGGTTTATCCATTTTCCGGATTATCGGCAAAAACCGCCAGCACGCGCTGTGCCACCTTCTCCATGGCGAAAACGCTCTCGAACAGCGCTCTCCCATTCGTGCCGACGGCTTTGCGTTGAACTGGCGGCATAGCGCACAGGTCTGATAGGGCCGCCGCGACCGACGGGGGGCGGGTTTCGCAAACGAGGCCGGCACCTGCCCCGGATATTTCGAGATGGACCGCGACCTGGTCGGAAACGATGACAGGGCGGCGACAGGCGCAAGCCTCGGCCACGACGACCCCGAAGTTCTCCTGATACGACGTCAGCGCCATCGCCTCGCAGCCGTAGAGCGCCCCCCATTTGGCCGCGCCTGTCAGCATGCCGGGCCAATGCACCTGCGATGCGATGCCCAACCGCGCCGCGCGATCGCGCAATGAAGCGACAAAACCGGCTTCACCCGGCCCGGCAATCACCAGCTGCCATTCGCCTCTGCCGCAAGCTTCGGCAAAGCCTTCGAGCAGGATTCCGATCCCCTTCTTGGGATGGATGCGACTGAGGAACAGGACATAGGGCGAATTCTCCACCGCAGGGACTTTCCCGCCGAAAGCAGCGTGCATCGCGTCACTCTCCGGCGGCGGCTCGCCTGTCCCGAATCCGACCACCTGTTCCCGCATCCCGGTCCAGCCGGGCCAGCTCTGCGCCGCCAGCATGCGTTCGCTCTCGGCGGTGAACAGCACGGCCCGCGCGCCGCGCAACAGGGGGCCCTCATTGATCCGGAACAGCTGGCGTTTGACCCATTCCTTGGTCGGCTGGAGTTCGCGAAACCACGGATCGAGCATCCCGTGGGGAAAGACCGCATAGGGCACGCCCGAACCGGGCAGGACCTGCCGCGCAGCCAGCGTTGCCGCATTCCACAATCCATCCACCACGATCCCGTCATAGTCGCCCGCGTGTTGCCGCAACCACGCGATCGCGCGGGCGGGATAGAACCGTTTGGCGTCGCTTGCCCGGCCCATGGCGAAGACCGGCGAGGGACAGTCGGCGACCCATCGATCTTCCGGAGCATCAAGCGTCAGCAGATGCTGCTCATGGCCGCAAGAACGATAGGCATCGCCCAGTCTCAGAACGCCTTCGATGACCCCGCCCTTGGCCGGGTCGGCGTCGGCCACGACATGGAGAATTCTCACTCGTGCGCCTTGGCGCGGCGACGGGCCATCGCCTTGCGCAACGGGGCAAACAAGGTGATGGATCGCCCCCCGGCCCGCATGGTCCAGGCCAGCAAGGTGAGCTGGAACGCCACGAAGATCCGCTCGCTCGAACCGAACGGGCTGAACAGCACCGACCACAACAGCGCCACCGCGCAATAGGCGATCAAGGGAGCCAGCAATTCGTTGCGCTTGAGCAAGCTGTAGAGCGCGACAAACGGGATCGTCAGCACCCATAGCCAGAACAGGCCGCCAGCCAGGCCGGCCTCGACCCACGCCCCGAACAGATGGCTATGCGTCGGGATCAGCTGGACTTTGCCGCGTTCGGCTTGCAACACGGGCAGACCGTAGCGCACCTTCATCGCATGGTAGAGCCCTACGTAATAGGGGTCCTTGGCCCAACTTCCGTGCCCTATGACAGGCGAGTCGACAATCGCCTGGATGGAAACCAGGCTCTCCGCCCGTCCCCCCAGGATCAGCGGCACTTCGCCCGACGTCTGGTCGCGATATTTGACAAACGCATCGCGGCCCAGGAGCCCGTCTTCAACCGCTATCCCATAGATGGTCGTTGCCCCGGTCGCGACCAGTATGCCGCCGACCAGCATGAAGACAAAGGTCCCCGGACTAAGGCGCCGCCGGAAGGCAGCGATGCGTGGGATGAGCAAGGCGGCCACCAGCACCACCGCGGCGATGAACAGGGTGCCGAAGGCCGATCGGGCCGCCTGGAGCAACAGGAACAGCGACAGCGCAAGGAACAGCGCCGGGCCGAGATAGCGGAGTTTCGGGAATCCGAGCGTGGCGATGATCAGCACCCCGATGCTGACGAAAATCAGCGCGCGATCACGCCCGAACTTCCATTCGTAACCGATGAATTCCTCCGGCACGCTGAAATAGGCCGCGATGCCCAGCCCCAGGGCGAAAGCAATGAAGTATGCCCGGCGGCGCGGCAGCCAGAGCCACAACACCACCAGCTGGAGACCGAAGAAGCCGATCCTGGCCCAGCCACGCAGATAGTCGGCAGGCACCGAGCCGCGAATGAGGTCGGTCGCCACCTGGCCCGCCAGCCACAATGCCAGCAGGGCAAGGATCGGCCAGATCCGCTGCAACCTTTCCGCCGCGCCGGGCAAGGTCAGCAGCAGGACCAGCAACGGGGCCGCGAGCAGGTCCATCAGGAAAAGCTGCCCGACAAAGTCGAACACCACCAGTTGGCTGAGCGGGTAGAGGAACGCGAGGAAGAGCCACGGATCGAGCGTAACGACACGTTGCACACCGGTTCGGGCGGGGCCAACGGGGACCGGGATTCTCGGCCCTGAGCTCGGCAAGGTGACCGGACCGGCTGATTTGCGCGCAAGACTCATGCACAGCGCTCCGCCAGGGCTTGTTCGATCGCTGCCGTGCATTGCGCCAGCAGGGCATCTTTCGACCAATGTTCGAGCGCGCGCGCGCGCGCGGCGCGGCCCAGGGCTGTGCGCCTCGCCGCGTCGCCAGCCAGCACCGCAATGGATGCGGCAAGTCCCGCGCTGTCGCCGGCCGGGACCACAATCCCGCAGCCCGCGACTTCGGCAGCAAGCGATGTCCCTGCATCGGCCGTCGCCACCACCGGTCGCCCCGACGCCAGCATGTTGGCCAGTTTGGAGGGGAGGACCAGGTCGGCCGCCCCGGCGATCTGGGGCAGCAGGTGGATGTCGGCCATGTCGAGCAGATCGGGCAAGGCTTCGCGCGGCTGCAGCGGACGATAATGCAGGTTGGCGACCCCTGCGGCAGTATCTCTCACTTCGGCCACTGCCGGTCCTTCGCCACAAATGACGAAGTGCAGGTCCGTCATGTCCGCCATGGCCCGTGCCGTATCCAGAATGATCCCGATCCCCTGCTTGCGTGCAAGATTGCCCGAATAGAGCGCGATGGTTCCCGGGGGCAAGCCAAGACTCTGTCGCATCCGCGCCCCGTTGGCCGCACCGGTACCAACTGACGGCTCGGCCCAGTTACGCAACTCGTGAAGGCCCCGATCATGGCCGCGCTTCTCGGCCAGCTTGCGCATCATGCCGGGAGCTATCGAGCTCACCCGGTCGAAACGTCGCAGCATGGACCGCTCGAAGCGCGTCCCGAACCCGGTGGCCCAGCCTGGAAGCAAGCCGGTCGCAAGTGCCGCTTCAACTTCGAAATCCTGCACATGCAGCCACGACAGGGCACCGCAACGTCGAGCCAGCCTGGTCGCCACGGGTGAGGCCAGCAGTGCAGGTGCAACCGCGATCACCGCATCGGGCCGTACGTCACTCACGGCTTTGGCAATTCCCCGCGCGGCATTGACGGAGAAGCTGGCATAATGGACCAGCCGCTTCAGCCCTCCCGGGTCCGCCGGAACGTAATGCGGCACGCGCAGCACCCTTACGCCATTCTCGACCGACAACCGGAAACCGTCGCCGAACCCGTCGAACCGCTGCCACTGCGGATAGTAAGGCACCCCGCAGACGACCTGCACCCGATGCCCGCGCGCGGCCAGCGCCTCCGCCCAGCCCTGGGTGTAAGGCCCGATGCCGATCGGTTCCGGCGCGTAGTTGAGCCCGACGAGGCAGATGGAAGCCATGGCGTGCTATCCTTTGCGTGAGGGGGAAAATCCAGCCCCTACCGCATCTCGCGAGCCTTTATGCGCAGCGGATCAATTCTTGCAGGCGAAGGGAATTCTTGACCATTGTCCAATATAGGATAAGGTTAAACACCTATCCCAATCTGGAGAGCGGGCAATGAAGACGCTTCTGACTGCTGCCACCGCCGCTGCAATGGTGCTCAGCGCTACGGCTGCGCAGGCCGCGACACGGCCTGAAGCCACGCGGCTGGCCCCGCCCGTCTCGCAAGCGAACGACCTTGCCAACGAAACCGAAGAGGAGATTCCGCTGGGCCTCATCCTCGCCGGTCTGGGCGGGTTGATCGCAGTGCTGGTCTTTGCCGCCAGCAGCAACGGCAACAGCCCGCGCTGAGCGGGCCGAGCTGTCGAGAATGGCCGCTCCTTCGGGGGCGGCTTTCTTGTTTTCAGGGTCTGTGAAATCCGGTCCCGACTGTCAGAAAGCGCGGTCATGACGAAGCACCAGCACCGTCCGCAAAACTATGCCGAGGTCGCCCCACAGGCTCCAGTTGACGAGATACTCCAAGTCCGCCTGCAGGCGCTCTGACAGATCGCGTTCCTCATCGGTCGCCCCACGCAGGCCGCGCACCTGTGCCAGCCCCGTCAAGCCGGGCTTCAACGCATGGCGGTGCCAATAGCGCGAATCGACCTGCCAGAATGCCTTGTCTCCTGCGAGGCTCCCGGCCGCATGCGGGCGCGGACCCACGATGCTCATCTCGCCGCGCAGCACATTCACCAGCTGAGGCAGTTCGTCGATGCTGGTGCGACGCAGGAGCCCGCCGATCCGGGTCAACCGATCGTCGTCACGCCCGGTGGATCGGCAGCCGTCGGCATCCGTCTGTTGCACCTTCATCGAGCGGAATTTCAGCATCGGGAAGAAACGGTTGCCACGCCCGGTGCGCTGCTGCACGAACAGCACCGAACCGCGATCCTCGAGCCAGACCAGCATGGCCACGAGCAGCAGCAAGGGCGACAGCAGCAGCAATCCCCCCAGCGCCAGCGCGATATCGAACGCGCGCTTCATCGCCCGCGACCGCAGACCCAGGGGGCCGGCGCTGACAACCAGCGTTGTCACGTCCGCCATGTCATACCGGCGCACACCGAGCGCGCCGAGATCATGCGCCATCTCGCTGACAATCTCCCCACGCACACCGCTCGCCTTGAGTGCCCAGGCCCAGTGCTCGCGCCTTTGCGACGGACAGCTTACCACGACTTCATCCTGATGGAGCAGCGCGTGCCCCAGACGGTCGAGCGCATGCGGATCCTCGGCGGTCGGATCGAGCCCGAGGCTTGCCGCATCGATGATGCGATTGGCTCCGATCTCGAGTTTTGGCCCGCCGTCGAGCACCAGCAGGCGATTGCGGACGAACCCCTGCCAGCGCCGCCGGACCATCGCTACAGCCAGCGCCCGCACGGCCACCATCATCCCGGCGGAAAGCGCGAGTCCGAGCGTCAGCGTGACGCGCGAGAAGGTCGCGCTGGTCTTGAGGTAGAAGGCCACGAAGGCCAACAGGGCCGCCGAGATCGCCAGTGCCAGCAACACGCGCACAGTGGCATAACGCCATTCGAGCAGGGTCCTGATCGAGTACGTGCCCTGGTACATGGCTATGGTCAGGAATATCGGCAACAACAGGTAGGCCTGGCGCATCGCCTGCGGGTCGGGCAGACGGCCGAGATACAGCTGGCCCGCCAGCAGGAACCCGGCAAGGATCAGCACCACATCGACCGCCACCAGCATGAGATAGGCCCGCAGCCGGCGACGCTCGAGCGAAGGCGCGGGGGCGATCGCCAGAGTCGGCGCGGCTTTCGCGGTGCCATGCTCGGCTTTGGCGGGCGCATTCACGGTCGGTCTGGTTCCTGTATCCGGGACTAGAACCGGACACTCCCTAGGTAGAACAACCTAACCGTTATGTAAAAGATTGGTCAATCAATCCTTCAACGTGTCCCGACCAAGGACGCATGGCTGGCTATTTCGGCCAGCTCCTGTGCCAGCAGCATTTCGGCGGACTGGCTGTTGCCCAGAAGGTTGCGATGCAGCGCGGTGACCCGGGCAACCAGCCGGTCGAGCCGCTTGCCGCGCCATATCTTCAATTGCTCGCGCAGGTCTCGCTCGTCTTTCCAGAAAATTCGCCGCGCCGCCTTTTCCGAATCGATCAGTCCGCCGATGTCGCTGCTCCGCCCCAGCCTTGCTGCCAGTTGTGCCAATTGTGCGGTCCGTCGTTCCACTGCGAGCGCGACGGCCACGGCGTTGATGCCAAGCTCGCGCATTCGGGCGAGTTCGGCGGGGAGCCGCTTGACCTGCCCCGAGAGGGCCGCGTTGACGATCGGCATGAAGCCGTCTTCCTCGGTGGCAGCGCCAATCTCGTTCCAGGCGGCAGGATCTGCGGTCTTGGGCGCTTCGGGAGAGGCATCGAGATAGAGCGCGAGCTTGGTCACTTCGGACAGCGCCAGCCGCTGGTCGAGGGCCGATGCACGGGCGATCCTTTCCGCGAGGTCGCCGCTCAGTCGCACGCCTGCCGCATCGGCGAGATCGCGCACCGTGCCGGTCATGCTGCGCAGGTCGGGAGGATAGAACATCGCCACCAATGCGTCGGGCCGCTTCTCCAGCAGCTTGGCGGTACGCGACTTGTCGGTTGCGCCCGAAGCGACAATCAGGACCGGGCAGGCTTCGCCCGAGCCAAGGAAGAAATTGCCCACCGCGTCGAGCAGTTCGTCTCCCGACGCTCGCACGAAGATGTGGCGGGCATCGCCGAACAGCGAAGTCGAGCGCGCCTCGTCCCCCAACAGCACGGGATCGCGTTTGAGCTCGGCCCCGGCGAGTTCCACTCGCTCACCGGCGTCGGGGAGCGCGGCACACACCGCATCCGCCGCGGCGGCCGCTCCCGATTCGTCGGGGCCGCAGAAGAAAAAGATCGAGCATTGCCGGGCGAACTTGCTCGCCGCCCCGGGAAAGTCACGCTGGGTTGCCTTCATTGCCCGTTGCGCAGGGTGAGCGAGATCCGGGTCACGATCTGGTCGGCCACTTCACCCGCCAGCCGCTCGAGGGCCGTCTGCTCGGCAGCGATCGTGGCGTACTCGCTGGACACAACGTCGATCCCTGCGTCAGAACCGGCGGTCGCGTCGAGCACGATCGAGCCGGTCGAAAGGTCGACCAGCTGGTAGCGTGCCCGCAGCGTACGCCGCTCACGCCCGATGGTGTCGTCGTTGAGCAGGCCGAGGCCCTCGAGATTGTCGTCGAGACGCACATCGAGGCGGTAACGCGGCGTTGCATTGCCCGCCGCCGAGAGCCGATCATTGAGGGCGTTGGCCATGAGCCACCCGGCGCGGCCCGGCATCGGTGCGACTTCAATGGCAGCGAGACCCTGGACGGCGGCATTGCCGTTTACCCCACCGGCATAGATCGGCTGCAATC
Organism: Erythrobacter sp. SDW2; assembly: GCF_021431965.1. Lineage (NCBI taxonomy): Bacteria > Pseudomonadati > Pseudomonadota > Alphaproteobacteria > Sphingomonadales > Erythrobacteraceae > Erythrobacter > Erythrobacter sp. SDW2. Next base: position 388,075 of record NZ_CP090370.1, read on the forward strand.
CGCAACCGCCCAGCGCCAGCAATGCGACCAAGAGCATCAGGGCGCGCATCAGGTAACGATATTGACCAGCCGGTCGGGCACGACGATCACCTTGCGAACAGTGGCTCCATCGATCGAACGCTGAACCTTCTCGCTGGCGAGCGCAAGGGCTTCGAGGTTTTCCCGGGGGCTTCCCTTGGGCGCGGTCAGCGTGTCGCGCAGCTTGCCCATATGCTGGACGGCGATGGTCACTTCATCCTCCACCAGCAGCGCCGGATCGACCTGGGGCCAGGTCGCTTCGGCGAGCAAGCCTGTGCCGCCAATCTTCGCCCAGGCCTCTTCGGCCAGGTGCGGCATCATCGGCGACAACATGTGCAGCATGCTGCGGATCGCCTCGGAGCGAGACGCCGATGGCGCCGCCTTGTCGATCGCGCTCGCAAGTTCGTAGAGCCGGGCCACCGCCTTGTTGAAACTCAGCGCCTCGATATCATCGGCGACCGCCGCGATGGTTTGATGCGTCTTGCGCGCGAGCGCCTTGTCCTCGCCCCCGGCCCCGGCATCGTGCTGGTCGCTGAGACGCCAGACTCGCTGGACGAAGCGCCAGCAGCCCTCGATCCCGGCTTCGGACCACGGCAGGTCGCGTTCGGGCGGGCTGTCGCTGAGCATGAACCAGCGCACCGCGTCGGCACCATAGCGATCCACCATCGTATCCGGGTCGACGACGTTCTTCTTCGACTTGGACATCTTGATGACCCGGCCGATCTCGACCGGCGCCCCGCCATCCTTGAGGCTCGCGCCTTCGCCGGTGCGGTTCACCTCCTCGGGCGAATAGAACACTTCGCGACCATCCTCGCGGCGCGAATAGGTCTCGTGCGTCACCATCCCTTGCGTGAACAGCGAGGCGAAGGGCTCCCGGACATCGATCAGGCCGATATGGGCCAGCGCCCGGGTCCAGAAGCGGGCGTAGAGCAGGTGCAGGATCGCATGCTCGATGCCGCCGATATACTGCTCGACCGGCAGCCATCTGGCGACCTCGTCCTTGTCGAACGGCTTGTCTGCCGGCTGGCTGGCGAAGCGCAGGAAGTACCAGCTCGAATCGACGAAAGTGTCGAGCGTGTCGGTTTCTCGGACAGCCGCCGCACCGCAATCGGGACAGGTGGTGTGCTTCCACGTCGGGTGCCGCAGCAGCGGGTTGCCCGGGGTCCGGAAATCGACATCGTCGGGCAGGGTGACGGGCAGTTGTTCCTTGGGCACCGGCACCACGCCGCAGCCGCCATTTTCTTCTGGGCAATGGACGAAGGGGATCGGCGTGCCCCAGTAACGTTGGCGGCTGACCCCCCAGTCGCGCAGGCGCCAGACCGTCTTGCCCTGGCCGCGACCCTCGACCTCGATCCGCTTGATGATCTCGGCCTTGGCGTCCTCGACGCTCATGCCGTCGAGGAAGTCCGAATTGACGATCACCCCGTCGCCCGCCTCGGCCTGGCCAGAGAAGGGCTTGCCCGCTTCTTCGACGCTGGCCGCGACGACGCGCGGGATCGGCAGGCCGTATTTGGTGGCGAAATCGAAGTCGCGCTGGTCGTGCCCCGGCACCGCCATGATCGCGCCGGTGCCGTAATCCATCAGCACGAAGTTGGCGATGAAGACCGGCAGATAAGCGCCGGTGAAGGGATGTTTCGCCCCGATGCCGGTGTCGAAACCCAGCTTCTCCGCCGTCTCCAGTTCGGCTGCGGTGGTGCCGCCCTTCTTGCACAGCTCGATGAACCTGGCGGCGTCGCAATTCTGCGCCGCCACGCCCTGCGCCACCGGATGGTCGGGCGCGACCGCGACGAAGCTCGTCCCGAAGATCGTATCGGGCCGCGTGGTATAGACTGGCAGCGCGTCGCCATTGGACAGGTCGAAGCTGAACTCCAGCCCTTGCGACTTGCCGATCCAGTTTTCCTGCATCAGGCGGACCTTGTCGGGCCAGTTGTCGAGGCTGCCGAGCCCTTCGAGCAGGTCTTCGGCAAAGTCGGTGATCTTGAGAAACCACTGCGCCAGCTTGCGCTTCTCGACCTCGGCGCCGCTGCGCCAGCCCTTGCCGTCGATCACCTGCTCGTTGGCGAGCACGGTCATGTCGACCGGGTCCCAGTTGACCTCGCTTTCCTTGCGGTAGACGAGGCCGGCCTTGTACAGATCGATGAACAGCGCCTGCTCGTGGCCGTAATAGTCCGGCTCGCAGGTCGCCAGCTCGCGGCTCCAGTCGAGCGCGAAGCCGAGGCGCTTGAGCTGCGATTTCATGTGTTCGATATTGGCGCGGGTCCAGCCGCCGGGGTGGACGCCCTTTTCCATCGCGGCATTTTCCGCCGGCATGCCGAAGGCGTCCCAGCCCATCGGGTGGAGGACCTCGAACCCACGCATTTTCTTGTAGCGCGCCAGCACGTCACCCATGGTGTAATTGCGCACGTGGCCGACATGGATCCTTCCCGAAGGATAGGGAAACATCTCCAGCACGAAGCTCTTCGGCTTGTCCGAATTGCTGTCGGCGCGGAAGGCCCGCGCCTCGTCCCAGGCGGATTGCCAGCGCGCGTCGGCCTGGGCCGGATCGAAACGGGTGTCGCTCATGCGGTCCCTCTAGGGAATTTGCGCGATATTGGAAGCGTCGCGCACGCCTTGTTTCTCGAAAGAATCAGCCGGCCACAGCCTGGCGGCGAAGCTCGCGCGCCTTGGTCAGGATGATGTCTTCCAGCTTCTGCACCGTGGCAGCCTGGACCGGCGCATCGACCCAGGCGCCGCCCTGTGCAACCTGGCGACTGGCAGCAACGCGCAGCGCATCGGCCCGCAGATCCTGGTCAAGGATCGAAACCGTCAGCTTGACGCGCTCACCAGGGTTTTGCGGATTGGCGTACCAGTCGGTCACGATCACGCCGCCGGCGCTGTCAGCCTGCAGCAGCGGCGCGAAGCTGACCGTCTCCAGCGCGGCGCGCCACAGGTAGGAATTAACGCCGATGGTGCTGATCCGCGAAGCCGCAAGGTCCGCCTCGGGACGTTCGCCGCCGCCACATGCGGCCAGCGAGGCCAACGCGGCACCTCCCAGGGCAATGCGGGTGACGGTGCGGAGGCGGTTGTGGGATTTGCGCATGGGAAGCTCTGGTGTCCTCGGATCTCTATTGGCAGCCTCTATAGCCACACCTGTGCGGGCGGCAAGAGAGGCTGCACCTGTGTGTGCCGTCTGTGTGGCATGCCTTTGAGCCGTAGAGCGCTGTATCCGAGGTGAATGGCAGCCAATTTCGCTGCGTCACCCAACCCGGCTTTTGTGGGCTGCATGCAACACTTTGGCACAACACGGAGAATGGAATGTGGAAAAGCTGGCATTCGAAGCGAATCGGCGTAACTTCACCTTGGGTTCAGTCGGAATGCGCTTGAGCGATTCTCCGCTGGATTGGGGAAAATAGGCAGTAGTCATGAACGGCAAGACCTCATCGATGTTCAAGCGCGGGCTGGTCCCGGCGCTGATCGGTGGTGCCGTATTGGCAGCCTTGCCGACCGCCGGCATGGCCGTGACCAACGCCGTGTTTGCCCCGATGATCGAAGATGCACCGCGTTTCACGCCGGCCGGAGTCGATCCTGCGCTGGCCGAGCGGGTCAACAACCGCTACGCCGCCGCGCGCAAGGCGATGCGCTTTACGCCCGCTGCCGGCCGCACTCCGGCTGACCGCACTGTTACAGTGGCTGTGCGCGTGGACCAGGAAACCGCCCGGGCGATTTCGGTGCGCTCGGCCATTGCCGGCGACAATGCACCGGGTCGCCGGACCACCCTGTCGGTGGCACCGACCCGCTTCGACCTTGGCATCGCCCGTGGATACCAGAGCTTCGTGAAGCCCGCGGCAGACCTGCCGGTCGGCGTCTCGAAGATCGAAATGCCCGACCTTGCCGAATTCAAGCCACGCCAGGGCACCGTCCCGAGCAAGCCGAGCCGGTTCCAGCCCCGCATCACGCTCGAGAGCGAGCGCGAGCCTGGCCGCGCGCCGCGTACCCTCGAAGGCGGATCCGAGCAGAGCGTCGACCTGGGCGGGGCCTACCGTGTGACCCGCAACCTTGATGTTACTGCCGGCGTCCGCCTGTCGCAGGACCGCTATCGCCTCGCCCCGCTGACCGATGGGGTCGAGGATGATCAGGCCGTCTATGTCGGAACGCAGCTTCGCTTCTAAGGCATATGCCAGCCTACCCCTCCGGTGTTTGAGGCCTCCCGTTGGCCTACCCCTTCGGTGTTTGAGGCCTCCCGTTGGCCTACCCCTTCGGTGTTTGAGGCCTCCCGTTGGCCTACCCCTTCGGTGTTTGAGGCCTCCCGTTGGCCTACCCCTTCGGTGTTTGAGGCCAGGCGTTTCTGCATGAATTCGATTTCACCTACCCCGCTCCGGCGGGGTTTTTCTTTGCCCGCATCCCGCGCTGACGCTACGTCATCGGCAAGAGGCGCAAAGATCGAGAGGATGCAAACATGGCACGCGTAGCAATCGTTACCGGAGGAACCCGCGGCATTGGCGAGGCGATCTGCCAGCGCCTCCAGCGGCAGGGGCACACCGTGATCGCCAACTATGCCGGCAACGATTCGGCCGCGAAGAAGTTCAGCGACGAAACCGGCATTCCCGCGCGCAAATGGGATGTCGGCGATCACGAGGCCTGCCTTGAGGGCTGTGCAGCCGTCGAAGCCGAATTCGGCCCGATCGATATCGTCATCAACAATGCCGGCATCACCCGCGACGGCACGCTGCACAAGATGAGCTTCGACGACTGGAACGACGTCATGCGCGTCAATCTCGGCGGCTGTTTCAACATGGCCAAGGCGACCTTCCCCGGCATGCGCGAGCGCGGCTGGGGCCGGATCGTCAACATCGGCTCGATCAACGGCCAGGCAGGCCAGTACGGCCAGGTCAACTATGCCGCCGCCAAGAGCGGCATCCACGGCTTCACCAAGGCGCTGGCGCAGGAGGGGGCCAAATTCGGTGTCACCGTCAACGCCATCGCGCCCGGCTATATCGACACCGACATGGTCGCCGCTGTCCCGGCCCCGGTGCTGGAGAAGATCGTCGCCAAGATCCCGGTCGGCCGTCTTGGCATGGCCGAGGAAATCGCCCGCGGCGTAGCCTTTCTCACCAGCGAGAACGGCGGCTTCATGACCGGTTCGACCATGAGCATCAACGGCGGCCAGCACATGTACTAGGGAGCGGCCGCCCCTGCAGGACAGCAAGGGGACCAATTCCTTCGTTTCTCATTTCGGCCTATAGAACTGTCACTGCTCGGGGAGGGCGTATGGGGCGGTTCAAGCAATACGGGGCGGAGTTCGGCCTGATCGGTGCGACCTCGGTCATAGGTGCGCTCGGCTTCTGGAATATCTATCTCGGCCCTTCTGCCGACCCCCAGCCGCACCACCATCTGCATATCGCAACCACCTATCTGTGGCTGGGGTTGTTGTTTGCACAACTGGCCCAGCTGGCACGCGGCAACGCAAGTCGGCACCGCCGGCTGGGTCTGGCGGTACTCGCGGCGGGCCCGCTGCTGGTGGCATCCGCTGCCCTGCTGACAGTGCACAGCGCACAGCGGGCGATCGCCTCCGGCGAACCGGATTTCCTCATCGTTCAGAATGTCGTCGGGACGGTCTGGCTGGCGCTGGTCCTCTTTCTGGCGTTCGCACTCAAACGGCGGCGCAAGCTTCACGGGGCATTGCTGATGAGCACGCTGGTCCTGTTTCTCGGCCCTGCGCTGTTCTTTGCCTTGCTCGCCTTTGCGCCGCCGTTCCGGATCGAAGGGCCGGAAACCTTCTACCGGTTCCAGACCGCCGCCATGACCGGGCAGGCGATCATCGCGGTCGTTGTGCTGGCCATGCTCCTGCGCGACCGGCGGAACAACTGGCCCTACCTGCTGGCCGGGGGTTCCTATCTCGTGGCCGAAGCTGCCAAGGCGTGGTTGACGCACCTGGAGCTGATCGATCCGCTGACCCGGCTGGTCGCGACACCCGGCAAGGCGGCGGCCTTTCTCGTCGCGCTCGCCCTGGTTGCCGTACTGCTCGCGGCGTCGGTTTGGCCGAGGGGGAACGGCAGGCATCCGTCCCGCCCCGTCGCGGTCGCGGCCGACGTCGCCGGCGACAGGGCAGTCTGATGGATGCCCGGGTCCACGGGCAGACTCACTCGAAGACGATGCCGACGACCTTCCAGGCCCCCTCTTCCCAGGAGAGCGACAAGGTCTCGACCTGTCTGGTGCCATTGGCATAGCTGCTGGCGAATTTGACCATCCGGTAGCCTTGGGGCGGCGCCGGGACGAATTCGTTCGCTACCAGGTCCCGGGTATGCATTTCGCCCAGCGGCGGACGGACCTTTTCCGATACTTCGGTCCAGCGCTCGAGCGTGTTGAGTTCGCGGAACTGCGCGCCGGTGGCGGCGTAACTTTCCGCCCATTGGCCGTCATCGATCAGTTCGAGAAAATCCTCGGCGGCGCGGGCGGCAGCCTCGGCACTGGCTTCGTCCGATGCTTCGGCGCTGGCGGAGATGCTGGCAGGCAGCATCGAAAGGGGCGAGGCAGGCAAGAGCAACGCCGCGAAAATCAGGGACATGGCAAGAACTCCGGAAGCGAAAAGAGCGAAGCGGGGCCTCGCCCACCACTCGGCATGAGTGGATGCCGGCTGGCCTGCCATGACTTGCGCACCCCCGGCTTCCCCCAAAAACGCGTCCCCAAGCGATTCGGGGTCGTGCGCTTCGGCCGCCAGCAAGTGCCGCGCTGCCTCGCGGCTGCTGGAAACCGAGAGCTTGCGCCGCGCATCGCGGAGCCGTTCGTTGACAGTGTGAACCGACAGTCCCAGCTCGCGCGCAGTCGATTTGGCATCGTGCCCGCGCACGATCAGGCGGAGCGTTTCCTTTTCCTTGTCGGTCAGGTCGTCGATGCCGGTGCGCATGGTGCCGGGCTAAGCGCTGGAACCCCTGCCTGCCACCCCAAAAAATTGATGGCTCGGCGGAAAGCGCGGGCTAGGCTGGTGACATGAACATTCCCTACCACCCCCCGGTCAAACGCTCTGTCGAAATCGCCGGGCACAAGACCTCGATCAGCATGGAGCCGCTGTTTTGGGATATGCTGCGTAATGCAGCCGAGGCAGAGGGCGTGCCGATCAATGCGCTGGTGGCCAGGATCGACGAGCAACGCATCAAGGCACCGACGCCGCCCGGACTCGCCAGCGCGATCCGGGTGTGGCTTGTGGCAAGTGCCGCCGGTCAGTAGTTAGCGGGCGGATCGCTGGCCGGGAAGCTTTGGTCGCTTTCCTCGTCGGTCTTGCTCCACTTCCGCGCCGGTTTGTCGCGCATGGACCCGGGGCCCGAATCGCGGATCAGCGCATCGCCCTGATTGCCCGCGAACGCGGCGTGCGGGCCTTTCTGGTTCTTCTCGTAATATTTGTATCCGGCGTAGCCGAGCGCGCCGAGTGCGAGTGCCTTGAGCAGCATGGGGTGTCTCCTTCTATCCGATCAACGGTGGAGAAGAAGATTGGGTCCGGCGCGACTGTCTCAGTCGTCGCCGACCCGTTCGATATCTGCGCCCACCAGCTGGAGCTTCTCTTCCAGCCGCTCATAACCGCGATCCAGGTGGTAGATCCGGCGCACCTGGCTTTCGCCCTCTGCGGCGAGTGCGGCGATGATGAGGCTCATCGAAGCGCGCAGGTCCGTCGCCATGACCTCGGCCCCGGTCAGCTTGCCGACGCCCTTGACGATGGCAGTGCGGCCCTCGGTCTCGATATCGGCGCCCATGCGGGCGAGTTCGGGCACATGCATGAAGCGGTTTTCGAAGATGGTTTCCTTGAGCACACTGGTGCCCTCGGCAAGGCACAGCAGGCTCATCAGCTGCGCCTGCATGTCGGTGGCGAGGCCGGGATAGGGTGCGGTGGTGAGGTTGGTCGCCTTGAGCGGGCCATTGGCGGCCACCCGCACACCTGCCTTCGAGCCTTCCACCTCGCAACCGATCGCCTGTAGCGCATGAAGCGTCGCCAGCATCTCGTGCTCGCGCGCGCCCTCCAGCATCACATCGCCGCCGGTAATGGCAGCGGCGCAGGCGTAGGAGCCGGCCTCGATCCGGTCGGGCATGACGCGGTAGGTCGCACCGTGCAGCCGCTTGACCCCGTGGATGACGAGATCGGACTGGCCGATATTCTCGATCTCCGCCCCCATCGCCACCAGCAGATTGCACAGGTCGACGATCTCGGGCTCGCGCGCGGCATTGAACAGGCGGCTGGTGCCGTTCGCCAGCACCGCCGCCATCAGCGCGTTCTCGGTCGCGCCGACCGATACCACCGGGAAATCGAAGTCGCCGCCGGGAAGCCCGCCATCGGGGGCAACCGCCTTGACATAGCCCGCCGCCAGCTCGATCCGCGCGCCGAAAGCCTCCAGCGCCTTGAGGTGCAGGTCGATCGGACGGTTGCCGATGGCGCAGCCGCCGGGCAGCGAGACGGTTGCCTCGCCCATCCGCGCCAGCATCGGGCCAAGCACGAGGATCGAGGCGCGCATTTTGCGCACCAGATCATATGGCGCGACGGTGGAGGTGATCCGGGTCGCTTCCATGCTCATCACCCGGCCGAAATCCTCGGGTCGGCTGCCCTGGATGACCGTGGTCACCCCGAACTGGTTGATCAGGTGCTGGAAGCCGTCGATATCGGCCAGCCGCGGCAGATTGCGCAGGGTAACCGGCTCCTCGGTCAGCAGGGCGCAGGGGATCAGCGTCAGCGCCGAATTCTTCGCGCCCGAAATGGGGATGGTGCCGGAAAGGCGATTGCCGCCGCGAATAACGAGTTTGTCCATCCCTCGAGCGTTTAGCCGGAAACGGGGCGCGGGCAAGGCTGGGCAATCGATTTGTTTCGCGCCAAGACGCTAAGCCGCCAAGATGAAGAGCCCGTGGCGAAGCCACACTCAAACCGCGACCTTTGCGAAGCCCGCAAGCTCTCGGTGCGTTGGTAGGCCTGCGGCCGGGTGCAACCTCTTGGCGGCTTAGCGTCTTGGCGCGAAACCACTCAGCACAACGGTTGACGCTGTCACGATCCCCTGCGATTCCCGTGCGCCATGAGCAGCCCGAAACCGATCAAGAAAGCCGTCTTCCCCGTCGCGGGGCTCGGCACCCGGTTCCTGCCGGCGACCAAGGCGATTCCCAAGGAACTGCTGCCGATCGTCGACCGCCCGCTGATCCAGTATGCGGTGGACGAGGCGCGCGAGGCGGGGATCGAGCAGATGATTTTCGTCACCGGACGCGGCAAGACCGCCATCGTCGAGCATTTCGACGTCGCCTACGAGCTCGAGACAACCATGGCCGAGCGCGGCAAGTCACTCGATGTCCTGGAACCGACCCGTTTCACCCCGGGCGCCATCATCACCGTCCGCCAGCAGGTGCCGCTGGGGCTCGGCCACGCGATCTGGTGCGCTCGCGCCATTGTCGGCGACGAGCCTTTCGCGATCTTCCTGCCCGACGAGCTGATGATCCCGCACAGGCTGGGCGACGGCGCCGTCGGCACAGGCTGCATGAAGCAGATGGTCGAGGCCTACGGGCAAACCGGCGGCAATCTCATCAGCGTACTGGAAGTGCCGCGGGAAGAGGTTTCCAGCTACGGCGTGATCGATCCGGGCGCGCGGGTCTCGGACACGCTGACCGAAGTGCGCGGGCTGGTCGAGAAGCCGCCGGTGAGCGAGGCGCCGTCGAACAAGATCGTCTCGGGCCGCTATATCCTCCAGCCCGAAGTGATGCGGGTGCTGGAGGACCAGGGCAAGGGCGCCGGCGGCGAGATCCAGCTGACCGATGCCATGGCGCGGATGATCGGCACCCAGCCGTTCCACGCCGTCACCTTCGACGGCCGCCGCTACGACTGCGGCAGCAAGCTGGGCTTCGTCGAGGCGACCCTGGCCCTGGCGCTGGAGCGCGAGGACATGGGCGCGGAAGTGCGGGCGATGGCGGAGAGATTGTTGTGGTAAGTCTGTGAATTCCTGCCCAAACCCCTTCGGGTTGATGCAGTCAAACGTCGCCCTCAGTTTTATGACTGTCTATTCTAGATGAGGGCCAAGAAATCGGTCGCCATTGAAGTGGATCATATGGGTTGGCGCTTCGGCAACCCAAACTTCGGACTCCCAAGCAATGTTTGCTAGGTAACGGGCCATAACTGCGCGTGTCGGGAAAGCCGTGACATAGACCAGTCCGGCGCTCGAGCCCGCAAAAAGCGCGGCAAGCTCGTGATGGCGCTTACCATCAACAGGGCCATGGCTGGTGACGGATTCGATCAACAGAAGCCAGTTCCGCTTTTTATCGTGGAGCACGACATCGGGCATCTTGCCGTGGTCATTGACGGTGACGCCCAGCGCCGCCAACCGCTCGCGGTCGAAATAGCCCATCTTGCTTCCGGTATCACCCGCATAGATCAATGCACTTCCCGGCGCGAAGCGGGGAGCGAACTCGTCGATGATATCGCGGATCAGCGCGCTATGCTCGCCGGGGCTGAGGCGAATTTCGATGCCATCGGCGAGTTGAACGGGAATGCGCTCCATCTCGCGCTCGCGAGCGAAGCGATCAGCCAAAGATTGCACGTCGCGGCGATAATCCGCCAGCCGCTTAGTCCAGCCTCGCTTGCCCCAGGTCTTGAAAAGCGAAAGCGCATGGGGCGAAACTTGATAGACAGCGGCGGGGCTGTTGACCGGTCGGGCGGGATCGTCGGGGTTGTAGAGAGCGATGCCCGCCAACACAAACTGATGCATTGTCTGCCGCCGCACAGTCTCGCGAGTGTTCGGTTTATAGTTCTTACCATATTGCTCGCGCATCCAATCCATGATCGGCGTGATGCCGATCAGCGGTGCTGCGGCTCGTTTCCATTCGCGACCGGGCCGCAAATCGAGCAAGGCCAAGAGCGTCAAAGCCGAGCGCTCGTTCTGCTGAGCGGGCGGCAAGCCGAGGTCGCCCAGTATCTGCAGGGCGGCGGCAATGTGAGGGTGGTCGATCAAAGGGCGTCCACCCGTTCGTCGATCTCCTCCTGCGAGATGCTGGCGCGGCCCTTCGCCCATTTGCCGAGCACGAAGAGCGCCTCACGGCTGGGATAGCGCATGGCGCGAAGGTCGGTCGCATTGACCTGTGTGTGGCCGTTGAAGCGCCGGAAATAGGTATCGACGGCGGTCGCGGCTAGATAGGTGGCCAGCCCGTGCGCTAGCTCTTCGGGGATGGGTTGGCGCTTGACGTGGAAGACATTGAGGTGGTTCTCAATCCCGATCATTTGGGCGGGGAGCCGCGTGGGATCGATAACATTGGCAACAATCCTTCGCCGCTCCTCCTTCGACGAGAAGCGCCGCACAACGGTATAGAAGCCATTGGGATAAAGCCATTTGCGCGTTGTCATCGTGTCGCGGATGGCGTTTGGCTTCTTAAATCCCGGCTTCGGCCATTGCACGCCAGTGCCGTTGAAATGGCCGGGATAGAGTAAGGGCACAGTGCCGCGCTCAGGATCGGCCCGCAAGTCTTCGCGCAGCCGGAAATCTACCACTGGGCCGGTCGAGACGGAAAGCCCTAGGTCGGCGAGGCTATGGCCGAAACTGGCACGCTCGAGGATCTGGTCGTCGTCACCGGTTGGGATGTGGATGAAGGCGTCGGCATCATGGGGGAAGACGATCCGCGCGAAGTCGTGCCGCTTCTCGGAATAGTCGGCAAAGCTGTCGTCGGTCGATGCCGAAACGGTGACGGTGCTTTGTGCCGCGCCACGCACCAGCTTGATGATGATGTTTTCCTGCAGCACGCCATCGTCCTTAAACGCCTTGTTGCGGGCATCGAACAGGTGGATGTGGCGGATCGCCGCACGCCGCAGGAGGAAACGGCGAAAGGGCTGATAGTAGGGTCCATTGCAGAAACTACGCGGGATGATCGCGACAAGCTCGCCACCTTCTTCGAGCAATTCGAGCGCCAGCCCTACAAAGCCGGAATATAGATTGACCGTCTCTAACCCGGCAGCGCTGAGCAAGGCGCGGTGGCGGGAATCGTTGCTAATCTTCTTGTAGGGCGGATTGAGGATGGCGTGGCTGTAGCGCGTGCCTTTGCCAAGGCAGATGCGGTTTGTCGCGTCCTCGATGAAATCGCCTTCGATCAGCTCACAATCGACATTGACGCGCTGGCGAAGCGTAGCGAGTTGCTCGCGCAAGTCTGGCAGGATTTGATCGTCGAACTCGAAGGCTGATGCGGCGATCTTGGCCGCTGCCCCGGCGCGTTCAACGAATGCGGCGGTTAGCGCGCCTCGACCGGCTCCGGCATCAAGCAGACGAATTTTTGGCGCTGCTGGAAACTCGAACAGTGAAGCCATGAACTCGGCGACGTTCGGCGGTGTCATGAACTGCCCGAGCTGCGATTTGCGCTGGCGAAGCATTGCAGGGTTAAGACGTGTCGGAGTTTCGGGCCGCTCAAGCAGGGCAACGGCGAGCTCAGTCTGCGTTGTCGGCTTGCTCGAAAAATCTGCCATGATGGAAAGGGAGCGCAACACCCGGTCAGGCGGAGAAACTTCGCCGCATTCCCATTTGAATACAGTCTCTAGTGGCTCCCCAAACTCACTGGCCACCTCCTGCACTTCCAAGCCACATCGATGTCGCAGCTGTGAAAAGTCGGTGGTCACTTTGAACAGGGCCTTTCAGAATAGCAGCACTTGCTTAGCCATAGATCAAATGAAGAACAAGGCACCTCCCGATGAACCGCAGGATAATGCGTTGCCACTTTGCCCGCCTGACACCGCCAGCTTGGACTTGGCCAGCGCGCCGAAAATGCGCCCACAAGTTTCTGCACAGATGCGGCTTGAGTCATGCGCCCCCTCTCGAATAGTCCTGTGCTAGTCGAACAGTCACGCAACGCAAGTTGCAAGGCCGCGATAAGGGACCGGAATGGCCGCAGATTCAACAGGACAGCTCGGCTTCGGTTTTGCCGAAGAACGGCCAGTTCAGGAAAGCTGGCTGCCCGATCCCGACGATATTCGCGAAGATGCGCAGGCGATTCTGGCCTCGGCCCGTGCCGTGACGGCGGAGAACATGTGGGACCAGCGGACCTATCGCTACAACAAGGTCGTGTTCCCCAACATGACCCGCTGGCTTCCGGACGAGGAGCGAGAGCAGCTCTGCTTTGAATTCTTCAAGGAACTGGAGCGGATCGAGCTGTTGATGGCGGCCTGAAGGCACCGCATTTTCCTACACGCCACAAAGCTGCTAGCCTCGCTCCGGCTCTTTCATACCGTCGATCATCTTCGCCGCCCGCGCCGGCTGACGCGAACTTTCCTTTGTCATGCGCGCATGGGCTAATTTCGAGAATTTCTCCGCGCCGCCGCGCTGTCGGATTTTGGTGTCGCCCTAGTGTCACCTTGCGCGCCCGAGGACGCGGAAAAGCGAGCAATTACAGCGTCAGCCCGCCATCCACCACGATGGTCTGCCCCAGGACATAGGCGCTCAACGGCGAGGCGAGGAACAGCGCCGCCCCGGCCATATCCGCCGGGGTGCCCATGCGGCGCAAGGGGATGCGGGCCAGCGCGCCTTGCATCCGTTCGGGGTTGTCGGTCGTCACCCTGGTCATCTTGGTGGCAACGAAGCCGGGGGCAATGCCGTTGACGCGGATACCCTCGCTGGCGAAGGCGGCGGCGAGGTTGCGCACCAGCGCCACCGCGCCCGCCTTGGACGCGCCATAGGCCGGGTTGCCGATGGTCGAGTGATAGGCGGCGGTCGAACTGACCGCGATCAGCGTGCCCTTTGCCTCGGCCAGCGCGGCGCGATACTTGCGGGCGCAGTCCATGATCGAACTGAGGTTGACGGCCAGCACCCGGTCCCACCCCTCGCGCTCGAACTCGGCGCGCTTGTATTCGACCGCGCCCTGGCAGCAGATCAGCACCTCGAGGCTGTCGAAGCCCGGCGCGCCGTCGATCTGGGCCGGATCGCTGACGTCGACCCGGGCATAGTGCAGCCCGGTGAGGTCGGAGCCGTCCTCGTCAGCATAGTCTGCCGCAGAGGTACGCGTTCCCCACACATGGACCTCGGCACCGCGCTCAAGAAAGGCCCGCGCCATGCCGTTGCCGATGCCGCTGGAGCCGCCGACGATCAGCACTCGCTGGCCGGAAAAATCGAGCGGGTCGCTCATGCTGCGGTGAACCTCACGGGAAGCGTCTTGAGCCCGCCGACGAAGGTCGAGGTCGACCGTTCGGGCTTGCCTGCCAGCTCGATGGTGTCGATCCGGTCGAGCAGCGTCTCGAACAGGATCTTCATCTCCAGCCGGGCGAGATGCAGGCCGAGGCACTGGTGCGCCCCCGCCCCGAAGGCGAGGTGCCGGTTGGGGCTACGCGCGGCGTCGAACTTGCGCGGATTGTCGAATTGGGCCGGATCGTGGTTAGCGGCGACGTAGTTCATCATCAGCCAATCGCCCTTGCGGATGGTCTGCCCGCCAAGCTCGGTGTCCTCCGCCGCGGTGCGCATGAAATGCTGCACCGGCGTGGTCCAGCGGATCGCTTCCTCGACAATGCCGCCGAGCAGCGAACGGTCGGCCCTGACCTTGGCCCATTGTTCCGGGTCCTGCGCCAGCGCCTGCATCGCGCCGGCGGTGCTGGCCGAAGTGGTATCGTGCCCGGCGGTGGCGACGATGATGTAATATCCCGCCATGTCGCGATCAGGCAGCGGTTCGCCATCGACGGTGGCATTGGCGATGACGCTGGCGACATCGTCGGTCGGATTGGCGCGGCGATCCCGGGCGATGCCGGCGAAGTAATCCTCGAAGCTCTTCACCGCACCCGCAACCAGCGTCAGCACCTGTTCCGGCGTCATGTTGTCGAGCCCCGTGCCCGAAAGGTCCTTGTCCTGCCCGCCGAACATCTGCTGCGTCAGCATCAGCATGCGCGGTTCGTCCACCTCGGGCACGCCGAGGATCTGCATCACCACATGCAGCGGATAGGGCGCGGAGACGAGCTTGGCGAAGTCGACCACCTCGCCGTTCGCGCCTGCTGCGATCAGCTTGTCGACCGCGCGCTGCGCAATCGTCCTGATCTCGCCCTCGATCTTCGCCAGGTTGCGCGGCATGAACCAGTCCTGCGTCAGCCGCCGGTACTTGGGGTGGATCGGGGCATCGAAGACGACCAGCGAATCGACCAGCATGTCGCTGCCCGTCGCGGCGCGCGAGAATTCGATTGCAGAGTTGAGGCTGAACACCACCGGGCGCGGATTGTTGAGGAAGGTGGCGTTGTCCTTGCTCATCCGCATCACGTCATCATAGCGGCTGACGAACCAGAACGGCTCGAACAGCCTTTCCTCCTCGGGCACGATCTTGGCGACCGGCATCTCGCGGCGGACCATGTCGAAGGTGTCGAGCAACGGGTCCCACGCGGCATAGGCGTGCGGGTCGATCAGCTCGCGGGCGATCTCGGTCGGGATGACGGGATAGTCGGCGGTGCTGGCCATCAGGCAATCTCCGCTGCGGCCCTGGCGGCGTATTCGTCGCGCAGCTCGCGCTTGTAGAGCTTGCCATTCGCTTCGCGGGGAAGTTCGGGCCGGAAGTCGAACAGGCGCGGCATCTTGATGCGCGACAGCTGCGGCGCGAGGAAGTCGCGCAGCTCCTGTTCGAACGCCTCGCCTGCCTCCGCCATGTCGATGGGCTGGACCACCGCGACCACCTGTTCACCCAGGTCCGGCTCCGGCGCGCCGATGACCGCTGCGTCCATCACCTTGGGATGGGTGACCAGCAGGTTCTCGATCTCCTGCGGATAGATATTGACCCCGCCGCTGATGATCATGTGGCTCTTGCGGTCGGTGAGGTAGAGATAGCCATCCTTGTCGACATGGCCGATATCGCCCAGCGTCATCCAGCCCTTGGGGTGCATCGCATCGGCGGTCTTTTCCGGGTCGTTGTGATAGGTGGGCAGGATGTCGTTCTCGAAATAGATCAGCCCGTCGGTGCCGGCCGGGACTTCCTCGCCATCGGGACCGCAGATGTGCAGCTTGCCATGGATCGCAACCCCGACCGAGCCGGGGTGGGTGAGCCATTCGGGCGAGCGGATCATGGTCATCCCGATGCTTTCCGATCCGGCGTAGTATTCGTTCACGATCGGGCCCCACCACTCGATCATCGCTTGCTTGACGGGAACCGGACAGGGCGCGGCAGCATGGAGCGCGCGCTTGTGGCTGGAGAGGTCGTACTTGCTCCGCACGGCTTCATCGAGCTTGAGCATGCGGACGAAATGCGTCGGCACCCACTGGCTGTCGGTGACCTGGTACTTCTCGATCGTCTGGAGCGCGAATTCAGGGTCGAACCGCTCCATCACCACCACCGTGCCGCCGAGCCGGTGGACGGTCGAGCACCAGCCGATCGGTGCCGCATGATAGAGCGGTGCGGGGGAGAGATAGACCATGCTGCCATCGCTGGGCATTCCCGCACCCATTACCGCGAGGCCGACCAGCGGGTTGACCGCTTCGATATCCGGATCTTCGGGCGGCGCTGGCCGCACGCCCTTGGGCCGCCCGGTGGTGCCGGAGCTGTAAAGCATGACCATCCCCGGAGCCTGGTCGGCAATCGGTTCAGCGGGCTGAGCGGCCAAGGCAGCCTCGAGATTCTCTTCGCCCTCTTCCCCGGCGATCAACACCGGCAGGTCGGGGCACTCGGCGCGGATGCCTTCCAGCACCGCGGCATATTTGGGCGAGGTGATCAGCAGCTTTGTGCCCGAATCCTTGAGGATGTAGGAAATCTCAGGCGCGGTCAGTCGGGTCGAGATCGGCACCAGCATGGTCCCGGCACGCTGCGAGCCCCACACGAGCTGGAGATAGTGGGCGTTATTCTCCATCAGCACCGCGAAGGCGTCGTTAGGTCCGAACCCGCGTGCGCGAAGCAGTTGAGCGAAACGGTTGGCATAGGCGTCCATTTCGCCATAGGTCACGGTCTCGCCCGTGCTCGCCATGATGATGGCGGCATGATCGGGACGTGTCTTGGCGTGCTGAATCGGGTGCATCGATGTCTCTCCTCAGTGGAAAGTTTTATCGAGCAACCTGTTTCGGGCAAGGGGAATCGGCAGCAAGGCCGCGACTGCAATGAAAAGGGCGACAGGTTGTCCCTGCCGCCCCTTCAAGACACCCTCTCCAAAGTGCCTGTGTCCCTTGCGGGATGCTCCGTGCTTAATCGCCGCCCATGGCAGCGCCTTCGTCGCCATCGCCCGACTGCTCGAAGGCCACCTGCGTAGCGCTTTCGACCATATAGGGGATCGGGTTGACGGCAACGCCGGCGATGCGGATTTCATAGTGGAGGTGCGGTCCGGTCGAACGGCCGGTCGAACCGACATAACCGATCAGGTCGCCCTTCTTCACCCAGCTGCCCTGCACCGCGACGATGCGCGAAAGGTGGGCGTAGCGGGTTTCCATGTCGTTGCCATGGCCGAGCTGGATGTAGTTGCCGTAGCTCGAATACCACTGTGCCATTTCGACGAGGCCATCGGCAGTGGCGTAGACCGGCGTGCCGGTCGGTGCGGCAAGATCGATACCCTTGTGCGCACGGCGGCCGCCAAGCACCGGATGGGTGCGCATGCCGAAGCTGCTGGTCAGCTTGGCATCGTCGAGCGGCATGCGCGACGGGATCGAGATGGTCACCGGCTGCGGCTTCGAACCGGTGTCGCGGTCGAGCTTTTCCCACTTGGCGAAAAGTTCCTGGAACTGCTCGTCACCCTTGCCGAGCGGCGAGTCGGCTTCTTCGACAGCTTTCTTGACTTCGACAGCGGCGCTGGTGGTAGTCGTGGTATTGGCATGGGCCGGAACGGCTGCGAGGGTGGAAACAGCGGCGATGAACGCCAGCGCACCCCGAAAAGCGGTTTTGGTAAAGATCACAACCCGTCCTTAATCTGGCGACGACCCGTGCCGCCTTGACCCGTTTTTGTGCGTGGGAACCAATCCCCGCTTTGTGTGTATGCGGGTTAACGGGACAAAAGTTTAGGAAGCAAGACCGTCGTAGAAGTCTCGCGATAGTCCGGCTTGAAGACGCGCTGAGTCGTTGAACGGCGGCTTAACCGACCCCCTGAAGTGCGATTCGACGAGGCTTCGCCAGCGATTCTGCGGCGATTCCCCAAGGGCTTGCGCAACCCTTACAAAGTGCTTGGTGCCAAAGCCGACGTGGCGAATTTCGTCGTCAAGGATTCTCTGAAGAATTCGCGCGCCCTGCAGATCGCCCTGCGCGGCGATCCGATCGCGCGCGGCGGGGGTTACGTCCAGCCCGCGCGCTTCGAGCACCATCGGCACTATGGCAAGCCGCGCCATCACATCATGCCTTGTCTCTTCGGCAGCTTGCCACAGACCGGCATGGGCCGGCAGCGCACCATAATGGCTGCCATGCGAACGTAGCTTTCGATCGAGCAACGCGAAATGCATCGCTTCATCTGCCGCCACAGACAGGAAGTCGTCGGTAAAGTCGCGCCGCATCTCAGCGCCAAATCGACCGACGATGTCGAGCGCCAGATCGATCGCGACGAATTCGATATGTGCCAGCGCATGCCATTGCGCGACGCGGCCGCGCTCCGATCCGCCTTTCCCGCGCTTGGGCATGCGGCTCGGAGGCAAGAGCTCGGGTTGGGCTGGCCAGGAGGGGCGGTCGGGTACGGCGACATCGAAACGCCAATCGAGCCGCCCCAGCCGCCACTGCCGCGCCACATCGCGCGCCGCAAAGACCTTGGCCCTCGGCTCGGCGGTCAGCAGGGCAGCGCGGATCGCGCTGGCAAGCGAAGGCAGTGTGCCGCTCAATGTGCCCGCGCAGCGGCCAGGACTTCCTCGACGTGGCCCTTGACCTTCACCTTGTCCCATACCTTGGCGATTCTGCCGTCGGGACCGACGAGATAGGTGGTACGAACCATGCCCATGTAGGTTTTCCCGTACATGCTCTTCTCGGTCCAGATGCCGAGCGCGTCCGAAAGCCCGCCTTCCTCGGCGTCGGTTGCGAGAGCCACGGTCAGGCCATGCTTGGCGATGAACTTCTCGTGCTTCTTCGGCGGATCCTTGCTTACCCCCAGCAGCGCACATCCGGCCTTGTCGAACTCGGCCTTTGCCGCAGAGAATCCGGTGGCTTCAGTGGTGCAGCCCGGTGTGTCGTCCTTGGGGTAGAAGAAAACCACCAGTTTCTGCCCGGCGTAGTCCGACGGCTTGACCGTCCCGCCTGCGGGCGTTTCCATGGCGATATCGGGCATGGGGTCGCCTATGTGCGGGAAACTGCTCATCATTCGATCTCCAGTGGTTGGTCAAAGACGGTCTGCCAGGCGGTAGCGACGCACTGCCGCGCCTGGCCCAGCGAACGCAAGAGCGACTTTGGGCTAGCGCATCGGCACGCCCCGGCAAGGACTTCTGCGGCGGCGCCATCAGGCATCTCGAGGTCCGGCGCTAGCAGGCGCACGCCGACGATCATGCGAGTGAGAAAGTCATGTGCCCCGACCGTTTCGTCCGACAGCAGTCCCGCCCGCACCAGTTCGCCGCATGCCTCGCCCAGCCGCGGAGTCATAGCCACATGGTCGCGCAATTGCAGATAGTGGATCAGGAACTCCAGATCGACCAGCCCGCCGCGCAGCAGCTTGGCATCAAGCGGCCCCTGGGCTGGCTTGTGCGCTGCCATCTCGCCGCGCATCGTCAGAACGTCTTGACGCAGCTTCGCGGTATCGCGCGGCATGGTCAGGACGTCGCGCAAAACACCCTCAAGCGCCCGAGACCCACCGGGCGGTCCAGCCACGACACGGGCGCGGGTCAGGGCCATATGCTCCCAGGTCCAGGCCGCTTCGTGCTGGTACTTGGCAAAGGCTTCGACGCTGACAGCCAGCGGCCCTTGCGCCCCCTGCGGCCTCAATCGCGTATCGATCTCGTACAGCGCACCTTCGGCCGTCGGCACGCTGAGCGCCGCGCTGACCCGCTGGGCCAGGCGATTGAAATAGAGCGTCGGACCGATCGGGCGCTGGCCGTCGGATTCGCCCTCGGGCGCGCCGGAAAAGAGGAATATCAGGTCGAGATCGGAGGCGTGGGTCAGCGCGCTGCCGCCGAACCGGCCGAGCCCCAGAACCTGCAGATCGCTACCGGCGATCCGGCCGTGAACCTGTTCGAACTCCGCGGCGGTTTCCTTGACAGCCACCTGCAACGCCGCCTCGGCGAGCCGCGACAGGCCTTCGGCAATATCGAGCGGATCGTGCTGGGCCTCGATCAATTGCACGCCCAGGGCAAAACGCTGCTCGCCGGTGACGATACGGATCCGGTCGAGCAGTTTCTCGTAGGGCATCGCCGGGTCGGTCCGCCCCATGGCCGCAACAAGCGTCGCGACATCGCCGGGCAGGTCGAGCGCGCTCTTGTCTATCAGGGTGTCGAGCAGGGCAGCATGACGCGTCAGTGCTTCCGCCAGCGGCGGAGCAAAGGCGAGCACGCGCAACAACTGGTCGAGCAGGCCGGGACGTGCGTCGAGCAAACGGAACAGGTTGATCGCGCTGGGCAGGTTTTCCAGCAACCGCTCGAACCGCACCAAGGCCCGATCGGGTTCGGGCGCCTTGCCGATGGCCGCGACCATGGACGGCAGGATCGCGCGGAAGGCATCGCGGGCGCTGGCAGAGCGCAACGTGCGGTAACGCCCGTCGAGCCAGCCTTCGATCCGCGTCGCCAGGCGGGCAGCGTCTTCCTCGCCAATCGCGGCCAGTTCTGCGGTCACCTCCGCGACAGGCCGAGCCCGGTCGGGACTGGTGGTGGTTTCCAGCAGGCGGTCGAACCTTTGGCCTACCGCCTCGGTCAACATCTCAAGTTCCGCCACCAGGGCCGGGCCATCAGCCAATCCTTCCAGCCGCGCGACATTGTCGAGCGCCTCGCCCGAGGGCAAAGCATGGGTCTGGCGATCATTCACCATCTGCAGCCGATGTTCGAGGACCCGTAGCCGGTCATAGGATTCGCCGAGCAGCACCGCGTCGTCACCCGCAATGATCCCGGCGTTGGCAAGTGCATCGAGTGCCGCGCGGGTGCCGCGATGCCGCAAGGCCGGGTTGCGCCCGCCATGGATCAATTGGTGCGTTTGGGCGAAGAACTCGATCTCGCGGATGCCGCCCCGCCCTTTCTTGAGGTCGAAGCCGGGTCCGGGCCGTTGCGGCCCCTTGTAAGCGTCGCGGATGCGGCTGGTCAGGCGGCCGATTTCCTCGATCGCATTGAAATCGAGGCTGCGGCGCCAGACGAACGGCTTGATGTCATCGAGGAAGGCCTCGCCCGCAGCGATATCGCCCGAACAGGCCCGCGCGCGGATAAAGGCGGCCCGCTCCCACGCCAGTGCAGAGCTTTCATAATGGCTCAGCGCGGCATTGCGCGAGATCGCCAGCGGGCTGACCTCCGAAGCCGGACGCAATCGCAAGTCGACACGGAAAACATAGCCCAGCTCGGTGACTTCGGAGAGCAGCGCCACGATCTCGCGGGCATAGCGCTGCGCCGCCTCGCCCGGTTCGTCGCGCTCGCGCCGTGCCAACCGTTCCGGATCATAGATCAGGATCGGATCGATATCCGAACTGTAGTTGAGCTCGCCCGCGCCATGCTTGCCGAGCGCGAGCGCGATGTAGCCGACGCTGGACGCATCCTCGACCTGGCGAGCAATGGCCGCCGAAATCGCCCGGTCGAGCGAACGGTCGGCCAGCCCCGAAAGCTCGCGCATGACCCGACCAACCGGGAACGCACCTGCCAGGTCGCCAACTGCCAGCGCCACTGCATAGGCGAGCCGTTGGCGCCTTAACGCGGGACCCGTGTCTTCGCCTTCTCCTTGCGTCGCGGCCCAGGCGAGGGCTTCATCCCCCATTCCTGCCGCCAGCAATTCGGCCAGATCGGGCTGGCGTTCCAAACCGCGCGCAAGAAAGGGGGCATGTGCCCGCGCCCGCTCCAGTGCCGATTGCCAGTCACCTGCCATGGCCTTGCCCTGCCTCGGCTGTGGCATGAGCGCAAGCGCCCTTGCGCCGGCGTGATGGCTTTGCGAGAAGCCAAGCAGCACAAGAACACAACACAGGGATGCCCATTGATGAAACGCTTGATCCTGGCTGCCACGGCAGCGCTCTCGCTTGCGGCCT
This sequence comes from Erythrobacter sp. SDW2, assembly GCF_021431965.1. Taxonomy (NCBI): domain Bacteria; kingdom Pseudomonadati; phylum Pseudomonadota; class Alphaproteobacteria; order Sphingomonadales; family Erythrobacteraceae; genus Erythrobacter; species Erythrobacter sp. SDW2. The sequence goes on from NZ_CP090370.1 coordinate 410,114, forward strand.
GCGATGCCGTGCCCGGTACGGGCGGCGACGACACGCTCGATATTCCGGAAGTTGCCGACGGCGACCTCTCCGAAGCGACGATGAAGGAAGTCACCCAGACGCTCTCGAGCGACGAATTCGAGGGCCGCATGCCGGGTACGCCAGGCGAAGAGAAGACCGTCGCCTATCTCATAGAAAAGTTCGAAGCCGCCGGCCTCAAGCCCGGCAATGGCGACAGCTGGGTGCAGGACGTCCCGCTGGTCGAGATCACCGGCAAGGACTTTGCTCCGCTGACCGTGACGGGTGAAGGCGTCGACTTGAGCTTCGCTCCTTCCAAGGACTGGGTTGGCGTTTCCTACAAGGAACAGGTGCAGACCTCGGTCAAAGACGCTGAGCTGGTGTTCGTCGGTTACGGCATCAACGCGCCTGAGAAAGGCTGGAACGACTACGCCGGCGTGGACATGAAGGGCAAGATCGCGGTCATTCTCGTCAACGATCCCGACTTCGGCACCGAAGGGCTAGAAGGTCCGTTTGGCGGCAAGGCCATGACCTATTACGGCCGCTGGACTTACAAATACGAGGAAGCGGCGCGGCAGGGTGCCGCCGGGGCGTTGATCATCCATGACACCGATCCCGCCTCTTATGGCTGGAACGTGGTCGAATCGTCCTGGACCGGTCCGCAAGCCTATGCCCAGCGTGGCGATAACCCGCCGCCGCTGACCGACATGAATGGTTGGGTGCAGAAAACCGTCGGCGAGCAAATTCTCGAGGCTGCCGGACAGGACTTTGCCAAGCTCTCGGCTGCTGCGAAGGAGAAGGGCTTCAAGGCAGTGCCCCTCGGGCTGACCGCTTCGACGAGTTTCCGCAACGATATCCGTACCTATAATTCGCAGAACGTGATCGGCATCCTCCCGGGCACCGAGCGGCCAGACGAATATGTCATCCACACGGCCCACTGGGACCACCTCGGCCGCTGCACTCCAGCACCCGATGGCGATGACATCTGCAACGGCGCGGTCGACAACGCGACCGGCACTGCAGCGCTCGTCGCGCTGGCTGAAGCGCACGTCAAGGCCGGCGCGGCAAATCGCAGTCTGGTCTTCCTGGCGGTCACCGCCGAGGAGCAGGGGCTCCTCGGCGCAGACTATTATGCCGCCAACCCGGTCTTCCCCCTCAGCCAGACGGTCGGCGGAATCAACATGGACGCCTTCCTGATCGCGGGTCCGTCGAACGATGTGACCGTGGTCGGCCAGGGGAAGTCGCGACTGGAAGAGTTCCTCGAAACCGCACTCGCCGCCGACGGGCGCACCATCACTCCGGATCCCTCGCCCGAGGCAGGCTATTACTACCGTTCGGACCACTTCGCCTTTGCCAAGCGCGGCGTGCCGATGCTCTATGTCGATGGTGGCGAGGACCTCAAGGAAGGTGGCCGCGCCGCTGGTGAAGCGCTGGCCGAGGAATATCGCGCCAACCGCTATCACGGACCCAAGGACGAATATTCCGAGGACTGGGACTGGTCGGGCGTGATGGCCGATTTGCAGCTGTTCTACCGCATCGGTCGCATGCTGGCCGACAGCAGCAGCTGGCCGAACTGGGTCGAAGGCGACGAGTTCAAGGCGACGCGCGACGAAAGCTGCGCTGCCGACGAAGCCGGTTGCTGACCAAAGTCAGGGGAAGCCGAGACATGTCGATCCTCATGCCGCCCGAGTGGGCGAAACAGGACTGGCTGTGGATCGGCTTCCCGCACTTGGCCGACGAATGGCCGGGCTTTCTCGAAGCCGCGCAGGAGCAGATCGCGGCCTTCGCCAGCGCGGTTGCGGAGAGCGGGCAGGAGGTCCGCCTTCTGGTCCGCGACGAGGCCAATGAAGCCCGCGCGAGGTCGCTTGTTTCGAGCAAGGTTACGCTGGAGCGCCGGGTTTATGGCGACATCTGGTTGCGCGACACGGGGCCACTGGTGCGCGCTGACGGAACCGCACTGCGCTGCCGCTTCAACGGCTGGGGCGAGAAGTACGAAATGCCCGGCGACCAGACTATCGGGGCGGAAATCGCCCGCGATGCCGGTGTGAAGGTGGTCGAAAGCGACTGGATCCTCGAAGGCGGCGCGGTCGATGGCGACGGGACCGGGCTGGTCGTGACAACCGAGCAGTGCCTGCTCAACCCCAATCGCAATCCGCAGCTGTCGTGTGAAGATATCGAAATGCGGCTCGCGCGTGATCTTGGCTACGGGCGCGTCTTGTGGCTCGGCGACGGACTGATCAACGATCACACCGATGGGCATGTCGACAATCTGGCGCGATTTGTCGCGCCCAATCGCCTGGTCGTGCCTCGCGCAACCGGCCAGAACGACCCGAATGCCGCGATCTATGCCGAAGCCAAGGCCCGGGCCGAGGCCTTCGGAGTCGCGGTGGAGGAAATCCCTTCGCCTGGCCTGATCGAACGGGACGGGCGGGTCGAACCCGCCAGCTATGTCAACTTTGCGATCACTTCGAACCTCGTCGTCGTGCCGACCTTCGGCTCGCCGCATGACGGCGAGGGCGTCGCTGCAATCGCCGCCCTCTTCCCCGGCCGCGATACGATCGGCCTGCCGGGCGAAGCGGTCCTTGCCGGTGGCGGCGGCTTCCATTGCGCCAGCCAGCAGATGCCGACGCTCCCCGCGCGTTAAGGGTATCTTAGGGGGCGGGGCGCATTCTCGCCCGATGACCAAAGCCCGCGCCATTGCCATCGCCAACACTGCCGCCGAAGAATTGCGCGGTGTGATTGTGAGCGGCTGCGCGCTGGTGCTGATGCTCGCCGCCACCTGGCAGCCCTTTTGATCGCACTCACCGCGCGCCCGTAACCAGGGAGAGCGCCAAGGCGAACACCCTGTCGACAGGATCGACAGGATCGCACCGATGCAAAAGCTGATTTGGATAGCCCTTGCCACTGGGGCCGCCCTGTTCACCGCGGCGACCGTGGCCATGAACGACACTGCGGACATGGCGCTGCAGCGTGCGAAACCGGCTGCTGCCGCCCCGCTCGACGGGAAGCGCCCGGTAGTGGTCGAGTTCTTCACCAGTCAGGGCTGCTCCTCGTGCCCGCCGTCGGACCGCCTGGCCGCCAAGCTGGCACGCGAGCCCGGCGTGTTGGTGATCCAGCGACCCGTGACCTATGGGGACCGGCTCGGCTGGGCCGATACGCTGGCTTCCCCCACCAATACCGCGCTGCAGCAGGCCTATGCCCGCAGCGGTCTTGCCGGGCGCAACGGGGTCTATACGCCACAAGCCGTGATCGCCGGCCGCGGCGGGCTGGTCGGCTCGCAAGAGCGCGCCTTGCGCCAGCAGATCGCCGAGGCGGGCAAGCTGGCAGCCCCGGCTGTTCGTCTCCGGACCAAGCCGGATGGCGTCACGGAGATAATGATCGATGGAACCGGCATCGGGCGTGCGCAGGTCTTGCTTGTAGGTCTCGATAGCGACGAGACCGTGTCGGTGAGCCGGGGCGAGAACGGCGGCCGCAGCCTCAGCTACACCAATATCTGGAAAGGCGAGCGGGCGCTCGGCACCCTATCTGGCGGCGAGGCCAGCTTCATGGTCGATGCGGCGGAGAAAATCATCGCCGGGGCCAATCGCTATGCCGTGATCGTGCGGCAGGGCAAGGCGGGGCCGATCCTTGCCGGCCAAATTCTTCCCTAGAACAGCTTGATGATGGCCACGAGGGCAGTGGCACCCAGCACCAGCCCGGTGAACCCGCGCCAGGCCTTGTCCGACACGCGTCCCGATGTGTGTGTGCCGGCCCAGTTGCCCAGAAGAACCAGCGGGAACAGCAGCAGCGAAAGCACCAGCAATTGCCACCCGAGCACGCCCAGAGCGGCACCCGAACCAAGCCCTGCGACGCAAGCCACTGTGAAGATCAGCAACATCGAGGCCTTGGCAACCTGCCGCGGGATATGCCGCCCGACGTAGTAGGGCACCACCGGCGGTCCCGGCATCCCGGCGAAACCGGTGAGCAAGCCGGCGCTGATGCCCACAGCGCCCGTCGCCACCGCCCCCGGCGCATCAGCGGCGCGGGTTGGCAGCATGATGGCACCGAAGGCTAACAGCGCCACCATGGCAATCAGCAGCCGCGCGATATCGGGCGGCGTTGCAGCGAGCGCCATCAGCCCCGGGCCGGTCGCCAGCAGCACCAGCCCGGAGATGATCCACGCCGACCGCTCCGCATGGGCCAGGAACTGGCGGATCTCGGTCAAACCGATGAACAGGCCCAGGAAATTGACCAGCAGCACCGATTCGAGCGGCATCAGCGCCAATGCCAGCACCGGCACCAGCACGATCGCCATGCCGAAACCGGTCACACCGCGCACGAAGGAGGCGATGAGCGTGGCGATGATCGCCACCCCGAGCTGGATCAGGCTGAAGCCCGCGATATCCACCCCGCTATGTCGCGATCAACGCAAATCGGGCGGGGTCGCCTCGGACCGGATCATGGCGATCGCTTCATCGAGGGGCATCACCTTCTGGTGCTCGGCGCCCAGCGTGCGGACGGCGACAGTGCCTTCCTCGGCCTCGCGCTTGCCTACCACCAGCAAGTGGGGGACCTTGGCGAGGCTGTGCTCGCGGACCTTGTAGTTGATCTTCTCGTTGCGCAGGTCGCTTTCGACGCGGATGCCGGAAGCTTCCAGCTTCGCCACGGCTTCCTTGGCGTAATCGTCGGCTTCGGAGACAATTGTCGCCACCACGGCCTGGGTCGGGGCGAGCCAGACCGGCAAGCGGCCGGCAAAATGCTCGATCAGAATGCCGATGAAGCGTTCGTAGCTGCCGAAGATCGCGCGGTGAAGCATCACCGGGCGGTGACGCTCCCCATCTTCACCGATGTAGCTTGCATCGAGCCGTTCGGGCAGCACACGGTCGGACTGGATCGTGCCGACCTGCCATGTGCGGCCGATGGCGTCGGTCAGGTGCCATTCGAGCTTGGGGGCATAGAACGCACCTTCGCCCGGCAGTTCTTCCCAGCCGTATTCCTCGGTCGCGAGCCCGGCGTCGATCACCGCCTGACGCAGCTCGTTCTCGGCCTTGTCCCAGTCCTCGTCCGATCCGAAACGATGCTCGGGCCGTAGCGCCAGCTTCACCGCATAGGTAAAGCCGAAGTCCTTGTAGACCTTGTCTGCCAGCTTGCAGAAGCTGCGCACTTCGTCGACGATCTGGTCCTCGCGGCAGAAGATGTGCCCGTCGTCCTGCGTGAACTGGCGCACGCGCATCAGTCCGTGCAGCGCCCCGTGCGGTTCGTTGCGGTGGCAGCACCCGTTCTCCACCAGCCGGAGCGGCAGATCACGATAGGACTTGATGCCCTGCTTGAAGATCAGCACGTGCGCCGGGCAGTTCATCGGCTTCAGCGCCATCCACTGTGCGTTATCGGAAACGATCGGGCCCTCGTCCTCGGTGTTGGGCACCTCGTCCGGGATCACGAACATGTTCTCGCGGTACTTGCCCCAGTGTCCGCTCTTCTCCCACTGGCGGGCGTCCATCACCTGCGGGGTCTTGACCTCGCGGCAGTCGGCTCCCTGCACCGCGCGGCGGATGTAGTCCTCCAGCATGCGGTAGATGGTGTAGCCCTGCGGATGCCAGAAGACGCTGCCATGCGCCTCTTCCTGCAGGTGGAACAGGTTCATCTCGCGGCCCAGCCTGCGGTGATCGCGCTTGGCGGCTTCCTCGAGCTTGTGGAGATGCGCGTCGAGCTGCTTCTTGTTGAGCCAGCCAGTCCCGTAGATGCGCGTCAGCTGCGCATTGCGCTGGTCGCCGCGCCAATAGGCCCCGGCGACACGCATCAGCTTGAAGGCCTGCGGATCGAGCTTGCCGGTGCTGGCAAGATGCGGCCCGCGGCACATGTCGAGCCAGTCGTCACCCGACCAATAGACCGTCAGTTCCTCGTTCTCGGGCAGTTCCTTCGCCCATTCGGCCTTGAACGTCTCGCCTTCAGCGGTCCACTTTTCGATCAGCTGCTGGCGGCTCCAAACCTCGCGCCTCAGCGGCTTGTCGGCGCGGATGATCTCGCGCATCTTTTCCTCGATGGCGGGCAGATCGTCCATGCTGAAGGGGTCGCGGCCTTCGGGGGCCTTGACGTCATAATAGAAGCCGTCGTCGGTCGCCGGGCCGAAGGTGATCTGCGTGCCCGGCCACAGTGCCTGCACCGCCTCGGCCAGCACATGCGCGAAGTCGTGGCGGGCGAGATCGAGCGCGTCGGCCTCGTCCCTCGCGGTCACCAGTTCCAGCTCGGCATCGCCATCGAAAGGCCGGTTGATATCGCGTAGTTCACCGTCAACGCGCGCAGCGATGGCGGCCTTGGCGAGGCCCGGGCCGATCGCGGCAGCGATATCGGCGGGCGTCGAACCCGGTTCCACCTCACGCACCGAGCCGTCGGGCAGGCTGATCTTGAGCAATTCCGTCATTGGTTTCGTTCCGTCACACTTGGCCGCGCCTTTTGCACATGCGGGCGCGCGCCGAAAGGGGCGACGAGGGTGGGGAGGGAATTAACCGGGAGGCTTCGCCGCATGCCGCCCGATCCCGGGCGGCAGCAGGTCGTGTTCAGCCCACGACCAACCGCCCCCGAACCCCGGGGGTGGTGGTGGTAGTGGTGGCGAACTGGTTGGCCATGACGGCGAAATAGGCCGGGCGGTGCAGCTTGGCAAGACGCATGCGAAAAGGGGGCCCCGCCGATGGCGGAGCCCTCAAGCCGTGCAACTTGCCCAGGGGGTCAGGCAGTTGCAGGGGTAGGATTGGCGCCCGACTGGCTCGGGGTCGCGGGAGTCGTGCCGTCTTCAGCGGCCTTTTTGTCCAAGTGCTTCTTGAGGAAATAACCGCCCACGCCCATCGCCAGCATGGTGGGAATGCTCAAGCGGGCGATCATGGCGGGAACGGCTGCGCCCACTAGTGCGCCAGTGGTGCCATTCACGCCGCGGGTTTTTTCCGCGATATTACCGCCGATAATGGCGCCGATCATCTTGCCAATCATGGTTGTCTCCTTTGTTGCCCTACCAACGGCAAAAGGAAGCGAGAGTTCCTGCTAGATATCGAGCGTGCGGCTTCCGGCAGCGGTGGAAACACGCTTGGTCCCGAACAACCGGGGCGAGCGTTGCCGGACGGTATCCATGAAGCGGTATTCGCTGGTGGCCCTGGCCGGCGTCAGTTCCACCGCCATGTAGCCCCGCCGTGCGCTGTCCATCCATTTGAGCTGGGGGTTTTCGTCCACCATGCCCTTGGCCAACCGGTCGGCAGGAATGCCGCCGAGATAGGTTTCGAGACCGGGCGAAGAAACGCTTTGCCCGCCGAACTCGACCCCGACCCTGGCACCGCCATGGTCGAGTTCGAACGCCCAGGCATTGTGCGTGTCGCCTGTCAGCACGACAAGGTTGGCGTCTGCCTCCAAAGAGGCCTGGAACAGCCTTTCCCGCGCGACCGGATAGCCATCCCACGCGTCCATGTTCGATGGTAGTCCGGCCTTGCTCGCCATCATGGCCGCTGCCAACCGCTGCCGCACGAAGTCGGGCAGCCTGTCGCTGATCGCGGCCTCGATGATCGACGGTGCGCGCGAACTGCCCATCAGCACCTGCTGGGCGAGCACCTGCCACTGTTTTCCGGCAACGCGCGAAGCCTTGAGCCCTTCCGCCAGCCATGCTTCCTGCACCGTCCCCAGCATGCTGCGCGACGGATCGAGATAGTCGCCCTGGCGGAACGCAGTCAGCGCCTGCATCACTGTCTCGGGGTCGCTCTTGCCAGCGAGGATCCCGGCCACGCTGAACGGCTTGGCCCGGGCGGTCAGGCGCGTTTCGAGCCGGAAGATGGTCGCCAGATCGCCGATTTCGTAGCTGGCCCAATCGGCATCGCTGACCGGCAGCCATTCGCGATAGGCCTGCAGCGCCACCCGCTTGCGCATTGACCAGTCGCCCTCGCTGTCCGGCTGGTGGTTCTGCGCCCCTTCGGCATAGCTGTCATTGGCGGTTTCGTGATCGTCCCACACCATGATCATGGGATAGAGCTGGGTCAGCCGCTGCAGGTCCGGGTCGCGGCGATAGATCGCGTGGCGGGCGCGGTAATCGGCCAGCGTGACGATTTCGCTAGCGGGGTTGAGGACCCGCCCGGCGACGGTCTGCTCGGTCGAAGGATAATTCCCGGGCTGATATTCGTAGAGATAGTCCCCGGTGTGCACCACCAGATCGAACTCGTCCGCTTCTGCGGCATGGCGATAGGCGTTGAACCAGCCGAAACCGATGTTGGAGCAGGAAAACACTGCCATGCGGAACCGGTCTGTCGGACCCTCGGGCAGGGTGCGGGTGCGACCCTCGGGCGAGACATTGCCCGCGCTGTCGATGAAGCGGTAGCTGTGCCAGCTGCCCGGCTCGAGCCCGGTGGCAACCGGCTTGATGCACCAGTCGCGCTCGGGCGTCGCCTCGACCTCGCCGCCGGCAACCACACGGCCCGCGCTGTCCTTGACCTCCCACCGGACCATGGTCGGCTGCTCCGCCTGGTAACGGCTCCATAGCAGAACGGAGCTGGCGGTGGGCTCGCCGCTGGCGACGCCATGGGTGAAGCCGCGTTCGCCCGATTGCGCGGACAGCGGCATCGCGAACAGACCGGTGCCCAGCAGACCGCCCCTCAGCAGGCTGCGCCGGTCCAGCGGGAGGAGCGGGGCGGCGGCAGGCGGTTCGGTCGGGATCATCGGGCTCTCCTCTTCTCTCGCTCCATCCCTTAGCTGGATGAAGCCCTTGTGACAGCACCGGCTTTACCCTTCTGCACCAAACGGGCATGTCATCGGGCCATGAGCGATGTCCAGTATTACGCCATGCCCGCAGGCCACCAAATCGCCTATCGTCATGCTGCCGGGGCCAGCCCGACACTTGTGTTCCTGCCCGGCTACATGTCCGACATGGACGGCGGCAAGGCGACCGCGCTGTTCGAATGGGCCAGGGCGCGGGGGCAAGCCTGCCTGTTGCTCGACTATTCAGGGTGTGGCCGCAGCGATGGCACATTCGCCGAAGGCACTTTGTCGAAATGGCGCGGCGAGGTACGCGAGCTGATCCGAACCAAGGTGGATGGACCGGTGATACTTGTCGGCTCGTCGATGGGTGGGTGGCTGAACCTGATGGTCGGCATGACGCTCGGTCAGCAATTGGCCGGCTTGATCGGTGTCGCTTCGGCCCCCGATTTCACCGAATGGGGCCGCAGCGACGCTGACAAGTGCAGGCTGGCGGCCGGTGAAACGGTGCTAGACGACAATCCATACGGACCGGAACCGACCCCCATGCACCCGGGCTTCTGGGCCGATGGCCAGGCCAACCTGCTGCTGGGCGGGAACATCCCCATCATGTGCCCCGTTCGGCTGTTGCATGGCCAGAACGATGCGGATGTGCCGTGGGACATTTCCATGCGCCTTGCCGACGCGCTGCAATCGAAGGATGTCGTGGTGACGCTGGTCAAGGACGGCGACCATCGCCTGTCGCGCGAGCAGGATATCGCCCGGCTGCTTGCCATCGTGGAGGAATTGCTGTGACCCGACTATCGGTGCTCGACCTTATCCCGGTCCGCGAAGGCGGCACCGTCAGCGAGGCTTTCGCCGCCAGCGCACAACTCGCCCGCACTGCCGAAGCCGCCGGCTACCATCGCTTCTGGATCGCCGAACATCACGCCATGGAGGGGATCGCCGGGGGCGCGACGTCGGTCGCCATCGCTCACATCGGCAGCGTCACCAGGACCATCCGCATCGGGTCTGGCGGGATCATGCTGCCCAACCACACGCCGTTCCAGATCGCCGAGCAGTTCGGCACGCTCGACGCGCTCTATCCGGGACGCATTGATCTGGGGTTGGGCCGGGCACCGGGTGCAGGGCCGGAACTGCAAAGGGCGCTGCGCAAGAACCTCCACGCCGCATCGGAATACTTCCCGCAGGATGTGATTGAACTTCGCGCCCTGCTGACCGGCGATCAGGACCTGCCGATCAGGGCCACGCCCGGACATGGTTCAAATGTCGAGCTGTGGATGCTCGGCTCCAGCCTGTTCGGCGCGCAACTGGCGGCCCGGCTGGGCCTGCCCTACGCCTTCGCATCGCATTTCGCACCGGACCATCTGGACGATGCACTGGCCATCTACCGGCGCGATTTCCAGCCCTCCGCAACGCTCGACCGGCCGCGTGTGATGGCAGCGATGCAGGTCATCTGCGCGCCGACCGACGATGAGGCGCAGTTCCTTGCCTCCAGCCAGGCGCAGGCCTTCGTCCGCCTGCGCAGCGGCAAGCCGGGCAAGCTGCCGCCACCCATCAGGAACTATTGCGCCGGCCTGCCTGCCCAGGCGCAAGCCATGCTGGCCCATCTCGAACAGGCCGCCGCGGTCGGCTCGCCCGAGACAGTGCGTAACCGCATTACCGCCTTCACCGAACGCACGAGGGCCGACGAGATCATCGTCGCCGGATCGACCTATGACCCCGCCGCACGTTGCCGCTCGCTGGAACTGACCATGGAAGCGCTGCAAACCATCGGGGCGGAATGCTAACAACGGGTGCAAGCATGCGCTTGCGACCCCCGGGACAAAGGCCTATCGGCGAAACAATACTGCGTTAGACGGCAATCATATAATAGCCGCGGCGCGGGACAAGCCCAGCAGAGGAGCGCTCGCAGGATGAGCACGACCGACGAAATTTCCGCCACGGAAGCGGACCCCAAACTCGTCAAGCAACTGGCCGCCAAGCTGAAGGACTCGCTCCTGCCCGGCGACGATCCCCTGACCAGGGAGGAGATCGACGAGGCGGCCAGGTTCATCCTTGCCACCGCCGCGCAGCGCAAGCCCGGCGAATCGGCCGTTTCCCTGAAATCGGCTCTGGGGGAGCGGCGCATCCTGCGTATCGCCCTCGTCAATGACGACATGCCGTTCCTGGTCGATTCGGTCGCCGCGACCATCGCTGCGCACGGTCTGTCGATCGACCGCCTGCTGCACCCGGTGCTACGGGTCGCGCGCGACGACGGCAACACCCTCACCGGGTTTCCCGGCAAGGGCGCTCCGGTTCCCGCCGAATCGCTGATCTATCTCGAGACCGAGCGGGTCGATGCCCGCCTGCGGCGCGAGATCGAGCAGGCGCTCAAGGTCACCCTCGCCGATGTTCATGCGGCAGTGGCGGATTGGCCGAAGGTGCAGAAGGTCATGCTGGCCGATGCAGAGGCCATCGAAGCGCAGGACGCTGAAGGCGCTGAACTGCTGCGTTGGCTCAATGACGGGATGCTGACCCAGCTGGGCCACCTGACCCGCCATCGTGACGGTTCGACCGAGGAAGTGCTCGGCATCTGTCGCAAGAGCGCCAAGCAAATCCTGGCCGATGCTTCCTTCGAGCGCGCCTTCGAGTGGTTCGAGCGGAAGGGCAAGGCGGCTCGCCAGCTACCGCTGATCGTCAAGGCCAACCGCATGTCGAATGTCCATCGCCGGGTGCCGCTCGATCTGTTCATCGTGCCTCGGATGGAGGGAAGGAAGGTCATGGCCCTTTCGGTCCATGCCGGTGTCTGGACCAGTGCAGCGCTCGCCACCAAGCCCGCCTCGGTACCGCGGCTTCGCAGCCAGCTCGACGCGCTGATGGAACAATACGACCTCAATCCCGTCGGCCATGCCGGCAAGGCACTGGTCCATGCCTTGACCGAGCTGCCGCACGATCTGACCATCAGTTTCTCGCAGGCCAACATCAGCCGTCTCGCGACCACCATGATGAGCCTGGTCGATCGGCCGCGTCCACGCCTGGCGCTGGTCGAGGCCCCGCTGGCCCGCCACCTGTTCGCTTTCGTCTGGTTGCCGCGCGACCTGATCTCGACCGACCTGCGACACCGTGTCACCTCGATGTTGGAAGAGGGCACAGGGTCGGAGCTGATCGACTGGAGTCTCGACGTCGAAGGCGGCAACCTGGCGCTATGGCGTTTCGCGTTCGATATTCGCGAGGTGCGCGACTCCTATGACGAGGACGCGCTCGAGGACCGGCTGCAGGAAATGCTGCGTGGCTGGACCGAAGCGGTCGAAACCGAACTGGCCAGGAATCACGAGCCCGGTCGGGCCGCGGCGCTGGCCACGCGCTATGCCGAGGCCTTCCCGCTCGGGTACCGCACCGCCTATGGCGCGCTGGAAGCGGCGACCGACATCGATCGCCTTCGCCGCCTCCTCAGCCATGCTGCCGAAGACGATGGATCGGGGCACCGGCGCGATGCACGGCTCTATCGCCTGAGCGGCGATGCCGAAGACCAGCTACGGATGAAGGTGTACCAGGACGAGGGTGCACTGCCATTGTCGGATGCAGTCCCGGCGCTGGAGAATTTCGGCTTCCGCGTGCTTTCGGAAATGCCGGCCCCGCTGGAAGGCGGCTCGCTCGGCACCGTGCATGACTTCACCTTGAGCCTGTCGGACGGCGCGGACGGGGAAACCATTCTCGAACGCGCCGAGGCGATCGAGCAGGCCATCGCCGGAGTGCTCAACGGCATTGCCGAAGACGATTGCTTCAACCGGCTGGTGGTTTCGACTGCGCTGAGCGCGCGCGAGGCCGAGTGGCTGCGCGCCTTCTATCGCTACCTGCGCCAGACAGGCATGGGCTTCACCATCTACACCGTGGTCGATGCCCTGGCCCGCGCGCCGGAAGTGACCCGCGCGCTGGTGAAGCTTTTCACTGCCCGCCACGATCCGGCCTTCGACGGCAACCGCAGCGAGGCCGAAGCTGCGGCAGTGGCGGCAATCAAGGCAGGCCTCGCCAAAGTGGCAGCGATCAACGACGACCGCTTGCTGCGGCTCTATCGCAGTGTCATCGACGCGATCCTGCGCACCAATGCCTTCGCGCCGGCCGGGCGCGAGGCGCTCGCCTTCAAGATCGCTTCCGCGTTGGTCCCGAACCTGCCGAAGCCGGTGCCGTGGCGCGAGATCTGGGTCTATTCGCGCCGGGTCGAGGGCATCCATCTGCGGTCCGGCCCGGTCGCGCGTGGCGGCCTGCGCTGGTCCGACCGACGCGACGACTTCCGCACCGAAATCCTCGGCCTGATGAAGGCGCAGAAGGTCAAGAATGCGGTGATCGTGCCTTCCGGCGCCAAGGGCGGCTTCTATCCCAAGCAATTGCCCGATCCCGCCCGCGACCGGGACGGCTGGGCGGCCGAAGGTCAGGCGAGCTACGAAGTCTTCATCCGCACGCTCCTGTCGGTCACCGACAACATCGTAGAAGGCAAGGTCATCCATCCCGAGTGCGTGGTGATCCATGACGGCGAGGACCCTTATTTCGTCGTCGCTGCCGACAAGGGGACTGCCAAGTTCTCCGACGTGGCCAACGGCATCGCCCAGAGCAGGGATTTCTGGCTCGATGACGCTTTCGCCAGCGGTGGCTCCAACGGCTATGACCACAAGGCGATGGGCATCACCGCCAAGGGCGCCTGGGTCAGCGTCCAGCGGCATTTCCTCGAGATGGGGACCGATGTGCAGACGGAGCCTGTGGAAGTAGTCGGCTGTGGCGACATGTCGGGTGACGTCTTCGGCAACGGCATGCTGCTGTCGAAAGCGATCAAGCTGGTCGCCGCCTTCGATCACCGCCACATCTTCATCGATCCCGACCCCGATCCGGCTGCGAGCTGGAAGGAGCGCGCACGCATGTTCGAGCTGCCACGCTCCAGCTGGGACGATTACGACAAGAGCCTGATCAGCAAGGGCGGCGGGGTATTCCCGCGCAGCGTCAAGACCATCAAGCTGTCGAAGCCGGCGCAGAAGGCCTTGGGAATCGAATCCGCCGAAGTCGATCCCGACACGCTCATCAGCGCCATCCTCAAGGCCCCGGCCGACCTGCTGTGGTTCGGCGGTATCGGTACCTATGTGAAGGCCGCCAGCGAGAACAACGTGCAGGTTGGCGACCCGTCGAACGACGCCTTGCGGGTCGATGCCAAGGAATTGCGGGTCAAGGTGGTCGGTGAAGGCGCGAACCTCGGCGTCACCCAGGCAGCACGGATCGAGTTCGCGCTGGGCGGTGGGCGCATCAACACCGACTTCATCGACAATTCGGCCGGAGTCGATTGTTCCGACAACGAGGTCAACATCAAGATCGCCCTCGCTGCAGCCAAACGCGACGGCAAGCTGACGGAGAAGAAGCGCGTCGCCCTGTTGGCCGAGATGACGGACGAGGTTGCCGAAATCGTGCTCGAAGACAACCGGTTGCAGGCGCTGGCACTGTCCATCGCCGAGCATGGCGGGGCCGACGCGACAGCGTCGCTGCTCCGGGTGTCGGAACGGCTCGAAGAGCTCGGCTACCTAGACCGGCGGACCGAGGGGCTGGCGGACAACCAGACCCTCAATCGCCGGGCATCTGACGGTCAGGGACTCACCCGGCCCGAACTGGCTGTGCTCCTGTCCTATGCCAAGCTGGCGCTGCAGGATGCGATCGAGAATAGCGACCTGCCCGACGACCCGGCGCTCGAACGCAATCTGGTCGAGTATTTCCCGGCCCCGATGCGCAAGGCCTACAGGGCGCAGATCGACGGCCACCGGTTACGGCGGGAGATCGTCGCCACCGACCTCGCCAACCGCATCGTCAACCGCATGGGCATCGTCCACCCTTACGAACTGGCGGAAGAGGAAAGCGTCGGCCTCGCCGATATCGCCACCGCCTTCGTCGCGGCCGAAAGGCTGTTCGATGTCCGCCCGATCTGGGACGAGCTCGACAAGGCCAAGATGCCCGAGCTCACCCGCGTGATGATGTTCAACCGCGCGGCCGTGGCGATGCGGATCCAGATGGCCGACGTGCTGCGCGCCAGCCCCGGCCTGACCGCGCCAAGCAAGCTGGTCGAGGAGCTCGGCAAGAATGTCGAGAAACTACTCACCGACACCGACCAGTTGATGGGTGCCGAAACCCGCGCCCTGTCCGGCAGGCTCCGCCAGGAATTCGCCGAGGCCGGTGCACCCGACAAGCTCGCCGCCCGCATCGCGCATCTCTTCGATGTCGATGGCTCGGTCGGGCTCGCCAAGCTGGCAAGCGACGCCGGGATCGATCCGCGCAACCTGACCAATGCCTTCACCACGCTGGGACAGGAACTTGGTCTCGCCTGGGCGCAGGGGACCGCCGCCCTCATGAACCCCTCGGATGTGTGGGAGCGCTTGCTGGTGGCGGGCCTTGCGCGCGACTTCCAGCAGATGCGGCTCGAATTCCTGCATCGGATGACACGTCGCAAGGGAATGAAGGAGAATCCCTGCGCGACGGTCACCGACTGGCTCGAGGACAACGCCCCCGCGATCCGGCAGTTCAAGGCCATGATCACCCGCGCGCAGGTCCACACCCCGGTTGCCCCTGCCATGCTGGCGCAGATTGCCAGCCAGGCCCGGACAATCCTTTCGCGCTAGGCACGCCGACGATGCACGCTTGACGACAGGCCATGCCCCGCCCCATGCGGCGGGGCATGGATCACGCCGATATCTGCATTGTCGGGGCCGGGCATGGCGGTGCACAAGCCGCCATTGCGCTGCGCCAGAAAGGCTTCGAAGGGACCATCGCGCTGGTTACGCGCGAGCTCGATACGCCCTACGAACGGCCGCCGCTGTCGAAGGAATATCTCGCCGGCGAGAAGAGCTTCGAGCGGATCATGATCCGCCCCGAAGCCTTCTGGGCGGACAAGGGGATCGCGTTGCAGCGCGGGCGGAGCGTGGTGAAGGTTGACCCCCAGGGCCACAGCCTGACCTTCGCCGACGGAAGCTCGATGACCTATGGCAAGCTGATCTGGGCCGCCGGCGGCGATGCGCGACGGCTGTCATGCGAAGGCGGCGATCTCGGCGGCGTCCACACCATTCGCGACCGGCCCGACATCGAGCGACTCAAGGCCGAACTCGACGGCGGTGCGAAGCAGGTGGTGGTGATCGGCGGGGGCTATATCGGGCTTGAAGCCGCGGCCGTGCTGCGCAAGTTCGGCTGCGAAGTGACCGTTGTCGAGGCGCTCGACCGGGTTCTGTCACGGGTGGCAGGGGAAGATCTTTCCACTTTTTACCAGGACGCGCATCGCGCCGAAGGGGTCTCGTTCCGCCTCTCCGCGAAGGTCGAGGCGATCGAGGGAATGGACGGACATGTCACCGGCGTCCGCTTGGAGGATCTCGAAGTGCTGCCCGCCGACATGGTGATTGTGGGTATCGGCATCATCCCCTCGATCGGGCCGCTGATCGGTGCCGGTGCCGCCGGATCGAACGGTGTCGATGTCGACGAATTCTGCCGCACTTCGCTGGAGGATGTCTATGCCGTCGGCGATTGCGCGGCGCATGCCAATGGCTTTGCCGATGGCGCGGTGATCCGGCTGGAATCGGTCCAGAACGCCAACGACATGGCGACCACCGCCGTGCTCGATATCCTGGGTCAGCCGAAGCCCTATGTGGCGACGCCGTGGTTCTGGTCGAACCAGTATGACCTGAAGCTCCAGACCGTCGGCATCTCGGTTGATTACGACCGGACCGTGCTGCGCGGCGATCCGGCAGAGCGTAGTTTCTCGGTGGTCTATCTCAGGGGTGGCAAGGTCATCGCACTCGACTGCGTCAACCGGACCAAGGACTACGTGCAGGGCCGCAAGCTGGTCGAGGCGCATGCACGTATCGATCCAGAAGCATTGGCCAATGCCGAAGTCCAGCTCAAGGAGCTGCTCTGACACCATGATCGCTGCGGGGGACGGCAGGCCCATGTACGAAGGGCTCAAGGTCGTGGACATGACCAGCGTCGTGTTCGGTCCCTATGCGACGCAGATCCTCGCCGATCTCGGGGCCGAGGTGGTCAAGATCGAAGGCCCGACCGGCGATGCCTATCGCTATGGTGCCAAGCCGGCCCGCACTGCGGGCATGGGTCCCGGCTTCATCGCGCTCAACCGGGGCAAGAAGTCGGTCACGCTCGATCTCAAGGACGAAGCCGACAAGGCGGTGATGCGTGACCTGCTCGCCGATGCCGATGTCTTCATTCACAACGTTCGTGCCGGGCCAGTCGAAAGGCTCGGGTTCGGCTACGAGGCGGTGAAGGCACTCAACCCCGGCATCGTCTACGTCCATTGCGTCGGCTTCGGCTCGGGCGGGCCTTATGGCGGCTTGCAGGCCTATGACGACGTGATCCAGGCAGCGACCGGCACCGCTTCGCTGCTGCCGCGCGTCGATGGCGACCCGCGCTATCGCTACCTGCCCTCGCTGATCGCCGACAAGGTGGCGGGGCTCCACGCCGCCTATGCCACCATGGCCGCGATCACCCACCGCCTGCGCACCGGCGAGGGGCAATTTGTCGAAGTGCCGATGCTGGAAAGCTTCGCCAGCTTCATGCTGAAAGAGCATCTTGACGGAAAGACCTTCGATCCGCCTAACGCCGACGCAGGCTACGCGCGTCAGGTCGATCCCGATCGCCAGCCCTTCCCGACGAAGGACGGCTGGATCAGTATCGTGCCCTATACCTTGCCGCAGTTTCCCCGCGTCGTGGCACTGCTGGGCGATCCGGAGCTGGCGAGCGAGGAGCGGTTCAAGGACAACCGCGGCATCGCCGGGGCGACGGCCGAACTTTACCAGCGGATGGCGCAGCTGACCCTGACGAAGACCACCGCGGAATGGTTGGACGTGCTGCGCCCGCACAATGTGCCGTGCATGCCGGCGACCGATATCAACGATGTCATCGATGATCCCCATCTGAACGCGGTCGGGTTTTTCGAGCGATCCGAGCATCCGAGCGAAGGCTCGCTTCACCAGATGCGCGAGCCGTCGAGCTTCAGTGGCTGGGCACCCGAGCCGATGGGTCATGCCCCGCTGCCGGGCGAGCACACGGAGGCGTTCAGGAAACGCTGAGGCGAGCGAAGGCCCAGGCGGCGGCCTCGGCCACGACCGGATCGGGATCGCCGCGCAGCCCGCCCACTTGCTCCGACAGGCCGGTATCCGCGCTATTCCCGGCCGCAATCAGGCAGTTGCGGACGAAGCGGTTGCGTCCGATCCGCTTGATCGGTGAGCCGGAGAAAAGCGCGCGGAAGCCCGCGTCGTCGAGCGCGAGGAGATCCGCCAGTCGGGGAGCGACCAGTTCGGGACGCGCGGCGAAAGCCATGTGCCGCGCCGCAGTGTCGGCGAACTTGTTCCACGGACAGACGGCAAGACAATCGTCGCAGCCGTAGATGCGGCTCCCCATCGCCTCGCGGAATTCGTGCGGAATCGGGCCTGCGTGCTCGATGGTGAGATAGGAAATACATCGCCGCGCATCGAGCTTGTAGGGTGCCGGGAAAGCCTCCGTCGGGCAGGCGACCTGGCACGCATTGCACGAACCGCAGCGATCATCATGCGGCGAATCCGGCGCGAATTCGAGCGTACAATAGATGCAACCGAGGAACAGCCAGCTGCCATGCTCGCGGCTGACGAGATTGGTGTGCTTGCCCTGCCAGCCCAGACCGGCCATTTGCCCCAGCGGCTTCTCCATCACCGGGGCGGTATCGACGAAGACCTTGAGCTCGGTCCCCGGCACCTCCGCCACCAGCCAGCGGGCCAGCGCCTTCAATGCCTTCTTGACCACGTCGTGATAATCGCGGCCCTGGGCGTAGACCGAGATTTTCGCCTCCCGATCATCCAGCGGATCGACTTCTGGCGCGTAGCTCATCCCCAACGCGATCACGCTACGGGCTTCGGGCCACATCGATTGCGGGCCCTGCCGCACTTCGGCGCGGTCTTCCATCCAGCCCATCGTACCGTGATAGCCGGCATCGAGCCATTCGCGCAGCCGCGCCGACCGGACCGGATCGTCCTGCGCCGCGGCAAAGCCGATAGCCGCAAAGCCCAGCCGCCGGGCTTCGGCCACCAGGCGTGCCTTCAGGTCAGGACTTGCAGCGGCGTTAACCACGCTTATGGTCGCTCCCGTTCACTGGCGGCGGTTAACGCGCCGGCATGGACATTGCGCTAGGCCAAGCCCGGTTCGCGGGCAACCACGGGGTCGATAAGGATATGGATGCAACGACATCGGTCGCATCGCGCCCCCTGGCAATCGAGGCACGGGGCCTGGTCAAGCGGTTCGACGGGCAGCTGGCGGTCGACGGGGTCGATATCTCCGTCCCGGAAGGCGCGATCTACGGCATCCTCGGCCCCAATGGCGCGGGCAAGACCACCACGCTGCGCATGCTGCTTGGCATCATCGATCCCGACGAGGGCGTGCGCCGGGTGTTCGGGCATGACCGGCCGCACGAGATCGGCCGCCTGATCGGCTACCTGCCGGAAGAGCGCGGGCTCTACCCGTCGATGAAGGCCTATGAAGCGATCGGCTTCCTCGGCGCGCTGCGCGGGATGAAGCGTTCCGAAGCGCGCGAACGGGGCAAGGAACTGCTCGAGGGCCATGGCCTTGGCCATGCCATCGACAAGCAGATCCGCCAGCTTTCGAAAGGCATGGCGCAGACCGTCCAGCTGCTCGGCACGCTGGTGCACAAGCCGAGGCTGGTGGTGCTGGACGAACCCTTCAGCGGGCTCGACGCGATCAACCAGGGCAAGCTCGAACAGCTGATCCGCAGCCTCGCCGACGAGGGCACCACGGTGATCTTCTCGACCCATGTCATCCACCATGCCGAGCGGCTGTGCGACGATGTCGCGATCATTGCCGGGGGCAAGGTGCCCTATGCCGGCAGTGTCGAGGCGGCGCGCGACCGGATCCCGGCGCAGGTCCGGCTGGAGACCAAGGCCCGCGAAGGTCGTTGGCGCAGCGCGCTGCCCGCAGACGCGCGGCAAGTCGGCGATTTCTGGAACTTCTCGTTGCCGGATACCGGGATCGAGCCGCTGCTCAAGGCGCTGATCGAAGGCGAGGCGGGCATCCTCTCGCTTTCGATCGAGCGGGCGGGCCTGCACGACGCCTTCGTCCATATCGCCGGAGAAGCCGCCGCGAGGGCGCTGGAGCTGGAAAAGGAGGATGCGCGATGACTGCAACGCCCACCTCGCGCCTGTCGCTCATGTCCGCCGCACTGGTGGTTGCCCGGCGCGATTTCTTTGCCATCCTGCTCAGCCGCGCTTTCCTGTTCTTCCTGCTCGGCCCGCTGTTCCCGGTTCTCGTCGGCGGCCTGGCCGGGGGCATCGGCAGCCAGGTCAAGAGCGAGGTCGCCAATCCCGAGCTGGCGGTGCTGCTCGCTCCGGCAGAGCGTGATGCGATCGTCGCCGCGCATGAGGCGCTGGGTGCGCAGCTGGGTGGCAGCCTGCCGCCGCTGGTCGCGCTGGACGATCCTCCGACGACCGATCCCAAGGCGATCCTGGCCGAGAAGCGCGGCAATATCGCCGCGGTCCTCTCGGGTTCGCTGCAGCAACCGGTGCTGACCGGCCCCGAGAACCAGCTCGAGCGGATGCGCGGCAAGGCCGCCCTGCTGGCCGCAACCGCGCTCGGCAATGCGCCCAGCACCTTCCCGGATATCACCACTTGGACCGTGACCACCAGCGGCGCCAACGAACGTTCGGGCCGGATGGTCACCGCGCAGGCCGGGCAGATGCTGCTGTTCCTGCTGACCATGTTGCTGGCCGGCATGGTGCTGTCCAACCTGGTCGAGGAGAAGGGCAACAAGATCATCGAGATCCTCGCCGCTTCGATCCCGATGGACGCGGTGTTCTTCGGCAAGCTGTTCGCCATGCTGGCGGTGTCCTTTGTCGGCATCACGGTCTGGGGCCTCGCGGTCGGGGCGATCTTTATGTTCGGCGGCTTCAACATGCAGAGCCTTCCGGCCCCTGCGGTCGGCTGGCCGGTGTTCATCGCGCTCGGCATCGCCTATTTCGCCATGGCCTATCTGCTGCTCGGCTCGATCTTCCTCACCATCGGTTCGCAGGCCAAGACCGTGCGCGAGGTTCAGACGCTGTCGATGCCCGCCACCATGATGCAGCTGGTGGTGTTCTTTGCCGCCAGTTTTGCGGTCGGCCAGCAGGGCAGCGCGTTCGAGTGGGGCGCAGCGATCTTCCCCTTCAGTTCGCCCTTTGCCATGCTTGCCCGCGCCGCCTTGCAGGAAGGCGTGATGCAGCATGTTATCGCGCTGGCGTGGCAAGGGCTGGCCGTGGCCGTGATGGTCAGGCTGGGCGCCAGCCTGTTCCGCAAGCGGGTGATGCAGTCGGGCAGCGGCGGCAAGGCCAGGCGCGGAATGTTCCGCCGCAAGACCAGCGCCGCCTGACGGCGTATAGGTCGCGAAAAGCAACTGACTGTTGACACTGCTGTCAATACCGTCAGGATGCAGGGCAACAGCGGCGGCCGCGCAAGAGTCGCCCGAGAGGAGAGACAGCCATGGCAACCCTGGCCCCGCAGCGCCCCGAATGCCGCACTTCCCCGACAGCCTATGAAGCGCTCAAGGAACATCTTGCAGCGCACCCCGAAGACCGGCTGGAGCATCCGCACAAGTGGGACGTCAGCCGCAGCGACATCTATTACAACAACAGCTGGCATCCGATCTTCAGGGAGATGCGCGAAGCCGGCCCGCTGCACTATATCCCGGAAAGCCCCTTCGGCCCCTATTGGGCGGTGGTCGGCCACAAGGCGATCCAGCACATCGAGGCCTTGCCGGAGACGTTCTCGTCGAGCTGGGAGCATGGCGGGATCACCATCCTCAACCGGCTCGATGACGAGCAGCTGGCCGAGATGGGCCGCGAACGGCGCGAGCTGCCGATGTTCATCGCCATGGACCGGCCGCAGCACACCGGCCAGCGGCGGACCGTGGCGCCCAAGTTCACCCCCAGCGGCATGGCCGAGATGGAAGGCGAGATCCGCCAGCGCACCGGCGAACTGCTCGATACCCTGCCGCGCGGCGAAGTGTTCGACTGGGTCGACAAGGTCTCGATCGAGCTGACCACCGGCATGCTGGCGATCCTGTTCGGCTTCCCGTGGGAAGACCGCCGCCTGTTGACCTACTGGTCCGACTGGTCGGGCGATACCGAGCTCGCCACCGTGCGCGAGCTTGACGAGATGCGCTGGGGCATCCTCCAGGAAATGGGGGCCTATTTCCAGTCGCTCTGGATCGAGCGGACCCATGACAAGGAGCCGGGCGACGATCTCATTTCGATGATGATCCATTCGCCGGCGATGAACCAGATGAGCCCGCAGGAATTCATGGGCAATCTGGTGCTGCTGATCGTCGGCGGCAACGACACCACCCGCAATTCGATGAGCGGCTTCGTCTACCAGCTCGACAAGAACCCCGACCAGCGCAAGCTGTTCGAGCAGAATCCCGATATCATTCCCAACGCGGTGCAGGAGATGCTGCGGATGCAGACTCCGCTGGCGCATATGCGCCGGACCTGCACCGAGGATACCGAAGTGTTCGGCCAGACCATCAGGAAGGGCGACAAGGTCATCCTGTGGTACATCTCGGCCAACCGCGACGAGGAAGTGTTCGAGAACCCCGACAAGCTCGACCTGGCGCGCGAGAATGCCCGGCGTCACATCGCCTTCGGCTATGGCATCCACCGCTGCGTGGGCGCGCGGCTGGCCGAATTGCAGCTGCGCATCCTGCTGGAAGAAATGCACAAGCGGCGGATCAGGGTGCATGTTGCAGGCGATATCGAACGCGTGCGGGCCAACTTCGTCCACGGCTTCCGCAAACTCGAAGTCGAGGTGACGACCTTCTGAGGTGAAACCGGCGAAACTGAAACCTTTGTCCGTGTTCCACCGTATATCCGGGTAGGATTTCCTGCCCGAATACGGAGGTTACCATGGCAGCATCACTCGATCGTCGCGGCCTGCTCGGCTGGATTGGCGCAGGCGCATCGTTCCTGGCGCTGGCGGCCTGCGGGTCCGACCCGGCCGAAGCCAGGAGCTTCCCGATCAGCAAGTCCGACGCGCAATGGCGCAAGCAGCTGACCAGCGCGCAATATGCGGTGCTGCGGCAGGAAGCGACCGAGCGGCCCTATTCTTCGCCGCTCGACAAGGAAAAGCGTGCCGGGGTGTTCCACTGCGCCGGCTGCAACAATGCGGTCTATTCCTCGAAGCACAAGTTCGACAGCGGCACCGGCTGGCCCAGCTTCTGGCAGGCGGTCGACAGGGGCGCGGTCGGGACTTCGACCGATTACAAGATCGGCTATCCGCGCACCGAAGTGCACTGCGCCGATTGCGGCGGGCATCTGGGTCATATCTTCGACGACGGGCCCAAGCCCACCGGCAAGCGTCACTGCATCAACGGCGTGGCGCTGAAGTTCCGGCCGGCCTGATCGCTACTTCACGACGCGCCAGACGCGGAAGCCTGCGGGGGTGTCGAGCTTGACCGGCTCGAGCCATGACGGCGCACTGCCATCGCGCAAGCCAGCGGCGAAACTGCCGCCGACGCCGCGCTCGATGTATATGTCCGGCTCGACCAGGTCCGCACATAGCACGACATAGTCCGCCTTGTGCTTCGCGATCAGGGCATGGGCATCTTCGGCCGTGCCGGTGAAGGCGAGGATGACATCCTTCATTGCCTTCTCCGCACGATGGTGGGCGGTGGCGATGACCGAATGGCCGGTCCGCTGGAGGATCGCCGGCCCGATATCGAGCGGGGCGAAGATGGTGCCCTTGGGCAGGGCGGCCAGCTGCTGCACGCTGCGGTCGACGTCACAGCTCGAGGCGTCAAGCTGGACGGCCTGGGTCGGGCCGGGTGCCGAACTCGCGACGAGCGACCTGGCGGCCTGCACCGGAGCCATCGGCGCGAGCACCACTGCGAGGCCGGCAATCGTGGCGATCCTGGCTGCGGCAAGCTCGCTGGTGCGGATCCGCTGCAGGCCTTGCCGAAGCAGCCAGCCCAGCGGCAATACGGCCAGCACCGAGGCAAAGGCCATCGCGCGCCAGACCAGCAGGCCGAGCAGCAGGAACCCGATGTAGAGCAACAGGTAATCGGTCCACCAGGCACGGGCATTGCCCGTTGCACGCCTGGCCAGCGCGAGAGCGACGACGAAGGCCGCCAGGACCTGCGCCAGGATCGCCCAGGCAGCGATATCCTGATGCCACAGCGGGCGGCCTTCGAGGACATTGTTGTACCAGAAATCGCGCACCACCGGGTCGAGCGCGCCGAATGGGGTCCGCACGCATTCGGGCGAGGCATAGCCGAACACGGCAAGGCCCAGCGCTGCGCTGAGGCCGAGCCCGGCGGCGATCGCCGGCCACGGGGCGGGCGGGGCATAGGCAAGCGCGGTCGCGCCTGCAGCCACCACCGCGAACAGGATCAGGTGCGGGACAGTGATGGCATCGCAATAGAGGGTTGCGTTGCCGAACCCCCGGGTCGCGGCGAACAGGCCGAACAACCCCAGCGCCAGGACTTGCAGGAAACCGACCAGCCACATGCGCTGGCCCCGGTCGCGCAGCCAGCGCAGCGCCAGCACCGCGCCGAACACGGCCGCGACCGGAAGCAGCTCGAGCGAGATCGACATGCCCGCTGCCATGGCCAGGCCCGCCAGTGCACCTCCGCGCCAGGCACGATGGCCCGAAATGGCGGCGAGCGCTGCAGCAGCGGCGCAAATCTGCCAGCCGTGATGGTCGATCCGCAGCGGCTGGAACTGGTAGACCAGGATCGGCATGAAGCCGATAGCGAGGCAGGCGAGCATGATCGTCTCACGCTCGAACAAGCGCGACGCGACACGGCCGATGCACAGCATGGTCGCGAGCAGCGCCAACACTGGCACCAGCACGACGGCAAGCTGCTCGGCCATGGCCTGGCCGAGCAGCGGGGTCATTCCGCCGATGAGGATGACCAGCGGCAGGTCGACCAGCCGCGACCAGTGCATCACCGGCGCGCTGGCCGGATCGATCCGGTGCTGCACCAGGTCGAACCAGCCCTGCCCCGCCAGCAGGTCACGGACCTGCACCAGTCGCAATATGTCGTCGGGATCGGGGAACCGGCCGCCGAGGATACGGCCAAGGCCGGTGGCCAGCAGCAGCGCCGACACCATCAGCCACGCCAGCATGACCTGGCGCAGGGGATAGGGACGCTGGGGAAGGCCGGTTTCGCCCACGCTGTCAGCCCTCGGTGCGGAACACGATGCGGCTGCGCAGGACCCAGGTCAGCAGGAAGCTGGCGCCGATGGCCACCAGTTTGGCCGCACGCGGATCGATGCCCGAAAGCTCGCCCGCCCCGACAATGGCGGTGGTCAGTGCGAGACCCGCCAGGGCCGAACCTACGAACAGCGCCTTCTGCCTGGTGCGGTCGGTCGTCCCGCGATCGGCCACGCGGCCGGTGAATACGGTACGGCTCGACAGCAGCCAGTGCGACACGATACCCAGCGAGTAACCGATCGCCGAGGCCAGCGTGGCCGAGATCCCGGCAGCCATCAGGGCGAGGAAACTCCCTACATCGACCGCCAGCGCGCACACGCTGGCCAGCACATAGAGCACGAAGATCCGGTCGCGCAGGCGCTCGACGAGCGAAGTCAGCTTACCGGCCATTGCTCGCCGCCCGGGGTGCATCGCCCCGCCATTTGAGGTAGAGGTAGGGCACCCGGTCCGGCGCGAACTGGACGCGGTGGCGGCGGTCGAAATACGGCGGCATATGGTCGCCCACGATCAGGAAGTCGGTCGGCGGGAAATCATCGGCCTGCAACTCCTTGACGAGGGCTTTCTCCCAAGCGTCCCAAAGGGCGAACTGGCGGCAGATCATCGGGAACTCCCTGGCCAGCTCCGGTGAAATGCGTTCGCAATTTTCGACCTCGAGATTGGCGCCTGTAGGCACCGGCAGGTGCGAATTGACGGTAAGCCAGTAGACCAGCTGCGGCTTGCCGCCCTGCTTCAGCTGCCTGGCGAGCTGCGCCGGGATATCGCGATCGCACGCCCCGGGAAACACCCCGCCGCATTCCTCGGCGCCATCCGCCATCAGGCGGTCGCGAAAGCGGCTTTCGTCGAAGCCGATGCCGGGATACCAGGTGTCGCGTTCGAAGAAGGACCCGTTGAAGCTGTGGAATGCATGGGTCGAATAACCGGCCCGCTTCATTCGGGCGGGGAGACAGTTCCTGTCGCCCCCGGCTTCGACGATTTCCTGGTAATCGCCCCATCGACCGCACATTTCGCGGACTTCGCCGGCGGTGGTGGAGTTGTAATAGAGCGTGGTTCCCCGGGTGGCGGAAAACCGTTCGCGGATTGCGGGATCGTCAAACGCCTTGAACAGCAATTGCTCCATCTCGGCGTTGCCGGCCGGAACCCCGAGCGATTCGACCATGATGATGGCAAGATTGCGCTTGCCGGCAATGGCAGTCTGTTCGGCACCGGTGAAGCTCATGGCCGATTCGAACGGAGCGCCTGCCACCGCCACCCGCTTGTAGTGGCCGCGCATACCCTCGCCCATCCACTTGTCGACATTGGCCAGTGCGAGGACACAGATCGCCGCCAGCACCAAAAGGCGCCAGTTGCCGAAAGCGCTGTCGCGGCGAACGGCAAACCAGGCACCGATGCACATCGCCACCCCGAGCAGCGCTACGAGCTGGTACTCGATCGACCCGGTCGGCTGCAGCTCCGCCATGAACTTGATGGAATGGAACAGCGAGAGGATGTTGAGATTGAAGGTGCCGGCGATGAAATGCAGGGTCGAGAACATCAAGGACCCAAGGAACGCCAGGAACTGCACGACCGTCGGCAGCTTGCGGACCAGCAAGCCGACCAGACCGGCCACCATGATCGGGTGCGCGCGCGGAGGCGCCCCGACGAACCACAATGCGACAAAGGCAATGTTGGCGATGCCGAGCCAGACCAGCGCCCAATTGGCGAACTGGCGCCATTCGGCAGGTGAAATATCCAGCTGCTTCGGCTTCTTGGCAGTCTGGAACTCGTCGTTGAAAGTAAGAACCCCCATCACGCAACCCTCCGGTGATCGTCCTCATCTGTGGCAATGCGCTCCGGGACCGCGCGCATCGAATTGAGGGCGGCGGCCTGGTCTTCGCTGACACTGCTGGCCGCTTCGCGAGCGGGCAGCGCCTTTTCGGCGCCTTCGTCACCGGCCTCGTGATATTCGGCGTCTTCGTTGACGCACCAGATGTCGTAGACCCGTTCCCCGGCGAGGATGTTCTCGACCGTCAGCATGGCGGTCATCATCGCATGGTCCTGGTTGTTGTAGCGGTGCATGCCGTTGCGGCCGACCAGGTGGAGCGTCGGGTACTTGTACTCCAGCTCGCCGCGCATGGCGGCGACATTGGCGGCATAATCCTCGTCATAGACGGGATAGGCCTTTTCCTGCCGCACCACGGCCCCGCCCTTGACCTTCGCAGGATCGAGCAGGCCGAGCGTCTTCATCTCGGTGGTGGCAAGGGTGACGAGATCGGCATCGGCCATGTCCCACAGCCCGTCGCCTTCGAAGCAGAAGTATTCGAGGCCGACACAGGCCATTGTCTCGTCGGGCACCATCTCCGGCGACCACGAGCGGAAGTTCTGCACCCGGCCGACCTGCACCTTGCTGTCGTGGATGTAGATCCAGTTGTCCGGGAACAGGTCCTCGCCTTCGACCATCAGCGCTACCGTGAGGAAGTCGCGATAGTTGAGCTTGGTGCCGTTCCAGCTGGTTTCGGGCAGCGGATGGAGCCGCGCACCCAGCTCGCGCATCGGGGCCGAACTGATGGCGTGACCCGCCTTGACGATGATCTTGTCGCCGGCCTTGCTGACCGCGCTCATGCGCCAGCCGCCTTCGCCATCGTTGGCGAGCTGTTCGAGGCCGTAGCCCATGATGACCTGGCCCTTGCCGCTGGCGATAATCTTGTCGCGCGCGGCTTCCCACATCATGCCCGGGCCCTGGCGCGGATAGCGGAAGGTTTCGAGCAGGGTCTTGGTCGCCATGCCGTCGTTGGGTGTCTTGTTGAGGCCGAGCGAGCGCTTGAGGCCGTCGGTCACCGCGCTCCAGAGCGAGAGGCCCTTGATCCGCTGGGCGGCCCAGTCGGCGCTCATTTCGTTGCAGGGCATGCCCCACACCTTCTCGGTGTAGGTCTTGAAGAAGATCGAATAGAGCTTGTGGCCGAACTGGTTGGTGGTCCAGTCCTCGAAGCTCTTGACGTTCTGGATCGGGAAGGCCTTGCGCCACAGATAGCTCGCCATGCAGGCGGTGGAGCGCAGGATGCCGAGGTTGGACAGCGCTTCGAAGGCGCGCAGCGGATAGCTGTAGAACTTGCCTTCGTAATAGATGCGGCTCATCCGCGGGCGCTGGATGAAATCGTCGGGCAGGATCTCGTTCCACAGGTCGACCACCTGCTGCGACTTCGAGAAAAACCGGTGGCCGCCGATATCGAAGCGATAGCCTTCGTGCTCGACCGTCCGGCTGATGCCGCCGACATAGGTCTCGTCTTTCTCGATGATGGCCACGGTCTTGCCTGCCTTGGTCAGCAGGTAACCGGCGGTCAGGCCCGCAGGCCCGGCGCCGATAATGGCAACATCGACGTCAAGCTCGCGCGAAGGTGCGGTATTCATTCATGCCCCCCAAAAGAAAACGGGTACCGAAATCGGCCGTTGAACCGTTGACCGGGAAGTGAAGGAAAATGGTTAGGGAGGTCTTAACAAACCGGCAGATTATGGCCGGAGCGGATGGAAATCAGACGATTCCCTGAAGCCGCCCCAAGGCCAGTGCGAAGCCGCGGAAGGAAAACCGGTCTTCGAACACCAGCCCGTGGCTCAACTCCCGTCGCCAGCGGATCTTGGCGTGGATCGCCGGCAGCCCGGCAATGGTCAGTCGTACCAGCTGGTCGCGCGCCCACTCCCGGTCGGCGTCCAG
The DNA here is from genome assembly GCF_021431965.1 of Erythrobacter sp. SDW2. Classification (NCBI taxonomy): domain Bacteria; kingdom Pseudomonadati; phylum Pseudomonadota; class Alphaproteobacteria; order Sphingomonadales; family Erythrobacteraceae; genus Erythrobacter; species Erythrobacter sp. SDW2. The sequence goes on from NZ_CP090370.1 coordinate 438,732, forward strand.
CCGCGCGCCCTGTTGCGATAGGTTCCCGAGCACGGCCTGCCCCCGATCCGCCCCGCTGGCCATGACCAGGGGCAATTCGAGCGCCACCCGGAGCGGCCGGCGCGGATAGAGCGCATCGTCCTGCAGGATTTCCTCCAGCGCGACACGGTCGCGGAACCGGAAGCCGGCTTCACCCTCCCCTTCCCACACTTTCTCGACCAGGTAGGGGCAGCCCTCGCGCAGCTCGATCGCCAGCCGGTCGCCGGGCGGCAAGGGGTGGAAGATGCGGATGGAAATGCCCGTCTCCGACAAGTCGCGAAGGATGCACACGAACTCGCCATGCCGGGTACGCAATTTGGCCTGCCGCAGCAGCAGCGTATAGCGCGGCGCCAGGCGTTGCTCGATCCGCAAGGCTGCCGGATCGACAGGACCTCCGGCCTGACACTGGATTCCGGTCGCAAGGCCGGGCCATGTATGGGGCTTGTTGGCACTCATCCCGCTCCATTGCCCGAGCAGCCCCTAGCATGAGGTCAGGCGAGGGTTAGGCAATACACCTTAGGGGGAACCTGCCTGCGCCCCCTTCCACGCTCGTGGTTGGGAGTTTTCCGGCCAATCCAGTCCCCCGGACGGCTGCATTTGCCGCCTCCCGCCCTTGCGGTTGGGAGTTTTCCGGCCAATCCAGTCCCCCGGACTGGATTGAGTCACGGAAAACTGGTGCGGGCGGTGGGACTCGAACCCACACGATCAGGGATCAGGGGATTTTAAGTCCCCGGCGTCTACCATTCCGCCACGCCCGCAACGGCGAGCGCTCTAGCGGCAAAGCCGGGGCTTGGGAACGCGTTGAAAAGCGCCGTGCCCGCTCAGCCATTGAGCAGGGCGCGCATTTCCTTGCCGGGTTTGAAATAGGGCACGCTCTTGGCCGGGACGTCGACGGCCTCACCGGTGCGGGGGTTGCGGCCCTGGCGTGCCTCGCGCTCGCGGGTGGAGAAAGCCCCGAAGCCGCGCAATTCGACCCGGCCCCCTTCGGCCAGCCGTTCGGTAATGGCATCGAAAAAGATATCGACGACCTGCTCGATTTCCTCGGCTCGCAGGTCCGGATTGTCGCGCGCCAAAGCCTGCAGCAGTTCGGAACGGATCATGTTTTTCTCCCGGTCACATGTCGTAACATCGGCGACCAGCAATGTTATGGGCCCCACCCCCAAGCGGACCCGGCCGGCATGAAGCCAACCGAAACCGGCGAAACAATGTCAGAACTCGGCCAAAAGCGCAAACCGGCGCCGCAAGATTCCGAAAAACCCTTTGTCCTCAAACGCTTTCGGTCGCGCCCTCGGTCAATAGTTGCTCCAGCGCGATACCCAGCCGGTCGATCCGGTCGCGAATCTCCGGCCATTCTTCGGCCAGGAAGCTGTCCCGCTCGGCCCGGCGCAGCTTCTCTGCGGCGCCTGCCACCACATACATGCCGACACCGCGCTGGACCTCGACCAGCCCGTCGGTCTGGAACTGCTGGTAGGCCTTGGCCACGGTCAGCGGATTGGCTCCCTGTTCCGCCGCGAAGGCCCGGACCGAAGGCAGCATCTGCCCTTCGGCGTAACGGCCATCGATGATCGCGGCGGCAATGATATCGCGCAGGCGCAGGTAAACGGGACGGGATGCTGTGCTCATAAGGTGCATCAGTGCCATAATACAGCGTGTCAGGTCAAGGGTGCGGTGTTTCTGCGAGCGGCGGGTTGTGGCTCGATAAAGGTGGTTTCGGCTGAAACAAGTTCTTCACATAGCGAATTGAGGCGTTAGGGTGCGCGGCTTGGAAGGGCCGGGGGACAAGCGGCCTGCTAGGATTTCGGAGGGCCGCAGGCCGATGAGCGAATTTATCTTCACGTTCGATTCCGCATTTGAGATGTGGGCATTCTGGATCGCGACTGCGGCGCTGGCGGCATTCCTGCTGGGCGGCGTGTTCTTGATCACCCGCCCCCAGGAGGAGGTCATCGGACACCCCAAGGGGCTGTTCCTGCTTTTCATGGCCGAGATGTGGGAGCGCTTTTCCTACTACGGCATGCGCGCACTGCTGATTTTCTACCTCATCCAGCACTGGATGTTCGCCGAGGATAAGGCCTACGTCATCTACGGTGCCTACACCGCCCTGGTCTATATCGCACCCGTCGTCGGCGGCTATCTTGCCGACCAGTATATCGGCCAGCGCAAGGCCGTGCTGTTCGGCGCCGTGTTGCTGACCTTCGGCCATTTCCTCATGGCCTTCGAGGGTGATGGCGGCCAGGCCGATCCGATGATCAACGTCTTCTGGCTTGCGCTGGCGCTGATCATCGTCGGCTCGGGCTTCCTCAAGGCCAATATCTCGGTGATCGTCGGACAGCTCTATGACCGCACCGATATTCGCCGCGACCCGGCGTATACCATTTTCTACATGGGCATTAACGTCGGTGCCGCCACGGCGTCGATCATCTGCGGCTTCCTGGGCCAGACATACGGCTGGCAGTACGGCTTCGGCCTGGCCGGCATCGGCATGTTGATCGGGCTTATCTTCTTTATCGTCGGCAAGCCGCTGCTCAAGGGCAAGGGGGAGCCGAAGGATCCTGCGAAGATCGCCGGCGGCAAGGAGTTCGCCATTTACGGTGCGGGTCTCGCCATGGTCGCCCTGTGCTGGGCTGCGATCCAGTACCAGGACATGGTCGGCTATGTGCTGGGTGCATTCGGCGGCGCCCTTGTGCTCTACGTGCTTTACACTGCCGTCGCGAAGCTTCCTTCGGATGAGCGTGACCGCATTTTCGCGGCCATGTTCCTCATCCTGGTTTCGATCGTCTTCTGGGCGCTGTTCGAACAGGCCGGATCGTCGCTCAATGTCTTTACCGACCGCCATGTCGATACGGCAGGTGTCAATGCCTCGATGTTCCAGTCGATCAACGCGATCTACATCGTGCTGCTCGCCCCGCTGTTCGCCATGCTGTGGCAAGGCATGGCAGCCAAGGGGGCCGAACCTTCGACACCGATGAAGTTCGGCCTTGCCGTCATCCAGGTCGGCCTCGGCTTCCTGGTCCTCGTCTGGGGCGCGGAGAGCGTCGGCATCGACGTTCCGACGCCCGTCATCTTCATCTTCCTGATCTACCTGCTGCACACCACGGGCGAGCTGTGCCTCAGCCCCGTCGGGCTGAGCGCCATGAACCGGCTGAGCCCGGGCCACATGGCTTCGCTTATCATGGGCACCTGGTTCTTCGCATCGGCGACCGGGAACTTCGCTGCCGGCCTGATTGCAGCAGCGACCGGCGGTGAAGGGGTCGGCGAGGAAGCGGGCAAGCAAGTCGTGCTCGATGTCTACACCACGGTGGGCTGGTATGCTGTCGGCATCGGTGTCGTGGTCATGGTGGTCAGCCCGCTGATCAAGAAACTGATGCACCTCGACACGCTCAAGGATGACGCGCTTGAGGGCGCGGCTGCCGCGGGCGTGGAGGCCATGGAAGCCGGCACGCACCCGACTACCAAAGCCTGATATATTCGCGGGAAAGAATCAAAGGGGCCCAATGCCATGCGACTAGGCGCGTTACTCATGTGCGGGGGCGCGCTGGCGCTGGCCGCTTGCTCGGCCACCGGAACGGCGAAGGAGTCCAAGTCGGCCTCCTCTGCCGCTACCGAGGCCAGGGAAGCGCCCTTCCCCTCGACCTACACGCCCTATCCCGGCGTGCCGACCGCGCTGGTCGGGGCGACCGTCTATGACGGCGCGGGCGGGGTGATCGAAGGCGGCACGGTGCTGTTCCGGGACGGCAAGGTCGAGGCCGTCGGCGCCAGCCTCGACACCACCGGCTACACCGTGATCGACGCCGCCGGAAAATTCGTCACTCCCGGCATCATCGACATCCATAGCCACCTGGGCGATTATCCTTCGCCTGCGGTCGATGCCCATTCCGACGGCAACGAGGCGACCAGCCCGACCACGCCCGAAGTCTGGGCCGAGCATTCGGTCTGGCCGCAGGACCCGGGCTTCACCCGCGCCATGGCCAATGGCGGGATCACCGCGTTGCAGATCCTGCCCGGCTCGGCGAACCTGATGGGCGGCCGCTCGGTCACGCTCAAGAACGTCCCCAGCCGCACGGTGCAGGGGATGAAGTTCCCCGGCGCGCCCTACAGCATGAAGATGGCCTGCGGCGAAAACCCCAAGCGGGTCTATGGCGGGCGCGGGCGCATGCCGTCGACCCGGATGGGCAATTTCGCCGTCAACCGCCAGACCTGGCTCGACGCCAAGGCCTATGACGGCAAGAAGCGCGACCTCGCCAAGGAAACGCTGAAAGGCGTGCTCGACGGAGAGATCCTGATCCAGAACCACTGCTACCGCGCCGACGAAATGGCGCTGGTGATCGATATGGCCAAGGAAATGGGCTACAAGGTCGCCGCCTTCCACCACGCGGTGGAGGCCTACAAGATCGGCGACCTGCTGCGCGAGGAAGGCATCTGCTCCGCCATCTGGGCCGACTGGTACGGCTTCAAGATGGAAAGCTATGACGGTATTCCGGAAAACGCCGCCTTCCTGCAGCAGGAAGGGGCCTGCGTGGTGATCCATTCGGACGATGCCAACGGCATCCAGCGCCTCAACCAGGAAGCCGCCAAGGCGCAGGCCGCCGGCAAGCGCGTAGGGATCGACATCCCTGACGCCACGGTGATCGGCTGGATCACCCTCAACGCGGCCAAGGCCATGGGGATCGACAAGCTGACCGGCAGCCTCGAGAGCGGCAAGATGGCCGACGTGGTGATGTGGAACGGCGATCCGCTGAGCGTCTATTCGCGGCCCGAGAAGGTCTGGATCGACGGCGCGCTGATGTATGACGCCCTTGATCGCAAGCGGCGGCCGGTGACCGATTTCGAGCTCGGCCAGCCCGGCGAAGGAGATGTGAAATGAACCGCCTCATCGCACGCACGGTGTTTGGCGCAGTTTCGGCCCTCGCCATCATAGCTGCCGCGCCGGCCGCGGCGCAGGATTTCGTAATCGTCGACGCGACGCTGGTCACCGGCGACGGCAGCGAGCCGGTCGAGAACGGCGTCGTGATCGTCGATGACGGCAAGGTCACCTATGCCGGCCCCCAATCGGGCGCCGGCAGCTTCGAGACCGATGCGGTGATCGACGTCGAGGGCAAGTGGGTCACCCCCGGCATCTTCATGCCGGTGACCGATCTCGGCCTCTATGACGTCAGCGGCGTCGGGGAGACCAACGACACCAGCGCCGGGCGCTCGCGCTTCAACGCCGCCCTCGATGCCTCGACGGCAGTCAATTACGCCTCGCAGCATGTCGCGGTCAGTCGCCGCGCAGGGATCACCCGCGCCTCGATCGTCACGACGCCTTCCAACGCAATTTTCGGGGGGCAAGGTGCAGTGATCGACACTGGCGAGGACTCCGATCCGGTCGTCAAGGCGCGTGCCTTCCAGATGGTGACACTGGGTGAAAGGGGTGGCGAGATTGCCGGCGGCAGCCGCATCGCGGCCTATGTCGAGCTCGCCAATGCCATGCGCGAAGCCGCCGATTTCGCCGCCGGCAAATGGAGCGGCGACGGCAATCTGCTGACCCGCGCCGATGCCGAGGCGCTGGTCCCGGTCGTGAACGGCAGCCAGCCGCTCTATGTCCGGGTCGAACGCGCTGCGGACATCCAGGCGGTGCTGGGCCTCAGGAACACCTATCCCCGGCTGCAACTGGTGCTGCTGGGGGTAGGCGAGGGCTGGATGGTGGCGCGCGATATCGCCGCCGCCGGAGTGCCGGTGATCGCCGATCCGCTGGAGGATCTGCCCGACAGCTTCGAACAGCTCGGCGTGACCCAGAGCAATGTCGGCCGCATGGCCGCCGCCGGGGTCAAGGTCGCGCTCGGCGGGCTCGCCGGGGGAACCAACGAACAGCCGGGCAATGCGCGGCAATTCGCCGGCAATATCGTCGGCCTGTCCAAGGTGCCCGGTGCGGCAGGGTTGAGCTGGGGGAAGGCCTTTGCCGCCATCTCCTCGATCCCGGCCGAGATCGCGGGCTTCGGCGGCACGCTGGGCGTGCTCAAGCCCGGTGCCGCGGCAGACGTGGTGATCTGGGACGGCGACCCGCTCGAAGTGTCGAGCGGAGTGGTCACGGTCTATATCGACGGGGTCGAGCAGTCGCTCGAGAGCCACCAGACCCGCCTGCGCGACCGCTACAAGGATCTCGACGAAAGCGATCTGCCCAAGGCTTACGACTGGTGAGGTCGATCGCGCTCGCGCTCCTGCTGCTGCCCGCGGTGGCGGCGGCGCAGGAGGGTCCGGTCTACGACGAAGCCTGGCACAACCGCCAGCAGGCGGCGCTCGCCGCGCTGCAAACCGCCGACGGATGGCAGGTGCTGCCGGGCGGGCTCAAGTGGCGACGCATCGCCGGAGACGGCAGCGGGCCGCGCCCCACGCTCGAAGACACGGTGACGGTCCATTACGCCGGTACATTCATCGACGGCACCGGGTTCGACAGCTCCTATGACCGGGGCGAGCCGGCGACCTTCCCGCTCGGCCGATTGGTCAAGGCCTGGCAGCTGGCCATTCCGCAAATGGGCGTCGGCGACACCATCGAGCTCTATGCGCCTGCCGATCTTGCCTATGGCCCGGCCGGCAAGGGTCCGATTCCCGGGAATGCGACGCTGGTTTTCAAAGTGGAGCTGATCGCGATAGAATAGCGCCGCACGTTCCAAGGGTGGGAGGGACCGATGGAAGGATTGACCGGACTGATCGCAGCGAGCGTGGCTTTCGTCGGCTCGCATTTCGCCATGTCGCATCCGCTGCGCGGGGCCATCGTCAGCATCTTCGGCGAGAAGGGTTTCCCCGCGATCTACAGCGTCGTCAGTTTCGCGACGATGGGCTGGATGTATCTCGCCTTCAAGGCAACGCCCGCTTCGATCCCGCTGTGGAGCGGCTTCGACGATGTCAGCTGGGCTGTCGGATCGGTGCTGGCGCTGCTGGCCATGGTGCTGCTGGCCGGATCGATGGCCGGCAATCCCGCCCTGCCCGCGCCCGGCGCGGCCGAGGCTGCCCGCAAGGAACCGCAAGGTGCGTTTCGCGTCACCCGCCACCCGATGATGTGGGGCTTCGCACTGTGGGCCGTATCGCACATGATCGCCGCCCCGACCGGGCGTACGCTGGTGGTGGCGCTGGCGATCCTGATCCTCGCCCTCGTCGGGGCGCATTTCCAGGACGGCAAGAAGGAAGCCCAGATGGGCGAAGCCTGGGTCGAATGGGAGAGCAGGACCAGTTACTGGCCGCGGCTGGGGCAGATCGGCGCAATCCCGGCGAAAACCTGGACCATCGGCGCGGTGATCTGGCTGGCCGCAAGCTGGGCGCATATCCCGGCAGGTGGCGGCGAGGCAGGCGTGTGGCGGTGGCTGTGACGTGTCAGTCGGCGTCGGGGCAGCCGGCCCAATGATCCGCAAGTACCGCCGTCCAGGCGGCTTCGCCCTCTTCCCGCTTGACCAGACGATAGGCGAAATCGCGGTACTCCGAATGATTGGCCAGCGGTAGACGGGCCGCGATCAGGCGTCCGTCGTCGGCGCTGAACCACATTTCGCCCTCACTCCCGGCCAGAGCATCGCCCGTGGCGCGGTAATGGAAGAAATCGCCCTCGTCGGAGGTTCCGCGACCGACCGGCTGCAGCGTCAGCCCACCGCGATTGGTGAAGCTGGGCTCGCCATCCTCCCCGCCGGTCAGGATCAGCGCCATATTCGCGCTGTAGCTTTGTCCGGCCCGGATCGCTTCGGGCGGATGTGCAATCCAGTCTGAGAAGTCGAAATCGTAGAGGAACCATGGCTGCTCTACAGTGATGGAGAAAGCGGGCGCTACCTCCGGACCGCCGAGCCGGGCCACGAGCTGACCTCCCGTTTGCGAGAGAAAGGCGAAAGGCTGCTGGGCAAGGTCGCGTGATAGCCGGCCGCCGACCAGCTCCAGTGCCTGCCCGGTGACCGGGTCGAGCCTGGCCGTGACATAAGCCGCGTTGGTGCAAGGTGCGCGCCCCTTGAAAACGCGGACGCTGCCCGGACCCTCGGCATAGACGACGACCCGCTCGGCTTCCGAACCGTCGGAATTGGTCCGCAAATAGTGCAGAACCGGGCCAGGGACGCTGGCTGCTGCCGTAGAAAGCAAGATCGCGAGCACCGCAGTGTATTATACCTGCAATACACTGCGGTCAAGTGTCGCTGGATTGTCAGGCCCGCGCCTCTTCCACTCGTTCGCCCTCTCCGGCGCTGTTGTGCCGCAGCGCCTTCAGGACGCAATCGACGATCTGCGGGGCGTTGAGCCCGGCGAGGTCGTATTGCTTCTCCGGCGCATCCTGGTCGATGAAGATGTCGGGCAGCCGCAGCGTGCGGATCTTGAGCCCGCCATCGGTCAGCCCCTCGTCGCTGGCATAGGTCAGCACATGCGCACCGAGGCCGCCGATGCTGCCTTCCTCGATCGTCACGACAACTTCGTGGGTCTTGGCCAGCTTCTCGATCAAATCGGTGTCAAGCGGCTTGGCGAAGCGCATGTCGGCGATGGTGGTGCTGAGTCCCTTGGCCTCGAGCTGGTCGGCGGCCTTGCGCGCTTCCTCCAGCCGCGTGCCGAGGCTGAGCAGGGCGACCTTGGTGCCTTCCCTGACGATGCGACCCTTGCCGATCTCGAGCTTCTGCGGGACTTCGGGCAATTCCACTCCCACGCCGTTGCCGCGCGGATAGCGGAAGGCGATGGGGCCATCGTCATATTCGGCGGCGGTATAGGTCATGTGGACCAGCTCGGCCTCGTCGGCGGCGGCCATCACCACCATGTTGGGCAGGGTGGCGAGGTAGGTGATGTCGAAGCTGCCCGCATGGGTCGAGCCGTCGGCGCCGACCAGCCCGGCGCGGTCGATCGCGAAACGCACCGGCAGGTTCTGGATCGCGACATCGTGCACCACCTGGTCATAGGCGCGCTGCAGGAAGGTGGAATAGATCGCCGCGAACGGCCGCATGCCCTGCGCCGCAAGGCCGGCGGCAAAAGTGACGCCATGCTGCTCGGCAATGCCGACGTCGAAGCTGCGTTCCGGATGCGCCTTGGCAAACTTGTCGACGCCGGTGCCGCTCGGCATGGCGGCAGTGATGGCGCAGATGCGCGGATCGGTTGCGGCCAGCTTGGCCAGCGTTTCGCCGAACACGTTCTGATAGGCCGGCGGGCCGCCCGCCGCAGGCTTGTTCTGCTGGCCGGTGACGACATCGAACTTGGCGACGCCGTGGTACTTGTCGGCGCTGTTTTCAGCCGGAGCGTAGCCCTTGCCCTTCTTGGTCACGACATGGATCAGCACCGGGCCCTGCTCGCTGTCGCGGACATTCTCCAGCACCGGCAGCAGATGGTCGAGATTGTGCCCGTCGATCGGCCCGACGTAATAGAAGCCCAGTTCCTCGAACAGGGTCCCGCCGGTCACCATGCCGCGGGTGAATTCCTCCGCCTTTTCGAGTCGCTGGTGCACCCGGCGACTGAGCTTGGCCGAGATGCGCGAGGCCAGGCTGCGCAGGCCGAGATACTCGCTGCTCGACACCACGCGGGCGAGGTAGGCCGAGAGCCCGCCCACCGGCGGCGCGATCGACATGTCGTTATCGTTGAGGATGACGATCAGCCGGTTGCCGGCACCTTCGGCATTGTTCATCGCCTCGTAGGCCATGCCTGCGCTCATCGCCCCGTCGCCGATCACGGCGATGGCGCGGCCGGGCTTGTCCATCAGCTTGTTGGCAATGGCGAAACCGAGGCCGGCCGAGATCGAGGTCGAACTGTGCGCCGCGCCGAACGGGTCGTATTCGCTTTCGCTGCGCTTGGTGAAGCCGCTGAGGCCGCCGCCCTGGCGCAGGGTGCGGATCCGGTCGCGCCGCCCGGTCAGGATCTTGTGCGGATAGCACTGGTGGCCGACATCCCAGATCAGCCGGTCGTCGGGCGTATTGAAGACGTAATGGATAGCGACGGTCAGTTCGACCACGCCGAGGCCCGAGCCCAGATGGCCGCCGGTGACGCCGACCGCGCTGATCATCTCGGCGCGCAGCTCGTCGGCAAGCTGGCGCAATTGTTCGGGCTTCAGCTGGCGGAGGTCGGCCGGATAGGGGACCGTATCAAGCAGCGGGGTGTCTGGTCGTGAACTCATCGTCTTGCGGTTACACGGATGAAACCGTGTTGTCGATGAACCAGTTAGGTCCGGAACTATGGAATTGCGGTGCAATCCCTATGCGCAATTGGCGCACAGGCCCCGCAGTTCGACCACCGGCCGCACATCGCTGAAGCCCGCCGCCTCACCCGCCGCGCGCAGGGCGCCGGTCAGCTTGTCATCGTCGAAATGGCTGGCAGTGCCGCAATCGTCGCAGATCAGGAACACGCAGTCATGACGGCACCCGGGATGGGTGTTGACGAGGAAGGCGTTGGCGCTCTCGATCCGGTTGGCGAGGTTGTTGGCAACGAAGATGTCGAGGATGCGATAGACGCTGTTGGGCGCAACCCGGCTCCCGCGCCGGGACGAGAGATTGTCGGCAATGTCATAGGCGCTGACCGGCGCGGTGTGGCGCGCGAGTTCCTCGAACACTTCGCCGCGCATGCCGGTCCACCGTTCGCCCTTGGCCTCGAGCGCGACCTGCGCGGCGTGGATCAGATCGTCGCCTTCATGTTCGCGATGCCCATGGTGCGAGCTGTGAGCGTGGGTAGCCATGGCAGGATATATAGCGCGGCGCGCCGCACAGTTAAAGTCAACCGCGTTTGAAGGTCGCGCGATAGTAACCGGGGAACAGCCTGGCGAGCGCGCTGACCTTCGGCTTGTCCCAAGCGACGATGTATCCGTTCTTGGGGTTCCTGGCCATGAAGTCCTGATGGTACTCCTCGGCCGGGTAGAACGCCTTGTAGGTTTCGACCTTGGTCACGATCGGCCTCTTCCACACGCCCGAGCTGCCCATCTGCTTGAGATAGGCTGCGGCAACCTTGCCCTGCTCCGCATTCACCGGGACCAGCGCGGCGCGGTAGTGGGCGCCCACGTCCGGCCCCTGACGGTTCTTGAGCGTCGGATCGGCGCCGACCGAGAAGAAGATCCGCAGCAGCTGGTCATAGCGCACGAGCTTGGGGTCATAAGTCACCTTGACCGCCTCGGCATGATCGGTGATGCCGCTGGAGACGAGGTCGTAGGTCGCCTGCCGCTTGGTCCCGCCGTGATAGCCGGAAACGGCGCTGGTCACGCCCTTGGTATGGCTGAAGATCGCCTCGATGCCCCAGAAACAGCCGCCTGCAAATATGGCCGTCTTGAGTCCCGCGCTTTCGCTGGCCTGGACCTTCGCAGCAGGTGCGAGAACGGCGGTCTCGCCCGCGACGGCGGCTTCGTTGCAGCCTGCCAGCGCCAGCCCAAGGGCGGCGAACAGCGGAAGGGCAGGTCCTAGTTTACGGTGGCGGCGACGGCCTGCGGGATCGAGGTCAACGCCTCGGGCGAGAGCTGGAACGCGACGATCAGCGCGCCAATGAAGAAGCCGATGGCGAAGTTGCGCGAAATGTCCGATTTGAGGAAGCTCATACCTGGGGTCCGTCATACTGGGTGTCCGATTGAAACCTCTTGTAAAGCATGGCCGATTGCAGGTCGGTTAATGCCGCTGTTGTCGTCCGTTCATTCGAACAGATGGCCCGCGGGGTTACAAGCTGGACGTTCTGCGGGGTGCCGGATCAGTGCCGGAAGTGGCGCATCCCGGTGAAGACCATGGCGAGACCGGCCTTGTTGGCCGCCGCAATCACTTCGTCGTCGCGGATCGACCCGCCGGGCTGGATCACCGCTGTCGCCCCCGCTTCGGCCGCGGCCAGCAAGCCATCGGCAAACGGGAAGAACGCGTCCGATGCGACCGCGCTGCCCACGGCGCGCGATTGCGGCCAGCCGTATTTCTCGGCGGCCTCGGCAGCCTTCATCGCGGCGATGCGCGAGCTGTCGCGGCGGTTCATCTGGCCCGCGCCGATCCCGGCGGTCGCGCCATCCTTGGCATAGACGATGGCATTCGATTTCACGTGGCGGGCAACGGTCCAGGCGAACAGGCAGTCCTTGAGCTCCTGCTCGGTCGGAGCGCGTTCGGTCACGACCTTGAGGTCGGCTTCGCTGATCGCACCGTTGTCGCGGCTCTGCACCAGCAGCCCGCCCGTAATCGGCTTGATCGCCAGGCCTCCCCTGCGCGGATCGGGCAGGTCACCCGTCACCAGCAGGCGCAGGTTCTTCTTCTGCGCAAAGGCCGCCCTGGCTTCCTCGCTGACCGATGGGGCGATCACCACTTCGGTGAAAATCTCGCAGATCGCCTCCGCCGTCAGGCCGTCGAGCTCGGTGTTGACCGCGACGATGCCGCCGAAAGCGGAAACGCTGTCGCAGGCCAGCGCCTCGTGCCATGCAGCGAGCAGGGTCGAGGCCTGCGCCACGCCGCACGGGTTGGCGTGCTTGACGATCACCACTGCCGGGTCCTGTCCGCGGAACTCGGCGCACAGTTCGAGCGCGGCGTCGGCGTCGTTGTAATTGTTGTAGCTGAGTTCCTTGCCCTGCAGCTGCTCGGCCTGGGCGATGCCGTGGCCGTGCGGGCCGACGGGCGTATAGAGCGCTGCCATCTGGTGCGGGTTCTCGCCATAGCGCAGCTCGGTCACGCGCTTGCCGTTCACGGCCAACATGTCGGGGAAGAGCTGCTGCTGGTCGGAGAAAGCGAACCACTGGCTGATCATCGAATCATAGGCGGCCGTGGCGCTGTAGGCCTTGGCCGCGCACTTCCGCCGGAACTCGAGCGTGGTGGCGCCTGTGGCAGCCATTTCGGTGAGCAGCGTTTCATAGTCTGCCGGGTCGGTGACAATGGTCACGAACTGGTGGTTCTTGGCGGCGCTGCGCACCATGGACGGCCCGCCGATGTCGATGTTCTCGATGATCTCGTCACGCGAAGCACCGCGCATAACGGTCTGCACGAAGGGGTAAAGATTGACCACCACCAGGTCGATCGCGCCGATTTCGTGCGCTGCCATGGCGGCGGCATGTTCGGGATTGTCCCGCACCGCCAACAACCCGCCATGCACCTTGGGGTGGAGCGTCTTGACCCGTCCGTCCATCATTTCAGGGAAGCCGGTGAGATCGGAGATGTCCTTGACCTCGAGCCCGGCCTCGCGCAGCGTCTTGGCGGTGCCGCCGGTCGAGACCAGCTCTACCCCGTGCCCGGCCAGTGCCTTGCCCAATTCGACCAAGCCGCTCTTGTCGGACACCGACAGCAGTGCCCGTTTGATAACCACGTCGCTCACGAAATTACCCCATTTGCTTGAGCAGCCAGGAAAAGTTCCCCCCGCTGCGCGATGTCATGCCCTGGATGACAAGCTGTTCGATCGGCTGCGGACGGCCGTTGCCGTCGACCCACAGGCTTTCCTCGATGGCAACCTCGCCGGCGAAGTCACCTGCAACGCGGAATTGCCAATAGGTGCCATCGGGCAATGCAAGCCCTGCACCCTTCTTGTCTTCCGCCAGCCGCAGCTCGATACCCGGGCCGATGTGGAAGCGGATGGCAAAGCCGATCTTGCCCGTCTTGCCGCGCTTGCCGACCGGCAGCAGAACATCCTCGCCGAGCAGCTCGGTCCCGTCGTCGCGCAGCACCAGGATGCGGCGGTGATTGAGACCGAAGCGCAGGGCGTAGCCGTCATGGCTGGCCTCGAGCCGGGTCGCACTGCCGCGCCCCGTGCCGATGGCGCGACGGTCGACCTCGACCTCGTTAACGCCCGCGCCCAGCTTTCCCTTGATCAGGACAGCCGTGGAGTTGGCGTCATCGAGCACCAGCGTCGAATGCGCCGCCGTGGCGCGAAGGCCCTGCTCGATCCGGTGGGGCACCTGCCCGCCAGCAAAGGCGGCGCCGCCGCAATTCACGACGATGCGCTGGCCTGCAGAAGAGAGTTCGAAGGCCAGCGTAGAGGCGCAGCCAGCCCGCGCATGGCGCGGCAGTGGCGGTGGGGCGGCATCGAACTGGAGAATGGTCTTGCCGCCAGTCGCGCGCTGGAAGCCCCATTGGCGAACATCGCGCAGCGGACGGGTGCGCACACCGCTGGCGCGAACCAGTCCCGCGACCTTTTCCGCCGGGACCGCTCCCGCGCCCTGCCAGCTGCCCAGGCCGCCCTCGCCGTGCATCAGCGTCAGCAAGGGCGGCACCAGCAGCGCCATCATGCCCGGGATCGCTTGCGGCGGATCCATCTTGACCGCGCGATAACAAGCGGAAAGCTCGACCAGGAGCGCCAGCGCATCCATCTGCGCCAGCGGGCTGCGCGACAACACACCGCCATCTTCGGCGATGAGGTCGCCCAATGCGTGGGCGAGACCGGCCTCGGCATAGAGCCGCCGCGGCTTGCCGTCGGTCAGCAACAGGCCCGCTGCGACCAGCGCAGCCCAGCCGGTGACTTCGCCCAGCTTGTCATTTGCCTTGGTTACATTGCGATCGAGCCAGCGCGCCGTCTCGTCGATGGCGGCCAGAGTACGGCCTCTCAGCGGCTCCGCGCTCATCAGCAGGGGCGCGTGGACCAACCACGCCAGCAAGCGATGGCCGACCTGCTCGACATCCCAAGCCGCCGCCTTGCCGGGCTTGGGGTTGGCATCGAGCCACGCCGCATGGATGCGAGTGGCCACCGGCGTCGCCTGCTCGCGCGGGCAGCAACCGGCGAGATCGCGCAGCCAGCCATAGCCATGCACCGCGCGCTCGAAAGGCGGCGTCAGCTTGGCGCTGGCCGAGGCGAAATCGAGCTGGCCGATCGGGGCCTTGACCCCGTAGACCAGGAAATGCCCGGCACGCAGAGCCACGCCGGCGCCGCGATCGCCCGCCAATGGCGTCTCGACCGTCGCCGTCAGCCGTATGCCCTGCGCCTTGCGGAAGGGCGAGGCGAGCGTCTTGCCGGGCACCCCGATGCGATAGGCCAGCCGCACGAGTCGCTCCGCCGGGCTGAGGCTGGGGGCGGCCAGATCGAGCGGCACCAGCGCGCGCGACGGCTCCAGCACCCGCTCGGTGACCATGTGCTCATGCGGGCGGGCAAGCACCTTGTCTTCCACGGCATCGCCCAGCGGAATGGCCATCTGTTCGGCGACCGCGCCCGCAACTTCGCCCGGCCTGCGGCGGGAAGTGGCGGCTTCGCTCATGCGCCCAGCCCCTTCAGCGCCCGGATGTTCGCGGCATAGGCCCCCGGACCGCCCTTGAAGGTGGCCGAACCGGCGACCAGCACATCGGCCCCGGCATCGACGCAAAGCCGCGCGGTTTCGGGATTGACCCCGCCGTCGACTTCAAGGTGGATCGGCTTGCCCAGCCTGTCGATCATCTTGCGGATCGCTTCGACCTTGCGCAACTGGCTGTGGATGAAGCTTTGCCCGCCGAAGCCGGGATTGACGCTCATGACGAGGACCAGGTCGACTTCCTCCAGCAAGTAGTCGAGCATCTTGGCCGGCGTACCCGGATTGAGCACCACCCCGGCCTTCTTGCCCAACCCCCGGATCGCCTGCAGCGTGCGGTGGATATGCGGGCCTGCCTCGGGGTGGACGGTGATGATATCCGCCCCGGCCTCGGCAAAGGCTTCGAGATAGGGATCGATCGGCGCGATCATCAGATGGACATCGAAGGTCTTCGCGGTGTGCGGGCGCAGCGCCTGCACCACGGCCGGGCCGATCGTGATGTTGGGGACATAGTGCCCGTCCATCACATCGACATGGATCCAGTCCGCCCCGGCCTCGTCGATGGCGCGCACCTCCTCACCCAGCCGGGCAAAATCGGCTGAAAGGATCGAGGGGGAGATCAGCGGAATGGCCATAGTCGATGCGGTCGGGTCGGGTCCGTCACTGGGGCGAATGATTACCCCTAGCGCGCCGGTAACCACCCCGACAGGCAGGGATGGGCCTTTTCCACATTGCCCTGTGGGGGTTGCGGCCGATCCGGCAGGCGTGAACGGTGCTGCCGGCGACGCCTGTGCCCCTTTGCAGAGCCGGTGCGCTGCGATAAACCCTGGCCATGAGCGCAATCGAGAAATGCACTTCCGCCTTCATCGAAACCACTGTCGACGACGAGGTGGTCATCGTCAGCCTTGACGAGGGCAAGTTCTTTTCGCTCAGGGACACCGGGCTCGCGATCTGGTCGAAAATCGACGGAATCCGCGATCGCGAACAAATCCTCGCCGAACTGCAGCAAGAATTCGACGCCCCCGACGATCTCCTCGCACGCGACCTCGATGCCTTCCTCGCCGAAGTCAGGAGCGCCGGTTTCATCCGCTGGAATCGCTGAAATTGCTTCAAAGTTGTAAGATTACGTCAAAACGGTGACAAAATGGGACATAAACGTCGTTTTGGTTTTGTGTGTCCGCTAATTCGCCTTACAAGGCAGTCGGAGCAGCACCGAAAACAAGAGATCGCGCATGTCCCACACCCAGACGCAGGCCCGTTCGCCGTGGCAACCGCCGCGGCTTGTCTGCCTTGGCAATCTGAACGATGTCGCGGGCTCGCCTGCACCGAGGACCCAGGTCAATCCCGGCGGCCAGACGCCGACAGCCGGAAAATCCTGAGCCAGCACACTCGCTGCTATCGGAGAGCGGGTCTCGCGCGGCCGGCCTTCGTTAACCGCATGAACGAACCGAGTTGAGCGATGCTCGCAGGCTTCGCTGGCGTTTCCGATAAAAATCAGGGTAAGCCGCTCGCGGCGCTGCGAAGCTGGCTCAGCCGACACGGGCAGACACCCGCCGATGCATTCTGCGCGCCTGCCTTGTTGGGCAGTTCCGAGCGATGCAGCTTCTCCGCCCGGACCGTCCTCGATGGCTGGATCGACAACGCCGCCTCGCTCGAACGCGAACTGGGACTGGCCGGCGAAAACCCCGCCGAGATCTATGACGCGGCCCTGGAGCGATGGGGCGAGGGCGGCGAAGAGCGGATCATCGGCAATTATGCTGCCGTGACGCTCCTGCCCGAAGGCCGCTTGCGGCTGGCGCGATCGCCGATCGACGCGCCTCCACTGCTCTATGCGCCGATGGACAAGGCCGGCTGGGCTGTCGCGAGCCTGCCGGGCGCATTCGAAGCCCTCGGGATGGCCCGCGAGATCGACTGGAACGAACTGGCCGACCTGCTGGCACTCGATGTCACCCGGCCGCCGCCAGGCTCCGCGTACAGTGGCATTTTCCGCGTCCCGCCGGGGACAGTTGTGACACTGGAGGAAAGCGGTGCCCGGATCGACCCATGGTACAACCGCCGATTGACCCCGGCTGCCCCGCATCGGAGTGACGCGGAGCATGTCGCCGAGGTTGCTCGATTGCTGGGCGAGGCGTGCAGCGCGGTGCTTGCACAATCGAACCGCCCCGCCCTCGCGCTGTCGGGTGGGCTCGACTCGCCCGTCGTCGCCGACGCATTGCTGGCCCGGCTGCCGCAGGATGCTTACCTCGACGGGATTACCTTCGCCCCCTTGCCCGCTGCAAGCGACACCGGGGTACCGGAGGCCTTTGCCGACGAATGGCCGGTCGTCGAACGCTTCGCTTCCATGCATCCGCGCCTGGCCGTGCACCGTGCCGACCCTGCGCATGGCGGGCATGACCATCGCTTTCGCGAGATCGCCGCGCTGGCGGGTACGTTCAACCCGGCGCTGGCGCATTTCGGGGCACACCATGGCAGCTGGGAGAAAGCCCGCTCGCTCGGCTGCGACTGGCTGCTGAGCGCCGCGTGGGGCAACCAGGGCTTCAGCGCCGATGGGCGATGGTCCTATGCCGAGGATTTCCGGACGCTGCGTTGGCGGCGAATGTGGCGCAACCTCGCCGGGCGCAGTGCGATGGGCGACCATCGCCCGATGTGGCGCAAGGTCGTGGCGCTGGCGGTGGTACCCAACCTGCCGCGCAGCCTGCGTCGTCGCCTCAAGCAACTGGTTCGCCCGGCCCGTGCCGATGCGCTGGCATGGAACTCGATGCTGACGGCGGAGGCACAGGATGCCTATCGCGCGCGCGCCGCCGAGCGTGGCTCCGCCCCGGCGTGGGAAGGCTTTGCCTATCCCGCCAGCCGCGCCGAAGCCGCAAGGCGCGACCTGGCCGACAACGATCACAGCATGGCCGAGATCACCCTCGCGCTCGAACTGCGCTACGGCCTGCGCTACCGCGACGTGACAGCTTACCGCCCGCTGGTCGAATACTGCATGGCGCTGCCGAGCGAAATGTTCGTGCGCGACGGCGTCCATCGCTTCCTTGCCCGCGAGCTGGCCAGAGGTCGCATGCCCGAGGCGCAGCGGCTGGAAGCGCGCGTCGGGCGCCACGGATCGGACTGGCATGTCCGCATGGCCCCCCGCCGAGACGAATTGCTTGCCACGGTCGAAACCGTCGCGTCCCATCCGCGGCTATCGCGCTTGCTCGATACCGCCAAGATGCGCCGGATGCTGGAGGAGTTCCCTGAAGCCGACAGTCCGGACGAGTACGACAACCTTCCCTATCGGCAAGGGCTCGCACAAGCCCTGCTGGCGGCACAATTTGTCGGCCTGGTCGAAGGCCGCAACGATTTGTGAAGCGGGACAGACCGCCTCTTCCCTGCTAGCCACCCGACGCAGATGCCGCGCGACAGCCTTTCCCTCCTGCTTGCCATCGCCAACCAGCGCCAGCTGACGCTGGTGGTCGCGCTGGCGGTGCTCGGCGCGCTGACCGAAGGCATCGGCTTCGTCCTGCTGGTGCCGCTGCTGGCACTGGTGATGGGCGATGGGGCAGGGGGCGGCGTTCTCTCGCCCGTCTCGCAATGGCTGGCAGCAAGCGGGTGGCAGCCCTCGCTGGCGATGCTGCTGGCGGGGTTCGCTGCGCTGGTGGCCTTGCGGGCCCTCGCCGACTACGTCCGCACCATGGCCTCGATGCGGCTTTCGATCGGGATCGTCGATGGCCTGCGTGCCCGTGCCTTCGCCGCCTTGTTGGCCGCCGATTGGCGCACGCTTTCGCGCATGCGGCAGAGCGAGAACCGAGCGATGCTGATTTCCGAGATTGACCGGACAGCCATCGCCATCGACCAGCTCGGCGCGCTGGTGCGGATTGCCGTCGGGCTCGTCGCCATCGGCCTTGCCGCGCTGGCGATTTCGCCGCTGGTGGCGCTGGTGGGAGCGGTTGCGGGAGTGGCGGTGTTCGCGCTCTACGGTGGACTGCGTCGGCGCGCCCGCAGCCTCGGCGAAGCGCTCAGCGTGCAATATCGCGGGCTGCACGGACTGCTCGAGGAAAACCTCGATGCGCTAAGGGCAATCAAGAGCTTCGGCACCGAGCAAGCGGCGCAGGCCCGCGTGCTCGAAGGATTCCGCTCGCTGCGCGAGGTCCGGGTCCGCTTCACCGCCGATACGCTGCTGGCCCGCTCGCTGTTGCAGGTCGGAGGCGCGCTGGTCGTAGCGCTGTGCGTGTGGCTGGCGCTCGAGCGCTGGCAGGTGCCCGCGATCGTCATCCTGCCGCTGGTGGCGCTGTTCGCCCGCGCCTTGCCGCAGCTCGGCGCCCTGCTCGATTGCTGGCAGGTCTGGGCCCACGCCGCGCCGGCGGTGGTGGCTGCCGAAAGATTGATCCGCGAAACCGAGGCTGCCGCCGAGCAACCTCCCGGACAGGTTGCAGACGTGCCGCGCCTGACCCGCACCATTGCCCTGGAAGGCATTTCGCTCGCCCACCGCGAAGGCATTGCAACACTCGCCAATGTCTCGCTGGAAATCGACGCGGGCGAAACGGTCGCGCTGGTTGGCCCCTCGGGCGCCGGCAAGAGTACGCTGGCCGATATCCTTGGCGGCCTTGTCGCGCCCGACAGCGGGCAGGTGCTGATCGACGGCGTTCCACTCGATCCGGCGCGGCGCCATGGCTGGCGGCGGCAGGTCGCCTATGTCGACCAGAGCCCGGTGCTGTTCCACGGCAGCGTGCGCGACAATCTGCGCTGGGCCGACCCGCAAGCGAGCGACGCGCAGCTGGCAGAAGTGCTCGAGATGGCAGCTGCCGGCTTCGTCCACCAGCTTCCCGGCGGGCTCGACTGCCCGCTTGGCGAGCGCGGGCGGCAGCTTTCAGGCGGAGAACGCCAGCGCATCGTGTTGGCCCGCGCCCTGCTGCGTGATCCGGCGCTGCTGATCCTAGACGAGGCGACCAGCGCGCTCGACAGCGCTGCCGACGAGGCCGTGGCGCAAGCCATTGCCGGGCTGGCCGGCCAGCGGACCATCGTCATAATCGGCCATCGCGGTGCGCTGACCGATATCGCCGGCCGCGTCGTGACGCTGGAAGCGGGACGAGTCGTGCCCGGCCGGCGCAAGGCCTGAGCCAATGCTTTCAATTGCTAGCACAGCGAATTCAGCGGCAATTCACCCGCCCGCTCCTAGGTGCGGGGCCGATATGGCGGGGCAATTCCGCGGAACACGAACAAGGGACCGGCCACACTCGAGGCCGGAGAATGACCTATGACGACTTTTGGCAAGCTCGCCGCAACCGGCGCAGCACTGGCTCTGGCAGCAGGCGGGATCGCAGTCCCGGCCATGGCGCAATACCGCCAGCCGATCAGCAACAACATGGCCAAGTGCAACTCCGGCAATGGCCCGGCGGTCAAGGTGACGGTGGCGGGAATCAAGTCCTCTGCAGGCAAGATCCGGGTCCAGTCCTACCGTGCGACTTCGGCTGACTGGTTGCAGTCGGGCAAATGGATCAACCGCATCGAAGCCCCGGCCAAGGCCGGGACGATGACCTTCTGCATGCCGTTCCCGGCTGCGGGCAGCTATGCCATCGCCGTGCGTCACGACGTCAACGGCAATGGCAAGACCGACATCAGCACCGATGGCGGGGCGATGTCGAACAACCCATCGATCAACATCTTCAACCTCGGCAAGCCGAGTTACAAGAAGACTGCCTTTTCGGTCGACGGGGGCGTCGGTTCGATCACCGTCAACATGCGCTACATGTAAGCCTCAGCTGCGCGTCGCATTGCGCGCGCGCAGTACTTCGACGAAGGCACCCGGTGCGGCCAGCAGCGGGTGCTTCTCGCGGAAGGGTGTCACCTCGATAGCGACGCCCGTGTGGCGTTCGACCTTCCATGCCGCATAGCGCGCCGCCCCTTCGAACGTGGTCGTCGCTTTGGCCAACCGCAGCAGGTTGAGTGGTTTGCCCAGACGTCGCCGCTTGGCCCACCAGCGTTGGACGGCCTTGCGCTCGGTCGGCGTCATGGTCGGCACATAGACGCCGGCACGTTCGGTAAAACCGATGCCCGCCGCCTGCAGCGCCAGTGGCAGCAAGCCTTCGAAATGCACGGCATTGGCACTGAGGATCGAGTCCTCCCGCCCCGCCTTCTCGACCCGGAACTCGGCCTGGTAGGTGGCACGAAACAGGCAGCGCCAGTACTCGTCGGCACTTGCGGCCGGCGGTCCGAGCGCGACTGCCAGCCGCGCTGCGGTCTGCGCCGCTGCCGCAATCGCCCGCGTCACCGCATCGCTCTGGCTCTCGTCCGCCTGCCACACCAGCGCGCTGGGCTGGACGAAGCGGGCCCAGATCGTCGTGTCGCGGCTCTCGCCGCGACAGGCTCTGGCGAATTGCTCGAGACTCATGATCGCGACCTTGGCGCGCAAAGTTTTGCCGCCGAGCTCCCGCTCGTGATAGCTGACCCGCGGCCAGATCCGCTCGCGCTGCGGGCCAGGCATGAGCAAGTAGAAATCGAGCACGCCTTCAAGCTCGCCGGTGCGCAGGTTGGAGCCGTAGAACAGCGCCGCGAGCGCGCCTGCGTCCCTGGCGAGCGCGGCGGCGAATTGGCGCACCTCGTCCCTGGCTTCGCGGCCAAGCTGCTGTGCGATCCGATCGTGCAGTGCGCCAGTCACGGTATAACGAAATTGAGCATCGGCCCGGGCGTCACGCAATAGCGCCCGGGCTGGAAGACTTCGCCATCGAGGATAAAGCGGTCGCCCAGGTCGAGCTCGATCCGGTCGGTGCTGCGCCGATGCAGGCCCAGGGCCTCCATTTCGGGCGAGTGGTACCCGCGCATCACCCAGGGCATCCGCGCTACGATGCGGCGGCGCAGATGATCGATCACGGCGAGGCGCAAGGGGCCCGGGAAGTCCCCGAACGGCTTCAATCCGGCGGGGAAAGTCGAGAGCGAGGACAGGAAGATCATCGCCCTTGTGGTCGGATCGCCGAACGGTGCGTGATCGAGTTCTGCCATCTCCTCGCCCAGCAGAATCCGCGCCTTTGCCCCGCGCCGCCATGGATTGGTGTCGCTGCCGAAGAGAGCCTGCATCACGCCCCAGACCGCGGTGACCCCGACCGCCAACCCGTCGAAGGCGCCGAACTTGTGCGCGTCCTGCCCGCTGTCGATGGCGGCCAGAAAAACGCCCGCCCCGAGGATGAAGCCGAGCCGGGTCAGTTCCTGCCCGTCCATCGGGGCCAGCACCATCGGCTGGCGCTGCACGCGGCCGCCGTCGCGATGGGCGATGATCGCCTGCTCCAGGCTCCAGTGCTTGGGCATGCCGAGATCGACCGTCAGTGCATTGGTCTTGCCGCGGGGGAGCACGGCGATGTCGGGCCATTTGTCGCCGAACACCATGGCCCCGCCGGTCAGCGCATCGCGCACCGTGCCGTCACCGCCGTTGATCACCAGCAGTTCGACGCCGCTGTCGACGAAGCGCTGCATCGCGTCCTTCAGTTCACGCCGGCGGCGTGGCTGCTCGACCCGGATGACGGGATAGTCGGGCTCGACTATATTGGCATCGCGGTTGCGGTGGCTGCGCGGGTTGTAGAGCACGCCTGTCACGGGCAAGCCGGGCATTTCGGACAGCTTGACGGGAGCGGGATCGTTCATCGCCGGGCCGCCATGCCGCCAAACGCGCCGTGGTGCCAGTCCCTAAGCGGTGTAATACGCCAATTAACTCGCCCTTTGACTGCCCGCGCGCTTCACGACACATTCGGTTGCAAAGCAAATACCCTTCGCCCGATTCGGAACAGAAGGGACTGACGGAGAGGACCACCATGCCCGATTTTCCCGGCCCCGTGACGCTGGGCCATGCGCTCGCTGCCCAGGCAGACGAACGCGGCGAGCAGGTCGCGCTGCGCTTCGGCGACCGTGTCACCAGCTATGCCGAGTATGACCGGCACGCGACGCAGATCGCCAACGGGCTTGCGGCGATGGGGTTCAAGGAGGGCGACCGGATCGCCTATCTCGGCAAGAACAGCGACCATGCGGTCGAGCTGTTCCTCGGCACCGTGCGCGGCGGATTCGTGTTCGTGCCCATCATCTGGCGGCTCGCCCCGGCAGAGGTCGATTTCATCACCCGCGATGCCGGATCGCCGATCCTGTTCGTCGAGGAAGGCTTCGAGAGCGTGCCTTTCGAAGGCCGCAAGATCGTAATGGAACGCGAATTCGCCGCCTGGCGCGACGCGCAGAGCGATGCGCCCGTAACGACCCCGGTCGAGGTCGGCGATGCCATGCTCCAGCTCTATACCTCGGGCACCACCGGTCTGCCCAAGGGGGTGGTGCTGAGCCATTACAACGCCACTGCCATGCGCCCGATCCTGCGCGCTTCGGGCCTCAGCTGGGCCAGCGCCGATCCGGGCAGCTCGATCATCCTGGCCATGCCCTATGGCCATATCGCCGGGGTTGGCACCGCCAGCAGCGCGCTGATGGCGGGCCAGCAGCTCATCATCCATGCCGAGTTCGATCCGGCCGCGACCATTCGCGATATCCGCGATTACCGGGTCGAGTATATCTTCCTCGTCCCCGCCGCGATCCGCATCGTGCTGTCGCATCCGGACGCGGAGAATGCCGACTTCAGCTCGGTCAAGGGGCTCAACTATGGTGCCAGCCCGATCCCGCTCGACCTGCTCAAGGAAGGGGTCGAACGGCTCAAATGCGATTTCGCGCAGATGTACGGCATGACGGAAACCTATGGCACGGTCGTCAGCCTGCCGCCCGAAGACCACCGGCCCGGCCGGGAGAAAGTCATGCGCAGCGCGGGCAAGGCGCTGCCGGGCAACGAGCTGCGGATTCTCGACGAAAACCTCCAGCCGCTCCCTCCCGGCCAGATCGGCGAAGTGGCGATCAAGAGCCCATCGGTCATGATCGGCTACTGGAACCGCCCGGAAGAGACGGCCAAGACGCTGATTGGCGACGGCTGGCTGCGGACCGGCGACGCCGGGATCATGGACGAAGAGGGCTATCTCTATATCCAGGACCGGATCAAGGACATGATCATCTCGGGCGGCGAGAACGTCTATCCGGCGGAAGTCGAAAGCGCGCTGTTCGGCCATGACGAGGTGGCGGACGTGGCGGTGATCGGCGTGCCCGACGAGAAATGGGGCGAGGCGGTCAAGGCCATCGTGGTGCCCAAACCCGGCTGCTCGCCCGACCCCGACAGCATCATCGCCCATGCCCGCGAACGGATTGCCGGGTTCAAATGCCCCAAGACGATCGATTTCGTCGACGCGCTACCAAGGAACCCCTCGGGCAAGATTCTGCGCCGCGAGCTGCGCGCACCTTATTGGGAGGGTAAGGAGCGGGCGGTGAATTAGGGGCGCGCGGCGACGATCGCGACGCGATTGGTACGACTCCTAACGGCATTGGAAGCGGCATGAAACGCCAAGGGGGCGGCCCTCTCGCGAGGACCGCCCCCTTGGCGCACCCGACAGGATTCGAACCTGTGACCTCTGCCTTCGGAGGGCAGCGCTCTATCCAGCTGAGCTACGGGTGCATCGCGCGAATTGCGAAGCGCGCGTCTAGCAGAGGGGTTTGCGGCTTGCCAACGATAAAACAAAGCCCTTTTCGGCGCGCCAGCTTGCACGATGCGGCAGCGCGTGGTTTGGATGCGGGAGATGGGGGCACAAGACCGACCTGATCCGCTGCTGGCGCGGTCCGTGATCGTGACAGGCACGCATTATTCGACCACCACGCTGGTCGGCGCGTTGCTGCACACTGCGCCGGAATTCCACCTGCTGCACGAACCGCTCAATCCCGAACCGACGCCGAGTTATGATTCGCTCGGTCCGCCGCGCTGGTACGAATATTATGACGACAGCCGCTGGGAAGAGCTGCACGACAATCTGGCCCGGATACTGCAGCGCGGGCCGGTGATACCCGAGTTCCTCGCGCGCCTCGGCCGGGCGCGCTCGCCGAAGCAGCTGGGGCAGGCGTTACGCTATGCACAGCGCAAGTTTCCTGTCCTGCTCGCCCGCAAGCCAGCCATCCTCAAAGGGCCGTTCCTTGCCTTCAGCGCTCTGACATTGCAGCAGCGCGCCGGATGCAAGGTGGTGCTGTGCGTCAGGCATCCGGGGGCCTTTGCCGAGAGCCTCCTGCGCAAGACCGATGGCTTTTGCTTCCGCGACCTCGCCAGCCAGCCGGCGCTGATGGCGATGCTGCCCGATGAGGCTGACGAGATTGCCCGTTCTGCCCGCGAAGATCGCACGCCTCTCGAACAGGCGGCGCTGCTGTGGCGTGTGGTCTATGGTTTTGCCGCCAATCACCTCCTGCCCGATCCGCGGACCACCCTGGTCCGGCAGGAAGATTTCATGGGGCATCGTGACGCCACTGCACGGCGCTTGCTCGCCTTCATCGGGGGAACGGAAACTGCGGCAACCAGGCGGTTTCTGATCCAGAATTTCCAAACCCGGGCGGGCGACAGCGACCGGGACTCCTACATTCGTCGCGATCCGCGCCTCGCGACGATGAAATGGCGCCAGCGACTGAGCGGGGAAGACGTCAAGCTGCTGCAGACGATGACCGCACCGCTGGCAGCCACTTTCGGTTATGGCGAGGCAAGCTGGCAGCATTAGCGATTTGGCAAGCGGTTTGCCGCTAAGGCAGGCTTGTCATGAGCGCCCAGCCCAACACTTTCGTCGTCGATCCCGCCGCAGCTGGCCCGCGCAGCAATGCGCAGTCGCTCAGCGTGCAATGGACCGCCCTGCAGGATGCCGCAGCCGCTGTCGCTGCCCTGGCAGGTCTCGCGCCTGAACGCCCAAGCCCGCAAGTGCGCAACTTCCCGGCCCTGATCAAGGATGTCGGAGGCTGGCGCTTCGATCTCGCCTCCGACCTGATCGGCGATCTTACTGCGATGATGCGTCCGGGCCTGACCGCACTGCTCGCCGTCAATGCGCGCGGCCAGGACGCGACTGCCGCGGCCGTGACCTTGTGGCGCGAGTTTCATCACGCCCGCAATTCGGTGCTGGCGCTGGTGCCTGCAGGTGGCGAGCTGGGGCCGCGCCGCAGCGCCTGATCGCTTGACAGGCGTTCGCCCTCTGTTCCAATGAGGGCGGATGGCGACCACACCCGCACCCGGTTCAGAAGTGACCATCATCGACGCCGCTGCCGTCGCGCGCGGGATCATGCGACTGTTTGCCCGCAACGATATCTGGTGCCTGCCGGAGATGCCGCTGCGGGGCGGCAGGCGGGCCGATCTGATGGGGATCGATGCCAAGGGCCAGGTGGTCATCGTCGAGATCAAGGTCGCGCGCGGCGACTTGCTCGGCGACGGCAAATGGCCCGATTACCTTGAGCATTGCGACCGCTTCTACTGGGGCGTGGCGAATCATCTCGATCATGCACCCTTGGAGACCGAGGCCTATCGGCCGGACTGCTGCGGAGTGATCGTGGCCGACGGCTACGATGCCGAGATCATCCGCCCGGCCCCGACCCACCCGCTCGCCGCCGCACGGCGCAAGGTCGAGGTCGAACGGCTGGCCCGCGCTGCCATGCGGCGGACGACCGTCTGGGGCGACGAAGCCTGCGCAGCGTGGATGCGCGCCGAATAGGGACTTCCCGCCTTCCCGGCAGATTGGCATAGGAGGGGTTCATGTGGACCGCGATCCTCCTTTCCGCGCTGGCGATGACAGTGATCGTCGCCGTGCGCTATCTTGCCGCAAGCGGGATCTTCGCCTGGCTGACCACGCGCGTGCGGCCCGGCTTCTACGACGGGCTCGACCGGCAGATGGCCAGGGAAATCCGCTGGTCGCTGGCCTCGGCAGCGATCTACGGCGTGCCGGCCGGAATCGTCGCCTGGGGATGGGACAGTCTCGGCTGGACCCGCATCTACACCGACTGGAACGACTACCCGCTGTGGTATTTGCCGCTGTCGGTGCTGCTTTACCTCTTTGCCCACGATACGTGGTTCTACTGGACCCATCGCTGGATGCACCGCCCGCGCGAGTTCCGCCTCGCCCATGCGGTCCACCACGCCAGCCGCCCGCCCACCGCCTGGGCGGCGATGAGCTTTCACCCGATCGAAGCGCTGACCGGGGCAGTGGTTATCCCCGCGCTGGTCTTTGTGTTCCCGATCCATGTCGCTATGCTCGGCCTCGTGCTCATGATCATGACGGTGATGGGGGTGACCAATCACATGGGCTGGGAGATCTTCCCGCGCTGGCTCGTTCATTCGCGCTTAGGGAACTGGCTGATAACGGCCTCGCACCACCAGCTCCATCACGAGCGGTATAATTGCAACTACGGGCTCTATTTCAGGATTTGGGATCGCATATGCAGGACGGACAGGGGGTTGGCCGAAGTTTTTCGGCGCTGATGCTGGCGGTTACGGCGCCGCTGCTGGTGGGGAATACTGGGGCACGACAGGATATCAGCGTCACGGTCACCGACCTGCGCTCGGCCGAGGGCAAGGTGCTGGCCTGCCTTACCGCCAATGCCAAGGCCTTCCCAAATTGCGACAAGGATCCCAAGGCGCTGGCAATGACCGTCAAGGCCGGCACCACGGTCAGCTTCACATTCCATGACGTCAAGCCGGGCACCTATGCCATCTCCCTGCTGCATGACGAGAACGGCAACGGCAAAGCCGACAAGGCATTGATGATTCCCAAGGAAGGTTTCGGCTTCTCGCGTGACGCCAGAGTGCGGATGGGGCCGCCCAAGTTCTCCGCCGCCGCCTTCGCCGTGGCTGCCGAGCCGGTCCACCAACGGATCAGGATGCGCTACCTGTTCTGACGTCACCGCGTCGGCACGGCGAAGGTTTCTGCATCCACTTAACGGGATGTTTACTACGCGACGTCAGAACGCCCCTGAACGCCAAGTGAGGGGCATTGCACGTCATGGACACGCTGCGCGGACATATCGGTTCGTTTGACGACGACACCCGCGACGAGGACTACAGCGCCGATACCGGCTCCGACATTGACGGGGACGATATGGGCCGCGAAGCGCCGCCCAGCCCCGTAGGGCAGGACGAGCGCCGCATGCAGGTGCGCGCCTACAACCATTGGGCAAGCCTGCTGGCCGACCGCAACTTCCCTTCGATCGAGGATCTCGATCCCGATGCGCTGCCCGATTTCGGGCCTTACAGTGTGCTGCTCGACTTTACTGGCGGGATCGATAATCCGGCGGTCCAGTACCTGGGGGACGAGCTGGCCGAGGAATGCGGCACCCGGGGGCTCATCCGCACGCTCGACGACGTGCCCAGCCGTTCGCTGCTGAGCCGGATCACCGACCACTATATGCAGATCCTCGCCAACCAGGCGCCGATCGGGTTCGAGGCCGAATTCGTCAACCAGCGCAACGCGACGATCCTCTATCGCGGCATCCTGCTGCCCTTCTCCAGCGACGATGACACCATCGATTTCATCTATGGCGTGATCAACTGGAAGGAAATGGCCGATCAGCTCACCACGGACGAGCTGCTGCTCGAAATCGACCAGGCTCTCGACCCCGCCGGGGAAGAGGAAGTCGAGGAAGAACCGGTTGGCGGGCGTGCTCCGGATCCTGTTGCCGACTGGGCGGATGGTCCTGCCGCTGACGTGCTGTCGCTCGGCGAGAGCGCGATTGTCGAGGAAGCCAGCGAAAGCTGGGACGACGATGAGGCGTTCGACGACGAAGGTGACCTCACCGAATTTGCCCTCCCGGACATCGGCGATGCCGACGAGGAGGACACGATCAACCACGACGCCTACGCTTCGCTGATGCCGAGCGGCGGCGACGAAGATGAGGAAAGCGGCCTGGGCAGCCTGTCCGGCCTCCGCAGCAAGCCGGCCAAGAAACCCCTCGACCTCTCGATCACGCAGTCGCTCAGCCCCTACGACGGAAGCGACGCAGGCAGTGTCGAGGAGCACGACGATTTCCCGACCCCGGCTTTCGGGCAGGAGGACGACCGCTTTGCCAGCCTGCTCGGCAATGCGGCGGAGGAAGACCAGGAAGAAGATACCGACGACTGGACCTCGCCGCTCGATCTGGGTGGCGACATGGAAATCGCCGCGCACGAGCCGGGCGAGGATTCTCTCGCAGTGTTCGAGGAAGCGCCACTGCCCGGAAGCGAGCCGGTATTCGACGAAGAGCCTGTTGCAGAACCTGCGGCAGAGCCTGCCCCACGCGAGATCGAATTGCCGTCGTTTGCGCAGGACGACAGCGAGATGGGTCTCTACGATACCCTCGCCGAAGCGCGCGAGCTGGCGCAGATCGCCACATCGAGCGAAGATCGCAGCCGTGCCGCACTTTATGACGCGGTCAGCCGCGCCTATGACGTCAGCTTGGCAGCTGCAGAATCGCCCGAGGATTTCGCCGAGCTGATCGAGGAAAACGGCCTCACCATGCAGGACCGTGCGCCGATGACGCCGGTGGTCAAGCTGGTGTTCGGAGCCGATTACGACAAGACTCGCCTGACCGAATATGCCGCCGTGCTGACCCATGCCCACCGCCACGGTATCGAGCGAGGCGCGCTCAAGAGCTTCCTCGCCAAGGCTGAAGGTGGCCTCAAGGGAATCGTGGCCGCCGAACGGCGCCTGCGCCGCGAGGAAGAGGGCAGGGAAATCGAGCCGGAAGGCCAGATTCGTTCGTCGCTGGCGAAAAAGCTGCGCCAGCTCGAACTGCACGGGTTCGACGCAGTCGACCCCGTAGGCCCGGAATTCGGTATTGTCGTGATCCGTCGCCTCGGCAATGGCGAAATTGCCGTGCTGGGTGATTGCAGCGACGATATCGCGCTGGTCGAAAAGGCCGCGCGCAAGCTCGTGGGCTAGCAGCACCAACCAATAACTGCATTTGCAGAGCCGCCACTGCCCGCTAGGGGCGCGCGATGGTGCGCGTGCTTGGCAATGGGGCGAGAAGGGGTCGCAAGATGGGCTGGATCGGCTGGATCCTCTTGGCGCTGGCCGTTCTGGCCTTGGGCGTGTTCGGCCTGTGGCGCTGGGCCATGGCGACGCAATCGGTGGCATTGCTCGACCGGGTCGATGCGCTGTTTACCGCCTCGGTCGCGGAGGTTTCCGAACCGGTTGCTTTCGGGACTGCACCGGCGCAGGTGCTGCTGGTCGCCAAGCCGGCCTCCGCCACCGGACCGCTGCCCGTGGTCGTCTTCATCCACGGCGGCAGCTGGTCGCATGGCAAGGCCGGGGAGTACGGCTTCGTTGCCCGCAATCTCTCCGCCCGCGGCTATGTGGGGGTCAGCGCGGGATATCGGCTGGTTCCCGGCGGCGAGTATCCGGCCATGCTGGAAGACGGCGCTGCTGCTGTGCGCTGGGTCCGCGACAATATCGCCCGCTATGGCGGAGATCCCGACCGGATCGTGCTGATGGGTCACTCCGCCGGGGCGTATAATGCGGTCATGCTGGCACTCGACCCGCAATGGCTGGCGGCTGCAGGCGTGCCCGCCACCAGCATTCGCGGTGCCATCGGCCTGGCCGGCCCCTATGATTTTCTCCCGCTCGACAGCGAAGGCACGATCAACGCCTTCGGCAAGGCACCCGATCTGGCAAAGACCCAGCCGATCGGTTTCATCCGCAAGGACGCACCGCCGCTGTTGCTGATCACGGGCGACGCGGACAAGACGGTTCGCCCCCGCAATTCGAAGGTGCTGGCCAAGGCTTTGAGCGACCTGGGAATACCCACCGACCCGGTGCTGGTCCCCGACATGGGGCACGTCGGCATTTTGCTCGCCCTTGCTCGCCCGTTTGAAGGCGACGGTACGGTGAAGAGCGCAATCTTCGATTTCCTCGCCCGCGAGACGGCAACAGCCCGGCCATCGGATTCTTCAGGGGACATTCAGGCCGCCGCACGCTAATCTGCAGGCAATGCGCATCCTTGCCCGCTTAATCGCGCTCCTTTCACTCGCCGCTTTCACCGCCCAGCCGGTGATGGCGCAGTCGATCCTGCGCGATGCGGAGACGGAAGCGGTGTTGCAGGACATGGCCGCGCCGCTGGTGTCTGCCGCAGGGCTGCAGGCTGGCAACGTCGACGTGGTGCTGATCAACGATCCGTCGATCAACGCCTTCGTCGCTGGCGGGCAGGTGGTCTACCTTCACTCCGGACTGATCGACGCAGCCGACAATGCCAATGAAGTGCAAGGGGTCATCGCGCATGAACTGGGCCACATTACCGGCGGGCATGTGATCCGCAGCGCCGACAGCTATCGCGCGGCGACCAATATCACCATCCTCTCGCTGCTGCTCGGCGTAGCCGCCGTCGCAGCCGGGGCAACCGATGCGGGTCTTGCGGCCATGATGGCCGGACAACAGGCGGCGCTGGGCAAGTTCCTTGCCTTCAGCCGGGCCCAGGAAAGTTCGGCTGATGCGGCAGGAGCGGAATATCTCTCCAAGGCCGGAATTTCCGGGCGCGGTTCGCTCGATTTCTTCGGCAAGCTGCTGAACCAGGAATTCCGCTATGGCCGCAGCCAGTCGCCCGAGGCGGAATTCTTCCGCACGCACCCGCTGTCCAGCGATCGCATCAACCGCCTGCGCGAAGTGTATACCGTCGACCCCGCATGGGAAGCACCGGACGATCCGGAGCTCGAGGCCCGTTTCGCGCGGGTCAAGGCCAAGCTCTATGGCTATCTCGCCGAACCCGCTTTTGTCCTGCGTGCCTATCCCAAGACCAGGCAGGACATCCCCGCACGCTACGCCCGCGCCTATGCCTATCACCGCGATGCGCAGGTCGAGAAGGCGTTGGCAGAAGTTGCCGGCTTGCTCGCCTCGGTGCCGGACGACCCCTATTTCCTCGAGCTCAAGGGCCAGATCCTGCTCGAATCGGGCCGCGCCGCCGAGGCGATCCCGGCCTTGCGCGAGGCGACCGAACTGACCGGCAACCACCCGCTTATCGCGACCATCTTCGGCCACGCCCTGATCGCGACCGAGGACCAGACGCACTATGCCGAGGCCGAGAAAGTCCTGCGCGCCGCGGTTGCCCGCGATCGCTGGATGCCCTTTGCCTGGTACCAGCTCGGCGTCGTCTATGCGGCCCGTGGCGATATGCCGCGCGCCCGCCTCGCCACGGCCGAACAACAGGCGATGAACCGCCAGTGGTTCCTCGCGCTGGGCAGCGCCCAGGTGGCCGAAGCGGGCCTGCCCGAAGGCTCGCCCGACTGGCTGCGCGCGCAGGACATCCGCATGCAGGCGCAGGCCGAGCTTGAAGCCGAGCGCGAGCGTCGCTAGCGCCTCGCCATGCAGCGCACACTCCTGACCATCGTTCTGAGCCTTGTCGCCGGTTTTGCCGGGGCAGCCGCCTTCACCTACAGCGGCCTCGGCGACCGCCAGGTCGAGCGCTACCTGCTGGCAAATCCCGAGCTGCTGCCCCGGGTTGTCGCCGAACTGGAAAAGGTCCAGGCGCAGGAACGTCTGGCCAGCGCGGGGATGGACATCTTCAAGCCGTTCGACGGAGCGATCCTGGGCAACCCCAATGGCAAGCACACACTGGTCAAGTTCACCGATTACAATTGCGGTTATTGCCGCGCGAGCGCCGAAGAAGTGCAGAAACTGCTCGCCGCCGACCCCGAACTGAAAGTCATAATCCGCGAATGGCCGATCTTCGGTGGCAGCGACAAAGTGGCCGCCCTGGCGCTCGCGGCGACGAGACAGGGGAAGTACGAAGCCTTCCATCAGGCGCTGTTCGCCGGCGGCGATACCAGCGAGGCTGGCATGGCCGCAGCAGCGCGCGAGGTGGGTCTCGATCTCGAAAAGCTGAAAGCCGACGCCGCGAGTCCGCAGATCGCCTACGAGCTCAACCGCAACACGCAGTGGGCGCAGGAACTCGGCTTCACCGGCACCCCCAGCTGGATTGCCGGCGGGCGCATCATCGAAGGCGCAGTCCCGGCCGAGACGCTGGCCGAAGCCATTGCCGGTGGCGATTCGGGCGGCGGGAGCGGGGCAGGCGGCAAGTGACCTTGCGCCCGGCGTGGCTGGGTGTCTGCTCGCTGCTGGTGGCAGTGGCAGCAAGCGGGGCGTCACCCCTGCCCGCCGGCTTCGCCGAGCTGCGCGCGAAAGACGAAAAGGTGTCGCGGATCGGCTTCGCGCTGGCGACCGGCAATGCTGCCTATTGCGACACGCTGACCCCGGCAACGGGCTTGCTGCTGCACGATGTTGCGACCTATGCCGACGGCGTTTCGTTGCGCGAGACCCTGGGCCTGAGCGGCGATATCGGGGTGCAGGTCGTCGTCCCCGGCTCGCCTGCGGCCAAAGCGCTTATTGCGCCCGACCAGACCATTGCGGCCGTGGCGGGCCTGACCATAACCACTATCCCGACCGAAGACAGGAAGAGCTGGGAACGGCTCGTCGCTGTCAACGAGGCGATGGAGCGATCGCTGGCGCAGGGCGGCACGCTGGCGCTGCAAATTGCAGGGCAGGAGCCGGTCACCCTGGCGGGGGTTCCCGCTTGCGCCACCCGCTGGGAAGTCGGTCCGCTGGGCAAGCGCGCTGTGGCGGACGGCACCCGGGTCGTGATCGGCGAGAAATTCCCCGGCTTCGAGTGGGACGAGGAACTGCTGGCCGCGGTGATGGCGCACGAACTGGCGCACAATGTCCTGAAGCACCGCACATGGCTCGATGCGCGTGGGCGCAAACAGAAGGACATTCGCCTGACCGAACGCGAGGCTGACCGGCTCGCCCCCTGGCTGCTCGCCAATGCCGGCTACGAGCCGGCGGCCGCGCTGCGCTTCATGAAGACATGGGGACCGGACTACAGCGGAGGCTGGCTCTTTCGCAAACGCACTCACGACGGCTGGGACGAACGCGCCGAGGCGATGGAGAGAGAAATCCCACTGGTCGAAGCGCAGCTTGCCAAGAGTGGGCAAGCCGACTGGCGTACCCACTTCGAGCGCGAGATCGCACTGTCGCAATAGGCCCTAAGCGGCCTCTTCGACCGCCTTGGTGTACATCGAATTGATAGGCCGTTCGAACACCCGGCGCACCATCGGTTCGAAGAACTCGAGCGGCTCCGATTCGTAGTCCGGATCGAAGGCGGCCTGGTCGTATTTCTCGCAGAACTCGGCGCAGGCGGCGTAGTGCGGGTGATCCCCGAACCGGTCGCGAATGTTGCGATCCATGCCGAGGTGGTGGAAGTAGTAATAGCCCTGGAACGCACCGTGGTTCTGGCAGATCCAGTGCAATTCTTCCGACACGAATGGCTTGAGGATCGAGGCAGCGACTTCAGGATGGTTGTAGCTGCCGAGCGTATCGCCAATGTCATGCAGCAGCGCCATCACCACATAGGGTTCATCCCGCCCGTCGCGGTAGGCGCGGGTCGCGGTCTGCAGCGAGTGTTCGAGCCGGTCGACCGGGAAACCGCCGAAGTCACCGTCGAGCAGCCGAAGATGGTCGAGCACGCGATCCGCCAACCCCTTGGCGAATGCCGAGTATTCGCCGCCGATGATGGCCCAGTCTTCTGCCGTGCCTTCCTTCATCTCGCGGAACTTTGCCCGCTGATGCGCGCTGTCCGCTGCGTGGCCGGGTTCGTGGCCAGGGTCGGGGTGGTGCGGTGCGTTCATGGCAATCTCTCCTCTGCGCACCCATAATATGGCACAACCGACCGGACTGCAAAATATCTGACGTTTGGAAGCAAAGGCGCTAAGACCCGCATTATGGCTGTCCTGCCCTTTCGCCCCACGCCGTTCTTCGAGAACAAGAACCGGGCCTTCTGGAACCTGCAGTTCGCGGGCTGGGCCGGCGCGGTCGTGCTGCGCTCGATCCAGGGGATCTCGAACGGACAGAGCGCCTCCTACATCATCCTGATGCTGATCGTGGGGGTGACGGGGTTCTCGATCAGCACGGTCCTGTCGGTGATCTACCGCAAGGTCATCAACCGGTCGCCACTGGTCACATGGGGCGTGACGGCAGCGGCGCTGGCAGCGGCCGTGGTCACTTATGCGGTGGTCGAGGCATGGGTCGTGGGACTCTATTTCTCGGACCGCGAAGCCACGCTGACCCAGCTGGTACTGCTCTACCTGTTCTTCGATTTTTCGCTGCTGGGAGCATGGACCGGGCTGTATTACGCGATCA
Source organism: Erythrobacter sp. SDW2 (assembly GCF_021431965.1). Classification (NCBI taxonomy): domain Bacteria; kingdom Pseudomonadati; phylum Pseudomonadota; class Alphaproteobacteria; order Sphingomonadales; family Erythrobacteraceae; genus Erythrobacter; species Erythrobacter sp. SDW2. Next base: position 473,853 of record NZ_CP090370.1, read on the forward strand.
ACTTCTTCCTCCAGGTCGAAGAGCAGAACGACCGCCTGCTGCGGCTGGAGGCGCAGGCAACCAGCGCCCAGCTGGCCATGCTGCGCTATCAACTCAACCCGCATTTTCTGTTCAACACGCTCAATTCGATCAGCACGCTGGTGCTTCTGAAGCAGACCGAGCCCGCCAATGCGATGCTGACCCGCCTGTCCGGATTTCTGCGGCATACGTTGATCAGCGAGCCCGGCGGCAAGGTGACCGTGGCGCAGGAAGTCGAGACGCTGAAGCTCTATCTCGACATCGAGCGGATGCGGTTCGAGGAGCGGCTGCGGACCGAATTCGACATTTCGCCCGAAGCGTCCAAATCCGTTCTGCCGTCACTGCTGCTCCAGCCGCTGGTCGAGAATGCGATCAAATATGCCGTCTCGCCGCAGGAGGAGGGCGCGCGCATCAGCCTCTCGGCGCAACTGGTCGGACCAAGGCTTCGCATCACCGTGTCCGACACCGGCCCGGGATTGCAAAGGCCCGAGACGAGGGCCAGCCTGCCCCTTGCACTGGCGGGCAAGCCTGTCTCCACCGGAGTCGGCCTCGCCAATATCCGCGACCGCCTGCAACAGGCCTATGGAGACGACCACCTGTTCGAAATCCGCACACCCGATGATGGCGGTTTCACCGTCGTGATCGAGATCCCCCACGAAACCGCGTTGGACGATGCCGCAACCGCGCTGCCCCCCGCAGCCGCGCCTGTGCTGCATGCCAATGTGGAATCGCTAGATGCGCATCGCGCTACCGGAAGCTGACCCATGACCATACGTACCATCCTCGTCGACGACGAAAAGCTCGCCATCCAGGGCCTCCAGTTGCGGCTGGCCCCGTTCGAAGACGTCGAGATCATCGGCACCTGTTCCAACGGCCGCGAAGCGATCCGCAAGATCAAGACCGAGAAGCCCGACCTCGTTTTCCTCGATATCCAGATGCCCGGGTTCGACGGCTTCAGCGTGGTCAAGGGCGTGATGGAGATCGACCCGCCGCTGTTCGTGTTCGTCACCGCCTACCAGGAACATGCCATCCGCGCCTTCGAAGCCAATGCGCTGCACTATCTGATGAAACCTGTCGACGAGAGTGCGCTGGCCGACACCATCGAGCGTGTGCGCCAGCGACTGGCCGAGAAGCGCAGCGCCGAGGAAGCCGGCAAGCTGATGAACGTCCTCACCGAAGTCGCTCCTGAAGTGGCCGAGGAGATGGCCGAGAGCGCCGAGGAGAGCGGCGAACGCTTCGAGAAGCTTATCAACGTCAAGGACCAGGGCCAGATCTTCCGGGTCGACGTCGATACCATCGAGCGGATCGAAGCTGCCGGCGACTACATGGTGATCTATACGGCCGAGAATTCCCGCATCCTGCGCGAGACGATGAAGGATCTCGAGCGCCGCCTCGACCCGCGCATCTTCCAGCGCGTCCACCGTAGCTGGATCGTCAACCTCGACCAGGTGCGCCAGGTGCGCCCGCACACCAATGGCGAATGTTTCCTTGTGCTGGCCTCGGGTGCGGAAGTGAAGGTTTCGCGGTCGTACAGGGATGTCGTCGCCCGCTTCGTTCACTGATGTCTTCCGCTCGCGCCTCCGCGTGAGCGTCCTCGGTGCTGTTCCTTCGCTTTGCTTAGGGCACCTGCGGGCGCGCGGTCGCGCTTGCCGGACCTCCCCCGGCCCGGTTAGGAGCGTCTCATGGCATTCAGTATCCCCGGCTTCGACCTTGACCGTTTTGTCCGCGACACGCTGGCGGAGGACCTTGGCGAGGGCCTGCCCGGCGGCGGCCATGATGTCACTTCGGAAAGCGTGATCCCGGCCGAGGCGCGGTTCCAGGGGGTGATGGACAGCCGCGACGCCATCGTCGTCGCGGGCCTGCCGGTGGCCGAGGCCTTCTTCCGGGCGCTCGACCCGGCGATGGAGATCGAGATCCTCGCCGAGGAAGGCGCACAGGTGCCTGCGGGCACCGACCTGATGCGCCTTTCCGGCAATGCCCGCGCCATGCTGACGGCGGAGCGCAGCGCGCTCAACACCGTGCAACACCTCAGCGGCATTGCCACCATGGTGCGCGAGTATGTGACGGCGATGGACAATGCGGCCTGCACCCTGCTCGATACCCGCAAGACCATTCCCGGGCTGCGCCATCTCGAGAAATACGCCACCCGCATGGGCGGCGCGGCCAACCACCGCATGGGTCTGTGGGATGCGGCGATGATCAAGGACAACCACGTCCTCGTCGCCGGATCGGTCGGCGAAGCCGTGCGCCGCGCAGTAGACGCCGGGGTGAAGGAGATCATCTGCGAGGTCGACCGGCTCGACCAGATCGAACCGGCCCTCGCGGCGGGCGCAACCCGGCTGCTGCTCGACAATATGGCGCCTGACATGCTGCGCGAGGCGGTCGGCATCGTCGCCGGGCGCGTCCCGACCGAGGCCAGCGGCGGAATCAACTTGCAGACCATCAAGGCCAAGGCCGCGACAGGGGTGGATTACGTCTCCGTCGGCCGCCTGACGCAAAGCGCTCCAGCCGCGGACATCGGATTGGATTTCACGCCACTGTGAGGATTGCTCTCGCCACCATCGTCGCGATGCTCGTCGTTTGCCCTGCGAGCGCCCAATCCTACCAGTGCCGCGTACCGCAAAGCCTGTTGGTCCCGGACGCCAGGCAGGACGGCCCGACCCGCCGCCTGCCCGTCACCGGCTACACCTTCGCGATGAGCTGGTCGCCCGAGTTCTGCCGCACGCGCCAATCATCGCCGCAGCATCGCGAGCAATGCTCGGGTCGCAACGGCCGCTTCGGCATGGTGGTCCACGGCCTGTGGCCCGACGGGCGCTCGGTCTGGCCGCAATATTGCCCCAGCGCGGGGCGTGTGAGTGTGCCCGAGGCGAAGAAGAACCTGTGCATGATGCCCTCCGCCCGGCTGATGGCCCACCAATGGCGCAAGCACGGCGCCTGCATGGCGCGCAGCCCGGAAAGCTATTTCAAGGTCACCCGGATGATCTGGGGCAGCATAGCGCACCCCGACTACGACCGGCTGAGCCGCGAGGACGGGCTGACCGCCGGCAAGATCCGCGCCGCCTTCCAGCTCGCTAACCCCGACTGGCGACCGGAGCGGGTCGGGATCAGGCTCAACGCGCGCGGCTGGCTGGAGGAAGTGCGGCTCTGCTACGGCAAGGACTGGCTGCCGACCCGGTGCAGGCGCAGCCAACTCGGCGCGGGCGACAATGTGAAGGCGAAGATCTGGCGGGGACTCTAGCGACGGCTCGCAAAAAACGACCGCAACAGTCCCGCCGCTTCCTCCGCCCCCATGCCGGAATAAACCTCCGGCGCATGCAGGCACTGTTCCTGCTCGAACACCCGCGCGCCGTGTTCGACGGCGCCGCCCTTGGGATCGCTGGCGGCGTAATAGAGGCGGGCGATGCGCGCATGGCTGATCGCGCCGGCGCACATGGCGCAGGGCTCCAGCGTCACCCACAGGTCGCAGCCTTCGAGCCGTTCCTGGCCGAGCGCCTTCGCCGCCGCGCGAATCGCGGCGATTTCGGCATGAGCGGTAGGGTCGTGGTCGGTGCGGGGCGAGTTGTGGGCCACTGCCACGACGGAATCGCCGCGCATGACGACGGCACCGATCGGCACCTCACCCTGCGCGGCGGCCTCGCGCGCGGCATCGAGCGCGCGCAACATGGGCGACGGGACCGGCCAGCGTGGGCGCGGCCCCGTCATGCCCGGATCGGGCCTTTATTCGTTCCCGGTGACCGGTTCGCCTTCTGCATCGTCAGGCATTTTCACGTCGACATCGGGAACGTCAACGGTGACTTCCTCGGTGCCGACATCGACGTCGGCGGTTTCGACGTCGTATTCGGGCATATTGCCCCCTTCGACCTTGACCTCGGGCACTTCGGCTTCTTCAGTCTGGTCGACATCGCACGCAACGACGCCAAGGGCGAGACCGGCAGCAGCGGCGAGGGTGGCAAATTTCTTCATCGTGTTTCTCCCCAGGGGATGTCTTTATCGAATGCGGTCGCGGCCGCGGCGATGAGGAGATAACGGAGCGTCGGCACAAATGTTCCGTCACCCCCGATCAGCCAAAGGAGCGGTTGACGATTCGCCCCTCCCCCGCTATGCGCGCGCCTTTCCCGGCATTGACCGATATTTTTTGAGAAGAGACGAACCATGTCGCGCATCTGCGAACTGACCGGCAAGGGCCGCCAGACGGGCCACAATGTGAGCCACGCCAACAACAAGACCAAGCGCGTGTTCCTGCCCAACCTGCAGAACGTCACGCTGCTGAGCGAGAAGCTCGACCGCGGCTTCAAGTTCCGCGTGTCGACCCACGGCCTGCGTTCGGTCGAGCGCAATGGCGGGCTCGACAACTGGCTGCTCAAGACCAAGGACGAGAAGCTTTCGGCCAATGCGCTCAAGGTGAAGCGCGAGCTGAAGAAGGCGCTCAAGACGGCGGAAGCCGCCTAAGCCGGAACTGACCGGAATTCGCAAAGGGCGCGCGGGGCAACCTGCGCGCCCTTTGCCGTGTCTATTGCGGCAGTTTGCCGTCCCAGCGCAGCCGCACCAGCAGGGTGCGCTGGAGCACCGCGCCATTGTCGTCCGAAATCATACTGATGGTGACCGGGTAGCCATTGCCCGGATCGACCGCCAGACCTTCGAAATTGTCGGTCGGGAACGGTGGCTCGAACCTGGCAAGCTCGCGCAGCGGCCACAGCTTGTCTTCGGCGATACCCTTCGGGTCGCCGATAAACAGCGCCACCTCGAACACCGGCCAGCCAAGCGCCAACCGCCGCGCAAGCACCAGCACGCGCCCGTCGGGCAATTGCGCCATGTCGGTAGGACGGAAGCGATCGGGTACGGCAAAGGCAAATTCGACGGGTTCTTCTCCATCGAGCGGATCGCGCGCCCACAAAAGCCCGGGGAAAGCATCCGCAAACCAGCCGGAGCGGCTCTCGCGCAATATGATGAAGCGCCGGTCGGCGAGCCGCAACATCGCCTCGGGCCCGCTATTCTCGCCCCAATCGGCCATCGCCCTCGGCCTGATCCTTGCCGGATGGGCTAGTCCCGCATCACGCCGCTCGACCATGTTGAGGCCTTCATAGGCGAGCCAGACCTGCCCGCTTGCGGGATCGTGGGTGATCGATTCGATATCGAGCGAGTATTCCTGTCGCGCAAAATCCGGGTCGCCAAGGGCGGCAAGGCGGAAACCCAGCGGTCCCCCGGCGCCTAGGGCAAAGCGCATTCCCGCCCCGCGGTCGCTAGCAGCGAACATTGTCCCATCGCCCAGCGCTATCAGCCCCGAGTAGCCTCCGAAGCGGGTGTTGCGACTCTTGAGCTGCCACATGCCGACCACTTCGAGCGGGCCGACCCGCTTCACTGCGGAATCGAGGGCGGTCGCCTCGACCCCGGAACGATAGTCGATCGGGCGGGGCGCGCACCGCACAAAGGTGCCCGGCCCCAAAGCCAGGCATACCAGCGCCAGCATGAACAGCCTGAGCTTCATCGCCCGGCGCTGTGGATCAGTTCATCGGCCCGGTAAAGAGCAGCGGATCGAGCCGGGCGTCGTTCCATTTCATGCTCCAGTGCAGGTGCGGGCCGGTGGCGCGCCCGGTGGCACCGATCTTGCCGATGGTTTGCCCCTGCGTCACCACGTCGCCCTCGCGCACGAGGATATCCGAACAATGCAGGAAAGCGCTGTTGAGGCCGTTGCCATGATCGATGATCAGGAGATAGCCCTCGAGCGAGAAGGGTGTCGTCGCCGCCAGCGTCACCACCCCGTCGGCCGGGGCGACAAACGGCGTGCCGCTCGCACCGGTCGCAATATCGAGGCCCGAGTGGTAAGCGCCCGGTTCGCCGCGATAGATGCGCTGTGAGCCGAAACGGCCGGAAATCCGTCCCTTCACCGGCCAGATGAATTTCTGCGCCCAACCCCGGCTGTCGGCCCCGACCGAACGTGCCGCCTCGATCCGCTTGAGCTCGGGCTCGCGGATTTTCCAGAAGGCCTCGCTCATGCCTCCGGGCTTACGGGCAATATTGACGCGTTCGATCTGCCAGTCGCGCGGGGCGACGGTGATCGGGGCGGAATTCGCGCCGCCGTCGCTCAGGGTCGCCACCAGTTCCGCAGAAAGAGCAGCATCGCGATCGAAAGCAGCGAAAAAGCGTCCTTCGTTATCAAGCGGCAGGGCAGTGTTGCCAAGCCGCAAGCGCAGGGTACGGGGCGGGGCCTTGCCCCTTATCCAGCCACCCTGTTCGAGCTCGCCTTCGATCAGGAAGTCGCTCGGTGTAGCTTCGGCGGCAGTGACAGGACCCGCGCCGCCCGACACCACCACCGCGCCCCCGGCCACGGTCAGAGTGGCACAAGCGAATGCAATCGCCCGATACGCGCACATCACTCCTGCCCGGTCAGGCGGCGGGTGGCGATTTCGGCGCTGGCGTAGGCTTCCTGGCGCTCGACACTCCAGTAGCGCAGGTCTTCGAGCGGGATTTCGGCCTCGGTCACGGCGCACAGGACGTAGCGACCGGCGCGCAGGACGCGGAAGCCGTTCGGGCCGTACTCGAGCCGGGCAGGCTGGTTGCGGGATGACATCAACATGGGTGCAACCCTAGCAGGCCAAGATTAACCGAACAAATCTTCCTGTGCCCCGCCGAGCGACCGAGGGGGCGATTTCCGCGCCGGTTTGGATATAGGCGGCTTGGGGCCAGGCGATCCGACCGGCACCACCGCCAAGGCACCATCGGCGAATTCGACCGACAATTGCGGCTCCTTGCCAGCTGCGGCCTTGCTCCGCACCAATGCACCCGAGGAATCATGCACCAGCGCATAGCCGCGCTGCAGCGGTGCCTTGGGGTCGAGCGAGGCATGGACCCGGCCCAGCGATAGGAGTCTCTCGGATGCTTGCCGGAACCGCTGTTCCACCAGCGAGGGCGACAGCCGCACCTGTGCCAGTGCGCGCTGGCCATCGCGCAGACTGCGCTCGAGCATTTGCGGCGAGAGCCTCAACGCCCCGAGCCGTTCGCGCCCGGCGCTGGCGCGATCCTTCAGCGCCCCGCGCAACCGTTCGGCCTGCTCGTCGAGCTTCTGTGCCTGCGGTTGCAGCAGCGCCTCGATCTTCGGCAGCCGCTCCGCCCGCGCCTGCAAGCGCTCGCGCCCCAGAGATAATGGGCGTAAGACACCGCGCTGCTGCCGGGCGGCAAAATCGCTGAGTGTCGCCGCAAGTTCGCCGCGCACCGGAACCGCAATCTCTGCAGCCGCCGTCGGCGTCGGCGCGCGGCGATCCGCGGCATAGTCGACCAGCGTGGTGTCGGTCTCGTGACCGACCGCGCTGATCACGGGAATTGGCGATTCGGCGATGGCGCGGACGACGACTTCCTCGTTGAAGCTCCACAAGTCCTCGATCGAGCCGCCCCCGCGCGCGACGATCAGCAGGTCGGGGCGCGGAACCGGTCCGCCCGGCGCGATCGCACCGAAGCCGCGCACCGCCTGCGCCACCTGCTCGGCCGCGCCCTGCCCTTGCACCAGCACCGGCCACACCAGCACATGCGAAGGGAAACGGTCGGCCAGCCGGTGGAGGATATCGCGGATCACTGCGCCGGTCGGCGACGTCACGACGCCGATCACCTTGGGCAGGAACGGCAGGGGGCGCTTGCGCTCTCGCGCGAACAGCCCCTCGGCCTCCAGCCGCAGGCGGGTTTTCTCGAGCAGCGCCAGCAGCGCGCCCTCACCCGCCAACTCGAGGCTTTCCAGCACGATCTGGTATTTCGAACGGCCGGGAAAGGTGGTCAGCTTGCCCGTGGCGATCACTTCCAGCCCGTCCTCCGGCACGAATGCCAGCCGTCCGGTGGTGCCCTTCCACATGACGCCGTCGATCAGCGCCTTGTCATCCTTGAGCGCGCAATAGAGGTGGCCCGATGCCGCGCGCTTGACCCCCGACAGCTCGCCGCGCAGCCGGACATAGCCGAAGCGGTCCTCGACCGTGCGCTTGAGCAGCGCGGACAAGGCGCTGACTGTCAGCGGCTCGGCGTTGTCGCCCGCCCGTTCCCGCGCTACCAGCCCGCCAGCACTGTCATCATCGTCTTCGTAGGGGCTTGGCATGAATATCCTTCTGATCGGCGCGGGCGGGCGCGAACATGCGCTGGCCTGGAAGCTGGCGCAATCCCCGACTCTGACGAAACTCTACTCTGCCCCCGGCAATCCCGGTATCGCCGAGGAGGCCGAGCTGGTCACGCTCGATCTGGCCGACCATGCGGCGGTGAGAGGCTTCTGCCAGGACAAGGACATCGGGCTGGTCGTGGTCGGCCCCGAGGCTCCCTTGGTCGATGGTCTGGGCGATTCGCTGCGCGCTGCGGGCCTTGCGGTGTTCGGACCGGACAAGGCCCCGGCCCAGCTCGAAGGCAGCAAGGGCTTCACCAAGGACCTGTGCGAGCGGGCGGGAATCCCGACCGCAGGCTATGTCCGCACTTCCTCGCTGGAACAGGCGACCGAAGCGCTGGGCCGCTTCACCCCGCCCTATGTGCTCAAGGCCGATGGGCTTGCAGCTGGCAAGGGCGTGGTCATCGCCGAGACCCGCGACGAGGCCGAGGCGGCTCTGGCCGACATGTTCGGTGGCCAGTTCGGGGAAGCGGGTGCAGAAGTGGTGATCGAGGAATTCATGGCGGGCGAGGAAGCCAGTTTCTTCGCGCTGACCGACGGCACCACCGTCATCCCCTTCGGCACGGCGCAGGATCACAAGCGGGTGGGCGACGGCGACACTGGCCCCAACACCGGCGGGATGGGCGCCTATTCTCCCGCCCCGGTGCTGACCAAGGAATTGCAGCGCCAGGTGATGCGCGAGATCGTCGAGCCTACCGTCGCCACGCTGCGGGCCGAGGGCATGCCCTATGTCGGCGTGCTCTATGCCGGGCTGATGCTCACCTCTGAGGGGCCAAAGCTGATCGAGTACAACGCCCGCTTCGGCGATCCCGAGTGCCAGGTGCTGATGAAGCGGCTGGACGAGGACCTTGCCGCGCTGCTGCTGGCCTGTGCCGAAGGTCGATTGGCGGAGTTCGGCGAGGCGAAGATGCTGCCGGAGACGGCTCTGACCGTGGTGATGGCGGCCAAGGGCTATCCCGGCACGCCCGAGAAGGGCGGCAGCATCGAGCTCGGCTCAGCCGAGGCCGAGGGTGCCAAGGTCTTCCATGCCGGAACCGCGATGCAGGACGGCCGGCTCGTCGCCACCGGCGGCCGCGTGCTCAACGTCACCGCCATGGCCCCGAGCGTTACCGAAGCGCAGCGCAAGGCCTATGCGGCGGTCGATGCGATCACCTTCCCCAGCGGCTTCTGCCGAAGGGATATCGGGTGGAGAGAGGTGGAGCGGAAGCGAGGCTAACCCAGCTTTTCCGCCATCAGCGCCTGCAGGTCCGCCTCGGGGCGCGGGCCGTAGTGGCTGATCACTTCGGCGGCGGCGATGGCGCCGCGCTTGAGGCAGCGCTGAAGCGCTTCGCCGCGGGCATAGCCGGCGAGGAAACCGGCGGCGAACTGGTCGCCGGCGCCGGTGGTGTCGACGACCTTGTCGATCGGCTCGGCGGCGACTTCGGCGCGTGTCCCGTGAGCGATGGCGATGGCGCCCTTAGCGCTGCGGGTGGCGACCAGCACGGGGACCTTGCCCGCAACCGCAGCGACACCGGCTTCGAAGTCGCTCTCGCCGGTCAAGGTCGCCAGCTCATGCTCGTTGACGAACAGGATGTCGATCACCCCGTCCTCGATCATGGCGCGGAAATCGTCGCCGTGACGGTCGATGACGAAGCTTTCGCTGGCGGTGAAGGCGACCTTGCGCCCGGCCCTGCGGGCCACCTCGATCGCGCGGCGCATCGCCTTGCGCGGCTCTTCCGGGTCCCACAGATAGCCTTCGAGATAGAGGATCGCAGCCGACGCGATCAGTTCCTCGTCTAGAGCGCTGGCAGGCAGGAACTGGCCCGCGCCGAGGAAGGTGTTCATGGTCCGCTCGCCATCGGGAGTGACGAAAATCAGACAGCGGCCGGTCGGCGGCTCCTGCTCCAGCGGCGGGGTGTCGAAATCGATGCCCGTCGCGCGCATGTCATGGGTGAAGACCTCGCCCAGCTGGTCGTTGCAGACCTGGCCGACGAAGGCGCATTGCAGGCCCAGCATCGAAGCGCCTGCCAGCGTGTTCGCCGCCGAGCCACCCGAGACCTCGCGTGCCTGGCCCATGGCGGCATAGAGCGTCCTCGCCCCCTCGGCATCGACCAGCGTCATCCCGCCGCGATTGAGCCCGAGCTCCTCGATCAGCTCGTCCGAGCAGGAGGCGATCACGTCGACCACGGCGTTGCCGATGGCGATGACGTCGTAGCGGGGTTCGGTCATGGAAAATCCGTCTGTTGGGAAAGGGAGAGAATGACCCGGCGCGCCTAGCCGCTCGCCATGCACAGGCCAAGCCCTGTTTGGCGCGGACCGGAGGAGAGCGATTGACTTGGCAGGTGGCCCGACTCACAAGCATTCGAGAGCATGATGAGCCTCCCGAAAGCACTCGCCCGCGCCGCGGGGCAACTTGCAGACCCGGCGATCCTGCGGGTGCTGGCCAAGAGCATCGTCACTACCTTGGCGATTTTCGCGGTGTTCGGCGTGGCGCTGTGGTTCGCCGTCGACCGGGCGACCGCCACCTGGCTGCTGCCGATGATGCCCGCCGACTATGGGCCCGGAGTGACGGCACTCGTGACTACGGCGATCCTGCTGGTAAGCGGCTGGCTGCTGTTCCGCATCGTGGCGCTGGCAGTGCTGCAGTTCTTCGCCGACGAGGTGGTGCTGGCGGTCGAACGCAAGTATTATCCGCAAGCCGCCGCGAGCGCCAGGCAGCTGCCGTTTCGCGAGGACCTGCGCAACAGCCTTCGTGGCCTGGGCCGCGCTCTGCTGTTCAATGCGCTGGCATTGCCCGTGGCGCTGGTGCTGCTGTTCACCGCGATTGGCCCGGCGGTTGTGTTCCTCCTCGTCAACGCCGTGCTGCTGGGGCGCGAGCTGACCGAGATGGTGTGGCTGCGCCATCGCACCGGATCGCAGGACGCGCTCCCGCTCGGCGGGCCGAGCCGGTTCCTCCTTGGGGCGGCAGTCACCGGATTGCTCGCAGTGCCTTTCGCCAACCTGCTTGCTCCGGTAGTGGGGGCGGCAGCGGCCACCCATCTCGTCCATTCGCGCAAGGATCGCACCTCGCATGCGTAAGTACCTGTTTCTCCCCCTTGGCCTGATGCTCGCCGCGTGCGGCGGGACCGGGACAAGGGTCGCCAGCACCGGCGCGCCGGTGACGAGCGCCCCGCCACCGCGCGTCGTGACCGAACGTGTCCCGCCGACACGCCCTGCCCCGCCGCCGCCACAGCAAGCCGTCGGCCAGCTGGCACCGAAGGTCATGCAGCTGCCTGGCCTCGAAGGCGTGATCGGCGCCAATGCGAAGGAGTTGCAGCGCCAGTTCGGGGTCGCCCGGCTCGACGTCTACGAGGGCGATGCGCGCAAGCTGCAATTCGTGGGCGAAGCCTGCGTGCTCGATATCTATCTCTATCCGCTCAGCCGGGGTGCGGAGCCGACCGCGACCTATGTCGATGCCCGCCGCTCGAGCGATGCGCTGGATGTCGACCGCGCCGCCTGTGTCGCGGCGCTGAGAGGACAGTAGGTTTCCCGGCGAATTTCGTCAGGGCGGAGCGGAACCGAAGGTGTCCATCGGACAAAAACGTGCTCGACCGAGAGCCGGCGCGCAGCGGACGACCAGTCCGTGAGCACCGCAAGCGCAGGGCGGGTGCGTTTGCAGCCCGCCCTGGCGGAATTCAGACCATGAAGGATTCGCCGCAGCCGCAAGCGCCCTTGGCATTGGGGTTCTCGAACACGAAGCCGGCGGTGAAATCGTCCTCGACCCAGTCCATCGTGCTGCCGACGAGGTAGAGCACGCTGGCACCGTCGATGTAAAACACGCCGCCGGGGGTCTCGATTTTCTCGTCGAACTTCGCCTCTTCGCTGACGTAATCGACCGAATAGGCGAGGCCCGAGCACCCGCGGCGCGGGGTCGAGAGCTTGACGCCGATCGCATCGGCAGGCGCCTTGCCCATCAGCTCGGCAATGCGGGCCTCGGCGCGATCCGTGAGGACGACGGCGGCTTTCGGGGCGGGGCGGGTTCTGGTCTCGGGCATCACAGCATCCCCAGCTCGAGGCGGGCCTCGTCGCTCATCAGGTTCGGGCCCCAGGGCGGGTCCCACACCAGCACCACCTCGGCATCGCGGATGCCGGGCACGCTGGAGGCACGCAGCTCGACTTCGCCGGGCATGGTTTCGGCGACCGGGCAATGCGGGGTGGTGAGCGTCATGGTGATGGTCGCGTCGCCTTCGTCATCGACCTCGACCCCGTAGATCAGGCCCAGGTCGTAGATATTGACCGGGATTTCGGGGTCGTAGATCTCTTTCAGCGCGGCGATCACCGCTTCGTTGAGCTCGCCGCCGGGTGCGCCTGCGGGGACATTTTCCGGCTTCTTCTGCAGGAAGCCCTCGAGATAGTCGCGCTTGCGCTCCATTGTCTCGCGCGGAGTCTCCTCGACATCCTCCACTTTCGCGCGCGGCGGCTTTGTCAGCGTCGCGGCCTCGGCCTCGCTCAGCACCTGCTCGTTCGGAGCCGGGGCGGCGACATAGTCGTTCTTCGTTTCGTCGTTCATGGTCATGCTCCGGCGAAGATCCTCCGGGTCCGTTCGATCCCGCGCAGCAGCGCGGCGATATCGCTTTCGTCGCTGTAGAGCCCGAAGCTGGCCCGCGCTGTGGCGGGTACACCGAGATGCTCCATCAGGGGCTGGGCACAGTGATGGCCGGCCCTGATCGCGACATTCTCTTCATCCAATATGGTGCCGAGGTCGTGCGGATGCACCCCGTCCATCGCAAAGGAGAGGATGCCGGCGCTCGATTCCGGGCCGAACAGGCGGATAGAGTTGATCTGGCCGAGCGCCTCGCGCGCCTGCCGCACCAGCGCGTTCTCGTGCGTGTAAAGGCTCTCCATGCCCCCCAGGCCGGCAGCGGTCTCGACGTAGTCGATCGCGGCGTGCAGCGCGATGGCCTCGGTGATCATCGGCGTCCCGGCCTCGAACCGCTGCGGCGGCGGGGCATAGGTGGTCCGCTCGAACGTGACCCTGTCAATCATCGCGCCGCCACCCTGGTACGGCGGCATGGCATCCAAGATCTCCTCGCGCGCCCACAGCACCCCGATGCCGGTCGGGCCATAGAGCTTGTGGCCGGAGAAGACGAAGAAGTCGCAACCCAGCTCGCCCATATCGAGCCGCATCCGCGGCGCGCTCTGGCAGCCGTCGAGCAGGAGCCTTGCTCCGACAGCATGGGCTGCCTTCGCTGCACGTTTCGCGCCCAGCACCGAACCGAGGACGTTCGAGACATGTGCCAGCGCGACGATCTTGTGCGCCTCGGTCAGGTTCGCTTCGAGCCAGTCGAGATCGATCCGGCCATCATCGGTCAGCGGGCAGACATCGATTTGAGCCCCGGTGCGCTGGGCCACCATCTGCCAGGGGACGATGTTCGAATGATGCTCCAGCACGCTGAGCATGATCCGGTCGCCCGGTTTCAGGTTTTCGCCACCCCAGCTGCTGGCGACGAGATTGATCCCCTCGGTCGCGCCGCGCACGAACACTATTTCGGTCTCGCTTCTGGCGCCGATAAACTGCGCCACCCGCCGCCGTGCCGCTTCATAGGCAAGCGTCATCTCGGCCGAGCGGGCATAGACCCCGCGGTGGACGGTGGCATAGTCCGGCCCCAGCGCCCGGGCCATGGCATCGATCACCGCCTGCGGCTTCTGCGCGGTCGCTGCAGTATCGAGATAGTGCCACGGCTGGCCCTCGCGGGTCAGCAGGCCGGGGAAGTCCGCACGCAGATGCGCCCCCGCGCAGGCGGGGGCCTCAGGCCGCATCGCACCTTGCCGCCTGGGGTCCCCGCCTTCGCGGGGACTCACAGATGTCGAACTGCTCACACCGCGTCCCCCAGCGCATCGAGCGCGGCGTCTAGCAGGCGCTCCTGTTCGCCATCGTCGCCAATCGCCACCAGCGCATCGGCGATAAAGGCCTGCACCAGCAGCCGCTTGGCCACCTGCGGCGGCAGCCCGCGCGCGGCCATGTAGAAGCGTGCCGCTTCGTCCAGGTGGCCCACAGTCGCCCCGTGGGCGCACTTCACATCATCGGCAAAAATCTCCAGCTGCGGCACGGCGTTTGCGCTCGCACCCTTTTCCAGCAGCAGGCCCTTGAAGTCCTGCGCCGCGTCGGTCTTCTGGGCGTCGCGGGCGACCTTGATCTCACCGAGGAAATTGCCGGTGCCATGTCCCCAATGGACGCTGCGAATGGTCTGGCTGGAAGTGGCCTCAGGCTCGGCATGGACGACCTGCGTCACGAATTCGCGGGTCGCCTCACCGCCGCCAATTGTTACCCCGCCGAATTCGAAATGCGCGCCCTTGGCGAGCATCACTTCCACTTCCACCCGGCAAGACTCGTTACCTGCAATGACAGTGAACATCTCCGCTCGCGCGCCCTCGCCGAGCGTCAGGCGGACGCGGTGCAGTTCCGGGCTGTCGCTACCGACCACCATGCAGTGCGCACGGGCTTCCCCGGCTGCGAGAGTAATGTCCTTCCACTGCCCAAGCGCGTCCACGCCGAGCCGCTCCAGCGCGCCGATATCGGCATATCGCCAGGCCTCGTCACGACGGGAGGGCAAGACCGCTGCGTCAGGCATCAGCCATCACCGCGTCATAGCCTTCGTTCTCCAGCCGCAGGGCCAGTTCCGGCCCGCCGGTCTGGATGATGCGGCCGCCGGCCAGCACCGAGACCTTGTCCGGCTTCACCACGTCGAGCAGGCGCTGGTAGTGGGTGATCAGCAGCACGCCCTTGTCGGGCGAACGCATGATCGCATTGATGCCCTCGCCCACCACGCGCAGCGCGTCGATGTCGAGGCCGCTGTCGGTCTCGTCGAGCACCGCAAACTGCGGATCGAGGATGCCCATCTGGACCATCTCGGCACGCTTCTTCTCGCCGCCCGAAAAGCCGACGTTCACGTGCCGCTTGAGCATGTCCATGTCGAGTTTGAGCAGCGCGGCCTTGTCCTTGGCCAGCTTGAGGAATTCGCCGCCCGACAGCGGTTCTTCCCCCCGCGCCTTGCGCTGGGCGTTCAATGCCTCGCGCAGGAACTGGACGTTGGATACGCCCGGGATTTCGACCGGGTACTGGAAGCCGAGGAACAGGCCCGCCGCGGCCCGCTCATGCGGGTCCATCGCCAGCAGATCCTGACCGTTGAAGGACACGCTGCCACCCGTCACTTCATACCCGGGCCGTCCACCCAGCACATAGGCGAGCGTCGACTTGCCCGCGCCGTTGGGGCCCATGATGGCGTGCACTTCGCCCGCCGCGACCTCCAGGGTCAGGCCCTTGAGGATCGGCTTGGCATTCTCGCCCTCACCAACTGTGGCGTGGAGGTTCTCAATCCTGAGCATTGGTCTGTTCGGCTTTCTGCTGGGCTTCCCGCTCGTTGGCCGCAGCGCATGCGCTGCGTTCGAGCGTGATGAGTTCGTTGTAGCGATTGAGCTGGTCGCGGTAGCGCGCCAGTGCCGCCTGTTCCTCGGGCGTCTGGTCGCTCTTGCCGACCAGCGCCTCGATCCGCAGTTCCTCGGCCTGCATGTAGCTGGCGCGCTGGTCGATCAGCGTCTGGACCCCGGCGGCGCAGCTGCCGTCGAGCGAGTAGCCTGCCGAATTGGCCAGCCGGGTGCGGACCGAGAGATCGAGGCTCTTGCCGCGCGCAATGTGAATGCGGCGGGCGCGGTCGAAGATATAGGCGACTTCCGACGGCGGCGTGGCATCGGCCCCGCCGCTGGCAGCGAGCGCGGCGTTGGCTTCGGCCTCCAGCGCCACCGCCTTCTTGGCGCAGCGGGGGATGTCCTTCTCGTATTGCGAGCCAAACGAGATATCGTTGCCGATGGCGTAGGACCCGCCGCGCAGGCAGTTGTAATATTCGCTGACATAGGGCTCGATCCGCACCGGATAGTCGAGCGTCCAGGTCGTCGGATCCTCGGGATAGATCGCCAGCACGGTATCGCCCGCCTGCTGGGCGACCATGACGAAAGCGAGAGCGGTGGCAATCATGCGCGGGGTCCTTTGCTGCGCGGTGCGGCGGGGTTGCGGGGCCGCGAATAGTCCTGCCTGGGGTTCTCCGCGGCGTGCTTGCGCGCCGCGTTCTTCTTGTCGCCGATGCGCATCCGCATGCCGGCGGTGATGCGGGCGAGGACGGCGTCCATGTTCTCGAGGATATCCTCGGCCTTGATCCGCATCACGCGGATGCCAACGGCCTCGAGGCTCTTGTCGCGGCGCTTGGCGACGGTTTCGTTCTGGCCCGGCTCGTCGATGCTGATCGCCATGCCGAGGCTGTGGCAGTTGAAATCGACGATCGCGCTGCCAACCACGGCGAAGCGCTTGAAAGTATGGCGGCCGAGATCGGCCTTGGCGAACTTCTCCGCCAGCGCCTTGTGCGCCGGCGAGGCCTCGCGCCGCATCTGCCGCGCCATATCGTGCAGCGCATCGAGCCGGGACTCGGAGATTTCCCACCCGCGGCCACGCTTCTTGATGGCAGGGGCGGTATCGGCAGTTTCCGAGGGATCGGGGAGCTGGAGGGTTTTGCGGTCAGTCACCCCACACTCCCCTCAAGCGAAATTGCCAGCAGCTTCTGCGCCTCGACGGCAAACTCCATCGGCAGCTCCTTCAGCACGTCCTTGGCGAAGCCGTTGACGATCAGCGCCACGGCCTCTTCTTCCGGCAGGCCACGCTGCATGGCGTAGAACAGCTGGTCGTCGCTGATCTTGCTGGTCGTCGCCTCGTGCTCGATCTGCGCGGTCGGGTTCTTGACCTCGATATAGGGCACGGTATGCGCGCCGCATTTGTCGCCCAGCAGCAGGCTGTCGCACTGGGTGAAGTTGCGGACGTTGTCGGCATTGGGCCCAACCCGCACCAGCCCACGATAGGTGTTGTTCGATTTGCCCGCCGAAATGCCCTTGGAGATGATGGTTGAACGGCTTCCACGCCCGTTGTGGATCATCTTGGTGCCGGTATCGGCCTGCTGGAAGTTGTTGGTCACGGCGACCGAGTAGAACTCGCCCACGCTGTCCTCTCCATTGAGGACGCAGGAGGGATATTTCCACGTCACCGCGCTGCCGGTTTCGACCTGGGTCCAGCTGATCTTGCTGCGCGCGCCCTGGCACAGCCCGCGCTTGGTGACGAAATTATAGATCCCGCCCAGCCCCTCGGCATTGCCGGGGTACCAGTTCTGCACCGTGGAATATTTGATCTCGGCATCGTCGAGCGCGACCAGCTCTACTACCGCGGCGTGGAGCTGGTTCTCGTCGCGCATCGGGGCGGTGCAGCCTTCGAGGTAGCTGACATAGGCGCCCTTCTCGGCAATGATCAGCGTGCGTTCGAACTGGCCGGTGTTCTCGGCATTGATGCGGAAATAGGTGCTGAGCTCCATCGGGCAGCGCACGCCCTCGGGGACATAGACGAACGTACCATCTGAGAAGACCGCGCAATTGAGCGTGGCGAAGAAGTTGTCGTGCTGCGGCACGACCTTGCCGAGCCACTTCTTCACCAGTTCCGGGTATTCCTTGATCGCTTCGCTGATCGAGAGGAAGATCACCCCGGCGCGCTTCAGCTCCTCGCGGAAGGTGGTGGCGACGCTGACGCTGTCGAACACCGCATCGACCGCAACCTTGCGCGCGCCCTCGACCCCGGCGAGCACTTCCTGTTCCGCCACGGGAATGCCGAGCTTGTCGTAGACCGCCTTGATCTCGGGATCGAGCTCGTCGAGGCTCGCCAGCGTCGGCTTCTTCTTGGGCGCAGCGTAGTAGAACGCGTCCTGGTAATCGATCCAGGGGTAGCCGACCTTGGCCCAATTAGGCTCTTCCATCGTCTGCCACAGGCGGAACGCCTTGAGCCGCCATTCGAGCATCCATTCGGGCTCGCCCTTCTTGGCACTGATGAAGCGGACCGTGTCTTCGCTGAGGCCCTTCTCGGCGAATTCGGTCTCGATGTCCGCCGACCAGCCGTGTTCGTACTCGGCGGCCTTGGCGGCTGCTTCCCTAGCTTCGCGGTCTTGGATGTCGATGTCTTCGCTCATGCCACTTCTTCAATTCTTGCCAGCTGGGTCAGCGGGATCGCCGCCAGCGCGCCGCGCAGCGCCTCGTTCACCAGGGGCCAGTGCGGCTTGACGGTGCAATTGTGATCGACCGAGCATTCGGTCCCGTCGACGCAGGCTGTCAGCGCAATCGGGCCTTCGACCGCCTCGACAATGTCAGCCACAGTGATCGCTGCCGCCGGCCTTGCCAGCTGCAATCCGCCGCCAGCCCCGCGGACGGAGCGCAACAGGCCCGCTGCCGTAAGCTTGCTGACCAGCTTCTGCACCGTCGGCACCGGCAGCCCCGTTTCCGCCGCCAGTTCCGCCGCGCTGGTGCGCGCGCCGCCGCAATGACGCGCGGCGGCGCTCATGGTGACCACGGCATAGTCGGCTAGGTTGGAAAGGCGCATATCTAAATCGGACCAATTCGTTCCGATTAGGCAGCTAAGGTCGGTTTCCCGCCATTTCAACGCAAATCCGCTTGTTGCGAGTCGTTAGCATCTGGCTCAGATCGACGGATCGAAATCGACCCCGCCGGCATCTACGATGCGGAAATTGCGCGTGTCGAGCAGCTTGTTGAGGATCGGATTGTCGCCCCCGCCCAGCCGTGATGGGGTGCGACCCACGAAGACCCCGATCTCGCGGATCAGGTGCGACTGGTCGTAGAAATACTCCTGCACCGCTGTCACCTGCTCATCGGTGGTTTCTGGCGACGTCAGGATCGCAGCGGCGCGCACCGCGCGATACTTGCGCTTGAGGGCGCGCGGATTAAGACCGAAATAGCGTTCGACAAGCCGCTGCGTCTGGCGCCTGGAGTAGCTCGACACCGCATAAAGCGCTTCGAGCTCAGGATCGAGCGAAGTGCCGAGCCAATGGACGACCGATTCCACCAGCTGCGCATGGCGGGCGACCACTTTCTTCACATGGGCGGCGATAAAGGCGCAGAGCTCCTCGACCATGGCCGCCTGTTCGATCGCCCCTGCGACATACCGCTGGCGCAGCGATTCAAGCGGAGCCTCGTCCCGGAGCAGTTCCTCGATCGAAAAAATGCGATTGCCGTGCTCGTCCGCCGGCAGTCCGGTCAGCGCGGCCCAGCCGAGCGGCGTCAGCGCAGCGCCCAGCGAGTGGAACCCTTCGGTAAAACGGAACGGGACCGCCATGCTGGTGGGCGATTGCAGCGAAAATGGCGGAATCGGGAAATCAGCGTGGCCATCGATGTCGGCAACGCCGCGCCCCTTCAGGACCAGCAGGATCTTGCCGACATCGGCCGGTTGGATGTCCTGGATGGCCGGTTCATCGCAGCGGAAATGGAACAGCGTCGTGACATAGCGCTGCAGATTGGCAGGCGGATCGAAGTAGTCGATGGCAACACGACCGGGGATGAGGCCGACCGCCCCCTCTCCAGACCTTCGCGGGTTTGCCCCGCCTGTTCCGACCCCCACTTCCATAGAGCGACTATGCGACCTTTTTTTGCCCTGAGCGCCTGTGTGCACATTTTGCCAATATGTCCAATTTTTTACGTCTTTATACCAAGCGCTGCAGGGAACCTGGTCCCGCCGGTCAGGCGGCGGTCGTAGCCCCGAAAAGGTCTATCATGCCATATCCGTCCGGACCCAATGTATCGCTTGTTACGCTACTTTCGGTACCAAGCTTGTTCGGCGTGCGCCCGGTAAACAGCCGAATCTCGCGGATCATGTGTGCCTGGTCGAAGAAGGCGCCGGTTACTTCGTCCTGGTATTGCTGCCGCAGGTCGGGCTGCGAAAGGAAGGTTGCGGCCCTGATCGCGCGATAGCGCCTGACCAGGCGCGCCGGCGGCTTGCCGAAATAGCGTTTGGACAACCGCTGGACCTGCCGTTCCGACAGGCCTGTCTTGGCCAGGAGCTCGGGTAGATCGGGTGAAAAGCTTGAACCGAGCCAAGCGATCATGGCTGCGATGAACTCCGAGTGTGCCGGCAGGATCGGCTGCACAGCCTTGCGCACGATGCCTGCCAGCATTTCGCATGCAGCCTCCGCATCGATGTGCCCTGCTGCGAAGTCCGCACCGGCCTTTTCCAATGCTTCGGCAAGATCGCGCGAGAGCACTTCGGCTGCGTCCATCTTGCGATGTCCGAACTTGTCCACGGGAAGGCCTGCCACGGCGGCCCAGCCTTCTGCTGTGAGCGAAACCCCGCACGCCCGCACCGGTCCGGCCATGGCAAACGGCGCAGCCTCCTGCATCGGAGCGACAAGGAAGGCCGGGCTTGATCGTGCAACTTCGCCAGGCGCGAACTGCATTCGCGCCTCGCCGCTGCCGAAGGCGATCATCTGCGCCGAATAGGCCGGCAGGATATCGTCGAGCCGCGCCTCATCGGTTTCGAACACGAACAGCGTGTTCACATAGGGGGCGAGGTCGGCCGGCGCAGCAATGAAGCGGAAACGGAACTTCGGCTCCATCACTCCCCCTGCTTGGTCTGGCCCTTCTTGGACTGGTCGATCCAGCCCAGGACGTTCTCCTCAAGGATCGAAAGCGGCACCGGGCCACTGCGCAGCACCACATCATGGAAGGCGCGGATATCGAAGTCTTCGCCCAATTCCGCCTGCGCCTTGCCGCGCAATTCCATGATCTTGAGCTTGCCTATCATGTAGGCGGTCGCCTGACCCGGATAGACGACATACCGCTCGATCGCCTTGCGGATATCGCCTTCGGGATTGGGCGTATTGTCGGTGAGATACTGGATCGCTTCCTCGCGGCTCCAGCGCTTGTGGTGGATGCCGGTGTCGACCACCAGCCGGCAGGCACGCCAAAGCTCCATCCCCAACCGACCGAAATCGGAATAGGGATCGGTGTAGAAGCCCATGTCCTTGCCCAGCTCTTCCGAATAGAGCCCCCAGCCCTCGGTATAGGCCGTCACCCCGCCAAAGCGGCGGAACGGCGGGACATCGCCCAGTTCCGTCTGGATCGCGCGCTGCAAGTGGTGGCCCGGCAGACCCTCGTGATAGGCCAGCGCTTCAAGCTCGTTCTTCGACATGTCGCGCAGGTTGTACAGATTGACGTAATAGGTCCCCGGACGCGAGCCATCCGGTGCGGGACTGTTGTAGAACGCCTTGCCCGCGCTCTGTTCGCGGAAGGCCTCGACCGGCTTCACCACCATTGGCGCCTTGGGCAGCGTGTTGAAGAACTCAGGCAGTTTCGCTTCCATCGCGTCGAGCTTGGCCTGCACATCGGCGAGATAGGCTTCGCGGGTGTCGTAGAAGAACTGGTCGCCATTGCGGGTGTATTCGAAGAATTCCTGCAAGGTGCCTTCGAAGCCAACCTGCTTCATGATGACGCGCATCTCGTCATGGATACGGGCCACTTCGCGCAAACCGATGGCGTGAATCTCGTCGGCGGTAAGATCGGTGGTGGTATAGTTGCCCAGCAGCGCCTCGTAATAGGCCGCACCGTCGCGCAGGCGCCATATGCCGTCCTCGGTCGGGGCAATCGCCTGCTGGCGCTTCATTTCGACGAGCAACCGCTCGTACGCCGGGCGCACGGAACGATCCCACGCCACGACAGAGGCATTGATGAGCTCCATCTTGGCTTCATCGTCGATGTCGAGGGCATTCACCTTGGCAGCGAAATCCTCGAGCACGGCGTTGCTTTCGCCGGGTCGGATCAGGTTCTCGATGTCGGAGATGACATAGGGATAGACCCAGTCGGGGGGCATGACGCCTTTTGCTGACCGCTCGCGTGCTTCCGCAGTCAAAGTGTCGAGTACCGTGCCCAGACCCTCGATCCGACTTACATAGTCGGCCGCCTGTTTCTCGGTCGAGACGCGGTGAATGTTGATAAGGAACGCCGGCAGGTCGGCCTGTGCGCCGTTCATCTGGTCGAACAGATAGCCGTTCTCGCGGTAGGGCCAGCTTCTGGCGCTGCGCTTGGCGGCTGCCTCGAACAACCGGAACGACAGCGCATCTTCGGCAGGCAGTGCGGCCGGATCCCAGGTTTCGCGCATGGTTTGCGCTGCCCGCTGCTGCAATTCGTACTGCTTGCGGTCGCCCTCGTCGGAGAAATCACCCCAGCTGCCGTAGTCTTCGTCGCGAACCCCGCGATAGGCCTTGCTCATCGGGGAAATGGCCAGCTGGGCCGCATCGTATTCGTCGAAGAAGGTGTTGATGTCCTTTGCAGCGGGGACGTTTGCCTCAGGCGGGGCGCTGGCGCTGGCCACTTCACCGGGCACCTGGCCACAGGCAGCCAGGGCCAAAGCGGCGACGGACAGGCTGAACAAATGAATGGATTTCATGCGGAATCTCCCCTGGAACCGATTCCCCGAATCGGCGTCATGCAGGGAACGCATAAAAAAGGGGGCGGCTCCCGGCAAACCGGAAACCGCCCCACAAAGTTGAGGAACTCGTTGCATCGCTGCCTCGAGCCCTTCGGGTCGCGAGAGGGAGATTACCAAAGCGGGTGATTCGGTGATTGTATGAAAACGACAAAGCCGGAATTCGCGGGAATCGACCCCGCTCGACAGGGCCAGCGGGGGACGGCATAGGGCGGGCACCATGCTTTTCCCGCTCCTCCGCCCTTTCATCCACGCCATCGATCCCGAGCGGGCGCATCGTCTCTCGATCGAAGCGCTCAAGCTTTTGCCTCTGCCGCCCATGCCTGCCGGTGACGAGACACTGGCGATCGACGTCGCGGGTGTCCGGTTTCCCAATCCGGTCGGCATTGCTGCAGGTTACGACAAGGATGCCGAAGTGCCCGACGCGCTGCTGGGGCTCGGCTTTGGCTTTGTCGAAGTGGGTTCGATCACTCCGCGTCCGCAGGAGGGCAACCCCAAGCCGCGCCTGTTCCGCCTGAGCGAAGACCGGGCGGTCATCAATCGCATGGGGTTCAACAATGCCGGGGCCGATGCGGCAGAGACTCGCTTGAAGCGCCGCAAGCCACGCGGCGTGTTGGGCATCAACATCGGTGCAAACAAGGATTCCGCCGACCGGGTGGCCGATTATGCCGATATGACGCGGCGGATGGCCCCTTATGCCAGTTACCTGACCGCCAATATCTCCAGCCCCAACACTCCCGGCCTGCGGGCCTTGCAGGACGAGGGTGCGTTGACGGAATTGCTCGATGCGGTGATGGAAGCGCGGGGCACCGATGGCCCGCCGGTCTTCCTCAAGGTCGCCCCGGACCTGGAGCCCGCCGATATCGATGCCATCGCCCGGATCGGGATCGACAAGGGGCTGGGTGCGCTGATTGTCTCCAACACCACTATCTCGCGTCCGCCGCTCATCTCGCGGGATGCGGGCGAAACCGGCGGGCTGTCAGGCGCCCCCCTCAAATCGCTCGCCCTCCAGCGGCTCCGCGACTTCCGCAAGGCTACGGGCGGCGAGCTGCCCTTGGTCGGAGTTGGCGGAATCGGGTCGGTCGACGACGCGTGGGACCGCATCCGTGCCGGGGCCAGCCTGGTGCAGGTCTATTCGGCGATGGTTTACGAAGGACCGGGCCTTGGCCGCGTCATTGCCAAGGGGCTGGGACACAAACTCAAACAGCACGGCATGACCTCGCTACCCCAAGCGGTCGGCAGCGAAGCGCCCTAGCGGCCGCCGATCAGCACCACGCCTTCACGGCGCGGGTCGTAGCCGCCGTCGATTTTGCCATCGCGGATCAGCACCCCGTGCACGCCCGAATCCTCGCCCTGCCCGGGTGTGAGGACAATCCCGCGCTCGGCGAGGCCCGCTAGCACGGCGGGAGCGAACAGATCCGTCTCGGCGCCGATCCGATTGCCGCGTGCCACCAGGTTGGGCTGCGCCAGCGCCTCCTGCATCGACATGCCCCAATAGACCGCCGCGACCAGCGTCTTGCCAACATAGGCAGGGATCGAATTGCCGCCTGCGGACCCGATCGCCCCGGCGAACTTGCCGTTGGCGTCCAGCAGGATCAGCGGCACCATCGACGAGCGCGGCCGCTTGCCCGGTGCCACCGCATTGGGGGCTTCATCGCCATTGGGCTGGAGCGGGTTGAAGCTGAAATCGGTCAGCTGGTTGTTGAGGAAGAAACCGTCGACCATCCGGCCGCTGCCGAAAATCGATTCGACCGTGGTGGTAATCGACAGGACATTGCCCTTGGCGTCGCGGACGATGAAATGCGATGTCCCGGCCGGTTCGCGGGTCAGGTCGGCCACCACAACCTTGGCCCCTGCCGGAACCCCCGGCTCTACGGTCTCCGCCGCCTTCGGCCCGATCAGTTTCGCGCGGGCATCGATATAGGCCGGATCTAGCAGGCCCTCGACCGGGACATCGACGAAGTCCCCGTCCCCGAAATAGGCATCGCGGTCGGCATAGGCGAGGCGGCTCGCCTCGGCGAAGAGATACCACGCCTGGGGATCGCCCGGGCCGCGCTCGCCGATATCGGTGCGGTCGAGCAGGCCGAGCAACTCGATCATCGCCGCACCGCTCGATGGCGGCGGCGGGGCGCAGACCTTGTAACCGTGCCACGGGCCACACACCGGCTCGCGCCTGGCCGGTTTGTAGGCGGCAAGATCAGCCATGGTCATGGTCCCGCCCAGCGGTGCGGCGCGGGTCTTCTGGACGATCTGCGCCCCTGTGGTCCCGCTATAGAGTGTGTCGATCCCGTTGCGCGAAAGGCGCCGCAGGAACTCGGCATAGGCTGGGTTCCTGAGCAGGTCTCCCGCCTGCATGCGAGTGCCGTCGGGCCGCGAGAAATAGGCCTTGGCGTCGGGCTGTTGCAGCTGCGGAAAGGGCCCTTGCAGGAAGCGTCCCAGACGGGGCGAAATGGTGAAACCTTCGTCGGCGGTCTTGATCGCGGCATCGAACAGCCCGTCCCACGGCAAGCTGCCGTGCTCGCTGTGCAGCATGGCCAGGGCCGCCATCGCGCCAGGAACACCGGTGGCACGACCGCTCACCACGGCGCTGCGGAAATCGATCGGCTGCCCACTCTCGTCGAGGAACATGGTCCGGCTAGCCTGCGCAGGGGCCGTCTCTCGCCCGTCGTAGATTGTGATCTTGCCGGTTGCCGCGTCGTAGTAGTTGAGGAAGGCACCCCCGCCGACACCGGAGGATTGCGGTTCCACCAGCGACAACATGGTCTGTACCGCCAGTGCCGCGTCCGCAGCGCTTCCGCCCCGCTCCAGCACATCCATCCCTGCCTGTGCGGCAAGCGGATTGGCCGCGATCACGAAAGGCCGGACCGACGTGCCGGCTACTGGCGCAAAAGCCGCGGTGGAAACGGAGTCGGAATGCGGGGCGCAGGAAGCGAGTGCCAGGGCGACTACAGCGGAGCAAAGGCGAAGCAAGGTCATGGACCGGCTCTTAGGCAAGCCGTTTTGCGGTGGCAACGCAGGATGGGCCGCGATGGATGTGCGGGTTCGGCAGTGGCGGGGTTGCCGCTGCGACAGCGGAAGCTTAGAGCGCCAATGACCGTTGCAACGGCACAAGACCTGCGGAGGACGCCTTGGATTTGTCAGAGCTGGAATCGACGAAGAATCTCGTCGAGCTGTTCCTCAAACGCGCGAACGAGGGCGGTAACTCCCCCTTTCTCGGCGCCAAGCGCGGCGGACAATGGGTGACGCAAAGCTGGCGCGATGTGGCCGACCAGGTCTGCCTGCTGGCCGAGAACCTGCGCGCACTCGGCTTGAACGACGGCGACCGGGTCATGCTGGTGAGCGAGAACCGGCCCGAATGGTGCATCGCCGACCTCGCCATCATGGCCGCCGGCTGCATTACCGTGCCGGCCTATGTCACCAACACCCAGCGCGACCACATGCACATCCTCGACAATTCGGGCGCGCGAGCAGTGATCGTCTCGACCCAGAAACTGGCGGACCCGCTGCTGCCGGCGATCATGCACACCGGCATGGCCGAACATTTCATTTCGATTGAGCCAGCCAAGCCGCACCAGTCGGGCAATCTGGTGCAGCACGACTGGCCCAGCATGCTGGCGGGCGATGCCGCCGCAGCGCGCAAGGCGGTCGAGGCCCGCATCGCCGGGATCGGGCGCGAGGCGACCGCCTGCATCATCTATACCAGCGGCACCGGCGGTGCGCCGCGCGGGGTGATGCAGCACCACGGGTCGATCCTGTGCAATGTCGCCGGCGCGGCGGAAATACTCAGCGAGGACTTCGGCCTCGACAAGGACGAACGCTTCCTGTCATTCCTCCCGCTCAGCCACGCCTATGAGCATACCGGCGGACAGTTCCTGCCGATCGGGGTCGGGGCGCAAATCTATTATGCCGAAGGGCTGGAGAAGCTCGCCAGCAATATCGAGGACACCCGTCCGACGATCATGGTCGTTGTCCCGCGCCTGTTCGAAGTGCTGCGCACGCGGATCATGAACCAGCTATCCAAACAGGGCCGTGTCGCAAACTACCTGATGGACCGCGCCCTGAGCATTGGCGAAAAGAAAGCCGAGGGCCGCGCCCGAAAACGCGACGTGCCGATGGACATGATCCTCGAGAAGCTGCTGCGGCCCAAGATCCGCCAGCGCTTCGGCGGCCGGATCAAGGCGATGGTATCGGGCGGCGCACCGCTCAGCCCCGAAGTCGGCGTGTTCTTCGACTCGATGGGCCTCACCATGCTGCAGGGCTATGGCCAGACCGAGGCCGGCCCGGTGATCAGCTGCAACCGGCCCAAGGCGGGCCTCAGGATGGACACCGTCGGCCCGCCGATGCGCGGGGTCGAGGTCCAGATCGCCGAGGACGGCGAGATCCTCGTGCGCGGCGAGCTGGTGATGCACGGATACTGGCAGAACGAGGCCGAGACGAGGCGCACGCTGGTGGATGGCTGGCTCCACACCGGCGACATCGGCCATATCGACGAGGCCGGGCGGATCGTCATCACCGACCGCAAGAAGGACATGATCGTCAACGACAAGGGCGACAACATCGCCCCGCAGAAGGTCGAGGGCCTGCTGACTCTCCAGCCCGAAATCGGCCAAGCGATGGTGGCAGGTGACAAGCGGCCCTATATCGTCGGCCTGATCGTTCCCGATGCGGAATGGGCGCTGGGCTGGGCCAAGGCCAATGGCAAGAAGTTCGACCTCGAGGAACTGCAGGACCTGCCCGAGTTCCGAACCGCGGTTCGCGCGGCGATTGACCGGGTCAACCACGACCTGTCGGTGATCGAGAAGGTCCGCGGCTTTGCCTTCGCCGACGAGCCCTTCACCATCGAGAACGAGGAACTGACCCCCAAGCAATCGATCCGCCGCCACAAGATCAAGCAGCGGTACCAGGAGCGATTGGATAGGTTGTATCGGGGTTAAGCTTGGCGAAGCCGGTTCATTAGCCCAACGTCCCCGCAGATGTTCCTTACCTGATCTTTGATCGAGCGCGAATCTGCCGAGACTTGACGCAGGATTTCTGACCTCTCTGTTTGGGTCCAGACACGGTCCGGGGATGGATCATCGGCATCGCGGGGCAAATGGCGTGTGACGACGACCAGTTCTCCACCTTGGTCACGCAGGAGGGTAATAGTTGCATGGGCCAGCAAATGTCGAATTGGTCGATTGGCACACCACCTTGCGATTCGACCGTGAAGAGCATTGCAACGCCGGTCGTCCGAAGATTTTAGTCGCTTCCGGATAGCTTCAAGGTGCCCAAGAGAGCCATTTGTCACGGGCATTCCTAGAGCAATCGAGAGGTTCCCGATGGCCTGTTCTGCGGTAGCGAAATGCGTCAGTACTTGTCCGAGCCAAGCGAATGGCTCCGGGCAAGTTGATGCACCGCTTATGGGGAGTTGCTCCACTGAACCCTAAGCCGCCTCAGCCTCGATAAACTCCGGATAGAAGGTCGGCTGCTGGCTCGACCAGCCGGGCGCAGTGGCGGCGGCTTCGCTCAAGCTTTGCAGCAGGATCTTGCGGCGTTCCGGGCGGATGTCGGGGAGCGCGGCGGCGGCGACGAAGGCGCTGGGCAGCCACGGGCGGACCTGTGCGCCGAGCAGTCGTTCGTAGAGGAAGCGGAAGGCCGAGAAACCCTCGATCCGTTCCTGCCCCAGGTCGAAGGTCGCCAGGTGGATCAGCGTGCCGAGAAACCCGTCGATCCGGTCGCCCGGGCCGAGATCGGCCACATCCTCGCGCAGGCGCTTCAACTCCTGGTAGGCGACATACTGGCTGCGGATGGCGATATTCTCGTCTGCATTGCGGGCCCACACCTTGAACGCGTCGCAGCGGCCGAGCCCGATGTCGAGACTGCGGCGGATATAGCGCTGTTCGCACGGCGTGAAGCTGGCGAATTCGCGCATCTCGGCAATGCTCAGCGACTGGATACCGGTAGAGGCCATTGGTCGATTCCCCATATTGCAGAGGGAATGTCGCCCAAGATGGTTAACAATGGGTTAGGCATGGCCTCAGAAATGAAGCCACATGAAAAGGGGCCACGCAGCGCGTGGCCCCTCTTCATGGTCGATTGGCCGGGATCAGACCCTGTCGCCGAGCGCACCCTTGATCGAACCCTTGACCTGCTGGGCTTCGCCCTTGCGCTCCTGCGCCCGACCTTCTGCACGCGTTTCGGGATCGTTTGAGGCCTGCTTCACCTTGCCGACCGTTTCGTTGGCCATCCCCTTGGCTTTGTCTTTCAATTCACCCATTGTCTTTCTCCTGTCGATGTTGTTGCCGCCGGCCACCCGAGGGAGGGGGTTGGGGGTGGGCGAGCCGACGGCAAGTCGCAGGACTTGCGACTCGTGAAATCAATGGTTTGACAGGCAGCTTGTTCCGGCAGTTGCGCTGAAGAGTGGGCCTCGCGCGATGGTCAGATGAGGCCAGCCAGAGGGCTGGAAGGATCGGCATATTTGCGCGTGCCCATCCGGCCCGAGAGATAGGCTTCGCGCCCTGCCTCTACCGCCAGCTTCATGGCGCGCGCCATGCGGATCGGGTCCTTGGCCTCGGCAATGGCGGTGTTCATCAATACCCCGTCGCAGCCGAGTTCCATCGCTACGGCGGCGTCGCTGGCGGTCCCGACCCCGGCATCGACCAGCACCGGCACGCTCGCCCCTTCGACGATGAGGCGGATCGTTACCCGGTTCTGGATCCCGAGCCCCGAACCGATCGGCGCGCCGAGCGGCATCACCGCGACCGCCCCGGCATCCTCGAGTTGCTTCGCGGCGATGGGATCATCGGTGCAATAGACCATCGGCAGGAAGCCTTCCCTGGCCAACACCTCGCAGGCGCGGATGGTCTCGACCATATTGGGATAGAGCGTGCGCGCCTCGCCCAGAACCTCCAGCTTGACGAGGTCCCAGCCGCCGGCTTCGCGCGCCAGCCGCAGGGTGCGGATCGCATCCTCGGCGGTAAAGCAACCGGCGGTGTTGGGGAGGTAGGTGATCCTGTTCGGGTCGATATAGTCGGTCAGCATCGGCGCCTTGGGGTCGCTGACATTGACCCGGCGCACGGCGACAGTGACGATCTCCGCGCCGGAGGCCTCGACCGCTGCGGCGTTCTGTTCGAAATCCTTGTACTTGCCGGTTCCGACGATCAAGCGAGAGTTGAAGGTGCGGCCCGCAACCGTCCAGCTGTCGCCCTGCCCACCCCCGACGAAATGAACGATCTCGAGCGTATCGCCGTCACTCAGAGCAATGTCCTCCAGCTGCGAGCGCGGGGCAATCCCGCCATTGTGCTCGACCGCGACCTTTTCAGGCACGAGTTCGAGTTCGCGCACAAGCGCTGCAATCGTCGGAGCTGAGGTGCGGCGGGTCTCGCCATTGACGGTAAGGGTCAGCTGTTCGCTCATGCGGAGCGAGATAGCGGTCAATGCGAATGGCGCAAGTTCAGGATGTGACCGACCGACACCAGTGCAACGCCGATGATGGTCAGCACCGCTTCCTCGACCCCGTGCGGGGCGGCCAGTGCCCCGCCCATGAAGGTGAGGCCGGTCATGGCGATGACGAAAGGCGCCCGGCGGCGGTGCCGGATCGCACCCCAGCCGATGGCGACACCGGCGATGACGCAGGCGATGGCCAAGCCCCAGCGATGGATCGCCGGCGAGAGGAACCATTGCCCCCCGATGCCCAGCGCGGAAATCACCGCGATGCTGGCAAGGCAGTGGATCAGACACAGGCCGGACAGGAAAATGCCGGCGCGGTCGAGTCGCGACCGGAAAGAGGGAATCGGCTGATTCATGCTGCCGGCCATGTATGTTACGGTATATCTTTTCGCAAGGCCTGTTGCACCGAAGCGGCTTGAATCGTTCGCCCGGTGAGACCATTGGGCCAGCATGGCTACCCCCAGTGAAGTTCCCCCTCTCTCCACCCGCACCCCTGCTCCGGCTGCGCTGGCTCGCTGGCTGTGGGTCGTCGCAGCTATGGTGATAACGATTGTTGCCATCGGCGGGATCACACGGCTGACCGAGTCGGGTCTGTCGATCACCCAATGGAACCCGGTCACCGGCACGCTGCCGCCGCTGAGCGAGCAGGCCTGGCAGGCCGAGTTCGCCAAGTACCAGGCCACGCCCGAATACCGTCTCGAAGCCGGCCCGGCGGGCATGACGCTCAGCGACTTCAAGTTCATTTTCTTCTGGGAGTGGTTTCATCGTCTGATGGGGCGGATGATCGGGCTGGCTTTCGCCCTGCCCCTGGTTTGGTTCTGGATCAGGGGCCAGATCCCCCTGGGCTACAAGCCGCGCCTCGTCGCCTTGCTGGCACTGGGCGGCCTGCAGGGCACTTTCGGCTGGCTGATGGTCCGCTCGGGCCTGTCGGGCGACATGACCGACGTCAGCCACTTCTGGCTGTCCGTCCACCTGCTTACCGCGCTGTTCACCCTGTCGGGGCTGGTCTGGACCGCGCTTGACCTGCGCCGGCTCTCGCGGATCCCCGATGCCAGGCCGGCACGTCTTACAGGGGTCGCATTCGTCACCGCCGTGATCCTGTTCGTACAATTGCTGCTGGGCGCTTGGGTCGCCGGGCTGAATGCCGGGCCAGTCTCGGGCGGCGGCTTCCCCAATGGCTGGCCGGGCATGCAGGGCAAGTTCTTCCCCGATGGCATCGACTGGTCGCAAGGGCCCTTTTACGCTTTCACTCATGACCCCTACCTGCTCCACTTCCTTCACCGCTGGTGGGCGTGGGTGGCTGTCGCGGCGCTGGTGGTGCTGGCGCGCAAGGTCCGCCCCTTCGACCGGCGCGTTTCGATCGCGGTGCACACCGCATTCGGGACGCAGATCGTGCTCGGAATCGCCACCGTGCTGACGGGAGTGGCGCTTTGGATCGCGGTCGCGCACCAGCTGGTCGGTGCGCTGCTGGTCGCCGCCACTGCCTGGGCCGCCCATGCCGTGGGCACCGCGCGCAATACGGCCCGATGACGGCGCTGATCTACGCCCCTTTCCCAGACCGCGAAAGCGCGCGGGCAGTGGCCGGGACACTGCTCGGCGATAGGCTGATTGCCTGCGCCAACCTGCTTGGTGAAGTGGAGTCGCTCTACGAATGGAACGGCGAGCAGGGCGAGGGCCGCGAGATCGGAGTGCTGTTCAAGACCGATGGCAGCTTGCTCGAGCGCGCCGTGGCGCGGATCGAAGCGCTCCACCCCTACGACACGCCCGCAGTGCTGGGCTGGAAATGCGATGCGGCGGGTGCGGAAACAGCCGCCTGGCTCCGAGCGCTCAAGCACAGGCAATAGCGAGCGGTATTATTTTACCTCTCCTGAAACCCGCAAGTTTGCTTGACTTTGCGCCCTATCCCGACCAATTGGCGCGCCTTGAGCGGGCCCCTGACGGGATTCGCGCATCGCCTGTGGTTTTGCTCCAGGCGTCGAAACACTAAGGAACGAGACCAGCCATGAAGGCGCTTACGAAAGCGACCCGGTCGATCAAGCCGGCCGAGGTCGAAAAGAACTGGCACGTGATCGATGCCGAGGGTCTGGTGGTCGGTCGCCTCGCTGCGATCGTCGCCAACATCCTGCGCGGCAAGCACAAGCCGAGCTACACCCCGCACGTCGATTGCGGCGACCACGTCATCATCCTCAACGCCGGCAAGGTGAAGTTCACTGGCAAGAAGATGACCGACAAGGTCTATTACAAGCACACCGGCCACCCGGGCGGCATCAAGGAAACCACCCCGGCCAAGGTGCTGGAAGGCCGCTTCCCCGAGCGCGTGCTGGAAAAGGCTATCGAGCGCATGATCCCGCGCGGCCCGCTCGGCCGGGCGCAGATGAAGGCGCTGCACATCTATGCCGGCACCGAGCACCCGCATGACGGCCAGAAGCCGGCTGTGCTCGACGTTGCCTCCATGAACCGCAAGAACAAGGTCACCGCGTGATGGCTGACGAAAAGAAGCCCGAAGAAACCACCCCGGAAACCCCCGTGGAAACTGGCGCGGAAACCCCTGCGACCGAAACTCCGGCGGTTGAAGAGACTGCTGCTGCTGAAGAAGCCAAGGCCGAGAAGGTCACCGACCTTGCCGACCTCGGCAACATCGCCGGCGATGCCCCGCAGGCTGATGCCGCGGCAATCGCCGCCAGCTCGGCACCGCTGCGCCAGCAGGAGCTCGACAAGCAGGGCCGTGCCTATGCCACCGGTCGCCGCAAGGACGCTGTGGCCCGCGTATGGGTCAAGCCGGGCAAGGGCACTGTCACCGTCAACGGTCGCGACCAGGAAATCTACTTCGCCCGTCCGACGCTGCGCCTGATCATCAACCAGCCGTTCGCGATCACCGATCGCGAAGGCCAGTATGATGTCATCGTGACCGTCCGCGGCGGCGGCCTGTCGGGCCAGGCCGGTGCGGTCAAGCACGGCATCGCCCAGGCCCTGTCGAAGTACGAGCCGGAACTGCGCAGCACCGTAAAGGCTGCCGGCTTCCTGACCCGCGACAGCCGCGTGGTCGAGCGCAAGAAGTACGGCAAGGCCAAGGCCCGCCGCAGCTTCCAGTTCTCGAAGCGCTAATTACTGCTTCCAGTTGGAACACGAGAGGGCGGCCCTGCGGGGTCGCCCTTTTCGTTGCGTGCTGGGTCAGTGCACCGGCGGATCAACGGCCGGGACAGCACCGATGGGAGCGACCGGCTCACCCGGATGGCGCGGCGGGAGTGCATCGGGCGGAACGTCCTCGATCATCATGTCGCGTGTCGCCACCTGTTGCAGGTTGCGGACTTCGACGGCCAGTTTGCCTCCAGACCACGTAAGGGCATTGAAACTCGGGGGAGTCGAGCGGGTCCGCTGCGATAGGGTGCCGGCTCCGATCATTCGCACCGGGCCATTCGCCGTTTCCTCCGTTATATCGAACGCGTCATGGACATGTCCGCTGAGCACGGCCTCCACTGGCCGGGTTGCCAGCGCTTCAAGAGCGCGAGTGCCGCCGCGGGTAAGGGCCGTTCCCTGAGTGCCGACCTCCCGCAGCGGGTGGTGCACGGCGATAAGGGCGCGTGTGCCCGGTGGCAGTGCGTCGATGGCGGCCAGACACAGATCGAGCGCAGCAGGTGTGACCCACCCCTTCGACCAGTTCAGCCGTGGCTGCGCCCGCGTCGCCGTCTTGAGCGGGATGATGGCGAGACCAGGCAGGTCCAGCTCCCGCTCGACCATCTCCCGCATCCCGCGGAACCGGCGATAGGGGGCGAAGAAGCGCTCGATCGGATTGAAGTACGGCATGTCATGATTGCCGACGCCAACAGTCACCGGCACGCCAAGCGCGGTGATCCACGCCGTTGCCGCTGCAAACTCTCGATGCCGCGCCCGCATCGTAAGGTCGCCGGTAATCGCGACAGCAGCAGGCCGGTGGCGCGCAACCTCGTCAGCAAACCATGCGATCGCCTGCTTGTCTTCAAGGCCGAAATGGATGTCGGAAACGTGAAAGATCAGGGTGGTGTCAGCCATTGGCGGCGGTCACTAGCAGATCGACGCGGCTGCTGCCCACCGCCAATCTGGCCTGACGCACCTCTTCTGCCGGCTCGCCGTCAATGAGCATCCCAACCATGCTCCCGTCCACGGCAGCCAAAGTTATGCTGCCGTCAAGCTCGAAGGTTTCGTGAGGGCCCGAGCGGAAATCGTGCCTGAGCAGTGCAGCGAGTCCGATGGCAAATTCGCCCAGATCGTCGGCATGGTATCCGCATAGCTCCATTCGGTCGGTTGTCGGCAGAACTTCGATGAGCGGATAGCCTTCGCGCCGTCCGATTTCCGGCGCGTAGCATGCGACGCGTGAATCCGAGCTGGTAGTGGAGAATGCACGCACAGCCGATCCGGCGAGCTCGGCAATATTGAGATCGCGCATCGCCTCGCGGACCTCGTTCCACGATGTCCCCGGTCCGATCATGACCCCTGCAAGGGAATCTCTTGAGCCCGTTCGGACAACGGTGGGGCGAGTCCGCCTCGCATGGCCAGCGGCCACCGCTTCGAGAATTGCCATTGCATCGGCGTCGCCGTGCAATCGCCTGGAGGCAAGATTCATCGTGCCGCCCGGCAGGATCAGCACCGCGCCTTCCCAGCCGGCCAGATTGTTGACGACCCCGTGGATGGTCCCGTCACCACCGAACACCGCCACGATATCGTCCTTGCCCAAACTGGAAGGTAGGGGACATTCGGTGTCGGGTAGCAAAACCGATTCAACCGAGCCCAGGTTCAGCACGCGTGCACGCGCCAGCAATTCATCGATCACGGACTGGTCGAAGCTGCCGCTGCGGCAGTTGGCAACCAAGATGAAACGAGGGTTCATGGCCCTTCAAGCGTGTCGGCAGGCAATGGTTCCCGTTGGATTCAGAGTCGCTTTGAAAGAATAAGCCACGCGGCCACGGCGTTGAGTCCGGAATAGGCAGCATAGGCCCAGATAACGCCGGGATAGCCCTTGTCCGCCAGGAACAATGCCGCCAGCAGGACGACGAACTCGGTCAACAGCGATGCCTTTCCGCCCAGTGCTGCTGTGAACCACGCCGAGCTACCGAGCAGCGGGTGACCGCTTGCCAACACCGCCTTGTGCATCGCGAAATTGGCGATACCGAGCAGGAAGATCGGGACGAGCAACATCATGCCATAGTGCCGCATTCGCTCGTCGGTTGCCAAGTAGCGTTCGTCCCGTCTTTTCGCCAACCGGTCCGTTACCGTCCCCACCCGTCGAGCCGATGACGCGTGTAATCGAACCCTCCGCGCACGCCTTCGATCAAAAGCGTAGACCCGTGTTTGCGAGTGGCCACCCCCCAACGGGCCATCGCAAGACGGAGGAAATTGCCATGAAGACCCCCATGATTGCCCTTGCAGCGGCGGCCACCTTGCTGACCGGTGTTCCGGCGCTGGCCGATGACGCCGCTCCGGACATGGTCGTGCGCTACGCCGACCTCGATCTCACAACCGAAGCCGGTCAAAAGACTCTCGAAAGCCGGATCGATGCCGCAGCGAAGAAATATTGCGGTGTTGGCGAACAGCGCACCGGTACGCGGATGAAGTCCTCGCAGGCAACCCGCTGCTATCGCGATGCCA
The DNA here is from genome assembly GCF_021431965.1 of Erythrobacter sp. SDW2. NCBI lineage: Bacteria > Pseudomonadati > Pseudomonadota > Alphaproteobacteria > Sphingomonadales > Erythrobacteraceae > Erythrobacter > Erythrobacter sp. SDW2. The sequence goes on from NZ_CP090370.1 coordinate 509,360, forward strand.
AGCGCCTCGCCAACCAGCAATTCGCCGCCATCATCAGCGATGCCAGGCGCGGCGGCTAAGCCATTGGCTGGCTGACGCGACTCCAGCCATCCAGACGGTACCGGTCAGCCGGCCGGTACCAGCACCCCGAGCCGGACGCAGTCCCCCGGCTCGGGGTTTTCCTTTTGGGGGCGGGCAAAGGGTCGAACGTGGATGTCTCCGGCGCCTTACCGCCCGGCCATCGCCTTGACCTTCGGCAGATAGGTGCGGCCGATACGCAGCGCCTCGCCATCTTCCAGCTCGACGGACCACACGCCCAAGCCATCATGGCGCAGGCCGCGAATGCGGTCCTTCCGCAGGATGGTCGAGCGGTGGATGCGGATAAAGTCCGCCGGATCGAGCCGCTTTTCAAGGCCGGCGATGGTCTGGAGTAGCAGGTAGGTCCGCGCGAGGTCGCCTTCGCCGACATGCAACCGGACATAGTCGCGCTCGGCATCTATCCGGCCGACCTGCGCGGTTTCGATGCGGATCAGTTCGGAACGATGCGGCACCCACAGTTCCTGCAACCATTCGCTGTTGGTTCCGCTGCGCACCTCGCCGCGGCGGGCGACGGCGCGGTCGATCGCGCGGGCCAGCCGGTCCTGTGCCACGGGCTTGAGGACATAATCGACTGCGTCGGTATCGAAGGCCTCGACCGCAAAGTGATCATGCGCGGTGACGAAGATCACCGCCGGGTGCGTCTCGTGCTTGCCGAGCTTGCGCGCGACGCCGAGCCCGTCGAGCCCGGGCATGGTCATGTCGAGCAGCACCAGATCGGGTCGCAGAGCTTCGACCAGCCGCAGGGCGGCCTCGCCGTCGCTGGCGGTGCCGACGACACTCAGCGCGGGGATCTTGGCGCAGATGACCTGCATCCGCTCGACCGCGAGCGGTTCGTCATCGACAATCAAGGTGCGCAGCGCGGGGGTGGGATCGCTCATGCCGCAGCCTTTCGTTCAATGGGCAGCCGCAGTTCGCTGACATAGCCATCCTCGACCGGACCGGAAGTGATGGTGGCATCGCGGCCGAAACGAGCCTCGATCCGGTCCTTCACATTGGCGAGGCCAATGCCGAAGCCGGGTTTCGTTCCCTTGGGCACGCCGGGACCGTCATCGGTGACGCGGATCACCAGCCGGTCAAATTCCTCGTCGGCGCTGACCACCACGGAAACGGGACGATTGACCGGGGCAACGCCGTATTTGACCGCGTTCTCGACCAGCGGCTGCAGGATCATGCCCGGCACCCGGCACGAAGCGAGCGCGGGCGGCAAGTCGAAGCGGACCTTGAGCCGTTCGGGGAAGCGCAGCATCTCGATATCGAGATAGTGCTGCTGCAGCGCGAACTCGTCTTCCAGCCGGACATCGGCGGTGGTGTCGTCAGCCAAGCTGTGGCGGTAGAAATTGCTCATCGCCTGGATCATTTCCTCGGCCCGCTCGGCCTTGCCGGTCATCACCAGCGAGGACAGCGAGTTGAGCGTGTTGAACAGGAAATGCGGGTTGACCTGGTAGCGTAGGGACCGCAGTTCGGCCGCCTTGGCGGCGCTGCGGAAGCGCTCCCCGCGCCGCTCCGCCGCCTGCGCTCGCGCCCCGGCCAGCAAAGCGAGATAGAGCGCCGCCCAGGCGAGCAGCAGGAAGTAGCGGCTCAGCGCGAGCTCGACGAGGCCGATCCACTGCTCATCCTTCGCGCTCGATGCAGGAAGGACGACTTGCGCCGTCGCGCCGTCGGGACCGAGCGCCCCGTCGGTATCGGGCGAATCCGGAACGGGGGCTTCGATGATGATATTGCCCGCTTCATCGCGGCCGATCTTGAAGCCGCGGTTCTCCGCCATCCTGCTTTGGACTTGGTCCTGCACGGGTGCGAACAGCATCTGGTTCGCTTGGGCGGTAAGGATGGCTGTCGGTACGGCCAGCACCAGCGCCGCCACCACCTGCATCCACATCCGGCGATGGTCAAACAGCCGCAACAACATCCACATCACGAAAGTGATGCCTGCACCCGCCAGACAAACCAGTGCCCGCCGCCACAGCAATTCGCCGAAGAAATCGAGCCCGACAATCGAACTGCGCAAGGTGATCAAGACGAAATAGCAGAACCACAGGCCCGCGATCGACAGCAGCACCTGGCGCAGCGGAACCCGCGCCATTTCGTCCGCTTCCTGTGTTTCTTCTGCAAGCATGATGTCAGCGAGCCTCTAGACCCATGCGTCCTTTCGAAACAGCCCCGTGGTCGAAGCGACTCGGCACTTGGTCGAGGGAGGTTGCCGCCAGTCAGGCCAGCAAATGTTCCTCGGCGATGCGTTTCTTCCATTGCGCCGGGGCCAGCGTGTGGACATTGTTGCCGCGCGCATCGACCGCGACGGTCACCGGCATGTCCTTGACGGTGAACTCGTAGATCGCCTCCATCCCGAGATCCTCGAACGCCACGACCTTCGATTCCCTGATCGCCCGCGCCACCAGATAGGCCGCGCCGCCGGTCGCCATCAGATAGGCGACCTTGTAGCGGCTGATGACCTCGACCGCATTGGCGCCGCGCTCGGCCTTGCCGATCATGGCGAGCAGGCCAAGGTCGAGCATCATCTCGGTGAACTTGTCCATCCGGGTGGCGGTGGTGGGGCCGGCCGGGCCGACGACCTCGCCCATCACCGGATCGACCGGGCCGACGTAATAGATCGCGCGGCCCTTGAAGCTGACGGGCAGTTCCTCGCCCTTGGCCAGCATGTCCTGGATGCGCTTGTGCGCGGCGTCGCGTCCGGTCAGCATCTTGCCCGAGAGCAACAGCCGGTCGCCATGCTGCCAGCTGTTGACTTCTTCCTGCGTCAGGTGGTCGAGATCGACGCGCTTGGCCGCAGCATCGGGTTCCCACTGGACATCGGGCCATTTCGACAGGTCTGGCTGCTCCAGGTAGGCCGGTCCGCTTCCGTCGAGCGTGAAGTGTGCATGGCGGGTGGCGGCGCAGTTGGGGATCATCGCGATCGGCTTGCCCGCCGCGTGGCAGGGCGCATCGAGAATCTTGACGTCGAGCACGGTCGATAGCCCCCCCAGCCCCTGTGCCCCGACGCCTTGCGCATTGACCGCATCGAAAATGTCGATCCGCAGCTGTTCCAGATCGGTTTGAGCCCCGCGCTGCTTGAGCTGGGCCATGTCGATCGGTTCCATCAGGCTCAGCTTGGCCAGCTTCATGCAGTGTTCCGCCGTGCCGCCGATACCGATGCCGAGCATCCCCGGCGGACACCAGCCGGCACCCATCGAAGGGATCTGTTCGACCACCCAATCGACGATATTATCGCTGGGGTTCATCATCTTGAACCTGGACTTGTTCTCGCTGCCGCCGCCCTTGGCCGCGACGTCGACCGACACCGTGTTGCCCGTCACCATCTCGACGCTCAACACGCAAGGCGTATTGTCACGGGTGTTGCGGCGGGTGAAGGCGGGATCCGCGAGGATCGAGGCACGCAGCTTGTTCTCGGGGTGATTGTAAGCGCGGCGGACGCCTTCATCGACCACTTCCTGCAGGCTCAGCTTCGAATCGAGCCGACAGCCCTGGCCCCATTTGACGAAGACGTTGACGATCCCGGTGTCCTGGCAGATCGGCCGGTGCCCTTCGGCGCACATTCGGCTGTTGGTCAGGATCTGGGCAATGGCATCCTTCGCCGCCGGGCCCTGCTCGGCCTTGTAGGCTTCGCCCAGCGCGAGAATGTAGTCCATCGGGTGATAGTAGGAGATGAACTGCAGCGCGTCGGCGACGCTTTCGATCAGGTCTTCCTCCCGGATAACCGTCATGTCGCTCATCGAAGCCATACTCCTTCTCGTAGAACCACTGTCCTTGTCGGCGCCCACGCCGCGCTAGGCCCATAATCGCACGGGGCGCAAGGCGTCAAAGCGCTTGGCGCACATGGCGTCTGTCTTTAAAGCGGCAATTGACGAGCTGTATTGTTGGTGTAATACAGCTGGCACAAGCTTGAGGTACCATGATCGACACTGCCACCTGCCCGCTGGATTTCGCCGCCGCCCGCAAGGCCATGCTGGACAGCCAGCTACGCACCTCGGGCGTCAACGAGCCCTTCGTGCTCGCTCGCATGGGTGCGGTTGCGCGCGAAGACTATGTCCCGCCCGAAGCGCAGGGCTATTGCTACATGGATCGCGCGATCGCGCTGCCGGGCAATGGAACGCTGGCCCAGCCGGTTTCGCACGGCAAGATGCTGACCGCTGCCCGGCCCGGTGCGGGCGAGAGCGTGCTGGTGGTCGACAACGGCAATGGTTACCTGACCGCACTGGTCCAACCGCTCGCCGGCAAGTGCGACAGTGTGTCGGTTGAAGACGCGGCCGCGGGCAAGAAGCGCGGCAGCTATGACCTGATCCTGGTGGATGGTGCGATCGAGACTTTCCCGGCAGCGCTGGCCAAGCGGCTGGCCGATGGTGGCCGTGTGGTCACCGGCCTGATCGACAATGGCGTGACCCGCCTCGCAGTGGGCCGCATGGCTGGCAAGGACGTGGCCTTCCGCAATATCGAAGACATCGCCCTGCCACGCCTCACCATCTTTGACGCACCCAAGGGCTGGAGCTTCTGACCATGAACCGTTTCGCCCGCAAGGCCGCCTGGCTGGGAGGCGCAGCGCTGCTCGTCGCTGCTCCGGCGCAGGCCGATACGCTGCGCGAGGCGCTGGTGGAGGCCTACAATACCAATCCGACCCTCGCCGCAGCCCGCGCCCAGCAGCGGGCCGAGGACGAGAACCCCAATATCCAGCGTGCGCAGGGCTTGCCCAATGTCACGGCGACCGGCCAGTATGTCGAGTTCGTCAAGCCTTCGCCCAATTCCTTTGCGCCGACCGAACGTCTGTTCAGCGTCGGGCCGGACCTGACAGTCCCGATCTATTCGGGTGGCGCAGTAAAGAACGGCATTGCTGCGGCCAAGGAACGTGTCGTGGCCGGCCAGGCGAGCCTCCGGGGAACCGAATCGGCGATCTTCAGCCAGGTTGTGGCCGCCTATATGGACGTGCTGCGGACCCAGGCGCTCGTCTCGCTCAACGCCAACCAGGTCGATGTCCTGTCTGTCAACCTGCAAGCGACACAGGACCGCTACGAAATCGGCGACCTGACCCGGACCGATGTCGCCCAGTCCGAATCGCGACTGGCGCTTGCGACCGCGGATTTGCGGAGTGCCCAGGCGAACCTGATCCTGGCACGTGAAACCTATATCCAGCTGGTCGGCTCGGCGCCCGACGAACTGGAGCCGCCTCCGCCGCTTCCCGGACTGCCCGCCAACCCGATCGTTGCGGTCGACACGGCATTGGAGAACAATCCCGACCTGCTCGCCGCGCGCCAGCGGGCCGAAGCTGCCGGCTTCGATACCAAGGCTGCCGGTGCCGGGAGGATGCCGAGTGTCTCGGTGTTCGCCGGGCTCGATTACAACGACTATTTCGGGACGCTGCAGGGCGGTGCTCCCGGCCTCTCGCAGACCGAGACCACTGCGAGCACGGGCGTTCGTTTCTCGATCCCGATTTTCCAGGGTGGCCTGCCCGCCGCTCGCCAGCGCCAGGCCGCCGAGCGCGAGAACGCCGCACTGGAGCAGGTCATTGCAACCGAGCGTGACGTCATCGCCCAGACCCGCGCCGCGTTCTCGAGCTACCAGGCATCGCTGCAGGTGATCGAAAGCTCGCAAAAGGCCGTCTCTGCCGCCGAGCTCAGCCTCGAAGGCGTGCGGGCAGAAAATTCGATCGGCAACCGCACCATTCTCGATGTGCTCAATGCCGAACAGGAACTGCTCCGCGCCCGCGCCCAGCTGGTGACGGCACGGCGCAATGCCTATGTCGCAGGCTTCTCGCTGCTTGCCGCGATAGGCAAGGCCGAGGCGCGCGACCTCGGCCTCGACGGCGGCGCGCTCTACGATCCGCTGACCAATTACGAGGCCGTCAACGGCCGCATCTGGGACTGGGACCGCCCCGACGATGCCGCCGCGACGTCAACGAGAACCGTTGACATTCCCCCGGCAAACGCAGAGATTCCACAGGACGCGGCGGGGTTGCCGCAGCCATAGGGTCTGCGAATCACGATTCAGGGGGGATACGGCATGCGCCAGCAGGGCGAAGCCTCGGTCGAGGAAATTCTCGAATCGATCAAGAAAGTGATCGCGCGCGACAACCGCGATGGCGCGCTCGACGCGCGTCGTCGGCGCGAGAGCGAAGCTCAGGCGGAGGAGCTTACCGACGAGGGCGCGGAAGAGGTGCTTGAACTCGACGCCGATGCGGTGGTCGAGGATGGAGAGGCCGAAGGCGCCCCGCTGCTGACCGAAGCCGCTCGCGAATCGATGCGCGACAATCTTGCCGCGCTGGCAATGCTCGCCGAACCTGGTGCCAGGCCGCAGATCGTCCGATCGGGCGAGACTTCGCTCGAGGGGCTGGTGCGCGAAATGCTGCGCCCTATGCTGAGCCAGTGGCTCGACACCAACCTGCCGCCGATGGTCGAGCAGATGGTGCGCGACGAGATTGCCCGGATCGCCGGCAAGAAGGGCTGACGCGCCCTTCGCATCGGGAAAAATCCTTGCAGGCAGGCGTTGAGGGCTTAGACCCGCGCCCCATGACAAAACATCTCGGGACTGCGCTGGCCCTCTGCCTCGCGACATCGCTTTCGACCCCGCTGCTGGCGCAAGAGGCCGACCCCGCGCCCATGACCGCGCGCGACCTCGTCACCATGCCGCGCCTCGGCGCGCCGGCGGTGTCGCCCGACGGCAAATATGCCGTCTATTCGGTCACTGTGACAGACGAGGAGACGCTGGCGCGCAAGAGCGAGCTCTACCTGCGCAACCTGACCGATCTCGATTCGGCGCCGGTCAAGTTGGACCTCGGCGAATCGGCTTTCGGCGTCACTTTCGGGGCTGATGGCCTGCTCTACTTCCTCTCGGACCGTCCCGACGAAGGCACCACCGACAGCGAAGGAACCACGGAGGTCTGGCGCGCGGTGCTCGAAGCCAATGGCAACGTCACCGGACCGATGCAGGTGACCAATATCAGCACCCCGGTCGAAGGCTTCACGCTATCGCCCAAGGCCGACGCGATTGCGCTGTGGGCTCCGGTGTCGCGCGACTGCGAAGCGTTCGGCTGCGGCACAGATGGCACGGCGCACCTGCCCGGTCCCGGCAACGGCCGCCTCTATGACGCCAATGACGGCTTCGTGCGCCATTGGGACGAATGGGAGACGCCGGGCACCTACAGCCGGATCTTCGTTTTCGGGCTGGAGGACGGCAGGGCGGTGGGCGATGGCGAACCACTCGATGGCCCGGCGGACGTAGATGGCGCTCTGACCGGCGATGCCCCGACCAAGCCCTTCGGCGGGGCTGAGGAAATCGCTTGGGCCCCCGACGGGTCGGCGGTCTATTTCACCGCCCGACTTGCCGACGCCCGGGAACCGTTGTCGACCAACCTCGACATCTATCGCGCCGCGCTCGATGGCGGGCCGCCAGAGAACCTCACTGCAGACAACCAGGCAACCGATACCACGCCGGCGGCTTCGCCCGACGGGCGCTACCTCGCCTGGCTGGCGATGGAGCGCCCGACCTATGAGGCCGACCGGCTGCGGATCATGCTGCGCGACCTCAAGACCGGCGCTGTCCAGGAGCTGACGCAGGACTTCGATCGCAGCTTCGGCTCGCTGGCATGGACACCCGATTCGAAATGGATCGTTGCCACCGCGCAGGACGTGCTCGACACGCCCGCTTTCCGGATCGATCCGAAGAGCGGAAAGGTCGAAAAACTCGATCTGATGGCGGGCAACGAGGCCCATATCGGCAATGTCGTGCCCTTGGCGGGCGATCGGCTGCTGTTCACCCGCGATTCGATCGGAGCACCGGCCGAGCTGTTCCTGTCCGCCGAGTGGCAACAGGCCAAGCCACTGACCCAGGTAGCCTCGTCCAAGGTCGGCGCGATGGCTGCGACTGTAACCACCCGCTTCAGCTTCGCCGGTGCCAATGGCGATACCGTGTGGGGCCAGATCACCAAGCTGGAGGATTTCGACGGCGCGATGCCCGCGATCCTCTACATCCACGGCGGCCCTCAGGGTTCGTTCAACGATGCCTGGTCGACCCGCTGGAATCCGCGCGTGCTGGCGAGCCAGGGCTATGCGGTGATCTCGGTCGATTTCCACGGCAGCACCGGATACGGCGAGGCCTTTACCGATGCGATCAACCGGGACTGGGGCGGCAAACCGCTGGAGGACCTGCAGAAAGGTCTCGCTGCCGCGCTCGCGCTCGATCCGCAAATCGATGGCGACCGCGCCTGCGCCATGGGCGCGAGCTATGGCGGCTACATGGTCAACTGGATCGCCGGCAACTGGCCCGACCGGTTCGACTGCCTGGTCAACCACAACGGCCTGTTCGACAACCGCGCGTTCTATTTCTCGACGGAAGAAAAATGGTTCCCGCGCTGGGACTTCGGCGGCTCCTATGCCGAATCGGCCGCAACCTATGAGAAGTGGAATCCGGTGAACCACATCGATGCGTGGAAGACGCCGATGCTGGTGGTGCTGGGCGAGAAGGATTTCCGAGTCCCCTATACTCAGGGACTGGGTGCCTTCACTGTGCTGCAGGAAAAGGATATCCCGGCGCAGTTGCTGGTCTTCCCGACCGAAAACCACTGGGTGCTGGGCGCCAAGAATTCGCTGCAGTGGCACGATACGGTGTTCGCGTGGCTTGAGCGCTGGCTGAAGTCCGACGACGAGCAAACGAGCGAGGGCGAGGGCGAGGGCGAGGGCGAGTGACATCCGAGCGCCAGCTCGACAAGGCCCGCACCGCGCTCGGCTTCATCGGCGGCGAGACGCTCACCCGGCACATCTTCCTCTGTGCGCTGAGCGAGAAGCAGAAATGCTGCCACCGCGAGGATGGCGAGCGGGCGTGGAAATATTTGAAGCGGCGCTTCAAGGAGCTCGAACTGAACGAAAGGTTCGGACTCCAGCGGACCAAGGCGGATTGCCTGCAAGTCTGCGCCGCCGGGCCAGTCGCGGTCGTCTGGCCCGACCGGATCTGGTATCATTCCTGCGATGAAGCTGCGCTGGAGGCGATCATCCAGCAGCACCTGATCGGTGGCGTGCCGGTTGAACAGTACCGGCTTCGCACAGCAGAGGATTAGTCCTCGCCGTTCCTGGGCAGGCGGTTGTCGACCGAATCGTCATGTCCCGTGCCGTTGCTCAGGAACACCAGCCCCATCAGCGCGCTCATCAGCATCATCGAGAAACCGATCCCGAGGCCGACCGCGATGAAAAAGTGCGGCGAGACATCGTTGTTGTTGGTGTAGAGCAATGCCAGCGCGATCACGACGACGCCAACGGTCGCCAGAAACATGAAGCGCATCAGCCGGCGATAGCGGGCCCAGGCGAAAGCCGCGTTTTCGGGATCGTCGAGCGGGGATTTGCCAACCATGCGCGCCTCCTGAACCTCTCGCCGCAGACAGTAAAGCGCGGGATTCGCCAAAAGCGCCAATCCGTGTCATCTTCCGTGATGTTGTGAAGGAGGAGCGAGATGGAAATCGGACATCTGATCGCCGGGCGCAGCCCCTCGGACATCATCAGCGTCGATGCGGGCCAACCGGTCCGCGAGGCTGTGGCGATCCTTGCCGGCAAGCGGATCGGGGCGCTGCCGGTGATGCAGGACGGCAGCATCGTCGGCATCTTTTCGGAGCGCGACGTGGTCTACCGCATGGCCGAGGAAGGCACTGCCTGCCTCGACAAGCTGGTGGCTCAGGTGATGACCGCGCCGCCGATCTCGGTCGAGAGAAACACGACGGTAATCGAAGCGCTGGGCCTTATGACCCGTCGGCGCATTCGCCACCTGCCGGTGATGGACAATGGCAGCTTTGTGGGCTTCGTTTCGATCGGCGACCTGGTGAAATCGCGGATCGACGAGGTCGAGCACGAGGCGCAGGCGATGCGCGAATATATCACCACGGCTTGAGACGCGACCCGGCAAGGCCTACATCACCGCCATGAGCGAGACTGCTACCCTCAACCCGGCCCTGACCGAATCCGCCGCCGCGCGGGTGCGCCGGATCGCGGAGAAGCAGGGCAAGCCCGCTATCTTGCGGCTCGCCGTCGAGGGCGGAGGCTGCTCGGGCTTCCAGTACAAGTTCGAATTGGCCGATGCGGTGGAAAGCGACGACACCCAGACGCAAACCGACGGTGTTACGCTGGTGGTGGATCCGGTCAGCCTCGATCTTGTTGCCGGGTGCACCGTCGATTTCGTCGAATCGCTCGGAGGGGCGGCGTTCCGGGTGGAGAATCCGCAAGCCGCCGCAGGTTGCGGTTGCGGTTCGAGCTTCGGCATCTAAGGTCCGCGCATGCGGATCGCTACATTCAACATCAATGGCATCAAGGCGCGGCTGCCGCGCCTGATCGAATGGCTCGAGGAAACACGGCCCGCGGTCGCCTGCCTGCAGGAAATCAAGACGCAGGACGAAGGCTTCCCCGCCGAGGAACTCGAGAAGATCGGCTATCACGCGATCTGGCACGGGCAGAAGAGCTTCAACGGCGTGGCGATCCTCGCCGACGGGGTGAAACCGGTCGAGGTGCAACGCGGACTCGGCATCGATGGCCCGAAGGAGGGCGAGGGCGAGCAGGCGCGCTATCTGGAAGCCGAGGTCAACGGCGTGCGCATCTGCAACCTTTATCTCCCCAACGGCAACCCCCATCCCGGACCCAAGTTCGACTACAAGCTGGCGTGGATGGAGAAGTTGCGCGCGCGCATGGCGGAGATCTGGGCCGAGGAAATGCCGGCCGTGGTGCTGGGCGACTTCAACGTCATCCCGGAAGACAAAGACGTCTGGTCGCCCAAGGCCATGGCCGACGATGCGTTGATGCAGCCGGAATCGCGCGATGCTTACCACCAACTGCTGGCTGACGGCTGGACCGACGCGATCAACGCCCGCAACCCGCGCGGTGGGGTCTGGACCTATTGGGATTACCAAGCCGGCGCGTGGCAGCGTGACCATGGCTTCCGCATCGACCACTGCCTGCTCTCGCCCGAGCTGGCCGACCGGCTCGTCGCCTGCGGGGTCGACAAGGAATACCGGGGGCGCGAGAAGGCGAGCGACCACACGCCGGTGTGGGTCGAAGTCGCGGTCTAGCCGCCAAATGCGAGAAGACCCCGCCGCCGCACATGCGACGACGGGGGCTCCTGCGACCCTATCCCTTCGGGAGAGGAAGGGACGGGCTTAGCGGTAGAAAATGTGGGTGCTGATCGTTGCCAGCGCCTGTTTGCGATAGCTCCACTTGGGCTTCACGTAGTTGGCGTGGAAATAGAGCGCGTCACCGGCCGCGCTGTCCCACAGGCCCTCATGGGCGATGCGGGCTATCTTGACCGCCTGCTGCCAGACGAGCGAGCGGCGCTTGATCGACGGCATGCGGCCACCCTTGACGAAAGAGAATTGCGAGCGCTGGTACACCACGCCGCAATAGTCCGAGGGGAACAGGTCGGACTCGGCGCGATTGATGACGACCTGCGCTACCGCCAGCTGGCCCGCAAGCGGCTCGCCGCGCGATTCGAAGTAGATTGCGCCGGCCAGGCATTCCATCTGCCGCGACAGCTGCGCCGGGGCGTCGAGCCGGGCGACGAGCTGGGCAAGGCTTTCGGCCTCGACCTCGGTCTCTGCGGCGGGTGCTTCGGCTTCAGGCAGCGGCTGGACGACTTCCTGTGCCACGAACTTCGGAACGGTCTCTTCGACCAGCGGGGCTGCGACGTCGGCAGAAGGGGTCGCCTCGGTCGCTTGCGCGTTGGCACCCGAAAGCTCGGTGTTGCCAGCGATGGTGGCGAGGCCGACGGCAAGGGCGGCCACGCCCGCGAAATGGGTCTTGCGACTCATGAAACTCGGTCAATATGCGGTGAGCGCACCTGGCGCAGGCTGGAACCTGTCTCGCGTTGTTTGCGTTACTGGGGGGTTGTTCGTTGCTAGCCTGCCGGCCGCTCCCCGTCTGCGTGCTAATGCTGCAACCGGAATGTTGCGGCACCGCCTGCGCACATGGAGAACGGCGCGCCAAATAGGTTTCGGGACGCTTAAGTCAACTTAACGCGGCAGCGATGCGATGAACCGTGCCGGATCCGCGATGTCTACCTCGAGGATCCAGAGATCGCTGTCCTGGCGCTGCCGTTTCGCCAAATAATCGGAGAATTCCGTTTTTTTATCAATATCTTCCATGCACGAAAGGGTCCAGGCTCGGCTTCCGTCGAGCTGGGGCATCCTTTCGTAAAATTGCGCGGACGAGCCACTTTCTATGGTTACCAGTGCGATCGTCCCGGCGTCACGCTCACCTTTGGCAAGCACGGTGGCAAAACCGCCCCTAGCCTCGACAAGCCGGATCAGAGCGGACACTTCGAGATGCGCGGGAAGGCGCGAATCAGGCATTGGAGCTCGTGTCCGCATATCCGGGCAGGCCCGACAGCGGAATATGCGAACGCATGAAGGTCCCGGTGCCGCGGCCGATTTCCTCGCCCTCATGGTCGACCAATCGTGATTCCGCCACGAACACGCGGCGCTTGCCACTGATCCAGCGGCCCTCGGCGACCACCTCCCCGACGCGCACCGGCTTGGTGAAATGGAGGTTGAAAGAGGTCGTCAGCAGGAAGCGGTCGGTCACCAGCGTGTTGGCGGCGTAAAAGGCCGCATCGTCGAGCATCTTGAAGTAGATCGTGCCATGCGCAGCACCGGCGGCATGGTAGCTCTCCTCGGTGATCTGGAACACGATCCGCGAACGGCCCTCGCCTTCGACATGAAGCTGCGATTCAAACAGCCGGTTGATCGGCGCAGAGGTATAGAGCCGTTCCAGCGCGCGGTAATGGAGACTCGCCCCGCCCATCGCTTGAGCGCCATCCTCAGGCAGCGGCACGTTCGACCGCATTGGTGATCAGCGCGTAGAGCGCGGCGTTGTCCGGGGCTTCGGCCAGCTGCCGGTGCACCTCTTCATCGCGCACCAGCCGCGAAATTGCGGCGAGGGCATGCAGGTGGGTCGCCCCGGAATTGGCCGGGGAGAGGAGGCCGAAGACAAGGTCGACCGGCATGCCGTCAGCCGAGCCGAAATCGCACGGCTCTTCCAGCCGGAGCAGCGCCACCTTGGGGCTTCGCAGGTCTTCGAGTCGGGCATGCGGAATGGCCGCGCCGCGCCCGAACCCGGTGCTGCCCAGCTTCTCGCGCTCTTCAAGGCCTTCAAGCACCATTCCGGCGTCGAGACCGTAAACTTCGGCAAAATGCTCCGCCAGCAGCGCCAGGATTTGAGGCTTGCTGGTCGCGGCAACACTCTTCACCGCTTCTGGTGGAAATCGAAACAGGGCGTCCATAACTAAGCGGGTGGTCTTTCGACAAACAATCGGGAGAATGAAAACCACGCCCTTCCAGGGGCTTGTGGTCACGTTGGAGTTGCTTGGAGTCCTGCCGCAAGCAAGCTCAGTGCGGCTCAACCCATCCGATCGCGCCGTCGCGGCGGCGATAAACCATATTGTGCCGCCCGGTGCCAGCATTTTTGAAGAACAGCGCATTGGTGTCGCGCAAGTCCAGCATCATCACCGCATCGGCGACGCTCGCTTCGGGAATGTCCACCTTGGTCTCGGCCACGATCGGCAGCGCGCCTTCCTCTTCGAGCTCTTCGATATCATCGGGCTCCGGGACAAAAATTGTGTAAGCCGCTTCTTCCTCGCGCAGGGCATGGTCGGCCTGTTCGTGGCGATCCTTGATCCGGCGCTTGTAGCGGCGCAGCTGCTTGTCGATCTTTTCCGCCGCAGCATCGAGCGCGAGATGCGCGTCCTGCGCCTGGCCATGCGCCTTGAGCACCAGCCCCTGCATGACATGGGTCACGATATCGCAGACAAACGCACCGGCCGGAGCCTTGCCGAAAGTGACATGCGAGCTGAGCGCGCGGCTGAAATACTTCTCGACGATGGCGCCCAGACGTTCGGCAGCGTGATCCTGCAAGGCGACCCCGGTATCCATCTGGTGGCCCGAAACACGAATATCCATCGTTGCCTGTCTCCTTGCTGTTGGATGTTCAAACCTACACCGGGCGGGTTAACGCCCATTGTTCCACAACGGGTCCGCGATCCCTTCGAGAAATGCCTTGTGCCGCGCGAGTTCCTCTTCGCTCGCCGTATGGGGGCGCGGCGCACGGAACACCCGCTCGATCGTCTGCATGGTTATGGCCGTCCCCGAAGCGCCGACTGCTTCGACTTCGGCATCGAGCACCAGCCCGATCTGCCGCCCGCCGAGCAGCTCCAGATAGACCTGCGCCAGCAGCTCGGCGTCGAGCAGCGCGCCGTGTTTCACGCGGTGGCTGCGGTCGATGCCGTAGCGGGTGCACAAAGCATCGAGCGAAGCCTTGGCCCCGGGATGCTTCTTGCGGGCGATGGCAACGGTATCGACCATCCGGTCAAGCGCAATCGGCTCGCGCCCGCACAGCGCCAGCTCATTGTTAAGGAAGCCGAAGTCGAATCCGGCATTATGCGCCACCAGCGGCGCATCGCCGAGGAATTCGAGCAAGGCGTCGGCCCCGTCGGCAAACAGCGGCTTGTCGGCGAGGAAAGCGGAGGAGAGGCCGTGCACTTCCTCCGCAGCGGAAGGCATGTCACGCTGCGGGTTGTAATAGGCGTGGAAGACCTCGCCGGTCGGAATTCGGCCCATCAACTCGACACATCCGATTTCCACCAGCCGGTCCCCTGTCTTGGGGTCCAAACCGGTGGTTTCCGTGTCGAAAACGATTTCACGCATTGGTTACACTATCGGCCCGATGGCGCGAGTCTGCAAGGGGTGGATTAACCTGCCGGCCGTGCAAGCAGATCGATCAGCGCGGCCACCTCGGCGCCCGTTTCCTCCAGCGTGCGTCCGGTGTCGATGACGTGGTCGGCACGGGCGCGTTTGTCCGCATCGGGCACTTGCAGCGACAGGATATGCTCAAATTTCTGCTCGGTCATGCCCGGGCGGGCGAGCACTCGCCGCCGCTGATCCTCCGCCGGGGCGGAGACGACCACCACGGTATCAACCGCTTCATGCCCGCCCTTTTCGAACAAGAGCGGAATATCGAACACCACCATCGGCCTGTCGGCATTCTCGGCCAGAAATTGCGCGCGCTTCTGGCCGACGGCGGGATGGATCAAAGCTTCGAGCCGCGCGAGCGCTGCCTTGTCGGCAAAGACCTGCGCGCCGAGCGCTTCGCGCTTCACGCCGTCCGGCCCGGTCGATCCCGGGAAGGCGGCCTCGATCGCATCGATCAGCTCGCCTTCCGGCCCCTGCATCCCGCGCACTTCGGCATCGGCGTCGAACACCGGCACGCCGGCCGCCTCGAACATGGCGGCGACGGTCGACTTGCCCATGCCGATCGAGCCGGTGAGCCCGATGATAAGGGGCCTTTTCATGCCAGCAGCCTTTCACGCAGTGCCGCGTCGTGGTCGCGCGGCGGGGCGACGCCGAAGAATTTCTGGAAGGCTTCGGCTGCCTGGCCGATCAGCATCGAGAGGCCGTCGATCGTCCCGAAGCCAGCCGCTTCGGCGCCTTCGAGCAGGGGCGTTCTGGCAGGTGACGTCACGATGTCATAGACAATCGCTCCCGGCGGGGCATGCGACAGGTCGAAGGCCAGCGGCTCCTGCCCCGCCATGCCCAGCGGCGAAGCGTTGACGACCAGGTCAAGCAAGCCTTCGCGGTCATCGAAGTCGAAATCGGTCGGCGCGGCGAAATGATCGAGCCGCGGGGTGTGATGGTCGCCGCCGGGCGCAAGCTCGTCGAGCAAGGTCCGCGCCTTGGCCGGATCGCGCCCGGCGAGCACCAGCGTGAAGCCCTCGCCCGCCAACCCCGTTACGATCGCCCGCGCCGCTCCGCCCGTGCCGAGAATGCGCGCCATGCGGTAGAGGTGCGGTTCCTTTAGCCGGTCCCGCAATGGCTCGAGGAATCCGCCGACATCGGTGTTATAGCCCTTCAGCGAGCCATTATCGCCTCGCACCACAGTGTTTACCGCCCCGACCCGCGACGCGAGCGGATCGAGCCGGTCGAGCAAGGGAATGATCGCCTGCTTGTGCGGCATCGTGACATTGCAGCCGCGCCACTGTGCGTCTCCCCGTCGCTGGGTGAGATAATCCTCCAGTTCCGCTGGGCTGACATGACAGGCCCGGTAATCGGCATGGAGCCCGAGCTGGTCGATCCAGAACCCGTGAATCACGGGCGACTTCGACTGCGCAATCGGATCGCCGATCACTTCGGCATATGGTCTTCCTGGGGGCTTGCTCATGCCTCGAGCACACCGCGTTCGCGCAACGCCTCCAGCACCGCCAGCAGCGGCATGCCGAGCACGGTGAACTGGTCGCCGATGATGCGCTCGAACAACTGCACCCCGCGCGCCTCGATCCGGAACACGCCGACACAAGCTGCGACCTCGGGCCATTCGGCATCGAGATAGCTTTCGATGAAGCTGTCCGAGAGCTCGCGCACATGCAGCACCGCCAGCCCGTGATCGATCCAGGTGATCCGGCCATCGACGGCCAGCGCCGCGGCGCTGTGCAGCCGCATCGCCTTGCCGGAGAAAAACCGCAAATGCTCGGCCGCCTGTTCGCGGCTGGCCGGCTTGTCGAAGCGGCGCCCGTCGACCTCCACCAGACTGTCGCTGCCGAGCACCAGCCGGTGCGGATCGGCCGCGGAGACCGCCACGGCCTTGGCCGCCGCCAGCGCCTGCGCGATCTCCCCGGGTTCTGCCTCTTCCATTGCTGCTTCGAGCGCACGTTCGTCGATCTCGGCGGCACGGATCTCGAAATCCACGCCCGCCGCTCCGAGCATGGCCCGGCGCGAAGCACTCTTGGAAGCAAGGATCAGGGCCCGTCCTGAGCTTTGTCGAAGGGTCATATCGGCCGCTCCTCCGGCTTGCTGTCGACGTGGCGGTCGTTGTGCAGCCGGATGATGGCGGCAGCGGTTTCCTCGATCGAACGGCGCGTCACATCGATCACCGGCCAGTTGTTGTCGGCGAACATGCGGCGGGCGAATTTCACTTCCTCGGATACCCGGTCTTTCTCGACATAGGAGGTCTCGGCCTGCTCGTTCAGCGTCAGCAGCCGGTTGCGGCGGATCTGCACCAGCCTCTCGGGAGCGGTCGTCAGCCCGACGACCAGCGGATTCCTGAGCTGGTAAAGCTTGGGCGGCGGCGGGCTTTCGATCACCAGCGGGATATTGGCCACCTTGTAGCCGCGATTGGCGAGATAGATGCTGGTCGGCGTCTTTGACGAACGGGACACGCCGGCAAGGACGATGTCCGCCTCTTCCCAGTTTTCCCAGCCGACTCCGTCGTCATGGGCGATGGTGTACTGGATCGCTTCGACGCGCTTGAAATAGGCTTCGTCCATGCGATGCTGGCGGCCGGGGCGGCCATGTGCCTCTTGCCCCAACTGGACTTCCAGTGCGGCGGTAACCTCGTCGAGAGCATCGACCGCCGGCAGCGACAACTGGTTGCAATGCTCGCGCAGCGCGGCCCGCGTTTCCGCATTGACCAGCGTGAACAACACCAATCCCGGATTGGCACTGAGTTCGGGGATGATCCGCTCCAGATGCTGGCGCGAACGGACCATCGGCCAGAAATGGCGCACGACGTCCGCGTTCTCGAATTGTGCCAGCGCCGCCTTGGCGATCATCTCCAGCGTCTCGCCGGTCGAGTCCGAGAGAAGATGGAGGTGGATACGCTTCATGGTGAACGGAAATTCCAGCTGTGGAGAAGCCCCAGCATAAACCACGGGATGGATTGGCGGACAAGCAGCGGAGAGGATTCCACCCCCGCTGTCCGCGATTCCGCCAGCCGGGATGCCGACAGGCTCAGCTGGTTTTGCGCAGGCTGGGGATAGTGGGGAGAAGTTTGCTTTGACTCACGGAATGTGCAGAGTCGCGGCGTTGTTTGGGGGTGGCACGGTCGGGAGAAATCGGGCAGGCATGGCTTATGCCCGATATCCACAGGGCCAACTGACTCCATCATCCTATTATAAATATCATTTTTGATTGGATTCTAGACCCGATGCCTGGCCTTCTTCTCGACACTTTGCGCGGCAAGCGCGGTCCGCGCACCCCGCTCTGGCTCATGCGGCAGGCAGGGCGGTACCTGCCCGAATACCGCGAGCTGCGGGCGGAGAAGGGCGGCTTCCTCGAACTGGTCTATGACAGCCCGGCGGCCTGCGAGATCACGCTCCAGCCGATCCGGCGGTTCGGATTCGACGGGGCGATCCTGTTCTCCGACATCCTGATCGTGCCGCATGCGATGGGCCAGAACCTGCAATTTCTCGTCGGGGAAGGTCCGCATCTGTCGCCGAAGCTGGAAGACAGCGAGCTGGAAGCTCTGGTGAGCGCCAAGCACCATCTCGATCCGGTCTATGAGACCGTGCGCCTGTGCCGCGCCGCGCTGGGCGATGAAACCACGCTGCTGGGCTTTGCCGGCAGCCCCTGGACGGTTGCGACCTATATGGTGGCGGGCGAGGGCAGCCGCGATCAGCAGGCCGCCCGCAGCATGGCCTATGCCGATCCGGGCAAGCTGCAGGCGATTGTCGATGCCATCGTCGACGTGACGATCGAATATCTCATCGGTCAGATCGATGCCGGGGCCGAAGGCGTACAGCTGTTCGACAGCTGGGCCGGGAGTCTGGCGCCCGACCAGTTCGAGAAATGGGTGGTTGCGCCCAACGCGAAAATCGTTGCCGCGCTCAAGGCGGCGCGGCCCGATACGCCGATCATCGGCTTTCCCAAGGGGGCAGGGGCGAAATTGCCCGCCTATGCCGCGGAAACCGGGGTCGATGCCATGGCGCTCGACGAAACGATCGATCCGGTCTGGGCCGACAGCGTGCTGCCCGAAGGGATGCCGGTGCAGGGCAATCTCGATCCCTTGCTGATCCTTGCGGGCGGGGAGCAACTGACCCGCCGGGCGCACGTCATCCTCGAGAGCCTCAAGGGCCGGCCGCATGTGTTCAATCTCGGCCACGGGATCGATCGTCACACGCCCATCGCCCATGTCGAGCAGCTGGTTGCGGCAGTCCGCAATTGGCAGGGTTAGCGCTTTCAGGCTAAGGCAGCGTCATGCAGGAATTTCTCGCGATGACCTATTACTGGCTCAAGGCCGGCCATGTGATCTTCATGATCTTCTGGATGGCGGGGCTGTTCATCCTGCCGCGGCAGATGGTCTATATGCATACCAGTGTGCCGGGTTCGGATGAAGAAGCGCTGTGGGCGGAACGGACCGGGACGCTGTCCAAGGTCATCCTCATTCCCAGCATCATCCTCGTCTGGGTGCTAGGGCTGGCACTGGCGGTCAGCATCGGGGCTTTTTCGCAAGGCTGGTTCCATGCCAAGTTGCTGCTGGTGCTGATCCTGAGCGGCTATCACGGCTGGATGAGCGCCATCGCCAAGAAAATGGCCCGCGGCGAGCGTCCACTGGCCGAGAAACAGCTGCGCCTACTCAACGAAGTGCCTGCGATCATTGCTATCGTGGTGGTCATCCTGGTGATCGTGAAGCCGTTCTAGACGGCGGGTCAACCGAACCAATCGGCGATTGACGCGCTTCGGCGGCAATCGTATCTGCAAACTCACTGGCCCGGGTATGCCACGTCCATAGTGCGTCTGCCCCGTCTCGCTTTCCCAAAGCCCGATGAGACCGGCCGGCCAATCTCTCTCATTCCCTCACGGAACAAGACACAATGCATCTCAGAGACCTCAAAGCGAAAACCCCGGCCGAGCTCGTCTCCATGGCCGAGGAACTCGGTGTCGAAGGCGCGTCGACCATGCGCCGGCAGGACCTGCTGTTCAGCATCCTGCGCGAACTCGCCGAAGACGAAGAATATGACGAGAAGATCATGGGCATCGGCACCATCGAAGTGCTGCAGGACGGCTTCGGCTTCCTGCGCAGCCCCGAGGCGAACTACCTTGCCGGGCCCGACGATATCTATGTTTCACCCAACCAGGTCCGCAAATGGGGCCTGCGCACCGGCGACACCGTCGAAGGCGAGATCCGTGCGCCCAAGGAAGGCGAACGCTATTTCGCGCTGACCAGCCTCAAGGCGGTCAATTTCGACGATCCCGATGCGGTCCGCATGCGGACCAATTTCGACAACCTCACGCCGCTCTATCCGGACGAGAAGCTGATCCTCGACACGGTCGATCCGACGGTGAAGGACAAGTCGGCCCGCGTGATCGACATCATCAGTCCGCAGGGCAAGGGCCAGCGCGCACTAATCGTCGCCCCGCCGCGGACCGGCAAGACCGTGCTGCTGCAGAACATCGCCAAGGCGATCACCGACAACCATCCGGAAGTGTTCCTGCTGGTGCTGCTGGTTGACGAGCGGCCCGAGGAAGTCACCGACATGCAGCGCAGCGTGAAGGGCGAGGTCATCTCCTCGACCTTCGACGAACCGGCCCAGCGCCACGTCCAGGTCGCCGAAATGGTGATCGAGAAGGCCAAGCGCCTGGTCGAGCACAAGCGCGACGTGGTGATCCTGCTCGATTCGATCACCCGCCTCGGCCGGGCCTACAACACCGTCGTCCCGAGCTCGGGCAAGGTCCTCACCGGCGGTGTCGACGCCAATGCCCTCCAGCGGCCCAAGCGTTTCTTCGGCGCGGCGCGCAATATCGAGGAAGGCGGCTCGCTCTCGATCATCGCCACTGCGCTGATCGATACCGGCAGCCGGATGGACGAGGTGATCTTCGAAGAGTTCAAGGGCACCGGCAACTCTGAGATCGTGCTCGACCGCAAGGTTGCCGACAAGCGCATCTTCCCCGCGCTCGACGTCGGCAAGAGCGGTACCCGCAAGGAAGAGCTGCTGGTCGAGAAGGACAAGCTTTCCAAGATGTGGGTCCTGCGCCGGATTCTCATGCAGATGGGTACCGTCGATGCGATGGAATTCCTTCTCGACAAGATGAAGGATTCGAAGACCAACGAAGACTTCTTCGACACGATGAACCAGTAGCATGGAACCGCTCGCGCCCCGCCGCATCGCCATCATGGGTGCGCCGGGGGCGGGCAAGTCCTCGCTCGTTTCAGCCCTCGCGTGCCGCGGCTGGCGCGTCGTTCCCGAAAGCGCCAGGATAATCCTGCAGCAGCCCGGCGGAATGGAGCTGCGCGCGAACGATCCGCTGGGTTTTGCCATGGCCATGCTCGCGGCCGGGCGCGACGCGTTCAATACAGTCGAGCCGGGGGAAACGGTAATCTTCGACCGCGGCCTGTGCGACATCGTGGCCTTCCTGCGCATCGGCGGCCAAGCTGTGCCCGAGAAACTGACTCTCGCCTGCCGCGAATTGCGCTTCGACGCCCCGGTGCTTCATGCGCCAGCATGGAAGGCGATCTATCGCCCCGATGCGGAGCGTATTCAGCGTTGGGACGAGGCGCTGGAGAGCGACCGGCAAAATCTTCGGGCATGGCGCGATTTTGGCTATCGCCCGATCACGCTGCCGCTGACGGATCTTGGCGGGCGGATCGACTGGTTCGAAGCGCTGTTACGCTCGGGCTGACTGAAGCCGACACAATTTGATGCCGTGCGATTCAGTATCGCTTTACTTTATGTCGGTAGGACAAAGCTTTAGGAGCAGACCGATGCAGCAATTGCTTTATAGCTCCGAAGCAAGCGAGCCTATAGCTTCGGAAGAGATTTTTCGCATTATCGCGACTTCGGCGCGCAACAACGGCGCTCGCGGGATTACCGGATTCCTTGTCCACACGCGCAACCATTTTTTGCAGTTGATCGAAGGGGAAGCAGCGGCCCTGGACGCACTGCTCGAAGATCTGGCCGACGATACGCGGCATTGCAGGCTGGAGATCCTCTCGCGAGGCGAGATAGCTGACCGAAGCTTCCCCAAATGGCGAATGGAGCGGGTTTCGCTCAGCGGCGGCGATTTAGACGCGTTCGTCGATATGCTGCGGCGCGCGAATGTGAGTCCCGAGGTTTGCAGGCAGGCGCAATCCTTTATGGCAACCGCGGGACATGCTTCCAAACCCGGCTAGTCCGGCTGCATTCGCTGCAGCATCGCCGCCATCTGCTCCCAGACTTTGTTCACGGCCTTGAGCGGCCGCACCATGACCTTGAAATCGGTGATCAAGCCGTCCTCGTCGAAGGTCAGCAGGTCGATGCCGTTGACGTGGATGCCGTCCATCTCGGCAGTGAACTCGAGCAGCACATGGGGCCCGTCGGCCATTTCGCGGACATAGTTGAAACTGCTCTGGCCCAGCGTGCCTCCGGCTGCGGTGAGATAGGCCATGACGATCGCCTTGCCGTGCTGCGGGGTATGGACGACGGGGGAGTGGAACACGCAATCGTCATGGAGGATCCTGGCCAGCGCCTCGGGCGAGCCGTGGCTGTTGGCGATGTAGTCGTGCCAGATGGCGAGACCGTCATGGCTGCTCATGGCTGTTTCTCCCTCAGGCGAGATGTTCGGCGAAGAATGCATCGGTGCGCGAATCGGCCAGTTGTGCGCCAGCCTCGTCGCGGCGGTTACCGAACTGGGTCGCGAAACCGTGGTCGAGCCCTTCGTAATCGTAGAGCGTTACCTTGGGGTGATCGTCGAGTCCCGCGTGCATCGCCTTTTGCGCCTCGGCATCGACGAAGCCGTCGGCTGTCGGGATGTGCAGCATCAGCGGATTGGCGATGGCATGCGCCTCGCGCAGCATGTCGGGCACGCCGACCGCGTAATATCCGACCGAGGCATCGGCATCGGTGCGCGCCGCTGTCATATAGGCGAGCTTGCCGCCGAGGCAGTAGCCGACCGCGCCAACCTTCTTGCCGCCGGTTTCCTGGCGCGCCCACTTGATGGTCGATTCGATGTCCCTGATCCCTTCATCGGGATTAAAACGGCCAAAGTAATCAAAGGCTTGCTGGAGTTGCGCCTCTACGTCGGGGTCGAGTTCGATATCGTCGCCCAGCATCCAGAACAGGTCCGGCGCCACTGCCAGATATCCTTGCTTTGCGAGCAGGTCGCACTTGTGGCGAATCCCGGGGTTCACGCCGAAGATTTCCTGGATCACGACAACTGCCGCCTTGGGCTCGCCGGAGGGCCGTGCCACGTAGGCCTTGAAGCTGTGCTCGCCATAATGCGAAGCGATAGTGACATAGTCGGACATGGGGGCTCTCCTGGCAATGAATCGTTGTGGCAAGGCCTATCGCTTGCACAGGCCGCTTGGCAAATCCAATTCGTGGCCCAAATAGGACAGGCGCATAATCGCGACTCGCGGGAGAAATGGCCATGAAGGTGAATATCGAGATCGACTGCACGCCCGAAGAGGCGCGGACATTCATGGGCCTGCCCGACGTCAGCAAGGCCAACAGCGTCTATGTCGACACCATGGCCAAGGCGATGAAGGGCGTGACCAACCCTGATCAACTACAGGAAATGGCCAAGGCCATGGCCCCGATGGGGCAGGTCGGGCTGAAAATGTTCCAGAACTTCGTCGAAGGCAGCATGGCCGCGAGCGCCGCGCGCAATGCCAAGAAGGACGACGACTGAGTCACCGGTTCCACGTGGAACAGTCCCCTGAGACTATTGTCGCGCTGTCGAGCGGAGCGCCCCCGGCCGCCATCGGCATCATCCGTGTGAGCGGACCACGGGCAAGTGTGGCGCTCGAAGCGCTGGGTGGAAGCCTGCCAGCACCGCGTCGCGCTGCCGTACGGATCTTGCGCAATGCCGCTGGTGCGGTGCTGGATGAGGCGCTGGCGCTTTGGTTGCCCGGTCCCAACAACGCGACAGGCGAGGATTGCGTCGAACTCCATTGTCATGGGGGCAGGGCAGTGATCGCGGCAGTGGAGAACGCCTTGCTCGCAATTCCGGGACTGCGCCGTGCCGAACCGGGCGAATTCACCCGGCGGGCTTTCGCCAACGGGCGGATGGACCTGGCTCAGGCCGAGGGACTTGCCGACCTGCTGTTCGCCGAGACCGAGCTGCAGCGGCAAGTGCTGCAAGCGGTGGCGGGCGGTACGCTCTCTGCGCAGTTCGAGGATTGGCGCTCGCGGGTGCTCGGTTTGGCCGCGCAGGTCGAGGCAGCGCTCGATTTCGATGATGAGGACGATGTCACGGGACTGGAAGGCGCTTTCTTCATCGCAGTGGAAGCTCTGAGGGATGAAATCGGCTTGTGGCTGGCGCGCCCCAAGGTCGAACGGTTGCGCGATGGGGTTCGGGTCGTGCTCGCGGGCCCGCCGAATGCCGGAAAGTCCACACTTTTCAACGTTTTGCTTCGAAGCGAGGCAGCTATTACCTCGCCGGTTGCCGGGACGACGCGTGATGTGCTCGAGCGTCCGGTCGCGTTCGCTGGGATTCCCTTCACCCTGGTCGACACGGCGGGGCTGCATGACGGCGCAGAGGATGCGATCGAGACCATCGGCATCGATCGTGCCCGCGCCGCGCTGGAGCAAGCCGATATCGTGCTCTGGCTCGGGCCGGAGGGCGAAGGCCCGGCCAAGGCTTGGGAGATCGAGGCCATGGCCGACGATCCGGCGCATGCAGCGAAGCGTGATCCATTGGCCAGGCTGTCCGCCAGGACGGGGGACGGCGTGCCAGCCCTGATCGACCGGCTGGTCAAGGCGGCGCGGAAATTGCTCCCCAAGCCCGGCGAGGCGGCAGTCAACGCCCGGCAGCACGCCCTGCTTGCAGACGCTGAAGCTGCTCTTAGCGGGATCGCTCCCACTCTCGACCTGCTTGTCCTCGCCGAACGCCTGCGCACCGCCCGCTTTGCGTTCGACCGTCTGATCGGCCGAGCCACCACCGAGGATATGCTCGACGCGTTGTTTGGGCGGTTCTGTATCGGCAAGTAGCATCGGCCAGCCTGTTCCACGTGAAACAATCATGGCCGCCGAAACAGGGTGTTTTTCGCCTGCGCTAATCTGTATGGGGCGCCGCATGCACTCGTACGACATCATCGTGGTCGGCGGCGGACATGCCGGCGTCGAGGCGGCCTGTGTCGCTGCCCGGATGGGTGTGCGCACCGCGCTGGTCAGTTTCGAGCCCGAAAAGATCGGCGCGATGAGCTGCAATCCGGCCATCGGCGGCCTGGGCAAGGGGCATCTGGTGCGCGAGGTCGATGCGTTCGACGGCGTGATAGCCCGCGCCGCCGATGCCGCCGCCATCCATTACCGCATGCTCAATCGCTCCAAGGGCAGCGCCGTGTGGGGGCCGCGGGTGCAAGCCGATCGCGCGCTATTCAAGGCGGCGGTGCAAGCGATTGTGGCGGCCGAGCCCAATCTCACAGTGGTTGCGGGGGAAGTGGCGGCGCTGCGCTTCGCGGGAGACAGAGCGGCGGGGATCGAACTGGGCGATGGCTCGGCGCTTGAGGCCCAAGCGGTGATCCTCTGCACCGGCACCTTCCTCGGCGGGCGGCTGTTCCGCGGCGAGGAGCGGCTGACCGGGGGCCGGATCGGGGAGAATGCCGCGTCGCGCCTGGCGGAGCAGATGTATGCGCTGGAACTGCCCATGGCGCGGCTCAAGACCGGCACGCCGCCGCGCCTCGACGGGCGCACCATCGACTGGGCCGCTCTGGAGGAGCAGCCTTCCGACGGCGAAGGCTGGACCATGTCGGCGCTTACGCCGCATCGCTCCAATCCCGAGGTGTTTTGCGCCATCACCCGCACCAATGCTCGGGCCCATGATATCATTCGCGCCAATCTCGACCGCTCGCCGCTGTTTTCGGGCGCGATCGGGGCGGCGGGGCCGCGCTATTGCCCTTCGATCGAAGACAAGATCCACCGCTTCGGCGACCGCGATGGGCACCAGGTCTTCCTCGAGCCCGAGGGTCTCGATACGCACCTGGTTTACCCCAACGGTATCAGCACCTCGCTGCCAACCGATGTCCAGCTCGCCATGCTGCGGGCGATGGATGGCTTGTCTCACGTGGAATTGGTCGTCCCGGGTTATGCCGTCGAGTACGACCATATCGATCCGCGTGCACTTACGAGCGGGCTTGAGCTGAAGGACGTACGCGGGCTCTATTGCGCCGGGCAGATCAACGGCACCACCGGGTATGAAGAAGCAGCGGCACAAGGGCTGGTGGCCGGCATCCACGCCGCCTGTGCGGTGCAGGGCAGGGCGGCGCCTGCGCTCGACCGTGCCAACAGCTATCTGGCCGTGATGCTCGACGACCTGACGTTGCAGGGCGTGACCGAGCCTTATCGGATGCTCACCTCGCGCGCGGAGTACCGCCTGAGACTGCGTGCGAACAACGCCTCGACGCGGCTGACCCCGCTGGCGCTTGAACTTGGTTGCGTCGGCGAGGCACGGCGGCAATGGTTCGAGGAGCGCCGGGTGCGGCGCGAAGGAATCGTAGCTGCGCTCGATACACCGGCGACAGCGAACGAAATCAACGCGCTCGGCCACAATGTGCGGGTCGATGCCGGACGCATGACGTTGCGTGAGTGGCTCCGCTTTCCGGACATCAATCTCGGCACCCTTGCGCCGCTGTTGCCACAGCAACCGCTCGACGAAGAATTGGCCAGCGAGATCGAAGAAGAAGCCGTCTACGCCCCCTATCTGGCGCGACAGGAGGCGGAACTGCGCGAACTGCGCGCCAACGAGGCGGTGATGCTTGACCCCGGGTTCCCCTTTGCCGAGGTGCCGGGGCTTTCGAATGAGATGGTAGAGCGACTTTCCAAGGCGCGGCCCGAGACACTTGCTGCCGCAGGGCGCGTACCGGGCGTGACTCCCGCGGCCCTAGCCGCAGTCTTGGTCCACGCCCGAAAGTTCGGGCAGAAGGCGGCGTGATCGCTGATGAACAGCAAGCGCGCGCCTTCGTGGCCGAACGCTGCGATGCCTCGGCAATGGAGCGGCTCGGGACGCTGGTGGACGCGCTACGCGAGGAGAACCAGCGCCAGAACCTCGTCTCGGCAGCCTCCCTTGCTCATGTCTGGCAGCGCCATATCGCCGACAGCGCGCAATTGCTCGACCATGTTCCACGTGGAACACTCGGGGGCGCGCTATGGATGGATTTGGGTGCAGGCGCAGGCTTTCCGGGGCTGGTGATCGCCGCGATGTGCCCTGAAGTGCGCGTGCTGCTGGTCGAATCGCGGAAGCGGCGCATCGAATGGCTCGATTCGATGATCGACCGGCTCCTCCTGTCCGGATGTTCGGTCGCGGGGAAGCGGCTGGAGGTGCTCGAAGGCCCGCCAGCTCGTGTCATATCGGCACGCGCCTTTGCCCCGCTCGACAAACTCCTGCGCTTGTCCGCAAGGTTTTCCACCGCCGACACTTGTTGGGTCTTGCCCAAGGGGCGGTCTGCCGCGCTAGAATTGCAGGGACTGAGCGGAAAGTGGCAGAAATTGTTCCACGTGGAACAATCGGTCACCGATCCCGAGGCGGCCATCCTGGTCGGACGCGGCACCGTTAAAGGCCAAGGGAAGGGAAGCAGCGCAAAATGATCACCATCGCGATCGCCAACCAGAAGGGCGGGGTCGGCAAGACCACCACTGCCATCAACATCGCCACCGCAATGGCGGCGACCGGATGGAAGACGTTGTTGATCGATCTCGACCCGCAGGGCAATGCTTCGACCGGCATGGGCGTCCGCGCCGAAGAGCGTACCACCTCGAGCTATGACCTGCTCGTCGATGGTCTGCCGGTAGGGGAGTGCACCGTGGCGAGCAGCATCCCGGGGCTTGACATCATTCCTGCCACCCAGGACCTCAGCGGGGCGGAAGTCGAACTGGTGTCGATCGAAGACCGTACCGACCGGCTGCGGCAGGCGTTGGATGGCTACAAGGATCATGACGTCTGCTTTATCGATTGCCCGCCTTCGCTTGGCCTGCTCACGCTCAACGCGCTGAGCGCTGCCGATACCTTGCTGGTTCCGTTGCAGTGCGAGTTCTTTGCGCTCGAAGGTCTCAGCCAGCTGCTCCAGACGGTCGAACGGGTGCAGCAGCGTTTCAACCCGGATCTCGGCATCATCGGGGTGGCGCTAACCATGTTCGATCGCCGCAACCGCCTGACCGACCAGGTCGCTGACGATGTCCGCGATTGCCTGGGAGAGCTGGTTTTTCAATCGGTTATCCCGCGCAACGTGCGCCTCTCGGAGGCTCCGAGCCACGGTCTCCCGGCACTGGTCTATGACCATTCCTGCGCCGGCAGCCGAGCCTACATGGCGCTGGCGCGCGAGCTGATTGGCCGCCTGCCCGAACAGAGGAAAGCCGCATGAGCGACCAGCGCCCGACCGATCCGATCCGCATCACCGCGCCGCGCCCGGCCGATGCCAAGAAGCGCCTCGGCAGGGGTCTCGGCGCGCTGATGGGCGAGATGCGCCGCGAGGAGCCCCTTGTGACACCGTCCGCATCTGCCGCAACCGGCGATGCGCCTGCCACTGCCGCGCCGGCAGACGGGCTCGCTACCATCCCGGTCTCGAAGATCTCGCCGCTGCCGGGCCAGCCACGTACGCACTTCGACGAAGAGGCTCTGGCCGAACTCGCGGCCTCGATCGAAGCGCGCGGGGTGATCCAGCCCATCATCGTCCGGCCAAAGGGTGAGGGCACCTACCAGCTTGTCGCCGGCGAGCGCCGCTGGCGTGCGGCGCAGAAGGCGCGGCTGCACCAGATGCCCGCCATCATCCGCGAGCTGGATGAGCACGAAGTGATGGCCCTGGCGCTGATCGAGAACATCCAGCGCGAGGACCTCAACCCGATCGAGGAGGCGCGGGCCTACCACCGTCTGTCCGAGGACGAGGGGATGAGCCAGGCCGAGATCGCCAAGCTGGTCGACAAGTCGCGCAGCCATGTGGCGAACCTGCAGCGACTGCTCGTTTTGCCGGAGGATGTGATCCGGCTGGTCGAGCAGGGAGCGCTCTCGATGGGCCATGCCCGGGCGTTGATCGGCTATGACGAAGCCGGCGCGCTTGCCCGCGAAGCGGTCGCGCAGAAGCTGTCGGTGCGCGAGGTCGAGAAGCGGGTACGCAAAGGTTCGGCGCCTGCCAAACCGGGCACCACCGTGCGTAGCTCGCGCGACCCGATGAAGGATGCCGACATCGCGGCGGTACAGGGTCATCTCGAGGAATTCCTTGGCCTCCCGGTCAAGATCAAGGCCGATGCCGATCCGCGGTCCGGCGCCGTTACCATCCGTTATCGAACGCTGGATCAGCTCGATTTGATCTGTCAGCGACTGACCGGCGGCGATATTTGATTTTAAATCATAGCTTTAATAGAAAAAAGCGGTGGTCGGGTGCCCATTGCCCATAGCCCGTCGGAATGCCTCGCTCCTAACTCCAAATTAACCACGGCGGCCTAGGCATTTCCCCTGAGTAGAGGCCTGATCCACCCAACTGGTCAGGCCATGGACAGCTGGGGTTCGGACAATGGGTTATCGACATGACAGGGCGGCATCGCCTCTCTGTGACTGTTGCCGAGCCAGCCGGCCAAAGTCGCGCAGCGCAACTTCCCGCATGATTGACTGCGAGGCCTTCGTTTGAATCCTGCGAAACTCCCTGTTCGACCCATGCGGTCGCTGCGCCGCCTCGCGCGTCTGCTCGCCCGCGAGGGTGTCGGGAGTTGGGTGTCAGTCGCCCTGGTGGTCCTGGTACTCGGCTTGCTTCACCAGTTCGGTACATTTCGCATTGTTGATGGCCAGCTGTTCGATCTGGCGACAACCCAGGCATCGGGCACCGCACCGAGTGTGGTCATTGTCGAGCGCGATCGCCAATTCGAGCGACTTGGCCGGCACGGAGTCACGAAGCTGGAAAACGAACTGGCCAAGCTCGAGGTCGAGCGGATCGGTTACCTAGGTCTACGCCAAAGTGTCTCCGCGCCTGCACTCGCTGGTCGGATCGTTGTCGGCATGGGGCCCGAAGCCGTCCCGGCAAGCGAGACCTGGCAAATCCCGATGGTTTCCCAGCGGCCCGGCCAAACCGCCGCAGCACGGATCATGATGCCAGCGGAATATGGCATCTATCGCCGTCAGGTAATGGCCATTCCCGGGAAGGGCGGCGCGCTCGCATCGTTCGAAGCTGCCGTGGCGGGTGCGGGGCCGAGGGTCGGCGACATCTTCTACATTCCCATGCCGGCACGCCAAAGCCTCCCGGTGATCACCGCCAGCCAGGTTATCGAGCAACAGTTCGCGCCGGGAGCGCTTGCCAGGACGGTGGTCATCGTCGCGGGGCAAGAAGCCTTGCAGGGAACGCTGACGACCCCGATCTCGCCAGATGCGCGCAGGACCAGCGAAGCCCAGTTTCGGGGATTCGCGATCCAGGCGCTGCGCAATGGCACTGCCGTTCGTCTCGCCCAGTCATGGCAGGCATGGCTCATCCTCGCAGCCTTGGGGGCGATCATGGGAATCGCCTATCATCGGAGCGACCCCAAACGACTGGCGCTGGCGTTCCCGCTTGCTGTCTCGATCCTCACGCTCGTGCTGGGATGGACGGCGCTGACGTTCGCCATGCGTTTGCTGCCGCTGAGTGCCATGTTCCTGCTGCCCTGGGTCGTCACCTTCCTGCGGATCCTCGGACGCGAACAGGCCCAGGACCGACGCCTCGAGATTACCGCAGCCCGCGCAGTGCAGCACGCCTTCGGGCGCTCGATGCTGCGTGAAGGCGCCCGACTGCCCGAATTCCTCGCCAACGCAGCGCGTCTAGCGGCAGTCGAGCACAGCCTGGTCATCGAACGCAAGGGCGAGAGGGCAATCGCCTATCTCCATCCCCTCAATGCCGACCCCGGCGACATCACTCTGCCGCCCAAGGAACTGGCGCAACTTCTCGATCGCCTGCGCGAACGGCATGCCACGGTCGACGCCAATCACGTCGTCGCAGGGTGGACAGGGCAGGTCCGCCTGACCTGGCTCGGAGGGACGGGACGAGACCTCTACTGGCTCTACACCTTCCCGCGCACGGGCGATCGGCGCAAGTCGGCGATGCTGGTGCGTGCCATCACCGCCTCGTTCCGCGAGTTGTTCAGCTGGCGGGCCAATCTCAACGCGCGGCAAGATCTCGACCATCGCTTGACGCCCATCGACGACAAAGTCGCGAGCGCGATCTCGCTGGTGTCGAATTCGTCCGAACAGATCAGCCATGGTTTCGACACCATCGGGACAGCGGTGATGATCTTCCACATGGTCGGCTCACCGATCCATGCCAACGCCCCGATGCGCGATATCTACCGCCAGGCCGGACTGACCGTCACCGACGCCTCGTTGACTGATGCGCTGCTTCGTTTGACCGAAATCGACCTGCCGCGGATCGACGCGATGCTGCAGGACCTGCTGATTCACGGCGGCGAAATGCGCGTGCCCATGCGCCAACTCGGGCCCGAAGAGCGCATTTTCCGCATTGCTGCGCCAAAACGCATTGCCCGTGCGCGGGAGCGCGTCATTGTGCTCGAAGCGATCGATGTCTCCGAACTCCATCGCGCGGCGGACCTGCGACAGGCGGTGGCGCTGTTCATGGACCTGCAGCTGCGCAACGATTTCGAGGCGATCATGCTGGGCGCCGACCTTGCCGCCGATCCGCGGATCACACCCGACAAGGTACGCCCGATCGTATCACGCATCGCCGATACCACCCGCCGGGCCATCGGACGGCTCGACCAAGTGGCCGACCTGGTCCGGCGCGACATCTCGAACCTCGAACATGCCTGCTATCCCGTCGATGCCGCGGCCATCGTTTCCGAGGCAGTCGAACGCACCGCTGAATTCGCGACAGAGCTTTCCGTCGAAGTTGAGACTGAGCTGCCCGGCGCATCGGGCTTTACGGTGGCCGAGCCGGTTGCCCTGGGGGCTATGTTGCGGGCCATGCTTCGCGTGCTGATCGCCGACACGCCGCAGGGTGACATGGTCAAACTGAAGCTCGAGGAACTCGAAGGGCGCACGTATATCCGGATATCCGGCGGCTTCGGCATCGCCTTGGAGCGATTGTTGCAGCTATTGTCGAACCACGAGAGCGAAGCAGCCGGTGACTATCGCACGATTGCCGAGGGCATGGCCCTGGCGATGCA
The DNA here is from genome assembly GCF_021431965.1 of Erythrobacter sp. SDW2. Lineage (NCBI taxonomy): Bacteria > Pseudomonadati > Pseudomonadota > Alphaproteobacteria > Sphingomonadales > Erythrobacteraceae > Erythrobacter > Erythrobacter sp. SDW2. Next base: position 541,271 of record NZ_CP090370.1, read on the forward strand.
GTGGGATGCCAGCGTCTCCTATTGGGGGCGCGAGGCCGACGGCTTCGGTTTCAACGTGAACCTCAAGCGGATTGGCTAGTCATGCCCGACCTCCTGCCGAAGATACTCGTCGTCGACGATGACACCATCCTCAGCGGATTGTTGCAGCTGACGCTGGAGCTCGAAGGCTACGACGTCGAGACGGCAGTCGACGGAGCCGAGGCGCTGGCGGCGCTGCAGAACAACAGCTTCGATCTCATCATCCTCGATATCGTCATGCCGAAGATGGACGGGATCAGGTTCCTGCGGGTGTTCCATGACCGCTCGATTGCTGAAGGAAAGGCACAACCGCCGATCCTGGTTATCTCGTCCGCCGTTGATGGCACCTTGACCGAACAGCATCGCGCTTTGGGCGTGGTCGGCATTGCCCGCAAGCCGATCGAACCGGCAGCGCTGGTCAATCGCGTAGGCGAGGCGCTCGCCGCCGGGATATAGCGGCGGATGGATATCTTCCCGCTGGCGATATTCCCTGATGGCGGCCTTGCCAGCTCGGTCATAACGACCGTGTGGGTAGGCGTTTTCGTCCTGTGCTTCTTCAACCTGCGTTTCGGGTGGGTGCTGTCGGGACTGGTCGTTCCAGGCTACCTTGTTCCGCTGCTGATCGTTAAGCCGATCGCGGCGGCAGTGATCGTCGTCGAAGCGATCCTCACTTATGCGATTGTCTGGATCTTCTCCGAGAAGATCAGTCGCGGCCGCTTCCCGGCGTTGTTCGGGCGCGACCGCTTCATGGGGCTGGTGCTGGCCAGCATCGCCGTTCGGCTATCGTTCGATGGCTACCTGTTGCCGCTGCTGGCGGACTGGCTGCTGGAGAATTTCGACCGCCGGTTCGACTGGAACGACAATCTCCAGAGCTTCGGTCTCGTCATCATCTCGCTGCTTGCCAACCAGTTCTGGAAGCCGGGGCTGGGGCGGGGACTGGCAGCCGCCGTGGTGACCATCGGGCTGACCTACCTGATCGTGCGCTACGGCCTGATGGAGCTGACCAATTTCCGCATGAGCGGGGTGAGCTATCTGTACGAAGGCCTGGCCAGCTCGATCCTCGCCAGCCCCAAGGCCTATATCATCCTGGTCATTACCGCGATGCTCGCGAGCCAGGTCAATGTTCGATACGGCTGGGACTTCTCGGGCATCCTCATCCCCGCGCTGATCGCGCTGCAATGGTACCAGCCGACCAAGGTGCTGACCTCATTCCTCGAGGCCATCGTCATCTATTTCATCGCCCGGCTGATCCTCAAGCTGCCGGTCATGGCCAATGCCACGATCGAGGGCGGGCGCAAGCTGCTGCTGTTCTTCAACATCAGCTTCGCATGGAAGATGGTGGTCGGCTGGGTGATCGTGTGGTGGGGGTTCGACGTCAAGACAACCGACCTCTACGGCTTCGGCTACCTTCTCTCGACGCTGATTGCGATCAAGGCGCACGACAAGAACATCTTCCCGCGCCTCGCCCGCTCGACCCTCCAGGTCAGCCTGGCCGGGGCGGTGCTGGGGAACCTCATCGGCTTTGGCCTGTCCGCCGTGGTCTCGCGGGCCCAGTCCACGGCAAGTGCCGAGGCGCTCGACGGGGCGGGCGCAGAGCTCACGCCGCGTCTCAACGCGCTTGTCGTCAGGTCGGTGGGCGATGCGTGGGTGCGAAAAGTCCGCGCCGACGCCCAACCCCTCAGCGCGCCTGCCACAGAAACGCTGCACGACCTGATCGAGCTGTTCGAGGCCAGCATCCCTGCCAGCAGTCCGTCATTCGACCTGACTGCGAGCGACTGGCGCGTGCAACGAGTGGAGGGCGGGCGCTTCGCCATCATTCGGGCCGACGAGGCAGGCGAAGAACTGCTGGTCTATGATCCGAAAGCCCGGCGGGAACTCGCGGTGATAGTCCCCGATCCCACCGAGGCACCCGGACTTGCCGCAGCCGCGCTGCAGCTCCAGCGCAGCCAGGATGCCCGCTGGCTGATCCTTGCCGCCCCGACCGGTGCTGCGGAAATCGCCGGCAATCCGGTGATCGAAACTTTCCGGGCGACATCGACCATGGCCCGCCTCACGGTTGTCGCCGGTCCAGCCAGCGAAGGCGCGCGTGCGGTGTTTGCCAACCGGGCCGCAGGGACCGTCGATCTCGCCGCATTGCGCACTGCGGTTCGGGGCCTCTCGGTCTCGCTTCGCCCCCTGCCGGGTGAGGTTGTCGGCGACGAGGGCGAGATCGCGCTGGACAACGCGGCGCTGGCGGCGCTTTCGCGCCTTGCCAGCGCCCCCGACGTGGCTGGCACTGCCATTCCGCCGTGCAGCACGCCGTCTGCCGGGAATCTCTCCAAGGGATGGGACGAACTCGGCCAGCTTGCGTTCTTGCGTTACGAGGTGGCCGCCCCGCTGCTGCAGGGTGTCGATGGCGGCATGTCTGCCGATGTGGCACGGGCCTCGGCCGGGCTGGGCGGCTTTACCCTCGACCAGTGCCGCCTGGGGACGCGCGTGCAATGGCGCCTGTTCGCGCCTTTCCGGGACGAGGGGTATCTGTTCCTCGCGCGGGGGCAGGCGCCGGCGAAGGTAGTGCTCACCTATCGCGACCCGCTCACGCCCTTTGCTGCCCGTGCCGGGGCGGCGGTGGCTCGCGAATGGGGGGCGGACGCGCTCCTGATCGGTCCTGAAACCGATTCGCTGTTCCGGCCCGCGCTCTCGTCGTTCGATGTGCTTTGGCAAGAGGTGGCAAGGCACCAGCGGCCGGTCGATGGTGTATCGGTGTTCCAGCTCCGGCTCGCGCCACATTCGGCCCAGCGATTGCGTGGCAGCTCGGACGTGGTGGTGGCGCGCGATATTGTCGCCACACCCGATACCGAATTCCTGCCTATTGTATCGGCCTTGCGCATGGCAGGGCTGCGCGCGATTCTCGCCGGCACCGATGACGCTTCCGCCGGGTTCGAAAAGCGTCCAGGCACCGCTTTGCGTTATCTCGATCAGGTGAGCGGACGCCGCTACGCCATCGGCTGGGTCATGGTCGAACCGCCTCCGCCAGTGCCTGTTGTCCCGCCTCCGGCACCCGAGGAGTTGCGCCGATGAGCCTCAGCACCCTGTCTCGCGCTGCGCTCGTGTGCCTGCTGCTGGTCATCTCTGCGCTGGTCGGGCTGATCTACGGCCCTGCGATCGCCCGCTATGTGGCTGATGCCCAGAACTCGACTACGGTCGATGCCGAAATCGATAGCCGTGCCATCGTGTACCGGCTGGAGCAGGACAAGCCGGTAACCTTCGTCTTTTCGCAGCCGGTGGATCAGGTCCGCCTGCTGGCGCAGACGGCAGTCGGCCGGCAATCCCGCGCCGATCCGGCGGGATTTGTCTATACGCTCGAAGTGCGACTCTTCTCCGGCACCGGCGAAGAGGTCCTGCGCCAGCAGTTCAGCCTTCATTCCGATGCGCCCGATACGGTCTATGCCACGGGCGAAAACTGGCGGTTCTTCCGCAACCGGCCGGAAATGGTTGCCGGGATGGACGATGTGGTGGTGGCCGCGCCTTCCCCGGCGGTCCGGGCCGAATGGCGGCTGGTCGATGCCGATCCCAAGATCCTGGCTGTCGATATCCGGGTCTATGAACGCCAGCCACTGCTCGCATCCAATGCGATCACCTCGTTCCACCGGCGCAGCGCCGAAGAGCAGGCCAAGCTGGCCGAGGCAAACGCCTTTCCCCCGGACATGCTGACGGGTGAAGAGATCGCCAACATCACCGCGAACATGTGGCGGCCGCTCGGCCCGATCGGGATAGCCGGGCGCGACTACCGGCCAATGGTGCTCTACGAGGGAACCCGGCGGCCCCGAAGGGGTGAGGACGGAGGGTGAAGCGCGGCCATGTCTTTGCAGGAGTCCTTGCCTTGGCGCTGAGCGCAGGCCTTGCCGCGCTGCTGTTCCCGTCGCTGCGCGAAGCGGTTGGCATAGCAACGCCGGATCGTGCGGCCATGTCGGCCAGCAAGCGCCTGTTCGACGCAGCGCTGGCCGGTGAAGCCAGCTCCGGTTTCCAAGGTACGGGCCTGCGCGCCCGCACTCCTCCGGAAGGCTGGGAGGGAGTGGTCTATTCCGAGCCCGAGGGACAATGCCGGGGCCGCGGAATCTATCTCGTGCGCAGCGGGAGTGTGCAGCCCCTGGCTATCACCGCGCCGCATCGCGGGGCGGATCGCAACACAGGTACGCTTGCGGCACAGCTGTTCCTCGAATCCGCTGCGGTAGCGGCAGCGTGGAACTCTGCGCCGCGTAGCCCGACCGCTACATGCCCACACGCAATCGACCTCGCCAAGGCCCCCGAGCACCCGTTCACCGCCTTCGCGCTGTCCTTTGCCCGCCGGCATCCGAAAGGGCGGATCGTCCAGCTCCATGGCTTCGATCGTGCGAAGCGTGCGACGGCAGCCACCAGCGAAGCGGCGATGATCATCTCCAATGGCACCATGACGCCCGATCCCGCCTTACTCGACCTCGCCGATTGCCTCAGCGTGGTGCTCGATCCCGCACCGGTGCTGGTGTTTCCTTATGAAGCGAAGGAGCTGGGCGCGCTGAAGAACGCCCAGGGCCAGGCACTGCGGGCAGCGGGCTTCGCGGGCTTCGTCCACCTGGAGATGGCCGGCGACCTGCGACAGCGGCTGGTCGATGACCCAGCCCTCCGTGAACGGTTCTCAAGCTGTCTGCAGGGCATTCCGGGATGACCGAGGCTTTGACCCTCGACCTGGCCGAGCGGCTCGAGCGGGGTTTCGCGCCCAAGCTCGCCCCGGTCTATGCCGATTTGCGCGACGAGGTTCTCGCCTATGCAGAAGACCGCGCCGAGCCTTCGCCTGCCCGGCGCCACGCCGAAGTGCTGGCGCATTTCTGCGAGCGGCAGATCGAAGCCATCGCCAGCCTGGCCAAAGCGGAGGCGGCGTTCCAGGCCCGTATCGTCAATGCGCTCGACGAGGCCGAGCAGCGCGCAGCCGTGCTGGCCTTTGCCGAGCAGATCGGCGCAGACTCCAAACAGTTGCGCAAGGACGCCAAGGCCTTCGATGCATTCTTCGATGCCGATGCGGTGCTCGAACGTTTTGGCAAGCGCGGGGGGGAGCGCGAACGTGCGCTTGCCTATGGGCTCGACCGCCTTGGCGTCGCCATGGGCGATGCGATGCGCGAAGATCCGGGCATCGGTTCCAGCGCCTTCTATGCCGAGGTCTTCCTGCCGCTGATGGCGAGGATGCGCGGCTGGCCGGGCGATCCCCGGGTCAGGCTCGGCGCGCATCGCTGCGTCAGGCTGCTGGCCGAGGGGTTGGCTCAGGAGCCGGAGGAACCGTGGTTCGACCAATTGCTCAGCGCCACCCGCCGTGTCTGTCTTGATGAAAGCGAGGACGTGTGGACCCAGTGCGAGGCCATCGATGCGCTGCTCGAGCTTTCGCCCGAGTCGCTCCCCTCGGTGATTGACCGGCGGCTGACGGCAGAACTCGAGTCGCGCAGCGACGGTCAGCGCGACAAGGCACTGTTCGTCCAACGCCACCTGGTGCGGCTGGTTTGTCGCAACTTCCACCGTTCGCCGCGCTTTGCCCGCTATCTCCCGGTGCTCTCCAACAGTCGCGAAGGGGCGGTACGGCAGGTTTTCGCCGAGGGCCTGCACCTGCTGCCGGCAGAACAGGCGAAGGGCTTGCTCACGCGTCTGAGGGTGGATCGCGACCGCCAAGTGCGTGCCGCGATCTTCGCCAGTCCGGGGCCGATCCTGGGGCTGGTCGGCCCGGAAGGCTACCTCCCCCATATCTGCCGCATCCTGACTCACGAGAATGACGAGTTCGTGCTACGGATTGCGTTGGATGCCGCCGGTGCGACCATGGCATGGCTGCGCGAACAGAGGCACGCCGGGCTGGAGAAGGCTTCCGCGACGCTGGGCGATGCGCTCGACCAGCTGCAACACCGGACCCAATCGACCAAAGTGCTGCGCTGGCTCGATGAAGCCCGCGAACGCATCTGGCTTTTCTCCTCGGTTGCGGCGCTGGAGGTCGCGGAACACCTCCACTCGATCATCGACGGCCAGCGCGAAGGCACGGTCCGCAAAGCCCGCGCGCTGCGACCCTACCTCGAGGAAGACCGCGAACTGGTCGGCCGGGTGATGGCGATAATTGCGCAGCGCGACTTTGGTCTTTCGCTCGAACCCGGCCGCTTCCCCGGCTTGCAGCGCGGCGAATTCTTCAAGCGGCGGCTGTGGCGCATTCTGTTCGAAGGCGGGAACAGCGCGACCGACAAGCGCCAGGCCTTCCGCCATGCGATAGGCCGCCATTACTACGGCACGATGTGGGCACCGAGCGCGCGCATGTCCGAACTCGCCCCGACAAAGGTACCGGGCGAGCCACTGTTCGAAAGCAGCGAGGGGGGCTGGCGCAACTACCTGCCGTTGCTCGACCAGGCGCTGGCTGTGCTCGACCGAGGCGGATCGGCGGAGATCTTCACCAGCGCCGGGATTACCACCGTCACGGCCCCTTCGGGCGTAATCCGCCGCGCCAAAGGCTTCTGGCGCATCTCGCGCGACTTCCCGCGCCTGGCGGCGTTGCGAAATCGCGAACCCGAGGCCTACCTCGCCGAATTGCGCAAGCTGGGCCTGGAAATCGAGTTCCGGGCCTACTCTCTTGGCGTCAAGGAGGCCAACCCGCGGATCGTCAAGCTGTTCAGCGCCGGCGGAATTCTCGCCGCGCTGCCGCTGTTCTGGGACCGGGCGCTGGCCTATTTCTCCACCGTCTATGAAAACAACCTGATCGAGCTGGCGATCTTCCTTGCGCTCGCCTGTCTGTGGTTCTTCGGGCGGCACATGGCGCTGGGCTGGCATGCCCGGCGCTTGCGCAGCCGCCTGCCGCTCTCGCTCGGCGGGTGGGGTACACGCGGCAAGTCCGGGACCGAGCGGCTCAAGGCCGGGCTGATCAACGCGCTCGGCCCGTCGATCGTTTCCAAGACCACCGGTTGCGAGGCGATGTTCCTGCTCGGCACGCCCTTCGGCGAGCTGACCGAGATGTTCCTGTTCCGCCCCTATGACAAGGCAACGATCTGGGAGCAGTACCAGCTGCTGCGCACGTCGGACGGGCTCAAGACCCGCGTGTTCCTGTGGGAATGCATGGGCCTTAACCCGTCCTATGTGAAAGTGCTGCAGCAGGACTGGATGCGTGACGATATCGGCACCATCACCAATACCTATCCCGACCACGAGGATGTGCAGGGCCCGGCCGGGCGCAACATCCCCGAGGTCATGTGCGAGTTCATCCCGCATGATTCCTTCCTGCTCACGACCGAGGAGGAAATGTACCCGATCCTGACCGAAGGGGCCGCCAAGGCCGGTACGCGGATCCAGCCGGTGACGTGGAAGGAGGCGGGGCTGATCCACCAGACCCTGCTCGATCGCTTCCCCTACGAGGAGCACCCCTACAATATTGCGCTGGTCACCGCGATGGGGGCGGAGCTGGGGCTGGAGGCAGATTTCTGCATCAAGGAAATGTCGGACCGGGTGGTGGCCGACCTTGGCGTGCTCAAGACCTATCCGCGCTCGCACATCAACGGACGCACTCTCGAGTTCGTCATGGGCATGTCGGCCAACGAACGTTTCGGGGCGATGGGCAACTGGACCCGGATGGGCTTCATCGACCACGATCTGGGCCGCGATCCCGAGATCTTCGTCTCGACCATCGTCAACAACCGCGCTGACCGCGTACCGCGCAGCCGCGTCTTTGCGCGTATGCTGGTGTTCGATGTCGCGGCCGACAAGCATGTGCTGATCGGCTCCAATATCGAGGGCCTGCTGGGCTTCATCGACGAGGAGTGGGAAGCCTACTCGAGCCAGCTCACGCTGGAGGACAAGGAAATGGACCCCTCGGCCAAGCTGGTCCAGCTGGCCAAGCATCAGCGGATCGCAGTGTCTCAGGAGGAGCTCGACGGGCGCCTTGCGGCGATGGTCAATGGGGTTACGAAAGGTGTTGCTATTGCGCCTGTGCTGGAAGCCGCGCGGGCAGGGGGACTGGCGGCGAAGCTTCAGCAGCTCGATGTCCCGCAGGCAGAGGCAATTGCCACCTTCTACGCCGCGCAGGCCGAGTTTCACGCCGAATATGCCAGGCTGGCCGAAGATGTCCGGGCCGGCCGCGGCAATGATGCGGCGGTGCGGGGACTTTTGGGCAAGGCGTTCAAGGCCAAGCTGGTGCCGGTGTTCGACTATTACATTAAGGGCGAGATGATCGTCCGGCTGGTCGCCGACCAGACCCCGCCGGGCCTCGTCAACCGCATCATGGGGATGCAGAATATCAAGGGCACCGGGCTCGACTGGGTTTATCGCTGGCAGGCGTGGGAAGTGGCATGGAGGGCCTGCGAGCAACTGCGCGACGACGATCCGGGCACGGTCGAGAAGGGCTATCGCTTCCTCGCTTCGTTCCAGGAATTCGGCGCGCTGAGCGACCGCGCGGTGCGCGAAGCGATTGCGGCTCTGCGCGAGCGGCTCGACAGTGTCCCGGCTATCTCTGCTCCCCAGCTCGATGCGCTCGAAGCGCGCGTGGACGATCAATTGCGCCAGTACGAAGGTCAGGATGCCGTCGCCAGCGCTGAGGAGCCCAAGGAGACCGGGTGGCTTGCAGCGCAAATGGGCAAGTTGCTCGATTTCACCGAAGCCTTTGCCGATGCCGGTGACGCGGTGCGGCGGCGCAAGGCGGCCGAGCGCATCTACGTTGCGCTCATAGCCGAGCAGATTTCCAGCCAGCGGGCGGCAGCCGAGCTCAAGAAGCTCACTTCAAGGCAAAAGGGCGGCTGGCTGGCCAAGGATCTGAAAGAATGGCCGCAGAAGTTGTCTGCAAAGTTGCGCGGAGGATGACTGTTTCACCCGCACAGGTCGCGCGGCGCAACTTTTCCTAGAAGCGGAAGCCCGCTGTTACTCCGACCCGGAAGGCGTCGTGGTCGTATCGGACATCGTTGGAGGTGCGGAGGCGATACTGCGCATTGGCCTCGGCGTAGAAGCCGCGCGTGTCGCTACCATAGCTGAGCTCGAGCGCCGGGCCGACATAGCTGTCCTGGCGCAATTCGCCTTGCGGGTCACCCCGGGCGATCCGCGCGTCATAGGACCAGCTACGGTACTCGACCGATGGTTTCAGACGCAGTCGTTTGGCTATCGGATGGCTGTACTCCACCTTCGCGGTGGTGCGATCATATGCGCGGGCAGGCGAGGTGTCGCTGTCGATTTCCTCGTAGGCGAGGTCGAAGCGCAACCAATGGTACGAACCGAAGCGACGGTTGTACTGGCCGGCAAAGCGCCATCCCTTGCCCTTGGGCTTGTCGCTGAGATCGTATTCGCGCCAGCGGTAGTCGGCAAAGGCCCGCAGGCGATCATTGCCGTGTTCCCATTGCAGCCGCACGCCGACACTGGTCTGGTCTGCGCGTGTGGATTCGAGCAGCGCGATGTTCTCGATCCGGCGGAACCGCAGCCGAATCTCGAACGCTTCGGACAACTCCTGTCTGAGCTCGATGGCCCCGCCATAGCTGGTGCGGTCCTGGTGGATGGGATCGGAATAGTCGTAATATCCACCTTCGACCTCGACGCGGGCACCGGTGGTCTTGCCAAGGTCGAAGTCCAGCCCGGCTTCGGCGCGAAACGCGACCCCCGAGCTGTCGAAGCCCTCGCCCTGGTCGACCGCAAGATCCGATTCGACGAGCCGGAACTCGATCTGCCCGGTGGGATCGACCTTGATGCCGCCTTCTTCTTTCGCGGACGCCGGCGCGCATGCCGCCATGACGGCGGTACCCAGCACAAGCTGCACGCAGCGCGCGATGAAGCGAGGCCAGCGCATGGTCAGACTTGCTGTCCCAGAATAATGGCGGCCTGCTTTATCACCGTGCGCGGATCGTCTCCGTCGAACCAGGCGGCCATCAGCTCGATCTCGAAGCCACGCGCTGCCTCGCCTAGCGCCGGTTCGCCGAACGAGCCTGCGGTTCCTGCCAACTGGTGCAGTATCCGGCGAAGTTCGTGCAAATGATTCTCTGAAAGGTCCGGCTTGGCCAGCGCTTCCTCCAGCGCCGTGATGGTCGACTGCTTGCGTTGGCGGAATTGTTCGGTCAGCGCGTCGTAGGCGGCGGCGCGCAGTTTCTGGGCCCGGCCCTCGGTGCCATGCCCCCAGGCATGGAGCGTCGCACGCAGGTCGGCCAAGGCGACCGGTTTCTCGAGGAATGCCTGCATTCCCGCCTTGCGGTAGCTGCGCACCTCTTCGAGGTCGGCAGCTGCAGTGATGGCGATAATCGGCAGTTCGTCGGCATCGATTCCCTCGCGCCGCAATCGGCGGGCGGTTTCGATCCCGTCGAGGATCGGCATCATGATATCCACCAGCAGCAGCGAGTAGGGCTCTCCCTCTTCGTTTGCCGCCTTGATCATCTCGATTGCTTCCAGCCCGTTCGGGGCGACGTCCATGGAAATCCGCAGACGCTCCGCCATGACCTGCATCATGTCGGCGCTGATTGCAGTGTCCTCCGCCAAGAGCACGCGCAAGGGCGCAGCGCCTGCAAAACTGCCCGCAACGGGCGCTTTGCCGGACGATGCGCGAACCCAATCCTTGGCAGGCACTTCTTTCACATGCCGGCCTATCGCAGCATATGGTTAACGCCGACCTAAGGGCTGGGCCTTAGCGTTGGGGGATTGCCCCTTGACGCCGTGCCTTCGGGACCGGGTCTTACTTACCCTTGATATACCTGATCGGCTTGGGCTTCGGCGCGGTCTTGATGGTGCGCACCTTGGGCTTCGCGGCCGGCGCAGGCGGCGGCGTGGCCTTGCGATAGGTCACGACCTCCTCCTCGACCCAGGTTTCGCGCACCACTTCCCGCACCACTGGAACCAGCGGAGTGCTCTGCGTGACGACGACAGTGGTTTGCGGGACTACGACATAGCCCTGCCACCAGCCGCCCCAGCTGGCGCTCGACCAATGGCTCTGCCATGCGCCGCTCTGCTGCCAGCGCCCATCCCAGCCGCCCCACATCGGGCCGGGGTAGGGGTAGTAGCCCTGTGCGGGCCAGTGGCCGCCGCGGGCGTAGGAGTCTTCATAGGTCCGCAGCCAGTTCTTGCAGTCGCGCTTGGTCCCGTCGCCCTTGCCGAGCGCGATCGCCTGACCGATGAACAGGCCAACGAGGCCGCCGACACCGCCGCCGATGAGCGCGCCGCCCAGCTTGTCGCCCGCCTTGGCGATGCTCCGGCCGATTAGGGCGCCGCCAGCTGCCCCGAGCAGGCCACCTGCGACTGCGCCCTGGTCGGCCCGCTTGCGACGATCCTTCAGATAGGCACGACAATCCGCGATCCATGCATCGCGGTCGATAACCGGCGGCATCGGCGGATAGTACGATCGATAGCCATAATTGCCCTGCGGGCCGGCATAACCGGCCGGCCCGTAGCCTTGGTAGTAAGGATAGCCGGGGTGCGGCGGAGGCGGGGCAGGGCGGGCATACTGCGGCTCGGGGTAGCGCGGCTCCTGATATGGCGCTGGCGCATAATCGGGCTGGCTGTACCGCACGGGCTGGCCCTGGTATTGAGGATATGCAGGCCCGGCGCGGGCATAGTCGATGTCGGGTCGGTAATCGTCGTCGTCGCCAAGATAGGCATCATAGCCGGTGTCGTAGATCTCGTACTCGGCCTCGGGGGGCAGCTGCTGGACCACGGGCTGGCGGACATAAGCCGGCTCGGGGGGCGGCTCGGCATATTGCGGCTGCGGGTCCTGGTAGACCTGCCCTTCGTATCCCATCTGCTGCGCCTGGGCGGGAACAGCGGTTACCAGTGCGGTGGCAATGGCGCCGCTGGCGGCCATCATGCGGGCGGGAATGGCAAAAGACATGGGCTTTCCTCTTCGCGAATCCACGACTCGCGCGCAGCTGCGCAACCGTAGGCGTTAAGGGAAAAGTTACCATAAGCATGCCGGGAGTCACGATTGACTCACGAATTCAGGGTGCTCTGTCCCGTTTCGGGTCGGAATTTTGGCTAACCCGCCTTACGATATCGCTCAAATGCGCTGGGCGATCCGCGCCGCCAGCGCTTCGATTCCTGCGGCGTCTACCGCACCAAAGCGAGCTTTCTCGGGCGCATCGAGGTCGATCACTGCAATGACCTTCCCATCGCGCAACACGGGCACCACCAGTTCCGACTGGCTCGCCGCATCGCAGGCGATGTGGCCGGGGAAGGCATGGACGTCCTCGACCAGCTGGGTTTCGCCGGTCGACGCTGCCGTGCCGCACACGCCCTGGCCCAAGGGGATACGGATGCAAGCCGGGCGCCCGATAAATGGGCCCAGCACCAGCTCTCCGCCGACCATGCGGTAAAACCCGGCCCAGTTGAGCCCCGGCACGAACTCCCACAGCAAGGCGGCGAGATTGGCCATATTGGCGACAGCGTCGGGCTCGCCGGCGGTCAGCGCGTCGGCGGCGTCGGCCAGCTGGCGATAGCGTTCGGCAGGTTCAAGCTCCGCCGTAGGGGCAAAATCATACATGCAGCGCGATCTAGGCCAGTTGGCCGGTCTTGCAAGCGCACAGCTGAGCAAAACAATTGCCGCCCCCGCGTAGCTCGCCTATCTCGCACGCCATGAGCAAGCTGCAGAAGATCCTCCTCACCCTCCTCGTCATTCTCGCCGTCCTCGCCGGGCTCGGCTACTGGTTGACCCGCGGCAACACCGCCGAACTGCCGGTCGAAGCCGTCACTGGCAAGGACCCGACGCTGGTGGAGCCCGAGGAAGAGACCATCCCCACGGTCAAGATCGCCAAGCCGGTCGGTTGGGCTGAGGACGAGGTGCCAGTCGCGGCCGAGGGGCTGGAAGTGAAGCGGTTTGCCGAAGGGCTCGATCATCCGCGCGTGCTCCACCGCCTGCCCAATGGCGACATACTGGTCACGCTCACGCGTGCGCCGAAGGTCGAGAGCGAGGGTGGCGGCCTGATGGATGCCATCAAGGACTGGATCGCAAGCTGGCTGATGTCGGAAGCTGGCGCCAAAGGCGAATCGCCCAATCAGTTGGTGTTGCTGCGCGATGCCAATGGCGATGGCGTGGCCGAAGTGCGCAAAGTATTGCGCGACGATCTCGATTCGCCTTCGGGCATCGCCTGGCGCGACGGGACGCTTTATGTCGCCAACCACAACGCGCTGCTCAGCTTCGACTACGAACTGGGCAGCGATACCGTGGCCGGAACGCCGCGCAAGCTGATGGACCTTCCGCCCGGTGGCGGTCACTGGATGCGTAATATCGAGCTCAACGCTGACGGCACAAAGCTTTACATCGCGGTCGGTTCGGTCTCGAACATCGGCGAGCAGGGCATGGAGGTCGAAGAAGGCCGCGCCATGATCTGGGAGTACGATGTCGCCAGCGGTAGCGCGCGGCCCTTCGCCGTCGGCCTGCGCAATCCCAATGGGCTCGACTTCAACCCCAGCTCGGGCGAACTTTGGACAACGGTCAACGAGCGGGACATGCTCGGCTCCGACCTGGTGCCCGATTACCTGACCAATGTTCCGGTGGGCGCGCAGTACGGCTGGCCGTGGCTTTACTGGAAAGACAACCTTGACGGCCGGGTCGATGCGCCGCGTCCGCCGTTCATTGTCGAATATACCCGCCGTCCGGAATTCGCCCTCGGCCCGCATGTCGCTGCACTGGGGCTGGTGTTCAGCGCCGAGGGGAACCTGATGGGCGAGAAGTTCGGCCGCGGCGCTTTCATCGCCCGGCACGGTTCCTGGAATCGCAAGCCGCCCTCGGGTTACGACGTGATCTACGTTGCCTTCGACGAACGCGGCAATCCGCTGGGCAAGCCGGTGCCGGTGCTGACCGGCTTTCTCAAGGACGATGGCACAACGCGCGGGCGACCGACTTGGGTCGAATGGGGCGGCGATGGCTCGTTGCTCGTAAGCGACGATACCGCCGGGATCATCTGGCGGGTCGTAGCACCCGGCGCGAAACCGGCTGCGGCGATCCCGCGCAACCAGCCGGTAAAGCTCAAGCCGCGCGTCTCGCTCGATGGCGATCCGTCGGCCAGTTTCGGCGACGACTTTGCCCGCAAGAGCAATCCGCTCGGGCAATAGGCGCTAGAATGACCGGCCAGAGCGTCCGGCGAGTTCGGTGACGAATTGCCACGCGGTCCGGCCGGATCGCGCACCCCGCTGCATCGCCCAGGCGAGCGCTTCGCCCTCTTCGAACGCCAGCCCGCGAGGTTCGGCATAGGCGTGAACAATCGCGAGGTAATCGCCCTTGCTGCAGGGATGGAAGCCGATCGACAGGCCGAAGCGGTCGGCCAGCGCCAGCTTGTCGTCGAGCAAGTCGCGCTCGTTCATCGCATCCTCGGCCTCCCCCGCCTTGCGCGCGACGATCGAGCGGCGGTTGGTGGTAACGGCCAGCCGCGCATTGGCGGGCCGGGCATCGACGCCGCCCTCCAGCCAGCTGCGCAGCAGGCGCGGACCCATGGCGTCATCCTCGGCAAAGGCGAGGTCATCGATGAACAGCAGGAACTGCCGTTCGATCCCGGCCAAACGGTAGAACAGGCGGGGCAGGTCCTCGAGTGCGGTCACGCCCAGTTGCACCAGCGCGAGGTTGGACCCGCTCGCCTGCGCTGCGGCCACCGAGGAGCGGATCAGCGCCGACTTGCCCATGCCGCGCGCGCCCCACAGCAGCATGTCGTGTGCCGCGTAACCTTCGGCCAGGCGGGCGACATTCTCGACCACGAGATCGCGCTGGCGATCGATCCCGCGGAACACACCCAGCGGCGGGGCGGCGATGGCCGCAACCGGATTGGCTCGGTTGTCGCTCCAGCTATAGGCGGGGGCAGCGAGCCAATCGGTCGGCTTGCGCCGGTCGGGAGCCAGCCGCTCCAGCGCATCGGCGATACGGGCCAGCGGATCTTCCTGGTCGCTCACCGGCAGAGCCACCTCAGGCTGTCAGCTTTTCGGCATCGAGCGCATAGAGCAACTCCGCCCCTTCGGTGGCCGAGGCCTTGAGCCCGCCCGCCTCGGGCACGATCCGGTCGAGGAAGAAGCGCACGGTCACCGGCTTGGTCGCGGCCAGCGCCGGTGCCGCCCCGGCTTCCACCGCAGCAAGCTGCTTGGTCAGTTGCCACCCGGCGACTGCCACCGAGCACATGGTGGTGAAGGGCACGCTGCCGGCCAGCCGGTCATCGAGGCTCGCCTCGCCGCGCATCCATTGCGCCACCGCCAGGCAATCCTCTGCCAGAACCTTGAGCCCTTGCTCGCCACTGGCATCGCGGGCAATCTCGGCCAGAAGGCCGGCCAGCGCTTCGCCATCGGCCAGCGCCAGCTTGCGCGTGACAAGGTCGGCGGCCTGAATGCCGTTGGTGCCTTCGTAGATCGGTGCGATCCGCGCATCGCGATAATGCTGCGCGGCACCGGTCTCCTCGACGAACCCCATGCCGCCGTGGACCTGCACGCCAAGGCTGGCGACCTCGATGCCGATATCCGTGCCCCAGGCCTTGAGCATGGGGACCAGCACTTCGGCACGCTGGCCGGCGCTCTCGTCGCCGAGCGTGCCGCGATCGACCTGCCCGGCGGTGTAGTAGAGCAGCGCCCGTGCGCCTTCGGTCAATGCCTTCATCCGCAGCAGCATCCGCCGTACATCGGGGTGTTCGACAATAGCGACCGGAGATTTGTCGGGCGAACCTGCGCGAGCCGACTGCACGCGGTCGCGGGCATAGGCCAGCGCCTGCTGGGTGGCGCGCTCGCCGATCTGGACGCCCTGGTTGCCGACATTGATGCGCGCGTTGTTCATCATGGTGAACATGGCGGCGAGGCCGCGGTTCTCCGCGCCGACCATCTCGCCCAGGCATTGGCCGTTGTCGCCATAGGACATGACGCAAGTCGGCGAAGCGTTGATGCCGAGCTTGTGCTCGAGACTGACCGGACGCAGGTCGTTGTGCGGCCCGAGCGAGCCATCGGCATTCACATGGTACTTGGGAACGATGAACAGCGAGATCCCGCGCGTGCCCTCGGGCGCCCCGGGGGTGCGGGCCAGCACCAGATGGATGATGTTCTTGGCCAGTGTATGGTCGCCCCAGGTGATGTAGATCTTCTGCCCCTGGATCAACCACTTGCCGGCATTCTCGCCCTCCGTGACCGGCGTGGCGGTGGCGCGCAGTGCTCCGACATCGCTCCCGGCTTGCGGCTCGGTCAGGTTCATTGTGCCCGACCATTCGCCGCTGACGAGGCGGGGCAGGTATTTCCGCTGCAAGTCGCTGCTGCCGTGGTGCTCCAGCGCTTCGATCGCGCCGACGCTCAGCATCGGTAGCAGGTTGAAGGCCATGTTGGCGGTGCCGAGGTTTTCCAGCACGTTGCAGCCGAGCGTGAAGGGCAGGCCCTGTCCGCCGAACTCGGTCGAGGAGGCGATGCTGTTCCAGCCCTGCTCGACATAGGCCTGATAGGCTTCCGCAAAGCCATCGGGCAGGCGCACGACGCCGTTCTCGAGCCGGGCACCCTCGAGGTCGCCGATACGGTTCAGGGGTGCCCATTCGCCCGCCGCAAACGCCCCTACGCCCTCTACAATTGCTTCAACCATGTCGGCCTCGGCAGCGGCGAAGCGTTCGCTTCTGGCCAGCTCCGCAATCCCGGCATTGGCGCGAATGGCGAGCAGCTGGTCCTGGGTTGGCGGGGTATAGGGGATCACTATGCGGGTCCTCTTGGGCTATCGTGCTTGGAATCTCGGCGCGAGAGATATAGCGCGCGGGCATGACGGGCAAGAACGCTACGGAAACGCTGCCGGCCGATGCCGAGGGGATCGCGCGGGCGGTGGCAATCCTCGAATCGGATGGCCTCGTCGCGGTGCCGACCGAAACCGTCTATGGCCTTGCCGCGCGGGCCGACAGGCCTGAAGCGGTGGCGAAAATCTACGCTGCCAAGGGGCGGCCGAGCTTCAATCCCCTGATCGTGCATGTCGCGGACCGTGCGGCGGCCGGGCGGCTGGTCGAATTCGATGACCGGGCGCAGCGCCTGGCGGACGCGTTCTGGCCCGGGCCGCTGACTCTCGTGCTCCCTTTGCGACCGGACAGCGGACTGGCGGGAGCCGTCACCGCCGGCCTGCCCACTCTGGCAGTGCGGGTGCCCGATCATCCCGTGATGCTGGAGCTTCTGCGCCGGCTTGGTTCGCCATTGGCCGCGCCTTCTGCCAATGCCAGCGAGACGGTCAGCCCGACCAGCGCGGCGCATGTGCGCAAGACGCTCGAAGGGCGGATCGATGCGGTGATCGATGCTGGCGAGACCCGCCGTGGAGTGGAATCGACCATCGTGGCATTGCGCGAGGGAGGTAGCTGGAGCCTGCTCCGCGAAGGTCCGATTTCGGCCGCGGAGATTGCCGCGCTGTTTGGCCGCGAAGCTGTCGCCGCATCGGGAAGCGTTGAGGCGCCGGGCCAGATGGCGCGCCACTATGCGCCGGGCAAGCCGATGCGGCTTGATGCCATACGGGCGGAGGAGGATGAGTTCCTGCTGGGTTTCGGCAGCATTGCCGGCGACTGGTCGCTGTCCCGGGCAGGCGATCTCGCCGAGGCGGCGGCGCGGCTGTATGCCGGGCTGCATGTAGCGGCCGAGGCGGACCAGCCGCGCATAGCGGTGGCGCCCATTCCCGATGACGGGATCGGCAGGGCCATCAACGACCGGCTGCGCCGCGCCGCAGCCTGACTACTCGTCCCGCTCGGGCTCGGCCGGCAGCGAGCGCAGGATGACCTGCAATTCCTCGTAGGTCTGCCGCGCCTCGTCACACGCGACGCGGTCGCCATCGAGGCATTTCCTGCGCTGCTTCTCGTATTGCCGCTCGAGTTTGCCTGCCCGCTCCTCGCGCTGGCGCAATTCGCGGCCGCGCTTCTCGTCGGCTTCCGACTGGCTGGTGGTGGCAAGGTCGACGCCCTTGCTCGCCGCCCTGACCGGCAGGGTGACGACATCGACGGCGGCCTTGGCAAGGCAGCCTTGCAGCGCAAGGCCGCCAAGAATCAGCAGAAGGGGGGCAGCAATGCGCATGGACGGCTCCTTACCGACCGGGCTGTAACCCAGGCGGCGTGAGCCGTCCATGAATGGTCTTATTCGTCCGGTTCCGGTGCCTCGGGAGTTTCGGGTGCCGTCGGCGCGGCAGGTGCCGTCGGCGCCCCGGGCGCTGCCGGCGCGGCGGCCGGCTTGCAGTTCAGCGTGCCCGAACCGAAGGCCTTGATGTTGCACTTGGCGGTGCCGGTAACGGTGATGTCGCCCGAACCGGCGATATTGGCCTCGACTTCACCGTCGGAGGCGAATTGGGCATCGCCCGAGCCGCCGACGTTGATTTCCGCCTTGTCCACCTTGAGCCCGGCCATCTCCGCCTTGCCCGAACCGCCGACGGTCATTTGCAGCCGCTCGACCGTGCCCTTCGCCAACACCGTGCCGCTGCCGCCGATGGTGATCTCCAGGCTTTCGCCTGCGAGCGTCCCGACATCGACCGTGCCCGAGCCACCGATGGTCACCTCGGCCTTGCTCGCCATGCCCGGCAGGGTGGCGGTGCCCGAACCGGCGATCACCACCTCTTCCGGCAGCGGCATGGTTACGCGGACGGTCGCGGTGCCGCCGTCCTTCCAGCTGTTCTTCTCGCGCATGATGCCGAGCGTGCCTTCTTCGAGGTTGAAGCGCAGCGCATCGACCGCCGCCTGGTCGCCTTCGACCTTGATGTCGAGCTTCGCGCCTTCGGTCACGACGAGCGTGTCAGGGCCGGCCAGGATCACGCCCCTTGGCGCGTCGCCGCTCATGTCGAGGTCGGCCAGCGGCACGCCGTCCTTGTCGCCGATGCGGATACTCATGCCGTCGCACCCGGCAACCGTCAGGCCGAGACCGATCGCCGCCACCGGCAGCAGCTTCTTGAAGAATGAGTTGAACATGGGGGTCCTCCCGAAAGCAATCTGTGTTGCTGATATAATACACCAAGACCACGTCCGCAACCCGTATGCGAAAAGGGCCGCCCCTGGCGGAGCGGCCCTCGTCGGTTTGCGCATGTCGGTTGTCGATCAGGCGTCTTCGGCGGTCTCGTAATATTGCGGCGCGTGTTCGCGCAGCACATCGAGGATCTTGCCGAGCGCGGTCGGTTCGTCGGTCTTTTCCATCGCCGCCAGTTCGCGGGCGAGGCGGCTGGAGGCCGCTTCGAAGATCTGCCGCTCGGAATAGCTCTGCTCGGGCTGGTCTTCCGGGCGGAACAGGTCGCGGGTCACTTCGGCGATCGAAACCAGGTCGCCCGAATTGATCTTGGCTTCGTATTCCTGCGCCCGGCGGCTCCACATGGTGCGCTTGACCTTGGGCTTGCCCTTGAGCGTCTCCATCGCTTCCTTGAGCGTCTTGTCGCTCGACAGCTTGCGCATGCCGATGGCTTCGACCTTGTTGACCGGAACGCGCAGGGTCATGCGTTCCTTCTCGAAGCGGAGCACGTAGAGTTCGAGCTGCATGCCGGCGATTTCCTCGCTCTGGAGCTCGATCACACGGCCAACGCCGTGCTTGGGGTATACAACATAATCGCCAACATCGAAGGCGGGAGCATTGGCTGCCATCTATAGTCCTTTCATCCTGTCGGGCCGAACCTTGCGACAGTGAAGCTCTCTGACGGCCACGCCATGCGGGCCGGGGTGCGAGCCGAATTGTCGAAGATGTGCGATCCAGCCTTTCCAGATTCTGCCGCCTGCGGAATCGAGGCGCGGGCGGTTGATGCATTATATAACAGATTCGCAACAAAATTGCCAGTGCACGACGCATCGCGCCGATTCCGCATCCGGAATCGGCGCCTGCAGCAGCAGCAATGTTGATTCAAGGGCGGAAAATCAGTCGCCTTCGCCGGGTTCGGGGCTGAAGTACTTGTCGTACTTGCCCTCTTCGCCCTTGTGCTCGTCGGCCTCGGCCGGCGGATCCTTCTTCTGGGTGATGTTGGGCCATTCGGACGAGAACTTGGCATTGACCTCGAGCCATTGCTCGAGACCGTCCTCGGTATCGGGCAGGATCGCTTCCGCAGGGCACTCGGGCTCGCACACGCCGCAGTCGATGCATTCCGAAGGGTTGATGACGAGCATGTTCTCGCCTTCATAGAAACAGTCGACCGGGCAGACCTCGACGCAGTCGGTGTACTTGCACTTGATGCAGGCGTCGGTGACGACATAGGTCATGGCAGGCGGTTCCCCCTAAAGGCTGGTCTTCCCCGCATCGCTATGGCGCTCGCCCGATTTGGTCAAGCACGTGATAGCAGCTTTGTGCTTCGGACGGCGGCCCGCGCCGTTGGGGCAGGGTGAGAATCTCTGCCACCAGCACGGAACTGCCGCGCGGAAGCGTCAGGACGTCGCCCGCTTTGACGGCATGGCTGGGGTGAACGGTCCGCAGGCCGTTGATTCGCACATGACCCTGTTCGACCATGGCGCGGGCAAGGCTGCGGGTCTTGACGAAGCGCAGCCGGACCAGCGCGAGGTCAAGTCGCACAGGCAGCGGCGCCTTACCGGACGAGCTTTGCCAGGTCGGCGAAAGGATTGCCCGGAACGGGGCCTTCGCGCTTGGCAGCAGGTGCCTGCTTGGCATGCCTGGGCGGCTTGCCCTTGTTGCCTCGCTTGCCCGCCTCCTTGTGCTGGCCACGATCATGCTGGGGATTGGAGCCCGGACGGTTGGGACGCCAGCTCCAGCTATCGGGCGCGGCCGGGCCGAACGCACCCTCGGCCAGCGGCCTCGCGCGGTGCAGACGAAAGCCGGCCGCGCCGAGCAGACGTTGGAAGCTCGCTTCGCTGAGCCCGGTCGAGATGGCGAGGGCGGGGTCGATCCGCACGCTTCTGGCGTCGGGTTTGCGGCTGCGGGCCTCATGCGCTGCGCGCAGCAGCTTCTCGGCCACATCGACGCGGATCAACTGGTCGCCGGCCGGTCGATAGCCGGCAGGAATCTGCCTGGCACCCGGAAGCACGGACCGCATCGCCGCTTCCAGCGGCCGCCGATCGAGACCTGCCTTGTGGAACGCGGCGCGCGCGGCGGGCTTGAGCAGGGCCGAGGCGAAAACGTCGAGCGCGCCGAACACAACGCCCAGCTTGCGCAGATAGGGCCGGACTTCCTTGGGCAGGTGGACGATGCCCGCTTGCTCGCGGGTGGCGAGGCCGTGACCTGCGATCAGGTTGAGCAGCAGCGCCCGCGCCTCTGTTCCCGCCGCCGGGTCCTTCGAGGCGGCCTGCAGCGAGGCCAGCGGTTCCAGCGGAGCGAGCTGTCCCTTTACCCACGCGCCCAGCGCAGCGAGGAACTGCGTCCGTTCCTGCTCCTCGATCCGGTCAAGCTCGCGCGCCGCAGCGACCCGTGGTTCCAGTGCCGATGCCGTCTGTTCCAGCCTGGCAATCTCCTGCCCGGCCCAGCGCACCACGCCGCGCTCCAGCGTTGCTGCCGCGAAACCGCTTTCGCGCAGTTTTCGGGCCTCGTCGGCCAGGATCCGCGGCAGGGCCTTCTCGGCGGCCGAAAGCAGCATCTTGCGGTCGGCGAGGTTGGCCTGCGCATCGACCGCGAAGCGGAACCCCGTGACCGTGCCGATATGCTCGCCTTCGACCAGCAGCCCGCCGTCCTCGGCCAGCGTGACCGGCAGCAGCTTGGGGTCATTGCCCAGGTTCTTCATCAGGATCGCGGTCCTTCGATTGACAAAACGTTCGGTCAGCCGCGCGTGCAGGGCATCGGAAAGCTTTGCTTCCACGCCGCGTGCGCGCGCTGCCATCTCGTCGCGGGCGAGCACCCAGTCGGGCCGCTGGCAGATATAGGCCCAGCTGCGGATCGCCGCGATCCGGCCCTGTAGCGTGGCAATGTCGCCTTGCATATTGTCGAGCTCGGCAATCCGCGCCGCGACATAGTCGGCGCCGAGATAGCCGGCTCCCAGGTCTTGCCACAGGCGGGCGACGAAACGGGCATGGGTATCGGGGCCCGACTGGCGAAAATCGGGCAGCGAACAGGCCTCCCAGAAGCGGCGGACATGGCCGGCACCCTTGATCGTGGTGGCGAGGGGTTCCTCGGCCAGTTTCTTGAGCACCGTGAGATCGATTGCCTCGGGGGCACCGCGCAATGCCGCCTCGCCCGGTTTGGCCTCCAGGTCGGCGATCAGCGTCGCAAGGCTGTCGAACCGCGGTTCCGGGTCGCGCCAATAGAGGTGTGTCAGCGGGGCGAAGCGGTGCTCCTCGATGGCATAGACTTCTTCTGCGGTCAGCTCGGGCACCTGTCCGCGCTGCCCGGCCAGAGTGCCGAAGGTGCCGTCCTTCTGGTGCCGCCCGGCGCGCCCCGCGATCTGGGCCATTTCCGCCGGGGTCAGCCGTCGCTGACTCACTCCGTCGAACTTGGTGAGCGAGGCGAACGCGACGTGGGCGACATCGAGGTTGAGACCCATGCCGATGGCGTCGGTGGCGACGATGTAATCGACCTCGCCCGACTGGAACAGTTCGACCTGCCGGTTGCGGGTCTCGGGGCTGAGCGCCCCCATCACCACGGCCGCGCCGCCGCGAAATCGCCGCAGCATCTCTGCCAGTGCATAGACCTGCTCGGCGCTGAAGCCGACGATGGCGCTGCGCGGCGGCAGGCGCGAGAGCTTGCGCGGGCCGATATGGGTGAGGGTGGAGAACCGCGGCCGGGATTCGACCCGCACCTCGGGCACTAGCTGGCGCAGCACCGGCTCCAGCGTCGAGGCGCCGAGCAGCATGGTTTCCTCGCGCCCCCGGGCGTGGAGCAACCGGTCGGTGAAGATATGCCCGCGCTCGCGGTCGGCGGCGAGCTGGGCCTCGTCCAGCGCGACGAATGCGTGACCGCCGCCCGTTCGGGGCATCGCTTCGGCGGTGCACAGGAAATAGCGCGCTTGCGGAGGCTCGATCCGTTCCTCGCCGGTGATCAGCGCGACCTGGCGTTCGCCCTTGATCCGCACCACCCGGTCATAGACCTCGCGCGCCAGCAGCCGCAGCGGGAAGCCGATCGCTCCGCTCGAATGGCCGCACATCCGCTCGATGGCGAGATGGGTCTTGCCGGTGTTGGTGGGCCCGAGGACCGCCCGGATGGTGCTGTCGGTCACGCCTTGCGATGTGGCATTGCGCGGGCGCTGCCGCAAGCAAAGCCGGCCGCTACCCACAACAGCGGTGGATTCGTCGCAAACCTGACTCGACTGGCCGCGCCTTAAACCCAAGTTAACTTTAATCCGCCAAGCCCTTCGGCCATGGAGCAAGACGGGTCGGGTCGCACGGCGTGACAGCTTCCGGCTCCGGGATCGATGGAGGACGGCCTGTACCAGGCACGTGCAGAGACAGCAGCCGGGATCTTGCCCGGTGACACGGCGAGCGGTGACTGGCGCGCCGCCGCGCTGTCGCATGCCCAGATGATCGACGACGCAGCCCCGCGCATCATCCAGCGCGCCCGCACCCTCCGCGAGAAATTCGACGGCTGGAAGTTCGAGGCGAGCGAGAAGCTCGACCGGATGGACCTCGCCCCGGACCTGGCGGAAGCGATCGGCAGCGCCCGTTGGCTGCGCGGCATGGCGACCCTGATCGGCCTCGGCGCTTTCGCTCTGTCGTTCTGGCCCACCCTCTCCCCGCTCGAAGCAGCGCCCGCCCAGCGGCTCGACCAGACCGCACGCGAGGAATTGCGCAGCCATGCCATCATGCCGCTGGCGCTCGGCGGCGACACCGGCAGCCGGATGAGCGCAACCGCGCTGGTCGAAGACCTGCCCGCAGCGCCCGAACGCCCGCAGATCCAGCTGGTCGCCACGCTGGTGCAGGGCGACAGCTTCGGCCGTATGCTCCAGCGCGCCGGGGTCGGCACGGACGAAGCCGGCCGCGTGACCCAGATGGTGTCTCGGGCAATCCCGCTCGGCGAAATCGCTGCGGGCACCCAGCTCGACATCACCCTCGGTCGTCGGCCTGCGCCCGGCGCGACCCGCCCCATTGACGCGATAGAATTCCGCGCCCGGTTCGACCTTGCGCTGGCCATCAGCCGCGATGCGGGCGGCAACCTTGCGCTGGTGCGCAAGCCGATCCGGGTCGACGACACCCCGCTGCGGATTCGCGGCACGGTCGGGACCAGCCTCTATCGCTCGGCGCGTGCGGCGGGCGCGCCCGCCAGTGCGGTGCAGCAGTATCTCAAGGCGATCGGCGAGAACGCCGATATCGACAGCGCAGTCCGTGCTGGCGACACTTTCGACATGATCGTGACCTATCGCCGTGCAGCCACCGGCGAACGGCAGGCGGGGCAGCTGATCTTTGCCGGGGTCGAACGCGCCGGCAGGCCGACCACCCAGCTGATGCGCTGGGGCAGCGAGGGCCGGTTCTTCGAAGCCAGCGGCATCGGCGAGCAGAAGAGCGGGCTGATGGCCCCGGTTCCCGGTCCGATCGGCTCGCGCTTCGGCATGCGCAAGCACCCGATCCTGGGCTATCGCCGGATGCACAGCGGGCTGGACTATCGCGCCGCCTACGGCACGCCGATCCGGGCGGTGACCGACGGCAGGGTGCTGTCCGCCGGGCGGGCCGGCGGCTGCGGTATCGCGGTCAAGCTCGGCCACGGCGGCGGCCTTCAGACCCGCTATTGCCATATGAGCCGCATGGCGGTGAGCGCCGGCCAGACGGTCCGCCGCGGCCAGGTGATCGGCTATGTCGGCTCGACCGGGCTTTCGACCGGGCCGCATCTGCACTTCGAGATGTTCCGCGGCGGCCGCGCCGTCGATCCGCAGTCGGTCAGCTACGTCACCCGCGCCCAGCTTTCGGGCGAGGAACTGGCCCGGTTCCGCAGTACTCTGGCCCAGATCAAGCAGATCGAAGTCGGCGCGGCGCTGGCCGACCTCGAAAAGCGCCCGGAAGAGCAGGACGAGCCCAAGCGCGAGATCGACAAGCTCGCCAATCGCCAGAGCAAACTGGTCGGCTAGCAATTGCGTGGAGGCGCGGATTGCGGCAACACCGCGAGCCATGACCGCCAGCTATCCCGCCACCCGCCTGCGCCGGACCCGTGCCTCCGCCTGGAGCCGCGCCATGTTCCGCGAGACGCAGCTATCGCCCGCCGACCTGATCTGGCCGATGTTCATCATCGAAGGGCAGGGGCAGGAGGAGCCCATCGCCAGCCTGCCGGGCGTCTCGCGCTGGTCGGTGGACGGCATCGTGGCACGGGCGAAGGAAGCGGTGTCGCTCGGCATCCCGTGCATCGCGCTGTTCCCCAACACCCCGCCGGCCCTGCGCAGCGATGACGGCAAGGAAGCCTACAATCCCGACAATCTGATGTGCCGCGCGATCAAGGCGGTGAAGGACGCCTGCGGCAGCGATCTCGGCGTGCTGACCGATGTCGCGCTCGATCCCTATACCAGCCACGGCCAGGACGGGCTGCTCGATGACAAGGGCTATGTCGCGAACGACGCCACGGTGTCGGTGCTGGTCGACCAGGCGGTCAACCAGGCCGAGGCCGGGGCCGACATCATCGCCCCGTCCGACATGATGGACGGCCGCGTCCGGGCCATCCGCATGGCGCTGGAGATGGGCGAGCACCACAATGTCCAGATCATGGCCTATTCGGCCAAATATGCCTCGGCTTTCTATGGCCCGTTCCGCGACGCGGTGGGCAGCGGGGGGCTGCTGAAGGGCGACAAGAAGAGCTACCAGATGGACCCGGCCAACGCGCTGGAGGCGCTGCGCGAGATCGAGCTCGATATCGCCGAGGGGGCAGACAGCGTGATGGTCAAGCCGGGGCTCGCCTATCTCGACATCATCTGGCGGGCCAAGGCGACGTTCGGCGTGCCGGTGTTCGCCTATCAGGTGAGCGGCGAATATGCCCTGATCGAAGCCGGCGCAGCGGCGGGCGTGGGTGACCGGGATGCGCTGCTGATGGAGAAGCTGGTGGCCTTCAAGCGCGCCGGGTGTTCGGGTGTTCTGACCTATCATGCGCCGGTGGCCGCCCGCATCCTGAATGGCTGACTTCCGCCACGAAACCGAACGGCTGGTGCTGCGCGACTGGCAGGACGAGGACTGGCCGCAGTTCTGGCAGGGCACCAACACGCCCGAGGTCATGCGCTGGCTCGGCGGCGTGTGCGACGATGCCAAGCGCGACGCGGCGCAGGAACGGCTGCTCTCCTACCAACGCGACCACGGCCACACTTTCTGGTGCGTCGAGCGCAAGGCGGATGGTGCGGTCCTCGGCTTCTGCGGGCTCAAGCGGTCGAACCAGGCCGGCGGGCCGATGGGCATGATGGAGGTCGGCTGGCGGTTGCGACAGGATGCGTGGGGGCAAGGCTATGCGAAAGAGGCGGCTGCCGCTTCGCTCGGCCTCGCCTTCGACCACTTCGGTGCGGAGGAGGTCATCGCCATGACCGTCGATGGCAATGCGCCGAGCTGGGGGCTGATGCTGCGGCTGGGTATGCGGCGGCGCAAGGATCTCGACTTCGCCAATGACGATTTCGATCCCGGATCGGGCGTCATCATCGTCTATTCGATCGACCGCGATAGCCGGGAGGCGCGGCGTGGCTGAGTTGGGGTTCGACCGGGTGATCCGCACCAACCGCTGGCTGTTCGTCTGCACAGTTCTCGCCGGCAGCTTCCTGCTGTTCCTGGTCCAGCCGATGGTGGCGCGGATGGCGCTGCCGCGACTGGGCGGCGCCCCGGCGGTGTGGAACAGCGCCATGCTGGTCTACCAGGCCTTGCTGCTGGCCGGATATGCCTATGCCCACCTGATCGGACGCTTCTCCATCAGGCGGCAGGCCAGCATCCATCTCGCGGTGCTGTTGCTGGCGGCGCTGACTCTGCCGATTTCGCTGGCCGACTTGCCGCCCGCGGCCAGCGGGTGGGAAGCAGCCTGGGTACCGCTGTTGTTTGCACTGACCATCGGCCCGGTGTTCTTCGCCGTCTCGGCGCAGGCGCCGCTGATGCAGCGCTGGTACGCCGCCGATCCCGCCGCCGGCGATCCCTACTGGCTTTACGCCGCCTCCAACCTCGGCAGTTTCGCCGGGCTGCTGGCCTATCCCTTGCTGTTCGAGCCGTTCATCCGGCTGGGCGGGCAAAGCTGGGTGTGGACGCTCGGCTACGGCGTGCTGATCGTGCTGGTGATGCTGGCCGCGTGGTCGCGCCGTAACGCCGGGGCGTCGCCTGAAGCCGCCGCCGATGCGCGCCCGGCGGAGCCGATCGGATGGCGGCGCATCGCCTTGTGGCTGGCGCTGTCGGCGGTGCCTTCCGGCCTGATGCTGTCGACCACCACCCACCTCACCACCGACATCGTGGCGATGCCGCTGCTGTGGGTCATTCCGCTCGGGCTGTACCTGCTCAGCTTCAGCATAGCATTCCGGGAAGAAAGCCGGATCGGTTCGTTCCTCGTCCTGGCGGCGCCGCTCATCGCGCTGTTCACCGGTGGCCAGGCGATGGCGTCGTCGAGTGGCGGCAGCTTCCTCTATGCGCTGGCCTCGCTGCTGCTCCTGATGGCCTTTGCCGT
Organism: Erythrobacter sp. SDW2; assembly: GCF_021431965.1. Taxonomy (NCBI): domain Bacteria; kingdom Pseudomonadati; phylum Pseudomonadota; class Alphaproteobacteria; order Sphingomonadales; family Erythrobacteraceae; genus Erythrobacter; species Erythrobacter sp. SDW2. Next base: position 568,670 of record NZ_CP090370.1, read on the forward strand.
GGCGCTGCATCACCGCCTTTATGCCGACCGGCCCGGGCCGGAACGGCTGACGCTGTTCTACCTCGTCATGAGCGCCGGCGGCGCGCTCGGCGGCCTGTTCACCGCCTTGATCGCGCCGATGGTGTTCGACTGGGTGTGGGAGCATCCGCTGCTGATCCTCTCCGGTGCCGCCTTGCTGCCGCGCAGCGCCTGGAGCGGATGGTATGAGCGGCTTGGCCTGGGCGAGGAGCGCCGTCGCACCGTGGTGCTGGCGCTGCTGCTGGCGGTGTTCGCGGGCGGCTACTGGATGCAGGAGCAACTGATGCGGGGCAATGACCTCGGCGTGACGCTGGCGATGTGCATGCTGGCCGCTATCGGCTTGCTGCTGCTGATCGATCGCCCGGCGTTCCTGATCGCGCTGCTGGCCATGATGCTGGCGCGCAGCGGCTTCGATACGGTCGAGCAAAGCTGGGCAGGTGCCCGCGAGCGCAGCTTCTTCGGCGTCTATGCCGTGCGTGAACAGGAGGAGCAGGGGTTTCGCGACTTGGTCCATGGCACCACGCTGCATGGCCGCCAGTTGCTGCACCCGGCGAGGGCGCTGGAGCCGACGACCTATTACACGCGCAATGGCGGGGCCGGGCTGGTGCTGGCCCATGCGCCCGAGCTGGTCGGGCCGGAGGCGCGCATCGGGGTGGTCGGGCTCGGGGTCGGCACGCTGGGCTGCTATCGCCAGCCGGGACAGCAGTGGGAATTCTTCGAGATCGACCCGGTCGTGCTGGAATATTCGCAGGCCGGCCATTTCACCTTCCTCGAACGATGCACACCCGACGCGCCGACGCATATCGGCGATGCCCGGATCGTGCTGGAAGACATGGAGCCCGCGCGGTTCGACATCCTTGCCATAGATGCCTTCAGCTCGGATGCGATCCCGCTCCACCTGATGACGCGCGAAGCCTTCGGCATCTATAGCCGGGTGCTGTCGGAGGACGGCATCCTGCTGGTGCATGTGTCGAACCGCTTTCTCGATCTTGCCCCCATGGTCAACGGCCTCGCCCGCGCCAACGGGATGGAAGGGCGCATCAGGCGCGACACCGGCCGGTTGAGTCCCGCCGCATCGCCATCCTGGTGGATCGCGCTGGCCCGGGACGAGGCTTTGCTGGAGCGCTTGCCGAAGCCCGAGAAGGGCGACTGGGACCGGTTGCCGGACCCGCCTAAGCGGGTATGGTCCGACGATTTCGCTTCGATCCTTCCCTTCCTGCAATGGGAATCCATGCTGGAGACAAGTCATGACTGAGAGCCACGGCGACAGATTTCCGGGCGTCCGCATCATCCCCATCCACGGCAAGACGCCGCAGATCCACGAGACTGCCTTCATTGCCCCCGGCAGCGTGCTGATCGGCGATGTCACCATCGGGGCCGACAGTTCCATATGGTACAATTGCGTGCTGCGCGCCGACGTCAGCCGGATCGTCATCGGCGCGCGGAGCAATGTGCAGGACGGCAGCGTGCTCCATTGCGACCCGCCGCGTCCGGGCGATCCGGACGGCAGCCCGCTCATCATCGGTGACGATGTGCTGATCGGGCATATGGCGATGGTGCATGGCTGCACGATCCATGATCGCGGCTTTGTCGGCCTCGGCGCGATTGCCATGAACAAGGCGGTGATCGGCAGCGACGCCATGCTGGCGGCCGGCGCGATGCTGACCGAAGGCAAGGTGATGGAGCCGCGCTCGCTGTGGGCGGGGCGTCCGGCCAAACCCTTGCGCGACCTCGACGATGCCGCCGTCATGGGCATGCGGATGGGCGTGGCGCACTATGTTGAGAACGCCCGGGCGCATAGGGCGGCGGTTGAGAAACTCGGTTGATTTTTAGCCGATGAGAATCAATGCGTTGGCGTCAAAGGGGTGGAAAACCTTCCTGAAACAGGAAGGCTCGACTCGCGAATCGCGCTCTCAAAGGGAATCATAGGCTTGACGTGGTTGGGAGCCGAGTCGTTACCTCGGCTCCCTGACCATTCCGCTACGATTTTCAGCAATCGCCAGCGGGCATGGGCTCTTGCAAGCTCGGATACGTTATCCGATCCGGCTCTAAGGTCAAGGCGATTGCGACCCTTGAAAGGGCAAAGCAATGTCTGTGATTCTTGTTACTTACGACCTCAAATCGCCGGGCCGAGACTACTCGACTCTCCACGATTTCCTGACAGCGCACACGTACTGCAAAGGCCTTGAATCAGTATGGCTTCTCGACACACAACAAAGCGTTCTGAAAATCAGGGACGAGTTGCGTGCAAGAACGGATGCCAACGATAAAATTTTCGTAGTCAAACTCGGGCGAGATTGGGCTTCATATAATTACTATTGCGCCGAATGGCTGAACAAGCCTGAGAGAACCTTCTAGACGGCATTGTCGCGGGCATTGGCCACCTCAATCGCGGATCAACGCCCGCAGCGTCTCGATCCGGTCGGCCTCGTGCACCGGCTTGTCCCAGCGGATGCGGTGGATGCGGGGGAAGCGCATGGCGAGCCCGCTCTTGTGGCGCTTGCTTTCATGCACGCTGTCGAAGGCGACCTCCAGCACCAGTGTGCGCTCGACCTCGCGCACCGGACCGAAGCGATTGAGCGTCGTCTGCCGCACCAGCCGGTCGAGCTTCTTCAGCTCCTCGTCGGTGAAGCCCGAATAGGCCTTGCCCACCGGCAGCAGTTCCGCGCCCGCATCGGGGTCGCCGTCCCAGCAACCGAAGGTGTAGTCGGAATAGAAGCTGGAGCGCTTGCCGCTGCCGCGCTGGGCATACATCAGCACGCAATCGACCAGCAGCGGATCGCGCTTCCACTTGTACCACAGCCCCACGCGCCGCCCGGCGACATAGGGCGAGTCCCGGCGCTTGAGCATCAGCCCTTCGATGGCGTCGTCGCGCGCCGTCTCGCGGATCGCGGCGAGGTGCTCGAAATCGCGCGCCTCGACCACCTGGCTCAAGTCGAAATGGCTGTCGGGCAGGCGGGCCACCAGCGCTTCGAGCCGGTCGCGCCGACCAGTCCAGGGTTGCTCGCGCAAATCCTCGCCTTCGACGATCAGCGCATCATAGAGCCGCACGAAAGCGGGGTATTCGGCCAGCATCTTCTTGCTGACGGTCTTGCGCCCGAGCCGCTGTTGCAGGGCATTGAAGCTCGCCGCGCCGCCTTCCTCGCCACCCTGGTGCGTGCCCCGGACGAGCAACTCGCCGTCGAGCACCGCGGGGAACGGCAGCCGGTCCAGCAGTTCGGGAAAGGTCGCCGAGATATCGTCGCCCGAGCGCGAGTAGATGCGGGTCTCGTCGCCCGCGCGGACCAGTTGCACGCGGATCCCGTCCCATTTCCACTCGGCGACATAGTCGGCCAGATCGACCACCGTTTCCTCGAGCGGGTGGGCCAGCATGAAGGGGCGGAAGGTCGGCAGGTTCTCGGTTTCGGGCGGCTCCGCGCCATCTGCGGCCCAGGCGAACAGCTCGGCATAGGGCGGGGCGAGGCCGTGCCAGTATTCCTCGACCTGTTCGACATCGACCGCGAACGCCTGCGCAAAGGCGACCTTGGCGAGGCGGCTCGAAATGCCGATCCGCATCGCGCCCGTGGCCAGCTTGAGCAGCGCAAAGCGACCCGAAGGATCGAGCCGGTCGAGCAACTCGGTCAGCACTCGGGGCGCGGTCGCACGGGTGGTGCCGGATAGTATTTCCACGGTTTCGCTGACTGTCGGCGGCGGTGCTGCCTCGCCCTCTGGCGCCGGCCACAGCAGGCTCGCTGTCTCTGCCGTATCGCCCACGAAGTCGCGGCTCAGCGTCCACAGCACGGGGTCGATCCGCTCCTGCATCAGCCCGCGAATGGTGGAGCTTTTCACGGCAGGAAAGTCGAGCCCGTCGGTCAATGCCGCTAATGCCCAACCGCGATCCGGATCGGGCGTGCCTCGCAAGTACTGCGCGATCAGCCGCAGCTTCTCGTTGCGGCTGCGGGTATAGACCAGCGCGTCGATCAGGGCGGCGAATTCCTCCACCCGTCAGTCGTCCTCATCCTCGTAACCCACCAGCGCCAGCGCGCGCGCCTTGCGCTGGTGCAGCTGGTGCCAGCGCAGCAGGGCTTCCTCGCGGCCGTGGGTGATCCAGCTTTCCTGCGGGTCGACCTCCTCGATCGTGCGGGTCAGCTCGTGCCAGTCGGCGTGGTCGGAGATCACCAGCGGCAGCTCGACATTGCGCTGGCGGGCGCGCTGCCGGACGCGCATCCAGCCGCTCGCCATGGCGGTGACCGGATCAGGCAGGCGGCGGCTCCAGCGGTCGTTGAGCGCGCTGGGAGGACAGACCACGACATGGCCGCGCAAGTCGTCCTGGCCCGCATCGCCGACCAGCCGCAGATCGCCCAGGTCGACGCCGAGTTCCTCGTAGAGGCGGCACATGCGTTCCATCGCCCCGTGGAGGTAGATCGGCCGGGTGTGCCCTGCGCGGCGCAGTTCGGCGATCACCCGCTGGGCCTTGCCCAGCGCATAGGCACCGACCAGCACGCAAGCGTCGGGGTGCGCGACGAGCCGATCGAGCAGCTTGGCGATCTCCTGCTCGATCGGCGGGTGGGTGAACAGCGGCAGACCGAAGGTCGCCTCGGTGATGAAGATGTCGCAAGGTGTGACTTGGAACGGGGCACAAGTGGGGTCCGGCCGCCGCTTGTAGTCGCCGGTGATCACAACCCGCTCGCCCGCATGTTCGAGCAGGATCTGGGCGCTGCCGAGCACATGTCCGGCGGGAACGAAGGTGGCGTCGACCCCGCCCTGCAGCCGGATGGTCTCGCCATAGGCGGCCGGTATGGCCTTGTGCAGCACTTCGCCGGCACCGTTCTCGGCACCGGTGCGATAGCGCAGTTCCATGATCGCCAGGGTCTCGGGCGTGGCGATGGTTTGTCCGTGCCCGCCGCGGGCATGATCGGCGTGGCCGTGGGTCACCAGAGCCCGATCAACCGCGCGTGCCGGATCGACCCAGCAATCCGCCGGGACCACATGGATCCCCCATGGCTCGGCCTTGATCCAGGAAAAGGGGGCGCTCCGCATGTCGCTACAACCCGGCAAGCGGGGCCGGCGTTCCGCTCCTATTGCTCGGCAACGGCTTCGATAGTGCCCCAGCAGTCTTCGGCATCCAGCAGGTGGGAGCGAGTCCCATCGGCATGGGTCATGATAGTCCCGCCGTCGCAGACCATGGCGCGCTTGCCTTGATCCATGAAGATGAGCTGGAAGCCCGCATCCTTGCGCGGATAACGTGAGGTGTCGACAGCGCGGCCCATACAATCTGGACCCTCGGATGACGAAAGATACTCGAAGAAAACGAAGTACCCCAAGTCTTCGAATGATTCGTATTTCCAGCGCGCCGGAACCCGCTGTTCCCCACTGACGATCAGGCCGGTTCCATCGGCGTTAAAGGTCCAGCTTTCGAAGCATTCCGGCTTGCCATCCGGCCCCTTCCTGGTGGCTGCGAACTGCCATGTGCCTATTTCTATCAGTCGCGGGGCCACCGTTTCGGGGACTTGAACCCAGGGCTCGTCCTCGGCCTGCGCAGGCAAAGGGGCCACGTGCGCGAAAAGAAGTGTGGCGATTGCCGCCACAGCCGGAAAACGCATCGCCTCAGCCCTCGCTGTCGCCCGCCTCGGCCTCGGGTGCTGTCTTCGCCGCGGGCTTCTTCTTCGCCGGAGCCTTGCGCTTCGCCTTGACCTTGGGCGGGGCCGGGGTCAGTTCGAAGCTCGGCTTGCCGTCCTTGATGCTGACATGGACTTCGCCGCCATCGGCGAGTTTGCCGAACAGCAGTTCCTCGGCCAGCGGCTGCTTGATCTTCTCCTGCAGCACGCGCGCCATCGGGCGGGCACCGTAAAGCTTGTCATAGCCCTTGTCGCCGAGCCATTCGCGGGCGGTCTTGTCGAACTGGATGTCGACGTTCTGTTCGGCCAGCTGCAGTTCGAGCTGGAGAATGAACTTGTCCACCACGCGGGCGATGGTGTCCTTGCCGAGATAGCCGAACGGCACGATCGCATCCAAGCGGTTGCGGAATTCCGGGCTGAACATCTTCTTGACCGCTTCGTCGCCGGCATCTTCCTTGCTGACATCGCCGAAGCCGATGCCCTGGCGGGCCATGTCGCTGGCCCCGGCATTGGTGGTCATGATCAGCACGACATTGCGGAAATCGACGGTCTTGCCGTGGTGGTCGGTCAGGCGGCCGTTGTCCATCACCTGCAGCAGGATGTTGAACAGGTCGGGGTGGGCCTTCTCGATCTCGTCGAGCAGCAGCACGCAGTGCGGGTTCTGGTCGACCGCATCGGTCAGGAGCCCGCCCTGGTCATAGCCGACATAGCCCGGAGGCGCACCGATCAGACGCGAGACGCTGTGGCGCTCCATGTATTCCGACATGTCGAAACGCTTGAGCTCGATCCCCATGATGCTGGCGAGCTGGCGCGCGACTTCGGTCTTGCCGACCCCGGTCGGACCGCTGAACAGGAAGCTCCCGATCGGCTTGTCCGGATCGCGCAGGCCCGCGCGGCTCAGCTTCATGGCGGTGGCGAGGCGCGTCACCGCGGCATCCTGCCCGAACACGACATGCTTCAAGTCGCGCTCGAGGTTTTCCAGCGCCTTCTTGTCGTCGCTCGAAACACTCTTCGGCGGGATACGCGCCATCGTCGCGATGACGGCCTCGATCTCGCGTGCGGTGATCTTCTTCTTGCGCTTGGAAGGCGGCACCAGCATCTGCATCGCGCCGACCTCGTCGATCACGTCGATCGCCTTGTCGGGCAGCTTGCGGTCGTTGATGTAGCGCGCCGACAGTTCGACCGCGGTCTTGATCGCGTCCGGGGTATAGGTGACCTTGTGGTGGTCCTCGAACGCCGAACGCAGGCCCTTGAGGATTTTGATCGTATCCTCGACCGTCGGCTCGTTGACGTCGATCTTCTGGAACCGGCGCAGCAGCGCGCGGTCCTTCTCGAAGTGGTTGCGGAATTCCTTGTAGGTGGTCGAGCCGATGCAGCGGATCGTTCCGCCGCTCAGCGCCGGCTTCAAGAGGTTGGAGGCGTCCATCGCCCCGCCGCTGGTCGCCCCGGCCCCGATCACGGTGTGGATCTCGTCGATGAACAGGATCGCGTCGGGCATCTTCTCGAGCTCGTTCACGACCTGCTTGAGGCGTTCCTCGAAGTCGCCGCGATAGCGGGTGCCGGCCAGCAGCGCACCCATGTCGAGCGAGTAGATGACGGCCTTTTCCAGCACTTCGGGCACGTCGCCTTCGACGATCTTGCGTGCCAGGCCCTCTGCAATGGCGGTCTTGCCGACACCCGGATCGCCGACATAGAGCGGGTTGTTCTTCGACCGGCGGCACAGGATCTGGACCGTGCGGTCGACCTCCGGCCCGCGGCCGATCAGCGGATCGACCTTGCCGTCGAGCGCCTTCTTGTTGAGGTTGACGGTGAACTGGTCGAGCGCGGTTTCCTTGCCGCCCTTGCCATCTGCGGCCTTTTCCTCGGCCTGGCTTTCCTCGCTGCCCTGCGGCGGCTTGGATTCGAGCTGCTTGCCGCCCTTGCCGATGCCGTGGCTGATGAAGCTGACGGCATCGAGGCGGCTCATGTCCTGCTGCTGCAGGAAATAGACCGCATAGCTGTCGCGTTCGCTGAACAGTGCCACGAGGACATTGGCCCCGGTGACCGTGTCCTTGCCGCTCGACTGGACATGCAGGATGGCGCGCTGGATCACCCGCTGAAAACCGGCGGTCGGCTGCGGTTCGCTGCTGTCCTCGCTCTGGAGCGACTGGTATTCCTGGTCGAGATACTGCCGCACCACGCCGGTCAGTTCCTCAAGGTCGACGCCGCAGGCATTCATCACCTCGGCCGCGTCCTCGTCCTGCACCAGCGCCAGCAGCAAGTGCTCCAGCGTGGCGTATTCATGGCGCCGTTCGCGCGCCGAATCGATCGCGGCGTGGAGCGTCTTTTCGAGGTTCTGGGCGAAACTGGGCATCAGCGTACTTTCTGGCGGCGGGGGAAAGACTCCCTCACGGGAGAATATGAACAGGCATGGTTAACCAAAGCTATATTCGTCGGCCTGCCATCGACAGCATCGATATGGTGGCCCGCGGCGCGATTGCGAGCCTGCATCATCAAGACGAAGGCTTCCCGAACAATGCATCGGCGGCGGCGCGATGTGCGCCTGCCTTGTCGCGGTGAGCCTTTACGCGTTCGATCTCGGCTTCGAGCAAGGCAATCCGCTCGGCCAGCTCATCCTGTGAGTAAGGCCCGAGGTCTTCCCTCGCCAGAGTGCTGGCGGCATCGCCTCGGGGCCGGGGACGGTCGTCGTCATCCATCGATACCTATAATCATCTTGCCGGGCGCTTGCTGTCAACTGGCCACAAGGCTAGGTGCGTTTCGGGCGAAAAGCTGAGGCTTTAGGGCGACAGCTTGTGATGCGAATTGGGGGACAGACTGGCGTGGCGCAGCAAATTCCAGCAGAAATGACGGCAATCGGTTTCGATGCGCCAGGCGGCGCGGATGTGCTCCGGCCGGAAACCGTTGCCGTGCCGCGGCTCAAGCAAGGGGAAGTGCTGATCCGCGTGGGCTGGGCCGGGGTCAACCGCCCCGACTGTATCCAGCGCGCCGGGCATTATCCTGCCCCGCCGGGCGCTTCGCCGATCCTCGGGCTGGAGGTTGCGGGCGAGATTGTCGCGCTCGGTGAAGGGGTCGACCCGGAGCGTCTGGGCCAGACGGTCTGTGCGCTGACACCGGGCGGGGGCTATGCCGAGTATTGCGCAGCGCCGATCGGGCATTGCCTGCCAGTGCCGGACGGGCTCTCGCTCAAGGAAGCGGCGGCGCTGCCGGAAACGTTGTTCACCGTGTGGCACAATGTCTTCCAGCGCGGAATGGCACGCGAGGGCGAGACGCTGCTGGTCCATGGCGGCACCAGCGGGATCGGCACAATGGCGATCATGCTGGCCAAGGCGTTCGAAATGACCGTTATCGTAACCTGCGGTGACGAGGAGAAATGCGCAGCGGCGCGGCAGGTCGGGGCGGACCACGCGATCAACTACAAGACGGGTGATTTCGTCGAGCAGGTGCAGGCGATCACCGGCGGGAAGGGTGTCGAGATCGTGCTCGACATGGTCTCGGGCGATTATGTCCCGCGCAACCTCAAGTGCCTCGCTGAGAACGGTCGGCACGTGACCATCGCGATCCTCGGCGGGATGCAGGCAACGATCAACATGGCGGTGGTGATGAGCCGCCGCCTGACGCTGACCGGCTCGACCCTGCGCCCGCGCTCCGACGCCTTCAAGACCGCATTGTGCGAGGAGATCGAGCAGGTTGCCTGGCCGCTGGTCGCCGACGGCACGATCCGGCCGGTGATGGACAGGTCCTTCCCGCTGGCCGAGGCCGCCGCCGCCCATGCGCGGATGGAGGCAGGCGACCATATCGGCAAGATCGTGCTGGAGGTAGGCGGTGACTGAAGAACTGACGCTCCACGAGGATCCGCGCAGCGGCAATTGCTACAAGATCAAGCTGACCGCAGCGCTGCTCGGCCTGCCGCTGGCGATCCGGCAATACGATATCCTCAAGGGCGAAACCCGCACGCCGGAGTTTCTCGAAACAGTCAACACCCACGGGCGCATCCCGGTGCTGCAGGTCGGAGATCGCTTCCTGCCGGAAAGCAACGCCGCCTGCTGGTATCTCGCCGAAGGCACAAGGCTGGTCCCCGAGGATCGCTTCGAACGGGCGCAGATGCTGCGCTGGATGTTCTTCGAGCAATACAGCCACGAGCCCAATATCGCGACGCTGCGGTTCTGGTGTGCCTTCGTCGGGCAGGCCAATCTCAGCGAGCAGCAGCGCAGCCAGATGCTGCCCAAGCGGATGGCCGGGCAGGAGGCGCTGGCGACGATGGACGGGCACCTGCAAGGTCGCGACTGGTTCGCCGGCAATGCCGCCTCGCTCGCCGACATCGCGCTGTTTGCTTATACCCATGTGGCCGAAGAAGGCGGTTTCGAGCTTGCGACCTATCCTGCCGTGCAGGCCTGGCTGGCGCGGGTGCCGACGCTCAAAGGTTTTATCCCGCTGGCGTGACCGGTGTCGCGGCGCTGTAGCAATTGCGCCAAACCGTCACCGCATTGTGAGTCCCCCGTAACAATCATGCGGCATGAGGACCGTTGATATCAACGGATCCAGGAGCATTCGATGCTCGACGATGTCGCCAAGCATTTGCCCGACGATTTCTCCAACATTGCGGAGTTTCCGCCCGTAGAGCCGTCGGTGCCGGAAAGGCAGGTCGACGAACGGCGACGCTATCGCACGATCTGGATCAGCGACGTCCATCTCGGCACCAAGGGCTGCAATGCCCAGCTGCTGATCGACTTCCTCGACCATACCGACAGCGAGACCATGTATCTCGTCGGCGACATCATCGACGGCTGGCGGCTCAAGAAGAAGTTCTACTGGCCGGCCGAACACAACGACATCGTCTGGCGCGTGCTCAAGCGCGCCAAGCGCGGGACCCGGATCGTCTATATTCCGGGCAACCATGACGAGATGATCCGGCCGTTTTGCGGGATGGACTTCGGCGGAGTCGAAATCCGCCGTGCGGCCTTCCACGATACCGCCGACGGCCGCCGCCTGATGGTGCTCCATGGCGACGAATTCGATACCATCATGCTCGCGCACCGCTGGCTCGCATTCGTCGGTGACGCGCTTTACCACCTCATGATGAAGCTCAACAATTGGGTCGCCCGGGTGCGGACCATGCTGGACTTGCCCTATTGGTCGATTTCCAAGGCGGCCAAGCACAAGGTCAAGAACGCGGTCGAGTTCATCTCGAAGTACGAGGAAGTGGTTGCCCGCGCCGCCGCCGAGCGCGGCGTCGACGGGGTCGTTTGCGGCCACATTCACACCGCCGAGTTCCGCCGCTTCACCCATAACGGGCGCGAGGTCGAATACTGGAACGACGGCGATTGGGTGGAGGGCTGCAATGCCCTGGTCGAGCATTTCGACGGACGCATGGAGATCCTCCACTGGCCCGACGAGATAGCCAGGCGCGAGGTCGCGCAAACGGCCGACACGCTCAAGGAGGCGGCGTGAACCACCCGCTGCCCATCGGCGCTGCGGAGCGGATCGGCACCATGAAGGCGGCGCTCCCGGTCCACAGCATCGCCATCGTCAGCGACGCGTGGTTCCCGCAGATGAACGGCGTCGTCCGCACGCTTTCAACGACAGTCGAGGTGCTGTGCAGGCGGGGCTATGACGTCACGGTCATCTCGCCCGACCAGTTCCGTTCCATGCCGTGCCCGACCTATCCGGAAATCCGCCTGGCGCTGAGCTGGCCGGGTTCGGTCGGGCGACAGCTGGCCAGGCTGGCGCCCGACGCCATCCACATTGCCACCGAGGGGCCGCTGGGCCTTGCCGCGCGCAAGTACTGCCTGCGCAAGAAGGTGCCGTTCACCACCGCCTATCACACCCAGTTCCCCGATTATGTCGCGCGCCGCACCGGACTGCCGGCCACCACCTTCTGGCCCTACATCCGCTGGTTCCATGGTCCCGCCAGCGCGGTCATGGTGGCGACCGAGAGTATCCGCAAGGAACTGCGCGGGCAGGGCCTCGACCATCTCCATCACTGGAGTCGCGGGGTCGATCTCGATTGCTTTGCGCCCGATGCGCTGCCGCCGCCCGAATATGCCGCGCTGGAAGGGCCGATCCTGCTCTATGTCGGCCGGATCGCAGTCGAGAAGAACATCGAGGCTTTCCTCGAATGCAGCTATCCCGGCACCAAGGTGGTGGTCGGCGACGGTCCGGCGCGCGCGGCGCTGGAAGCGAAGTACCCCGCCGCCCGCTTCCTCGGGCGCAAGAGCGGGCGCGAGCTGGCGGGCTGCTACGCCGGGGCCGACGTGTTCGTCTTTCCGTCGCGGACCGACACCTTCGGGCTGGTGATGATCGAGGCGCTGGCTTGCGGCACTCCGGTCGCGGCCTATCCGGTCGCGGGACCGATCGACATCGTGACCGACAAGGTTGGCGCGCTGTCGGAAAATCTCGATCGCGCTATTGCTGCAGCACTCTTCAGCACGCGTGCCGACTGCGCCACCTATGGCGCGGAGTTCAGCTGGGAAGCGGCCACGGCCCAGTTCCTGTCCGGCCTGCGCGCTTTCGAAGCGGAGCGGCTGGCCGAATAGGGAGGAGCGAGCGAAGGGCATCGAATCCTTGCCCCCGGCGTCCCGATGCCCTAAATGGCCCCGCAAGCGGCCGCTCCGGAAGGGGCGGCCCTTCTGTTTTCGCCTCCTTATTTCACAGGGTAGAAATCCCATGGCCGACCAACCCAAACCGCTGATGCCACATGCGACCGCCACCTGGCTGGTCGACAACACCGGGCTCGGCTTCGACCAGATCGCCGAGTTCTGCGGCCTCCACATCCTTGAAGTGCAGGCGATGGCCGATGACCTCGCCGGTTCGAAGTATACCGGCCGCGACCCGGTCCATGCCGGCGAGCTGACCCAGGCCGAGATCGAGCGCGGGCAGGCCGATCCGTCCTATGTCCTCAAGATGCAGAAGGCACCGGTCGAAGTGACCCGCACCAAGGGGCCGCGCTACACCCCGGTTTCGAAGCGGCAGGACAAGCCGGACGGCATCGCCTGGATCCTGCGCAACCACCCGGAAATCTCCGATGCGCAGATCGGCAAGCTGATCGGCACCACCCGCAACACCATCGGCGCGATCCGCGATCGCAGCCACTGGAACATCTCGAACATCCAGCCCAAGGACCCGGTGACGCTGGGCCTGTGCTCGCAGCGCGAGCTTGATGCCGTGGTTGCCAAGGCCGCCAAGAAGGCCGGAGCGACCGAGGGTGCGGTCCCTGCCGGCGAAACCACCAGCGATCGCGAGAAGCTGATCGAGGAACTGCGCGCCGAGCGTGAAGCCGCCGAAAAGGCCGCCAACGAAGCTGCGCAGGAAGCCGAAGCCGCCGCCTGGCTCGAAGCCAAGCGGGCCCAGGAAGCCGAAGGCGACGCGGGCGAGTAATCGCTGCCTTCAGAACAATTTGAATTCGTTGAGCCCACCTTTCGCCTTGCGGGAGGTGGGCTTTGCATTCATGCTGCTGACATGGATGTCAGTAAGGTCGCCTATCACCATCCCCTGCCGTGGGATACGCAGTTCCCGCTGTTCACATTGCCCCAGCTGCTTGAGCGGACGGTGCGAGCCAACCCGGCGGCGCCGTTCCTCCACTTCCTCGGGCGGACCTACAGCTACCGGGAAATCTACTCGGAAGCGCGTCGTTTCGCGGCTGGTCTCGCTGAAACAGGGATCGCCAAGGGCGACCGCGTCGGCCTCTTCCTGCCCAATGTCCCGATCTATGCCTCGGCCTATTATGGCGCGATGATGGCCGGGGCGGTGGTGGTCAACTTCTCGCCGCTCTACACCGTCGAGGAACTGGCCTGGCAGGTCGAGGATTCCGGCACACGGCTGCTGGTGACGGTGGATGTGCCCGAACTCTATCGCACGGCGAGCGCCGTCCTGGCGGACTCCTCGCTCGAAACACTGGCTGTCGGTTCGCTCGCAGCACAGCTCCCTTTCACCAAGGGACTGCTGCTCCGGACGCTCGGCCGCAGCAAGATCGCCAAGGTCGCGTTCAACGGGTCGACACGGACATGGGCTTCACTAACGCCCGACCGCGAACCGCCTGCGATTTCGCTCGAAGCGGCGGAGGACCTCGCGCTCCTCCAATACACCGGCGGCACCACCGGGCGGCCCAAGGGCGCGATGCTGGGCCACAGCCAGCTTGCCACCAACGCGCAGCAGGTCGCCTCGATCAATCCCTTCGGCAACCCGGCAGGCGAGGTTTTCATGGGCGCGCTGCCGTTCTTCCACGTCTTCGCCAACACCGCCTTGCTCAATCATGCCATGGTGAGCGGTGGTTCGATTGCCATGGTGCCGCGCTTCGAAGCGAAGCAGGTGTTGCAGACGATCCAGAAATATCGCTGCACCGGCTTTCCCGGTGTGCCGACCATGTTCCAGGCGCTGCTGGATCATCCCGATCTGGCGAAGACCGACCTGTCCTCGCTCAAGGTCTGCATTTCGGGCGGCGCACCCATGCCGGCACCCGTGCACGACAAGTTCGAAGCGGTGACAGGCGTGCGGCTGGTCGAAGGCTACGGCCTGACGGAAACCTCGGGCGTGGTTTCGGCCAATCCCTATGTGGGGACCCGCAAGAAGGGCACCATCGGCCAGGTGGTGCCGGGCACCGACGTGTTGCTGCTCGACAAGGAGGATCCCGCGAAGCTTGCGCCCGATGGCGAGCCGGGTGAACTCGCGATCCATGGTCCGCAGGTGATGCGCGGTTACTGGAACCGGCCCGACGCCGCGGCTGACACCTTCGTCGACCACAATGGCAAGCAATGGCTGCGCACCGGCGATGTCGCCACCATCGATTCCGACGGCTTCCTGTCCATTGTCGACCGGATCAAGGACATGATCGCAGTTGGTGGCTTCAAGGTGTTTCCAAGCCAGGTGGAGGATGTCTTGCTGGAGCATCCTGCGGTCAAGGAAGCGCTGGTGATCGGTGTGCCCGATACCTATCGCGGGGAAGTTCCGCGTGCCTATGTCACCTTGCAGGCAGACGCGGGTGCAGACGGCCCGGCGCTGGCCGAATGGCTCAATGCGCGGGTCGGCAAGCATGAACGGGTAGACGAGGTGGTGGTGCGCGATAACCTTCCCAGGACGCTAATCGGCAAGCTCGATCGCAAGGCACTGCGCGCTGAGGTGCTGCCCCGATAGGAAAAGGGCCCGGATCGCTCCGGGCCCCCTGCGATCGATGCTGCGATCGATGCTGCGATCGAACCTAGTTCGCGGCGGCGAGCGTCGGTGTGCCGTCTTCGCTCGCCAGCGAGACCGGGGCCGCCTTGCCATTGCTGCGCGGGGCGAAGCGGCCGTCGACAGCGGCTCCCTGCTCGATGGTCAGTGCGTCGTAATGCACGTCGCCGGTAATGGTGGCCGTGCGCAGGATCACCAGCTCGCGCGCGTCGATCGAGCCTTCGACCTTGCCGGCGAGACGGGCGCTCTCGGCCTTCACCCCGCCCTTGATGGTCGAGGTTTCGCCCTGCACCAGCGAAGCGCAGGTGATGTCGCCTTCGATCGAACCCTCGACATGGAGTTCGGTCGAGGCCGAAATGTCGCCCTTGATGATAACATCGCTGCCGATGACGGAGAAGCTGCCGGATGCGCCTGCCCTAGCCACGGGTGCGCTCCTTGGCGGGCTGGGCTCCGGTGCGGCGGACTTCTTTGAGAACATTGGGTGCAGCCTTCAGGAAGGGACGGGGATCGATGGCGCGACCGTTGATGCGCACTTCGAAATGGAGATGCGGCCCGGTCGACCGGCCGGTGCTGCCGATGGCGCCGATGATATCGCCGGCCTCGACCCTGGTGCCGACCGTGGTGGCGAAGCGCGACATGTGGGCATAGCGGGTCATCAGGCCATTGCCGTGGCTGACCTCGACAACATTGCCGTAGCCCGACTTGCGCCCGACGAAGGTCACCACGCCCTTGGCGGCGGCATAGATCGGCGCACCGATCGGGCCCTTGAAATCGAGGCCGGAGTGCATTGCGCCGCGACCGGTGAAGGGATCCCGGCGATAGCCGAAGCTCGAGGTTACCATCGGCGCGCTCGCCGGCAAGACCTGCGGAATGCCCTCAAGGCTGCGCTCAAGCGCCGACATGCGGGCGAGGCTGAGGCCGAGACGCTCGAAGCGCGGGTCGATTTCGCCCTTGGCGCCGGTGGCGAGAAGCTCGAGCGGACCACCCATGGCCTCCATTTCGGCTCCGGCGAGCATGGCCTGCGGATTGAGGCCCAGCTGGCGGATCGCCTGCGCAGCGCGGGCGGCGCGGAGGTCGGCAAAACGCGTCAATCGTTCGACATAGGCGAGCTGACGGGCTTCGAGTTCGGCCAGCGCGCGCGCCTGCGGGAACGCGGCGCTGACCTTCTCGACGGTCTTCGCGGCTTCGGTCGAGCTGTCGGAAACGGTGTCTTCGCCGTCGATCTTGATGTCGTCGGGCAAAGCCGGGGTCATCGCTTCGAGAAAGTCCTGCCGCTTCTCCAGGTCTTCGGCGACGGCGTTGAGGTCGTCACCATAGTCCTGGATGCGTTCCTGCGCGGTGGCGACGCGGGCCTGTTCTTCGAGCAGCGACATCCGGTCGGCCTGGGCGCGGTACTGGAGGTAGCTCATCGCCCCCATGCTGACCGCCCACACCAGCAGCGCCACCACCACACCGGCGGCGGCGAGCTTCTGCACCCTGGACGATACCTTGATGAAACGGACCTGGCCTTGCGAGCGCATGAAGAACTCGCGGTCGGGAAACCAATTCGCGACCCTTGCGGCAAATCCGCTGTTTTCCAGCTTGTTGTACAATGCGACCCCGTCTCGAGTGTCCAATTCTTCCCCGCAGCGCGGCTAGCAAGGGATTCGCATAGGGTCGAATCCGGTTTCACCCGATACCGCCGAGTCGGGCGACTCGCGCGGTAAACGGATTCTTGGAGCGGGAACCAATCCCGATTCGTCCCGTGAACGCTCTCAAACTGGCGAAAATATCCAACTGCCGAAACCGCTTGGCCCCTCATGATCGATTCGTTACCCACAGGCCAATATGAGTGCGCAGGTGCGAACAGGATTGCTGGGCGGGAGTTTCAACCCGGCCCATGGCGGGCACCGGCGCATCTCGCTGTTTGCCATGACGGCGCTCGGGCTCGACGAGGTCTGGTGGCTGGTTTCGCCCGGCAACCCGCTCAAGCCGCGGGCAGGGATGGCCCCGCACGAAGCGCGCTATCGCTCGGCGCTGGCACAGGCGCGGCGCGCACCAATCCGGGTCACGGCGATCGAGGCGCAGCTTGGCACCCGCTACACCATCGATACCTTGCGGGGGCTGGTACGGCGCTATCCGGAACGCGAATTCGTGTGGCTGATGGGGTCGGATAATGTGGCACAATTCCATCAGTGGAAGGCCTGGCGCGCCATAGCGAGGCTGATGCCGATTGCGGTGATCGCCCGCCCCGGGTATGATGGTGCGGTCGCTGTCAGCCCTGCAGCGGCATGGTTGCGGCGACATCGTGTCGCGGCGAGCAGTTTCAAACAGGGCCAATGGAGTGCACCGACCCTGGTGAACCTGCGTTTCGATCCGGATCCAAGATCGGCCACGGCCATCCGCCGCGCCGATCCTGACTGGGCGTCACGCCTTCCCACCGGAAAACTGTTCGACCAGGTCACGCACCGTTCCATATTCGGCCATTGTAACTCCGGGGAGCATGAGCCCCGCGCATGATGCCCTCACGGACTCGCAATCGGCTCACTCGCTTCCCATTTACCCGCCATGACAGGAGTATCCAACTCGCCCATGACACCGGCGCACACCATCACGCCTATTGCAGGCACTTCGCCCGCCATGCCTGAAGCAGACCCCGGTTCGCTTCATGCGCTGGTGCTCGAACAGCTGGAAGAGGATCAGGCCCAGGACGTGGTCTCCGTTCCCCTCGAAGGCAAGAGCTCGATTGCCGATCACATGGTGATTGCTTCGGGTCGTTCGACCCGCCAGGTCGCCTCGATCGCACAGAAACTCGCGGAAAAGATCAAGCAGGCCGGCTTCGGCCCGGTCCGGCTCGAAGGCTTGCCCGCTGCCGACTGGGTGCTGGTCGATGCCGGCGATGTCGTCATCCACCTGTTCCGCCCCGAAGTGCGCAGCTTCTACAACCTCGAGCGCATGTGGTCGTTCGGGGATGCGCCCGCGGCTGCCATCGGCACAGCTTGAAGCCAACCGACCGGGCGGCGTTGCTGGGGACGTTTCGCCTGACTAGAAGCGCCCCATGCAACTGCATGTGATCGCTCGCGGAAAAATTGCCCGTTCGCCGGAGGGCGAACTTGTCGACCGTTATGCCAAGCGGATTACCTGGCCCCTCAGGCTGACCGAACTACCGGACACCGGCGGCCGCATCCCCGATCCCCAATCACCCCACAAGACGGTGCTGCTCGACGAACGCGGGAAGGACTTATCGTCGGAACAGCTTGCTGCCATCCTCGAACGCTGGCGCGATAGCGGCACACGTGAAGCACGCTTCGTGCTTGGTGCGGCGGACGGACATGCGGACGTAGAGCGCCTGTCGGCCGACCTGCTGCTGGCCTTCGGCTCCGCCACCTGGCCGCACCTGCTTGCCCGCGCCATGCTGCTCGAACAGCTGTACCGCGCCACCACCATTATCGCAGGTCACCCCTACCATCGCGCCGGATAATCGGGCAAAGCACGGCGTCATGACGGCAGGCCGCGTTCTCCTTGCAGTGCTGGGGCTCCTGGGCGCCGGTGCGCTTGTCCTGGCGACAGGCGGCGTGACGGCGCAGGATGTCGACGGGTTCGAGGATGCGGCAGAAATCCGGCAAGCCATCGCCGCCGCGCGCGCCGAAGCAGCCAGGGCCGCCAGTCGCGGCGCAAAGCTGGAGGCTGGCGCGCGCGAAACCACCGAGGCAGCCGACAAGACCGCGCAAGAGGCCGCCGCGCTTGCTGCCCGCATCCAGCAATCCGAAGCGCAGATCGCCGCGGCCGAAGGGCGGGTTGCGCTGATCAACAGCCAGCGGCGCGCGCTGCTCAAGCGCCTGGCCGAACGGCGCGAACCGCTGGTGCGCCTGACCGCAGCTTTGCAGAACTTTGCCCGCCGACCGCTGGGCCTTGCCGTACTCAAGCCGGGCTCGCTGCAGGAAACGGTCTATCTGCGCGCCATGCTGGAGACGACCCTGCCGCAAGTGCGCCAGCGCACTTCCGCCTTGCGCGGCGAGATCGAGCGCGGGCGCAAGCTGGAGAGCGAAGCCGCCAAGGCGCTGGCGGCGCTGCGCAAGGAACAGGATACACTGGATACACGGCGTGACCGGCTGGCCGCGCTGGAGACCCGCCAACGGCTCGCAGCCCGCAGCGCCAGCGGCGATGCCGCGCGCGAGACCGACCGCGCACTGGCATTGGCAGAAGAAGCCCGCGATCTGGGCGGACTGGTCGACCGGCTCGCCAAAGCCGGCTCGTTGCGCAGCGAATTGGCCGCCCTTCCCGGCCCGGTCCTTCGTCCCGCGTCGCCGGTCGCCGCACGCGTAGTCGCAGCACCCGGTGCCGCCACACCGGCTGGCGGGCTGGCGCCGGTCGATATCCAGTTGCCAGTCGCCGGGCGAACAGTGGCCGGTTTCGGCTCTCCGACCGAGAACGGGGTTCCGTCGCAGGGTCTCACGATCGCCCCGCGTGGCGGAGCCCAGGTTGTTACACCGGCTGCGGGCCGGGTGGTCTTCGCCGGGCCCTATCGCGGCTTCGGACGAATCGTGATTATCGAGCACGGCGCCGGCTGGACCAGCCTTGTGACCGGCCTGGCCCGAACCGACGTCGATGTCGGCGAGGAACTGGTAGCCGGCGCCCCGCTCGGCATCGCTGCGCCTGTGCGTCCTGAAATCACGCTCGAACTGCGGCGCGACGGTACGCCGGTCAATCCACTCGACTTCATCGGCTAGGCCGGTTTTTCAGGAATTCGACTGGCGTTGCCCCGCACAGGGACGAGCGACTTCACCTCATCTGGCGTTCATCCGCGCGGCGCGATAGAAGCGCAAGCGAAAGCGAGAGAGATTGCCGATGAAACTTGCCCCGCTGCTGCGTTCCGCCGCCCTCGTTACTGCCGTGGCGCTGATTCCGGCCACCACCGCCACCTTCGCCCAGGTCGATGGCCGCGTCGGTCCGGAATTCGCCCGGCTGTTCGAAGTCTACCAGCGCATCCAGGCAAGCTATGTCGAACCGGTCGACAAGGACAAACTGGTGCGCGGCGCGATCGACGGCATGCTGGCCTCGCTCGATCCGCATTCGGCCTATCTCGACGGCGGCGACCTTCAACGGCTCGAAACCATGATCGACGGCAAGTATTCGGGTCTCGGCCTGTCGGTCATCCAGGAAGATGGCGCGGTCAAGGTGATCAGCCCGTTCCGCGGCAGCCCGGCTGACCAGATGGGCATCAAGGCAGGCGACTTCATCACCCATCTCGATGGCGAGCTGATCGTTGGCGGCAGCCTGGACGAGGCGGTGCAGCGGATGCGCGGCGTCGCGGGGACTTCGATCAAGCTGACCATCTTCCGTCCGGGCCGGGACGAGCCCTTCGATGTCACCGTCACCCGCGGGGTGATCGAACTCGAGCCCGTCACCTACGAACTCAAGGACGGCAATATCGGCTTCATCGCGGTCAACGAGTTTTCCAAGGACGTCGGCAAGGATGTCTACAATGCCTGGCGCGAATTGCAGAAGAAAGCGGCGGGGCGGGTCAACGGCCTGGTGCTCGACTTGCGTACCAACCCCGGCGGCTCGCTCGACGAAGCCGTGGCGCTGAGCGACCTGTTCCTCTCCGAAGGCCGGATCGTGTCGCAGCGCGGACGGGTGCGCGGGGAGAATTATCTCTATGATGCCGAGACTGTCTATCGCGGCGAGATTGCCACCGATGTACCGATGATCGTGCTGATCGATGCCGGTTCGGCCTCGGCCTCGGAAATCGTCGCCGGAGCGCTGCAGGACCACCGCCGGGCGCTGATCATGGGCCAGACCAGCTTCGGCAAGGGCAGCGTCCAGTCGCTGCTGCCGATCGGGAACGATGCCGCGCTCAAGCTGACGACGGCGCGTTACTTCACGCCCGCAGGCAAGTCCGTGCAGGAAGGCGGTATCGAGCCCGACATCACCGTGCCGCAAATCTCCGATCCCGACTGGGAGAAACGCGCCAAGTACCAGCTGCGCGAATCCGATCTGCGCGGCCATCTGGTCAATGATGCGAGCCTCAAGGACGAGGAGCTGGAGAAGGACAAGCTGCAGGATCCACGCTTCCAGCAGACCGCCGCCCAGCTCAAGGAACAGGGGATCGAGGATTTCCAGCTCTATTACGCGCTCGAAACCTTGCGCCGCACGACCAAGGCAACAGTTGCGCTGCGACCCTGACGACAGCATAGGGCGGGCATGAGTTCGACCACGTCTTTCGCGCGCGCGCGCCTGCTCGCGCTGGTCATTCCGGCGGCCTTGCTCGCCGGGGCCTATATCTCGCAGTACGTCTTCGGGCTGTTCCCGTGCGAGATGTGCTGGTGGCAGCGCTGGCCGCATTTTGCGGCGGTCGCGCTGGCGGGGCTCGGCTTTGTGGTGGCGCCCAAGCGGATGTGGGTGGCGCTGGCGGCGCTGGCGATCATCGCGTCGGGGGCCATCGGCGCCTTCCATGCCGGGGTCGAATATGGCTGGTGGGAAGGGATCACCGGCTGCACCAGCCATGCGCCCGCTGGCGGCGATCCGCTGGAGGCCGTGCTCAATTCGCCACTGATCCGCTGCGACGTTGCGCCGTGGACGCTGCTGGGCATCTCGCTGGCGGGTTGGAACTTCCTGATCTCGACCTTTGGCGGTCTTGCCGTTCTCGCGCTTCTGGCCAAGAAGTGAGCGCATGACGGACAAAACCACCCTCGAACGCATGATCCGGGTCGATCAGGCCGGCGAATTCGGCGCGACCCGCATTTACGAAGGCCAGCTCGCCGTAATGGGCGACCGCGGCCCGCATTCGGGCGAGATCGCGGCAATGGCGCGGCAGGAAGCGGGGCATCGCAAGCGGTTCGACGCGCTGATGGCCGAGCGGGGTGTGCGCCCGACTGCGCTGCAGCCGTTCTGGTCGGTGGCCGGATATGCCTTGGGTGCGGGCACGGCCCTGCTCGGCCCCGAAGCGGCGATGGCCTGCACCGCCGCGATCGAGACCGAGATCGACAAGCACTATTCGGACCAGCTCGACCAGCTTGAGGCCTCTGGTGCCGATCCAGAGCTTGCCGCCATGATCCAGGAATTCCGCGACGACGAGCGCGAGCACCGCGATGCGGCGCTGGCGATGGGGGCGGAGAAGGCTCCGGCCTATCCACTGCTGTCCGGCCTGATCCGGCTGGGCTGCCGCGCCGCGATCAGGATCAGCGAACGCATCTGACGGGCGCTTCAGGGTGCATTCACGGCGCGGGTGCACTATATCGGCGAGACAAGACCCCAATTCTCGAGAGGTTTCGCCATGACCGGCCGCATCACCACGCTGACCTTCGCTCCTTTGCTTGCCGCTCTCGTCTTCGGTGTCCCTGCTGCCGCGCAGGACACAGGCGGCGACAAGGTGCGGATGAACATCGTCTATGGCGATGACGAGGTGGAGGAATGCCCCGAAGGCATGATCTGCGTCACCGGCATCCTTCCCGAAGAAGAGCGGTATCGCATCCCGGAGGCCCTGCGCTCGAGCGACGATCCGGCCAACACTGCCTGGGCCAAGCGCGTCGAAGCGTTCAAGTTCGTCGGCGATTTCGGCACCTTGTCGTGCTCGCCGAGCGGGGCAGGCGGCTACACCGGCTGCACGCAGGAAATGATCGACGCCGCCTATGAAGCCCGGGCCAATGCGCCTGGTGTCCGTTTCGCCAAGCTGATCGAAGCCGCCCGCGCCGAGCGCCTGTCGGAAATCGACGCCGAGGCCGCCGCCGAGCAGGAGCGCGTCGAATCGATCGAGCGCGCCTATATGGAACGGCTCGAACGGGAGCGTGACGCCGAGGATGCGGCGACGGCCGAACCCTTGCCGCAGCCCGAAAGCAGCGAGACGCCCGAAGGGTAGTCGCCGTAAATTCTTTGCGCGGGCTAGCCAGCGCTTAAGGTTTCAGGGTTAATGGCGCGGGTCATGAGCAACACGCGCAAAATCGTCACCATCTTCGGCACCCGCCCCGAAGCGATCAAGCTGTTTCCGCTGCTGCATGTGCTGGAAGCCGATCCGCGCTTCGACAGCCGGGTGCTGGTCTCCGGCCAGCATCGCGGGATGCTCGATCAGGTGCTGGAGATTGCCGGGATCACGCCGCACCATGATCTCGACGTGATGCACCCCGACCAGACGCTCGATGCGCTGACCGCGCGCCTGCTGACCGGCATCGGCGCGGTGCTTGATCTCGAGCAGCCGGACTGGGTCGTGGTGCAGGGCGATACCGCAACGGCGATGTGCGGTGCCCTGGCTGCATACTATCGCAAGCTACCGGTCTGCCATGTCGAGGCGGGGCTACGCAGTGGCGATGTCTATCATCCCTGGCCGGAGGAGGTGAACCGCAAGGTCATCGGCAGTTTCGCGGCGCTTCATGCCGCGCCCACCGAAACCTCGGCCGATGCCCTCAGACGCGAGAATGTCGATCCGGCAATTGTCCATGTCACCGGCAATACGGTGATCGACGCATTGCACTGGATCACCGCCAGGGTCGCGGCGGAGCCGGGGCTGGTGAGCGGGTTATCGGAAGTCGAGGCACGGTTTGCGGGCAAGCGCATCATCGGCGTTACCAGCCACCGGCGCGAGAATTTCGGCGTTGGGATGCGTAATATCGCCAATGCGATCAAGCGCTTGGCTGCGCGTGAGGATGTTGCACTGATCTTCCCGGTCCATCTCAACCCCAACGTCCGCGCAATCATGAACGAGGAACTGGCGGCGCTGGACAACGTCGCCCTGCTCGAACCGCTCGACTACCCGCATTTCGCGCGGCTGCTCGACATTTGCACGCTGGTGCTGACCGACAGCGGCGGCGTGCAGGAAGAAGCGCCTGCGCTGGGCAAGCCGGTGCTGGTGATGCGCGAGACCACCGAACGGCCCGAAGGGGTCGAGGCGGGCACGGCCAAGCTTGTCGGTACGGACGAGGACACTATCGTCCGCGAGGTCGAACGGCTGCTGGATGACGACGCGGCCTATGCCGCCATGGCCAAGGCGCACAATCCCTTTGGCGACGGCAAGAGCGCGGCCCGGATTGCCGACTTGCTCGCCCGCTGAATCACCGGCTCCATTACCGTTATCTTTACCTCGTTCTGCCAAGGACTGTCCGGACATCCTAACGGACAGGAACCCATTGAATGCGCGGCGAAACCAAACCCCAGGTCTGTGTCGTAGGGCTCGGCTACATCGGGCTGCCGACGGCGGCGATCATCGCCCGGGCCGACTGCCCGGTAATGGGGATCGATATCTCGCAGCATGTGGTCGACACCATCAATCGGGGCGAAATCCATATCGAGGAAGTCGATCTCGACGGCCTCGTGCGCGGCGTTGTGCAGCGCGGGCTGCTCAGGGCCTCCACTCAAGTCGCACCGGCCGATGTGTTCGTGATCGCGGTGCCGACCCCGTTCGAGAAGGACGGCCACCACACGCCCGACACGTCCTACGTTATGGCCGCCGCGACCGAAGTTGCGGGTGTGCTCAAGAAGGGCGACTGCATCATCCTCGAATCGACCTCGCCGGTCGGTACGACCGAGGCGATGCGTGACCTGATCGCGGGCCTGCGACCGGACCTGAAGATGCCCGGCAAGACCGAGGAAACCCCGGACGTTTCCATCGCCTATTGCCCGGAACGCGTTCTGCCCGGGAAGATTCTCGAGGAACTGACCCACAACGATCGCTCGATTGGCGGAATCACCCCGCGCTGTGCGCGCAAGGCGCTGGCTTTTTACAAGCGCTTCGTGCGCGGCACCTGCGTCACCACCGATGCCCGCAGCGCCGAGATGACCAAGCTGGTCGAGAACGCCTATCGCGACGTCAACATCGCCTTTGCCAACGAGCTTTCCATGATCGCCGACCACATGGGCCTCGACGTCTGGGAAGTGATCAAGCTCGCCAACCGCCACCCGCGTGTGAACATATTGCAGCCGGGTCCGGGTGTGGGCGGGCACTGCATTGCAGTCGATCCGTGGTTCATCATCAACGGTGCGCCCGAGCAGTCGCCGCTGATCAGGACTGGCCGACAGGTCAACGATGCCAAGATGCACCATGTCGTGGCGCAGGCCGAAGCGCTGATCGAAGCCCATCCCGGTGTGCCGGTCGCTTGTCTGGGGCTCGCCTTCAAGGCCAATATCGACGACTTCCGCGAAAGTCCGGCTCGCTTCGTCGCCTCGCGGCTGGCGCACAGGTTCGGTGAACGGATCGCCATTGTCGAGCCCTTTGCCGGGCAACTGCCGGTCGAATTTTCCGATACCGGGGCGACGCTGGTCGATCTCGACCATGCGCTGGAGAACTGCGGCATACTGATCGTTCTGGTCGACCACGACATCTTCAAGGCCGTCCCGATCGAAGAGCGCAGCGGGGCGATCGTCTATGACACCCGCGGCATCTGGCCCGACCAGCCCGCCATACCCCAGACATCCGGACTGCGTCTCGCAAGCTAGCCTCCCTCCGGCCCTTTTGTCATGCAGAAGCCACGAAACCTTGCCACGGCGCGCCTGGTAAACTAAGGGCCGTCACCTGCTGCTTTTGGCGGCACAAGGATTTCAATGCCTTGCTGGTGGGTTGCGGCATTTGTGATGGTAATGTCCGAGGAAATATCTCCGGGCATGGTGACACAGGGACGGCTCGGCCGATGCAATGGCTACTTGATGTTCTGATCGGCACTTTAGTGCGCGCGCTCGAACGCGTGGCTGTGTTCACCCGCGGGCAGAAGCGGTTGACAGTGCTCGCGCTCGACCTGGTGCTGCTCGTCCAGTCGGTGTGGATGGCCTATTCCCTGCGGATGGGGGAGTGGGCGTTCTGGAACGACCCGATCCTCAAGTTCGGCGGTACAGCCCTCGCAGTGATGCTGCCGGCGTTCATATGGTCGGGTGTCTACAACACCATCTTCCGCTACGCTGGGGTCGGAATGTTGCGTACGCTGGTGCGCGCGTTTCTGATCTATACGGCCGTTCTGGCCGCTGTTTTCACCTTCTATGGCATCCCAACCGTGCCGCGTACGCTGGGCCTGCTGCAGCCGATGCTGTTCTTCATCTTCGTTGCGGCCTCGCGCGTGATCATCCGGGCGCTGATCGTCGACGTGCTGGAGCGCCGCAAGTTCGGTGGCGACGTTCGCCGGGTGCTGATCTACGGTGCGGGAAGGACCGGTCAGCAGTTGGCGAGCACCATGCGCAGCGACCCTCGCTTCCAACTTTGCGGCTATATCGACGATGACAAGCGGCTCGACGGGCAGCGTCTGGATGGCCTGCCCGTTTGCTGGACCGGCGAGCTGGAGAAGCTGATCGAGCGCCAGGAGGTAACCGATATCCTGCTCGCTCTGCCGGGCGTTACACGCAAGCGGCGGCGCCAGATCCTCAAGAACCTCGGCGAATTCAACGTGCTGGTGCAGACGCTGCCCACCATGAGCGAAATCGTCGATGGCAAGGTCTCGTTCAGCGATATCCGCCCGCTCGATATCGAGGACCTGCTGGGGCGCGAACCCGTCCAGCCCAACGAATTGCTGCTCGGCCGGACGGTGGTGGGCAAGACTGTCATGGTCACCGGTGCCGGCGGCTCCATCGGCAGCGAACTGTGCAGGCAGATCGTCATGATCGGGGCGCGCAAACTGGTATTGTTCGAAGTTTCGGAATTCGCGCTCTACGCGATCCACCAGGAGTTGACGAAAAAGCTGGCGGCGGAATCGCGCAGCTTGGAACTGGTGCCGGTGCTCGACTCGATCCAGGCGGCCGAGCGGCTCGACCAGGTCTTTGCCGAGCATTCGGTCGACACGGTCTACCATGCCGCGGCCTACAAGCATGTGCCGCTGGTCGAAGCCAATCCGATCGCGGCAATGCGCAACAATATCGTCGGGACCCGGACGCTGGTGGAAGCATCGGCGCGCGCCGGGGTTGCCGACTTCATCCTGATCTCGACCGACAAGGCGGTGCGGCCGACCAATGTCATGGGCGCATCCAAGCGCGCGGCAGAGCAGGTGGTGCAGGCCTTTGCAGCGACCAGTGCGAAGACCCGCTTCTCCATGGTCCGTTTCGGCAATGTGCTGGGCTCGAGCGGCTCTGTCGTGCCGCTGTTCCGCCGCCAGATCGAGGCCGGCGGCCCCATCACGCTGACACACAAGGCGGTGACCCGCTACTTCATGACCATTCCCGAGGCGGCCAATCTCGTGATCCAGGCGGGAGGGCTTGCCAGCGGTGGCGAGGTCTTTGTGCTCGATATGGGCAAGCCGACGAGGATCTCCGATCTCGCTCGCTTGATGGTGCGGCTATCCGGCCTCACTGTGCGCGATGCTCAGCACCCGGATGGGGATATCGAGATTGTCGAAGTCGGTCTGCGGCCCGGGGAGAAGCTTTATGAGGAACTGCTGATTGGCGAAAAGCCGGAAGAGACCAAGCATGCCCGGATCATGAAGGCGCACGAGGACTTCATGCCCTGGCCCAGGCTCGACGCTGCCCTCAAGCAGTTGGCCGAGACCGATGATCCGGAGCAGGCCATCGCCTTGCTCCACCGCATCGTGCCGGAATTCGAACACAACCGAGACAACAAGGTCGCATAACGGCCCAAGCGAGCGGCTAAGGCAATGCCCCAAGGCGTTGACCGTCATGCTCACTTGGGCCAAGCCCCCGATAATGCCCACAATGACAGCCCAGCCCAAAACACGGCTTTCCCGGTTCTATTCGCCGACTGCCCGCTTCGCCGCATTGGCGAGCTTCGTCGTGCTGTTGTTCGTGCTCGGCGGCAGTTCGCGGCACGATGTCCCTTCACTGGTCATCCTGCGTCCGCTGGCCGCGCTGTTCCTCGCCTATGCCGCAGCCGGCATGACTCGCGAGCAATGGCGGCTGGTGCGCGTCCCGATCCTGCTGCTCGCGGCGCTGGCACTTGTTATCTGGCTGCAGCTGGTTCCGCTACCACCGTCGTTGTGGTCCGGCCTGCCCGGACGCCAGCCCATCGCCGAGATGGGGCAGGCGCTTGGCATGGATGGCCTCTGGCGCCCGCTCTCGATGTCGCCTGCCAAGACCTGGAATGCGCTCTTTTCACTTCTGGTTCCCGCGGCCGCATTGGCGCTGTTTGCGATTCAGGAGCCCGAGGGGCGGCGGCAGGTCTGGAGCGTGGTCCTGGTCATGGCGCTGGTGAGTGCGGCCCTCGGCGTTCTGCAGATCACCACCGGGGCCTTCTATTTTCATGCATTCAGCCCGTCAGGTTACGCCACCGGCCTGTTCGCCAATCGCAACCACCAGGGCGTTTTGCTGGCGGCCATGCTGCTGGTCGCGGCCTGGCAGTTCGGGGCCATCCGGCCGCGCCAGAGCGGCGCCGGGATGAAGGGCCTGCTGGCGCTGGCGCCGCTGGTGTTTCTTGTGCCGGTGATCTTCCTGGCCGGATCGCGCGCCGGTCTGATTTGTGCCGGACTCGGGCTCCTGCTGGCAATGGGCCTTATCGCGCAGGCGCCGCTTGTCCCGCAGAACTTTGCCCTCGGTAAACAGGTGAGGCTGTCACGCACCGCCCTGCTCGGCGGGCTTGGGCTATTCCTCGCTGCGCTGGTGGGAATAGTGATCCTGTCGTCGCGCGCACTGGCACTTGACCGGTTGTTCGATGACGGGGCGCTGGAGAACCTGCGCGTCCAGGTTTTCCCGACCTTGACCGAGATGGCGGGTGACATGGTCGTCTGGGGCTCGGGCTTCGGATCGTTCGAATATGTCTATCGGATCTATGAGCCGGTGGCGCTGCTGGGTCCCAAATATCTCAACAATGCGCACAATGACTGGCTCCAGTTCGTGATCGAAGGCGGCTTGCCGGCGGTCGTGATCCTGCTCGGCAGCGTGCTGGCCATGGGTGTGAAAACATTCGCGGCATGGCGCGCGGAGGCGGGAGAATTGCGCCGCCGCCGCCTGATGGCAGCAGGCATAATGCTGTTGCTGGCGGTTGCGAGCCTGGTGGATTACCCGGTGCGGGTTCCCAGCGTCATGGTGGTCGCCGCGCTGGCCTTCGCTACCTTGTGGATCGAGCGCGAACCGCTCAGCAGCGGTCAGCCGGAGGGCCGCGAAGGACGCCGGAATCGCTAGCCGATTTGCGGTTTACGCCGTGGCATGCACCCTCTAGTTGGAACGAAAGCTTGGATTTGATCGATGGTAAGAATGCTCTTCCTGGCCCTTTTGGCCACAGTGATTTCGGGCTGTGCCAGCGTGCCGCCGCTCGGCGGTGAAGGTGTGGAAGTTATCGCCGGCAACGAGCTGCCGGCGCCGACCCGGACCGATCTGTCGGCCAACACGCGGCCATACCTGATCGGCCCCTTCGACAAGCTGACGATCGACGTTTTCGGGGTCGACGAGCTCAAACGCGAAGTTCAGATCGATGCCAGCGGTCGACTGTCGTTTCCGCTGATCGGTGTGGTAGAAGCTGCCGGGCGCACGCCCCAGGAACTCGCCACCGATATCGAGACCAGACTACGAGGCCGATACGTGCGTGAGCCGCAGGTAACGGTCAATCTGGAAGAATCGGTGGGCCAGGTGGTTACCGTGGACGGAGAGGTCGAGAAGCCGGGTCTGTTTCCGGTGGTCGGCCGAATGACTCTGATGCGTGCCGTGGCGCAGGCCGGCGGCGTAGCGGAATACGCCAATCTAGAAGATGTCGTCATCTTCCGGGAAGTGGACGGACAGCGACTGGTCGGGGTCTATAGCCTCAAGGGCATTCGCCGTGGCAATTATGCCGACCCGGAAGTCTACGCCAACGACGTGATTATTGTCGGCGATTCCCCCACCCGCCGGATGATCGACCAGATCCTGGGCCTTGGCCCGCTCCTCACTACGCCGCTGATTGTGGCCCTGCGCCAATAATTAACAGGACCGCATAGACCATGGCCAACGGCTACCCCGCAGCATCGCTTGCCCCGCACGTCGGGACCGGGATCTATCCCGAAGTTGACACCGAATACACCCAGCGCCGCCTCGGCCTGCCGCCGGCGGAGCAGTTGTTCCGGATCATCAACAACCACAAGTGGGCGGTCCTCGCGATCATCGCCGCTTCGCTTATCGCAGGCCTCGTGGCGACACTGCTGACGACACCGCTGTATACTGCCAGCGCGCGGATCGAGATCAGCCGCTACGACGCCAACATCACCAATGTCGAAGCCGTTGACGAGGTGGACCGTTCGCGTGACCAGGAATTTTACGACACACAGTACGCGTTACTCCAGGCGCGTTCGCTGGCGACGCGGGTGGCGCGTGACCTCGGCCTCGCCAATGACGAGGATTTCTTTACTACTTTCGGCGTCTCGACCGATAGCACTGTCCAGATCGAGCAAGCGAACGAGACAGCCATCAACAATGGGCGCTCGTCGGCCCGGCTCGAAGCGGCTGTCGGCATCTTGCTGCAGAATGTCAGTATCGCGCCAATTCGCGGTTCCAGCCTGGTGGACGTCAAGTTTACGAGCCCTGACCGGGAACTGTCGGCTCGCATTGCCAATAGCTGGGTAGACCAGTTCATGGCGGCAAATCTTGCCAAGCGCTCTGCATCCACGGTTGATGCACGCAAGAAGCTCGAAAAGGAGCTGGAGGCTCAACGGATCAAGCTTGAAGAATCGGAAAAACGACTCGTAGACTACGCCTCCGCCAACGAAATCGTGACCTTCGGCGGCGCCGAGACACCCGGTGGGGAAATGACCCAGCGGACCACTTTGGTGTCTTCGGATCTGCAAGCGATGAACCAGGCATTGGCAGAGGCGAGGGCGGACCGTATCCGGGCAGAAAGCGCCTGGCGCCAGAGTTCGGGCACCCGCGAAGCCTTGAACAATCCTGCCATCAACGCCCTCCGCCAGCGGCGCGCACTGGTGGTTGCGGAACGCGAAAAAACTGTTGGCGACTTTCGAGCCGGCCTATCCGGCGGTGGAGCAGCTGACTTCGGAAATCGCCGCGCTCGATAAGAGTATCGCACAGGAAGAAGGCCGGGTTCGCTCGGTCGGTCGGGAATCCTACAACGAGGCGTTGCAGCGTGAACAGCAGCTGGCAGCGCAAGTGCAGGCCTTGAAAGGCCAGTTCGCGGGCCAGAACCAGGCTTCCATCCAGTACAATATCTATCAGCGCGAGGTGAACACCAACCGCCAGCTCTATGATGCGCTGCTGCAGCGTTACAAGGAAATCGGTGTCGCCGGCGTCGGGGCGAACAATATCTCGATCGTCGATCGGGCGACGGTACCAAAGCACCCATCGAGCCCAAACCTGCTCCTCTACCTCGCCGTTTCCTTGCTGGCGGGCCTTGGCCTGGCAGCGGCCTATGTGTTCTTGCGCGAACAGCTCAACCAGAGCCTGCGCGATCCGCAGGACGTGAAGCGCCTGCTTGGCTTGCCGACCCTCGGGGTGGTGCCGGCACTCGAGGAAGAGCGGCTGTCGGAAGACCTCAACGATGTGAAGTCGATCGTGTCGGAAGCCTACTTCTCGATCGGCACCAGCCTGTCGTTCCTGACCGGCCATGGTACGCCGCGCTCGATGCTGTTCACCAGCACAATGCCCAACGAAGGCAAGTCGACCTCGGCCGTGGCGCTGGCTCGCGTGCTGGCAAGAACCGGCAAGCGCGTGCTGCTGATCGACGCCGACCTGCGCAACCCGTCCGCGCACCTGTTCATCGGAGATGGCCGTGCGGTGGGTCTCAGCAACTATCTCGCGGGTGAAGACGATGTGGCGAGCCTCGTGCAGCCGACCGACGTCGACAACCTGTCGTTGCTGGCCGCCGGTCCGATCCCGCCGAACCCGGCCGAATTGCTGACCGGACCGCGGCTGGCCGAACTGCTGCAGTCCGGCAACCAGCCGTTCGACCACTATGTCGTCGACGGTCCGCCGGTGCTCGGGCTTGCTGACTCCCCGCTGATTGCCTCGACGGTGGAAGGGGTAATCTTCACCATTGAAGCCAACGGCAGCCGCCTGCGGGCAATCGAAACTGCGATCCAGCGGCTGCGCGATGCCAATGCCAATGTCTTCGGCGCGATCGTGACCAAGGTCGACAATCGCAATTCTAGCTACGGCTATGGCTACGGCGACAAGTATGGCTACGGCTACACCTACGGAAAGAACTGACGGTCCATGGCGGGGTTCAGTTTCTCGGCCCGCACCGGCCTGATCTGGCTAGCAGGGCTGCTGGCAGCGGCGTTTTCAGCCATGGCTGCGTCGGGCTCCATCGCCAGCGCCCGCGCACCACTGGCTGTGGTCGACATGGTGCCTGAAAGCGGCCGGGTCTATGCCGAGGCGGCAGATGCCATCCTCAAGCAAACGATCAAGGATAACCAGGGCGCCTTGCCCGACCAGATCCCGCAGGCCTCGATCGACTATTCACGGCGCGCTTTTGCGCTGGAGCCGCTGGCCGTCCAGGCCCCGCGCATCATCGCATTGTCCCGCCAGGCCGAAGGCAATGACGACGAGGCACGACGGATCATGCGGCTGCTGCCAGCGATTTCCAAGCGCGAGGCAGCGGCCAATATCTGGCTGAGCCAGGATTATGCGCAGCTGGGGGACGACGCGACCGCCTTTACCTATTTCGACATGACCCTGCGCGTCAGCGAGAGCTCGGCTCCGCTGCTGATACCCCCGCTGGTCAAGGGGCTGGAGCAGGAACAATTGCGCGCGCCGCTGATCAAGTTGCTCGAGGCGCGACCGGCATGGCAAGACGACTTCTGGCTCGAAGCGGTCCGACGCCCCGAGGTTGCCTTGCCGGCGATGCGCCTGCGGATGGAGCTGGGCAAGCAGCAGGGCAGGGCGCTGGAAGTCGACCGCGGCCTCATTGGCAATCTCGTCGCCGAGAACAAGTTTGCCGATGCGCTGTCCTATTATCGCTTTCTGACCGGCAAGCAGGGTGCCCGCGACCTGTCCTTCCCGTTCGAACGCGCCCCCACTTTCCCTCCGCTCGACTGGGACCTGGTGACCGACGGCGATTTCAGCAGTTCGATCGAGCCGGCGGCGGGCAAGATGATGATCTCGGCTGCACCGGCCACCGGCGGCGTAGCTGCGCGGCGGCTCGTTGCCCTGGAGCAAGGTGCCTACCGAACCTCCGTCCTTTTCACCGCCACAAATCCCGGCGATGTCACTATTTCGCTTAACCTGCGCTGCGCCGAAAACGATGGCGAAGCGATCCGGTCGGCACCCTTCGCCGCAGCGAGCGAAGCGGCACAGGTCCTGCGATTGCCAGCAGGCTGCCGCTACTACCTGCTTGAGATTGCCTACCGCAATGATGCACCGATCGATGGCGTCGATATTGCCATCGATTCCATTACCCTGCGCAAGGAATCCTGACTCCCCGGGCGGAGGAAACTCCGGCCGACGCCAGTGACTATGAGCCGAGCCGATCTGCCTTTTCGCCCGCTGATCATCATCGGCGCGGGCCGCTCCGGGACCAATATCCTGCGTGACGCGCTGTGCACGCTGCCGGGGTTTGCGACGTGGCCATGTGACGAGATCAACCCGATCATGCGGCATGGCAATATCGGCATGCCACATGACCGCTTCGATGCCACGCAGGCACGCCCGGCCGTGG
Organism: Erythrobacter sp. SDW2; assembly: GCF_021431965.1. Lineage (NCBI taxonomy): Bacteria > Pseudomonadati > Pseudomonadota > Alphaproteobacteria > Sphingomonadales > Erythrobacteraceae > Erythrobacter > Erythrobacter sp. SDW2. The sequence continues at coordinate 601,916 of NZ_CP090370.1, forward strand.
CCCGCTTTATCCGCGGGGCTTTCAAGCGCGAATGGGAACGGCAGGGCAGGCCGGCGTTCCTGGTCGAGAAAACCTGCGCCAACAGCCTGCGCGTGCCTTTCCTCGCCGCGATCTTCCCCGAAGCGCAGTTCGTGTTTCTCCACCGGCATGGCGGCGATGTGCTCGCTTCGGCGCGCAAGCGCTGGCGCGGTGAAATGGAAATCCCCTCGCTGCCCTATTACTGGTCGAAGATCCGCTTCACGCCGCTGCGGGATCTACCGGTCTATGGCTTGCGCTTCCTCAAGGCGCGCGCGCGGATGCTGGCCGGCCAGGCGGAGCACATGGCCAGCTGGGGGCCGATAAGCCCGGCGATGCTCGACCTGCCCCCCGACGCCGGTCTCGATTTGATTTGCGCGCGGCAATGGGCCGATTGCGTGACCATCGCCCAGGACGATCTCGCCCGGCTTCATCCGGAACGGGTGCATGGCCTGGCCTATGAATCCTTCGTCACACAGCCGGCCCGGGCGCTGGAGGCGATTGCCGCCTTTGCCGTCGCCGATGTCTCGTCGGCGGATTGTGCTGCGGCCGCTGGCAATGTCCGCACCAGTTCGGTCGGTAAAGGGGCAGCGGCGCTTGCCAGCGCCAGCGCCGACGTCATTGCCATTGTCCGGCCGGTACTCGACCGGCTTGGCTATTCGGACTAGAGGCCCGTCATGCGCATCTGGCTATCACGACCCCACATGGGCGGCACCGAGCAGGGCTATGTCGCGAAGGCGTTCGAAAGCAATTTCATCGCTCCCCTCGGCCCGTTGCTGACCGAATTCGAGGAACGCTTTGCCGAATACCTCGGTGACGGGGTCCATTGCCTCGGCCTGTCGAGCGGTTCGGCGGCGTTGCACCTGGCCCTGCACATGCTCGACCTCGAGCAAGGGGACGAGGTCTGGGTCTCGTCGATGACCTTTGCCGGCGGATGCTTCCCGATCCTTTACGAAGGCGCGACCCCGGTGTTCTTCGACCTTGCCCGCGAAAGCTGGACCGTCTCGCCGGACCTGCTGGAAGAGGCGCTGGCAGATGCAGCCAAGCGCGGCAAGCTGCCCAAGGCGATCGTCCCGACCGATCTTTACGGCATGGGCTGCGATCTTTCGCGGCTGGAGCCGCTGGCGGCGCAATACGGCGTCAAGTTGATCGTCGATGCGGCGGAAAGCGCCGGCGCCAGCGTGCATGGGCGCAAATGCGGCAGCGGTGGCGATGCCTCGATCCTCAGTTTCAATGGCAACAAGATCATCACCACCAGCGGCGGCGGCATGCTCGTCTCGCGCGATCAAGCACTGATCGACCGGGCCCGGTTCCTTTCGACCCAGGCGCGCGATCCGGCCCCGCACTACGAACACAGCGTCTATGGGTTCAATTACCGTCTGAGCAATGTCTGCGCCGGGATCGGCCTCGGCCAGTTCGAAGTGCTCGACCGGCGCGTCGAACAACGCCGTGCGGTATTTGCCCGCTATGTCGAGGCCTTGTCGGACCTGCCCGGCGTCAGCTTCATGCCGGAGCCCAACTGGTCGCATGGTTCGCGCTGGCTTTCGGCCATGCGGGTCGATCCGGCGGTGGGCGTCGTCTCCCGCGAGGACATCCGCCTGGCATTGCTCGAATACCAGATCGAAAGCCGCCCGCTGTGGAAGCCGATGCATATGCAGCCGCTGTTCGATGGGACGCGCTATGTCGGCGAAGGCTTCGACGAGCTGCTGTTCGACCAGGGCCTGTGCCTGCCCTCTGGCAGTGACATGACGGCCGAAGAGCAAGGCGAAGTGATCGAGCGCGTCCGCGCGGTGTTCGGGGGCTGAACCGGTGCTGATCGAACAAAGACCGGCGCGTTGGTGGAACCTGCTCAACAGCGCGATCCCGTGGGATTTCTATCCGCTGGTTAAGACTCATCGCAAGAGCGGCGGCACCTGGCTGGCGCGGATGCTGGCCGAGCCTCGCTACGAAACAATGATGGCCGATACCGGTGCAGACTCGTTCCGCATCCGGCTGGGGATGGGCGGCAACAGGAACATGGAAGAGTGCCGTGCACTAGCAGAGCGGTACAGTTTCGAGCGCCAGGCCGATCGTCGCCCCGGCCTAGCCGACAACAGCAGCTTCCTGCGCAAAGGCGTGGGCCCATGGGCCTGTGAACCAGGGCGTGGTGCCTGCATGAGCGTGAAGTCTGTTCCCGATGGCAATCCACCAGCAATCGCCAGGCAGCGACTTGCCAGTTCACATAATGGTGCCAAGTTCAACTTGATGCGCCTCGCTGCAGTTGCCTGACTGCAGGGGAGATCGGCATGGCAAGTGTACATCATCCCTCTCACCGCGACTGGATCCGCGATCCGCGCAGCTTGCCGCGCAGCGGTGACTGGATGGCGTTCTATACGACGATTACAGTCGTCTCGGCCATCGTTACGGGTTTTTCCTGCTATGCCTTGCCCGAACTCACCAACTTCTACATTGCCAACTTCCTGACCCAGCTCGGCCTGCTCTGGCTGTGCCTCTCGGTCAAGGAGCAACGGCCGGTTTCCCTGGCCAATACGCTGTTCGCGCTATGGTTCATCTATAATCTGGTCCGGGGTGCGCAGCTGACGCTGGCCGATCACACCGGGGATGTGCGCCTTTATCTGTTCACGTTGAGCGATGACGAGATCACCCGCGGGGCAGTTATGGTTACCGCTTTCGTTTTTGCCATGGCGCTGGGAAGCCACCTTCATTTCGGGGGCATCAGGAAGGCTCCCACCCGACTCTTCGAGGGCATTCGATTTGCTGAAGCACAGGTCATCCCCTTGGCGGCTTTTGCCATGGTCCTGAGCGTGGCAGCCATCTTCCTCAGTACGTCGCAAGACGCATTGTCGGCGAAACGGGTGTACGAAACTGCCAGCGGGGTGACCACCCGCTTCGGACCGCTCACCTTCCTCCTGCACTCCGTGTTGTTCTACATCATGGGTCTGAGTTATTATCTCTTCTATTCGAAGGCGAGGGCGCGATACATCCTTATCTGCGGTGTCGCTATCACGGTCGCGGCATTGGTCATCAGCCTGCGAACCTATCTCATCTTTTTCATCTTGCCCTATGCAATGGCAGCAGCGAAACGTCTGACAATTCGTGACTTTGCGCTGATCGTCGCTGCCACTCCCTTTGTCGCCTTCTTCGTTGGCTATGTCACCTTCGAGCGCAACACGATCGGTTCCAAGGTGGAGATCGAACCGATCGAGTATGTTTCGGTCGCACTCGACGGGATCACGCTGAATGCGAACTATGGCGGCTATCTCTCCACGACGATGTCGAGCGTGGCGATCGAAAACAAAGCCCCGACCCTGTACGGAAGGACGCTGTTTGTGGATCCCGTCATGCAGTTCGTGCCGCGAACATTCTGGCCGGACAAGCCAGAAGAGCTGGGAGGCGAGCTACGCCCGTATCTCCAGGACGAAGCGCTGTTGCAGCGCAATATCGTCGGGGGTGTGCCACCCGGCATCGTCGCAGAAGCATGGCTGAACGCCCGAACGATCGGCATCATCCTGCTCGGACTGATCGTCGGCTTGATGACAAAGACACTGGCACTGGCGCAGAATCGAAGCCTGGACGCAAAACTCAACGCGATCCTGTCGTTGATCGCCGTTGTGGCGGTGTTTTTCTGGTTCGGTGGCCACTTTGCGCGCTTCTTGATGACGATGGTGCAGTTCTTCGCCTTGGCGATACCTGTGGGCTTCCTGCAAAGATATCTCTCTGGCTTCGTGCGATGAGCGTGTTCCTGTTTCAACTCCTCTTTCTCGTTGCCTCGGCAGCTGGCTGGGGCGCCGGGTTCTTCTCGGTTTTCGCCTCGCCAGACCATCGCTTCGCGGTCGAAAGACGAATCAGGGGTGCCATACTGCGCCTTTGGTTCAAGTCACCCGGCCTCAGTATCGGCAGGGTTCGGTTCGAGGATCCCCGCCGCATTGTCTTGGGCGCTGGGGTGAAGCTCTATTGCCATTCCGCCCTTGTTGCCGGGTCGAAGGGTCACATAGCAATAGGCGCAGGTTGTCATATCGGATACAATTGCGTTCTCGCTGGGACCGGCGGCATCTCGATCGGAGAGCGGTGCAATATCTCCTCGAACATTTGCATCTATTCGGTCACCGATGAACCATTCGGCAGGGATGGCGGCCCGCGCAGTGCGCCGGTGGTAATCGGCGACGACGTGCTGATCGGGGCGGGGGCGGTCATTCTGCCGGGTGTAACGATTGGCGCCGGTGCGGCGGTCGCTGCGGGCGCTGTTGTTAGCAGGGATGTGGCACCGGGAACAATCGTCGGCGGCGTTCCTGCCCATCCTCTGAGCACCCGGTCCTAGGCCCCGGAGGTTCTCGTGCCGCGCAAGTAGAGCGCGACATCAGCCAGCGCAATCAAACCGACGATGCTGCCGCTGATGATCACGGCGGCAAGCGGATGGAGCGCGGCCAGTCGGTCGTGAAGGGTCAACGAGACCGCCGCCGAGAGGGCCGGAGCGGGCATGCCCCTCAGGATAGGTGCGAGCAGTGTCCTGACCGGAACGCCCGTTTCCTTGGCATAAACTTGCGGCACGATCAGCAAATGGCCGATCGCGAGCAGTCCGCTGAACAGGAACGCCAGTCCCAGAGGCGTGACAAGACCAAGTTGGCCCAATACAAGCAAGGCTGCAGCGTTAGCCGCCGCCAAAGTGGCGGTATAGCGCACGTAAAGCCGGTTCTTGCCTGTTCCGTCGAGCGCACCGGCCCAGCCATCCGACAGGGCGATCGCGGCGATGCCGAACAGCATCACCAGCACCAGCGACCGGGTCAGTTCCAGCACCGAAGCATCGGGTACGCGCCCGCCCACCCACAATTGCAGCAACTCGTCGAGCCAGACCGACAACATCACGATGGCGCTGCCCGAAATGATTGTCTGCAGGTAATTGCTCAGCGCCAGGATCCGGTCGAAACCGCCGCCCCTGTCGGCCTCGCGCGCGCCGAAGCGGAACTTTGCCGCAACCGCATCGAGTCCCATGACGATCCCCGCCGTCAACTGGCGAACCATGCCGATCAACTGAACCGTCAGGCCAAAGGCGATGGTCGCTGCCGCGCCGAAATGGGCGTTGATGAAGAAGGTGTCGAACCTGAGGTAGAGATTGAACGAGAACACCAGCGCCAGCGCCCACAGGATCGAACGGGTCAATGCCTTGCGCTTGTCGAGGGCTCCCCAGCTCCAGCCCGGGCGAAGCAGTTCGGGCGCCTCGCGAACGATCCGCCATGCAGCGAACAGGTAGAGCGACGAGGTGAGCGCGGCGCTGGCCAGGCCGAACAGAATCAGGGCGCTCCCACCTTCGAAACCCGGGGCCAGCAGCACGAGCGGCAGCAGCACCGCGATGAAATCGGCCACCCGCTCCAGCGTCATCAGCGTGTTCATGCGGCCGAATCGCTGCATTACCATCAGCATCGTCAGCAGGGGCGAGATCAAGACAGTCGCCGCAAGGATCACGGCACGGGCACCCACGAACACCCTTGCCGCCCCGATGTTCTCCGCTGCGATGTCGAGCCGGGGCAGTGCCAGCGCCAGCATCGCCATCAGCGCCAGCCCGACGAGGCAGGCGACCGCCGAAAGCGCCATGGCCTGACGGAAGACGCCACGGAATGCCTCGTGTCCTCCGGCCTCATCCCGTCCAGCCCATGCTTCTGACAGGTGCGAGGTAAGGGCAATCCGCAAGAGCTCGCGCAGCATGATGCCGACACCCGCCCCCACCGTGACGATGGTGAAGATGTTGAAGATATCGCTGCCGTAGTTGAGTAGCTGCCGTACCAGCAGCAGGCCGATGACGAAGCCTGCCATCAGCCGCAGGTAATTTCCGGCAATCCTGGTGACTTCCGACCGCATCGGTATCAGCCTGCAGCGTGCGCGAGTTCATCGCACAGCGCGACGATGGCATCGGCGCAGCTCTCGGATTCGAACCGTTCCACCCACGCCAGCCCCTGGACCTGCCGGGCCTTGCGGAAAACGGGATCGAGTAGGCGCTCGACATGATCGGCAGCGGCAGCGACATCGCCCGGCGGCACCAACAGCCCGGCAGCGCCGACGCTTTCGCGGATCGAGGACACGTCGGTCGCGATGGCGGGACAGCCTACCGCCATGCTTTCCAGCGCGACCATGAAGAAGCTTTCGAGCTCGCTGAAAGAGACCAGCGCCAATGAGTTGGCCAATTCGGCAAACAGGCGCGGGCGGTCGACATAGCCGACAAAGTCGATGCTCTCCTGCCCCAGCGCATAATCCTTGCGCGCAGCGACATGTTCGTTGGCATCGAGCGCTTCGGGGGTGATGCCAATCAGCTTGAGACCGACCGGATTGTCCGGATGCCGCTCTGCCAGCAGGCGGTGCAGGTCGAACAGGTATTCGTTGTGCTTGTGCAGGGCCGGGCTGGTGACTGCCGCGATGGTGCGTGCGGGCATAGCGGGAATCGCCGCCTCGCGCGGCAATTCGACACCGATGTAGCGGACATGCGGGTTGCGGATCGCGCTGCCATGGGCCTGCCGTGCCAGATCGCGAATGTGCTCGCTTTCGAAGATGTTGACTGCGCTTCGCGTCAGCGCCGCCCTGGCATAGCGCGACTGGATCAGCGCCCGCGTGAAACCTACTGCGCCCCGGCGCTCGGCGAAAGGCAGGAAGGGGATGACGTTGATGTGATACGTCGCTTGCGGCAGGCTCGTCGGGATCCAGTAGTTGAACCCGAAGGCGGTGTCGCAGCGCTTCTCGGCCATCAGCCCGTCCCACTGCGCGTGGCGCACCTTGAGCGCGCCGAAAGCGCTGGCGGCGGCGGGGATATAGGTGAAGCGGACCTCGTCGCCAAGTGCCGCACCGCGCTCGCCCATGTCGGGTGTACCGGTGAAGATCTCGACGCCGTGCCCGGCGCGGGCAAAGGCGCGGGCAAGCCGCAGCATCACCGTCTGGCCGCCACCCTTGCGGATGTTGAGCCCGTCGAAGGCGATCCTCATGGCCGCGCTCCTTCAAGCCCGCCGATCATGGCGCTCCAGCGGTCCAGCACCGCGGGACGGTCTAGCTTGGTGGCGAACCATTCCGATGCCTTGCCGCGCATGGCGGGAAGATGTGCCCGCTCATCGCCGATTCGGCAAATCGCGGCGGCAATCGCTGCCGGATCGCGCGGTGCGACCCAGCCGAGACCGTTGTCGGCCACCATCCGGGCGAGCTGGCTCTCCGGCTCGACCACGCACAGCAGCGGCAGGCCGAGGCCGAGATAGGTCAGCGTCTTGGACGGGAAGGCCAGCCGGTAGAGGCCGGGCTCGAGGCTGACGATGCCGACATCGGCTGCGGCAATCTCGGCCCGGGCGGCCTCGAACGGGCGGTGGGGTTCGAACACCACCGCGCGCAGACCCGCCGCTTGCGCCTTGAGGCCCGCCAGCGCCTTGCCTTCGCCCATGAAGACCAGCTCGATATCCTGCCGCTGTGCCTCGACCAGCTTCATCGCTTCGACCAGCAGGTCGAGCCCCTGGAACTGGCCGAGGTTGCCGGCGAAGATCAGTCGCACCTTTTCGCGCACCGGAGGCGGGGGCAGGGCTGCCTTCGCGTCTTCGCCCGCGAAGTTCTCCAGCATGAAATTGTTGATCACCTCCAGTTCGCCGCGCGGGCTGGCGAGCCCACGCACGGTCGCCGCCATATCGTCCGACAGTGCCACCAGCACATCGGCATGGGCGCGGTTGCGGCGCTCAATGCCGGACAGCATGCGGTCGAGCAGGCCGCCTTCCTTCCAGATCCCGCTGTGCCCGCCCAGCTCGGGGTACAGGTCCTGGCAGTGGTAGAGGAATTTGGCGCCGAACAACGCTGCGATCCACCGCCCGATCATCCCTTGCGCAACGGGCGGGATCGTGGCGGTCCAGACAAGGTCATAGCGCTCGCCCTTGAGCCGCCGCCACAGCGCCTTGAGCAGCAGGCGGATCGGGAATGCCAGCTTGTCGAGAACCCGCACGGGTCCGATACGCCGGAAACCGGGCAGCACGCCGAACCGCTCCACCCTGATACCGTCCACCATCTCGCGGCGCCGCATGCGGAGGGCAAGATCACTCTGCTTGTAGCTCGGCTCCTGCGTCCAGATCGTCACCTCGTGGCCTTCGGTCGCCAGCCGCCGTGCGATGCTACGCAGCATCGAGGCGTAAGGCGGACTGTCGGGCCAGAAATGGCGGTAGAGGATGAGGATCTTCACCGGCCTAGCGCCTCGCCACTGTCTGCCAGATCATCGCGATGTCACGGGCAAGGCTGTAATGGTGGAGATAATCGCGATTGATCGCGACCTTGTCGGGCCAGATGACCTCGCGGTTGTAGGCCTCTGGATCGTCAGCCTCGGAGAGAAGCTGTTCCTCGTTGCGGTATTTGAGCGTGGCGGGGCCAGTGATGCCCGGGCGCAGCTCCAGTACTTCACGGTCTGCGCCTTCAAGCGTATCGGCAAAGCCCGCGACATCGGGGCGGGGGCCGACGAAGCTCATCTCGCCCTTCACCACGTTCCACAGCTGCGGCAGTTCGTCGATCTTCCAGCGGCGCAGCCTGGCGCCGAGCGGGGTGATGCGGGCATCTCCGACTGTCGTCACAGATGTTCCTTCGACCGCGCGCATGGTGCGGATCTTGTAGACAGTGAAGGGTCGGCCATGGCGCCCGATCCGCTGTTGGCGGAAGATGCCGCTGGCCCCGGTGTCGCGCCGTGCCAGCATGGCCGCAATGGCGATCACCGGCGCGCTGACGACCAGCCCCGGCGCTGCCAGCGCGAGGTCGAAGGCCCGCTTGGTAAACCGTTGCGCCGGGCTCATCGCCGCGAACCTCAGATGTAGTCGTGCATGCGGATGCCGTCCCAGCCGTTGGACAGCCGGGCGGTGCCGAGGATCAGCTTGACCACGCGTTCGGAGGTATTGGTAATCGCGTAGTCCTCCGGGATCGGGCAATGTTCGCCCGCCGCCTCCCGTGCGGCGTGGATCTTGGTCACCAGCTCGACCGCTTCGCCGATGGTGCCCGCATCGAGCCCGGTGACGACGATATTGCCGGTGTCCATCGCCTCGGGGCGCTCGATTGCGTCGCGCGGGGTGATGGCGGGAAAATCGAGGATCGAGCTTTCCTCGGCAATTGTGCCGCTGTCGCTGATGGCGCAGAAGGCGTTCATCTGCAGGTGGTTGTAATCGTGGAAGCCGAACGGCTTGAGGTCGCGCACGCGGCTGTCGAACTTCACGTCCATCGCGTCGAGCCGCTTGCGGGTGCGTGGGTGGGTCGAGACGATCACCGGCACGTCATAGCGCGCGGCGAGGCCGTTCAATGCCTCGACCAGCTGCGCCAGCCGCGGCTTGCTGTCGACATTCTCCTCGCGGTGGAGCGAGACGATGAAATACTTAGCCTTCTCCAGCCCCAGCTGGCCCAGGATAGCCGAGGCTTCGATCTGCGAACGGTAGGTCTCCAGCACTTCGCGCATGGGCGAGCCGGTCAGATAGACCCGGCGGTGCTGCATGCCTTCGCTCAGCAGATGGCGGCGGGCGTGCTCGGTATAGACCAGGTTGAAGTCGCTGATGTGGTCGACCAGCCGGCGGTTGGTCTCCTCCGGCACATTACGGTCGAAGCTGCGGTTGCCGGCCTCCATGTGATAGACCGGGATCTTCATCCGCCGGGCCATGATCGCGGCGATGGCGCTGTTGGTATCGCCCAGCACCAGCAGCGCATCCGGCCGGTGTTCCTTCAGTTCCTTCTCGGTCTCGATCAGGATGCCGCCCAGCACCGCGCCAAGGCTGGAGGTGTCGACGCCGAGAAAATTGTCCGGCTTGCGCACGCCGAGGTCGCTGAAGAACACCTCGTTGAGCTCGTAGTCCCAGTTCTGCCCGGTGTGGACGATGCGGTGCTCGGTATGCTCGTCGAGCCGCGCCATGACCCGGCTGAGGCGGATGATTTCGGGGCGGGTGCCGAGGACGGTGGTGACTTTGAGTTTCGTCATGGAAGCTTGCTCCTAGGCGTCCTCAGACCGGGTCGGCATAGGTGTCGGGATTGGCGGGGTCGAACATGCGGTGCGACCAGAAGAAGGTGATGACCTCTTCGTCGCCGACGTTCTCGATATTGTGGGTGTGGAGCGGGATCTGGTCGATCGCGGCGGGTTCGTCGCCCGAGACGCGGAACTCGTGGACCTCGTCGGTCAGCACCTTGCGGATGCGGATTACCGCTTCGCCCTTCACCACCAGGAACCGCTCGATCAGGTCGTAGTGGAAGTGATCGCCACGCGTCTTGCCGGGGTGGGTGGTTGAAAGGAAGGTGTGGCTGGCATTGCCGCCCTTGGCGCTCTCGAACAGCCTGCCGCGATGGTCCTCGTTGACCTTGAGCCTGAACGGATAATGCGCCGGATAGGCGGCGGTGCGGTAGCTGTTGAACAGCGCCAGGTCGAACGGGTCGGAAACGTCCGGGATGATGTTGCCGATGTAGAGCGCGTGGAAGCGCTTGAGCTTCTCGTAGAGCTCGACCACCCCGGTGTCGCGGCCATGCGGCGCCAGCTTGCCGACCCTGCCGTGCAGCACCGCGTCGATCGCCATCTGTGCCGCCTCGCCGGCATGGAGCAGCTGGACGCGGCCTTCGGGGTTGAGCGTCGGCTCCCCGCCCTGCCAGATCTGGTCGATCAGCGTGGCGGTGACATTGTTGTAATAGGGCTTGGCGCATTCGCCGAAGATATGCGGCAGCACCAGGTCGGTGAACTTGGGTGCGAACGCCGCCAGCAGTTCGCCCGCGATCCGCTTCGAGCGGCCATAGAAAGTGTCATGCGCAGCATGGGTCGAATTGGCATAGACGACATGCGGGGCGATCCCTGCTGCCTCGCAACCCGCGATCAGTTGGCGGGCGATGGCCGGGTTGCCTGCCTCGACCTCGGCTTCCTCGCCGCGGTTGATCCCGGCGAAGTGGAGAATCGCCTCGACGCCCTGCAATGCGTCGGCCAGCGCGGCAGTGTCCTCGAAGGTGGCCCGGTCGATCTGCACCAATTCATGCTCGGGATCCTCGCCGCGATAGCGCGCGGCGCAGGCCTGGGCGTGGATCCGGGCCGCGGCGTGCCAGCCGAGCAGGCCCTTCGCCCCGGTGACGGCGATCTTCATCGCGCGGCCTGCCAGCTTTCCAGCTCCGCCCGCACTTCGGGCAGCGACAGCAGCAATTCCTTCACGCCCTCCACGGTCAGCCGCTCGGCATTGTGCGAATGGAAATCCTCCTGCGGCGGTTTGTGTTCGGTGTCGCCTTCGGAGAAATAGGCCGAATAGTTGAGATCGCGCTCGTCGAGCTGCAGCCGCCAGTATTCGCCCAGATCCTCCGCCGTCGCCAGTTCCTGCTGGCTGGCGAGGGTTTCGTAGAGTTTCTCGGCATGGCGCCAGCCGATCACCTTGACCTCGTGGTCCGGTACTTCGAACAGTTCGAGCAGCGCGGTGACAAGGTCCTCGATGGTCGAGGCCGGGGCCTTCTTGATGAACAGATCGCCCTGCCGCGCCTGGGCGAAGGCGAAGCGGACCAGCTCGACGCTATCGCGCAGCGGCATCAGGAAGCGGGTCATCTTCGGCTCGGTCACCGTGATCGGATCGCCCGCCTTGATCTGCCTGATGAACAGCGGGATCACGCTGCCGCGCGAATACATCACATTGCCATAGCGGACGCAGGAGATCGTCGTCCCGCCCGCCCCCACTTCGCGCGCGGCGGCCTGGGCGTGCTTTTCCATCATCGCCTTGGACATGCCCATGGCATTGATCGGCTGCACCGCCTTGTCGGTCGAGAGGCAGACGAGGCTCTGCACCCCGGCCTCGATCGAGGCGCGAATGACGTTTTCCGAACCGATGATATTGGTCCGCACCGCTTCCAGCGGGAAGAATTCGCAACTCGGCACCTGTTTGAGCGCCGCGGCATGGAACACCGCATCGACGCCTTTCAGCGCCCGCTCGACGCTGCCGCGGTCCCGTATGTCGCCGATGTAATAGCGCACCCGCGGATCGCGCAGGGCATTGCGCAGCGCGTCCTGCTTTTCTTCATCGCGGCTGAGGATGCGCACTTCGGGCACGCCGTCGTCGAGCAGCGCCCGCAGCATGGTTTTGCCGAACGAGCCGGTGCCGCCGGTGATAAGGATGGAATTGAGGCTCATCGATGTCCCGTCAGTGATACCTGGCGTGTTTCGATGCGGCCCTAAACGCCCCTCCCCCCAATGGGAAGGGCGCATTTGTTACATCGGGCGCGATTGGCCGTGATAGGCGCAGTACCATTCGACAAACCGAGGCACGCCGACGTCGACGGCGGTAGTCGGCGCATAACCGAGGTCGCGCTGGATCGCGCCGATATCGGCATAGGTCTTGTGCACGTCGCCCGGCTGCATCGGCAGCATTTCGAGCTCGGCCTTGCGCCCGCAGGCCTGCTCCAGCACTTCGATGACACGCATCAGATGCTCGCTTCGATTGTTGCCGATGTTGTAGAGCGCATGCGGCTTCACCGAGCCGCCGGCCTTTTCCTCCCCGTCATTGGCAGGTGGATGGTCGAGCGCGGCGACGACGCCCGAAACGATATCGTCGATATAGGTGAAGTCGCGGTACATATCGCCGTGATTGAACACCGGGATGCTCTCTCCCGCGAGGATGCGGCGGGTAAAGTTCCACAGCATCATGTCGGGCCGGCCCCAGGGGCCATAGACCGTGAAAAAGCGCAGGCCCGTCAACGGCAGGCGGAAGAGGTGCGCGTAGGTCTCGCTCATCAGCTCGTCGGCGCGTTTTGTCGCGGCATAGAGCGAGACGGGGTGATCGGCCCGGTCCTCGACCGCGAAGGGCAACTTGGCGTTGCCGCCATAGACCGAGCTGGAGCTGGCATAGACCATATGCGCCGCGCCCCGGTGCCGGGCGATCTCCAGCAGGTTCAGGTGCCCGACCAGATTGGACTGCACATAGGCATGCGGGTTCTCGATCGAATAGCGCACCCCCGCTTGCGCTCCGAGATGGACGATCCGCTCGAACGGCTCGTCCGCCAGTGTCCGTGCCAGCAGCGCGTAGTCGGCGAAATCGAGCTTGTGGAAGACGAAGCGCTCACCCCCCTCGCCACGCAGGCGGGCGAGACGAGCTTCCTTGAGGCTGACCTGGTAGTAGTCGTTGAGATTGTCGATCCCGACGACTTCGTCCCCGCGCGCCAGCAGGCGGGCTGCGAGTTCCGCGCCGATAAAGCCCGCTACCCCGGTAATCAGTACGCGCATCGTGTTCCTTTCGACCCCGGGCTGCCCGTTGACAGCTAGGGGTGCCCGCCGCTTCTAGCGGCAAGTCGTGAAAGTCAGCTTACGGTGATATCCGGGGCGTCTTCCTGCTTCATCCCGACAACGTGATAGCCGCCATCGACATGGTGGGTCTCGCCGGTCACACCGGAGGAGAGGTCGGAAAGGAAGTAAAGCCCCGAACCGCCGACATCCTCGATCGTGATATTGCGCCGCAGCGGCGAGTTGTATTCGTTCCATTTGAGGATGTAGCGGAAGTCGCCGATCCCGCTCGCCGCCAGCGTCTTGACCGGGCCCGCGCTGATCGCGTTGACGCGGATGTTCTGCGGGCCGAGATCGTTGGCAAGATACTTCACGCTCGTCTCCAGCGCCGCCTTGGCGACGCCCATGACGTTGTAATGCGGGATGACCTTTTCCGCGCCGTAATAGGTCAGCGTCACGATGCTGCCGCCGTTGGGCATCATTTCCGCCGCCCGCTTGGCGACGGCCACCAGGCTGTATGCCGAGATGTTCATGGTCATCAGGAAATTCTCGAGGCTGGTGTCGACATACTTCCCGCGCAGTTCGTTCTTGTCGGAAAAGCCGATCGCGTGGACCACGAAATCGATCGTCTCCCACCGGCGCTTCAGCGTATCGAAGGCGCGGTCGAGTGCTTCCATATCCGACACGTCGCAATCGAAGCAGAAATCGCTGCCGAGCTGTTCGGCCAGCGGAACAACCCGCTTCGCCAGCGCTTCGCCCTGATAGGAGAAAGCCAGCTCGGCCCCGTGCTCGGCCAGCTTCTGGGCGATACCCCAGGCGAGCGACTTGTCGTTGGCGAGCCCCATGATGAGCCCGCGCTTGCCTGCCATCAGACCGGTCATATCCAGATTACTCCCTGCCCATCATTCTTGGATCGCATGGCCTTCGACCCCGGTCTTGTCGGCGCGGTCGCTTTCTTCCTCGGGCGTCTCGGCCAGCGCCGCATTCAATTCCGCGCCGATAACGACCCCGAGCCCGACAAGCCAGAAAAAGAACATCGCGACCATGATCCCCGCCAGCGAGCCGTAGGTCAGATCGTATGAAAAGAACCGTGCGAGAACAATGGGCATGGCGAGCGTGACCGCGATCCACCAGACTGTGACGAGCAATGCGCCCGGCCACTTGGGATAGCGTTTTCCGCGATACTTGGCCGGGGTCAGCGTAAGAAACAGCAGGAAGATCGATCCGTACAATCCCAGCGCGGGGACCAGCCGGGACAGCGTCAATTCGCTCAGAATGTTCGCCAGCTGGGGCACGTAGGCGCCGATGAACTGTTGCGCCGCAGTGATCATGAAGCTGGCGATCAGGGACAGCATCAGCAGCAGCACTGCTCCAACGATCACCCCCATCGAAAGCAGGCGGTATTGCCAGAAGGCCCTCACAGCGTGGGTGCCGTAGGCGCGGCGCAGGATATCGCGGATGGTCTCGATCAGGCTGCCGACGGTCCACAGGCCGACCGCGCCCCCGATCCACAACAACCAACCGCTCCGGGCGTCGAGAACTTCGCGCGCCACGGGCCCGATCGTTCTGGCGACGGTGGGCGGCAAGGCCCGCAGGACCGCATCCAGCGTGGCCGCCCGCTCGCTGTTCTCGCCAACAAAGGAGAAAATCGCGGCGCCGGTGATGAAAAACGGGAATATCGCAATCATCGCCAGATAGGCGAGATTGCCGGCGTGGATGAACCCGTCGTTATAGGTGCCGACCGCGACCCTTTTGAACACCTCGAAGGCGCGCGTGCCGGGGCCGACTTCGCGGACTATCCGGCCTTGCAGGCTCGCCTCGTGGCGGCGCGCCTCGGGGGTCGGAGACTGGACTTCACGTTCCTCGGGGTCGGGAATGTCATCCTCGGGGATACGGCCCTCCCTTTCCGGCTGGTGCGGCTAGACACCTAGAATGACGCGCGGATTGGCCGAATCGTTCCAGTCTTTCAACCTCTCGCTGAGTTCGGTGAGGTCTTCGGGCAGGCTGATTTCCAGCTTGACCAGCTGGTCGCCGCGCTTGCCCGACTTGTCGCTGAAGCCCTTGCCGCCCAGCCGCATGACTGTGCCGCCCGACGTGCCGGGTTTGATGGTCAGCATCACCGGCCCATCGACCGTGGGCACCTTGACCTTGGCCCCGTGGACCGCCTCACTGAGCGTCAGCGGCAGGTCGAGCCGGACGTTGTTGCCGTCGCGCTCGAAGAACTTGTGTGGCTCGACGGTGATGGTGACGATCCCGTCGCCGGCTCCGCCCGGGCCCTGTTCGCCCTTGCCCTTGAGCCGCATCTGGGTGCCGTCCTCGACCCCGGCCGGGAGCTTCAGATCGATGGTCTTGCCATCGGCCAGAGTGATCCGCTGGTCGCGCCGGGTCGCCGCGTCGACGAAAGGCACCTTGAGCCGGTAAGCGATGTCGCCGCCCTTGCGCGGCGGTGGCGGGCTGCGCCGACCGAACGGCGAACCGCTGCTGCGGGCACGGCCGCCCCCGCCGCCGAACAGCCCGTCGAATATGTCGCCGAGGTCGATGTCGTCGGTGCCGAAGCCCTGGAAATCCTCGGGCCGGTACTGCCGCTGGCCGCCCCCGCCTCCGAAGCCACCACGACCCATCCCGGAGAAGGGATTGGCCGGGTTGCCGTCGGCGTCGATCTCGCCGCGGTCGAACTGTGCCCGCCTGGCCTTGTCGGACAGCAGGTCATAGGCCTGCGTCACCTTGGAGAACCGCTCGGCGGCGTCGGGCTTGTCCTTGTTGCGATCGGGATGCAGCTCCTTGGCGAGCTTGCGATAGGCGCTCTTGATCTCCGCCTCGGTGGCGGTGCGCGATACGCCAAGGGTGGAATAGGGATCGGCCATGCTGTGTTAGCTAGGTGTAACAGTGGACAGGTGCAAGCATCCCTTTACCGTGCGTTCCAGCCGGTTATGGAACCGTGAAGGATCGAACGGGAGGCCGCATTGGCGGAAGCAAACGGAAAACGCGCGCTGATCACCGGTGTCACCGGACAGGACGGGGCCTATCTCGCGCGGCTGCTGCTGGAGAAAGGCTATGAGGTCCACGGGCTCAAGCGGCGTTCCTCCAGCTTCAACACCGGCCGGATCGAGGACATCTACCAGGATCCGCACGAACCCGATCCGCGCCTGATCCTGCACTATGGCGACATGACCGATGCGACCAACCTCATCCGCATCGTGCAGGAGAGCAAGCCACACGAGATCTACAATCTCGCGGCGCAAAGCCATGTCCAGGTCAGCTTCGAGACGCCCGAATACACCGCCAATGCCGATGCCATCGGGCCGCTGCGCCTGCTGGAGGCGATCCGCATCCTCGGGCTGGAGCAGCACACGAGATTCTACCAGGCCTCGACCTCGGAGCTGTACGGACTGGTGCAGGAAGTACCGCAAAGCGAGCGTACGCCGTTCTATCCGCGTAGCCCCTATGGCGTGGCCAAGCTCTATGGCTACTGGATCGTGGTCAATTACCGCGAGGCTTACGGCATGCATGCCTCCAACGGCATCCTGTTCAATCACGAAAGCCCGCTGCGCGGCGAGACCTTCGTCACCCGCAAGATCACCCGCGCGGCGGCGGCGATTTCGCTCGGGCGGCAGGACCGGCTCTATCTCGGCAACCTCGATGCCAAGCGCGACTGGGGCCATGCCCGCGAATATGCCGAAGGGATGTGGCGGATGCTGCAGCAGGATGTGCCCGACGATTACGTGCTGGCGACCGGTGTGACGACTTCGGTGCGCGATTTCACCCGCTGGGCCTTCGAGGATGCGGGGATCACGCTCGAATTCAGCGGTGAGGGCGTCGACGAGAAAGGCATCTGCGCTGCCACCGGCAAGGTGCTGGTCGAGGTCGACCCGCGTTATTTCCGCCCCGCCGAGGTCGATTTGCTGATCGGTGATGCCGGCAAGGCGCGCGAAAAGCTCGGCTGGGTCCCGCAAATGGGCGTGCGCGATCTCGCGCGGGAGATGGTCGCTGCCGATCTCGAGGTGATGCGGGCGGACACCATCGCCAAGGACTAGCGTGCCGCTACGTCGGCTGGGTGAGCAACGCCCTGCCCGAAGTGCAGGTGATGGACGCGATATCGTCGACCAGAGCGCAGGATCCGGCAGGAACAGCCGCGCCCGCGACGGTGTAATCGCCTTCGATCGGGATCAGCAGCAAGCGGTCCCGATATCGCGCCATGGTTTGCTCGCCGGGCACACCGGCGATCCGGTCGAGCCGGAAGTGTCGGCCCTCGTGCAAGGTGCGTTCATCCCATGGTCGCCCGCCGTCGCGGGCGCGCTTGGCGTAAGTCTCACGCTTCGCCACCGCCAGCGCCTCGTCAAGATGCAGCGGGCGCGGGCGACCGTAGTCATAGAGGCGATAGGTGATGTCCGAATTCTGCTGCACCTCGATCAGCGAGATACCCGGGCCGATGGCATGGATCGTTCCCGCTGGCAGGTAGAAGAAGTCCCCCGGCGCAACTTCGTGCCAGGTGAGCATCTGCTCGATCGAACCATCGAGCGCCGCTGCGCGCAGGGCATCCTCGCTGACCTCTTCGGCGAGCCCGATGGCGAGTTGCGCGCCCGGTTCGGCATCGAGGATGATCCAGCACTCCTCCTTGCCGCGCATGCCCTCGGGAGCCTGCGCGTCGCTCGGGTGGACCTGGACCGAGAGCTTCTCGCTGGTGAACAGGTATTTGACCAGCAGGTCAGGCAGCTCGGCAGGCGGATCGAACCAGATTTCCCCGATGCGTGTGTCGCTGTCATCGGCGAAGGGGGCGGGCAGTTGTTCGCGGCCCCAGACCTTTTCGACCCTGTGGGTAGGCAGCAATTGCATCACTGGCCCTTGGCTCCCGGCAACTTGCCGACGCTCTGTGCGCCTTCACGGGACATCACCAGCACTTCGTCACCATCGACCACCACGATGATGTCGCTGAGGCCGACGACGGAGACGCGCGGGCCGTCGCTGTCGATCACGACATTGGCGGCATCGAGCAGGTCGGCGCGCCCTACAGATTTCTCACCGCGCGCTTCGACCAGCGCCTGCCAGTTGCCGATATCGGACCAGCCCATCGCCACCGGCACCATCGCCTTGCGGCCAGTGGGTTCCATCACGGCGTAGTCGATGCTGTCGCCTTCGATGGCGGCGAAGGCAACGCTGTCTGGCCGAAACGCACCGCCGGTTTCGGAGCCCCCTGCCACAGCCTTGGCGACAGCTGCTGCCATGGCCGGGCGATGCGCGGCGAGTTCTTCGAGCAAGCGGCCGGCGGTGAACAGGAAAATTCCGCCGTTCCAGCTGTATCCGCCATCGGCGAGGAAGCCTTGCGCGGTTGGGAGATCGGGCTTCTCCACGAAGCGGTCGATCCTGTATCCCCCCGCGAGCGGTTCGCCGCGCTTGATGTAGCCGTAGCCGGTCTCCGGTCGCTCGGCGGCGATACCCATGCTGACCAGCCAGCCTGAGCGGGCCAGCCCTGCCCCGACTTCAGCCGCCGCGACAAATGGGGCAGTATCGGCGATGTAGTGATCGCTCGGGCACACCAGCATCACGGCATCGGCCGGTAGACGATGTGCCGCGAGTGCGATGGCTGGCGCGGTGTTGCGACCCATCGGTTCGGCCACCACCGACAGGCCTGCACCGCCCTGTTCGCGGATCAGCGGCAAATACGCTTCGCCTGTCACCACCATCGGTGCGGCAAAGCGGGCCGTGTCGGCGACACGATCGAGCGTCTGTTGGAACAGCGTCCGTTCGCCCAGCAGCGGCAGGAACGGCTTCGGCTTCGCCGGCCGGCTGCGCGGCCACAGCCGCGTGCCGCCGCCGCCGCACAAAATGACAGGATGGATCAGGGCATTCATTGCCCAGCCCGTTACCACAAATTCTCCCAAGAAAAGGTGTCATTGCAGTGCATGGGTGACGGGAGTAGGCGCGTCGATGAAGGAAACAGGCCCATGACACCGCTCGAAACCAGCGAAATTCCCGATACCGATCCCATCGCACTGTTCGCTGCCTGGATGGCCGAAGCCCGCGCCAGCGAGATCAACGATTCGAACGCCATGGCGCTGGCGACGGCGACGCCCGAAGGCGTTCCTTCGGTGCGGATGGTGCTGCTGAAGGATCACGGGCCGCAGGGCTTCACCTTCTATACCAATGCGGAAAGCCGCAAGGGGCAGGAGATCCGCGCCAATGCCCGCGCCGCGCTGCTGTTCCACTGGAAGAGCCTGCGCCGCCAGATCCGCATCGAAGGTCCGCTGAGCGAAGTCGCACCGGAGGTGGCGGACGAGTATTTCCATTCGCGGGCGCGCGATTCGCAATTCGGCGCCGTCGCTTCCGACCAGTCGCGCCCGCTCCCTGACCGGCGGGTTTTTGTCGATCGCTTTGCCGAGGCACAGGCGCGTTTCGGCGATGGCGAGATCGAGCGTCCCAGGCACTGGACCGGCTTCACCGTCACGCCGGAACGGATCGAGTTCTGGCAGGACCGGCCCAACCGTCTGCACGATCGTCGCCAGTTCGTCCGTTCGGGCGGGGGCTGGACCAGCACCTTGCTCTACCCATGAGCGAGAACCGCCACCTGCTTGCCCGAAGCGCTGCCGTGGCATCGATCACGGTCGCCGTGATCCTGGTGATGCTCAAGACCTGGGCGACGCTGCGCACCGGCTCGACCGCCATGCTCGGCAGTCTCGCCGATTCGGCGCTCGACCTCATCGCCAGCCTGGCGACGCTGGTCGGGGTCTGGATCGCTTCGCAGCCAGCCGATGACAACCATCGCTTCGGGCACGGCAAGGCCGAGGCGCTGGCGGCGATTTTCCAGGTCATGCTGATCGCGCTCTCGGCCTCGGGCATCGCCTTTCGCGCCGTCAGCAAGCTGATCGAAGGCGGCCGGGTCGAAGCGGCACCCGAGGGCATGGCCGTCTCGGTCATTGCCATTCTCGCCACGCTGCTGCTGCTCGCATGGCAGCGCTATGTCATTGCCCGGACCCGCTCGGTCGCGATCGGGGCCGACCATGTCCACTACCAGTCCGACCTGCTGCTCAACCTGGCGGTCATCGCCGCGCTGGCGCTGGACCAGTATGCCGGTTTCACCAAGGCCGATCCGCTGTTCGGGCTCGCCATTGCCGCATGGCTGCTGTGGGGGGCATGGAATGCGGCGGGCGAAGCGCTCGACCACCTGATGGACAAGGAATGGCCGGAGGAGCGGCGCGAGGCCTTCCTCACCGTGCTGGCCAAGCATCCCGATATCCGCGGCGTGCATGACCTGCGCACCCGCACCAGCGGGGCGGACGATTTCGTGCAATTCCACATGGCGGTCGATCCGCACCTGACGATCGCCGCCGTGCATGATCTGATGGACGATGTCGAAGCCCGCATCGCGCTGGATTTTCCCGATGTCGAAGTGCTGATCCACCCCGACCCTGTCGGCCTGCAGCGCGAAGAAGGCGTTGCGGGAGAAGAACTGCTGCCGGAAACCGCCAAGGGAGTGACTTCGTGAAGATACCTTACTGGCATGTCGATGCCTTCGCCGACCGCCCCTTTGCCGGCAACCAGGCGGCGGTGATGCCGCTCGCCAGCTGGTTGCCGGATGGGGTGCTGCAGGCAATCGGTGAGGAGAACAACTTCGCCGAGACGGCCTTTCTCGTCCCTGATGCGACGGGCGAGGCGGACTACGAGCTGCGCTGGTTCACCCCTGCTTGCGAAATCCGCCTGTGCGGCCATGCCACGCTGGCGAGCGGGCATGTCGTCTTCACCGCGCTCGGCGGCCACCGCGACGCGGACCGGGTCACCTTCCGCACCCGCAAGGCGGGTATCCTCGAGATGCAACGGGTCGCAGCGGGCTATGAACTGGCACTGCCGGTGATCCCGACCGAGCCGGGCGAATGGCCGGAAGCTGTCGCCTTGCTGGGCGCAACGCCGAGCGAAGTCTGGCTCAATCCCGACCGCTACGGTATCTACCTGTTCGACAGCGAAGACCAGGTCCGCGCGCTCGACCCCGACCTGCGCGGCTTGGGGGCGCTGGGCGACGACCAGTTCATCTGCACTGCTCGCGGCAGGGATACCGATGTGGTGAGCCGCGTGTTCGTGCCCGGTGGCGGGGTCGACGAGGACAGCTTCACCGGGTCGGCCCATGCCGCGCTGACCGCCTTCTGGGCGTACAAGCTCGGGCGCGACAGCTTCACCGCCTTCCAGGCTTCGGCCCGCGGCGGGCACGCCACCTGCCGGTTGGACGGCGACAAGGCCTGGCTCGGCGGACCTTGCGTGACGGTGGTGGAAGGGAGCTTCTACCTCGCGGGGTAGAGCTCGACGACGTCCTTCAGCTGTCGCAGCAGCACTGCGCGTTGCTCGGCGTCCGAATGGCCGAGCCGCACCACCGTCAGCCGCTGGCGCGGCGACACGAGGATGTACTGTCCCATGTGCCCGATGGCGGCGAACAACCCCTCGGGCTCGGCAATGGGATAGAGCGAGTCGGTATCACGGTCGGCCTCGGTGTTGAGCCACGTCTGCGCCCCGTAGAAAGCGCTGCGGGGGCTGGGGGAGGTCATGAACTCGATCCATTTGCGCGGCACCAGCTGGGCCCCGCTGACCGAACCGCCATTGCGCAGGAACTCGCCGAACCTGGCCCAGTCGCGCGCGCTGGCATGGATCAGGCTGCCGCCGACCAGCGTGCCGTGGGCGTCGAACTCCGGTACGACACTCTTCATTCCCAGCGGGTCGAACAGGCGGGCGTGGAGGAATTCGCTCACCGCCCTGCGCCGCACTTCCGGGTCCTCGCTCCCCTGTGTCAGCACCCGCGCGGCGATATCGGCGAGGATGACCGTGGTGTTGCTCGAGTATTCGAACTTTGCGCCGGGTTCGGCCTCGAGCGGTTGCTCCTCGGCCCATTTGGCCATGTCGTCGCGCCCGTCGAGAAACAGCATCCGCACTTCTGACGATTCGTAGGGCGGGTCGCCGGCCTCGGTGTGGCGCAGCCCGCTGCGCATCTGCAGCAGCTGGCGCAATGTGATCGCTCCGCGCGGGTCGCCCGGGCGCTGCCATTCGGCGATCGGCGGGCTCTGGTCGAGTTGCAACTGCCCGTCGGCGACCAGCATGCCGATCATCACCGCGGTGACCGTCTTTGCCATCGACCAGCTGACGAAGCGGGTGTCCTCGTCATAGCCGGGGGCATAGCGCTCGGCTGCAATCCGGCCGTTGTACATCACCACCGCGGCGCGGGTTTCGCCCAGCGCTTCATTGGTGAACAGGTCGTCGAGCTGGCGCGCCAGTTGCTCGTCGGGCGCGCCGGGGTCCTTGCCGACGGCGGCCAGCGCTTGCTCGCTCAGCGCCTGTTCGACCGGCGGTGCCTCGCCGCACGCGACAAGGCTTGAGGCGAGAGCCAGCATGGCGATAAGGGGGGCGACGCGGCGCTGCATGGGGCAGGCCTCTCGCATGACAGGAATCGCCTTGGCAACGTCAAAATCCGCTTCCGGGAAAACACCGGGCCAGGCCCGTCGCTGGCCCACGGTGCTGTTCGTGCTGCTGGTGCTGGCAGCGGGGGTGTTCCTGTGGTTCCGCACGCCGATCACCGGCTATGCCCAGACCGCCAGCGCCTATTCGGCCCGGGTCGCCTGCTCGTGCCGATTCGTCGCCGGACGGACGATGGAGGATTGCGCCAAGGACAAGCTCGCCGGGATGGAGCTGGTTTCCCTGACCGAGAACGAGGAGGAAAAGAGCGTTACCGCGCGCTTCCTGCTCGTTGCCAGCGATACCGCGCGGATGCGCGACGGCTATGGCTGCGTGCTGGACAAGTGGAATCGCTAGGCCGCGTTGGCGAGAAACCAGCGATAGGCATCGGCAATGCCCTGATCGAGGCCGATGCGCGGCCTCCAGCCCATCGCCGCGATCTTCGACCCGTCCATCAGCTTGCGCGGCGTGCCGTCGGGCTTCGAGGTGTCGTGATCGATCCGCCCTTCGAACCCGACCGACCGGCACACCGCCTGCGCCAGTTCGTTGATCGTCAGGTCGGTGCCCGAGCCGAGATTGACATGCTCCTCGCCCGAATAATGCGTCAGCAGGTGGACGCAGCCATCGGCGAGGTCGTCGACATGCAGGAATTCGCGGCGCGGAGTGCCGCTGCCCCACAGCGTGATCGATTCGGCCCCGGCCAGCTTCGCCTCATGCGCCTTGCGGATCAGCGCGGGCAGGACATGGCTCGATGCGAGGTCGAAATTGTCCCCCGGACCATAGAGATTGGTCGGCATGGCGCTGATGAAATCGCGACCGTACTGGCGGCGATAGGCCTGGCACAGCTTGATCCCGGCGATCTTGGCCACGGCATACCATTCGTTGGTCGGCTCGAGCGGGCCGGTCAGCAGCGCGTCTTCGGTGATCGGCTGGGGCGCCAGGCGCGGGTAGATGCAGGACGATCCGAGAAAGAGCAGCTTGTCGGCATCGTGGCGATGCGCCGCCTCGATGACGTTCGCCTCGATCATCAGGTTGTCATAGAGGAATTCGGCCGGGCGGGTGTCATTGGCGAGGATCCCGCCGACCCTGGCCGCAGCGACGATGACGGTGTCCGGCTTGTTGTCGGCGAACCATTGCCGCACCGCGCCCTGTTCCCGCAGATCGACCGAACGGTCGGCAGTCAGCACCAGGCAGCCTTCGCCCTCCAGCCGCCGCACCAGCGCCGCGCCGACCATGCCGCGATGCCCCGCGACATAGACGCGGCGCCCGGCGAGCGGGTAGATCGCTTCGCTCAAGCGGCTTTCTCCGTCGCTTCGATCCAGCCCCCGCCGACAACGCGATCACCGGCATAGAGCACCGCTGCCTGTCCGGGAGCGACGCCATACTCAGGTGTGGCAAAGCGAATCCTGGTGGTGGCGCCGTCGCCCAGCGGCCCCTCCAGCGTTACCGGTACCGGCCTCGCCAGCGAGCGGACCTTGGCCGTCAGCGGTGCATCTGGCAGCGGGCCGATGCGGTTGGTTTCGATCAGCGTGGCGGAGGACACCGCCAGCATCGCCTTTGGCCCGACCTTGACCGCACCGGCCGCCGCATCGAGCTCCACGACATAGAGCGGCTCCGGCTGGCCGCCGATCTCGAGCCCGCGCCGCTGGCCGACGGTGTAATGGATGATCCCCTTGTGCTCGCCCAGCGTCTCTCCGGTCTGCGCGTGAATGATGGCACCCGGCGCACCGCCTTCAGGGCGCAGCTTCTTGACGATCCTGGCATAGTCGCCGTCGGGCACGAAGCAGATGTCCTGGCTGTCGGGCTTGGCGGCATTGCGCAGGCCGGCCGCTTCGGCCAGTTCACGCACCTGCGCCTTGGGCAGGTCGCCCAGCGGATAGCGCAGGAAGTCGAGCTGCGCCTCGGTCGTGCCATAGAGGAAATAGGACTGGTCGCGCGCCGGATCCAAAGCGCGATGCAGTTCCGGCCCCGCTGCACCCATCACCCGGCGGACATAATGCCCGGTCGCCAGGCAATCCGCCCCCAGCTCGCGCGCCATGCGCAGCAGGTCCGTGAACTTGGGCCCCATGTTGCAGCGGATGCAGGGCACCGGAGTGCGTCCGGCGAGATAGTCGTCGGCGAACTGTTCGACCACTTCCTGGCGAAAGGCGCTTTCGTGGTCGAAGACATAATGCGCGATGCCCAACCGGTCGGCCACGGCGCGGGCGTCGCGGATATCGTCGCCGGCGCAGCACGCGCCCTTGCGCCCGGTTGCCGCACCATAATCGTAGAGCTGCAGCGTGATGCCGATCACTTCGGCCCCGCTGGCATGCGCGAGCGCTGCCACGACCGACGAATCGACCCCGCCCGACATCGCCACCACGATGCGGCAATCGGTGGCCGCGTGCGGTAGGTCGAACATGTCAGCTGCCTGTGCAGCAGGTGGCAGGAGCGCGTCGGTTTTCATGGGGGCATTCATGACGGCTGCGCCCATACACGCAGGCGGGGGTGCGGGAAAGGGGCGGGGCGGCAACCCGGCGGCAAAGGTTACTCCCGCGTTGTACAATCCTAATCGCCGGTAAACCTCGGCTTTACCCGATCTTGACGGACCCGGATGTAAAGCGGTGAACATGTACGAAAGCACATTCGAAATTCCGGGCCAGACCGACGCCGTCGCCGAACAGGCGCTGGCGGCGATTGCCTGGCCGGTACTGGTCGCACGGCTTTCGGCCCGGCGCGACCTGCGGTGCGTTCTGCTGGCTGGCGAAGCCGGCGCCGCGGCGAGCTTCAACCCGGCGGCAGCAGCCATGCTATCGCAATGGGGAGTAGGCAAACGGGATGTTAACCGAGATGTTTTAGCTCATGGCAAATATCCATGGGCCAATGGTGTCGCTCCCCCAGCGGCAGCAGGCGACCGAGAGTTTTGATGATCGAGAACCAGAAAATCCGACCGGCACAGGTAATCGGCCCGCTTGGCGAGCCGCTCACCATGGCTGACCTGCCGAGCCCCAACACCCGCCGCTGGGTGGTGCGCCGCAAGGCAGAGGTCGTTGCGGCCGTCAACGGCGGCATGCTGACGATCGACGAAGTGCTGGAGCGCTACAACCTGACGCTGGAAGAGTTCGCCTCGTGGCAGCGCGCGGTTGACCGTTCCGGTATGCAAGGGCTTCGGGTCACCCGGATCCAGCACTACCGCGATCTCTACGAACGCCAGTTGAAGTACTAGTTCACTGCGCTATCCGCCTTAAATCAATGGCTTAGAATCTGACGCACTTGCGCGCCGGGAACCACCCGGCGCGCTGTTCGTATTCTGGACATAGCAAACAGGATACGGAGAATCACAATGGGTTGGATTGTCGCAATCATCGTGGGCGGCGTCGCCGGTTGGCTCGCCAGCATGGTCATGAATCGCGATGCCTCGATGGGCATTTTCCTCAACATCGTCGTCGGTATCATCGGGGCGCTGATCGGCAATGCCGTGCTGGCGCCGCTGCTCGGCTTCGGCGGCAGCATCCAGACTTTCGACCTGGGCGCTTTCGCGATCGCCGTTCTCGGCGCCATCGTGCTGCTGGCGGTGCTGAACCTGGTCCAGCGCGGCCGCGTGCGGTAACACGCCACACAGCCAGAATAACCTGGGGCGGGGCTGCAGCGATGCAGCCCCGCCTTGCGTTTGTGGCCCTTCTTTCCCTTGTATCGGGTCCCTGTCGCCGGTCCGCTCCATTGCGCTGTTGGTAGAGCGCGCGATTGCCTTGGCCTTGGCACGGGCCTAGGGGCAGCAAGGCAAACAGGCCCGTTTCCGCCACCACTCCCTCCTGGCTTGCGCTTGGTGACTTAGTCAGATAATACAGTGGTGGTACGGATATTGCCGGTGATGGGAAGACGATGAACTACCAGCATAGCGAAATTCGCAGCGATACGCCTGCCCAGGTGGCGGGCGAGACTTATGCTGCCAAGCGATGGAACGAGCAGCGCAGCCTGCCGTGGCGCTGGATCATTCTCGGTATCCTGGTCGTCGGCGGCCTGGTGGCGGCCTATCTGTTGCTGGGCGCGGGCGAAAGCACCGCCGTTCCGGCGGCCGACCGTAACGAACAGGCTCCACGCATCACCGTTGTCGCCCCCGGCACGACCGCGATCGAAGGCGCCATCAATGCCACCGGCACGCTCGCCGCGCGTCGCGCCATGCCGGTCGGCGTGGTCGGCGAAGGCGGCCGGGTCGTTTCGGTTCCGGTCGAGCAGGGCCAGTGGGTCCGCGCCGGGCAAGTGCTCGCTTCGATCGACCGTTCGGTCCAGAGCCAGCAGGCGCGCAGCGCGGCCGCCCAGATCGAAGTCGCCAGGTCCGATGCCAATCTTGCACAAGCCAATCTGGATCGCGCGCTGCAGCTGGTCGACCGCGGATTCATCTCCAAGGCCGAAGTCGACCGCCTGACCGCGACCCGCGATGCCGCCCGTGCGCGGGTAGCGGTGGCGCAGGCGCAGTATAACGAACTGCTGGCCCGCAACGCGCGGCTCAATATTCTCGCTCCTGCTTCCGGGCTCCTCCTCGAACGCAATGTCGAGCCGGGCCAGACCGTCAGCGCCGGTTCGCCAGCGCTGTTTGTCATCGCCAAGGGCGGCGAGATGGAACTGCTGGCGCAGGTCGGCGAGACCGACCTCGCCAAGCTGACGCCAGGCGTCAGTGCCACGATTACCCCGGCTGGCATGGACAAGAGCTTCACCGGCCAGATCTGGCAGCTGGAACCGACCATCGACGCCCAGACCCGCCAGGGCACCGCGCGAATCGCGCTCAGCTACGCACCCGGACTGCGGCCCGGCGGCTTCGCGACCGCGACCATCAACAGCGGCACCATCGTCGCACCCATGCTGCCCGAATCCGCCATCCTGTCGGATGACAAGGGTGCCTTCGTCTACATCGTCGACAAGGACAACAAAGTCCGCCGCCGGGGAGTGACCACCGGCATCGTTACCCCGGGCGGGGTCGCTATCGTCAGCGGCCTGACCGGTGCGGAAAAGGTCGTGCTGCGAGCAGGCGGTTTCCTTACCGAAGGCGAAACCATCGTGCCGGAACTGCAGGGTGCGAAGAAAGCCCCGGCAGCCGCAGCGCAACCGAAGACGGCAACCAAGGGCTGATCCGGCATGGACTTTAGCAAGATCTCAGCCTGGTCGATCCGCAACCCGGTGATCCCGCTGGTGATGTTCACCGCGCTGCTGTTCGCCGGCCTGCTGAGCTTTGCCCGGATGGACGTGGTCAACAACCCGGATATCGAGTTCCCGGCCGTCAACGTGTCGATCTCGCAGCCCGGTGCCGCGCCGACCGAGATCGAGAACCAGATCACCCAGCGGGTCGAATCCGCCGTCCGCTCGATCAACGGCGTGAAATCGATCAATTCGACCGCCAGCGAGGGCAGTTCCAACACCTTCATCGAATTCGCCATCGGCACCGACCCCAACGACGCGACGGCGGAGGTGAAGAACGCGATCGATTCGGTCCGCGGCAGCCTGCCCGACGGGATCCTCGAACCGCGCATCAGCAAGGAGGAGGTCGCCGGCGGCTTCCTCGGCATCTATGCCGTCGAGGCCGACGACATGACCATCGAGCAGCTCAGCTGGTTCATCGACGATTCCATCGCCAAGCGCCTGCTCGGGATCGAGGGCATGGCCGAGGTCAACCGCTTCGGCGGGGTCGACCGCGAGATCGAAGTGATCCTCGACCTGCCCAAGATGCAGGCGCTCGGCGTCACCGCCAGCCAGATCAACCAGGTGCTGCGCCAGACCAATATCGATGCCGCTGGCGGCGCGGCCGAAGTCGGCGGCACCCGCCAGTCGGTGCGCGTGCTGGGCAGTACCGAGACCGCCTTCGAGCTGTCGCAGCGACAGATCCAGCTCGGCAACGGGCGCACCGTCAAGCTGTCCGAAGTGGCGACGGTCCGTGACGGGTACAGCGAGCAGACCTCGATTTCCGAAGTCGGCAGCAAGGAAGTGGTCAATTTCGCCATGTCGCGCGCCAAGGGCGCGTCGGACGTGACGGTGTTCTACGAAGCCAAGGACGTCCTCGCGGAAATCGAGGCCGAGAACCCGGGGATCAAGTTCATCCCGCTGTTCAACACGGTGAAGTACACCGAAGAGCAGTATTCGAGCTCGATGGCGGCGATGATCGAAGGCGCTATCCTTGCCGTCGTGGTGGTGTTCTTCTTCCTGCGCGACTGGCGGGCAACGGTCATCTCCGCCATTGCCATCCCGCTCTCGGCGATCCCGACCTTCTGGTTCATGGACCTGCTCGGCTTCAACCTCAACCAGCTCTCGTTGCTGGCGCTGGGGCTGGTCGCCGGTGTGCTGGTCGACGACGCCATCGTCGAGATCGAGAATATCGTGCGCCATATGCGCATGGGCAAGAGCGCCTACCAGGCCAGCATCGACGCCGCCGACGAAATCGGCCTGCCAGTGGTGGCGACGAGCTTCTGCATCGTTGCGGTGTTCCTGCCGGTCGGCCTGATGCCGGGCATTTCGGGGCAGTTCTTCAAGAACTTCGGCATCACCGTGGTGATCGCCGTGCTGATGTCGCTCGCCGTGGCGCGCATGATCACGCCGATGCTGGCGGCCTATTTCCTCAAGGCGCACGGTGAGGCGTCGCATGGCGAAGGTCCGCTGATGGACCGCTATATGGGCATCCTGCGCTGGTCGCTGGACCGCGGCAAGCTGTTCGCCCGCCGCGAGGGGCTGGAGCCGCCGAAACGGCGCTGGGCCTATGTGCTGAGCTTCATCCTCGTCATCCTGCTCATGATTGTCACGCCGGCCTTCGCCAGTTTCTCGCTGTCGGGCGCGCTGATGCAACTGGGGCTGGCTGACAAGCTGACCGCAGCGATTTCCAGCGATCCCCAAGCCGGCTTCGCCCAACTCGCGGGCCGCCTGCTCAACCTGTTGATCCTGGCGGTCGTGCTGTTTGCAGGATTCGTCGCGGGCTATCTGGTGCTCAAGCTGCTGGGCGCGATCTGTCGGCTGTTCGGCGACCGGTTGCGCCAGTCGTGGCAGTATCTCGAAGCACGGTTCTACGATCATCGCGTGTGGATGCTCATGACCGGCTATTTCGCGCTGCTGCTCACGGTGCAGCTGTTCGGACTGGTCCCGGCGCAGTTCCAGCCGACTATCGACGACGACAACAGCCGGATCGAGATCGAGATGGTGCCCGGCACCACGCTGGAAACCACCAAGGCGGTGGCCGACCGGGTGGCGGCCCTGCTGGAGGGCCAGCAGGAAGTGGAGCGGGCGCTGGAGCGCGTGCGCGAAGGGGCGGCAACGATCTATATCTCGCTCAGGGCCGACCGTGAGCGGACCTCGATCCAGTTCGAACGCGATCTCGCTCCCGAACTGGCCAAGATTCCCGACGCCCGGATCCGCTTCCAGTCGCAATCCGGCGGCTTCGGCAGCGGACGCGATATGACGATCATGCTGGCCGGGTCCGACCCCGAACTGCTGGAGCAGACCGCCGCCACGTTGGTCGAGCAGATGAAGGGCATCGATTCGCTGGTCGCACCGCGCATCAGCGCCGACATCAACCGGCCGGAGATCATCATCACCCCGCGCCCCGCACTCGCGGCCGAGCTCGGCGTGACGACGGCGGCGCTGAGCCAGACGATTCGCATCGCGACGCTCGGCGAGATCGAGCAGAATGCGGCCAAATTCTCGCTCTCCGACCGGCAGATCCCGATCCGGGTCAAGCTGCCCGAGGAATCGCGCGAAAGCCTGAGCACGATCGAGAATCTCCCGGTCCAGACCCGCACCGGCGGCACTGTGCCACTGTCGCGCGTGGCCGATATCAGCTTCGGTTCGGGCCCGACGGCCATCCAGCGCTACAACCAGAACCGCCGCGTACTCGTCGGGGCCGACCTGGCCCAGGGCGTCGTCAAGGGCGAGGCGCAGGCCGAGATTGATGCCCTGCCGATCCTCAAGGACCTGCCCCAAGGCGTGATCCGCGACGTCGTCGGCGAAGACGAATGGCAACAGGAGCTGGTCCGCAGCCTGACGATTGCCGTGGTTGCCGGTGTGCTGCTGGTGTTCGCGGTGCTGGTGCTGCTCTACAAGCGGTTGATGAGCCCGCTGGTCAACATGACCTCGCTGGCGCTGGCGCCGCTGGGCGGCATCTTCCTCGTCTGGATGGTCGGCCAGCCGCAGTCGATGCCGGTCTATATCGGGATCCTGTTGCTGCTGGGCATCGTCTCCAAGAACTCGATCCTGCTGATCGACTTCGCGATCGAGGAAATGGCCAAGGGCACGCGCAAGTTCGAAGCGATCATGGACGCCGGGCACAAGCGCGCCCAGCCGATCGTCATGACCACCGTGGCGATGACTGCCGGGATGGTCCCGATCGCCTTCTCCGGCCTGCTCGGTTCGGGCGACGGGGCCTGGCGCGCGCCGATGGGGACCATGGTGATCGGCGGGCTGATCATGTCGACGGTGCTGACGCTGCTGATCGTCCCGGCTGGCTTCAGCCTGGCCGACGGCTTCGAAAAGCGGGTCGGCCCGTGGCTGCGCAACCGTTTCCTCACCTACAAGCCCGGTGACGACAAGTACGACGAAAAGCATGGCGGAAGCCCCCCGCCCGAGGCTATTCCGGCCGAGTGACGACCGAGCAACGCACCATCATCGCCGCCAGCGGCCAGGAGCTGCTGGCGGATCGTGCGCGCAACATGCGGATCACCGCCACGCTGATGCTGGTGTTCATGGCGGCGGTGTTCGTTATCACCCACCGCCTGCTCGATCTCCATCCGGCCTGGGGCTACGTCAACGCTTTCGCTGAAGCCGCCATGGTCGGCGGGCTGGCAGACTGGTTCGCGGTCACCGCGCTGTTCCGCCATCCGCTCGGCTTGCCCATCCCGCACACCGCGATCATCCCCGAGAACAAGGACCGCATCGCCGACACCATGGCGCAGTTCCTGCGCACCAATTTCCTCACCCCCGCCGTGGTGGCGCGGCGGATGCAGGGGATGAATGTCGCCAAGGGCGTGGGCGACTATCTCGTCGCCCCGGGCGAGGAAGCCCGCAGCCGCATTACCGGCGGGGCAGCCGAACTGCTGGCCGAAGTGCTCGAATCGCTCGACCCCGACCGGCTGGGCAACCAGGTGCGGCAGGGGCTGGCGGGCCAGCTTGCGAAGATCGATGTCTCGCCGCTGGCCGGGCGCATGCTCGAAGGGGCGATTGCCGACAAGCGGCACATGCCGCTGATGGACGGTTTCATCCGCTGGGCCGGGCTGACGCTGGAGGACAACGAGGAGACCATCCGCCAGATCATCCACGACCGCGCCAATGCCGTGCTGCGCTGGACGGGTCTCGACGAGCGGATCTCGGCCTCGGTGCTCGACGGGCTCTATCGCCTGCTGGCGGAAGTGCTGGTCGATCCCCAGCATCCGCTGCGCGGCAAGATCGAGGAAGGGCTGGAAAAGCTCGCCAGCGACTTGCAGACCGATCCCGCGACGCGCGAGAAGGTGGAGGAAATCAAGCGTGACCTGCTCTCCAATCCGGCAGTGGCCGAATGGTGGCTGGGCGTGTGGGAACGCATCCGCCTGTCGCTGATCCGCCGCGCGCGCGAGCCGGACACCGCGCTGGGCGAGGAAATGCGCAAGATGCTGGGCGAGCTTGGCGCTGCCCTGCAGCAGGACGAGCGGCTGCAGCACCAGATCAACCGTTTCGCGCGCCGCACCGCCGTCGGCATCGCCACCCGCTACGGCGACGAGATCGTCCGCCTGGTCTCCGAAACCGTCAAGCGCTGGGATGCGACCACCGTCACCGACCGGATCGAAGGTGCGGTCGGCCGCGACCTGCAGTTCATCCGCATCAACGGCACGCTGGTGGGCGGACTGGTGGGGCTGACTATCCACGCCATTGTCCAGTTCACCGGATGAGCGGGCCGTTCCTCGTCACCGAGCGGCTGGAACTGCGGCAGCCGGTCAGGGACGACCTCCATCCCCTGTTCGAAATCATCGCCGAGCCGGAAACGCGGCGCTATCTCGGCCCCGAGCCCGCGATGCCGGACCATTTCATGCGCTTCACCCGCAATGCGGGCAGCTGGACGCTCTATGGCTATGGCACGCTGATGGTGCGCGAGCGCGGCGGCGACGGCACGCTGCTCGGCAATTGCGGCATCTTCCATTCCTGGCGCGGGCTCGGCGAGGACTTCGACGACAAGCCCGAGGCCGGCTGGATCCTGCGCGAATCCGCGGTGGGCAAGGGCTATGCGGGCGAGATCATGCGCGCGGTGCTGGCGTGGTGGGATGCCGAGTTCGCGGCCGAGCTTGTTTGCCTTATCGACCCCACCAATGTGCCTTCACTCAAGCTGGCAGCCAAGCTGGGCTTCGCGCCGATGCGCGACGGACAGATGCCGGATGGAAGTGTGGTGAAATTGCTGCGCAGGGTGCCGCCACGCTGACCGGCGCGGCCACAGTGCCGTTTCAATAGACGTCGTACCGGATGCTCAAAACGATATAGGACGCGGCGGGCTTGTCTTCGTGGTCCCTCGCCGGGTCGAATCGGGCGATGCGGAGCAGGTTTTCGCAGGCACTGCCAAACCGGTCGGCATCGGCTGATTTGACGGTGGTGCAGGCCGTTGGCCGCCCGGCAGCGTCAACATTGAAGCGCAGCCAGATGCGGCCGTCGAACCCTTCACGCAGTTCGCGGACCGGGAACCGGATATCGTTGACCCAGCTCGCCTGATCGCGGACCTTGGGACCCGCAACCAGGGCCCGCTGCTCGTCCGGATCGAAGTCCCAGCTTTCGACCATTGCATCGACGCATTGATCGAGCACCGCAAATGCCTCACCGAATTTGGGCAGGGGAAAGCGAAGATAACTCCCGGGATGCTGCTCGATCCGCAGCCATTCCGCGTCTGCGGCAGTCATTGGCACCGTCGGTGTGTCGGCCTCCGTTACCTCAGCCTCCCTGTCCTGGCCCGGCGGGGCCAATCCGCGTGAGCTGAGCAGCATGGCCTCGCCCACTCCCTTGATTCGGCCGCGCTCGACCTCTCGTTCGTGAGGGGGAAAGAAGGGGCCGAATTGTACGCTGGCGCTGGTTGCCTTGGCCCGTGTCACAGCCTCACCCGCAACAGTAATGGAGAAGCTATTCCGCTCGCCAAAGTGCTCGATTGCGAGGACGGCCTGCTGTCCATCCGCGCTATAGCTGCGTGACAACCGGCATATCCCGTCGGTCAATTCGACGTGCCAGCCGGAAACGGGCTCCAGCCGTGTGGTCTCTTCAAGCGCCAGCGCAGGCGATGCGATCGCCCCGAGCAACAAAGAAGGGGCCGCACAGAGTACGGCCCCTCTTCGAAGTAAATTCCCAAGCATCCGGCAATTTTATCCTGCCCCAATGCCGGTTGCAATCGAAGTTACAGCTTGTTCGTCAGCTCCGGCACGATCTTGAACAGATCACCCACCAGGCCGATGTCCGCGACCTGGAAGATCGGGGCGTCCTCGTCCTTGTTGATGGCGATGATGGTCTTGGAATCCTTCATCCCGGCAAGGTGCTGGATCGCGCCGGAGATGCCGATGGCG
The DNA here is from genome assembly GCF_021431965.1 of Erythrobacter sp. SDW2. Classification (NCBI taxonomy): domain Bacteria; kingdom Pseudomonadati; phylum Pseudomonadota; class Alphaproteobacteria; order Sphingomonadales; family Erythrobacteraceae; genus Erythrobacter; species Erythrobacter sp. SDW2. Next base: position 636,071 of record NZ_CP090370.1, read on the forward strand.
ATATAGACTTCGGGGGCGACGATCTTGCCGGTCTGGCCGACCTGGTAGTCGTTGGGGACATAGCCTGCATCGACCGCGGCACGGCTGGCACCGATCCCGGCGCCGAGCTTGTCGGCGAGCGGGGTGATGACTTCCTCGAAGGTCGCGCTGTCCTTAAGCGCGCGGCCGCCCGAGACGATTACCTTGGCGCTGGTCAGTTCGGGGCGCTCGCTCTTGGCGATTTCGCTGCTGACGAAGCTCGAGAGGCCGGCATCGCCGGGGCCGCTGACGGCCTCGACCGTGCCGCTGCCGCCTTCGGTCGCCGCCTTGTCGAACGCCGTGCCGCGCACGGTGATGACGAGCTTGGCATCAGAGCTGGTCACGGTGGCGATGGCGTTGCCGGCATAGATCGGACGGGTGAAGGTCTTGTCGCCTTCGACCGAGAGGATGTCCGAAATCTGCATCACGTCGAGCAGCGCAGCGACGCGCGGGGCGATGTTCTTGCCGGTGGTGGTGGCGGGCGCAACGAAGGCGTCGTGGCTGTCCATCAGCGATGCCACCAGCGGCGCGACGTTTTCGGCCAGCGCGTGCTCATAGGCGGCGTGGTCGGCGAGGTGGACCTTGCCGACACCCGCAATCCTGGCGGCGGCGTCGGCAACGGCTGCACAGCCCGAGCCGGCGACCAGCAGGTGGACTTCGCCGAGCTTCGAGGCGGCGGTCACGGCCGACAGGGTGGCGTCCTTGACCGAGGCGTTGTCGTGTTCGACCCAAACGAGAGTTTTCATCTGTGAATCCTTTCCTGTCAGGGCCGCTTACGCGATCCCGAGCGCCTTGATCTTGGCGACGAGCGCATCGACGTCGGCGACCTTCTCGCCGGCCTGGCGGACCGGCGGTTCGGCGACCCGGACGGTGGTGAGGCGCGGGGTGATGTCCACACCGAAATCGGCCGGGGTCTTGGTGTCGAGCGGCTTCGACTTCGCCTTCATGATGTTCGGCAGCGAGGCATAGCGCGGCTCGTTCAGCCGCAGGTCGGTGGTGACGATCGCGGGAAGCGACAGCTTGACGGTCTGCAGGCCGCCGTCGATCTCGCGCTTCACGATGACCGAATCGCCCTCGACTTCGACGGTGTTGGCGAAGGTGCCCTGCGGACGGTTCATCAGCGCGGCGAGCATCTGGCCGGTCTGGTTGCTGTCGTCGCTGATCGACTGCTTGCCCAGCAGGATCAGGCCGGGCTCTTCCGCCTCGGCAATGGCCTTGAGGATCTTGGCGACCGCCAGCGGTTCGACCTCGACATCGTCATCGACCTGCACCAGGATCGCCCGGTCGGCGCCCATGGCGAGCGCGGTGCGGAGCGTTTCCTGCGCCTTGGCCGGGCCGACGCTGACGGCGACGATCTCGGTCGCGGCACCCTTTTCCTTGAGGCGGATCGCCTCTTCGACGGCGATTTCGTCGAACGGGTTCATGCTCATCTTGACGTTGGCCAGGTCCACGCCCGTGCCATCCGCCTTGACCCGCGGTTTGACGTTGTAGTCGATCACCCGCTTGACGGGCACGAGGATTTTCATGGGAGTTCCTTCCTCTCAAAGAATCACGAACGGCAATCTTGGTCGTCCGCCTAGCTTGCGTTTACGTAAACGTCAAGCAAGGCAGTTGGAACCGAATGTTGCCTTGGCAACTCCCCTCCACCTCCACCGCGCCAAGGTCAAGACTGGCTTTGGGCCAGACTGTGCTACAACTTGGCGGGGATGATCGAGCCGCAGGAGGGTTGCATGAATTGCAGGAGCATTGTGACGCTGATGTTGGGCCTATGCGCCGCCCCTCTGGCGCCGCAGGAGACGCGCGTGGGCGAGCCCGGCTTCGAGCCGCCGCCCGCCACCATCGCCGATGCGGCATGGCTGGTCGGCCAGTGGAGCGGCGAGGGTATCGGCGGTGCCGAGGCGCACGAAAGCTGGCTAGCGCCCTCGGGCGATACCATGGTCGGCACCTTCGTGCAGGAAACCGCCGATGGCGGGATCATGTTTACCGAGCACATGTACCTGATGGAACAGGATGGTTCGCTGGTGGTGAAGCTCAAGCACTTCAACCCCGACCTCACCGGCTGGGAGGACAAGGACGGCATGGTCACCTTCCGCCTGCTTGCGGCGGAACCCTGCGCACTCTATTTCAGCGCGCTGACCTACCGCTGCATTGATCCTGCAGCCGGCCCGGCAAGCGGTATGGTGGTCGCGGTGCGAATGAAGAGCGACAAGCCGGAACCGCAGGAACTGGTGTTCCGGTTCCGGCGTAGCGGAGATTGATCGGGCCTCGAGCCCAATCCAGCCGACAGATTCGCCAAGCAACGTCATTGCGAGCCGCAGGCGAAGCAATCCACGGACTGGCCGTCCCATCGGGAACGGCAGATCATGAATTGCCGCGTCGCTGCGCTCCTCGAAATGACGAGGAGAGGGTTACGCCGCTTTCTTGACCTCGGCGACGATCTTCTTGGCTGCATCACCGAGGTCGTCGGCGCTGACGATGGCGAGGCCCGAATTGTCGAGGATCGCCTTGCCTTCGTTGACATTGGTGCCTTCGAGGCGAACCACCAGCGGGACCGAGAGGTTCACATCCTTCGCCGCCTGGACGATGCCGTTGGCGATGACGTCGCACTTCATGATCCCGCCGAAGATGTTGACCAGGATGCCCTCGACCGCCGGATCCTTGAGGATGATCTTGAACGCCGCGGTCACCTTCTCGGTGGTGGCGCCGCCGCCCACGTCGAGGAAGTTGGCCGGGAAAGCGCCGTTGAGCTTGATGATGTCCATCGTCGCCATGGCAAGGCCCGCGCCATTGACCATGCAGCCGATATTGCCGTCGAGCTTGATATAGGCAAGGTCGTATTCGCTCGCTTCGACTTCGGCCGGGTCTTCCTCGGTCTCGTCGCGCAGCGCCTCGATGTCCTTGTGACGGTAAAGCGCGTTGGAATCGAAGCTCATCTTGGCGTCGAGCACGGTCAGCTTGCCATCGACGGTTTCGACCAGCGGGTTGATCTCCAGCATCGAGCAGTCGGTCGCCATGAAGGCGTCATAGAGCTGCTTGGCGAGCACCTGCGCCTGCTTGTTGAGATCGCCCTTGAGCTTCAGCGCGAAGGCCACCGCGCGGCCGTGGTGCGGCTGGAAGCCCTGCGCCGGATCGACGGTGAAGGTGGTGATCTTCTCGGGCGTGTCATGCGCGACGGCCTCAATATCCATACCGCCTTCGGTCGAGACGACGAAGGCGACGCGGCCGGTTGCGCGATCGACCAGCAGCGAGAGGTAGAATTCCCTGGCTATATCGACACCGTCGGTGACATAGAGGCGGTTGACCTGCTTGCCCGCCTCGCCGGTCTGGATCGTCACCAGCGTGTTGCCGAGCATTTCGCGGGCATTGGCTTCGACCTCCTCGAGGCTCTTGGCGAGGCGCACGCCGCCCTTGGCATCGGCGCCGAGTTCCTTGAACTTGCCCTTGCCGCGGCCACCGGCGTGGATCTGGGCCTTCACCACATACAGCGGCCCGGGCAGCTGCCTCGCTCCGGCCACGGCTTCCTCGACGGTGAGCGCGGCATGGCCGGCGGGCACGGCGATGCCGTATTTCGCGAGCAGTTCCTTGGCCTGGTATTCGTGGATGTTCATGGGAAGCGGGTCCTGTCCGTCATTGCTGCGGGTAAATGATGCGAGCGCGCCTAAGCATGGATCGGCGCGCTTGAAAAGTGTGCAATCGGGCCGCATGGGCGCGCAGAGCCAGATACGATGATCGACCACGCCCGCCTCCAGTCCATTGTTCGCGAAGCCGCCGCCATTGCCCATGCCGCCTGGCCGGGAGCCGGCCATGCGCTGGAAAGCTGGGACAAGACCCCGGGCAACCCGGTCAGCGCGGCGGATATGGCGGTCGACAGCTTCCTCAAGCGCGAGCTGATGGCGCTGCTGCCTTCGGCCGGGTGGCTATCGGAAGAAACCGTCGATGCACCGGGGCGGCTGGACAATCGCCTGATCTGGCTGGTCGATCCGATTGACGGGACGCGCGACTTCATCCGTGGTCGGCCCGGCTGGGCCGTGTCGGTCGCGTTGATCAGCGAAGGGCGGCCGCTGATCGGCATGCTCGGCGCGCCGGCGCGGAACGAGGAATGGATCGCCATTGCCGGGCAGGGTGCGCAGCGCAATGGCGCGCCGCTCGAGGCCTCGCGCCGGACGAAATTTGCCGGAGCGCGCGTGCCGACCGATTCGCTGATGAAGGAAGACCGGCTGCTTGCCATGGTCGAGAAGCCCAACAGCATCGCCTTGCGGGTGGCGATGGTGGCTGCGGACGAGGCAGACCTCGTCGCCACTCTGCGCTGGGGTTACGAATGGGACATCGGCGCTGCGGCCCTGATCGCACGCGAGGCGGGAGCGGCGACGACAGACGCCTTCGGTGCGCCGCTTGCCTACAACAAGCGCGATCCGCGCGCCTTCGGCCTGCTCGTCAGCGCTCCGGGAATTCATGCTGAGGCGGTCCAGCACCTCGCTACCCGTGCCAAGGCTATAGTGGCCAGTCAGCGTGCCGAGATCGGGTGAAACGCGAAAGGGCCGGCATTGCTGCCGACCCCACGCTTGCTGCCAGGAATGGCAGGAATTGGCGATCAGTTGCCCCGCGCAGCCTGCACGTCGGCCTGGCTGACCGGGATGATCTTGATTTCGACCCGGCGGTTCAGCGGTTCGGCGACATTGTCGCCGGTCTTCACCCGCAGATACTCATAGCGTTCGCCGAAGCCCTGGGTGGCAAGTCGCGACCGCGCCACGCCGCGGGCGGCGAGATAATCGGCCACTGCCTGCGCGCGCTGCTCCGACAGGCGCTGGTTGAGCGCGTCGGAGCCGGTCGTGTCGGTAAAGCCGTACACGTCGACGAGGCTGTTGGGGTATTTGATCAGGCTGTCCGCCACCGCATCGAGCGTGGTGTAGAAACCGGGGTTGATGCTGGCCGAACCGCTGGCGAAGGTCACACCGTCGGGCAGGCGGACGAGAATCGCGTCCTGGTCGCCAATTTCCTCGACGTCGACGCCGGCGCCGGAAACCGACTCGTCGAGCTCCTTGATCTGGTCATCGAACTGCTTGCCGATCACCGCGCCAGCGCTGCCGCCGATACCGGCACCGATGATGCGCGCGGTGTTGCCGCCGATCGCGCCGCCGAGCAGATAGCCGAGCGTCCCGCCCAGCGCCGCGCCGATGGCAGTGCGCGAGACCTTCTTCTCGCCGGTGTTGGGATCGGTCACGCACGCGGAAGTGCCCAGCAGGGCGATCGATGCAACCGAGGCCATGATGATTTTTGATGTTTTCATTTGACGTCCCTCTTTCTCTACGCGGCAGCCCCCGCGCGGGATTTACGCAGCAATCACGGCGTTTTCATGTCTCAAACCATTCTTGGCCCTGCCTGGTTCCGAAACCGTGGTCGAAACTGGCGCGATCGGGCGAGTCAGGCTGGCACACGCGCCGTTTTGTGCTAGCGCATATTCGCCGTGACACCCTTTCCCTGGCCTGACTTGTTGATCATCGCCGCGCTGATCCTGCTCAACGGGATTTTCGCGATGTCCGAGCTCGCGATTGTCTCGGCCAAGCACAATGTGCTGAAAACAAAGGCTGAAAAGGGGAGCAGCTCGGCCAAGCTGGTGCTCGAACTGGCGGCGAACCCGGGTAAATTCTTGTCAACGGTGCAGATCGGCATCACGCTGGTCGGCATTATTGCGGGTGCCTATTCGGGAGCGAGCCTGGGCGGGCCGGTGGGCGAACGGCTGCAGGCCTGGCTGGGGTTGGAGGCTGACGACGCCGCCCAGCTTGGCTTCGGCGTCGTTATTGCCCTGGTAACCTACCTCAGCCTCGTGGTCGGCGAACTGGTGCCCAAGCAACTGGCCTTGCGCGCGGCGATACCGATCGCGCTGGTGATGGCACGGCCGATGGTGTGGCTGGCGCGGATTGCGGCACCGATCGTGTGGATTCTGGATACTTCTTCGGGGGCCATTGTCCGCCTGTTCGGGGTTCGCCCGGCGGGCCAGTCCTCTGTTACGGCCGAGGAACTGCAGATGATGTTTGCCGACGCGACCCGCTCGGGCGTGCTGGAGGAAGAGCAGAGCGCCATACTGACCGGCGTGGTCCGGCTGGCCGAACGTCCGGTGCGTGAAGTGATGACGCCGCGCACCGATATCGACTGGATCGACGCCGGGGCGAGCGAGGCCGAGATTGCGGCAACCATCGCCGAAAGCCCGCACTCGTTGCTGCCGGTTGCGGAAGGCTCGCCCGACAAGATGCTGGGCGTGGTCAAGGTGCGCGAAATCCTCGCCTCGCAAGTGGCCGGTCAATCGGTGGACCTCGCTGCGCTGACGAAAAAGGCCGAGGTGATCCCGGACCAGCTCGATGCGATGGACGCGTTGCGAGTCCTGCAGCAAGCCGAGATCGCCATGGCCATGGTGCATGACGAATACGGCCACCTCGACGGGATCGTGACCCCCATCGACCTGCTCACCGCTATCGTCGGCCAGTTCGCCAGCGACCAGGACCAGGGCGAGGTGCCGGAAATCATCGAGCGTGAGGACGGCTCGTTGCTGGTGTCGGGCGCGTTACCAGCCGACGCGCTGGCCGACCGGCTGGGCATCGAATATGGCGAAGACCGCGAATTCGCGACCGTGGCAGGCTACGTCCTGGCGGTGCTCAAGAAGCTGCCCGAGGAAGGCGAACACTTCCACGACCAGGGCTGGCGCTTCGAGATCGTCGATATGGACGGGCGGAAGATCGATAAATTGCTGGTCAGCGAAGAAGGGTGATCCTTGTTTTGCGCACGCCATCCGGGGCGATATATTCTCGCTCAAGGGGCCTGAAGGACCCATCGCCGCGGGCGGCCGGTCGGTCGGCCTCGCACTCGCCTGCTGCTCGCGTTTGAGGAATTGTCCCGACATTGCTGGGTTGCGGCATCACCGGGCCGGCGGAGGCCCGGCAAGGGCGACCGCCCGTCCGCAGGCGCCCGTAGCGAAGCGAAGGAATAGCGCCGAGGACGCACCCGCGGAGGCGGGTGCGCAATCACGAGCTTCAGCCCGGAATAACGCTCTGAGCAGCCTGGCCGTCGCCCTCCGGCGCGGCGATGATGTCGCGGGTTACGCGACCCTTGGCGACGGTGTTGGTCTGCGGATCGCCCACGGCCGAGCGGATGCCCGGTTCGGCGCTGCCCGCGCGGCTGATGGCGGTGCTTTCGACCGGGCTGCGCGGGGCAGGGCCGCCGAACAGCACGTCGAGCGCCTGCTCGGCCGCGGTGCCTTCATTGGGGCGAGGGGCACCCGGGGTAGGCGGCTCGAGGTTGAAGTCGGGCGGCACCACCAGCGGCGCCTGCCGCTGCACGGCGAACTCGTCGGGCCGTTCGCGGCCGAGGATGCCTCCGCCGCTGCCACATGCGGCGAGCATGGCGCTGGCACCGGTCAGCAGGATCAGGCTGGTGGTCTTGTTCATCGCTCTCAACTCTCTGCCGGAAGCTGGTCCGGCGTCTCGGGATCGGCTGGTGTTTCCTTCTTTTCGGGCACCAGGAACGATCGGGCAAGGATAATCAGCACCCCGATGGTAATCGCGGCGTCGGCAACATTGAAGATCAGGAAGGGGCGGAATTCCCCGAAATGCAGGTCGGCATAGTCGATCACATAGCCCCAGGTGTAGCGATCGTAGATATTGCCGAGCGCCCCGCCGAGGATCAGGGAAAGGCCGAAGATGTCGCCCTTGGCCTTCTCGCGCAGCAGCCAAACCAGCACCACGACCGCGATCAGCGCGGTCGCTGCCACCAGCGCCCAGCGCATTTCGGTGCTGGTCGCTTCGAACATGCCGAGCGAGATGCCGAAATTGCGGGTCCAGCGCAGGTCGAAGAAGGGCAGCAACTCGTAAAGACCCTCGGGACGGTTCCGGAGGTCGAGCTGTACCCGCACGACCCATTTGATGTACTGGTCCACCGCGCAGACGGCCAGCGCCAGCACAATGCCCCACAGGCGGCGTTTCCCGATCGTGCCCATCAGCGCACACCCTCCCCAACGACATCGGCACAGCGCCCGCACAGCGCGCCGTCTTCTGCCACTTCGGGCAAAAGACGCCAACAGCGGCCGCATTTGTGGTCGGTCGAACGGGTTACGGTCACGGTATCGCTATCGCTGCGCGTGACTGACGCGGTGATGAACAGTTCGGCCAGGTCCGCATCGCTGAAGCCTTCGGGCACCGCGCCGGCAGGCACGATCACGTCGGCCTCGTTGCTGGAGCGGATCACCTTGTCGCGGCGCAGCGGCTCGATTGCCTCGTTGACCCGCTCGCGCAAGGCGCGGATCGCGGCCCAGCGTTCGCCATCGGCCTCGATCCCGGGAACGCGCGGCCATTCGAGCAAATGGACACTGCCGCCGTCGGGATAGCGCGACTGCCAGACCTCTTCCGCCGTGAACACCAGCACGGGCGAGGCGTAGCGCACCAGCGCGTGGAACAGGATGTCGAGCACGGTGCGATAGGCATTGCGCTTGTCGCTATCCTTGCCGTCGCAATAGAGGCTGTCCTTGCGGATATCGAAGAAGAAGGCGCTGAGGTCTTCGTTGCAGAACTCGACCAGCAGGCGGGTGTATGTGTTGAAGTCGTAGGTCTCGACCGCGTGGCGAAGCTTTCCGTCGAGATCGGCCAGCAGCGCCAGCACATAGCGCTCCAGCTCGGGGATCGAACCGGCATTGCCCATGTCGCCGACAAAGCCGTCGAGCGCACCGAGCAGGTAGCGGAAGGTGTTGCGCAGGCGGCGGTACTGGTCGGCCACGCCCTTCAGGATCTCGTCGCCAATGCGGTGATCCTCGGTGAAATCGACCGATAGCGCCCACAGGCGGATGATGTCCGCCCCGTATTCCTCCATCACCTTCAGCGGATCGACCGTGTTGCCGAGGCTCTTGGACATTTTCTTGCCCTTGGCGTCCATGGTGAAGCCGTGGGTCAGGACCTGGTCATAGGGCGCGCGGCCGCGGGTGGCGCAGCTTTCCAGCAGGCTCGACTGGAACCAGCCGCGATGCTGGTCGCTGCCTTCGAGATAGAGATCGGCGGGCCAGCGCTGATCCGGCCAGCGGTCCGATTCCAGCGTGAAGACATGGGTGCAGCCCGAATCGAACCAGACGTCGAGAATGTCGGTGACCATCTCGAACTCGTCGGGGTTGTGATCGGGGCCGAGGAATTCCGCCTTGCGGCTTTCCTCCCAGGCATCGACGCCCTGCTCGCGCACGGCAGCGACGACGCGGGCGTTGACCGCCGGGTCCTGCAGGTATGTGCCGTCGGGGCGGACAAACAGCGTGATCGGCACGCCCCAGGCGCGCTGGCGGCTCAGCACCCAATCGGGGCGGCCTTCGACCATCGAGCGGATGCGGTTGCGGCCCTTCTCGGGGAAGAACTTGACACGGTCGATCTCCGCCAGCGCACGCTCGCGCAGGGTCGAATGGTCATGGCTGACAAACGGCGCGACCGCGCCGCCGAGCGGGCTGGCGGGTGCCACTTCGAAATCGCCCACCCCCAGCGGCTGGTCCATCGGCACGAACCACTGCGGGGTGCAGCGATAGATCACCTTGGCCTTCGAGCGCCACGAATGGGGGTAGCTGTGCTGGTAATCGGCACTCGCGCTCAGCAGCGCGCCTGCTGCGCGCAGGTCCGAGCAGATCGGCCCGTCAGGCGCGTTGAAACCGGCGTTGATGACCGCGCGGCGACGCGGCTTGCCCTCGGCATCGACGTCACTCGCGCCCAGCCACAGCCAGTCGTCGCGATAGACCCCGCCGTCATCGACCGCGAACACCGGGTTGATGCCGTGGGCCTTGCAAAGGTCGAAATCGTCCTCGCCATGATCGGGCGACATATGGACGAGGCCGGTGCCGCTGTCGGTGGTGACGAAGTCGCCCGGCAGCAGCGGGCGCGGCGCGGCGTAGAACCCGCCGAGGTGGTGCATCGGGTGGCGGACAATGGTGCCAGCGAGGTCGGAGCCTTTGATTGTCTTACGGTAGGGGCCGTCCGCCGCGATAAGCTTGGTGCGCTTCTGGAATTCCTCAAGTAGCTGAGCTGCAATCAGGAAACGCTTCTGACCGTGTTCGTCGAACGCAGTGCGCGGCGGCACTGCCGCAGGCTCAATATCGTATGGACCGCCCGCAGCAATCGAGAAGAGGTAATACTCAACCTCCGGCCCATAGGCCAAAGCCTGGTTCACCGGGATCGTCCACGGGGTCGTTGTCCAGATCACCGCATGGGCACCGACCAGCTCCGCGATCGGGCTCTCGGTGATCTCGAACGCCACATCGATCTGGGTCGAGGTGATGTCCTCATACTCGACCTCGGCCTCGGCCAGCGCGGTCTTTTCGACCGGGCTCCACATCACCGGCTTGGCGCCGCGATAGAGATTGCCCGCTTCGGCAAACTTCATCAGCTCGGCAACGATGGTCGCTTCGGCGTCGAAATCCATCGTCAGATAGGGATTGTCCCAGTCGCCCTGGATGCCGAGCCGCTTGAACTGTTCGCGCTGCACATCCACCCAGTGCTGGGCGTAGGCGCGGCATTCGGCGCGGAATTCCTTCGCCGGGACCTCGTCCTTGTTCTTCTTCTGCTTGCGGTACTGTTCCTCGACCTTCCATTCGATCGGCAGGCCGTGGCAGTCCCAGCCGGGCACATAGGGTGCATCCTTGCCCAGCAGGCTCTGGCTGCGCACGACCATGTCCTTCAGCACCTTGTTGAGCGCGTGGCCGATATGGATCTCGCCATTGGCGTAGGGCGGGCCGTCGTGGAAAATGAACTTCTCGCGCCCCCGCCGCGCCTCGCGCAGCTGGCCATAGACATCCTCAGCCTGCCAGCGCGCCAGAATGCCCGGCTCCTTCTGCGGAAGGCCGGCTTTCATGGGGAAGTCGGTCTTGGGAAGGAAGACCGTGTCGCGGTAGTCAGGCTGTTCAGGCATAGGAGAGCGCCGTTAGGGCAATTGTGCCCTGCGATAAAGGGCGAGTTCGCGCCCGTGGCTACTTGTTGCGTCGCCGCTCCAGCGCGGCTTCGGCTGCCTCGACCTCAAGCTCGCGGCGGTTGTCGAACCGCGGCACCCGCGCCGGGATCACGGTGAAGCTGTCCTCGACCAGGATGAAGCCGTTGAAGGTCCGGGGGATATCGCCGAGCTGCTCGGGCAGGGTGAGGCCGCGCAGGGGCGCGTCCGGGTCATAGGATTCGACCACCACGATCCGCCCGCCGTGCTCCTCCATCCGCTGGATCAGCCGGTTGGGCCAGCCCCACAGGGTCCACTGGCTGTCGAGCGGGACCAGCATGGTCTTGCCCTTGCAGCTTTCGGGCAGGATCGATGTCCAGCCGGCCAGGCGGTAGTCGCTGGTGCATTGCCAGGCTTCCTCGCGGGTCCAGCTCCATGCGTCGGGATAAAGCTCGCGCATCCGCGCAACAGGCTTTGCCGCCCCGTAAAAGGCATCGCGCGCCTCGACCGGATCGCGCCCGGCGGCCTTATACTTGGCCGCCAGCAGGTCCGCATCACCCGCCTCGTCGGTGGTGAAGCGCACCATCAGCCGCGTCCGGCGCGGGGTATAGATGAGCATCTCCTCGAAGGTCGCGATCTTGCCCGCGCCCAGCCCGCGCAAGGGGAAGCTCTGGCCATCGGCGGTGTAGCCATGGCCGACATCGAGCGCTTTCAATTCCGCCAGTGTCTTGCTGCGCACCGCGCCTGTGCCGTCGGTGCGGCAATCGAGCGTGTCGTCGGCGTGAAAGACAAGCTCGCCGTCGCTGCTGCGGGTCATGTCGAGCGAAACAAGATGCGCCCCGAGCTGCACCGCGCGCGCAGCGGCGGCGGCGGTGTTGTCGATCAGCTTGTGATAGGGCTCGTCGATCCTGCTGGCGGTGCAGTCACCGGTCTTGACGCCCGCGTCATCGGCGACTTGCGCGATCCCGCGATGCGCGATCAGCATCGGCACCCCGCTTGGCGAAGTGGCGATCCAGCTGGCATTGACGACGGTGAAGACGAGAAATCCGATAGCCGCTGCCATGGCAGCGCCCCTGACCCATGGATTCACGCAAGCAGTTCCTTCGCCCGGGCGCAGTCCGCCTCCATCTGTTCGACCAGCGCCTCGAGCGTGTCGAACCTGGCTTCGGACCGCAGGAAATGATGAAATGCGACTTCTATTTCCTGCCCGTATAAGTCACCTTTGAAATCAAAGAAATAGGGTTCGAGCAATTCTTTGGGCGGCTCGAACTGCGGGCGAATGCCGATATTGGCCGCGCCTTTGAGTATTTGCCCGGTGGCGAGAATGCGCCCGGTCACGGCATAGATGCCATAGCGCGGGCGCAGATAGCTCTCGATGCTGAGATTGGCGGTGGGATAGCCGATGGTCCGCCCGCGCTTGTCGCCATGCTCGACCACGCCGCGAATGGCGAAGGGGCGGGTCAGCAGGCGGGTAGCGGTCTCGCAGTCGCCTTCGCGCAGCGCCTCGCGGATGCGGCTGGAGGAGATCACCCCGTCCTCGCTCACGGCCTCGACCACGCGGCTTTGGAGGCCGTGTGCGCCGCCGAAGCACTTCAGCAGCTCGACATTTCCCTTCGCCCCCTGTCCGAAGGTGAAATCGCCGCCGGTCACCACGCCATGCGCACCGAAGCGGGTGAGCAGGATCTCGGTAATGAAATCCTCGGCGGTGGTGCCCGCCAGGTCGCCATCGAAATGGAACACCAGCATCGCTGTCGCTCCGGCGGCGAGGTAGAGTTCCTGCCGCTGCTCCAGCGTGGTCAGGCGGAACGGCGGCGTGTCCGGGCGGAAAAACCGCACCGGATGCGGATCGAAAGTGGCGATGATGCTGGGTCGGCCTTCGGCATGCGCCCAGCGGATCGCCTCGCCCGCCACCGCCTGGTGACCACGGTGGAAGCCGTCGAAATTGCCCAGCGCGATGACGGCACCGCGCAAGGGGTCAGCCACAGGGTTCCGGTGATCGAGCCAGCGCATCAGCGGCGCTCATAGGTGATGTAGGAGAAGGCGGGAAGCATATCGGTGGCCGCATGGTCCTCGCGCGTCACTTCGCGCCAGCTTTCGCTGGGCGGGTCCATGAAAGTATCGCCATCATAGTCCGCATGGAGCTGCGTCACCTCGATCCGCGCGGCGTCGGTTTCGAACAGGCGATAGATTTCCGCCCCACCGATGATGGCGACGGGTGCCTTGCCAGCGAGCGCCAGCGCCTCGGCCTTGGAGTGGACCACTTGCGCGCCTTCGGCCTGCCAGTTCCGCGCCCGGGTGAGCACGATATGGCGGCGACCGGGCAGCGGTGAGGGGAAGCTGTCGAAGGTCTTGCGGCCCATGATCATGGCGTGCCCCATGGTCAGCGCCTTGAACCGCTTGAGATCGGCGGGAAGATGCCAGGGGATCGCCCCGTCCCTGCCGATTACGCCGTTCGCCGCTCGGGCGTAGATCATGAAAGGAGACGGCAGCTCCGGCACATCAGGCGTCCCACACCAGCTGCGTCGCATGGCCCATCTTGCGCCCTTCCCGCGCTTTGGCCTTGCCATAGAGATGCAGGTGGGTCGCCGGGTCGTCGAGCCAATGCGCCGCGTCGTCGGCATCCTGGCCGACGATATTGGTCATGACGATACCGGGGCTGACGGTGCGGGTGTCGCCCAGCGGGAGGCCGCAGATGGCGCGGATGTGGTTCTCGAACTGGCTGGTGGCCGCGCCTTCGATGGTCCAGTGGCCCGAATTGTGGACGCGCGGGGCCATTTCGTTGAACACCGGCCCATTCGCCGTGGCGAAGAATTCCAGCGTCAGCACGCCGACATAGCCGAGCGCATCGGCGACCTTGCCGGCCAGCCTGCGCGCTTCCGCGATATGGCATTCGACCAGGCGGCCCGCCGGCAATGTCGAGGTATGGAGCATGCCGTCGCGGTGGACATTGGCAGTGCTGTCCCAGAACACCTTCTGCCCTTCGGCGCTGCGGGCGAGGATGACCGAGAATTCGGCGTCGAATTCGACCAGCCCTTCGTAAACGCATGGTGCGCCGGGCAGCGAGATCCCTTCCGCATCGCGCGAGGTGCCGATCCGCCACTGCCCCTTGCCGTCGTAACCATCACGCCGGGTCTTGAGAATGCCGGGCGTGCCGATCCGCTCCAGTGCGTCCATCAGATCCGTCCGCGAATCGACCGGAGCGAAAGGAGCCGCGCGGCCACCGAGCCGCTCGACGAAACGCTTCTCGTTGAGGCGGTCCTGCGCCGTTTCCAGCGCGCGCGGATGCGGCACCAGCAAAGCATCGACCGGCGCGAGTGCGCCCGCCGGGACGTTCTCGAACTCCCACGTCACCACATCGCATTTCTGGGCGAAAGCAGCCATGGCGAGTGTATCGTCCCACCCGTTGACGAACACATCGTGGCACACGTCGCCCACGACATTGTCCGCCTCGGGAGTGTAGGCGATGCAGCGATAACCCATCTGCGCGGCGGCCATGGCCATCATCCGGCCCAGCTGGCCACCGCCCAATATGCCGATTGTCCCCCCTGGCTTGATCACTATTGGAACCTATTTCCCGCTTGTGAGCTTGGCGACGAAGGCTGCCACGCTTCCATACTCTTCCTTTACCCGCATCTGTACTTTGCGCATCATGTCAGAGCCTCGCTCGGGCCATCCATGGGCCTCGAACATTTCAAGAAATCCGCCGAAATGTTCCTTGGCCAGACGGCTGATAGCTTGCGCATCACCTCCCTGGGAGAAAGTCGGCGGTTGCTGATCGTCAACCGGCTTCTCCGCCACTGCCTCGGTCCGCGCGGCGCGCCAGGCTTTGAGCTTGTCCGCCAGCACGTCGTCCGATGTCGCAAGAATGCTGGCAGCCAGCAGCCCGGCATTGGTTGCCCCCGCTTCGCCGATGGCCAGCGTCCCGGTCGGCACGCCTGCAGGCATCTGGACGATGGAGAGCAGGCTATCCATCCCGCTCAGCGCCTTCGACTGCACCGGCACGCCCAGCACCGGCAGGTGGGTCATCGCGGCGACCATGCCGGGCAGGTGCGCCGCGCCGCCTGCGCCAGCGATGATGACCTTGAAACCATCGGCTTCAGCATTCTTGGCAAAATCCGCCATCCGGTCCGGCGTGCGGTGGGCGGAGACGATCCGTGCGTCATAGGCCACCCCCAGCTCGTCGAGCACTTCGGCGGCGCAGCGCATGGTCGGCCAGTCCGACTGGCTGCCCATGATAATGGCGATTTTTGCCCCGCTCATGGCTCACATGTCCTTCAGGTAAGTGCGTTCACCGGGATGCATATTCGCATCGAACTCGTAAACGATCGGCTGGCCGGTGGGAATCTCCAGCCCGGTGATGCCCTCGTTCGAAATGCCCGAGAGATGCTTGACCAGCGCCCGCAGCGAGTTGCCATGGGCGCTGATGATCACGGTCTCGCCGCTCGCCAGCACCGGCAGGATCGCGCTTTCCCAATAGGGCAGCACGCGCTCGATGGTCAGCTTGAGGCTCTCGGTCGCAGGAATGGCGATCCCGGCATAGCGTGGATCGCTGGCGAGGTCGTAGGTGCTGCCGGCCTCAAGCACCGGGGGCGGGACGTCGAAGCTGCGGCGCCAGATATGCACCTGCTCGTCGCCGTGGCGCTCGCGGGTCTCCTGCTTGTCGAGCCCGGTAAGCCCGCCATAGTGCCGTTCGTTGAGCCGCCAGTCCTTGGTTTCCGGGATCCACAGCCGCCCGCAATGCTCCAGCGCGAAATGCAGTGTCTTGATGGCGCGGGTCTGGAGCGAGGTGAAGGCCACGGTCGGCAGCACGCCCTTCTCGCGCAGCAGCTCGCCGGCGGCCCGCGCTTCGGCTTCGCCCTGCTCGGTCAGATCGACATCCCACCAGCCGGTGAACCGGTTTTCGAGGTTCCACTGGCTCTGGCCGTGGCGGACGAGAATGAGGGTGGGCATATCTTCTCCGGATTGCGATTCCGGCCCTCTCCCCCTCCCAGCCACCCGATACCGTAGCGGTCATCATATCGGGTGGCCGGGAGGGGGAGAGGGCTGGCACCGCCCCCGCGTTGGCGGGACAACAAAGCGAGCACGCCGCGTTAGCTTGTGGACTCGGGATTGGAAACCCCGCTGTCGCCTGATTCGGTCGCGCCGCTGCCCATTTCGCGGGCCTGCGCCTTCCGGCGGCGCAGGTTCTCGCGCAATTTGGCCGCGAGGCGCTCCTCGCGCGACATATTCTTGTCCGGCGCTTCACTCATGCGAAATGCTTTGCCGAATATGTCCTCCAACCTCAAGCTTGGCTTGACAATCGGGGCACTCGCGACAATAGGCCGCGCCTCGTTCCGGTTGGCTGCTGTAGCTCAGTGGTAGAGCGCACCCTTGGTAAGGGTGAGGCCGGGAGTTCAATCCTCCCCAGCAGCACCAGGATGTTCGCGCTATCGCATCGCTGGATGAGCGCGCCTGTATTTGCGCTATCGCATCGCTGCTTGAGCGCAGTCCCTCCTTGAAATCGCGACTGTCTTACTCCATTCATACACCATGGATGATGGGAACAACGAGGCTGCGCCTGTCGCGCCTGTGACCAATGCAGTCGCTGCCTATGAGCCAGAGACCTTCGAGGATGCCGACGGGATCCTGACCAGGGTCCATCCCAACCATGAAAAGCAGCTGCGGGCCGAGGGCGCGATTGTTGCGCTGGTCGTGTCGGTCGCGGCGCTGGTCGCCGATGTGGCCATCGCGGTTCCGCCCGGGGCGATCTTCGTGCCGGTGCTGGCGCTGGTCGGGCTGGTGCTGTGGCGGATGCCGCACCGCCGTTTCATCGCGCGCGGCTATGCGCTGGAAGCGGACCGGCTGCGGGTGGTGCGCGGGATCCTGTTCCGTTCGGACACGGTGGTGCCGTTCGGGCGGGTCCAGCATATCGACGTCGATCGCGGGCCGCTGGAACGCTATTTCGGGCTCGCGACGATCACGCTGCATACGGCGGGGACCCACAATGCCTCGGTCAAGCTGCCCGGGCTGCTCCATGAAACCGCACTGACGATCCGCGAAGAGATCCGCGCCCATATCAAGCGCGAGGCACAGTGAATCCGGTTGCCCTCGGCGGCGGCGAACCACGCCGCACCCACCCGCTCAGTTTCGCGGTCAAGGCATCGCAAGTGCTGCCGCAGCTGGTCGTGCCGCTGGGCTTTGCCGGATATAGTATAATCGGCAGTGACTATTCGGGGCTGGCGGCGAAACTGGCACTGGGCGCGCTGGTGGCCATCGCGGCGATCCTGCTGCCGTCGTTCCTGCAATGGCGACGCTTTACCTACCGGGTGGGCGAAAACGACATCCGGGTCGAAAGCGGGGTGCTGTCGCGCGCCGCGCGCTCGGTACCCTACGAGCGGATCCAGGACGTCAGCCTGGAGCAGAAACTGGTTCCCCGGCTGCTCGGGCTGGTGCAAGTCAAGTTCGAGACCGGCGCGGGCGGCAAGGAGGAACTGGCGCTTTCCTGGCTGTCGCAGGCCGAAGGCGAAGCTCTGCGCGAACTGGTGCGCGAACGGCGCGAAGAAGGGGAAGCCTCCCCCATCGCCGATGCCGAGGCGAAGCCGCAGGAAAACGCTGAACTTCTGTTCCATATGCCGCCGCCTCGCCTCCTCAAGTTCGGCCTGTTCGAATTCTCGCTGGCGGTCTTCGCGGTGCTGGGCGGCCTTGCGCAATATGCCGAAACCTTCCTCAATATCGAGGTCTGGGATCCGGACATCTATCTCGACTGGTTTGCCGGGCCCGGGCACTGGCTGCTCGAACTGGGACTGGTGGCGCAGGTCATCGGTGTCTTCGCCGGACTGGCCACTCTGGTGCTGATCGGACTGGTTACCGGCGTCGTGCGGACGGTGCTGCGTGACTGGGATTTCCGGCTCGAGAGGACCGCCAAGGGATTCCGCCGTCGCCGCGGACTGCTGACGCGCACCGATGTCGTCATGCCCGCGCACCGGGTGCAGGCGCTGGAGATCGGCACCGGGATCGTCCGTCGTCGCTGGTGCTGGTCGGGCCTCAAATTCGTCAGCCTGGCGCAGGATGCCGGCTCATCAAGTCATGTAGTCGCTCCCTTTGCGCAGGATAGCGAACTCGAACCGATCATCCGGGCCGCGGGTTTCCATCCGCCGGACGAGGGACTGGATTGGCAGCACCGCACCCGTGCCTATCGCAACGCCAGCATGCTGATCGATGGCGGTACGCTCGGACTGCTGTCGGTGATCCTGCTGGTGCTCTCGCAGGTGCTGGTTGATTCCGAAGCTTTCAATGGCCGCTGGTACATGGCGCTGATACCTGCGGCCTTCGGTCTGGCGCTGGCGGTGCGGCAGTATTTCCTGTGGCGGCACGACCGCAACGCCTTCGATGAAAGCCAGGTCTATCGCCATCACGGCTGGCTTTCGCCCAATACGCGGATTGCCAGCCGGGTGAAGCTGCAATCGGTCGAGATCAAGCAGGGGCCATTGGGCCACCGGCTGGGTTATGCCTCGCTCCATCTGGGCCTTGCAGGCGGCAGCTTTGCCATCAACGGCATCCCGCTGCAGCGCGCCCGCGAACTTCGCCGCGCCGTGCTCGATTCGATTTCCGGGACCGATTTCTCGGAGCTCGCCGGCTAGGCGCGCAGGTCCGCCCAGTCCGGGTGTTCTTCGAACTTCTGCGCGACATAGGAACAGCGCGGGACGATCCGGAAGCCCAGCCGCCGCGCATCGGCAACGAAGCGTTCGACCAGCAGCGCCGCAATGCCGCGCCCCCCGATCGCCTTGGGCACCACTGTATGGGTCGCGATGCGGACCTCGTCCCCGTGCTCGTCGCTCGGCTCCCATTCGAGCATGCCGTGATGCGGGCTGCCTTCGATCTGCGCGACATACTTGCCGCCTTGCCCCACGACATGGTGGAGGATGGTGACCTCGTCCGGCGAATCGCTCATCGCATTGCTCCTTCTTGCCAACAACGCTGGCGGCGCTAGGGGCGTTCCGATGCGTTTTCTCTCCGATAATGCCGCAACCGTCCACCCCAAGGTGTGGGACGCCCTGCGCGCCGCCGATGCGGTCGACACGCCCTATGACGGCGACGTGCTGTCGCAGCGGCTCGACGAAGCCTTCGGCGTGGTGTTCGGGCGCGAGGTAGCGGCGCTGTGGGTGGCGACCGGAACGGCGGCCAATTGCCTTGCGCTGGCCAGCATGGTCCCGCCACACGGTGGGGTCGTCTGCCACCGCGAAGCGCATATCGAGATGGACGAAGCGGGCGCGCCCGGCTTCTACCTTCACGGGGCCAAGCTGATGCTGGCGGAAGGGGAGGGGGCCAAGCTGACCCCGGGCGATATCGCGGCGGTGATCGACCCGATCCGCGACGACGTCCACCAGGTCCAGCCGCATGCGGTCTCGGTCACACAGGCGAGCGAGTATGGCCGGGCCTACCGGCCGGAAGAACTCGCCGCCATAGGGGCGCTGGCAAAGCAGCGCGGTCTCGGCCTGCATGTCGATGGGGCGCGCTTCGCCAATGCGGTAGCGTTTCTCGGCTGCACGCCGGCCGAAGCGGTCGGCCCTGCGCAGGCGCTGAGCTTCGGCTGTGTCAAGAACGGCGGCATGAGCGCCGAAGCGATCGTGTTCTTCGATCCCGCGCTGGCCGATGTCGTGCGCTATCGCCGCAAGCGGGCGGGCCATCTGCAAAGCAAGGGCCGCTTCATGGCCGCGCAGTTGCTGGCCATGCTCGAGGGCGATCTGTGGCTGGAGAATGCGCGGAAGGCCAATGCCGCCGCGCAGGCCATCGTCGCCGAGGCGGGCGGGCGGCTGATGCACCCGGTCGAAGCCAACGAGGTCTTCATGCGGCTCACCCCGACCGAGCGCGAAGCACTGCGGGGGCAGGGTTTCGAATTCTACGACTGGGGCGCGGATGCGGCCCGCTTCGTGGCCGCTTGGGACAGCGACCCCGTTGCCGCGCAGGCGCTCGGCAAGGCCATCGCCAGCCTGTGAACGACAGCACGCCCTCGATGCTGCACCCGCGGGTGCTGGTGCCCTTCATGCTGACCGGCATAATCTGGGGTTCGACCTGGTTTGTCATCACCGGGCAGATCGACGGCGTGCCGCCCGCATGGGGTGTGTTCTACCGCTTCCTGCTAGCGACCCCGGCGATGTTCCTGCTGGCAGTCGTGACCGGCAAGAGCCTGCGGCTGGGCAGGCAGGGTCAGCTGCTCGCCGTGGGCGTCGGCCTCGCCCAGTTCTGCGGCAACTTCCTGTTCGTCTATCATGCGGAACTGCACATCACTTCCGGCATTGTCGCGGTCATGTTCGCGCTGCTGATGGTGCCCAATGCGATCTTCGCCCGCTTCGTGCTGGGCGAAAGAGTGCAGGGCGGCTTCGTGCTGGGGAGTGCGGTGGCGATTGTCGGCGTGGTGCTGCTGCTGGTGCACGAATGGCGCTCGGCTCCGATGGGGGACAACGTGGCGCTGGGGATCGTGCTGACCGTGGGCGGCATCCTTGCCGCCTCGCTCGCCAATGTGGTGCAGGCCAATGACGTTGGGCGCAAGCTGCCGATGGTCAGCCTGCTGGCCTGGTCGATGGTCTATGGCGTGATCGCCGATGCCCTGTTTGCCTGGGTCACGGCGGGACCGCCGCCTTTGCCGCAGGACTGGCACTTCTGGGCCGGGACCGCCTATCTCGCCATCATCGGCTCGGTGGTGACCTTCCCGCTGCACTACAACCTCGTGCGCGAGATCGGCGCGGGCAAGACCGCCTACAACTCGCTCGTCACCGTGTGCGTGGCGATGCTGCTGTCGACCCTGTTCGAGGATTACCGCTGGAGCGGGCTCGCCATCGGCGGCGCGGCGCTGGCGCTACTGGGCATGGTCATCGCGCTCCGCTCACGCAAGGCCAAGGGCTTCAAGGTCGGGCAGGCGAGCAGTTTCCGGCACGATACCGACTAAAGCAGCGCCGCCAGCCCGCTGCGATAATCGGGATACTTCGGTTCCCACCCCAGCACCCGTTTCGCCTTGCCGTTCGCCACCCGGCGGTTCTCGGCATAGAAGCCGCGTGCCATGAGGGAGAGGTTGGCTTCTGCCATGCTCTGCAGCGGCGGCGGGGCCGTTCGCAGAAGGCGGCATGCCTCCTCGATCACGCTGTTCTGGCTGCACGGCAGGTCGTCGGCGAGGTTGTAGGCCCCCGGCGGTGCATCCAGTCCCGCCAGTACGCCGCTGACGATATCGTCGACATGGACCCGGCTGAAGACCTGGCCCGGAATATCGATCCTGTGCGCCTTGCCTTCACGAACCCGGTCGAGCGCGCTGCGCCCCGGGCCGTAAATCCCCGGCAAGCGGAACACGCGTGCACCACGCTCCAGCCAGAGCGCGTCGCAGTCCGCCCGCGCCGAGCGGCGACCGCCGCCCGTCGGTGCGCTCTCGTCCACCCAGGCACCCTGCGCATCGCCATAGACGCCGGTGGAGGAGAGATAGCCCAGCCAGCCGTGCTTCAGAGCATCGCCATAGGTCTCCAGCACCGGATCGGCCCCGCTTTCGCGTCCGGGCGGGACCGAGGACAGGACATGGCTCGAGATTTGGAGCCCCTCCCGCACCGCGTCCTCCTCATCGAACCGCACTGTGCCGTCGCGGCCGGTCGAGACCACGCGCCACCCCTCGCGCTCCAGCGCGGCGGCGATCCGTTTGGCCGTGTAGCCCAGCCCGAAGATGAACATTTGTTTCATGCTAGCGTTCTAGCCCCTACATGCCCCTTCGAAAGCCCGAAAAGAAAGAGTAGGTTCGCCCCCATGGACGTTGCACGCAATCCGGAAATGGCAGACGCTGCCCCCACGCCGCACGAACCGCCGGTTATCCGGCGCGAGGATTATCGGCCTTTCCCCTGGCTGGTACCGGAGATTGCACTCGATTTCGACTTGGGGCTCGAGGCCACCCGCGTGGTCGCGAAGCTGACCGTGGCCCGCAATGCCAAGGCCGATGCCTTGCCCACGATCCGCCTCAATGGCGATGGGCTCGCGCCGCTTTCGGTCAAGGTCGATGGCGAACCGGTCAGCGACTGGTCAATGAATGGTGACGACCTGATGCTGCCGCTGCCGGGCGAAGCGCACACCATCGAGATCGCGACCCAGATCGATCCTGCCGCCAATACCCAGCTGATGGGCCTCTATGCCTCGAACGGGATGCTCTGCACCCAGTGCGAATCGGAAGGGTTTCGGCGGATCACCTTCTTCCCCGACCGGCCCGATGTGCTCTCGACTTACACCGTGCGGATGCGCGGGCCCAAGGCGCAATTCCCGATCCTGCTGTGCAACGGCAACAAGATGGCCGAGGGCGAGGATGGGGCGGACCATTGGGCCGAATGGCACGATCCCTGGCCCAAGCCGAGCTACCTCTTTGCGCTGGTGGCAGGTGATCTCGTCGCCAACAGTTCCAGCTTTACGACCATGTCCGGCCGCAAGGTCGAACTCAACGTCTGGGTGCGCGAGGCCGATTTGCCGCGCACCGACCATGCGATGGAATCGCTCAAGAAGAGCATGAAGTGGGACGAGGAGGTCTTCGGCCGCGAATACGATCTCGACCTGTTCAACATCGTTGCGGTGAGCGACTTCAACATGGGGGCGATGGAGAACAAGGGGCTCAATGTCTTCAACACCAAATATGTGCTGGCCGACCCCGACACCGCCACCGATGCCGATTTCGACGCCATCGAAGGCGTGATCGCGCACGAGTACTTCCACAACTGGTCGGGCAACCGCGTCACCTGCCGCGACTGGTTCCAGCTGTCGCTGAAGGAAGGCTTCACCGTGCTGCGCGACCAGCTGTTCAGCCAGGACATGCAGGGAGAGGCGGTCAAGCGGATCGAGGATGTGCGGGTGCTGCGCAGCGCCCAGTTTCCCGAGGATTCGGGCCCGCTGGCCCATCCGATCCGGCCCGACAGCTACCGCGAGATCAGCAATTTCTATACCGCCACGGTCTACAACAAGGGTGCTGAAGTCATCCGCATGATGCGGGTGATGGCGGGGCCGCAGGCTTTCCGCCAGGGCACCGACCTCTACTTCGACCGCCACGATGGCGAAGCCGCCACCTGCGAGGATTTCGTCAAGGCGATGGAAGACGGGGCCGGTCTCGACCTCGCGCAGTTCCGGCTATGGTACTCACAGGCCGGCACGCCCAAGGTCGATGTCGCGCTGACGCATGAAGGCAGCACCGCAACGCTCACGCTCCGGCAGACTGTGCCGCCGACCCCGGGCCAGACGGCCAAGCTGCCGATGCCGATCCCGCTGAAGATCGCGCTGTTCGACCGCGATAGCGGCACGCATTCGGGCGAGCAGCTTCTCATTCTCGACAGCACCGAGAAGGTGCTGGCGTTCGAGGGTTTCACAGCCCCGCCGGTCCTTTCGATCAACCGCGGCTTCACCGCTCCGGTCGCCATCGAGCGGCAGGTCCCGCGCGAGGACCTCGTCTTCCTCGCCGCACGCGACGATGACAGCTTTGCCCGCTACGAAGCGATGCAGGAACTGGTCGTCGGCCATCTCGTCGCGGTGCTAGGGGATGGCCTGTCGCAGGCCGAACAGGCTGCCGGGCAGGACGCCATTGCCGGGGCTTTCGGTGCGATCCTGACCGACGCTGAGCTGGACGATTCGATGCGCGGCGAGCTGATGATGCTACCCAGCCAGACCTATCTGATGGAACAGATGCTGGTCGCCGATCCGGGCCGCATCCATGAGGAACGCGAGGCGCTGAAGGCCTGGCTGGGTACCCGTTTCAAGGCCGAACTCGAAGCGCTGCATGACCGCGTCTCGGCGGTTCCCTACAGCCTCGAAGGTGCGGCGCGCGGCGCGCGCAAGGTCAAGACGCAGGCGCTGGTCTATCTGGCGGCGGGTGACCCTGCCGCCACCGCCAAGCGCGCCTGGGCGCAGTTCGAGGCGGCGGACAACATGACCGACCGCCAGGGCGCGCTGATGGTGCTGTGCGGGCTCGAAGGGATCGAGCGGACCAACGCGCTGATCGCCTTCTACAACCGCTATCAGGGCAATGAGCTGGTGATCGACAAGTGGTTCACCCTGCAGGCGCTTTCGCTCCATCCCCATGCGCTCGAACATGTGAAGGCGCTGGCAAAGCATCCGGACTTCACCTTGCGCAACCCCAACCGCGTGCGGTCGCTCTACATGGCCTTCGCCGGCAATCCCGGCGCGTTCCATGCGGCTGGCGGCGAGGGCTACCGGATGCTGGCGGACCTGATCCTCGCGCTCGATCCGATCAACCCGCAGACGGCGGCGCGCTTTGTCCCGCCGCTGGGACGCTGGCGGCGGATCGAGCCGGGCCGTGCGGCGCTGATGCGGGCCGAGCTGGAGCGGATTGCCAGCAAAAAGAACCTGTCGCGCGATACATTCGAGCAGGTCAGTCGCAGTCTTGACTGACACGCTCGACATAACCCGGTCGGCCTTGCTCGGCGGGCTGCCGCATGGCTTCCTTGGCCGGGCTGGCGGGGTCAGCACCGGCGAGGTGGCAGGTCTGCAGATGGGTTTCGGGGCAGAGGATGCTCCCGAGCATGTGGCCGACAACCGCCGCCGCGCAGTCGCGGCCATACTGCCCGGCGCGGCGCTAGTGATGCCTTATCAGGTGCATTCGCCCGACGCGGTGGTGGTCGACGTGCCGTGGAGCCACGAGGACCGCCCCCGCGCCGATGCGGTGGTGACCGACCGGCCGGGGCTATTGCTCGGCGTGGTGACGGCCGATTGCGCCCCTGTCCTGCTGGCGGATCACGAGGCCGGGGTGGTCGCTGCCGCGCACGCTGGCTGGCGCGGGGCGCAGGGCGGGGTGATCGAGGCGACACTTGAAGCGATGGAGCAGCAAGGAGCACAGGCGGGGCGAATTGTCGCGGCGATCGGGCCGTGCATTGCGCAGGCCAGCTATGAAGTCGATGCCCCGTTCCGGGCCCATTTCACCCCCGATGACGAATGCCATTTTGCCGCTGGCCGCGAGGGGCACTGGCAGTTCGACCTGGAAGGCTATGTCGCGGCGCGGCTGCGCACCTGCGGCGTGGCCGCGGTCGATCCGCTCGCGCTTGATACCTACACGTTGGAAGATCGCTACTATTCCTTCCGCCGGGCAACCCATCGCTGCGAAGCGAATTACGGGCGGCAGGCCTCGCTGATCGGGCTGGCCTGACCGCTGTCACGCAAGTTGCATGAATCTGCACAAGACCTGCCCAAAAGGCCATTGGCAGATGCGGCCAATCGGGCTAGGAGCGCGCCCAAACAGGCGCAGGCCCCATTGACGGGGGAATGCGAAGGGGCCGTTTCCCTGACGCATTCGCACCGGTTCCTGGATGATTTTCTGAACTTTGCCGCGCCGGATGGCGTGGTGATTGGCAAGGCAGGACTGATGGCTGACAATTCGGGCGCCGCTGCGGCGGATGTCGTAACCGACCAGAACGAAGGCGGCGTCGACCGCCGTGACTTCATCAATATCGCTGCGATCAGCGCTGCCGGCATCGGCGGGCTCGCGGTGGTCTATCCTTTGGTCAGCCAGATGGCGCCTTCGGCCGACGTGCTGGCGGAAAGCTCGACCGAGCTTGACGTGTCGGCGATCCAGCCGGGCCAGGCGATCAAGGCGGTGTTCCGCAAGCAGCCATTGTTCGTGCGCCGCTTGACCGCGGAAGAGATTCAGGCTGCCAATGCCACCCCGCTGGGCGAACTGCGCGACGCACAGACCCTGGCTGAGCGGACCAAGGAAGGGCACAACGACCTGCTCGTCACCATGGGCGTCTGCACCCACCTCGGCTGCGTGCCGTTGGGTGCCGCCGAAGGCGAGAACAAGGGCGAGTTCGGCGGCTATTTCTGCCCCTGCCATGGTTCGCACTACGACACCGCCGGCCGCATCCGCAAAGGCCCGGCACCGACCAATCTGGAAGTGCCGGAATACGCATTCTCGCCTGACGGCGCCAAGATCACCGTCGGCTAAGAAGGACGAAAGACAGAGCCATGAGCTTTCCCTGGGCCAAGCAATATACCCCCACCAACCCGCTGATGCAGTGGATGGACGAAAAGCTGCCGTTGCCGCGGCTCGTCTACAACGCTGTCGGTGCGGGCTACCCGGTGCCGCGCAACCTCAGTTATTTCTGGAACTTCGGCGTCCTCGCCGGTTTCTGCCTCGTGCTGCAGATCATCACCGGCGTCGTTTTGGCGATGCATTATGCGGCTGATGCGACGGTTGCTTTCGGCAAGGTCGAGCACATTATGCGCGACGTCAACTGGGGCTGGATGCTGCGCTACATGCACGCCAACGGTGCCAGCTTCTTCTTCATGGTGCTCTACATCCATATTTTCCGCGGCTTCTTCTACAGCTCGTACAAGGCTCCGCGCGAAATGATCTGGTTGCTCGGCGTGGTGATCTTCCTGCTGACCATGGCGACCGCCTTCATGGGCTATGTGCTGCCGTGGGGCCAGATGAGCTTCTGGGGTGCCAAGGTCATCACCGGACTCTTTGGCGCGATCCCGCTCGTCGGCGAGCCGCTGCAGGTCTGGTTGCTTGGTGGCTTCGCGCCTGACGATGCGGCGCTCAACCGCTTCTTCTCGCTGCACTTCCTGCTGCCCTTCGTGATTGCAGGGGTTGTCATCCTGCACATCTGGGCGCTGCACCTGACGGGTTCGTCGAACCCGACTGGCGTCGAAGTGAAGAGTGAAAGCGACACCATCCCCTTCCACCCGTACTATACGGCGAAGGACGGCTTCGGGCTGGGCGTATTCCTGATCCTGTTCGCGGCCTTCGTGTTCTTCATGCCGAACGTGCTCGGCCACCCGGACAACTACATCGAGGCGAACCCGCTTTCGACCCCGGCACACATCGTCCCCGAATGGTATTTCTACCCGTTCTACGCGATCCTGCGCGCCTTCACCTTCGACTTCATCCTCCCGGCCAAGCTGTGGGGCGTGCTGGCAATGTTTGCCGCGATCCTGGTGTGGTTCCTGCTCCCGTGGCTTGACCGCTCGCCGGTTCGTTCGGGCCACTACCGCCCGCTGTTCCGGAAGTTCTTCTGGTTCGGCCTGATCCCCTGCATGATCGTCCTGTTCATCTGTGGTGGTGCGCCGGCAGCAGAACCCTTTGTGATGATCAGCCAGATCGCCACGGCCTACTACTTCCTGCACTTCTTCGTGATCATCCCGCTGATCTCGTCGTTCGAGCAGCCCGAACCGCTACCCTATTCGATCACCGAAGCGGTGCTCGGATCGGACAACGATGCCGTTCTGGGCGAGAACAAAGCGCCTGCGGCCTGAAGCGAATAGGATAGACAAGACCATGATCCGCCTCTTTTCCATCGCCGCCGGCCTCGTTTTCACGATCGTCGTGCTTACCGCATTCGGTTTCGGTGCCTACACCGCCGCGACCGAACCGGTGGTCAAGGACGCCGCGCACGAGTTCTACCAGAAGCCCAAGGCCCCGGCCGGCGGCTTCTCCTTCGACGGCCCGCTCGGCAAGTGGGACCAAGCTCAACTGCAGCGCGGCCTCAAGGTTTACAGCGAAGTCTGCGCCGCTTGCCATAGCCTCAAGTATGTGGCGTTCCGCAGCCTGACCCAGCTTGGCTACACCGAAGGCCAGGTGAAGGCTTTCGCCGCATCGAAGCAGGTTCCCGGAATCGACCCGGTGACCGGCGAGGCGACCACCCGTCCGGGCCTGCCGACCGATCACTTCCCGTCCCCCTATCCCAACGAAGTTGCGGCGCGTGCGGCGAACAACAACGCCATCCCGCCGGACCTTTCGCTGATGACCAAGGCGCGTCCTGACGGCACCAATTACGTCTATTCGCTGCTGGTCGGTTACGGCGAGGCGCCGGCCGAGCTGAAGAAGGAGTTCCCGGAATTCGAAACGCCGCCGGGGCTGAACTACAACAAGTACTTTCCCAACCTCAACATCGCCATGGCGGCTCCGCTTGCGATCGACGACCAGGTGACTTACGACGATGGCACCAAGGCGACCGTCGACCAGATGGCGCAGGACGTTGCTGCTTTCCTGACCTGGACCGCCGAACCCTCGCTGGTGAAGCGCAAGCAGACCGGCTGGGCCGTCCTCGGCTTCCTGCTGTTCGCCACCATCCTGGCCTATCTGTCGAAGCAGCAGATCTGGGCCGCAGTGAAGCCCAAGAAGGCCAAGTAAGCCCTCCTGCGGTTCACACCCTGACACCGAAGCGCTCCTCCATCACTCGATGCGAGGGGCGCTTTGCTTTCCAGTGGAGCGAAAATGACCCCTGACGCGCTCAAAACCCTGATCCGGACCGTGCCGGACTTTCCCGCGCCCGGTATCCAGTTCCGCGACATCACTACCCTGCTCAGTCATGGCGAAGGCCTCGCCGCGACCGTGATGCACCTCGCCGGCGCCGCCCACCTGGCAGGCGCGGAGGCGATTGCGGGGATGGAGGCGCGCGGCTTCATCTTTGGAACCGGTGTGGCGGTGGAGTTGGGGATCGGCTTCATTCCCGTGCGCAAGCCGGGCAAGCTGCCGGTCGTCACCATCGGGGTCGACTATGCCCTCGAGTACGGGACCGACCGGCTGGAAGTCGACCCGACCGCGATCAGCGCGGGCCAGCGGGTCGTGATTGTCGATGACCTGATCGCCACCGGTGGCACCGCACTGGCGGCAGCAAGACTGTTGCGACAGGCGGGGGCCGTGGTGGAGCAGGCCCTGTTCGTGATCGACTTGCCCGAACTCGGCGGGGCCGACCGTCTGCGCGAGGCCGGAGTCACGGTGGATGCACTGATGGCCTTCGACGGCCACTGATCACCGGACCCACCCGAACCGGGAAAGATTCGGCTGCTCGCTCATTGGTCTGGTAACACGCCAAGGGGGGCCTAGACTGGCATCATGGAATCGCAGGCAACCGTAATCGCCGCCATCGGCGTACTGGGCATCGGCGCGCAATGGATTGCGTGGCGTACCGGCTGGCCGGCGATCGTGCTGATGCTGCTGGCGGGTTTCCTCGCCGGACCGGTGCTCGGCGTCCTCGATCCCGAGGCAACCTTCGGCGACTTGATGGAGCCGATGATCAGCATCGGCGTTGCCCTGATCCTGTTCGAAGGCGGCCTGAGTCTTGACCTGCGTGAGCTGCGCCACTCGGGCAGCGCGGTGTGGCGGCTCGCCACGATCGGCGTGTTCGTCGGGTGGTTCCTGGGAGCCATGGCCGGGTACTATGTCGCCGGCCTCGTCTGGCCCGTCGCGGTGCTGTTCGGCGGCATTCTCATCGTAACCGGGCCGACGGTCGTTATTCCGATGCTGCGCCAGGCGACAATCCAGCCCCGTCCTGCATCGATCC
The DNA here is from genome assembly GCF_021431965.1 of Erythrobacter sp. SDW2. Classification (NCBI taxonomy): domain Bacteria; kingdom Pseudomonadati; phylum Pseudomonadota; class Alphaproteobacteria; order Sphingomonadales; family Erythrobacteraceae; genus Erythrobacter; species Erythrobacter sp. SDW2. The sequence goes on from NZ_CP090370.1 coordinate 665,302, forward strand.
TCAAGTGGGAAGGTATCGTCAACGATCCCACCGGCGCGCTGTGTGCGGTTATCGCCTATGAGTACTTTCGCAAACTGGCAGAAAGCCCCGGCGCCTCGCTGTTCGAGGTCGTCCCGCCGCTCATCATCGCCGCCGCATTGTCTGGCGCGATCGGCTATGCTGCTGCGCGGGCCATTGCCTGGCTGTTCCCGCGCGGTGCCATTCCCGAATACCTAAAGGTACCTGTGCTGTTTATCGCGGTCATCGGCGTTTTCGTGCTGTGCAACAGCATCGAGCACGAGGCCGGACTGGTAGCGGTTACGGTGATGGGCATCGCCTTGGCCAACATGAACGTCTCGAGCCTGCGCAGTGTCCATCCGTTCAAGGAAAACATCGCCGTCCTGCTGGTCTCGGGCATCTTCATCCTGCTCGCCGCTTCGCTCCAGCGCGAGGAACTGGCCTATCTCCAGTCGAGCTGGCGCCCGCTCGCCTTTATCCTCACACTCCTGTTCCTTGTCCGCCCACTGACCGTGCTCATCAGCCTGCTCGGCAGCCCGATCCCGTGGAACGAGCGGCTGTTCGTGGCCTGGATCGCCCCGCGCGGCATTGTGCTGGTGGCCATCTCGGGCTTGTTTGCCCTGCGTCTGGGTGACCTCAACATCGAAGGCGGGCAACTGCTGATCGGGCTGAGCTTCGCCGTAGTGGTGGCGACGGTCATTGCGCACGGCTTCACCGTCAACCTTGCTGCGCGCCTGCTGAATATCAAGGGCACCACGCGCCCCGGGCTGATGATTGTCGGCAGCACGCCATGGACGATTGCGTTGGCCAAGCAGATGCAGACGCTCAAGACACCGGTAATGGTGGCGGACCCCAGCTGGCAACGGCTCGCCCCGGCCCGGCGCGAAGGCATTCCCTACTATCACGGCGAAATTCTCAACGAAGCGACCGAGCACAATCTCGATCTGACGCCCTACAGGGTGATGGTCGCGGCAACCGATAACGAGGCTTACAACGCGCTCGTCTGCAACGAATTCGCGCACGAGATCGGCCGGGACAGCGTCTACCAGCTGGGCCAAGCGGAGGACGACGACCACCGCAAACTACCCGAAAGCCTCCGCGGTCGTGCGTTGTTCGAATCCGGTTTCGGCGTCACCGACGTCAACGAGCGACAACAGCAGGGCTGGGTCTTCCGCAGGACCCGGTTGACCGAAGAATATGATTTCGATGACGCTGTCGCCGATCTGCCGGAGGATGCCCATCTCCTCTTGCTGTTGCGGGAGGCGAGCGGCGTGATGCGGTTCTTCACCCACGCCGCCCGGCCGGAGCCGAGGGCGGGCGATATCGTCCTGTCGTTCGTACCGCCGCAGGCCCGCACCACGGATGAGGTCGCCAGCCGCCGACAGGGCAAGACCGGCGGGCGCGGCAAGGGCGCGGTGCCGGCATGACAGTTTCAGGAGACCATTCCATGTTTCGCACTTCCGCCGTCCTGTTTTTCGCGCTCCTGCTCGCCGGGTGTGGCAGCGGGGACAGCGCGCCGACGCCGCAGCCAACCACCAGCCCTGCAGTGGAGCCAACCGGCGAAGCGGTCTCGATCCTGCGGCCCGACGTCGAGGTGCCGGGTATGGTGCCGCTCGAACCGGCCCGGCTGGTAGTGAGATTCGCCGAAGGCGCCGAACTCGACGAGACCGCGAAAGAAGAACTCGCAAAGCTGGTTGAGACGCGCGCGATGAAGGAAGGCGGGCCCATCACCATCGGCGGGCACAGCGACGCGGGCGGCAATGACGCGGTCAACCAGCGTATCTCGCAGGAACGCGCCGACGCGGTAAAAGCGTGGCTGGTCGCGCAGGGTATCGACGCAGCCCGGATCAGGACCATCGCCTTCGGGGAGCAGAACCCGATTGCTCCCAATGCATTACCCGATGGTGAACCGGACGAAGTCGGCCGTGCAGCCAACCGCCGTGCCGAGGTGCTGGTGGATGTTCCCGAAGGTTCGCAGAAGCCAGCATCTCAGGAGCCTTCCCCAAGAGATTCCTCAAGCTGACTCCGGCAGGCCTCGCTGGAGGGCATTTTCCTAAATGGCAGGGGCCGCGTAACAGTTTTGCAAGCTCTTTTCCGTCGTCCGACGCATCACCGTGCACTTCGTCCCGATCCCAGACTTGTCGCCGTGGGATGTTGGTGTGAACTTGGTGTGACCTTTGGCGCAGATATACGATCGTCAGGCCAGCGCAGCGAAGACCCGCTCGGTCCACTCCCTGCGGCAGACCAGCAGGTCGGGCAAATAAGTGTCGGCCTTGTTGTAGCGCAACGGCGAACCGTCGATGCGCGAACAGAACAGCCCGTGCGCTTCGGCCACGGCGACGGGCGCGCAATTGTCCCATTCGTGCTGTCCGCCGGAGTGGAGATAGATTTCCGCCTCGCCGCGCACCACCGCCATGGCCTTGGCCCCGGCCGAGCCCATCGGCACGAGTTCGGCCCCGATCTTCTCCGCCACCGTCACGGCTTCCGCAGCCGGACGGGTCCGGCTGACGAGCATGCGCGGCTTGTCGGCCAGTGGCGGCAGGGCTTGTGGCTGGTCGGATCGCAACACGGTGCCGCCATTGAGGCCAGGCAGGGCCACCGCGCCGACCGTCGCCACGCCGCGCAGGGCCATGCCGACATGCACCGCCCAATCGCTGCGTTCCTCGCCATACTCGCGGGTGCCGTCGACCGGATCGATGATCCAGACGCGCTCCTTGGACAGGCGGGCATCGGTGTCCTTGCTTTCTTCCGACAGCAGGCCGTCCTCGGGCCGCTGCTGGCGCAGGGCATGGACAAGGAACTGGTTAGCGGTTTCGTCACCCGCTTTGCCCAGCGCCTTGCCGGACACGAGCCCGCTGCCGCGCACCTCCAGCAGGATGCGCCCCGCCGCTTCGGCCAGCGCCGCCGCCAGTTCGCCATCGGTCATCGCCACGCCCCCTTTGCTCATTTCAGCGGCAAGATCTGGGCGATGACATAATCGGCGGCTTCTTCAACCGTCATTTCCACCGTGTTGACCCGTATTTCGGGCGCTTCGGGCTCTTCGTAGGGGCTGTCGATCCCGGTGAAGTTCTTGAGCTCGCCGGCGCGGGCCTTCTTGTAGAGACCCTTCACATCGCGTGCCTCGGCCACTTCGAGCGGGGTGTCGACGAAAATCTCGATGAACTCGCCTTCGGGCAGCATTTCGCGCACCATCCGCCGCTCGGCCCGGAACGGGCTGATAAAGGCGGTGAGGACGACCAGGCCGGCATCGACCATCAGCTTGGCCACCTCGCCGATGCGGCGGATGTTCTCGATCCGGTCGGTTTCGGTGAAGCCGAGGTCCTTGTTGAGACCGTGGCGGACATTGTCGCCATCGAGCAGGAAGGTGTGCCGGTTCATCAGGTTGAGCTTGGCCTCGACCGCATTGGCGATGGTCGATTTGCCCGAACCCGACAGGCCAGTGAACCACAGCAGCCGCGGGGTCTGGTTCTTCATCGCCGCATGGTCCTCGCGGGTCACGGTGGTCGGCTGCCAATGGACATTGTCGGCCCGGCGGAGGCTGAAATTGAGCATGCCGGCGGCGACCGAGGCGTTGGTGATCTTGTCGATCAGGATGAACCCGCCGAGCGCGCGGCTGTCCGTGTAAGGCTCGAACACGATCGGGCGGTCGGTGTGGATTTCCGCCACGCCGATCGCGTTGAGGCCCAGCGTCCTGGCCGCCAGATGATCCAGCGTGTTGACGTTGAGTTCGTATTTGGGGACCTGCACCGTGGCGGTCACATTCTGCGCGCCGAGCTTGAGCCAGTAGCCGCGGCCCGGCTTCATCGCTTCCTCGCTCATCCACACCAGCGTCGCTTCGAACTGGTCGGACGCCTGCGGCGGATCGCCTGCAGCAGCGATGGTGTCGCCGCGCGAACAGTCGATCTCGTCGTCAAGGCAGATAGTAACCGATTGACCGGCCACGGCTTCGTCGAGTTCTGCACCCATGGTCACGATGGACTTGACCGTGCTGGTCTTGCCAGAGGGCACGACCCGGATCGCGTCGCCCGGCTTGACCGTGCCGCCGGTGATCAGGCCGGAAAAGCCCCGGAAGTCGAGGTTGGGGCGGTTGACCCATTGCACCGGCATACGGAACGAACGCTGTTGCGCCGCGACATTGGCGATCTCGACCGTTTCCAGATGGTGGATCAGGCTCGGCCCGGTGTACCACGGCGTGTTGGCCGAAGGCGCATCCGTGATGTTGTCGCCCTTGAAACCGGAAATGGGAATGGCGGTAAAGGCCTCGATCCCGGCCTGCCGGGCAAAGTCGGCATAGTCGCTGACGATCCGGTCGAAGATGGCCTTGTCGTAGCCGACCAGGTCCATCTTGTTCACCGCCAGCACCAGTTGCTTGATGCCGAGCAGGTGGGCGATGGTGCTGTGGCGCTTGGTCTGGACCAGCACGCCCTTGCGCGCATCGATCAGGATAACGGCGAGATCGGCGGTCGAAGCGCCGGTGACCATGTTGCGGGTGTATTGTTCGTGCCCCGGGCAATCGGCGACGATGAACTTGCGTTTCTCGGTCGAGAAAAAGCGATAGGCGACATCGATAGTGATACCCTGCTCGCGCTCGGCGGCGAGACCGTCGACGAGCAGGGCGAAATCGATCTCCTGCCCCTGCGTGCCGACCTTCTTGCTGTCATGTTCCAGTGCGGCGAGCTGGTCTTCGAAGATCATCTTCGAATCGTACAGCAGCCGCCCGATCAGGGTGGATTTGCCGTCATCGACGCTACCGCAGGTGATGAAGCGCAGCAGGCTCTTGTGCTGGTGCTGGTCGAGATAGGTGTCGATATCCTCGGCAATGAGCGCATCGACCTGGTAGGCGGGTTGGGGGGAATGATCGGTCATTGTTCTACCCTCGTCATCCCAGCGAAAGCTGGGATCGCTGTCGGTTGTGCCGGAGCTTGCGGCGCGCGGCCCCGGATCAAGTCCGGGGTTGACCCTTCGTCACCCTGAAGGGTGACGTGGCAGGTCAAAAATACCCCTCCTGCTTCTTCTTCTCCATGCCCGCCCCGCCTTCGTCCTTGTCGATGACGCGGCCCTGGCGTTCGCTGGTGGTGGTGAGCAGCATTTCCTGCACCACTTCGGCCAGTGTCGCCGCCTCGCTCTCGACCGCGCCGGTCAGCGGGAAGCAACCGAGCGTGCGGAAGCGGACCGAGCGGGTGGCGATTTCCGGCTTCTTGCCCATCACGCGTTCCAGCCGCTCGATATCGTCGGCCATGAACAGCCCGCCCTCGTACTCGTAGGTCGGGCGCGGGGCGGAGAAATAGAGCGGCACGATCTCGATATTCTCGGCCATGATGTATTGCCAGATGTCGAGCTCCGTCCAGTTGGAGAGCGGGAACACGCGGATGCTCTCGCCCTTGGCCTTGCGGGCGTTGTAGACGTTCCATAGCTCGGGCCGCTGGTTCTTGGGGTCCCAACCGTGGCTGGCGGTGCGGAACGAGAAAATCCGCTCCTTGGCGCGGCTCTTCTCCTCGTCCCGCCGCGCACCGCCGAAGGCCGCATCGAAGCCGTAGTGGTCGAGCGCCTGTTTGAGCCCCTCGGTCTTCCACATGTCGGTGTGCAGCGGACCGTGATCGAACGGATTGATCCCGCGATCCGCCGCTTCGGGGTTCTGCCACACCAGCAGCTCCATCCCCGCATCCTGCGCGCTCTTTTCGCGCAAAGCGTACATGTCCTTGAACTTCCAGGTCGTATCGACATGCAGCAGCGGGAAGGGCGGCGGCGAGGGATAGAACGCCTTCTTGGCCAGGTGCAGCATGACAGCGCTGTCCTTGCCGATCGAATAGAGCATCACCGGCTTGGTCGCTTCGGACACGACCTCGCGCATGATGTGGATGCTTTCGGCTTCGAGCCTCTCGAGATGGGTCAGGCGGCGCATGGTCTTCCTCTATCGCGGGGTCGCGTGGCAGGCGCTGTGGCAGAGCGCAATTGCGCTGACAGTTCCCATATGGGATATAGTAACGATGGCCGTCACCCTGCTCGAAGCCCAGGACCTCGTCGCGTTGCTCCATCGCGGCACGTTGGCGAGCGAGCCGTGGGGGGATTTTCTCTCCGCCTTGCGGCGCCGGATGGGCGCGGATCGGGCGCTGATCTTTCTCGCCAGTACCAATGGCGCCGAGCTCAGCCGGATCGAGCCTGGCAGCCCCGCCGCGCTGCAAGTGGAAGACATAGCTGTGCTGACGTCCCGGCACAGCCCGGTCAGGCCCAAGCGGGTGTTTGCCGGTCCCGATCTGGAAGACGTTCCGGCCCTGCCGCAACTGCGAACCTCGCTGGGCGTTTCCCATCTTCGGCTGCTGCGGGTGGACGAGAGCGGCGGTGCGTCAGCCTTGTTGGTCATCGGCAAGAACGGCGAGGACTTCGCGGCGGCCGATGTCTCGCTGCTGGCCAATCTGGCCGACCATCTCGAGATCGCCCTGCGCACCTGGGCTGCGCTCGAGCAGGAGCGGATGCGCGCGGGGATCAGCGGCGAGGCGATCCGGCGGCTCAATTTCGGCTGGTTCCTGCTCGACCGCAGCGGGGTGATTGTCGATTGCAGCGCCGAGGCCGAAGCGCTGCTGCACGAGCGCCGCGCCGTCTCGCGCACGCCGCGCGGGCTGCTTCTGCCTGATCGGCGCGAGGCGCAGGGCGCGTTGCGGCGCTATCTCGAACGGCTGGGGCGGGGCGAGATGGCCAGTCGCGCGGTTCACCTGTCGGACGAACCCTGGCTCGACATGCTGCTGACTCCGCGCGGTGGCGGTGCCCAGATGGTCGCCGCCTATGTCCACGGGGAAGCGCCGACCAGTGCCGAACGCAGCGCACAATTGATGCAACTGTTCGGTCTCAATGCGAAAGAGGCACAGCTGGCGTTGCTGATCAGTCGCGGGGTGACGATCAACGAGGCCGCTGGACAGCTCGGCCTGACCCGGGAAAGTACGCGGCTCTATTCAAAGCGGCTCTACGCCAAGACCGGGACACGGGGGCAGGCCGATCTGGTCCGGCTCATCCTTGCCAGTGTAGTCGCGCTCTCTTGAGGCAAATATTGACGAATCCGCGAGCATAGGCGAAAGGCGCTGCTCCGCTGGAGATGCGGGTATAGCATAGTGGTAATGCTCCAGCCTTCCAAGCTGGCTAGAGGGGTTCGATTCCCCTTACCCGCTCCAACCTTGCCCGCTCCAACCTTACCCGCTCCAGCGATGTCTCGCTTGTGGGCTCAGCTTCGGCCCTTGGCCCAATCGGCGGCATACAGCGCCATATCGCGCAGCTTGCCCCCTTGGGCGATATAGTCTTCCTGCAGAAGTGCGGTGCCCTTTAGCTCCGCTGGCGTGACCACTTCCTCGAATGCGATGCCGCCGACGTGCTGCGACAGCCACACCAGCTTGCCGAGCTTCTCGTTACCTCCCCATTGCAGCACCACCGTTTCGCCGGGTTGGGGATCGGGACGGCGGGAGGCTTCCTCGTCCACCTCGATCCGCCCGCCGTGGGGCGAGAGGTCGAGCAGGACGACCGGATAGGTGCCCGACAGGGTAATGCACCGTGCCGGCAGGCTGGTCTGCAGCCGCTCGGGATCGCGCCGCCGATCGGCGCCGGGAGAATCGGGGCTGTCCATGGCGGGCTTCTTACGCGCGTCCCGCTTAACGCAGGCCGCAGGGATGCGGTTAAGGCCGGGTTTCAGCCACCGACGACCATATTGTCGATCAGACGCGTGCCGCCGATCCGAGCGGCGACCAGCAGGCGCGCCTGGCCACCGGGCAAGGCATCGATCCGCGCCAGAGTGTCGGGCTCGGCCAGCGCGGCATAATCGATGCTGTCGAACCCCGCCTGCAGCAGCGCCCCTTCGAGCGAGGCCAGGGTCGGCGCGACTGCGGCACCATTCTCGATTGCCCCGATCGCTTCCTTCATGGCGCGCGGCAGCACGGCTGCGGCAGCGCGGTTCGCCGGCGAGAGGTAGCGGTTGCGGCTCGACATCGCCAGCCCATCGGCCTCGCGCACGGTCGGGACGCCATGGATGGCCGAGACATGCGGCTGCGTCAGGTCGAGGTCGCGCGCCATGGCGCGGATCACCGCCAGCTGCTGGAAATCCTTCTCGCCGAAGAAGGCCTTGTCGGGCAGGACCTGCTGGAACAGCTTGCACACCACCGTGGCCACCCCGTCGAAGTGCCCGGGACGCGAGGCACCACAAAAGTCGGCGCTGACCACACTGACCGAGACATGGGTGACAAAGCCTTCGGGATACACCTCGCTCACTGGCGGAGCCCACAACACCGCTACCCCTTCCGCTTCGAGCATGGCGCTGTCCTGGGCCAGCTGGCGCGGATAGGCGTCGAGGTCCTCGTTCGGGCCGAACTGGGCCGGGTTGACGAAGATCGAAGCGACGACATGGTCGGCATGGCGCTTCGCTTCGCGCACCAGCGCCAGGTGCCCTTCGTGAAGCGCGCCCATGGTCGGAACCAGTGCCACGGTGCTGCCATCCGCCCGCAGCTGCGCCACGGCGTTTCTCAACACATCCAGCCGATCGATGGTTTGCACGGCCCGTGGCCCTCCCGTATGTTTCGCCCCAGAAGCTGACGGCTCGCCCTAGCGCGCCCGATCCACCCTCGAAAGGCCCAAGTCGTGACTACCCATCGCCCGCACCGCATCGTTTTCGCCAACGAGAAGGGCGGCACGGGCAAATCGACCACCGCCGTCCACGTCGCTGTGGCCCTCGCCTACAAGGGTGCGCGCGTGGCGGCGATCGATCTCGACCATCGCCAGCGGACCATGCATCGCTATTTCGAGAACCGGGTCGAGACCGAGCAGCGGCGCGGCGTGTCGCTCCCCGGTGCCATCTGCGAGGTCTTCAGCGACAACAATGTCCAGCGTCTGGAGGTGCTGGCGGACAAGCTCGGCCGCGAGGCCGATTTCCTGATCTTCGACACGCCGGGACGCGACGATCCGCTCGCCCGCCACGCCGCGACCGAAGCGGACACGCTGGTCACCCCGCTCAATGACAGCTTCGTCGATTTCGATCTCATCGGCCAGGTCGATGCCGAGACCTTCAAGGTCCGCCGTCTCAGCTTCTATGCCGAACTGATCTGGGAAGCGCGGCTGAAACGCAGCAAGGCGACGGTCGAGCAGCAACGGCGCGAGATGGACTGGGTCGTGGTCCGCAACCGCACCGGCTATACCGAAGCACGCAACATGCAGCGCATCGAACGCGCGCTGACCGAGCTGAGCAAGCGGGTCGGCTTCCGTGTCACCGCCGGGCTTTCCGAACGCGTGATCTACCGCGAACTCTTCCCCTCCGGCCTGACCCTGCTCGACAAGGGGCACCTGGGCGATCTCGGCACCAGCCACCTGGTCGCGCGGCAGGAACTTCGTCAGCTGGTGATGGGGCTCAACCTGCCGATGCCGGCCGATGCCCAGCCGACCCTCGAACTCGCATGATCCGCTTCCTTGTCATCGCCGTGGTGCTTTCGGTCCTGTGCAGGTGGGCGCTGGGCAAGTGGCCATGGGAGTATCTGGCGCGAGGGCGGTCGACCCGCAGCCAGGCAATCCTTCGCGCGCGGCGGCTGTTGGCTGTTCCCGAGAATGCCAACCATTCCGAAATACTTGCCGCGCATAAGCGGCTGGTCGCCATGGTCCACCCGGACCGGGGGGGCACCAGCGAACAGGTGCACGAGGCCAATGCCGCGCGCGACCTGTTGCTCGATGAACTGCCACACGAGGTGCCCCCGCAATGAAGCATGCATTCCACCCCACCATCCTGCGCGAATACGATATTCGCGGGATCATCGGCGAGACGCTGTCGGCAGACGATGCCCGCGCCATCGGGCGCAGCTTTGCCACCCTGCTGCGGCGGGCGGGCGGCAAGACAGTGGCGGTCGGCTATGACGGGCGAGTGAGCTCGCCGGTGCTCGAGCACGCGCTGGTCGAAGGCCTCACCGCCAGCGGCTGCGACGTGGTGCGGATCGGCATGGGGCCGACCCCGATGCTCTATTTTGCCGAAGCCTCAAGCGAACAGGTGGATGGCGGCATTCAGATAACTGGCAGCCATAATCCCGCCAATTACAATGGCTTCAAGATGGTATTCCAGGGCCGGCCGTTCTTTGGCCGGGATATCCAGGACCTCGGGCAGGTCTCTGCCGAAGGCGACTGGTTCGACGGCACCGGCACGGCGCGTACGCTCGATATCCAGGAAGACTATGTTGCCCGGCTGATGGGCGCGCTCGACGGGATCGACCTGGCCAGGCTCGAACGCCTCCGCATCGGCTGGGACGCGGGCAACGGTGCGGCCGGGCCGGTGCTGGATATGCTCGCCGCGCGGCTGCCCGGCGAACACCATCTGCTCTATACTGAAGTCGACGGACATTTTCCCAACCACCATCCTGATCCAACGGTCGAGGCCAATCTGGCCGACCTCAAGGCGCTGGTCGCCGAAAAGAAACTCGACTTCGGAGTGGCATTCGACGGCGACGGCGACCGGATCGGGGCGATCGACGGCATGGGCCGCGTGATCTGGGGCGATCAGCTGCTGATGATCTATGCCGAAGATCTGCTTGCAAACCTGCCCGGTGCCACGATTATAGCCGATGTGAAGGCCAGCCGTGCGCTGTTCGAGCGGGTCGGGCAGCTCGGCGGCAAGCCGCTGATGTGGAAGACCGGCCACTCGCTGATTAAGTCCAAAATGAAGGAAACTGGCAGCCCGCTGGCCGGCGAAATGAGCGGCCACGTGTTCTTCGCCGACACATATTACGGTTTCGACGACGCGCTGTATGCGGCGCTGCGCCTGATCGCAGCGAGTGCCCGGTTGGGCAAGACGGTTACTGATCTGCGCGGGGCAATGCCGGCGCTGGTCAACACCCCCGAGCTCCGCTTCCAGGTCGACGAGAGCCGCAAGTTCGCGGTGATCGACGAGGTCAGGGCGCGGCTTGCCGAAACCGATGCCGAGGTAAACGATACCGATGGCGTGCGCGTCACCACGCCCGATGGCTGGTGGCTGCTGCGCGCGTCGAACACACAGGATGTGCTGGTTGCCCGGGCTGAGGGTGAGAGCGATGCGGCAGTCGAACGCCTGATGGCGCAAATCGACGAGCAACTGGCGCTATCCGGGCTGGTGCGCGGCGAGCAGGCAGGGCATTGAGGGATTTCGAAAATTCAGGAGGGAAGGGTTATGCTGCGTAAAGTTCTTCTGGCGCCGCTGGCTGGCGCATTGGTTCTCGCTGCTGTTCCGGCGGTGGCGCAGGACGGTGACGAACCGATGGTCGAACAGAGCATTCAAATTGCCGACACCGACACCGACACCGATGCACCTGAAGAAACTGCTCCCAATCCCTTCGCCATGCTTGCCGGGATGTTCGCGGTCGAACCCCTGACGCCAGAGCAGGAGGCCCGTTTGCCGCAAGCCACTGCCATAATCTCCAAGCTGGTTCCCGAAGGGTCGCTCGGTGAAATGATGGGCAAGACCTTCGACAATTTCATCAAGCCTTTTGGCGACCTGCCGAAATCCTCGGCGGTCGAGCGGGCGGCCAACGGCATCGGTGTCAGCCAGTACGACCTCGAACTCACCGACGAGCAGGCGCAGGAAATCGCCGACATGTTCGATCCCGCCTACGAGGAACGCGAAGCGCGCGAAATGGCGCTGCTGCCGGAAATGATGAACACCATGATGACGGCGATGGAGCCGCCCATGCGCAAGGCCATGGCGGAACTCTACGCCATCAATTTCACCGGGGCCGAACTGAGCGACATCGATGCCTTCTTTTCGACCCCGACAGGCGCGATCTATGCTCGCAAGTCCTTCACCATGGCGAGCGATCCGCGCATCGTTGCCGCTTCGATGGAGGCTCTCCCTGCGCTGCTTGGCCCGATCGGCAGTATGGAAGAAAAGGCCAAGGCCGCCACGGCCGATCTTCCGCCGGCACGGGCCTTCGCGGAGCTGACAGCAAGGGAACGTGCCCGCATCACGGCTCTGACGGGTTTCTCGGCCGAGGAGATCGAGGAATGGCTGTCGATGCGCGACACGATGGAGGCGGTCGAATGGGATTCCGAGGCCGTGACGACAGGCGATGCTTCGGATTCGGTCGAAGACTAACCGCTGACCGGACTGGCCCCATTTATTCTCCCGGTGCATTGACGGGAGAATGAAGGTGTCCGTTCCACCCGAAATCGAACGCTGGTTTGCCGGCCGCGGGTGGCGTGTGCGGCGGCACCAGGCGGAAATGCTGGCAGCGGCGGACAGCGGCCGACACGCTTTGCTGGTGGCGGATACCGGCGCGGGCAAGACCCTGGGCGGGTTCCTGCCGACGCTGGCGGATTTCTGCCCCTCCCGGTTGGGTGGCAAGGCGTTGCCGGATGGTCTGCACACGCTCTACGTCTCGCCGCTGAAGGCGCTGGCGCATGATGTGCAGCGCAATCTCCTCACGCCCGTGGAGGAAATGGGACTGCCGATCCGGATCGAGACCCGCAGCGGCGATACCCCGTCGGACCGCAAGAAACGCCAGCGGGCCAAGCCGCCGCATGTGCTGCTTACGACCCCGGAAAGCCTGTCGCTGCTGTTGAGCTATCCCGACAGTATCGAGCTCTTTTCGGGTCTCGAACGCATCGTGATAGACGAGGTCCACGCCTTCGCCACCGGCAAGCGCGGCGACCTGCTGGCGCTCAGCCTCTCTCGGTTGCAGGCCATAGCGCCGGAGCTGCAGCGAGTGGCCTTGTCGGCAACGCTCGCCAATCCCGAGGGATTCCGTGAATGGCTCGCCCCATGGGGCGATATCGACAGCGTTGCCTTGGTCGAGGGCGAAGCCGGTGCGCCGGCCGAAGTCGAGATCCTCCTGCCTGACGAGGAACGGGTACCGTGGGGCGGGCACGCCGGGACCTGGGCCGTGCCGCAGGTCTACGAGACGATCCGCAAGAACCGCACGACGCTGATTTTCACCAACACGCGCTTCCTGGCGGAATATCTGTTCCAGCAATTGTGGGACATCAACGACGATCTGCTGCCCATCGGGATCCACCATGGCTCGCTCAGCAAGGAAGCCCGGCGCAAGGTCGAAGGCGCGATGGCGCGGGGCGAGTTGCGGGCACTGGTCGCGACGGCGAGCCTCGATCTGGGGGTCGACTGGGGCGATATCGACTGCGTGGTGCAGATGGGCGCTCCGAAGGGCTCATCGCGCCTGCTCCAGCGGATCGGGCGGGCCAACCACCGGCTCGACCAGCCGAGCCGCGCGCTGCTGGTGCCGGGCAACCGGTTCGAATTCCTCGAGGCCCAGGCGGCCAAGGATGCGGTCGACCAGGGCCAGCGCGATGGCGAGGCGTTCCGGCCCGGCGGGCTCGATGTGCTGGCGCAGCATGTCATGGCCTGCGCCTGTGCCGCGCCTTTTGCCGAAGCCGAACTCCTGGCGGAGGTGCGATCGTCTTTGTCCTATGCCTGGGTCGACGAAGTGGTGTGGCAGCGGGTGCTCAATTTCGTCGCCACCGGGGGCTATGCGCTCAAGGCGTATGACAAGTTCCGCCGCATCGTCCGCGACAGGGCAGGCGTATGGCGGCTGGCGCATCCCGAACTGGCGGCCAAGCACCGGCTCAACGCGGGGATCATCCTCGATTCCGAAATGCTGGAAGTGCGTTTCCGCAATGGCCGCTCATTGGGCAAGGTGGAGGAACGCTTCGCCGCTTCGCTGCGGCCTGGTGACACCTTCGCCTTTGCCGGGCAGGCGCTTGAGGTCGAGCAGCTGCGCGACATGGAAATCGTGGTGCGGGCGACCGCCAAGTCGGCGATGATCCCCAGCTATGGCGGCGCGCGCATGCCGCTGACGACGCATCTGGCCGACCGGGTGCGGGCGATGCTGGTCGATCGTGCGGGTTGGGCGCGTTTCCCGGATGACGTGCGCGAATGGCTGGAAGTGCAGGACTGGCGCAGCCGGATGCCGGGGCCGGACAGGTTGCTGGTGGAGAGCTTCCCCCACGCTCAGAAGCACTACACGGTGTACTACACCTTCACCGGGTGGAACGCGAACCAGTCGTTGGGCATGCTGATCACCCAGCGGATGGAAGCGCGCGGCCTAATGCCGGGCGGGTTCGTCGCCAACGACTATTCGCTGGCGGTCTGGGGGCTGAAACCCGTCACCGATCCCGCGCCACTGCTCTCGCCGGACATTCTGGCGCATGAGTTCGTCGAATGGGTGCAGGACAGCTACCTGCTCAAGCGTTCGTTCCGCGAAGTGGCCGTGATCGGCGGCCTGGTCGAGCGCCAGCAGCCCGGAAAGCGCAAGAGCGGGCGGCAAGTCACCTTCTCGACCGACCTGATTTACGATGTGCTGCGGAAGTACGAGCCCGACCATGTCCTGCTCGAAGCCGCCTGGGCCGATGCGCGCGAGCGGTTGACCGATATCGGTCGGTTGCAGGACCTGCTTGCGCGTTCGGAGCACCAGCTGGAACATGTCACCCTGGAGCGGGTCAGTCCGCTGGCGGTCCCGGTGATGGTGATGATCGGCCGGGAGAGCATGCCGCAGGGTTCGGTCGATGACGAACTGCTGCTCGAAGCCGAGAGTCTCGCCAGCGCCGCGATGCGGGTGGACGATCCTCTCGGCTAAGGCATTACTTGTCGAGTGTTCCGTACCGTTCGTTACCCACGAAGGCGAATTTCCGGATGCCCGAGTCCTTGATGAGGGCGATGGTCTTGGCGGAGCGGTCGTAGCTGGCGGCCGCTGCGGGCTCGAAGCGGACTTCGGGTTGGTCGGGCCGGGCAGCGGCGGCTGTCAACTGGGCTCCGAGAACCTCGTGCGAAACCGGCTGGCCGTTCCAGAACAACCGGTCCTGGGCATCGATGGTCACGGCGTTGCGATCGACCACCGCAAGGGGCGCATCGCCTGCCGCCGGCAATTCGACCTGTGTCGAGTGGGTCATCACGGGGACGGTCAGGATCAGCATCACGATCAGGACTAGCAGCACATCGATCAGCGGGGTCATGTTCATCTCGCCGGTCGTGGTCTTGGGCAGGCGGGTGAAATAGAGCTTGCGGCGTCTCATTTTCCTCTCTCCCTTCATGTTACAGCATAACATAACAGAGAGCATTGGCAAGATGGGTCCGAAGCGGTTGGATGCCCGCTTGTCCGGGCACGAAAAAGGGGGCGGATCGCTCCGCCCCCTCTTCGATTTCGCGAAGGCGATGACTGCTTACTGAGCGCCGCCGTTGAAGGCCGGTGCACTGGCATCCTTGCCGAATGAGCCGAACTGTTCGTTGCCGACAAATCCGAACTTGGTCACGCCGGAGCCCTTGATGATCTGCAGCACCTTGGCCGACAGGTCATAGCTGGCCTGGCCTTCCGGTTCGAACTGCAGTTCGGGTTCGGGATCCATGCCCCTGGTCTCGTTGAGATACGTGACAAGGGTGCTCTGGTCGACCACGGCCCCGTTCCACAGGATTTCGTTCTGCTGGGTGAGAACGATCTTGTTCTTGACCGGATCGATCGCGTCGGGCGGCGGCGGATTGGGGTTCGGGCTCGGCAGGTCGATGTCGACCGAGTGGGTCGCGACCGGGATGGTGATGATGAACATGATGAGCAGCACGAGCAGGACGTCGATCAACGGCGTCATGTTCATGTCGGTCATCGGCATGCCATCGTCTTTGCCACCTGACATTGCCATGGTGTGGTACTCCTCTTGTCTCTAACTGCGGTCGGTTGCGGCCCTTAGGGCTCGACCGGGTTGGAGATGAAGCCAACGGTGGGATAGCCCGCCCGCTGGACAGTGTAGATGGTGCCGGCCACGCAGCGCCACGGGGCATTTTGGTCCCCGCGGATGTGGACCTGCGGAATGAGCTCGGGGTTGTCGAGCATCGCCTGCTCGCCGCCGGCCCGTTCCACGATCGATTCAAGCCGCTTTTGCGCGGTTTCGAACAGTTCGTCCGAAGTCACCGGCGAAATGTTGTTGAAGTAGACCCGGCATTCGCCGTCGCGGGCCGCACCTTCGAAGCCGGGAGTGCCCGCACTGCGGCCGGCGGCATCGGTGGTGCTGACCGTGAGCGAGAGGTTCTCGACCTTGTCCTTCGATTCAACCGATTCGAAGACAGGGATCTTGAGCTTCTCGATGGTCTGGATCGCGACCGGGACCGCGATCAGGAAGATGATCAGGAGAACCAACATCACGTCCACCAGCGGGGTGGTGTTGATGTCGGACATCGGCGTCTCGTTGCCGCCTCCTACAGAAATCGCCATGACTACATCCTATCCGTCTGTGGTCGTCTCATAGGGTTGGAACCAGGGGGGACAGGCTCGCGCCCGCCACCCCGGTTCCATACGACTTACTTCTTGACCGGGACGCCGCCGGCAGTGGTCGCCGGAGCAGCCGGCTTGGCAGCCGACTTGGCAGCCGGTGCGGCAGGCACGGCCGGCTTGATGGCGCCGTTCGAGTTGAGGTTGGCGAGCAGGTCGGTCGAGAAACCGGTCAGGTGCTCGGCGATCCGCTTGTTGCGGGCCTGCAGCCAGTTGTAACCGAGAACGGCAGGCACAGCGACCAGCAGACCGATGGCGGTCATGATCAGCGCCTCACCGACCGGGCCCGCAACCTTGTCGATCGAGGCCGAACCGGCGAGACCGATGTTGATCAGCGCACGGTAGATCCCGATAACGGTACCGAGCAGACCGACGAACGGTGCGGTCGAGCCGACCGATGCGAGGAACGACAGACCGCCGGCCAGCTTGGCGTTGATGAGGTCTTCCGAGCGCTGCAGCGAACCGTGGAGCCAGTCGTGGGCTTCGAGCTTGTCGGTCATCTTGGCGTGGCTTTCGTCGGCGGCGATGGCATCGTCGACGACCTGGCGCCAGGCGCTGTTCTTTTCGAGCTTGGTAACGCCGTCACGCAGGGTGGGGGCACGCCAGAAGCCGGGCACCTGGGTCTTGTACTGCTTCATGATCTTGTTCTGCTCGAGCAGCTTGGTGATCAGGATGTAGAACGAGCCAACCGACATGATGACGAGCACGCCAAGGATCGACCAGGCGATGACGCCGCCCTGTTCCATGGCTTCCATGAAGCCGAATTCGGTCTTGGGCGCACCGTCGGCCGCGGCGGCAGTAAGAAGTTCGATAATCATTTGCGAGTTCCTCTCGAAAGAAGCTGAATCAGATGGAAATTATTGCGGGATTTCCCACTTGACCGACTGGGTATAGGTGCCGGAGGTCGGCTTGCCTTCTCCATCGGTCGCGGGGTTGAAGCGGGCGCGACGCATCATGTTCTTGCACGTCGCATCATCGAGCAGGCCCGAACCGCTTGAACCGGTCACGGTGCAACCCGTCGGCTCACCTCTGGCGTCAACCGTGATTCGGACGGTGGTGATCCCCTGCTGTTCTTCACGCAGGGCGCGCGAAGGATAGTCATTCTGGGTCACCCAGCGGCCGGCATTGCCCCTGGGCGTTGGCGGCTTGGGCTGAACACGCGGCTTGACGGGAGGGCAGGTCGCATTGACCGGAATGACCTGGCCACCGGGGCATGTCTTGGTCGTCGGACCGCAGGAGGCGGTCTTGTCGATTACCCGACCGTCGGCGCATGTCTGCTTGCCGGCAAACGGGTCAACCCGTTCATCGCGTTCAACCTCTTTGTCCGTCGTATCGTCGAGCTGGTTGTCCGGCTTGAGGTTGAACGGGCTCGGAGGAACCACGACCGGCGGCGGTGCCGTTTCGGGGATTTCCTCGGGCGGGGGCGGGGGCTCTTCCTCAGGCTCGGGCTCTTCCACGTCGATGGTCGTAACCCGTTCGACGACGGCTTTCGCCGCCTCGTAGGCAAGACCGGTGACGAGGGTATAGCCGATTGCAACGTGAAGGAGAGCAACTAGGACGATGGCAATCATCCGATTGCCGCTCATCTGTTGGTCAGCGTAGGCCATGCAGTCGCATCACTCCGTCTGCGCCGGTAATTCCGGCTCTCAAATGTCCGGCGGCTGCACCGGACGGCGATCCTTCCATCCATCTCGAAATGCCGCACTACTCCGATTCGGCATTGCGCCGATCGGGCCGTGCCCTCAAGATGGAATCAGTCCGGGAAGTATGTTTCTCCAGCCCCGAACCGGCCAAGCCTTAGCTATTGTGCCGTGCAGGCGCAAACGCTTTATCGGTTAAGCCCGGATTCACCGTCGTGCCACGACCCTTAGGCGATATGTCCAGAACCATGCCCACAAAAACCGAAACTCTTCCGCACCAGCCTTTCGGGCGCACGATTCGTTCGCTGGCCCTTGCTGCCATGCTGACCGGCCTTGCGCCGGTCCAGGTCTCGGCCCAGCCCCTGCAGCCGGCGGCCCAGCCGACCTATTCCGACCTCGCCGACCTGTCCGATGCGGCCCAGCTGGTGGTGCGGGCCAAGGTCAACAAGCAGGTCAAGGTCGATCCGGAGCGGGCGGTCGGGGTCGCTCCCGGCTATGCCCGGCTCTACATCGAGGCGGAAACGCAGGCGCTGATCGCCGGCAATGTGCCGCTCGGCCAGGGGCTGCGCTATCTTGTCGATGTCCCGCTCGACGCCAAGGGCAAGGTGCCCAAGCTCAAGAAGAGCGAAGTCATCCTGTTTGCCCGCACCGTGCCGGGGCGGCCCGGCCAGATCCAGTTGATCGCGCCGGACAGCCAGCTGCCCTGGAGCGCGGAGCTCGAGGGGCGATTGCGCCCGATCCTCGCGGCGCTGGCCGCGCCCGATGCGCCGCCCGAGGTCAGCGGAATCCGGGACGCGCTGTCGGTCGCGGGCAATCTCAGCGGCGAGTCCGAGACCCAGGTCTTCCTGCGCACGCCGAATGGCGCACCCCTCGCCTTGAGCGTGGTCCGGCGCCCGGGATTGGCGCCCGCTTGGGGCGTGTCCTATTCGGAAATCGTCGACCAGGCGGTGCGTGCGCCGCAGCCGCAAACACTGGGCTGGTACCGGCTTGCTTGCTTCCTGCCAGCGAGCCTGCCCCCGGCGGCCAATCTTTCGCCCAACCAGGTCGACCGTGCGCGGGCCGAGGCGGACTATCGTTTCGTCCTCCAGCAGCTCGGGCCGTGCGAGCGCACGCGCAAGCCGCCGGTTATTTAGGTCAGCTGTCGCAGCGCCAAGATTAAGTGCTTCCCTTGCGCGCGGGGCTCTCGCTAGAGCCAGCCGCCATGATCGACCCGGCCAAACCCGCAGCCCCCAGTGCGCCATTGCGCCTAGCCATCGCCGGTCTCGGCACGGTCGGCGCAGGGGTTATCCGCCTGCTGGAACAGAACCGAGCCCTGGTGGAAGCCCGGGCCGGACGCCCGATCGAAGTCGTGGCGGTCAGCGCGCGCGACCGGGGGCGCGATCGCGGGATCGACCTTTCGGCCTATCGCTGGGACGACGACATGGCGCGGCTGGCGGCCGGCGACGATGTCGATGTGGTGGTGGAACTGGTCGGCGGCTCGGACGGGCCCGCTCTGGCACTGGCGCGCGACACGCTGGGGCGCGGCAAGGGGCTGGTCACCGCCAACAAGGCGATGATCGCGCATCACGGAATGGAGCTCGCCCGCTTGGCCGAGGATGGCGGCGCTGCGCTGCGGTTCGAGGCGGCCGTCGCGGGCGGGATCCCGGTGGTCAAGGGCCTGCGCGAAGGGGCTGCGGCCAATGCTGTCCAGCGGGTCTATGGCATTCTCAACGGCACCTGCAATTACATCCTCACCACCATGGAGGCGAGCGGCGCGGACTTCGGCGAAACGCTGGCCGAAGCGCAGCGGCTGGGCTTTGCCGAAGCCGATCCGGCGTTCGACATCGACGGGGTCGATGCCGCGCACAAGCTGGCGATCCTGGCCGCGCTGGCGTTTGGCGCCGAGATCGATTTCGCCAGTGTCGAGATCGAAGGGATCCGCCGGGTCCGCGCGGTCGATATCGCCCAGGCTGATGCGCTGGGCTATGTCATCCGCCTGATCGGTGTCGGCGACGTCGAGGAAGGCGAGGGCGGCCCGAAGCTGCTCCAGCGTGTTCGCCCGTGCCTTGTCGCCAAGGACCACCCGCTCGCGCCGATCACCGGACCGACCAACGCGGTGGCGGTCGAAGGCAATTTCTCCGGTCGCCTGCTGTTCCAGGGGGCGGGTGCGGGCGACGGCCCTACCGCCAGCGCCGTCGTGGCCGACCTGATCGATCTGGCGCGGGGCGATACCGCCAGGCCTTTCTCCGTCCCTGCCGCCTCGCTCGCCGCCATGCCCAAGGCCGATTCCGGCGCCCGCGAGAGCCGCAGCTATATCCGCTTCATGGTGGCCGACCGGCCCGGCGTGCTGGCCGAGATCGCCGCCGCCATGCGCGATGCAGGGGTTTCGATCCAGAGCCTCATCCAGGAGGGTGAAGCGAACGGCAAGGACGGCGTGCTGGTGGCCATGGTCACCCACACCGGCCCGGTGCGCAATGTCCGCGCAGCCGTGGCACTGCTGGAGGGCTCCGACAGCCTCGTCGAAGAGCCTCTGGTAATGCCGATCCTGCGCAGCTAGCGCCTATTCCGGCACCTCGCCCTTGGCGATCTTGTCGGCATCGGAACCCGGCGGCGGCTCGGGCAAGGCGGTGATGTCGAAATAATAGACCGGTGGCGGCGGGCACGGCGGGATGAAGCAGCCGGTCGCCACGACAGGGCCCGGGTACTTCGTCCCGACGTCAGGTGCAGTGCCGTCCCATCCCAGCTGGCTGTTGTCACCCCTGTCGGAACTCGACGGGACGCGGAACTGCGATTGTTCCTCCAACGGGGCGCAGACCACGATGACGCCGGGATCCCCGTCGGAGCATTCGACCGGGACTTCAGGTTCGGGTGCCGGCGGTCCGTACAGCGCCTGTGCGTCGGCGAGAGCCTGTTCGGCAGTGGCAGCGGGTGTCTCCGCTTCGGCCGCCTCTTCAGGGGCAGCCTGGCCCATCAGCAGAAGGGCTGCACATGTGGCAATCGCCGCGCGTCGTATCGACAATGCCACACTCCCGGTCTAGGCGCGCCCAAACGCCTGAGAGGGACTGAATCGGATATGAACACTGTTACCGCCGACCTGCGCCAGGAAAGCGAACTCGACCGCGTCCTCGTACTGGAAATGGTTCGCGTCACCGAAGCCGCTGCCATTGCCGCCTCAGCCCTGATCGGACGCGGCGACGAAAAGGCCGCCGATGCTGCCGCGGTCGAGGCGATGCGCAAGGCGTTCGACAAGCTCTACATGGACGGCACTGTGGTGATCGGCGAGGGCGAGCGCGACGAAGCGCCGATGCTCTATATCGGCGAGAAGGTCGGCGGCGCACCGGGCAAGGGGCCCAAGATCGACATTGCGCTCGATCCGCTCGAAGGCACCACCATTACCGCCAAGGCCGGGCCCAACGCGCTCGCCGTGCTGGCGGCGGCGGAAGAGGGCAACCTGCTCAATGCGCCCGACACCTATATGGACAAGCTCGCCGTCGGCCCGGGCTACCCGGACGGGATCATCGACCTGGCCAAGTCGCCGACCGAAAACGTGCGCGCGGTGGCCGAAGCCAAGGGCGTCGAGCCTTCGCAGATCAATGTCTGCGTGCTCGACCGGCCGCGCCATTCGGCGCTGATCGAGGAGCTGCGCGCGCTTGGTTGCGGCGTGGTGTTGATCGGCGACGGAGATGTCGCGGGTGTGATCGCCGTGACGGACCCTGACACCACCATCGACATGTACATGGGCCAGGGCGGTGCGCCCGAGGGTGTGCTGGCCGCCGCGGCGCTGCGCTGCGTCGGCGGACAGTTCAACGGACGCCTCGTTTTCCGCAACGACGACGAAAAAGCCCGTGCCCGCAAATGGGGCATCCCCGACAGCGAGTTCGACCGCATCTACAAGCTCGAGGAACTGGCCAAGGGCGACTGCATCTTTGCCGCCACCGGGGTGACGTCCGGCTCGCTGCTCGACGGGGTCAAGCGCCGCCGCGACGGTGTGCTGACCACCGACAGCGTGGTGATGCGGGCATCGTCGGGAACCGTGCGCTGGATCAAGGGCGAACACCGGATTTAGTTGTTCGCAGACAGGACCGCAGCGCCCACGAGCGCGACGGTCTTGCGCACCGTCAAACAACAACATGCGCTGGATCAAGTGCGAGCATCGGATCTGATCGGGGCAAACGGCGCCGCACTCTGTTGCATTCCCGTGACGCGGCGCTAGGCGGGACGCACCAACTGCCTGCGGGGATTCGCGCACCATGAAGATCATGTCCGGCAACTCGAACCTGCCGCTGGCCCGGGCGATTGCCGCCTATCTCGAAATCCCGCTGACCGATGCCAGCGTGCGACGCTTTGCCGACGAGGAAATCTTCGTCGAGATCCACGAGAATGTCCGCGGCGAGGATGTGTTCCTGGTCCAGTCGACCAGCTTCCCGGCCAATGACAACCTCATGGAACTGCTGATCGGGATCGACGCGCTGCGCCGCGCCTCGGCCAAGCGGATCACGGCCGTGGTGCCATATTTCGGCTACGCCCGGCAGGATCGGAAGCCCGGCCCGCGCACGCCGATCTCGGCCAAGCTGGTCGCCAACCTCATCACCGAGGCCGGGGCCGATCGGGTGCTGGCGGTGGATCTCCACGCCGGGCAGATCCAGGGCTTCTTCGATATCCCGACCGACAACCTCTACGCCGCGCCGACCATGGCCGCGGACATCCAGGCGCGTTACGGCGAGCGCGAGCTGATGGTCGTCAGCCCCGACGTCGGCGGCGTGGTTCGCGCCCGCGCGCTGGCCAAGCGGCTCGACAATGCCCCGCTCGCGATCGTCGACAAGCGCCGCGATCGCCCGGGCGAGAGCGAGGTCATGAACATCATCGGCGAGGTCAGGGGCCGCCACTGCATCCTGATCGACGACATCGTCGATTCTGGCGGGACGCTGTGCAATGCGGCGCAGGCCTTGCTCGACCAGGGGGCGGCCACGGTTGCGGCCTATATCACGCACGGCGTGCTGTCGGGCGGCGCGGTGGCCAGGGTGGAAGGTTCGGCGCTGACCGAGCTGGTCATCACCGACACCATCGGCGCGACCGATGCTGTGACCGATGCCAAGAAGATCCGCACGCTCACCATCGCCCCGCTGATCGGCGAGGCTGTGCGCCGGATTGCCGACGAGAGTTCGGTCTCGAGCCTGTTCGACTGAGTCTTGTTCGCTTCGCGACTTCTGCACCGGCCTCGCTGAAACAGAAAATCACTGCCAGGGGCGTCGTTTGCCCTCTTCCAGCCGGTCCAAAGCTTCCAGCCGTCGGGCCTGGCGCGCCTCAAGCGTGATTGTCATCAGTGGCTGAGGGGTCCGGACGAACTGCATCGGGGTCATCGCGAACATGGCCGAGAAATCGCGGATCAGATGCGACTGGTCGAAATAGCGCAGCGCCAGTTCCTGCGCCTCCGCCAGATCTGCCACCCCGCGCAGATGCGCTGCCATGTCGAGCGCCCGCGCGCGGCGCAATACCTGCTTGGGGCTGAGGCCGAAATCGCGCTTTGACACGCGTTCGAGTTTGCGCTTGTCGACTGCCAGCCGGTCGGCGCATGCGGTAACCGTCAGGCTCGGATCCTCGAACGCCAGCCGATAGAACCGCTCGGTCGTGCGGTTGGGCGGCTTGCCGCCCGCCTGGGCCACCAGCGCCTCCATGCAATCTTCCAGCGCATCCATCCATTGTGCCACGTCGGCCGCCGGGTCGAAGCGGTCCATCAGCGCAGCCTCGTCCCAGCCCAGCGCGGGATAGGGCAGGATCCGGTCCATTATCGATTCCGCGCTCGGCCCGCCCAGCGCATGGCAAGCCCCCGGTTTGAGCGCGAGGCCGACGGTGGCGAAGCTGCCCCGCACGCTGACCGGCATGCGGCGGCTCTGGGGACCGAAGAACAGCGCTTGCCGGTGGAACAGGTGCGAACCGTCGGCATCGTCGGCATGCCAGTCGCCATCGAGCAGCACTCGCAGCATCGGGCTGTCGCTGAATATGCCGCAGGAAATGATCGCCATCTCCGGTGCGACCATTCGGATGCCGTAGATATGCGAGACCCACGGACGCAGGCTCTCGCGCGGTGGACGATTGAACGAGATCGCTTGCCCGTCGCGGGTGGTGTCGTGTTGCGACCCCGCCTTGCGGGTTCGGCCGCGTGGCTGCTCGAAACCCATGCCGACCCTCCTGCCTGCGGCCAGCCGTAGCACAAAGACAGGCGGGCGCAATGCGCCGAATGGGCGTCGTGCTTGACGCGGTGGCCCCGGGCGGGGCAGGGCGCAAGCCATGGTCACCGCCGCAGATATCGCCCTTGCCCACCGTCTCGCCGAAGCCGCGCGGGCCGAGATCATCCCGCGTTTCCGCAAGGTCGAGGCCGAACGCAAGACGGACACGTCACCCGTGACCGAGGCTGACCGCGCCGCAGAAGAGGCGATGCGGCGCATTCTCAAGGCCGAAGTGCCGCAGGACGGCGTGGTGGGCGAAGAGTTCGGTACCGAAGAAGGGCGCTCGGGCAGGCAATGGGTGCTAGATCCGATCGACGGGACGACCGCCTTCCTCGCCGGGCGGCCGCTCTTCGGCACGTTGATCGCTCTGCTGCACGATGGATTCCCGGTGCTTGGCCTGATCGACCAGGCCATTCTCGGCGAGCGCTGGCTCGGCGTTGCCGGTAAGGGCACGACCTTCAATGGTGATCCGGTCCACACCCGCGCTTGCAAGACCATGGAGGAGGCGACCATCGCCACCACCGGGCCGCATTACTTCACCATCGAGCAAGGCAACCGGTTCATGGCGCTGGCCGGCACGACCGACCACAAGCGCATGGTCATGGGCGGCGATTGCTACAACTATGCCATGCTGGCGAGCGGGCATATCGACATCGTGGTCGAAGCTGGGCTCAAGCTGCACGACTATGCTGCGCTAGTGCCGGTGGTCGAAGGCGCTGGCGGGGTCATGTCCGATTGGAACGGCGATCCGCTGCATGCCGGGTCCGACGGCCACGTCATCGCGCTGGGCGATCCGGCGCGGTTGGAGGATGTGGTGGAGGCGCTGGGGTGAGCGAGGGCAAAAGCCGCCCGCTGTTTTTCTACGGCGTGCTGCAACCCGACCTTGCCGAAGGGGCAGTCGCCGATCTCGTGGCCGGATTGGGACCGGGTACGCCTGCGTTCACGACGGGCCAGCTCTATGTCGTGGAAGAGCGCGGCGGGTGGCATCCGGCCCTGGTGTATGATCCATCCGGCGCGCCGGTAAGGGGTCAGCTGTTCGATGGCAGCGGCGTCGACATTGCCCCACTCGATGCATTCGAGCTTGAAGGGATCGACTATGATCGCCGTGCCATCGCCGTCCGTCCCGAGGGCGGGCACTGGACCAGCGCCGAGGCCTATTGCTGGCGGCGACCCGTTACTGGGCTGGAGTCGATCGATCATGGCGATTTTGCCCGCTGGTTGCAGGAGACCGGCCTGCCGGTCCTGCGCGGCTAGCCCGCCCGAATCGCTTGCATTCTGCGCCCGGGCCGCTATGTGCGCGCCCTTCACTGACACGTGATTTCACCGCCTGCCTGGCGACAAGGGCTGCCAGGGCCGGTTCGGACGTGTCTCTGCCAAGGAGATGAAAATGCCCAAGCTGAAGACCAAGAGCGGCGTGAAGAAGCGCTTCAAGCTCACTGCCACCGGCAAGGTCAAGCATGGTGTCGCCGGCAAGCGCCACCGCCTGATCAGCCACAACGCGAAGTATATCCGCACCAACCGTGGAACCACCGTCCTGTCGGAAGCCGACACCAAGACGGTGAAGAAATGGGCCCCCTACGGGCTTGATTGATAGCTACGCGGCCTAGCCAGCCCGCTCCCCCGCCCTGCCACCCGGACTGTACCGGGTAGGTTCCGGGTGGCAGGGCGGGGGTGCGGGCCGGAGCCGGATTTAACGGAAGGAAAAACGATATGCCTCGCGTAAAACGCGGTGTTACCACCCGCGCCAAGCACAAGCGGATTCTGGACCAGGCCAAGGGCTATCGCGGTCGCCGCAAGAACACCATTCGCATCGCCCGTCAGGCCGTCGAGAAGGCCGGCCAGTATGCCTATCGCGACCGCAAGGTGAAGAAGCGCAGCTTCCGCGCCCTGTGGATCCAGCGTATCAACGCTGCGGTCCGCGCCGAAGGCCTGACCTATTCGCAGTTCATGCACGGCACCAAGCTGGCCGGCATCGAGCTCGACCGCAAGGTCATGGCCGATCTCGCCATGAACGAAGGCGCTGCCTTCAAGGCGATCATCGCCCAGGCCAAGGCAGCCCTGCCAGCCTGATGCGCGGTTGAGCGCTGCAATTCCAAGGGGCGCTGCGGCTTGGCCGTGGCACCCTTTTGCAATCGGTTGCTTGGATGATTGCGACAGGTTAGAACCCTGGTCTCAATGAGCGCTCATCCTGGCCTCGACGTCCGCTTCTTTCCTGCGCCGGCAGGCATGGCAGAGTGCATTACCACGATCTATCGAATTGAGTTCGATCCCAGCGTTGGCGAGGTCGTGTCCGACTGGCTCTTGCCCGAGTGGTGCAACCTGCGCTTCATCAGCGCCGACTCATCCGGACCCGTCGTTGTCGGTGATCATGAGGCACGGGCTGGGGGGTTCGTCGCGACAGGCCCCATCAGCAAGGCATTGTCGATCTCAACCGGGCCAGTCCGGCTGTGGGGAATCGGGCTCTTTCCGCTCGGCTGGAGCACGCTTGTCCGGGGCGAGGCCAGCGATCTGGCAGATTGTGTCTTTGATGGCGCAGACCATCCAGCCTT
This sequence comes from Erythrobacter sp. SDW2, assembly GCF_021431965.1. Taxonomy (NCBI): domain Bacteria; kingdom Pseudomonadati; phylum Pseudomonadota; class Alphaproteobacteria; order Sphingomonadales; family Erythrobacteraceae; genus Erythrobacter; species Erythrobacter sp. SDW2. Next base: position 691,941 of record NZ_CP090370.1, read on the forward strand.
CGCACATTTGGCTGGCTGCTCCATCGCGCTGGCACGCGGCGAAGGCGACGATTGGGCCGAGTATCGCGAACTATGCCATGCGCTGTCCGAGCAGGCCAAGCTTCCGCGAGACGAACAGCGCATCCGTGCTGTCCAACGGGCAATGATCGATCCCTATCTGCTGCAAATTCCCGACTTTGCGGCGCGGGCGGGGGTCAGTGTTCGCACACTGGAGCGGGTTTGCCTCAAGTATTGCGGCTTCAGCCCGAATGTCATCCTGCGCCGCCAGCGGCTCGTGCGCAGCTTGGCCGCTTTCATCAACGAGGGCGATGTCCGCTGGAGCGAGGCGATCGACCGGCATTATCATGACCAGTCGCATTTCGTGCGCGAGTTCCACCACTTCATGGGAATGAGCCCGAGCGAATATGCCGGGCAGGATCATCCCGTCATGCGCGCCTTCATGCAGAACCGGCAGGATGTCTGGGGCACGCCGGTCCGGGCCGGAACCCCGCAGAAGGCGAGCGTCCTGGCCAGCGACTGATCGCGGGATAGGCCATGGCCCGCTGTCCCGCTTCGTCATGCCCGAGGCTGATCTCGCGCCTTACGTCACAACGCTCTACCACATGGAAGTCGGCCAGATAGGCGAAGGATTTCTGGCAGACTGGCTCCATCCCGAATGGGGCAATCTGAGATTCCGTGACGGCAGCCCGGTGGAGGCCGCGGTCGGTGACGCACCGCTCGCCGCTGTCCCGCAAGCGGTGATGACGGGGCCGACCAGCGTGTGCACCCGTTTTCGCGTCAGGCCGGGCCGGTTCTGGGGCGTGGGACTGCTGCCGCTCGGCTGGGCCCATTTCTGTGGCGGTGATGCGTCGGACTATCGCGACCGGTTCTGCGATGCGCGGGCGGACGAGGCCTGTGCGGCTATCGCTGCGATCGGCGACGGTTTGTTCGATGGTGTCGTAGATGTCGTTCGTGAGGCGGAGCATTTGCAGGCCGGTTTGCGCCGCTTGCTGGACCGGCAGGTCAGCGGCGAGGACCGGATCGCCAAGGTCACTGCGGCGTTGGTCGATCCCGCAGTGTCGAGCGTGGCCGAGTTCGCCGATCACACCGCGATGTCGCCGCGCACGCTGGAGCGCCTGTGCCGCCGGGTGTTCGGCTTCCCGCCCAAGCTGCTGCTGCGTCGCCAGCGCTTCCTGCGCAGCCTGGCCCGCTACATGATGGACCCGAGCATGAGCTGGCTCGGCACCCTCGATTCCGGCTATCATGACCAGGCCCATTTCGTGCGCGACTTCCACCGCTTCATGACCATGAGCCCGAGCACCTATGCCAAGCTGGAGCACCCGATCCTGATGGCGGCGATGCGCGGGCGGATGGAGGCAGCAGGGCAGGCGATGCAGGTGCTGCACCAGCCCGCCGCCAAGGCCTAGGCGGAACGGAACAGCGGCCCTTTGCGGAGTCGCTCAAGCGTGCGCTCCGGGTGCCGCAGGTGCTTGGCGAGCCGCAAGACTTTCGCCGCCAGCCGGTCGCCCGGCCCCATTGGGCGCCCCGTCAGCCGTTCGAAATTGCGCAGCGCGTTGGCGTGGTGCCGGTCCGCCAGCTTGCCCGACATGGTGATCGAATCCGCGTGAAGCCGGTAACAGCCGAGGAAATCGTCGACTGTCTCGATCCGCGCACCGGACAGGAAGAGCGAGGTCAGCAGGCCGCCATCCCAGTTGCCGCGGTCACTGGCGTCGAAACCGCCCGATTTGCGATAGGCTTCGGCGCGGATGAAGGTCGCCGGCTGGATCTGGACATGCGCCCCGGTGGCGACGGCATAGCGGGTGAAAGGCTCGGACCAGACACGTCGGATGGCAGCGCCGTGCTCGTCGATCACCCGGGCATGGCCGCAGGCGACGTCCGCCTGCGGGTGCCGCGCGAACCAATCGGCCATGCGGGCGAACGCGCCGGGCAGGACGAGGTCGTCCGAATTGAGGTAATAGAAGATGTCGCCTGCCGCCCGGGCAAAGCCCTTGTTGAGGCCATCTGCCGGCCCGTCATCGGGTTCGAACACCGCGGTGATGCGCGGATCGTCATAGCTCGCAATCAGCTCGCGGCTGCCATCGGTCGAGCCGGGATCGCAGACGATGTATTCGATCTCGACACCTTCCTGCGAGAGGACGGAATCCATCGCCGCAGGCAGGAATTGCGCCTGGTTGAACGAGATAGTGACGACGCTGAACCTCAGACTCATGCGATGAAGCCGCTCGCGCGCTGGAAATAGCCGAGATCGGACGGCAGCTCGCCCACACGCGTGGCGGGATTGCCGCGATAGAGGCCGTGTGATTGGGCGTCGTCGCCCTCGTAGACGGACCCGGCACCCAGCACCGAGCGATCGGGCAGGCTGCTGCCCTTGAGCAATATGCAGCGCGACCCGACAAAGGCGTATTCGCCAACGGTGACCGGGGCTGCGTCTTGCCTTGAGGCGCGAAAATCGAAACTGTGGCTGATGACCTGCGAATGCCAGCCGGCGAAAGTGGCGAAAGCGCCGATACGCACACCCCCGGTGCAGTCGATCAGATGGCGGTGCGTGATAGCCGCCTCGCGTTCGATGATGAGGCTCGGATCGCGCTGCGGCAGGTGCACAAAATGGCCCGGTGTGTCCTTGGGCACCGCGGTGATCCAGTTGAGATTGCCAAGCCGGGCGTTCTCGCCCAGCTCCAGCCGCGAGAGCCCCTTCACGACGGTCAGATTGCCGATCACCGCCCCATCGCCCAGCGCCAGCGCATGCGCGCCGATAAGCGAGCGCCCGATGCGTGCGCCGCGCCCGATCGTGAACCCCGGAATCAGGCCGAGCAGCAGCCTGCGCAGGAACCACGGCAAGGGCCAAAGCAAGAGCTGAAACACTATCCGCATGGCTTAACGCACCTGCCTCTCGGCCACTTGCGCCGCGGGGTTGCCGGCCCAGACAGTGGCGGGCGGAATGTCCTTCATCGCACAACCACGCGCGCCCAGGACCGCATCCTTCCCGATAGTAACTCCCGGTCCGACAAAGGCCTCTGCCGCCACCCATGCCCCGGCTTCGATCACGATGGGGCGGGTAACCAGCTGGTGTGCCGGATCGCGGTGGTCATGATCACCGGAACAGAGAAAGGCGCGTTGTGAGACGATCGCCCCTTCGCCCAGTGCGATGCGGGCTTGGTTGTAACATTGCACGCCCGGCCCGATCGAACTCCACGGTTCCATCACGAGGTTGCGTGGCAGCCAGATGCGTGCGGAAGGATAGACCCGGGCGCCCGTGCCAAGTTGCGCTCCGAACAGTTGCAACAGGAACCTTCGCCAGCCCCAGCCGAAAGGAGGAGGGACGAGCCATCCCGACAGCCGCCAAATCACTGCAAAAGCCGCTCGCTCGACCCGGTTGCCGAGCGAGAAACTCGGCCCGCCATGGCGCGATCCGGTCTGCGCCGCATCGAGGGGTTCGCTCACGGCTGGATAACTTTCATAGCGGCGCGAAGACGGTCTTTTTCCGGTCCCGGGATTTCGGACAGGGCGATGCCTTGGGCGGTGGCGGCGAGAAGATCGCTCCGCCACGGGCCTGCGTCCTTGTCGAGCGCCCTGGCCATGGCGACCCGTCCGGCCAGGACGGCGAGGTCGTCAGTGGGTTGGCGCAGGGAAACGATCCACCACAGGGCCCCGGCACCCTTGCTCGCGCGCGCCGCCATGGCCTCGCTGCCTCCCGGAGTTTTCAGGATCAGGTTCGCGGCTGCCGATGCCGGACCGCCGCCACGCGTGCGCCCCAAGGCATCGATCCGCTGTGCGGCGATTTCCGTTTCGCCATTCTCCAGTGCCAGCGCAGCCAGCCGAGCGTTGGTGATCTGGTCCCGCCAGCCGAGCGCAGCCCCTAGGTTGAGCGCAGCGGTGGGATCGGCAATCGCGCCATTTTCGGCGGCCAGAGCCAGGGCCGGTTGGCCCAGCGGCATGGCGTAGAGGGCACGCTTGGCGAACAGTGCCGAGGTCTGGCGGGCAGTGGGCGCTTCGTCCCGCAATGCGGCCCTGGCGGCGGCCAACTGCAGCGCGGCATTGTACGGAGCCAGCGCTGCGGTGGCAGCAGAGGCAGGCACCGCCTGCGGTCCGAGCAGCACAGCCCCTGCGAAACCCGCCAGCGTCGTCAGGCCGAGCGCAAGCGCACGGCGCATCAGTGCCGCTCCGCCTCGTAGCTGTAGTAATAGCCGTATTCGTAGCCGTAGCCTGCGCTATGCGGGTCGAACTTGTTGAGCACCGCCCCGTCGATCACGACCTCGTTGTTGCCCAAGCGCCGGATGGCGGCGGCGGTACGGCCCTGGCTAGCGCGCCCGGCTTCGATCACGAAGATCAGGTGTTCGATCTTCTGCGCCAGCAGCACGGTGTCGGCGAGACCCATCACCGGCGGACCATCGAACACCACCACGTCATACTTTTCGCGTGCCCAGCTGCGGAATTCCTCGAACGAAGGTCCCGAGAAATATTCGGGCACCGAAGGCGGCAGCGGGCCGGAGGCTATCAGGTCGAGGTTGGGCATGACTTCGATGACGGCATCCCCCGGAGCGATCTGGCGGGTCAGGATATCGGTCAGGCCCTTCTCGCGGCTGACTCCGAAGATCTGGTGCTGGGAAGGACGGCGCAAATCGGCATCGACCACCAGCACCTTGCGGCCTTCGCGGGCAAAGCTGCGGGCAATGCCGTAAGCGATCAGGCTCTTGCCTTCGGACTGCTGGCTGCTGGTGATGAGCAGGTCGCGCTTGTCGGCTCCGGCACCCAGCAGGCCCAGCGACGTTCGCAAAGCGGCGAACGCCTCGGACACGCTCGATTTCGGATTGCTGAGCACTTCGCCGACATCGCTCTTGCCATCAAGCCGGGGGACGCTGCCCAGAAATGGCAGTCCGAAGCGATCGGAAATGTCGTCGGGCGTCCGTGCCGCATCGTCGACGAATTCGCGCAGGAAGACATATAGCCCGGCCAGCACAGCACCGATCATCAGGCCGAGCGCGATGTTGACCAGCGGCTTGGGCCGGACCGGTGCGGCTTGCGGTTCCGCGCGGTCGATGACCGAGATATTGCTGGTTGTGATCCCGGCCGATGCGCTGACCTCCTGGAACCGCTCCAGCAGGCCGTCATACATGTTACGGCGGGTTGCGCTCTCGCGGGCGAGGATATTGAATTCGATCCGGCGTGCCTGCTCGGCGGCCGTCCCGCTGCGCAGACCCGCAACGTCGCGCTCCAGCGCCTGTTCGTTGCGCAGGGCGGCCTGGTATTGCTGGCGCAGCGAACCGCGAATGTCGGTGACGGCACGGTCGAGATCGGTCCGCAGCGAGGCAATCTTGCGGTCATGCTCCTGCATGATCGGGTGTTCGTCCTTGTAACGCGTGGCATCGCGGCTGCGGTCGGCTTCGACGACGGACAGTTCGCGTTGGAGCTGGCTGACATAGAGGTTGGACTGGACCTCCGGGATCTGGAACGGATCGCCGCCGGTTGCAGCGCGATAGCGTTGCTCGGCGGCGATACGGTCGGCCCGCACCTGCCCCAGTGCATCGGCGGTGTTGACCAGGGTGCGCTGGGTCAGCGACATCGGCGCTTCATCCGCACTCGTACCGCGATCGAGGTTCACCAGGTTGTTGTTCTGGGCATAATTGACCTGCGCGCGCTCGGCCTCTTCCAGGGCCTGCTTGGCGTCGGCCAGCTGCCCGGCAAGGTACTCGCGGGCATAGGATGAGGAATCGAACCGCCGCTCCAAATTGGCGGCGATGAAGGCCTGGGCATAGCCGTTGGCAATGACCGCTGCGTATTCCGGATCGGGGCTCTCGAACGTCAGATCGAGGATCCGGCTATAGCGCGGCAGTTCGGCGCTGACATTGCCTTCGAGGATGGAGGCAATGGCTTCGCGGCGGGTTTGCGCCATGGTCTTGCCGGGCGCGGCGACGGTGGGGGCAGGAACCTGCATCCGCTGGAAGAAAGTGTCGTCCTTGGCCAGCTCTTCGCGCTCGACCAGCTTGAGCGCGGTGCCGCGGCTGAGCAGAACGTCGATCTGGGTCTGGAGAAAGCGCTCCACATCCCAGTCGACCGAGCGAAAGCTGGGTGAATCGTCCCCCAGCACATCGTTGGTATCGCTGTCGATCTGCAGGGAGGTGCGGGCGCTGTAGACCGGCGTCGTCATCATCGTCAGCGCAATGGCTGCCGCCAGCACCAGCGCGATGATGCCGCCGACAACAAAACGGTGGCGATAGATCGCGGCCCACACCCGCCGCAGGTCGATGCCGAGGCTCGGCATGCCTTGCTCGTCGGCGAAAGCATCGCGGGCGGGATCAAGCGGCTTGGCGGGCGCATTCACGGGCGGAAATGTCCTTTGTTGGGCATCGCGTCAGTTGCCGTTGCCATCGGTGGTGGTGCCGTTGTTGCCGCCATTGCTGTCCGACAGGATGGCGAAGGTCTGGAACAGGTTGAGCAGCGGCGCGGCCTGCAAGGCATCGCGATAGGCCTGCTTGAGGCCGTCGGTGCCGACAATGACCTGGTCCCCGGCGAGGATTTCTATGTCCGGGGCGAGGCCCGCACTGATCGCGCCAAGATCGAACATAGCGCCGACGCGGTCGCCATTGTAGCGGCGGAAAACCACCACCTGGTCGTATTTGGCGGTGTTGGTGACCCCACGCGCCAGGGCAACAGCGTCGATCAGCGAGATACGTCCCGGTATTTCATAGACGCCCGGCTGGGTCACGGCACCTGCTACGGTGACCTGTTGCTGGGCCGACTCGAGGATCGAAACCGTCACGCTCGGATCGATCAGGAAGCGCGCCGCGAAACGCCGTTCGAGGTCGCGCGCGAATTCGGCAGCGGTCAGCCCGGCCGCATCGACCGGGCCCAGCAAGGGAACCTGGATATTGCCGTCGGGATCGACGATCGACTTCTCGATCGACAATTCTGGCTCGCGATAGACGGTAATGCTGACAACATCGCTGGGGCGGATTTCGACGCGGCGCGGAGTGACGATATTGCCTTCAGGGATGGCCGCATAGGCAGCCTCGCCCGCCGGGACGACCGGCTTGGGTCCGGTGCCGCACGCCGCCAGCAGGGCGGCCACGACCACCGTTAAAAACGCGTTGTATCCCGCTAAGCGCATCCCGACCCCTTCATTCGTCCCACCGCCCCTGTGTTACCCATCCATGGCCTTGGCTGGCAATGGCTTTCGGCTATTATCCTGCGTTGCGAAGGCCAAGGCAATAAGTGCGGCAAGGGCATCCGTCCGCAGCGGGTAGTCGACCGCCGAATGCAGCAGCAGGATTGCCGCCACCCACCACAGGCTCCACAGCCGTGGGGAAACCCCGCCACGCCAGTGCATGGCCGCCAAAGCGAGCAGCGCGAGAGGGGCCGCCAAGCCTGCGATCAGACCCAGCGCCCCGCCTTCCAGCAAGAGCTGCAAATAGTCGTTGTGCGCGGCTACCACATAACGCTGGTTCAGCGTGTCGAGGTCTTCGAACCCCATGAACACCGGCACGAAGCTGCCCCAGCCCGATCCGGCGGGGAAATAGCTTCGTGCTGCGGCCCAGGTCGTCTCGGCCATGTCGACCCGCTGGTCCTGGGCAAGCGTCGCAAACCGGTCGAACACCGGCGCGAGCGCGGGCAGTTGCAGCAAGGCCAGCCCGCCGAGGCCCAGCAACACGACGCCCCCGATGACAAGGCGTGCGGAAGGGCGAAGCCACAGCAAGGGTGTCACGATCAGTGCGAGTGTTCCCAGCGCAATGCCGGCCCGTGATGTCGTCGCCAGAATGCCGGTAAAGAGAACCAGTCCGGCAGCGAGCGCCATCAAGCCGGCCCTGCGGTCGTCATCGCTGGCCCTTAGAGCCGGCAGGAGCACCAAGGCGCAGGCAAGGAAGGCGGCCTGATGGTTGCGGTTGGCGAAGAGGCCAGTGGCGGCCCCTGCGTGCTCGATGTCATAGAGCGTCATGCTGCCGGTAAGCCGCTGCAGCACGCCGAACACCGCAGTAACCAGCGCCAGCGCGACAATCGCCAGCAGCAGCTTGCGCTGTTCCTCGCTCTCAAGACGACCGACGGCCACAAGCAGGATCAGCGGCGCGGCCAGCGAAGCGAGCGCGGTTGCGGCGGCGCCGGGATCCAGCGCCAGCGGTCGCCAGCCTAGCGGCAAGCCTGCGACTTCCAGAACCTGGACCGCCAGTTCGCGCCCCGGCAACGCAGTCCAGACAACTGGCGGGAGGGGCACCAGTTGCAGCCACGCGAGGGCATAGAGCGCCAGGGCCAGCAGCGCGATCCAGCCTGGTCTGTGGCTGCGCGCGCCCATCAGCAACAAGGCGAGGGTCGGCAGGCTGGCGAAGAAGCACAGCAAGACATGCAGCGGGCGCGCAGTCCCGCCCACGAGCAGGGCCACGGTGAGCTGGAACGCCACCGCAGTAAACAACCAGTCGCGCGATGCAGGTCGATCAGCGCCCGCCATCGAGCCATTCTCCGAGACGGTTGGTTCCGCGTGCAACGGCGCGCACTTCACCGCTCGAAAGTGCACTGGCGGATTCGCCCAGCCTGCGGGCCGCCCAGCGGGCAAAGCTCTCGCTCGGTCCTTCTGATACGCCTTCACGATGGATACCGCGGTCCTTGCCGCGCATCCGGTCCAGCGCCGCAATGGCCGCGCCGCGCAGCCCGTCTTCCCGCAACCTGTTCGTGACGCCCGCCACCATGCCCACCGCCTTGCGCGCTTCAAGGTCCTGCAGCAACAGCTCCGGCGCATTCACCCACACCTCCGGGGCGATGGTGAGTGTGCAACCGGTCTCTGCCAGCAGCCCCCTGCGGCAGTAGCGATCGGCCAAATGGAACAACAGCCCCGCGCCACGCGCCCAGCCGCCGCTTTCGGCCCGTTGCCAGAACGACGGCCAGTCGACGCCGCCTAGCCTCACTATCGCGGCGATATCCAACAGCGTTACCGGCCCGCCGTTGAGCCGGTTGGAATAGGCCCCGTGCACAACCGCATGGACCAGGCGATCCTCGGCCGAGAGATAGGTCACCGGATCATCGCCCGTTGGGGCGGCGCGGGCTAACATGGCGGCGCTTTCGTCAGCAGGCATCGGCCAGCCGATGGCCTCGCTGCGCTCCCACAGCCGCATATGCAGCTCCAGCCGGACACCATCGGGCGCCAGCAACGGGGGCAGGTGCTTGTCGTGGGCCAGCGATCGCTCGGGCGTGCGGGCGGAAGCTTCCTCCTGCCGATAGCCTTGGGCGAGGAGCAGTTTGAAGGCATCAAGCGCTCGCTCCTCCCCTACCAGCAGGTCGACATCGCGCATCGGACGTTCCGCCGGGGCGGCATAGGCGTGCCAGGCCGCCCATGCCCCCTTGAGCGCCACGGCGCGGATGCCGCGGGAGGCCAGCAGTCCGTTCGTCTCGAGCAGCACCTTGCGCTTGGCCAGCGCGCGGATGCCGCTGGCGCGATGCGCCTTGCGCCATCCCTCGCGGATGAACCTGGGGATCGCGAGATTGACCAACTCGCGCTCGCCGTGGGCATGGAGAATGGGCTGCAGCCGGTGTTGTGCGGCCATTGCATCGAGTATGCGCCAGTCATGCTCGCCGAGCCCTGCGACGAGCTCCGGAGAGTGCCTCCAACCGATCAAATCCAGCAGGATGCGCCGCAACTCGTGGGGGCGCAGCGCCATAGCGTATCAGCCCTGCGGGACGGAGAATGTCCCCCGGACGCGGCCGCCTTGCTCGGTCGTGACCGGCCCGCCGTCAGGTGTCGTTGCCCCGGATGCGCGCCCGTCGATGCTGGCGACGCCTGAATCGAGGTTGATGACCAGCCGCCCGCCGCTCAGCCGGTCGCCGCCACGGCTGAGCTGGACATTGCCGGCCATGGTGATGATCCTGCTGTTGAGGTCATAAACCGCCGTCCCTCCGGAGGCGCGGTCGCTGCCGCGGGTCACGACCACCCCGCCGGTGGCGGTGATGCGGGTGACGTCGAGCGCGCCGGAATCGTCGTAATTGACCACCATCCGGTCCGAGCGGACGGTCAGTCCGGCCTGGTTGACGATGACACTGCCTGACAGGATCACACGGTTTTCGCGGTCGCGCACTTCCAGCCGCCCGGCATCGAAATCGACCGGCGCGCGCGAATTGTGCCCCCCGAAGGTCTGCGCGTTGAGCTGGATACCGCCGGCAACGGCGCAGGTGGCAGCAAAGCCGATCGCGAACAGACGCAGCTGGCGGCCGGACTTGGAGACTGGGAAGGCGGTCATTGCGGTATCCTCATGGACTGGTTCACGCGGCCCGGGACCATGCGCAATTTCGCATTTCCGTCCAGCGCAACGGTGCGTGCTTCGAGATCGGCTTCGAGCCGGTCGGCCGAAAAGGTCCCGGCCGGGATCGCACCTTCCACTCCGCCGGAACCCGTCAGGCGCTTGTCGGCAAGGTCGATGCTGACCCCATTGGCGACGAAGCGATAGCCATCGGCGGCAATCAGGACCAGCGGACCACTGACCTTGAGCACTTCGTCCCTGATCGTGTAGGCGCCGCCTTCGGCCGTTAGCTGCCCCGGCCCGTCATTGAGCAGGATGCGGGCGATCACGTCCTTGAGTCTGACCACACCTTCGGCGCTCGATCGTTGCACCGCTTCGTCGGCGGTCAAAGAAAAGGGGCGGCCCTGATTGTCGGTTCCGCGATAGAGCGCGTTGTCGACCCGCAGCCGCTCGTCGATCTGGGCTACCTCGTCGCGGTCGAGCAGGAACGACACTTCACCGCGCGGCGAAAGCGGGGTGATCACCATCAGTGCGGCGACGATTCCCACGCCGATCGGCAAGGCGGTGCCGAGGAACTTGACCAGCGCATCGTGGAAGCCGCCGGGCGCAGCAAAGGCCTGGCGCCCGCGGCGCAGTTCCTTCGCATCTGGCGTTTCGATCCGGGGTGCCTGGTCCATGACTGCGTGTGTCACTGCCTACATGTGGCTGAATATATCATGTTCTTCCCACCCGGCGAGGTCGAGCCGCGCCCGGACGGGAAGGAAATCGAAACAGCCCTGCGCCATGGCGGTGCGGCCTTCGCGTTCCAGCCGATCGACCAGGATGGAGTGCATCCGGTGGAGGAAGCGCACGTCGCTGGCGGCATAGTCGCGCTGGGCATCGTTGATCGCCGGGGCGCCCCAGTCGCTCGATTGCTGCTGCTTGGAGAGGCTCTCGCCGAGCAGTTCCTCGACCAGGTTCTTGAGGCCATGACGGTCGGTATAGGTGCGGGTCAGCTTGCTGGCGATCTTGGTGCAGAAGACCGGCGCGGCGGTGACGCCGAGGTAATACTCGATCGCGGCCAGGTCGAAGCGGGCGAAGTGGAACAGCTTGAGCCGCTTCGGATCGGCCAGCAGCGCCTTGAGATTGGGCGCGGCATAGTCGCTGCCCGGGGCGAAACGGACGAGGTGCTCGTCGCCGCTGCCATCGCTGATCTGGACCACGCAGAGCCGGTCACGCCGGGTGACGAGGCCCATGGTCTCGGTATCCACCGCCAGCGGCGCATCACCGGTCAGCACGCCTGCGGGCAGGTCTTCTTCATAAAAATGTACAGCCATATGCTGAAGGCCTCTAGGCCGATTGGGAAAAGAGGGAAAGGGGACATGGTGAGCGGGCCGCCGAAGGGCTAGCAGCAGGCCATGGGCGATGCAGTTCCTCCCAGCTGGCAAGCCGCGCTTGAACCGGCGCTGACCACACCCGAAGCTCGGCGGCTGGGCGGCTGGCTGCGGGCGGAAGAGGACGCGGGCAAGGCGATCTTCCCGCCGCGCGGCAGCCGGCTCAGGGCGCTGGAGCTTACTCCGCTGCACGAGGTCAAGGTCGTGATCCTGGGGCAGGACCCGTATCACGGGCCGGGGCAGGCGCATGGGCTGAGCTTTTCGGTACCCGAGGGCGTCCCGCCGCCGCCCAGCCTCGTCAATATCTACAAGGAGCTGGAGGCAGATCTCGGCATTCCGCGGCCCGGCCACGGCACGCTGGAACATTGGGCGCGGCAAGGCGTGCTGCTGCTCAACGCCTCGCTGACGGTCGAGGCGCACAAGGCCGGGAGCCATGCCGGGCGCGGGTGGGAAGCGATCACCGATGCGGCGGTGGCGGCGGTGGCCAAGGGTGACCTGCCGACTGTGTTCATCCTGTGGGGCAGCCATGCGCAGAAGAAGGCGGGCCATATCCCCGAATTGGCGAGCGGGCCGCATCTGGTCATCCGCAGTCCGCACCCAAGCCCGCTCTCGGCCCATCGCGGGTTCTTCGGCTCGAAGCCCTTCAGCAAGGCCAATGCCTTCCTCGAGGCGCAGGGGCGGGGCACGGTGGATTGGTCCTTGCCCGGCTGACGCGCGCTTGCCATGCATCGCCGAGAGGAGAATGCCATGAGCGAAGCGCTGGTCCTGTGCGAGATTGCGGACGATATCGCCACCGTCACGCTCAACCGTCCGCATGCGATGAATGCGCTGTCGAAGGCGCTGCGACACCGCCTGTTCGAAGTCATGACCGCGGTCGATGCCGATGACAGCGTGCGCGCGGTGATCCTGACCGGGGCGGGGACAAGGGCCTTTACCGCCGGGCTGGACCTCAAGGAACTGGGCTCGACCGCAGGCGCGCTGGGCGCCGCCAATGCTGCCGGCGCGGACGAGAACCCGGTCAAGGCGATCGAGCTCTGCCGCAAGCCGGTGATCGGGGCGATCAACGGGGTCGCCATTACCGGCGGCTTCGAGGTCGCGCTCGCCTGCGATGTGCTGATCGCCAGCACCAATGCCCGCTTCGCCGATACCCATGCGCGGGTCGGGATCTATCCCGGCTGGGGGCTGAGCCAGAAGCTCAGCCGCATGATCGGCATCTCCCGCGCCAAGGAACTGAGCTTCACCGGCAATTTCCTCGATGCGGAGACGGCGAAGGCATGGGGCCTGGTCAACCACGTCGTCGCGCCCGACGAACTGCTCCCGCTCGCCCGCAAGCTCGCCGCCGACATGGCGACGATCGATCCGGCCTTCCTCGCCAATTACAAGGCGCTGATCGACGAAGGCTACGCCGCGACCTTCGGCGACGGGCTGGCGCTGGAGAACGCCCGCTCGAGCGCTGCCAATGCGCAGGTTTCGCCCGAAGAGGTCGAAGCACGGCGGATGGCGGTGCAGGAGCGCGGGCGGGGGCAGTAGTGCCGAAGGGCTATGCCGCTCGGGGCACCGCGTACTTCGGACAGTCGGATCGGCAGATCCCGTCATGCGACCATTCCGGCGGGCGCCACAGATAGGCCAGTCTATCCTGCCACCTATCGGCAGTAACGACACGGTCGCGCAGTTGGCGCAGTCCTGCGAACTGGGCGGTCAACGGATTGTAATCGTAAACCGGCTTGACCAGCCCGGGATTGGGCTCTTCGCCGAGGTATGCCGCGCTGCCGAACAGCCGGTCGAACAGCAGTGTTACCTGGCTGTAGTTGCGATCGATGTATAGCGGCTGGTTGGCATGGTGGATCTTGTGCATCTTGGGCGTCATCAGCACCCGGTCCAGCCAACCGAGTGGCGGAACGTAGCTAGCATGATTCCAGATGCCATAGGCGTGGGCGAGGACGCTGACGGCGATAAATATGACCGGATCGATCCCTATCAGCGCGGCGGGGAGCGCAAACAGTACCTTGAGCTGCCCGTCGAGAAAGAATCCGCGCGCAGCGGTCGAATGATTGAATTCGTTCGAGGAATGGTGAACCGCATGGAATGCCCACAGCAGGCCGACGCGGTGTGCCAACCGGTGATCCCAGTAATAGGCTAGCTCGTGCAGCAGGAAAGCGAGCGAAATCGCCAACAGTATCGGCAGGGTGTCGAACAGGCGCGCATTGTCGAAGACGGCGACATAAAGGGCCAGCGGCACAAGCAGGCCGATGACCAGATTGAGCGTGCTCGACATAAGGTTGAGCCCGATGGAATTGAGCGCATCGCGGTTATCGTAGGCGGGATTGCCGCGAATGGCCCATAGTCGCTCAACAACGACGCTGCCGAAATAGACTGCCGCAAGGATCGACAATGCGGCCGGCCCGCCGATGAAATTGATCGCGTCTCTCAGGCTCTCCATTTCCCGAGGCTATCACGCCCGTGGGCAAAGGCAAGCGGGCCGCTCAGAACCGCGTCACCGCTCTCAGCCCCACGGCCCACCCCGGCTTGCGTCCCGCCACAGTGCTGTCGATATACTGCACATCGGCGGTGATGCGCAGCGGTTTGGCGACCTGCAGGGTGTAGAACGCCTCGACGCCTTCCTCGTCCTCGAAACCAACGAAGGGTGCGAGGTCGTCGACCAGCTTGTCGCTCAGCGAATAGCGGAACCAGGCGAGGCCGAAGTGGTCCTGCGGGCGGAACGGGACGTCGCCCGAGATGCCGAAGATGCCGCTGACGTCGAGCGGAGTCGGGTCGCCGTCGGAGAAGAACACCTGCCCGAACGCGCCCCAGCCCTTGCCCGGGGCGTCCTTGTAAAGGCCGAGATACTGGTAAGCGGCCAGCACCACACTCGCCTGCCCCCGGGCATTGCCGAAGCTGCCGCCCGGCACCGGGCGGAGCGCGGCGGGCAGCACCTCGACCGGCGGCCCCTTGCGGGTCGTGCCCGACAGCTTGATCGCGTAATAGCCCGGCTTGCCGCCCAGCTTGACCGGGAATGTGACCGAGGCCAGCGCGCCGACGCCGGTCGAGAACGGGCTTTCGAACCCGGTATCCTGTGTCTGGATCACCGGATCGAACACCCACAGCCGGTAGAGCGCCCCCTTGGTCGGCACGGTCAGCATCGCGCCGAGCATGGATTGCGGCACGATGGTACTGGGCGGGAGCGCGAAGGCGAGGTTCTCGAACCCTTCGATCCCGCCGCCGCCGACCACCGGCAGCCCGGCGGCAATATCGAGGACGTTGACCTTGCCCACTTCAAGCGAAGTGCCCGACTGCCAGGTCTTCTTGACGCTCAGCGACAGGTCGAACTGGGTACCGTCATCGGTCGGATAGAACAGCCCGGTCTGGACCGGCAACACGCCGATCTCGCCATTGATGCTCTGGCCGTAGCGCAGCTCGGGGTGGATGTTGACGGTGAAGGAATCGTCGAGGCCGATCACCGATCCGGGGACCTTGGCGTAAATGTCGACGCGCCCGCCGTAGCGCCAGCGGTCGTCGATCCCGTTACGGATC
Source organism: Erythrobacter sp. SDW2 (assembly GCF_021431965.1). Classification (NCBI taxonomy): domain Bacteria; kingdom Pseudomonadati; phylum Pseudomonadota; class Alphaproteobacteria; order Sphingomonadales; family Erythrobacteraceae; genus Erythrobacter; species Erythrobacter sp. SDW2. The sequence continues at coordinate 707,059 of NZ_CP090370.1, forward strand.
GAGGTCCCGAGGAACTGGGTCCAGACGAATTCGACGTCGGGTTCCTTCTTTGCCGGCTGGGTGACCCCAGGTGCGGCCGGAGGGAGAGCGACGGACGTGTCGGCCGCGGCCTCACCGGGCTCTTCGGGATCAGCTGCATCCTGCGCGACCACAGCAGCAGGTGATACAGACAACAAAAGGAAGCTGCCCCAACCCGCAGCAGCGCGCATACGCAACGAGAATCCCTCCCAGATTTCAAGGCCGCACTGTTGTGCCGGCCGGTTGCGCGATCGAGCCTCCAGCCTAGCGGAAAGCCCTTATCGCACAAGCACCTTGCCGGAATCGGCGGGAAGAAATCCGTTCAGCGCGGCAGTTCGGTTACGCCCATCAGCGCTTCGTCGACCGCCCGCGCACACTGGCGGCCTTCGCGGATCGCCCACACCACCAGGCTCTGCCCGCGGCGCATGTCACCACAGGCATAGATCCCCGGCTCGCTGGTGGCGTAGCTGTCGGTGTCAGCCGCGACATTGCCGCGCCCGTCTAGCGAAACACCTGCCTTGTCGAGCAGGCCGCGCTTCCTCGGGCCGGTGAAACCCATGGCGAGCAGGATCAGGTCGGCGGGCAGGGTGAACTCGCTGCCCGGGACTTCCTGGATCTTGCCGTCCACCCATTCGATGCGGACACATTCAAGCCCGGTCACGGTCTCGCCATCGCCGACCACGCGCTTGGTCAGGACCGACCAGTCGCGGTGCACGCCTTCCTGGTGGCTCGACGAAGTGCGCAACTTCAATGGCCAGTCGGGCCAGGTCAGCGCCTTGTCCTCGTGCTCGGGTGGCTTGGGCATGATTTCCAGCTGGGTGACCGATGCAGCACCCTGCCGGTTGGAGGTGCCGACACAGTCGCTCCCCGTATCGCCGCCGCCGATGACAATGACATGCTTGCCGGTTGCGGTCAGCGTGCCGCGCGGCGCGGCGCGGACCTCGTCGTCGCCCGCGTTGCGCTTGTTCTGCTGGGTCAGGAATTCCATCGCGAAGCGCACCCCGGCCATTTCCGCGCCCGGGATGTCGAGCGCGCGCGGTTCTTCCGCGCCGCCGGACAGCACGATGGCGTCGAAGTTCTCCTGCAGCGCCTTGAAGCTGACCTCCACGCCCACTTCGGCGCTGGTCTTGAAGGTCACGCCTTCGGCTTCCATTTGCACCGCCCGCCGGTTGATGAGGTGCTTCTCCATCTTGAAGTCGGGGATGCCGTAACGCAGCAGCCCGCCGATCCGGTCCTGCTTTTCGAACACCGTCACCGCATGGCCCGCGCGGGCCAGTTGCTGCGCGCAGGCGAGGCCGGCCGGGCCGCTGCCGATCACGGCGACGGACTTTCCGGTCTGTTTTTCAGGCACCTGCGGCTTGATCCAGCCTTCGCGCCAGCCGCGATCGACGATGGCGCATTCGATGCTCTTGATGGTCACCGGCTGGTCGATCAGGTTGAGCGTGCAGCTCGCCTCGCACGGGGCGGGGCAGATGCGGCCGGTGAACTCCGGGAAATTGTTGGTCGAATGGAGGACCGTCAGCGCGTTCTTCCAGTCGTTCTCGTAAACGAGATGGTTCCAGTCCGGGATGATGTTGTTCACCGGACAGCCGTTGTGACAATAGGGAATGCCGCAATTCATGCAGCGGCTGGCCTGCGCGGCGAGCTCCTCTGCAGGCGGTTCGATCGCGAATTCGCGATAGTTCTCGACGCGCTTTTCAGGTGCGATGTAGTCGCGCTCGCGGCGGTCGAGTTCGAGGAAGCCGGTTTCTTTGCCCACGAGGTCAAATCTCCGATTTGGCCGAAGCCCCTGCGAAAGCAGGGGTCGTTCTGATACGATAGCGATCCCAGCTTTCGCTGGGATGACGGTAGAAGCTGAGAGCCATCACTCCGCCGCTTCCATGGCGGCTTCGCTCTGCTCTTCCTCGAGCGCCTTGAGCGCGCGGCGGTAATCGGTCGGCATGACCTTGACGAATTTGGCGAGGGCAGCATCCCAGTCCTCCAGCAGCGCCGCCGCCTTGGGCGAGCCGGTGTGGAGCTTGTGCCGCTCGACCAGGATGCGCAGCCGCTCCCCATCGTGCCGCAGCATGTCGCCCATGCCGAAATCGTGCACGCTGGCGGGGCGCTGGCGGGGCCTGCCAGCGCCGTCCTCCGCGTCAGGCTCGCCCGTAATCCGTTCCAGCTCGACCTGGGCCGGGTTGACCATGTCGGCGAACGCCCCGTCCTCGTCGAGGACATAGGCGATCCCGCCGCTCATCCCGGCCGCGAAATTGCGCCCGGTCTTGCCCAGCACGACCACCACGCCGCCGGTCATGTACTCGCAGCCATGATCGCCGGTGCCTTCGACGACGGCAATCGCGCCCGAGTTGCGGACCGCGAAACGCTCGCCCGCGACGCCCTGGAAATAGGCCTCGCCGGCGATCGCGCCATACAGCACGGTGTTGCCGACGATGATGTTCTCGCCGGGCGTCCGGGTAGTGCCATCGGGCTGGCGGACGATGATGCGCCCGCCGCTGAGGCCCTTGCCGACATAGTCGTTGGCATCGCCGGTCAGATCAAGCGTGACGCCGTGGGCCAGCCACGCGCCGAAGCTTTGCCCCGCGACGCCCTTGAGGTTGACGCGGATGGTATCAGGCGCGAGGCCTGCGTGGCCGTAGCGCCGCGCGACCTCGCCCGAAAGCATGGTGCCGGTGGTGCGATTCACATTCCGGATGGAGCGATCAAGCACCACCGCCTCGCCCCGCTCCAGCGCGGGCTGGCAGGCAGCGATCAGCTCGTTGTCCATGGCGCTGTCGAGGCCATGCTCCTGCGTCAGCGTGTGATGCAGTGCGGCGCCTTCGGGAAGCTCGACGCGGTGCAGCAGGCGCGACAGATCGACCCCTGCGGCCTTCCAGTGCCGTTCGACCCGGCGCATGTCGAGCCGGTCGACCCGGCCGATCATTTCCTCGACCGTGCGGAAGCCAAGCTCGGCCATGATCGCCCGCAGTTCCTCGGCGACGAAGAAGAAGTAGTTGATCACATGCTCGGGCGTACCGGTGAAGCGCGCGCGCAGCACCGGGTCCTGGGTCGCGACGCCGACAGGGCAGGTGTTGAGATGGCACTTGCGCATCATGATGCAGCCGGCCGCAATCAGCGGTGCAGTGGCGAAACCGAACTCGTCCGCGCCGAGCAGCGCGCCGATGGCAACATCGCGCCCGGTCCGCAGCCCCCCATCGACCTGCACCGCGATGCGGCTGCGCAGATCGTTCAGCAGCAGCGTCTGCTGGGTCTCGGCAAGGCCGATTTCCCAAGGGGACCCGGCGTGGGTCAGGCTGGTCAGCGGAGACGCGCCGGTGCCGCCTTCATAGCCCGAAATGGTGACATGATCGGCCTTGCACTTGGAAACGCCCGCCGCGACCGTGCCGACCCCGACTTCGCTGACCAGCTTGACCGAAATGCGCGCGCTCGGCTGCACATTCTTGAGGTCGTGGATCAGCTGGGCGAGGTCCTCGATCGAATAGATGTCATGGTGCGGCGGCGGGCTGATCAGACCGACGCCGGGGGTGGCATGGCGGACCGCGCCGATGCGCTTGTCGACCTTGTGGCCGGGCAGCTGGCCGCCTTCGCCGGGCTTCGCGCCCTGCGCCATCTTGATCTGGATATCGTCCGAATTGACGAGATATTCGGTGGTCACGCCAAAGCGGCCGCTGGCGACCTGCTTGATCCGGCTGCGCATCGAATCGCCATTGTCCATCGGCTGGAAGCGGAACGGCTCCTCGCCGCCTTCGCCGGTGTTGGAGCGCCCGCCGATGCGGTTCATGGCGATGGCGAGGGTCGAGTGCGCTTCGTGGCTGATGCTGCCGAAGCTCATTGCCCCGGTGCTGAAGCGCTTCACGATTTCGCTGGCCGGTTCGACCTCGTCGAGCGGGATCGGACCGCCTTCGGCCGGCTTGAACTCCATCAGCCCACGGATTGTCAGCAACCGCTCGCTCTGCTCGTTGATCGAGGCGGCGAAGTCGGCGTAATCCTTGTAGCTGTTGCCGCGGACAGCGTGCTGCAGCGAGGCGATGTTCGACGGGGTCCAGGCATGGTCCTCGCCGCGCAGGCGGAACTGGTAGATGCCGCCGATATCGAGCATCTCGCGGTGCAGCGGATCGTCGCCATAAGCGACCTCGTGCCGCCGCACGGCTTCCTCGGCCACTTCCTTCAGGCCGATGCCTTCGATGGTGGTGGCGGTGCCGGTGAAATACTTCTCGATGAACTCGCTCGACAGGCCGACCGCGTCGAAAATCTGCGCACCGCAATAGGACTGGTAGGTCGAGATGCCCATCTTGGACATGACCTTGAGGATGCCCTTGCCGACGGCCTTGATATAGTTCGCCTGCACCTTTTCCGGCGCGACATCGGGATGGCGGCGCTGGCGCTGATCTTCGAGCGTTTCGAAGGCGAGATACGGATTGATCGCTTCCGCGCCATAGCCTGCCAGCACGCAATAATGATGCACTTCGCGCGCTTCACCGGTTTCGACCACCAGCCCGGTCTGCATCCTGAGGCCCTGCCGGACGAGGTGGTGGTGTACCGCAGCCGTTGCGAGCGCGGCCGGGATCGGGATGCGGTTTTCGTTCTGGGTCCGGTCGCTGAGGATCAGGATATTGGCGTCCTGCAACACCGCCTCGGTCGCGGCCCAGCACATTTCCTTCAATGCCATCTCGAGGCCGTCGGCCCCGGTGGCGGCATCCCAGGTGATATCGACCGTCGCGGTCCGGAAGGCACCGTCGAGGGCGATCTCGACCGAGCGGATCTTGGCCAGATCCTGATTGGTGAGGATCGGCTGGCTGACTTCGAGGCGCTTGTGCGTACCGGCATCGCGGCCGAGCAGATTCGGGCGCGGGCCGATCATCGAGAGCAGGCTCATCACCAGTTCTTCGCGGATCGGGTCGATCGGCGGGTTGGTGACCTGGGCGAAGTTCTGCTTGAAATAGTCGTAGAGCAGGCGGCTCTTCCGGCTCAGCACCGCGATCGGCGTGTCGGTGCCCATCGAGCCGATCGGATCGTCGGCCGCCAGGGCCATCGGCTCGAGGAAGCGGGTGATGTCTTCCTGGGTGTAGCCGAAGGCCTGCTGGCGATCGAGCAGCGTGGTTTCGACCGGCGGAATCTCCGCCAGCTCGGGATCGACCGTGCCGAGGTCTTCGAGCTTGTACTGCGCGCTGTCGAGCCAGTCGGCATAGGGCTCTTCGGCGCTCAGCTTCGCCTTCAGCTCGGCGTCCTCGATGATGCGGCCTTCCTCGAGGTCGATCAGCAGCATCTTGCCCGGCTGGAGCCGCCACTTGCGGGTGATGTCTTCCTCGGCGAAGGGCAGTACGCCGCTTTCCGAGGCGAGACAGACGATGTCGTCCTTGGTGACGCAATAGCGGGCCGGGCGCAGGCCGTTGCGGTCGAGGCAGGCGCCGATCTGGCGGCCATCGGTAAAGGCGACTGCGGCGGGTCCGTCCCATGGCTCCATCAGCGCCGCGTGATACTCGTAGAAAGCACGGCGCCCCTGGTCCATCAGCGGGTTCTTGGCCCAGGCTTCCGGCATCAGCATCATCATCGCATGGGCGAGGCTGTAGCCGCCGACCAGCAGCAGCTCGAGCGCATTGTCGAGGCAGGCGGTGTCCGACTGGCCGTGCGGGATCAGCGGCCACATCTTGTCGAGGTCCGGCCCCAGCAATTCGCTTTCCATCGTACGGCGACGGGCGTTCATCCAGTTGACGTTGCCGCGCACGGTGTTGATCTCGCCGTTGTGCGCCATGAAGCGGTAGGGGTGGGCGAGCCGCCAGCTGGGGAAGGTGTTGGTGCTGAAGCGCTGGTGGACGAGGCCGAGCGCCGACTGGCAATCGGGATCGCGCAGATCGTCGTAGAACGAGCCGACCTGCGTCGCCAGCAGCAGCCCCTTGTACACAATGGTTCGCGAGCTGAAGCTCGGGATGTAGGTTTCGGTCAGCGCGGGCAGGTCGTGCTTCTCCGCCAACTTGGCGAGCGGGTTCAGAGTCTGCTTGCGGATCACCACCAGCTTGCGCTCGAACGCATCCTGGCTCGCGCAATTCGGCCCACGTGCTATCACGCATTGGCGGATCACCGGCATGGAGGCGATCACCGCCTCGCCGAGCCCGTCGGTCGTGGTCGGGACATCGCGCCAGCCGATCACCTGTTGCCCCTCCTTGGCGGCAAACTTCTCGAGCTGGCCGACGACGAAATCGCGCGCCGCCTCGTCCTGCGGCAGGAAACACATCGCCACGCCATACTCGCCGGCAGCGGGCAGATCGCGCCCTGCGGCGGCTGCCCAGCGGCGGAAGATCGGGTCGGGCGTCTGGATCAGGATCCCCGCGCCGTCGCCCAGCAGCGGGTCGGCCCCGACCGCGCCGCGATGATCGAGGTTCTCGAGGATCTGCAGCGCCTGTTTGACAATGGCATGGCTCCGCTCGCCTTTGATATGCGCAACGAAGCCGACGCCGCAGGCGTCATGCTCGTTGCGCGGATCGTACAGGCCCTGCGGGGCGATGGTGGCCATTGCATTCTTCCTGTCATTTGCCCCGCACACGCCGATAGCGGCGGGGCGCGGCAATTAAGCACGCGTCTCGACGGGCGATCCCGGACCGAAACTTTCGCGAACTGGCCTTGTGAAGACAGGAAGTGTTTTTTGCAAGTGCGAAGCGGCGAAGATTAGCTTCACCCGACGCAAGAACGCCCCGCGCTAGGGCGGGGCGTTCCGGGTACGCGAATGCGTGATCTGGTATGCCTTTCGCGTCAGGCGGCGCCGCTCATCCGCTGGAGCTTTTCCAGCGCCTCGCGCAAAGCCCGCTCGGTTTCCGCCGGGTCGGCGGGTCTCTGGGCCGGCATGGTCGGCACGGCGCGGGAGAGGCCGCCGGGTGCCTCGATACCAACCGGTGCATCGAAGGGGCGCGCGGCATTGGTCGTCGGGGCTTGCTGGCCCGGGAACACCACCACCGCTTCGGGCGCGCCAGCGAGCGCTGCTTCGTCGTCTTCCTCGACCCGCGGGAACTCGCGATGGATGCCGAGCGGGCTCTTCATGCTCAGCAGCGAGCTGTATGCATCATCATTCCCGTCGTCGTCTTCGTCCTCGGCTCCGGCGAGCGGATCGGCAAAGGCGGCAGGCATGGCAGGCTCGGCAGGCGCAGCGAAGGGTGCCGGTGCCGGGGCCGCTGCGACTTCTGCCGGTCGCGCGAACATCCGCTCGGGCACGCCAAACGAGAAGCCTGGCGTGGCGGCGAAAGGATCATCCTCGCCGTCATCTTCTTCGAACGCGCCAAGGTCGAGCGGGCGCAAGGCCGCAGGCAAAGGATTGGTGCGCTCGGCCGCAGACGCGGCGATCTCTGGTGTCGGTTGCGGTGGTGCGAACGAGGGCATGGCTATCGGTGCCTCCGACGCGGAGGCAGCGGCCGGGTCTTGTTCTTCAGGCTGGGCAAGGCCGAAGGGAACAGCGGGTTCGGCCTGCTCGAAGGGGTCGTCGGTGGCTGGGGTCGGGGCGGGCGCGGCATCGTGGGCCTGCATCGCGCGGGCAAAGCGCGCGATCAGTTCCGACATCGAGAGCTCGGCCAGCGCAGCAGCAGGAGCAGCAGGCGCGGCTTCTCCTGCGCTGGGCGCTGCCGCGAAGCCAGTCGGCGCGAAGGAATGCGAAGCGAACACCGGGGCCGGGGGCGGGGCAAATGGCGCAGGCTGCGGTGCGCCGAAGACCTGGCGCGGAGCTTCCTCGGCAGGCGGCGCAGTATGGTTGCCGAAAGGGTTGTCGCTGGCACTGGGGGCGGGCTGGCCACCACGGCTGTTGCTGCTCATGCTGTCTTCCTCGTGCGGCATGCCGAACAGGACGGGACCGGGTTCGCGCGGCGTTTGGTCATCCTGTGCCGGGCTGGCATGGTAGTCGGCACCGTCACCGCCCATGTCCGGCTGTACGGGGAAGGCGAGCGGCACATCGAACGGGCGCGGAGCTTCGGCCGTGGCCGGGTTGCGCAGGTCACCGAGAATTTCCCCGTGCTCTTCGGCATGGAGTTCGGCCAGGTCGGGCGCGTCCGGGACGAGATTGCTGCCGTCGCGGCGATTGGCGGGATCGGCGGTCTCGAACTCCAACGGACCGTCGAACGAACGGATTGCGGCCTGCTGGCCCCGCTCGCCGGGATAACCTTCGCCTGGCAGCGGGACGTGAGAGAGATACTGGCTCGTGCCCGAGTCGTCCGTCACCGACAAGGCCCGGCGGCGTCCGGGTAGCGGCGGCTTGCCGGCCTGGGCGGGCTGGTCATCGTCGTCGGCAACCGGCCCAAGGCCTTCTTCGCCCAGCTCCTCGGTGGCGACGATCGGACGCTTGGCAGGCGCTTCTTCCTGATTGCGGGCGGCCTTGCGCGGGCTTTGTGCCGGTTTGGTAGCGGTCTGCGATTCGACCACCTTGCGGGCGACAAAAATGCCCGCAACCACACCGAAGACTGCTGCCATGGCGGCAAGGGTCAGTTTGGCGGTAATACCGATCGGCGGGGCGGCGGCCGGAACAACAACGGCTATACCGGTCGCATCGACCAGCCTTTCGATCAGGATGTCGGGCAGCACCAGCGTGCCGATGCCGAACAGCGCGGCAAACCACAGGGCGACAATGGCCGGGAATGCCGGATGGGCGCTTATCGGCGGCTGGCCCGCCCCCTTGCGCTGTGCCGTTCGTGCCTTGCTCATTCGAAACGTCCTGTTGCCCGGGATCGTGTTCCAGCTGCCGTCAGGCTGCCTTCGACACGGGTCCATTGGGCACAGGGGCTAGCAAATGATGGTAAACGCTTTGATAACGATCCACATTGCGGGCCCAGTCATGCGCACTGGCGACATGCCTTGCGGCCCGTTCGCGCATCGCTGCCCAGCTTCCCTGGCGCCGGGCGAGATCGTCCAGCGCTTCGGCCATGGCGGTTGGATCATCCGCCGGGAACAGTGTCCCGGTGATACCGTCGGCGATCAGCTCGCGGTGACCGCCGACGTCGGAAGCGGCCACCAGCCGCTGCTGCGCCATGGCCTCGAGCGGTTTCAGCGGTGTGACGAGATCGGTCAGCCGCGAGCGCTTGCGCGGATAGGCGAGGATGTCGATCAAGGAGTAATAGCGTTCGACTTCGCTATGCGGCACGCGCCCGGTGAAGTGGATCGCACCGTTTGCGGTACTTGCCGCAGCCTGCGCTCGCAGGGCGGCCTCCATCGGCCCCCCGCCGACCAGCAGCAACTGCGCCCCCGGTTGGCGATCGATCAGCAGCGGCATGGCGGCGATCAGATCGTCGAGCCCCTCGTAGTCGTAGAAGCTGCCGATGAAGCCGATCACGGGGCCGGTCTCGATGGCGAGCTCGGCCGCCAGCGCGTCATCACGCGGGGCAGGCTCGCCGAACAGCGCCATGTCGACCCCGTTGGGCGAGAGTCCGATCTTGCCGGCCGAGTGCCCGCGCGCGATCAGATCCTCGCGCAGCCCGTTGCAGATGGTGAACACGGCATCGGCCTGCGCCACCACGCGGTTTTCCAGCGCGCGGGTCAGCCGGTATTTGAACGAGCCTTCGCTGCCCGTGCCATTGCCGACCGCCGCATCTTCCCAGAAGGCGCGGACTTCATAGACCACCGGGATTCCCAGCAGCTGCCCAGCGCGCACTGCCGCCATGCCGCACAGCGCGGGCGAATGGGCGTGCAGCACATCCGGCCGCCATTCCTGCGCCAGAGCGATGATCGCCTCGGTCAGCCGGGCGATCTCCCGGAACTCGCGCACGCCCGGCGGGCCGGACACAGTGCCGCGGGTGCGGTGGAATGTCAGCCCGTCGATCTCTTCCATATCCGGGCCGTCCTCGCTGTGCCGCAGCCCGGTGATGGCGCGCAATTGGATCCCCTGGGCCTGCTGGCTGGTCAGAATCGCGCGGGTGCGGAAGGTATAGCCGCTGTGGAGCGGCAGCGAGTGGTCGAGGACATGGAGCACACGGGTCATGGCCAAAGCATTAGCGCCAATGTGCTTAACGCCGCGTCAACTCCAAGCTGCTAGCCGCGAGCACATGATCGACATGTTCGCCCTGTTGCTGGTGCACGGCCTGCTGTTCCTGGCCGCCTTCAGGCTGATGATGGACGATAGCGTCGATCACGATCCGGTGTTCGATCCGCCTCCCGGCGAAAGCCCCGGGAGCAGTCCCGGCGAATGACCGACATCTTCTTCCTCGGCTTTTTCGGCCTCATCATGGCGTTGGGCCTCAGACGCCCGTTCCTGTGGGTGCTGGCCTATCTGTGGGTCGATATCCTCGCCCCGCAGAAGATCGCTTTTGGCTTCTTCGCTTCGGTTCCGGTCTCGCTGATCGCATTCTGCGCCGGCTTTGCCGGCTGGCTGCTGACCGACAGCAAGAAGGGGCTGCGCTTCACCTTGCGCCAGGGGCTGCTGCTGTTCCTGCTGGTGTGGTGCTATTACACGCTGCAGGGCTCGGCTTTTCCCGAACCCGCCGGGACCAAGTGGGACTGGGTGTGGAAGTCGCTGTTCTTCGCCATCTTCCTGCCTTTCACTCTGTTCACCCGCAAGCGCATGGAAGGTGCCGCGCTGGTGATCGTGCTGACCGTGGGTGCGATCGCCATATCCGGCGGCATGAAGACCGTCTTCGGCGGCGGCGGCTACGGCGTGCTGTCGCTGTTCGTCAACGACAACTCGGGCATTTACGAAAGCTCGACCATCTCCACCGCGGCAGTGGGGATCATCCCGCTGATCCTGTGGTTCACCCGCCACGGCAGGATCTTCGCGCCCGACTGGCGGGTCAAGGCGTTCTCCTACTGCCTCATCCTGGCATGCCTGATGATCCCCATCGGCACGGTCTCGCGCACCGGCCTGCTGTGCATCGCGGTCTTGCTGCTATTGGCCTTCCGCGATGTGAAGCGGCGCGCGGCCTTTATCGTCGCCGGGGCCTCGCTCGGGCTGATGGCCTTGCCGTTCATGCCGCAGAGTTACTGGGATCGCATGTCGACCATCGGCCAGGCCGACGGCGACGAATCTGCCTCGACCCGCGTCGCCGTTTGGGAATGGACACTCGACTATGTGGCCGAGAATCCTACCGGCGGCGGCTTCGATGCCTACCGCGCCAACAAGTTCACTTACCGCCTGCCGGTCCGCAAGGGCGAAGGCAATATGAGCTCGGTCCGTTACGAGATGGTGACCGACGAGGGGCGTGCCTACCACTCGGCCTTCTTCGAGGTGCTCGGCGAACAGGGCTATCCCGGCTTCGCCGCCTGGCTGGCGCTGCAACTGATGGGCCTGTGGCAGATGGAGAAGATCCGCCGGCGCTGGAAAAAGCGTACCGGGCCCGACCAGCAATGGCAGGCCCCGCTCGCCACGGCGCTGCAATATGCGCACATCATCTATCTCGTCGGCGCGGCGTTCCAGGGGATCGCCTACCAGCCGTTCATCATGATGCTGATCGGCCTCCAGATCGCCTTTCACAGCTACTGCCAGCGGCTCGATTCGCCCGCCAAGCTGCCGATCGGAGCGCAGCTCCGGGCAGCATCCGCGACGCAGGCCCCGCAGGACGTAACGGCAAGCCGCGCCGCATTGCGCTAGCCCCTCCTATCGGCCATGAACGGGCGCAACCGGCGCGCCGTTCAAGAGTCGCGCCACCCACATGGCCAGGAGGAAATGCCAATGAGCCCGCAGGACGTTGCCGCCAAGACCGGCGAAGTGATCGGCACCAGCGAATGGGTCGAGATGACCCAGGACAAGGTCAACATGTTCGCCGATGCCACCGGCGACCACCAGTTCATCCATATCGACGAAGAGAAAGCCAAGCTGACGCCGTTCGGCGGCACCATCGTGCACGGGTTCATGACCCTGTCGATGATCCCCTATCTCGGCGCCAACAGTTCGACGCCCAAGATCGACGGCGTGAAAATGGGCGTCAACTACGGTGGCAACAAGACCCGCTTCATCAGCCCGGTCCGCGTCGGCAAGCGCATCCGCGGCCACTGGAAGCTGCTCGAAATGGTCGAGAAGCGCCCCGGCCAGTGGCAGCAGACCTGCGAGATCACCATCGAGATCGAAGGCGAGGAAAAGCCCGCGTTGATCTGCGAATGGATCACCCAGCTGTTTGTCTAACGCGTCGTCCCAGCGCAAGCTGGGACCGCTTTCGGCCGAATGCCAACCCGACAAAGATCCCAGCTTGCGCTGGGATGACGACTTGAAGGAATTCCCCATGTCACGTGACGCAGTCATCGTTTCCACTGCCCGCACCCCGCTGACCAAGGCGGCGCGCGGTTCGTTCAACAACACCCTGGCCCCGACGCTGGGCTCGTTCTCGGTCAAGGCAGCGGTCGAGCGCGCCGGTCTTGAAGGCGGCGAAATCGACGACGTGCTGTTTGGCGCGGCGATGCAGCAGGGTTCGCAGACGATGAACGTGGCGCGCCTGATCGCGCTGCGCTCGGGCCTGCCGGTGACCGTGCCGGGCATGTCGATCGACCGTCAGTGCTCCAGCGGCCTGATGAGCATCGCCACCGCCGCCAAGCAGATCATCGTCGACCGGCAGGACATCTGCGTCGCCGGCGGGATCGAAAGCATCTCCAAGGTTTCGGGCAGCGGCAAGGCCTTCATCGAGACCGATCCCGAACTGCTGGAAATGCACAAGGACACCTACATGCCGATGATCGGCACGGCGGAAGTCGTGGCCAAGCGCTATGGCATCAGCCGCGAGGCGCAGGACGAATACTCGCTCCAGTCGCAGCAGCGCACCGCCGCTGCGCAGGCCGCGGGCAAATACGACGACGAGATCGTCCCGTGCAAGGCGACCATGGCGGTGATGGACAAGGAAACGAAGGAAATCTCCTTCAAGGAAGTCGTCGCCGACAAGGACGAATGCAACCGCCCCGACACCACGCTGGATGGTCTCGCCAGCCTCAAGCCGGTGATGGGCGAAGGCTACACGATCACCGCCGGCAATGCCTCTCAGCTCGCCGACGGATCCTCGGCCTGCGTGCTGATGGAAGCCAAGGTCGCGAAACAGCGCGGGCTACAGCCGCTCGGCCGCTATGTCGGCATGGCGGTGGCCGGCACCGAGCCCGACGAGATGGGCATCGGTCCGGTCTATGCCATCCCCAAGCTGCTCAAGGCGTTCGACCTCAAGATGGACGACATCGGCCTGTGGGAACTCAACGAAGCCTTCGCCGTGCAGGTGCTCTATTGCCGCGACAAGCTGGGCATTCCTGACGAACTGCTCAACGTCAACGGCGGCTCGATCTCGATCGGCCACCCCTTCGGCATGACCGGCGCCCGCTGCGCCGGCCACGCGCTGATCGAAGGCAAGCGCCGCGGCGTGAAATACGCCGTGGTCACCATGTGCATCGGCGGCGGCCAGGGCGCAGCCGGGCTGTTCGAGGTGTTCTGACACCGATGAAAACGATCGTGGCGCGGGCCGTCGTGGCCTGCCTTTCGACCATGCTCTGCGCCTGTGCCACGGTCGCGGATACGCCTGATACGTCTCGCCTCGGGTTCACCGACCTGACCGGGCAATTCGACGCCGCCTACAAGGCTGCGCCGCAGGACGATGCGGCGCGGCTGGAGGCGCTGGGCGGGGCCTTTGCCGATGACCTGCCCGGGTTCTACGACCCGGCGCGCTTCGGCGAAGATGCCGATGCCTATCGCCGCATGGCGGCTCGCTTCCTGGCTGCCTATCCCGCCCGCCGCGGCGAGATTGGCGAGGTCGCGCAGCGTTTCGGCGCCATGTTCGATCCGGCGGTGGCCGATTTCGAACGCCGGGTAGGCCCTCTTCCCACCGATATGCCGGTCGTCCTGGTCGTATCGATGGGCGAGTTCGACGGCGCGACCAGGACGCTCGGCGGGCGCGAATACCTGCTGTTCGGGGCCGACATGATCGCCGAGATTCACGACGGCGAAGCGCGTGCCTTCGTCCAGCATGAATTGTTCCATATCTACCACAGCCCCCGGATGGGCCAGTGCGAGCCGTTCTATTGCAGCCTCTGGACCGAAGGGCTGGCGGTCTACGCCGCCCGGACGCTCAACCCCGAGGCCACCGACGCGCAGCTTTTGCTGACCTTGCCGGAGCCGATCCGCCCGGCGGCCGAGCAGCATCGCCGCGAAGCCGTCTGCGCCACCCTGGCGAGGCTGGACGAACGGGACAGCAAGGATTGGGGCGCCTTCTTTTCGGGCGCGCGCCTCAACGAACGATTACCACCGCGCTTCGGCTATCTGGTCGGGTTGTGGGTGGCGCAGGAACTTGGCAAGACGCACAGTCTCGAACAGATGGCGCAGTGGCAGGGGCCGGATCTGCGCGCGCGGATCGGCGTTGCGCTGGAGAACATGGCCGACTGCGGCGGGGCGGCGACGGGCGCGAGCAATTGAGACTGCGGCCGGGCGGGACCGGCGCGCGCCGCCACATAGGGCAAGGAAGGACAAGCGAGATGCGATTGGCCATACTGGCACCGATCTTCGGGGCGATTGCGCTGTCGGCCTGCGGCGGGGAGCCTGCCGAAACGCCGGAGCCGGGCACCACCGTCGGTGAAGAGGCCGGGGCGGAGCTGACGGGCCTTGCCTCGACCTACACGGCGCTCGATCTCGACAAGTGCCAGCTTGTCAGCGAGCAGGCCGAGGAAGGCACTAGCGCCGAATGGCGCTGCGAGGGCTTCGGGGATCTGCCGCTGCTCGTCTCCGAGGGCGATGGCCGCTTCGATCTCGACGCCGGGGTGAAGAACGAGGCATTCGAGACCATCGGCGCGTTCAATTCGCTGGGCGACAACGTCGAATGGCGGCTCAGGGACGGCAAGCCCTTCGCGGTGATCTTCCGCTATCTCGATGCGACCGAGGAGGCCAAGGGCCGCACGGTGCTGGCGGTCGAGAAGGTCGGAACTGCGGCCACAACTGGATGCCGGGTGGCGCAGGTCGCGGGCGATGTGCCCGATGCCAACCAGGTCGCGCGCGATCTGGCCGACAGCAATGCGGCCGATTTCACCTGCGGCACGACCGAGATGGCACTGGCCGGCAACGCACAATAGCCGCTGCTTGACACGAGCCCCGAACCGGTCAGCAATATCGCCGTCTCCAGCATGGAGGACGTTGCGACCATGGGGCTGCTGTGGCTCGAATATGAATATCCGCTTGCGGCGGGCGTGGTGGCGCTGGCGTTGCTGACGTTGGCCGTCGCGCTCTTGCTGTGGGCGCGAAAGATGATCAAGCGCCTGTTCTTCAGAGTGCCGAAGGTCGAGGGGGTGGGTCGGGGCTCACCGTAATCCGGGTCTGCGTTCGGGATGCGGGAATGGGCCAACGACTACCCACGATTAGGGTGGATTTCGGAATGGCGGCTTTGTGATGATCTATGGTATTGGTCCAGCATGACAATTCGCTCCGCCCTTCTTTGCTCTTTTCTGTTCACTGTGACGGGTTGTGATCAATCTGCTGAGGTACGAAGGTTAGAACAGTCATCATCAACCTCCGAAGCGCGAAAGTTAGAACGGCCATCATCGACCTCCGAGGTCCGGAAGATCAAAGACCCATTCCCGAATGCATCCGAAGTTCGACTATTTGTTGAAGTTGATTACCCGAAGGAGAGTGGTAACCCGATATTCAGCAAAGAGAATGGCGTGATTTTGAGTGATGCCGATCGCTTGCGATTCGAGGATGCATTGCGTTTTGTACCGATGCCTGAAGCAATGGCCGCGTGCTTCGTTCCTCACCATTTTTTCCGCTACTTCGACGACAAGGGAAAGCAGGTTGGCGAGGTGGCCGTGTGCTTCTGCTGCGCAGGAACCTCTGCATCAGGCGGCGACAAGCTAAAGCCAGAGCCAGATGAAATCCTTGATGCCGATATGAAGGCTTTGGAAGCTCTAGTGCTAGACTTGGGTGAGTCCACACAAGTCCTTTGCGAATAACAGCCGAACGACCGCCTCGGGGTAGTTTGCAGACAGTCGGGTTTCGTCTCCGAAATCCAGGAATCTGAGCGTCTGGATTGCGCCCTAAGCGCCGTAATCTGCCCGCCGATCAAGCCGCAGTCTTCGCCGACCGGTGCTCCGCGATAAACTCCTCCACCACCGGCGCAATCCGGTCTCGCCATTTGCTGCCGTTGAAGATGCCATAGTGCCCCGCCCCTTCGGCAAGGTAATAGCGCTTCTTCGCCTCGGGCAGGCTGGGCGTCAGCTTCAGCGCGGCTCTGGTCTGGCCGATGCCGGAGATATCGTCGCGCTCGCCCTCGATCGCCAGCAGCGCGGTGTCGATGATCGCGCTTAAGTCGACCGGCTCACCCTTGTGCAGGAAGGTGCCGTTCGGGAGCGAATGCTTCTGGAAGACTTCCTCCACCGTCTGGAGGTAGAATTCCGCCGTCATATCGCAGACGCTGCGGTATTCGTCGTAGAAGTCCTTGGTCGCCTGCGCGCTGGCATCGTCGCCGACGGTGAGATGCTTGAACATCTCGTAATGGCTCATCATGTGGCTGCCGAGGTTCATGGACATGAAGCCGGCCAGCTGCAGGAAGCCGGGATAGACCTTCCGGCCGGAGCCCGGATAGTTCATCGGCACGGTCGCGATCACGCTCTGGCGGAACCAGGCGATGGGGCGCTCCATGGCGAGATCGTTGACCGAGGTCGGGCTCTCACGGGTGTCGATCGGGCCGCCCATCATGGTCAGCGTCGCGGGGCGGAACGGGTCGTGGCGCGCGTTCATCAGCGCTGTCGCGGCAAAGGCCGGGACCGAGGGCTGGCACACCGCCATCATATGCGCGCGGCCGCCGGTGGCATCGGGGCCGATGAAGTCGAGGAATTCGACCAGGTAATCGATATAATCGTCGAGATCGAAGGTCCCGGCACTGGTCGGCACCATCCGGGCATCGGCCCAGTCGGTGATATAGACTTCGCAGCTTTCGACCATCCGCTCGACCGTACCGCGCAGCAGCGTGGCATAGTGCCCGCTCATCGGCGCGACGATCAGCAACGAGGGGGCATCATCGGGCAGGCCGTCACGGCGGAAGCGGAGCAGATCGCCGAACGGCTTCTCCAGCACCCGCGCCTCGCGCACCACGAAAGGCGCGCCGTCCACTTCGACCATCTCGATGCCGAAGGCCGGCTTGCCGCGATCCTGCGAGGCATGGGCGAACACATCGAGCGCGCTGGCGACGACCGGGCCCATGCTGGTGTAGGACCAGGGATTGACCGGATTGGTCAGCCATTCGGCGGAGATGGCTGCGAGTGCGCTGGCGCTGTGCAGCCACGAGCGCTGCAGTTCATAGGCGTGATAAAGCAATGCGTGTCCCCTGCGAGAGGCTCTCCGGCCCCCTGAACGGGCTCTCCCGGCCCTCGTGGCCAGGAACTTGGACCCGAAATACCGATTGTGCAATGCACAATTGCTGAATGAAACCGGTCGCAGTGGATTTTCGCTCCGCAAGCGACTAGGCGACAGGGCGAATGTCCCAGACCGATCCCACACCCGAAGCACTGCCCGTCGTCACCCGCCTGTTCGAAGGCGAGCCCGAGGAAAACGCGACGCCCAAGCGCCGCTCGCTCGGCCCCTTGCGCATGATCTTCGCCGAAGCGGCGAAATACCCCGACAAGGTGGCGCTGGCCTTCCTCGCGCTGCTGGTCACGGCGGCGGCGACGCTGGCGATTCCGGCGGGTTTCAAGATGATTATCGATCGCGGCTTCGCCTCTGGCGGCGATCCGGCCGATATCGCCCGCTGGTTCCGCTACCTGCTGATGATCGTCGGTGTGCTGGCGCTGGGTACGGCGCTGCGGTTCTACTTCGTCAGCTGGATCGGCGAGCGGGTGGTGGCCGATATCCGCCTGAAAGTGCACGCCAACCTGCTGCGGCAGGAACCGGGCTTCTACGAGGAGAACAGCCCCAAGGAAATCTCCAGCCGGATGACCAGCGATACTGCCATTATCGAGCAGGTGGTGGGCACGACGGTATCCGTCGCCCTGCGCAACATCCTGATGGCGATCGGCGGCGCGGCTTACCTGTTCTATCTCGCCCCTTCGCTGACGCTGGGGATGCTGCTGGTGATCCCGGCGGTGGTGATCCCGATCACCGTATTCGGGCGGCGGCTGCGCAATGTCTCGCGCACCAGCCAGGACCGCGTGGCGGACGTCGGCGCGATGGTGACCGAAGTGCTCAGCGCCATGAAGATCGTCCAGAGCTTCAACCAGGAGGGGCGCGAGACCAGCCGCTTCGGCGAGGCGGTGGAGAGCATTTTCTCCGTCGCCAAGCGCCGCATCCTGATCCGCGCGGTGATGACCTCGATCATCATCCTGTTGATCTTCGGCTCGATCACCCTGCTGATGTGGCGCGGCGCAGTGGGGGTGAGCGAAGGCACGATCTCGGGCGGGACCATCGCCGCTTTCGTCATCACCGGCGGTCTGGTGGCGGGCGCGTTCGGCGCGTTGACCGAAGTCTATGGCGATCTGCTGCGCGGCGCGGGTGCGGCGAGCCGATTGAACGAACTGCTCACCGCGCAGCCGATGATTGCAGCCCCGGCGCGGGCGCAGTCGCTGCCCACACCTGCGCGCGGCAGCCTGTCGTTCCGCAATGTCACCTTCCGCTATCCCACCCGCCCCGATGCCCCGGCGCTGAAGGATTTCACGCTCGAGGTCGAACCGGGCGAGACCGTCGCCATCGTCGGCCCCTCGGGCGCGGGCAAATCGACCATCTTCCAGCTGGCCGAACGGTTCTACGACCCGCAGGCCGGGACGGTACGGATCGACGGCATCCCGCTGACCCAGGTCGATCCGGCCGAGGTCCGCCAGCGGATCGCGCTGGTGCCGCAGGACGGGGTGCTGTTCAGCGCCGATGCGCGCGACAATCTGCGCTACGGCAACTGGGACGCCAGTGACGAGCAGATCTGGGAGGCAGCCCGCGCCGCCAATGCCGAACGCTTCCTGCGGGACCTTCCCGATGGGCTCGACACCTTCCTGGGTGAAGACGGCACGCGGCTGTCGGGCGGGCAGCAGCAACGCATCGCCATCGCCCGCGCGGTGCTGCGCGATGCGCCGATCCTGCTGCTCGACGAGGCAACCAGCGCGCTCGATGCCGAGAGCGAGCGGCTGGTGCAGGATGCGCTCGAGCACCTGATGCAGGGCCGCACCACGCTGGTCATCGCCCACCGCCTCGCCACCGTGCGCGCGGCCGACCGGATCGTGGTGATGGAGGACGGCCAGATCGTCGAGCAGGGCACCCATGCCCAGCTGAGCACGGCCGGGGGTCTCTACGCGCGCCTGGCCAAGCTGCAGTTCGACCATCCGCAGGCGGGGGCGGCCTGATTCTAATCGACGGAGCGCAAGGGCGCGCCGACCAATGACAGCGCGGATTCCCCCGTCCGCGCTATGACCCTCGTGCTGCTCCCGGCAGGTCGCGCAGGGAGCCAACCGACCATAAGGGGGTCCGTCCATGATCCGTACCGTTTTCGCCACAACCGCGAGCGCGCTGGCGCTGGCTCTCGCTGCCCCGGCGCTCGCCGCCGATAACGGCGATTCGATCGATCTACTGTTCGACGATGCCGCGCCGGAAGCTGCCCCGCAACCGGCCACGCCGACAATGAGCTTCGGCACGTGGGGCGTCGACACCTCGCTGTTGTCCGACACCATCAAGCCGGGCGACGACTTCTTCGGTTACGTCAACCAGGAATGGCTCGATGCGAACCCGCTGCCGGCCGAATACAGCCGCTTCGGCGCCTTCAACCTGCTGCGCGAGAAATCGACCTCCGACATCAAGGCGCTGATCGACGGCATGGTCGAACACGAGGCGCATCTCTCCGCCAGCGACCGCCGGGTCGTCTCGGCCTACAAGGCCTATCTCGATACCGATGCGATCGAGGCCGCAGGGCTAGCCCCCGCGCAGCCCGCGCTAAACGAGATCGCCGAAGCGGCTTCGCTGGAGGACCTCGTCAAGGTATGGAGCGTGCCCGGCATGCCCGGCCCGGTCGGAGCCTTTGTCACGGTCGACCAGAAGGCACCCGACACCTACACCACCTATGTCGGCACCGGCGGGCTCGGCCTGCCCGACCGCGACTACTACCTCGACGAAACGGAGAAGGGGAAGGCGATCCAGCAGGGCTATCGCGGCTATCTCGCTTTCCTGCTGGGCGAGGCCGGCTATGCCGATCCGGCGGCCACCGCTGCGGCGGTCTATGCCTTCGAGGATAGCATCGCCCGCACCGTATCGTGGGACCGCGCGGTCAGCCGCAACCGCGATCTGACCTACAATGCCGCGAACCCGGAAGAGCTGCTGGCGATGGCGGGCGACTTCCCGCTGGCGACGATGCTCGCGGCCACCGGCTTCGACAAGGCGACCAAGTTCGTGGTGCCGCAGGTCCCGCCGACCGACGAGGAGGTCGCCGCGCTGGGCCTGACACCGGACGTGGTGGCCAAGATCGGCAAGGGAACGCCGGGCATGTTCGCGCTGCTCGCCGCGACTCCGCTCGACACGCTCAAGGCCTGGACCGCCGCGCGCTTCCTCTCCAGCAATGCCGATGTCCTTCCCAAGCGCTTCGACGATGCCAATTTCGCTTTCTTCGGCAAGGCGCTGCGGGGCCAACCCGAGCAGCGCCCGCGCTGGAAGCGCGCGACGGACGAGACCGAAGGGCTGCTCGGCGAAGTGCTCGGCAAGGCCTATGTCGAACGCTACTTCCCGCAGGAAAACAAGGCGGCAATGGACGAACTGGTCGGCAATCTGCGGCTCGCCATGGCGCAGTCGATCGACGAGATCACCTGGATGGGCGATGCCACCAAGGTCGAGGCGCGGGCCAAGCTCGATGCCTTCGATCCCAAGATCGGCTACCGCGAGAACCTCGAGACCTATGAGGGGCTGGAGATCGGCAGCGATCCCATTGCCAACCGCATGGCCTCGGCCAAGTGGGAGTTCGAAGACAATATCTCGAAGCTCGGCCAGCCGATCGACCGCACCGAATGGGGCATGCTGCCGCAGACGGTGAACGCCTATTACAACGCGACCAAGAACGAGATCGTCTTCCCGGCCGGCATCCTGCAGCAGCCGTTCTTCGGCATCTCGGCCGATCCAGCGGTCAACTACGGCGCCATCGGCGGGGTCATCGGCCACGAGATGGGCCACGGCTTCGACGATCAGGGCTCCAAGTCCGACGGCACGGGCGAGCTGCGCAACTGGTGGACCGATGCCGACCGCGCCGAGTTCGACAAGCGCGGCAATGCGCTGGTCGAACAGTACAACGCCTTCTGCCCGCTCGACGACGGCACAACCTGCGTCAACGGCCGGCTGACCTTGGGCGAGAACATCGGTGACCTCGGCGGCCTCAGCCTCGCCTACCGCGCCTACAAGATCCACCTCGATGGCAAGGAAGACAAGGTGATCGACGGTCTGACCGGCGACCAGCGCTTCTTCATCGCCTGGGCGCAGGTGTGGCGCAGCCAGCAGCGCGAGGACAATGCCCGCCAGCGGTTGCGGACCGACAGCCACAGCCCGGAGGAGTTCCGTACCAACGGCGTCGTGCGCAATCTCGACGAATGGTACGAAGCTTTCGCCATCACCGAGGACGATCCGATGTACATCCCGCCCGAACAGCGCGTGCGGATCTGGTAAGGTCAAACCGCCCGCAAAATCGGTACGGGGCCGCCAAGTTCCTTGACTTGGCGGCCCCCAGTCTTTTGAGCGGCATCCCATGGACAACACCGTCACTGCGATCCTGCTCGGCATCCTCGAGGGCTTCACCGAGTTCCTGCCGATATCCTCGACCGGGCACCTGATCCTGGCGCAGGCCTTCTTCGGTTATGACCCGGAAGAATGGCGGCAGTTCAACATCGTCATCCAGCTCGGAGCGATCCTGGCGGTGGTGGTCAGCTACTGGTCGACCTTCTGGTCGATGGGCACGGGCCTGCTGCGACTGGAGGCAGAGGCAGTCCGCTTCGTCCGCAATATCCTGCTCGGCTTTGTGCCGGCGGCGGTGATCGGGCTGCTGGCCAAGGATGCGATCGATGTCATGCTCGGCAGCCCGATGGTGGTGGCGGTGGCCCTGGTGGTCGGCGGCATCGCGATCCTGGTGCTGGAGAAGATCATTCCCGCGCGGCCGGACAACGGCGTTGCCGCGCTGCCGTGGCAGACCGCGATGGCGATCGGGCTGGTGCAATGCCTTGCCATGATCCCGGGCACGAGCCGCTCGGGTGCGACCATCATGGGCGCGCTGGCGATGGGCGTGGGCCGCAAGACCGCAGCGGAGTTCTCGTTCTTCCTCGCGGTGCCGACCATGCTGGGCGCGGCGACGGTGAAGATCCTCGACGAACCGGCGCTGCTGGCAGGCCAAGCGGCCATCGGCTGGGGCGAGATCGCGCTCGGCTTCGGGGCGGCTTTCGTCACCGCGCTGGTCGTGATCCGGGCCTTCGTCGCCTATGTCAGCAAACGCGGCTTTGCGCCCTTCGCGTGGTACCGGATCGTCCTCGGGGCCTTTGCCATCTGGTGGTTCGCTGCTGGCTGAGAATGCCTTCAGGCAAGGGCGTAACCGGCGGAACCAATCGACCTTGAGTCACGTTGCAACAGGGAACCCCCTAATTGCAATAGCGGCCATGACCTTACTCGTAATCCTCACCCTCGGAATGGCGCTGGGCTGGCTTGCCGCGATCCTGCTGCGTCACGATTCGTTCCGGCAAAGCTTCGCCGACATTGTGACCGGCGCACTCGGCTCGCTGGGTGGCTACCTGGTCGCGGGCGGACGCCCCGATTCGCACGCGATAGGATTCGAATTGCTGATGCTGGGGGCCCTCGGCGCGGGACTGTTGCTCGCCGCTGTCGCGTTTTTGCGCCGTCAAACCGCACGTTGACACATTTCGGACATTTTTCGCTTCGCAAGCGGCAATCGCGTTGCTATTGGGGGCGTCCCAATCCAACTAGGGGAAGATTACCATGAAGAAGTTTGCTCTGATTTCGGTCGCCGCTCTCGGCCTCGGCCTCGCTGCTTGCGCTGAAGAAGCTGCTGAAGCTCCGGCTGAAGAAGCACCGGCCATGGAAGAAGCCGCTCCGGCCATGGAAGAAGCCGCTCCGGCTGCTGAAGGCACCGAAGCTGCTCCGGCTGCTGAAGAAGCCGCTCCGGCTGAAGAAGCTGCTCCGGCCGCTGAAGAAGCTGCTCCGGCCGCCGAGTAATCGGACCGAAGCTTTCGCTTCAAAGCAAAGCATTCAAAAGACCGGTGAGGGAGCGATCCCTCGCCGGTTTTTTGTTCTGTGGCCGCTGTGTTGCGCACCCGCCTCCGCGGGTTCGTCCTCGGTGCTGTTCCTTCCCCCGGTTCAAGTCCGGGGTCCGGGCACCTGAGGACGGCCTTGCAGGTGGCCGTCGGCCAGCTGCGTCTTTGACTTCGCTTCCGGCCTTGCGGGGCCTCCACCGGCCCCGTTTTCATCACGTCTGGAAGAATTGTTTCAGACCGGCAACGCGCCGGAACCCCTGCCGCCGCGCAGCCAGTATTCCTGCGTGCCGCAGTGCAGCACGTTGTCGACGTCGATCACCGCCGAATTGGCATAGGTGAAGCTGGCCGGCAGGCTGCGGTACAGCCGGTCGAAATCGCGCTCGACCGTCTGGCGGTAGAGATCCTCGAAACTCTCGATCACGAAATAGGTCGGCTGCAAATCGTCGATGGCGTAATCGGTGCGCATGACCCGGTCGACGTTGAGCATGATACGGTTGGGGCTTTGCGCCTCGACCGAGAACACTGCCTCGGTCGGGCCTGACAGGATGCCTGCACCATAGGCCCGCACGACATCGGGAGCTTCCTCGATCAGGCCGAACTCGACGGTGTACCAGTAGAGCGCGCCCAGCGCCTTCAAGTGGTTGTAACGCATCGCCTTCCACCCGGCCTTGCCATATTCCTGCATGTAATCGGCAAAGACCGGATCGGTCAGCATCGGCACATGGCCGAACACGTCGTGGAACACGTCCGGTTCCTGGATGTAGTCGAAGGTTTCGCGGGTGCGGATGAAATTGCCCGCCGGGAACCGCCGGTTGGCCAAGTGCCAGAAGAACACGTGATCGGGGATCAGCATCGGCACCGGGACGACGCTCCAGCCCGTCATTGCGCCCAGATTCTCGCTGAGCCTGCCGAACTCCGGCACGCCGCCGCTGAGATCGAGCTTTTCGAGCCCTGCCATGAATGCGCTGGCGGCGCGGCCGGGCAGAACCTCCATCTGGCGCGCGAACAGGTCTTTCCAGATCTGGTCTTCCTCGCTCGTGTACACAGTCTGGGCAGGCTCGAGCCAGTCCTCGCCGACATGCGCCGGGCGCTTGAGCGGCGCGGTGAAGACATCCGCCGGCAATTCGGGCAGGATGCTGAAATCCTGCGGAGGGTGTGCGAGAGAAGCCATGGTTTCAGTTGTAACCAATAGCACGCTGGGTGCAATTTTTCAATTGGGGAGCGCGCTTTGGATAGACTGAAGAAGAAGCGGTACGAGGCTCTGCTGGAGCCGATGGAACAGGAACTCGTCGGTATGGCGCGCTGGGCCAAAGCCAGCGGCGCGCGCATCTGCGTCCTGTTCGAAGGGCGCGATACGGCAGGCAAGGGCGGGGCTATCCGGACGGTCAGCGAACGGCTCAATCCGCGCCAGTGCCACATAGTGGCGCTGGCCAAGCCGACAGAGGCGGAGCAGACGCAGTGGTATTTCCAGCGCTATGTCCC
Source organism: Erythrobacter sp. SDW2 (assembly GCF_021431965.1). Taxonomy (NCBI): domain Bacteria; kingdom Pseudomonadati; phylum Pseudomonadota; class Alphaproteobacteria; order Sphingomonadales; family Erythrobacteraceae; genus Erythrobacter; species Erythrobacter sp. SDW2. The sequence goes on from NZ_CP090370.1 coordinate 731,668, forward strand.
GCATCTGCCGAGCGCGGGCGAGATCGTGCTGTTCGACCGCAGCTGGTACAACCGTGCCGGGGTCGAAAAAGTCATGGGCTATGCGACCGACGCGCAGGTCGAGGCGTTCCTGCGCGACGCGCCTCGGTTCGAACGGATGCTGGTCGATGACGGTATCCTGCTGTTCAAATACTGGCTGACGACCGACCAGGACAAGCAGGAAGAGCGGCTGAGGGAACGGCTCGATGACCCGCTCAAGCGCTGGAAGCTCTCGCCGATCGATCTGGCCGCGCGCGAGAAATACGACGCCTACACCGAGGCGCGCGAAGCCATGCTGAAGGCAACGCATACCGACCATGCGCCGTGGACGCTGGTCGACTTCAACGACCAGAAGCGCGGGCGGCTGACGCTGGTGCGCGACTTGCTCGAACGGCTGCCGGATACGCATGCGGAGCCCGAGCCGCTCGACTTTCCCGAGCTGGGCCGAGAGCCGCAGAAGGAGCGGTTCGGCGTGCTGCAACCCATCGAGGATTTCCCTCTCGATTAGGCCAGCGAAGCCGTCGCCTTCACCGTCTGCCGCCCGTCGCTGGCGAACGAGCCGAGTTCGATCCCGTCGCCCGACTGCCTGAGCGCCAGTGTCAGCGGTTCGCCGCAGATCGCGGGGCTGACGGCGCGAAAGTTGAAGCGGGTGAGGCGGTTGTCGCCAAACTCCTCCGCCGCCAGTTGCAGCAGCAGCGATGCAATCAGCGGGCCGTGCACCACCAGCCCGCGATAGCGCTCCACATCGCGCGCATAGGGCAGATCGTAATGGATGCGGTGGGTATTGAAGGTCAGCGCCGAATAGCGGAACAGCAGCGTCTCCGATGGCGTGAGGGTGCGGGTGCGATCCCAGCCTGTCCCGTCGAAGCTGCCTTGGCCGGGCTCCGGCGGGCTGAGCGGCGCATCGGGCGCGGCCTCATCGCGGTACACCAGCGTCTGCTTCTCGATCACCGACAGAGTGCCATTGGCGGACGTTTCGTGTTCGACCTCGACGAACACGAGTTGCCCGCTGGCCCCGTCCCTCTCCGTGATCGAGACGATCCGGCTGGTCCGCGAAACGACCGCTCCGATGGCCAGCGGGGCGCGAAACCGGATATCGCTCGCGGCCCACATCCGGCGGGGCTGCGACACTGGCGGAAAGAAGCTTTGCGGCGAATCGTCACGGCTCGGGTGACCGTCGAGGCCCAGACGCCTCGTCGGCGCTTCGGGCGTGCAGAGCGCGAAGTGGATCCCCTGCGGCATGAGTGCTGGCTGCGGCCTTACTAGATCGAAGGTCGCCAGCCAGCGGGCGGCGAGCGCCTCGTCGAGCCGGTCGCTCTGCCGGACCTCGCGCCCGATCCAGCTGTCCCACTGGCCCATCAGGCCGCCCGCTCAAAGATTGCCGCGATGCCCTGGCCGCCGCCGATGCACATGGTCTCGAGCCCGAAGCGCACCTCGCGGCGGTGCATTTCGGCCGCCATGTCGGCAAGGATCCGCCCGCCGGTCGCACCGATCGGATGGCCGAGCGAAATGCCCGAGCCGTTGACGTTGACAATTGCGCGGCGGCTGTCGTCGGCGCTGAAGCCCCAGCCCTTGAGCACCGCCAGCGCCTGCGGGGCGAAAGCCTCGTTGAGTTCGATCAGGCCGATATCGTCCCAGCCCATGCCCGTGCGCGCAAACAGCCGCTCGACCGCCGGGACCGGGCCGATGCCCATGCGGCTGGGATCGCAGCCCGCCGCCGCCCAGCCGTGGAACCACAGCGACGGGGTGAGGCCCATTTCCTCGAGCTTGTCCTCCGCCACCACCAGGCAGGCGGCCGCCGCATCGTTCTGCTGGCTGGCGTTGCCGGCGGTGACGATGGCTTCGGGATCGCGCTTGAGGTCGATGGCGCGCAGGGCGCCGAGCGTCTCCATGCTGGCATCGGCGCGGTAACCCTCGTCGTGGTCGAACACGACCGGATCGCCCTTGCGTTGGGGGATCTCGACCGGGACAAGATGGTCGGCGAACTTGCGCTCCGCCCAGGCTTTGGCGGCATTCTGATGCGAGCGGACGGCAAAGGCATCGGCTTCCTCGCGGGTGATGACATAATCCTTGGCAAGGTTCTCCGCCGTCTCGATCATGCCGGTGATGACGCCGAAGCGTGCGATCGGCTGGCTCATCAGCCGGCCCCGCGAGAGGCGGTCATGCAGCACCATGTCGCCCGCCCGCACCCCGCCGCGCAGGGCGGTGGTGTAGTGCTCGACATTGGACATGCTCTCGCAGCCGCCCGCGACCACCACGTCGGCCATGCCGGTCTGCACCATCATCGCGGCATTGGCGATGGCCTGCACGCCCGAGCCGCAGCGCCGGTCGAGCTGGTAGCCCGGCACTTCCAGCGGCAGGCCGGCGGCGAGCCAGCTCCAGTGGCCGATGGCCGGAGCCTCGGCATTGCCATAGCCCTGGCTGAACACGACGTCATCGACACGCTCGGGATCGATCCCGCTGCGCTCGATCAGTGCCTTGAGAATGACGGCCCCCAGCGCGCCCGCATCGAGCGGGGCAAGTGCACCGCCAAACTTGCCGACTGCCGTGCGTAGGGGTGTGCAGATAGCAACGCGGCGATTGGTCATGGTCTATTCCTTGTCGGACAGGCGAACGGTCCCCGCGTCCACCAGCTTGGCAATGGCACCGGACGAGAGGCCCAGCCGCTCGGCCAGCACTTCCTCGCTATGCTGGCCCAGGTAAGGTGCGGGAAGCGGGTCGCCGACGTCCTTCTCGGGCAAATTGGCGAAGCTGCGGGTGGCAGGGTATTCGAAACCGGAGGGGTTGGCCGGCGAAGGACCGAACAGCGGATTGTTCGTCACCAGCTGCGGATCGTTCGCCGCCTCGTGCATCGTGCGGTAACGCTCGTAGGTGCAGCCTTGCGCGCTCATGCGGGCGGACAGCTCTGCCCAGTCGAACCCGGCTGCGGCCTGTTGGAACACATCGAACAGGCGGTGGCGATTGACGAAGCGCGGGGTGTCGCCGTCGGCGAAGCGTACGCCCAGTTCCTGCTCCAGCGCAGCGACCTCGCTCTCGACTCCGAAGGCGGCGAGCAGCCCGGTCCATTGCTTGGGCGTCAGCGCGGCGACCATGAAGCGGACCCCGTCGCTGGTGCGGAAATCGCGTCCGAACGCGCCCCATATGGCATTGCCGAGCCGCTCGCGGTCGCTGCCGCGATAGAGCATTTCCGCCATCGAGCCGCTGTTGGCGAAGGTGCCCACAGCCACATCGCCCAGCGGCACGCGCACCTCGCTGCCTTCGCCGGTGGCATCGCGGTGGCGCAGTGCGGCGAGCAGGGCGAAGGCACCGTAAGCCCCGGTGATGAAGTCCCACGCCGGGAGCACCTGGTTGACCGGGGGCGCGGTCTTGGGGTCCCAGTCCTCCGGCCCGCACATCAGCGGATAGCCGGTTGCGGCGTTGACGGTGAAATCCATTGCCTGCCGCCCGTCGTGCCAGCCCATGATGCGGACCGAGACCAGATCGGGTCTGCCCCCCAAGGCAGGGTCGCTCATCGCGGCATGGCTGAGGAAGCTCTTCTCCGGCAGATTGGTGACGACCTGGCCGGTCACCCGCGCCAGTTCGACCAGCAGCTCGCGTCCTTCGCCCGATTGCAGGTCGAGCGCGACCGACTTCTTGCCCCGGTTGAGGTTCTCCCAGCTGAGCGAACGGCCCTCTTTGGTCAGCAGGTAGCGATCATAGTCGAGCCCGCCGGCCTTGTGGTCGACGCGGATGACTTCCGCACCCATCTGGGCGCAATAGAGCCCGATGGTGGGCGACGCGACGAAGCTCGACACCTCGATGATCGAGAGGTCGCTCAGCAGCTTGTACATCTGCGCTCAGCCGTTCTGCGCCGACCAGTCGCGCAGCATGTGCTTGGCGATCTGGAGATAGAGGATCTGCGTCGTGCCTTCGTAGATGCGATAGATGCGCGCATCGCGGAAGAAGCGTTCGGCATCGTATTCGGCGAGGTATCCGGCGCCGCCATAGATCTGCACCACCCGGTCGACCACGCGGCCGCACATTTCGGACGAGAAGACCTTGAAGGCCGCCGCCTTGCGCAGGATGTTCTCGCCCCGGTCGGCGCGTTCGCAAACGTCCTTCATCATCGCTTCGGCGGCGTAGATCTCCATCTCGCTTTCGGCCAGCATCTGCTGGATCAGCTGGAAATTGGCGATCGGTTCGCCGAAGGCCTTGCGCTCGTTGGCATAGCGCAGCGCGCTGTCGAGCGCGCGGCGGGCATAGCCGGCCGCTGCGGCACCCACCGAAATCCTGCCGTTGTCGAGGCTCTTCATCGCGAAGATGAAGCCCTTGCCGGTCTCGCCGCCGAGCAGCGCCTCGCCCGGAACATGCACGTCGTCGAGCATGATGTCGGAGATATGGCTGCCTTCCTGGCCCATCTTCTTGTCGGGGCTGCCGGTCGAGACGCCCGGCGTGTTCATGGGCACGATAAAGGCACTGACATGGGCGTTCTTGGGCAGCGCTTCCTTCTCCGTGCGCGCCATGATCAGCGCGACATCGGCATGCGGGGCGTTGGTGATGTAGCGTTTCGAACCGTTGAGGATCCAGCCATTCCCCGACGGATCGGGCCGCGCGGTGGTGGCCATGGCGGCGCTGTCGGACCCGCTGCCCGGCTCGGTCAGGCCAAAGCAGGCGATCTCGCCGGCGGCGATGCGCGGCCACCATTCGGCCTTCTGGGCCTCGGTCGCGCCGTTCTTGATCGCGGAATTGAACATGCCGACATTGATCGAGAAGATCGAGCGATAGGCAGGGGCAGCATAGGCCATCGTATTGACGACCCGCGCATATTGCGAGGTGTTGAGCCCCGCACCGCCATATTCCTCGGGCACGGTCAGGCCGAACAGCCCCATCTCCTTCATCTCCTGGACGATCTCGTCCGGGATGCGGTCATTGGCGATGACGTCCTTTTCCGCCGGGATCAGCCGCTCGCGGACATAGCGTTCGAGCTGCTCGATAAACTGTTCGAAGATCTCGGGGTCCATCCCGTTGTCGGCCATCGGGCTCGTTCCTCTCAAGGTAATTGTTCTGTCGGTGCCGCGTCGGCAGCGGCGGCCTCGCCAGCTTCCGGCTGCGGGCTCGGATCAAGAGCCTCGGGAGGCAGCTTGCGCTCCTCCAGCATTTCAGCGGCCTCATCGAGCGCCTTCGCTTCGCCCACGGTCACGCCTCCCGGGCCAGGGTCGTTCTCGCCCGGGCCGCAAGCGGACAGCAGCGCCAGCATCACCGCAGCGCAAGCCAGGCGATGCCTGCCCATGAAGCCGAACCGCACCGGACCTATTCTTCGACCGGCTCGGCCGCGCCGGTCGCCGGTTCGTTGCCCTTGGCGAGTTCGGCCTGGATTTCGGCGGCCAGAGCAGCCGCCTCTTCGCTCTGCTCGGTGTTCGACTTGATCTCGACCGGAGAAATGTCCTGCTCCTCTTCTACAGGTTGGGGCGCGACAGCGGTGTCTTCCACCGGCCCTTCGGTGACCGGTTCCATGGTTTCCTCGGCGATCACTTCCACGCTCTCGGCGGTGGTGTCTTCAGAGACATCGTCCGAACTGCCGCAGGCGGCGAGGGCAAGCGATCCGGCGACGACGAGGCCGAAGCGAAAAGCGGTATTCATGGCGGTTCTCCTGACTGCAGTTTTCCCGACCCTAGCGGGCGAGGATTGGCGAGGCCAAGGGAAAAGTGCGCCGTTCGCGTTTGCCTGCCGGGCTGCCTGTGCCATGGCGGACCTGTGGTTGCTTCCCTCGAAATTGCCCGGCTCGACAAAGCCCGCGAACGCCTGCGCGCGCTGTTCGGCTATGACGATTTCCGCGGTCGCCAGCCGGAGGTGATCGAGCGCGTGCTGGCGGGCCAGTCGACGCTCGCCGTCATGCCGACCGGTGCGGGCAAGTCGCTCACCTACCAGCTGCCCGCGACCATGCTTGACGGCACCTGCGTGGTCATCTCGCCACTGATCGCGCTGATGCACGACCAGCTGCGCGCGGCCCGCGCCAACGGCATCCGTGCTGCGACGCTTACCAGTGTCGATACCGACTGGCGCGAGACGATGGACGCGTTCCGCAGCGGCGAGCTCGACTTGCTGTATGTCGCACCGGAACGTGCCAGCCAGTCCAGTTTCTGCGATTTGCTGACCGCTGCGCCGGTCAGCCTGTTCGCCATCGACGAAGCGCATTGCGTTTCCGAATGGGGGCACGACTTCCGCCCCGACTATCGCCAGCTGCGCCCATTGATGGACCGCTTCGGCGATGTCGCGCGCCTGGCGCTGACGGCGACTGCGGACCATCATACACGGGCCGATATCCTCGAACAGCTGGGCATCCCGCAGGACGGCCTGATCGTCGCCGGGTTCGACCGGCCCAACATCCGCTACGCCATCCGCCACCGCGACAATCCGGTCCGGCAGCTGACCACGCTGATGCGCGAGCAGCCGGGCCCGGGGATCGTCTACGCTCCGACCCGGCGCAAGGTCGAGGAGCTGGCCGAGAAGCTGGCGGCAGCGACGGGACGCGAAGTGCTGCCCTATCATGCCGGGCTCGAGCCGCAGCAGCGGTCCGATCACCAGGCGCGCTTCGTGGCGAGCGAGGACATGGTGATGGTGGCGACCATCGCTTTCGGTATGGGGATCGACAAGCCGGATGTCCGCTTTGTGGCGCATGCCGGCATCCCCAAGTCGATCGAGGCCTATTACCAGGAAACCGGCCGCGCCGGGCGCGACGGCGACGCCTCGCTGGCGCTGATGCTGTGGGGTGCAGAGGACTTTGCCCGCGCCCGGATGCGGCTCGCCGAAGTGCCCGAGGACCGCCGCGATGGCGACCGCCAGCGGCTCGATTCGCTCAGCACGCTGGTCGAGACGGCCGGGTGTCGCCGCGCGGTGCTGCTCAGGCATTTCGGCGAGGACCCGCCGCAGAGCTGCGGCAATTGCGACAATTGCCTCGAAGCGCCCGGCGTGATCGATGCGACCGAGCTGTCGCGCAAGCTGCTCTCGGCGGTTTATCGCACCGGGCAGAGCTTCGGCTTCGGCCATATCCAGAAAGTGCTGACCGGCGATGCCGACGAGCGCATCCGCCAGCGCGGACACGACGGCCTCAGCGTTTTCGGGATCGTCGGAAGCGAGGAGGCGTCCATGTTGCGCGCGGTCAGCCGGGCCCTGCAGGCACGCGGTTCGCTGGTCGCGACAGAGCATGGCGGCCTTGCGCTTGGCGGCGATGCCAAGGACATCCTCAAGGGCGAGCAGGCGGTGATGATCGTCAAGCCGCCCAAGCCTGCGCGCGGCGGACGCAAGTCACGTGACGGGGGCGTCAATCCGGTCGGCGACCCGCTGTTCGATGCGCTGCGCGAATTGCGGCGCGATCTGGCGATCGAGGCGGGCTTGCCGCCCTATGTCATCTTCCACGACGCGACCTTGCGCGAAATGGCGCAGGTTCGCCCTGCGACACTGGCTGAGCTGGGCCGGGTCGGCGGTGTCGGAGCCAAGAAGCTCGAGGCCTATGGCGACCGCTTCCTCGACTGCATTCGGCGGCACTGATGGCCACCTGACAGGTTGCGCTTGACTCTGTTCCGGGACGATATAAATATGATATCATAAATATATCGAACGGAGGGCCATCATGGTCAATCAGCTTCAGGGAATGAACGTCAGCAGCGAACGCTCTGCCAAGACGTATAATGGCTATATCATGCTGCTCGTTCTGGCGGTGTTGGCGGCGCTGTCGGTCTGGCTCATCAGTGGCGGCATCCCGCCGGAAGGGGCAGACAAGGTTGCCAAGCTGGTCTTTGTCGGCATGTTCATCGGGGCGATCCTGGGCATCATCCTGCTCGCTTCGGGCTTTTTCATGATCCAGCCCAACCAGACGGCAGTCGTCACCCTGTTCGGCGCCTATAGCGGGACCGAGCGGACCGAGGGGCTGCGCTGGGTGTGGCCGTGGATGATGCGCAAGAAGATCAGTGCGCGGGCGCACAATGTCCATTCGGAGAAGGTCAAGATCAACGATTTGCGCGGCAATCCGATCGAGATCGCCTGCAATGTGGTGTGGCGCGTGCGCGATACGGCGCAGGCGGCGTTCGACGTGGACGATTACAAGACCTTCGTCGAGATCCAGATCGAGGCCGGGCTGCGCACCGTCGGCGCGCGGCACCCCTATGACGACATGAGCGACGAGGACGAAACGACGCTGCGCGGCAGTGCCGATGTGGTCAATGGCGAACTTTGTGCCGAACTCAACGAACGGTTGCAGGTGGCCGGGATTGTGGTCGACGAGGCCGGGCTGACGCACCTCGCCTATGCGCCCGAGATCGCCGGGGCGATGCTCCGCCGCCAGCAGGCCGATGCGGTGATCGCGGCGCGCAAGAAGGTGGTGATCGGCGCTGTCGGAATGGTCGAGGATGCGCTCGCCAAGCTGCGGGCAGACGGCATCGTCGACCTGGACGATGAGCGCAAGGCGGCGATGGTTTCCAACCTCATGGTCGTGCTGTGTGGCGACCGCGAGGCGCAGCCGGTGGTCAACACCGGCACGCTGTATCAGTAGGGCGCTGCGCGGCGACGAGATCCGATGTCTGCGAAGAAAGCCTTCCCCCTGCGGCTCGATCCGGCGGTCCATGCCGCGATCGAGCGGCTGGCCGCGGCCGAACTGCGCAGCGCCAATGCCCAGATCGAGATGCTGCTGCGCGAGGCACTGGCGGCCCGGGGGGTCGAGGCTGGCAAGACCAAGGCGCCGCGTCGCGGCAGGCCGCCCAAGGAGGAATAGAACATGCTGCACAAGTTCTTCGAGGAAGGTGACTGGTTTGCCGCCAAGGCCCACGGCTACGGCGCTGGCCTGCCGATTGCGTGGCAGGGCTGGGTTCTCCTGTTTGCCTATGCCGGCGCGATGATCGGGATAGGGCTGCTTATCCCGGGCGGGGGATATGCTGGCCTGGTCTTCGGCCTGACCGGCATGGCGCTCGCATCGGTTGCTTTCACGCTCATCGTGAGGAGGCGGACCAAGGGCGGCTGGAAGTGGCGCCCATAGGTGGCGCGCCGGCAAAACTTAGCAGGCCGTTAACCCTTTTTCGCTAGGCAGGGCGGCATGGACAACCACGCCCGCCTTCCGCTGACCCGCAGTTCGCGCCGCTCCAACTGGCTGCTCGGTGCCATCACCGTTGCAGCCATCGCCCTGATCCCGGCCGCCGCGGTGTTCGCGCAAGGCGCACCCGCGCCCTTCACGGTTGTGGAAACGGGGCAGGGCTTCGGCAGCCTGCAACAGGCGGTCGACGCCATCGGCAACGGCCAGGGCACCATCGCCATCGCGCCCGGTGTCCACCGCCAGTGTGCCGTGCAGCAGTCCGGCAGCGTCTCGTTTCTTGCCAGCCAGCCGGGCCAGGCGATCCTCGACGGGGTCGAATGCGAAGGCAAGGCCGCACTGGTGCTGCGCGGACGCGAAGCGAGCGTCTCGGGCGTAGTATTTCGCAACATGGCGGTGGCCGACTTCAACGGCGCAGGGATCCGGCTCGAAGCCGGAAACCTGACTGTCGCCAACAGCTGGTTCGTCGACAGCCAGCAGGGTATCCTGACCGCGCATGATCCGAACATCACGCTGGTGGTAGACCGCTCGACCTTCTCGAGCCTCGGCACCTGCGAGGGCGACGGTGGTTGCGCGCATTCGATCTATACCGGTACCATCGGGCGCCTGCGCGTGACCCGCAGCCGCTTCGAACGCGGCACCGGCGGGCACTATGTCAAATCGCGCGCCCGGGTGACCGAAGTGGCATCGTCCAGCTTCGACGATTCCGCCGGGCGCTCGACCAATTACATGATCGACCTGCCGCAGGGTTCGGTCGGCCAGATCACCAACAACTGGTTCGTCCAGGGCCGCGACAAGGAGAACTACTCCGCCTTCATCGCGGTCGCAGCGGAAGAGGGCGACCAGCCGTCGGCCGGCCTGCTGATCGCGGGCAATGATGCCCGTTTCGTTCCCGGCCTGCAGCGCAGTTCGGTGTTCGTCGCCGACTGGAGCGGGGCTGCCCTCAAGATCGAGGACAACGACCTCGGCCCCGGCCTCAAGCTGTTCGAGCGGCGCTGATCAGCCGAATGCCGGGGCAAGCACCAGCTTGCCCGACGGCATGTCGCCCTCCAGCAGCAGCACCTGCAGGAAGGGATCTAGCGCTTCCGACAACACCAGTTGGTGGTCGAGGCTGAAGCCGAAGCGGCTGTAATAATCGGGGTTGCCGACCAGCGCGATACCTTGCGCCCCGCTGCCCTTGAGCCGCGCGATCCCTTCCTCGATCAGCGCCGAGCCGATCCCGGCGGATTGACCGCTGGGAATGACCGAAACCGGTGCCAATTGATACCAGTCGCCACTCGCCCCCTCCACCGTGACCGGTGAGAATGCGACATGACCGATGATCGCCCGGTCGGCATTCTCGGCCACCAGCGACAACACCAGATCGCCGTCGGCGCGCAATTTTTCGACCAGTTCGCCCTCGTCGCCATCGGCGTGGGGGGCCGAATGGAACGCGGCATCGGTCAAGGCGCGAATGGCCCGCTCGTCGCCCGCTTGTTCGGGCCTGATGCTGACGCTCACGGCAGCAGATGCCCGGCGCGGTCACGCTTGGTGTCGAGATAGCGGCGGTTGTGCGGATTGGATGGCAGCGCATGATCAACCCGGCGTGCGATCGAAATACCTTGCTGTCCCAAGGCGACGACTTTCCTTGTGTTGTTGGTGAGGAGTCCGATCTCACCGATACCCAGCAGTTTAAGCATCCGCGCAGCGGTTGTAAAATCCCTTGCTTCGTCGGGCAGGCCGAGCCGCTCGTTGGCCTCGATCGTATCGAACCCCTGATCTTGCAACCGATAGGCGCGCATCTTGTTGACGAGACCGATCCCGCGCCCTTCCTGCCGCATGTAGAGCAGGACGCCGTACCCCCCGTTTTGCGCTTCCTCGGCCATGCGCGACAGCGCCGCATCGAGCTGTGGCCCGCAATCGCATTTGAGGCTGCCGAGGATATCGCCGGTCAGGCATTCGGAATGGAGCCGCACCAACGGAACCTTGCCTGCCATCTGCTTGCCGATGATCAGCGCGCAATGCTCGCGCATGTCATCGGGCTTGCGGAACACCACCAGCTCGCAATCCTCGTTGGTGGCAATCGGCAGGCGCGCGCGGGCGGCGATCTGCAGCTTGTCCGGGTCGGCCCATGCGGCGACATCGGCGGGGCTGACCGGCTGCGCTTCCCCCGCATGCTCGGGAGCAACCATGAAGGCGGGCAGGATGCCGGCGATCCGCGCCAGCTCTAGCGCGGCGGCGGCGGCCTCCGGCCATTCGAGCGGATCGGCTTTGAACGGCCCCTTGAGCGGGTGGGCCAGGTCCAGCGCCGGGTCCGCGACCGCCAGGGCCCGGTCGAGATCGAACCTCTCCGCTCCCCGGATGAGCACCGGGGCGTGCGGGACTGCCGCTTCGAGCTGGTTGACGAGTTTGAGAGTGGCCGCGCGCGCGGCCGAGATCAGCATATGCCCGCTCGTCGCCTGCCGCGCGATGGCGGTTTCGACCGGCAAGAGAGTTCCCGCGCCCTCGACCTCGATCGGCCAGCCGTGCCGCAGCGCGTCGATGGCCTGTGCCGCCCGGCGTGAAGGCGACGGGCGGCTCAGAAGGTGAACTCCGTGGTCAGCGGGATATGGTCGGACGGCTGGGTCCAGTCGCGCGCATCCTCGAACACGCTGTGCGCGGTGGCCTGTGCGGCCAGTTCCGGGCTGGCCCACATGTGGTCCAATCGCCGCCCGCGATCCCCGTCGCGCCAGTTCTTCGCGCGATAGCTCCACCAGCTGTAATAGCGCGCCGGGGCAGCGATATGCTGCCGCCCGATATCGGCCCAGCCATGCGCATCCATGAACCGCTGCAACGTCTCGATCTCCACCGGGGTATGGCTGACGACCTTGAGCAGCTGCTTGTGGTTCCAGACATCGCTTTCCAGCGGGGCGATGTTGAAGTCGCCGACGATCAGCGTCGGCCGGTCGACCTTGTCGGCCCAGCGGGTCATGCGTTCCAGGAAGTCGAGCTTTTGCCCGAACTTCGGGTTGATCGTGCGATCCGGCTCGTCGCCGCCGGCGGGGATATAGACGTTCTCGATGATGGTGCCCTTTCCGGGGCCATGCGTCAGTTCGACGCCCACATGCCGCGCCTCGCCATTGTCTTGCCAGTCATACCGCGAGAACTCGGTGAACGGCACCCTGCCCACTGTCGCGACGCCGTGATAGCCCTTCTGCCCGTGGACCGCGAAATGCTCGTAGCCGAGCGCGCGGAACGCCTCGTAGGGGAACTGGCTTTCCTGGCACTTGATTTCCTGCAGGCACAATATGTCCGGGGCCTGCTCCGCCAGAAAGCGCTCGACAATCGGCATCCGCAGGCGGACCGAATTGATATTCCATGTCGTGACCGAAACCATGGCGCTGCCTTAGGTCGCACCATTGCCAGCGGCAAGGGAGGCTTTCGCGCTTTCGCTTTCCTGTCATGTAAAGCCGCGATAGCAAGCGGCAACGAATTGACCGGGAGACTTCGGATGCGCCTGCCCAAACCCATCTTGCCGACTCCCATGCTGGTTGCCGCACTGGCCTTGCCGCTTGCCGCCTGCGGGGCGGCCTATGCCAAGGACCCGGTGGAGAGCGTCGCCGCCGCGCCGGTGGCGAAGCAGGGCGCAAAGGAGAGCAAGGCCAGGAACGTCATCCTGTTCATTGGCGATGGGATGGGAATTTCGACGGTCACCGCCGCACGCATCTATGCCGGGCAAAAACTGGGGCAGAGCGGCGAGGAATATGTCCTGCCGTTCGAGACCTTCGACCATGTGGCGCTGGTCAAGACCTACAACACCAACGCCCAGGTGCCCGACAGCGCCGGAACGGCGAGTGCGATGAATACCGGGTTCAAGACCCAGATCGGCTTCCTCGGTATCGGTCCCGAGGCCAGGCGTGGCGACTGCCTCAGCGGCAAGCAGTACGAACAGGCGCTGTTGAGCGAACAGGCCAAGGCGCGTGGCCTCGCGCTCGGCATCGTCAGTACGGCGCGAATCACCCATGCGACCCCGGCGGCGGTCTATGCCCGCAGCACCGACCGGGACTGGGAATCGGATGCGGCCATCCCGGAACGCCAGCGCGGCCTCGGGTGTGACGATATCGCTCAGCAGCTCGTGAACACGGATTTCGACGTGGCGCTGGGCGGCGGTCGCGCAGCCTTCTTCGGCTCGACCAAGGGCGGCAGGCGGCTCGATGCGGGGGCGGACCTTCCTGCCGCGTGGCAGGCGCGCACCGGTGGCAGCTATGTCGAAAGCGCCAGCGCGATGATGGCCGCACCGATGGGCAAGCCGCTGCTGGGCATCTTCTCGCCCAGCCACATGGCCTACACCGTCGACCGCACGCCCGACAGCAGCGAGCCGACGCTGACCGACATGACCAGGGAAGCGGTCACGCGGCTGGGGCAGGATCCTGACGGCTACTACCTGATGGTCGAAAGCGGGCGGATCGACCATGGTCACCATGAAGGCAAAGCGGGTTATGCGCTGGAGGAAGCCGTCGAGTTCGCCCGGGCGATACAGTGGGCGATCGACAACACCGATCCCGAGGAAACGCTGATTCTCGTCACCGCCGATCACAGCCACGTCTTCACCATCGCCGGCTATCCGCGCCGGGGGAACGACATCCTCGGGCTCGTCATCCCACCGGAGGGCGGGGGCGAGGACGGGGGCGATACCGACGGCGGGCCGACCCTGGCGGCGGATGGCAAACCCTATACCACCCTGGGATATGCCAATGGGCCGGGAGCTGTGGCCATCGGCACCGAAGGCGGGCGGCCGGTTCCCGAAACCGGGGTCAGGGCCCGCCAGCAGGCGCTGGTACCGGGGGGATCGGAAACCCATGCCGGCGAGGATGTCGCGCTTTACGCCCGCGGCCCGGGGGCTGAACGGGTGCGCGGGGTGATCGAGCAGAACCTGATCTACCGCATCATCGTCGCCGCGCTCGGCTGGGAGTAATCTGCCCCACGGACCGGCGACGGCGGCCTGCAAGCGCGTCGGAGGCGTGCGGAAAACCGATGGCGCACAAAAAACCCCCGTGCCGGGGGCAAGTGGCACGAGGGTTCCATGTGAGCGTTCGTCACGCTGTTGTACAAGGGGACTTCGCGGAAGAACGAGGCAACAGGGGGGAAACCCGTCTTCCATCCGCCTTGTGCAACAAGATTACTGCTTCGCGCCTTTCAGGGCAATGAACGGTCTGTCACGCTTTGTCGCAACAGCCCGTCATTCCCCGGACGAAGCGTTTATCCCGGGCGACGGGTCGTCCGGCGCGGATCCTTGTAGGTGAAGGTCGAGTCGGACACAGCGACACCGTACCGGTGATTCGAGAGCCGCACCGTGGTGCGATTGTTCTGCGCATCGAGCGCCACCCAGTTGGTCAGCTGCCACCCGCCGGGTGCGCTGGCCTTCCTGGTGAAGATCAGCGTGATCACGCCGAACTCCGGCTTCTTGGGATCGCGCACTTCGACGCTCAGCACGCCCGCGGCGCTGGGCACCAGCTTGCCGTACCTCTTCACGTCGCGATTGGGGTCGAGCAGCGCCCCGAGCGGCGAATTGCCGATCGGCCAACGCTGGACCTGGTTGACCTCGTAATCGATCAGCGTGAACGACTTGCCGTTCGAAACAAGCAGCAGGGGCACGCCCTTTTCATATTCGAAGCGGATCTTGCCCGGGCGCTTGAGCGTCATGGTGCCGCTGACGGTCTGGCCCTTGCGGTCGGTTTGGGTGAAGCTCGCCTTCATGGTGCTGATGCCGCGCAGCGCGGCGACGGCATCGTCGAGCGTGCCGGCCGACTGCGCATAGGCAGGCGTCGGCAAGGCGACCATCGAGGCGGGCAGGGCCGCCACGGCGAGGGTTGCAGCAAGCGCCGTGCCGGCCACAAGGCCGGGCGACGCGAGGCGGAATTTCTTGATCATGGTGTTCATGCCTTCGTCTCTATCCACGAAGGGGTGAACTGTCACTGACGGAAGGTGGTTCCGACCGTTCAGGAAGCTTACTTGATCTTGGCTTCCTTGAACTCGACGTGCTTGCGCACGACCGGGTCGTACTTGCGGAAGGTCATCTTTTCGGTGATGTTCCGCGGATTCTTCTTGGTGACGTAGTAGAAGCCCGTGTCTGCGGTCGAGACGAGCTTGATCTTGACGGTTGCGGGCTTCGCCATGGTGCTTTCCTAAGAATCGTAAGGGGCCATATCGGCCAAAAAATACAGGCGGCGCGAGCCCGCACCGCCACATCGGGCGCGCAATTGGGCGATTCCCCCGTGAAAGTCAAGCCGGAACCGTGGCTACCAGTCCTTGGTGCTCGGCTTGCCGCGGTTGGCTTTGACCTCGCCGCGCACCTTCTTGGCTTTCAGCCGCTGGACCTTGCCAAGCCGGTTGACCCGGCTCTTGGCCCGCACCTTGGGCTGGCGGTGCGCCTCTTCGAGCAGGGTCTCGAGCTTCTCGCGGGCCAGTTGCCGGTTGGCCTCCTGCGTCCGGTGCTCGCGCGCGGTGATGAGCAGGTCGCCGGCCACCGTCAGCTTGCTGCCCGCCAGCGTGCGCAGGCGCGCAAACACCGGCGGGGGCAGCCGCAGGCGGTAGATATTGACCCTGAGCTGGACCTCGGTCGCGACCTTGTTGGCGTTCTGCCCGCCCGGCCCGGATCCGGCGAGGAAGCTCTCCTCCGCCAGGGCATGGGCGCGGGCGATCAGGTCGCTATCCATTGTCCGGCCCATCCGGCGCCCCGAGGGCCAGGAAATCGGCCGGCAGCGGCGCGGTGGCGACGACCGGCGGCTTGCCATCGCGCTCGACCGTCAGACCAGCGGCATGGAGCATGGTGCGCGGCCCGCTCGCGGCATCGCCGTAAACCGGATCGCCCAGCAGCGGCAGGCCGAGGCCCGAGGCGGCATGGACGCGGATCTGGTGGGTGCGGCCGGTTTCGGGCAGGAATTCGACCAGCGTGCCGCGTTCGAGCCGCTGGACTACGCGCCATCGCGTCAGCGAAGGCTTGCCCTTCTTCGCCGGGATCATGCGCCAGCCCTTCTCGGCGCTGCTGATCTTGCTCAGCGACAGCGCGATCTCGCCCTCATCGGCCTCGGGCACGCCCGCCACGATGCCGAGATAGCGCTTGGCAACTTTCCGCTCTTCGAACGCGCGGGCGAAGCGCGACAGCGCCTTGGGATTGCGCGCCAGCAGCAGGCAGCCGCTGGTGTCGGTGTCGATCCGGTGGACCGGCACCGGCGGCCTCTGGAAGCCGAGCTTGAGCATCTCGAGGTGGTTGGCGAGCGAAGGCCCGCCCTTGCGCGGCGGTTCGATCGGCAGGCCAGCGGGCTTGTCGATCACCAGCGCTTCGCCGTCTTCGAAGAGAATTGGGATTTCCATCAAAACTTCCGTTCGCCCTGAGCCTGTCGAAGGGCCGGCACCATATGCGCTGCAAACTCCGTGGCTGGGCTTCGACAAGCTCAGCCCGAACGGACCTTTAGGTAAGAAGTTCTGCCTTCACCAGTCCGCGCACGGCATTGCCGAGGAAGAAGCCCTTTTCGAGATCGTCGATCCGGACCTCACCTTCGACCGCCGCCGCTTCGGCCAGCAGCGAAGCGCGCAGCACCCCGGGCAGCAAGCCAAGCGAGGCGGACGGGGTAACCAGCACCCCGTCCTTCTCGACGAACAGGTTGGTGATGCAACCTTCGGTCAGCAGGCCATCGTCGCGCAGCAGCAGGCATTCGCCCGCCCCTGCCTCGCGCGCCACGGCCAGCGCCTCCTCGTAGAAACCCCGGTCGCTGGTCTTGTGTCGCAGCCGCCAGTCGCCGGCATCGACCGGCAGCGGCAGGATCGCGCATCGCACAGGCTCTGCCCACGGCTCGCCCGGCGGCGCGGCTTCCAGCGTCGTTGCCCCGCTGCGCGCGCAGGTCAGCCGCAGCCGGGCTGGCGCTTCGAGATCGAAGCATAGCGCCTGGATCGCGTTGCGCGCGGCGTGGCGATCGAAGGCAAATCCCAGTTCGCCCGCGCTCGCCTTCATCCGTTCGAGGTGGGCTTCAAGATAGGCTATGCCGGCTTCCGGATCGAATTTCATGGTCTCGATCAGGTGGAAGCCGGGCGCCGTGCGATCCGGCCCGCTCGCCCGGGCAAAACCACCCTTGAGGATCGTCTCGCGCCATTCGGCCTTGGATTCGCTGTCGGCGACGATGGCGGATCCGACACCCAGCACGGCCTTGCCGCGCTCGTTTTCGATCGGGGTCAGCCGCAGGGTGCGGATGGCGACGTTGAATGCCGCATCGCCGCTAGCATCTATGCGCCCGATCGCGCCGCAATATGGCCCGCGTGCATCGCGCTCCACCTCGTTGATCAGTTCCATCGCCCGGATCTTGGGCGCGCCGGTGATCGAGCCGCAGGGGAACAGCGCCCGCACCAGGTCGAGCGCGCCCTTGCCCGGCTGCAACCGGGCGTGGACCGTGGTCACCATCTGGTGGACGGTGGGATAGCTTTCGACCGCAAACGGCCTTTCGACCGACACGCTCCCTGCTTCGGCCACCCGGCTGAGATCGTTGCGCATCAAATCGACGATCATCAGGTTCTCGGCCTTGTCCTTCTCGCTGTGCTGCAAGTCGTCGCGCAGGGCGGCATCGGTCGCCGGGTCTGACGAACGGGGGCGGGTGCCCTTCATCGGCTTGGTCCGCGCTTCGCCCCCCTTGAGCGACACGAACAGCTCGGGCGAAAGGCTCAGCAACCAGTGCGCGCCGTCGAATATCATCCCGCCGTAGCCGGCCTGCGCCGCCCGCCGCAGCGCGGCATAGAGCGCCACCGGATCGCCCGAGTATGCACCGGCGAGCGGCAGGGTGAGGTTGGCCTGGTAGATGTCGCCCGCGCGGATCGCCTCCTGCAAGGTGGAAAAAGCCGCGTCATAGGCGCCTTGCGAGACCTGCGGATCGAGCGGGCCGAGCGTTGCATTGCCCTGTGCCCGCGCGGCGAGCCAGCCGGGAACCTCGCCGGGTTCCAGCACTGTTTCGCTGGCAAACAGGCCCAGCCAGACCAGCGGTCCGGCTGCGCCCGTGCGCGCCGCAGCCAGCGGCGCCAGCTTCGGCTCGACGGCAAGGCCCGCTTCATAGGCGAGGTATCCGGCCAAGGTCCCGCCTTGCCCGGCCTGCGCCGCACGGGCCGCTTCCAGCACCGCCTCGACCGCTTCGGCCCGGTGGGCGATGAACACCGCCGAAGCACGTTCGTACAGATGGGCCTGCGCCGCGCCATCCGCACGCGCGTCGTCCAGCAGCACGAAGGGAGCCATGGTTTGTCCAGCACCAGCCATCTTCCCCGCCATAGCCGAGGGCGCGCGAAATGGAACCGTGCTTGACCGCATGCCACTTCACGCGCCACAAACCGCCCAACGCATGAATCGCGGGGGTCTTACGTCGACATGAGCCAGATTTTCCTCGGCCTCGCAGCCAATGGCGAGAAGCAGCATCTCGATCTCGGCCGCGCCAATCGCCACGGGCTGATTGCCGGCGCGACCGGCACCGGCAAGACCGTGACGCTGCAGGGCCTCGCCGAAAGCTTCTCGGCCGAAGGTGTGCCGGTGTTTCTGGCCGACGTGAAAGGCGACCTGTCAGGTATCTGCATGGCCGGATCGCCCCAGTTCAAGCATGCCGACAAGCTGGAAAGCCGGGCCAGGGAACTGGGCATGGACGACTATGCCTATTCCGACAATCCGGCGGTGTTCTGGGACCTTTACGGCGAACAGGGCCACCCGATCCGGACCACGGTATCGGAAATGGGGCCGCTGCTGCTGGCCCGCCTGCTCGATCTCAACGAAACGCAGGAAGGCGTGCTGCAGATCGTCTTCCGTTATGCCGACGAGAACGGGCTGCTGCTGCTCGATTTCGGCGACCTGCAATCCCTGCTGCAATGGGCTTCGGAAAACTCGGGCGAACTGAGCGGCAAGTACGGCAATGTCACCAAGCCCACTGTCGGCACGATCCAACGCCAGCTGTTGAGCTTCGAGGCCCAAGGTGCTGACAAGTTCTTCGGCGAACCCGCGCTGGAGATCGACGATTTCCTCAAAGTCGACGAGCAGGGCCGCGGCTACATCAATATCCTCGCCGCCGACCAGCTGATGCGCAGCCCCAAGCTTTATGCCACCTTCCTGCTCTGGCTGCTGGCCGAACTGTTCGAGTCGCTGCCCGAAGTCGGCGATCCGGACAAGCCCAGGCTGGTGTTCTTCTTCGACGAGGCGCACCTGCTGTTCGACGATGCGCCCAAGGCGCTGCAGGACAAGATCGAGCAGGTCGTCCGCCTGATCCGTTCCAAGGGTGTGGGCGTCTATTTCGTGACCCAGAACCCGATCGACATTCCGGAGGAGGTCGCCGGGCAGTTGGGCAACCGGGTGCAGCATGCGCTGCGGGCCTTCACCCCGCGCGACCAGCGGGCGATCAAGGCGGCGGCGGAAACCTTCCGCATCAATCCCGAGCTCGACGTCGAGAGCGTCATCACCGAACTGAAAACCGGCGAGGCGCTGGTTTCCACCCTGGACTCGGAAGGCGCTCCGACGGTGGTGCAACGCACGCTGATCAAACCGCCACGCAGCCGCCTGGGGCCGGTCACACCCAAGGAACGTGCCATCGTCCAGTCGATCAGCCCGGTCGACGGCAAATACGATTCCGCGGTCGATCGCGAGAGCGCCGAGGAAGTGCTCGCCGCCAAGGCCGCCGATGCGGCCGCGACCGCACAGGAAGTGGCGGAAAAGGGTGCCGAGGAAGTGGGCAAGCGCGAACGCAAGACACCCTCGATGTGGTCGAAGGCCGGCAAGGCCGCGGCGACCGCTGCCGCAGGGTCGCTGACCTCGATCGCGGTGGCGACGGTGCTGGGCAAGAAATCCAGTGCCAATCCGGTGCAGACCGGCGTGTCGGCCTTTGTCCGCAACATCATCGGCGGGCTGATGCGCTAGGTCAGGTGGGGATCAGGCGGCGGGGAGCCTGATCTCCGCCCGCAGGCCGCCTTCGGGGCGGTTTGCCAGCCCGAGTTCGCCGCCATGCTGTTCGGCGATGGCGCGGGCGAGGGTGAGGCCGAGCCCGGCCCCGCCGGTGGCGCGGTTGCGGCTGGCTTCGCCGCGCTGGAAGGGTTCGAGCATGGTCGCAATCTGGTCTGGCGGGATGCCGGGGCCCTGATCTTCGACCCGCAGCACCACCATGCCATCCTCGCGCAACAGGCTGACCTCGGCAGTGCCGCCATAGCGCAGCGCGTTGGAGATGAGGTTGCGCAGCGCCCGCCGCAGCCAGGTCACCTGGACCGGCAGCACCATGCGTTCGCCGCCGGTGAAGGACACCGCCTCGCCCATGTCCTCGAATTCCTCGACCACCGCTTCGGCCAGCGCGCCGATCTGGGCCGGCTCGGGCGGAGCCTTGGCCCGGCCGATCCGGGCGAGCGAGAGGATGTCGTCGAGCGAGCGGGTGATGTCCTCGATGCCTGCCGCCATCTTTTCGCGCTGGCTCGCGTTCTCGACCGATTCGATGCGGACGCGGAGCGCGGTGAGCGGCGTCTTGAGATCGTGCCCGATGGCGCCGAGCATCACGTCCTTTTCGTCGAGCAAGGCCGAGATGCGCTGCTCCATCGCATTGTGGGCCTGTTGCAGCCGCTTGATGTCATCGGGGCCGCCGGGCGCAAGCGGCGCGCTCGCATCCTGTGTGCGGGCAAAGCGTTCCGTCCGCTCGGTCAGTGCGGCAAGCGGACGGGTGATCCGGCGCAGGAGCAGATAGAGCACGCCGGTCAGGACCAGCACCAGCACCAGCGTCTGGACGATGATTCCGCCCACCACCCGGGCCTCGCGCGGTGGCACCACCACGCGCGCGACCTGCCAGGAACCGGAGGCTTCGCGCTGTATCGCTGCCACCAGAACCCGTCGGTCTGGCCAATCGGTCTGGATTGCGAACCGCGGATTGCCCTGGGCGCGTTGCTGCAACACGGGATCGTCGCCAGCCCGCCGCATGATGACGAGGGTGGTTGCGGGATCGACACCTTGCCCCGCCAACACCTGCTCGAGTGCGCTTGCGGCCGCCGCATCGTTACGCTCGCCGGGTAGAAGCGGCAGCGCCGTGGTCACTTCGCCTCGCAAGGGCCGGATCTGCAGCGGACCCTCGGCGGCCCGCCGGACGCGCCGCGCAATTCTCCGTTTCCCTTCGTTTGGTCCGGGGTCGACCAGCAGGCTGATGGCCGCAGCGTTGAGGACGGCAGCTTCGCGGCGGCTTTCAGCGGCGCGATAGAGCAGCACTGCCGACACGGCCTGTGCGACGAGCAACGCCAGCGCGACGGCCAGCAGCGTCTGGCCGAGCAGGTTGCGGGGCCACAGCCGCACGGCTCAGTCCGCGCCTGGCGCGATGCGGGTGACATTGGCGGCGAAGCGATAGCCACCGCCGCGGACAGTCAGGATGAGCTGCGGATCGCGGCTATCGGCTTCGATCTTGCGGCGCAGGCGGCTGATCTGGTTGTCGACCGCCCGGTCGAACAGATGCGCTTCGCGGCCCTGGACCATGTCGAGCAGCCGGTCGCGGTCGAGTACGCTGCGTGGATGATCGAGGAATGCGCGCAGCAAGCGGAACTCGGCGGTCGAGATCGAGACCACCGTGCCATCCGGATCGGTCAGTTTGCGTTTGAGCGGATCGAGGTGCCAGCCCTCGAACGCGTACAGCATGTCTTCCTGCGCGGTTGAATCACTTGTACCGCCGTTGTGGCGCCCCGCCCGGCGCAGGACCGAGCGGATGCGGGCGACCAGTTCGCGCGGTTCGAAGGGCTTGGCGACATAGTCGTCGGCGCCGATCTCGAGCCCGACGATGCGGTCGGTCGCTTCGCCCCGCGCGGTCAGCAGGATGACGGGCAACCGCTTGTATTCGGTCAGGAACCGGGTCAGCGACAGCCCGTCCTCGCCCGGCATCATGACGTCCACCAGGGCGATGTCGGGCGCTTCGTTGAGCAGGACGCTGCGCGCGCCGGCGGCGCTGGCGGCTTCGGAAATGCGGAACCCCTGGCCGGTGAGATACTCGGCCAGGGGTTCGCGCAGACTCTGCTCGTCATCGACCAGCAGCACGTGAACAGGCTTTGGGACCAGCGCGGGGATGTCACTCATGGCCATTTCCCGCGCCTCGCCCGCTTACTGCTCGCCGCGCTTGCCACGCCATTCGGCGCGGACAGCCTTGCGTTCTTGGGCGGAGATCGTGCCGTCGCTGTCGGCGTCCGCCCGGTCGAACCGGGCCAGCGCGGCGGTCTGCATTTCGGCCTTGGTCACCTGGCCATCGCCATTGGCGTCGGCGCGCTTGATCATGCCTTCGGGGCCGCCGCGACCGCTTCGCATACCGCGCATACCCATGCGTTCGCCGCCACGCCGCTCACCGCGCATTTCGCGACGCTCCGCGCGCTTTTCGGCGCGAGCTTCATGGGCTGCCATGAATTCGGCCTGGCTCAGCATGCCGTCGCCGTCGGTGTCCATGGCGGCAAAGCGCTTGGCCATACGGGCGGCCTTGTCGGCTTCGCTCAGCACGCCGTCGCCATTGGCATCCATGCGGGCGAAGGCTTTGTCGGTTTTGGCAATCACGGCATCGCGGGTTGCAGGGGCGCGCTCGCCGGTTTCACCCATCGGCTGGGCGATGGCGGCCCCGGTCGCGATCAGCGAGCCGGTGGCGAGAATGAGGGCAATCTTTTTCATCGTGCTAACTCCGTAGTCGAAAACGACGGAGCTGCGAAGCGGGTGGGGGAGGGGGAGGAAGGGTCAGCCCGCTGCGCAGCTCACGATTGCCCTTCTAGGCCGAGTGTGTCGCAGGAGTTTGCCCGATCCAGGGAAAAATGTCGCCGTTTGTATCAGCCGTGGCGCTTCATTCATCAGTCGGAAATTCTGAACGGCTGCGGTGCTCGGTCCCTTCACCGGCGGTGATGAACACAGCGGTCGCCGTCCCCCCGGTATCGGCGGTGTGCCACACGCCCGGCGGATTGATGGCATATTCGCCCGCGCCGATCGTGACCCGTTCGCGCCGCCCGTTCGGATATTCCTGCGTCAGCGTCATTTCCCCTGCCGTGCAGAGCACCACTTCGGCGCCGTGAGGATGGACCTCCCAACTGTCCCAGTCGCCGTCGAAAGTGTACATCGAGACCAGCCGGCCTTCTGCCCCGTCACTGCCATGGCGTGCCCCATAGCCTTCATACCAATGGAAGCCGTCAAAGGGCGGTTGGGGCACGGCGGTGGCGCCGAGCCCCAGATGGATGAAACTGTCGCTCAGCTTCGCCCCTTCGCCCATCGCTCAGCCCGCCTGGATCATGCAGAAGGCATTGAGCTTGTTGCCATCCAAATCGCGGAAATAGGCGGCATAGAAACCCTCGTCACCGCGCGGGCCGGGCTCGCCTTCGCAGGTGCCGCCATTGGCCAGCGCGATGTCGTAGATTTCCTTGACCTTGTCGGGCGTTTCGACCTCGAGCGCGACCATGACCCCGTTGCCCACGGTTGCGGGATTGCCGTCGAACGGCTTGGTCAGCCCGATGCCGGCCGGACCGCCCCATGAGCCCCAGGCGATGAAGCCGTCGAATTCCATCATCCGCCCCACGCCCATCGCCTTGGCAATGGCATCGTAGAACGGCGCGCCCTTGGCGAGATCGTTGGTGCCCAATGTGACGTAGCCGATCATATCCCTGTCCTCCTCAAACCCGACTCGCCCCTGCGACTCGGAACAGTTGGAACATTACAGGAACAAACGGGCCTCGCCAAGCTTGTTAGAGCGGCTCGGTTTGCTCCATCAGCCAAGCCAGCGCCTCGCCCTCCATTCGCGGGGCGAGCAGGGCGCGGGTGTCGGTATGATACCGGTCGAGCCAAGCGCGCTCGCTGTCCGTCAGCAGCGCCGGTTCGATCAGTGTGCGGTCGATCGGGACCCAGGTCAGGTTCTCGAACCCGAACCAGCGGCCCTCATCCGCGCCCTCTATCTTGCGTTCTTCGGTCAGCACGAGGTTCTCGATCCGAATCCCGAAGGCCCCTGCTTTGTAATAGCCAGGCTCGTTGGAGAGGATCATGCCGGGAAGGATGGTCTCCAGCGTCCCGGCCTGCGCGCCGTTGACCTTGCCGATCCGCTGCGGCCCCTCGTGAACCGAGAGGAAGCTGCCAACCCCGTGGCCGGTGCCATGGGCATAGTCGGTCCCCGCCTGCCACAGCGCGTGGCGGGCGAGCGTATCGAGCTGGCCGCCGCAGGTCCCTTCGGGAAAGACGGCCTCGGCGATGGCGATATGGCCCTTGAGCACGCGGGTGAAGCGGTCCTTCATCTCCGGCGTCGGTTCACCTGGGCCAATCCAGACGGTGCGGGTAATATCGGTCGTCCCGCACGGATATTGCCCGCCCGAGTCGACGAGATAGATGCTCCCCGGCGGGATCGGAATATTGCTGTCCTCGTCCACCTTGTAATGCGGCAGCGCGGCGTGGCCGGCAGCGGCGGAAATGGTGTCGAAGCTGGTGTCGCGCAGGTCGCCGTGCTGCTGGCGGAATTCGAGCAGTTTGGCCGCCGCGGCCAGTTCATCGATCCCGCCCTTGGGCGCCTCGATGCCGAGCCAATGGAGGAA
The DNA here is from genome assembly GCF_021431965.1 of Erythrobacter sp. SDW2. Lineage (NCBI taxonomy): Bacteria > Pseudomonadati > Pseudomonadota > Alphaproteobacteria > Sphingomonadales > Erythrobacteraceae > Erythrobacter > Erythrobacter sp. SDW2. The sequence goes on from NZ_CP090370.1 coordinate 756,269, forward strand.
TTTGCTCACCGCCACGCCATCGACCGCCTGCGCGTCGCGGTGGCCCTGTGCCTCGATCGCGTTCTTGCGCGCCTTGGGCAGGATGGTCGGATCGCGCTGCATCACCACCGCAGCACCTGCTCCTTCCAGTGCCAGCGCAATGCCCGCCACGGCATAGTCGGGATCGATCGCCACCCGCTTGCCCTTGAGTTCGGCCAGTGCCGGTTCGAAGTCCAACCGTTCCCGGATAGTCACCGCATTGCCGAGATGCTGGCGCAGTTCGGGCGTGACCTTCTCGCTGGCGATGAACAGCTCGGCAGTGCCATCCTCATGCGCCACGACATAGGACAGCGCGACCGGGGTGTGGCTGACGTCAGCACCACGAATGTTGAGCAACCAGGCAACGGAATCGAGTGCCGAGATCACCGCCGCGTCGAGCTTCCTGTCCTTGAGCCACTGCGCCACTTCACTGCGCTTCTCGGCATGGCTGCGCCCGGCGAGTTCATCGTTCTGGATCGTCGCCACGGCAGCGGAGGGCTCCGGCCGGTCCTGCCACACGGCGTCGATGGGGTTGCTGCCGACCGGCACCAGTTCCGCGCCCACTTCGGCCATCATCTTCGCCGTTTGCTGCATCCAGCCGCGCGAATGGAGCCATGGGTCGAAACCGATCTTGGCGCCCTCGCCGGCATTCTCCGCCAGCCATTTGGCCGGGCTGGTCGCAGGCACCGACTGGTATTCGAACAACCGCCCATCGACCTGCTCGCGCACCTGCACGGTGTAGCGCCCGTCGACGAAGATCGCCGCCCGGTCGAGCATCACCGCCGCGCTCCCGGCCGAACCGCCGAAGCCGGTCAGCCATCCCAGTCGCTGGGCATAGTCGCCGACATATTCGCTCATATGCTCGTCGCTGATCGGCACGACGAAGCCGTCGAGGCCGCGTCGCTTCAATTCCTCGCGCAGGGCGGCAAGGCGGGCTTCATGGGTTTGCATCAACATCGCTGGGAACTCTCATTGGCACTCGGTGTCCTGCAAGCATAGGCCCATTCCAGCGCTGATTCCAGCTTGGCTACTGTTCGCCAGGCGCTGGCCTATTGACCACACTGGCTTCGCGAGCGGCCGACCAGTTGTAGAAGCCCTCGTTCGCCGGGCGCCCGAACATGTCGCGCGTGGGAACGAACCAGGCGCGCTGCTTCAGGATATTACACGCAGCGACATCGCCTGCGTCTGATCCGCTGGATACGCTCAACCGGCACGCCACAGCCTGCCCCTGCGCATTGACGGACAAACCAACCGTCAGGTTTGTCGGGCCGGGGACAGGGACTGCTCCGCTCGCGGCCATGATCAAGTCGTAGAGTTCGTTGCGGGTTTCCGGTCGCAGCTCGACACGCGGATCGGCCGATCTGTCTGGCACAGTGTAGGAAAAGCTCTTCCCTTCGACCAGGACGAGCATCATCCCGTGCCGCATGTAAGCCGGCGTGCCAATGTTCCAGCGCGGCTTGAGCTCTTTCGAGACCCATTTGCAGGCGGCCTTGTCGACCCGTTGGTCGCCGCCGCTTTCCAGCACTTCACAGCCGGGCCGCGAACTGTCTGCGGCCCCGAAGAAAATGCCGACCCAGCGCGCACCAGTTGCGTTCTCCGCCGGTAAGCGAACGGGTCGAACGCTCGCCATGAAGGGCGAGGAATGGGCGAGTAGCCAATCGTGCTCCGGCGGCCACGGCATGCTGGAAAGCGGCGGCGGCGGAGGGGGCGGTGCGGGCGAAAGCAGCGCTTCTGCGAAAAAGCCCGGCGGCGGCGCTCCCTTGGCGACGGAGCGGCGGGCATACCATAGGGCAATGCGCGCTTCTGCACGGGTCGGGGTGCCATCCTGCGCCAGCGCCGGATGGAAACGGGGTTTCTCACCCAGCCATGTGCAGAGTTCGTCAGCGGCGAGCGGCAAGACCGAGTCCGCTCTGAAATCGCAGGCCGTCACTGTGCCTGTCGCGTCGATTGCAAGCCACGCCGATGCGCTGACCATCGTTTCGGGCTGCTGCCGGTAGGCGGCGACCAGCGGCGAAGTGGCCGTGAACCACTCTTGCGGTTTGGTCTTCACCATCGGCGGGCGCAGCGGTCCGGCGGGATCATGCACCGAGACATAGCGCGGGCCAACATCGATGGTGAGCTGCGCATAAAGATCCTTGTCCGGAACAGGGCTTTCGATCTGAATCGGGACCGGCGCGCTTTCCTGTGCAGCAAGGGGATGAGAAAGTGCCGCCGCCGCAAACAAGCTGATGGAACGGGCATGACTCATACTGTGCGACCCCCCCTTTGGACACGCTCTTATGAAATGGCGCCTGTCACTTGCCAAGCGAAGCCTTGCGCCACGCTTCGCCGCGACCTAGCTGTCAGGCCAGACCTAGCCGCCTCCGGGAAAACGCCAAATGATCCGTTTGCTTGCCAGCCCACTCGCGCTTGCCGCCAGTCTTGCCTTGCTGCCGGTGGCCGCTACCGCCGAGACCACAGTTGAGGAATCCACCCAAGTGACCGCACCCACCAGCCCGCCCAAGGCGGAGAAGCGCGAATACAGCTACACCCGCCACGGGATCACCATCGAAGACCCGTATTTCTGGCTCAAGGACCAGTCCTATCCGGTGGTCGATGACAAGGATGTGCTGGACTACGTCAAGGCCGAGAACGCCTGGTTCGAAGCATCGATGGAGCCGCAGAAGGCGCTGGTCGAAACCCTGTTCGAGGAAATGAAGGGGCGGATCAAGGAAGACGACAGCTCGGTCCCGCAGAAGGACGGCGACTATGTCTACTGGTCCAAGTTCGACGAGGGGCAGGAATACCGGAAGCATTACCGCCGCCCGGTGGCAGGCGGCGAGGACCAGCTGATCCTCGACGAGAACCAGCTGGCCGAAGGGCTGGAATACTTCCGTCTCGGCGCCGCCTCGATCAGCCAGAACGGGCGCTATCTCGCCTATTCGACCGACACCAACGGATCGGAACGCTACACCGCCCGGATCAAGGATCTCGAGACCGGCAAATTGCTGCCCGACGAGCTCACCAATCTGCGCGGCGGGCTGACCTGGGTCGCGAACGATACCGCGCTGGTCTACGGCCCCTCGACCGAGGAATGGCGCACGCTCGAGGCCAAGCTGCACGTGATCGGCACCCCGGTCGACAGCGATGTCACGCTATACAAGGAAGAGGACCAGAGCTTTTCGGTTGGCACCGGCCTGACCGCGCAGGAAGACTGGCTGGTGATCGCCACCGGGGACAACGAGACCAGCGAAGTGCGGCTGGTGCGCGCCGACAACCCGACCGGCGCGCAGATCCTCGTCAAGCCGCGCCGCAAGGGTGTGGAATATGATGTTGACGTGCGGGACGGTAAGCTTTTCGTCCATACCAATGACGATCACATCAACTTCCGCCTGGCCACCGCCTCGCTCGACACGCCGGACGTGTGGCAGACGCTGATCGCCGGATCGGACGAATTCTATCTCCAGGGATTCTCGCTGTTCAAGGACTTCTACGTCACCGAAGGACGGCTCGACGGCTTGGACCAGATCCAGCTGCGCTCCTACGATGACGCCGGCCGGATCACCCCGATCGCTTTCCCCGAGGCGAGCTATACCACCGGGCTCTCCAACAATCCCGAGTATGACGTGAGCAAGTTGCGGCTGGCCTATGAAAGCATGGTCACGCCGGACTCGGTCTATGACTATGATGTGCGCACGGGCAAGCTGGAGCTGCTCAAGCAGCAGGAAATCCCCAGCGGCTACGACGCCTCGCTCTACACGACCGAACGCGTGATGATCACCGCCCGTGACGGGACCCAGGTGCCCGTGAGCATCCTGATGCGCAAGGACCGGCCAGCGGGTGCGGGCCCGCTGCACCTCTATGCCTATGGGGCCTATGGCTATGCCGTGCCGCCGGGCTTCTCGACTTCGCGGCTCAGCCTGGTCGATCGCGGCATGGCCTATGCTATCGCCCATATCCGCGGCGGTGATGATCTGGGGCGGCGCTGGTATCTGCAGGGCAAGCTCAACGAGCGCTGGAACACCTTCAACGACTTCGTCGATGTGGCCAAGGGTCTGATCGACAAGGGTTATACCGAGAAGGGCCGGATCACCGCCAGCGGCGGCTCGGCCGGCGGCGAGCTGATGGGTGTGGTCGTCAACACCGACCCCGAGCTGTGGGGCGCGGTGGTGGCGCATGTGCCCTTCGTCGATGTGCTGAACACCATGCAGGACGAAAGCCTGCCACTGACCCCGGGCGAATGGCAGGAATGGGGTAACCCCATCACCAGCAAGCAGTCCTTCGCCTATTTGCTGAGCTACTCGCCTTACGATCAGGTGGTGGCGCAGGACTATCCGCCCATGCTCGTCACCGCCGGGCTCAACGATCCGCGCGTGACCTATTGGGAACCGGCCAAATGGGTCGCCAAGCTGCGCGAGGTGAAGACAGACGACAACGTGCTGCTGATGAAGACCAACATGGGCGCCGGGCATGGCGGCAAGTCGGGCCGCTATGCTTCGCTCTACGAAACGGCGGAGGAGTTCGCCTTCATCCTGTGGCAGCTGGGTTTGGTCGAGGAGTGACGGAGCCCTTCCGCAGGACTTTCACTGCCGTGCCCAGACACATCGATGTCTTGGGCCACGTCAACAATGCGGTGTGGGTGGAGTGGGTGCAGGACATGGCAACCGCGCATTGGGATGCCGTGGCCGCCCCTGAGCACGCGCGCGACTACATCTGGCTCGTGGTCCGGCACGAGATCGATTATCGCGGCAATATCGGTGAGGGCGAGACCGTGACGGGGGAAACCTGGATTCCGGGTGACCCACAGGGAGCTACCTCGGCGCGGCGGGTCGATTTCCGCAATGCGCAGGGCAAGGTGATCGTCTCCGCGCTCACCACCTGGGCTATGCTCGACCGTGAGACGAAACGGCCGGCGCGTGTGCGGCCGGAAGTGGTCGCACCGTTCCGGCTCGACGCTTGAAACCTAGGCCGCTGCGCGCCGGTCCGAGGAACGGCGGCGGAACGAACGCACGCGCTCGCTGACCATGCGGTTGCGGCCGGTTTCCTTGGCTTCATAGAGCAGCCGGTCGGCATGGCGGTAGATGTCTGCAAAGCCCGAGTTGGGCAGTGCACCCTGAGGGACAACAACCAGGCCGATGCTGGCGGTTACCATGTGATCAAGCCCGTCGACCTCGCGCGCGATCCGGACAGGAATCGACTGTCTTACGGCCTCCGCCCGCGCTTCGCTCTGATCTCCCTTCATCAGCAGCAGGAACTCCTCGCCGCCAAAGCGGAAAGCGAGGCATTGGGGGCATTGCGAAAGAATGGAAGCCACCGTCCGGAGCACGGCATCGCCGGTGTCATGCCCGTGGGTGTCGTTGACGCGCTTGAAGTGATCGAGATCGACCACGGCGAAAGTGTCGTAACCCTCCGCGCGCAGCTCGTCGAAGCGGGCATCGATGGCGCGACGGTTGAGAAGTCCGGTCAGCGGGTCACTGTTCGAGAGTTCATCGAGCTCCGACACTTCGGCGCGGGCCACATCGCGTTCGCGCTTCAACGTCATGAAACGGTCGCCCACGCCCATGGCGGTGGCGATCATTTCGGTCAGCATGCCGATGTAGAACGCCGTCAACATATCGTCAGGACGCACGCCAGGCATGAAATTGGTCACGATCCCGCCCCAGCTGGAGGTCATCAGCGGAAGCCAGCCGATGAAGACATAGAGGCCCGCCCGGCTGCGCCGCCAGGCTGCTTGCAGGATCACGAAGGTCAACATCAGATAGGGCACCATGACCCCGATCATGTGGAGCGTGGTGCTGACATCGCGCAGCGCCGGGATCGACAGGGCATGGAGGCCGGTCAGGATAATCGAGCCGACCGCGATCCAGGGGATCGCCCGCAGCGCCCAGCCCGATAGCTTGCCCGGCTCGATAAAGGACCGCATGAACATCATTGCCGACCCGATCGAAACGGTCAGCCCCATGATCAGCAGGACGCGCCATGTCTCGATACTGATGTCGAACAGGGCATTGATGATCCCCGAACGCACCGACAACAGCAGGCCGAAGCTGGCCGCCATGGCAATGTGCCAGGCGAGGAATGTCTCGCGCAGCACCCTGTAGAAGGTGATGTCGAAGACGATCGGCAGCAGCACCATGCCGAGCAGGATGGCGATCAGGAGGAGGCCGTGCTGGACAGCGGGATCCTGTGAAGGATCGCTGTCCTGCAATTGGGAGTTGATCACCAACGGAGCGTGGCTGGGTCGGTCGATGATGACGACGTACTGGCCGCTCGCCTGTCTGGTCGAAGGCAACCGGGCGATGATACTCGGCTCTGTCGGCATACCTTTGACGTCGTCGGTCGATAGGCTTCGCACTTGCCAATTGCCACCACCTTCGCCGACAGCCAGAGTGAGCGATGCGAACTCCCCCAGGCGCGAAACGAAGTACCGGGGCTGCTCCGCGCCAGCCGCGATCGAAAACCGTACCAGGACGCGCTCGGCCTCGGCATTTACGGTCAGCTGCTTGAGCCTCCCCGGATCATCGGTGCAGTGCCAGTCGATCGGTCCGGCTAGCAAGGTTCGGATGGGGATTTGTGGCTCGGCGTTGGCGAGACAGGTGGGATATCGCGGGCCGTCACTCTGGGCCTGCAACGGTTGTACCGCGCAGATTGCCAGCAGGCACGCCAGCACAAATTGAAAGGAACGGACCCACCCGACCATGGCTCCGGGCGCTAGCCGGAAGGTCTTAGTATCCCCTTAAAATCGGCGGAAAATGCGTGCCGGCGCAGCGCTATCTGAGTGCATCCGCAACCGCCAGGTATTCGTAACCAAGCTCTTCGGCCACTGCCTTGTAGGTCACCTTGCCGGCATGAACATTGAGTCCCTCGGCCAGGTGCGGATTGGCCCGCATGGCCTCCTTCCAGCCCAACTCTGCCATGCGCAGCGCGTGCGGCAGGGTCACGTTGTTGAGCGCATAGGTGCTGGTGCGCGCCACCGCGCCGGGCATGTTGGCGACGCAGTAATGCACGATATCGTCAACCACATAGGTCGGCTCGGCATGGGTGGTAGGCTTCGAGGTTTCGAAGCAACCGCCCTGGTCGATCGCGACATCGACCAGCACCGCGCCGGGCTTCATGCAGCCAAGCATTTCGCGGGTGACCAGCTTGGGCGCGGCGGCACCCGGGATCAGCACGGCGCCGATCACCAGTTCGGCCTCGCACAGCATCTGCTCGATGTTCGCCTGGTTGGAGAAGCGGGTCTTGGCGCGGCTTTCGAAATGGGTTCCGAGCCGTTCGAGCACTTCGGGATCGCGGTCGAGAATGGTGACATCGGCGCCGAGGCCAACCGCCATCTGGGCCGCGTTGAAGCCGACCACGCCGCCGCCGATGACCATCACCCGGCCCGGCAGCACGCCCGGCACGCCGCCCAGCAGCACGCCGCGCCCGCCGTGGGCTTTCTCCAGTGCGGTCGCCCCGGCCTGGATGCTCATGCGTCCCGCGACCTGGCTCATCGGCTTGAGCAGCGGCAAGGTGCCGCCCGGCCCGGTGACGGTTTCATAGGCGACTGCGGTCACGCCCGACTTGACGAGGTCGGCGGTCTGCTCGGGATCGGGGGCGAGATGGAGATAGGTGTAGAGGATCTGCCCTTCGCGCAGCTTGGCCCGCTCGACGGCTTGCGGCTCCTTGACCTTCACCACCATCTCGCATTCGGCAAAGATCGGATCCGGGCCATCGACGATGCTCGCTCCGGCGGTCTGGTACTGCGCATCGGTTGCGCCGATGCCTGCCCCGGCACCGCTCTCGATCCAGACGTCGTGACCGCGCAGCACCAGCTCGCGCACACTTTCAGGGGTCAGCCCGACGCGGTATTCGTGGTTCTTGATTTCCTTGGGGCAGCCGATGCGCATGGCGCTTCTCCTTGGGGGTCTGCAATGCCGCGCTCGTTACAGTTGAAACCAGTTTGCCGCAAGCGGGCCGTGATGGGGACGCGGCGGGAGATTGTCACACTTCTGCAATGCGGCGGTAGTGAAGACGACACAAACGCAACCTAACGGGCACTGCATTGTCACAGACGCCATGCAAAGGTCATACTCCGTGAGCCGAATTCTCCTTGCAACCGCCTCGCTGGCAGCGATCTGCACCGCGACCCCGGCGCTGGCGCAGGACGCCGACACCTCCGCCGTGCTGCAGGAACTTGCCGAAATGCGCGCCAAGATGGACGCGATGGCGAGCCGTATCGAAACCCTCGAAGGCGAACTCAAGGCGGCGCGCAGCGAAGCTGCTGCCGCCGCCGAAACCGCGACGATTGCGGCCACGACCGCGACCAAGGCCGAAAGCTCCGCAACCGAAGCCGCGGCCAAGGCCGGCGGCACGGAGATCTCCTGGAAAGGCGCGCCCGAACTCAAGGGCAAGGGCGGCTGGAGCTTCAAGCCGCGCGGTCGCCTGCAGTATGATGCGGGCATCGTTGCCGCACCGGATTCGACCGGCCGCAAAGATGGTTTCGGCAATGAACTGCGTCGCGGTCGTCTGGGTGTGCAAGGAGATGTTCCCGGCGGATTCGGCTACAAGTTCGAAGTCGATTTCGACGGTAGCGCAGTGGCCATCACCGATGCCATTGTCACATACGGGGATGGCGATCTGGAACTGCAGTTCGGGCAGCATAACAACTTCCAGGGGCTGGAAGAGCTGACCAGCAGCCTGTTCACCTCGCATCTCGAGCGTGCGGCCTTCACCGACGCCTTCGGCTTCCAGCGCCGGATCGGTGCCTCGGCCACCTACAACGCAGGCGATTTCCTGATCCAGGGCGGCATTTTTACCGACGCCATCCCCGACCTGCCCAACAGCAATTGGGGGACATCGGGCCGCGTGGTCTATGCTCCGAAACTGGGCGATGCGCAGCTCCATTTCGGCGCTTCGGGTCACTATTACGATCTCGGCACGGGGAGCACAGTTCGCTATCGGCAGCGTCCTGCCGTCGGGTTCACCGATGAGCGCTTCATCAACACCGGCAGCTTCGGTGCAACAGCCGAAAACGGCCTCGGGCTCGAGGCAGCGTTCGTCAGCGGCCCTTTCCACGCTGCCGCCGAAGGCTACTGGCAGTCCGCCAACCGACCCGGCGCTCTGGTCGATCCGACTTTCTTCGGCGGCTATGCCGAGGTCGGCCTGTTTCTGACCAAGGGCGACAGCCGCGGTTACAAGGACGGCAAGTTCGACCGTGTGAAGCCCAGCAAGGAAGTGGGTGAGGGCGGTATCGGCGCTATCCAGCTCAACCTGCGCTATGACCGGCTCGACCTCACCGATGGCACGATCGTCGGCGGGACCCAGGATGGCCTGCTCGCCTCGCTGATCTGGACTCCGACCGATTTCACCCGCTTCATGGTCGGCTATGCCCGCCTGATGTACTCCGACGCCTTCTACGCGGCGGCGGGCGGCGACCGTGACTACTCGGTCGATTCGCTCGGTGTGCGGGCCCAGATCGACTTCTGATCAACCAACTCTCCCAAGCTGTAATCTCACTGTCACGCTTGAAACCTAATGGCACCGACAGTTCCCAACCAAGGACCCTGAACAATGAAACTCATGAAGACCCTTGCTCTCGCTACGGCAGCCAGCCTCGCCCTGACCGCTTGCGGCGGTGCGGGCAGCGGCGGCGGCACCCGCGATGCGGTTCGCGCGGTCGGTTCCTCGACCGTGTTTCCCTTCGCCAAGCTGGTTGCGGAAACCTTTGCCCGCAACAACAGCGGCTTCACCTCGCCGCTGATCGAATCCACCGGCACTGGCGGCGGCATCGAGCTGTTCTGCAAGGGTGAAGGGGCCGATACGCCTGACATGGCTCATGCCTCGCGCCGCATGAAGCCAGCCGAATTCGACACCTGCGCTGCCAATGGCGTCAACGACATCCTCGAAATCCAGGTCGGCCTCGACGGCATCGCCTTTGCCAGCGCCAAGGGCGGGATCACCATGAACCTGACCCCGGACATCGTTTATCGCGCGATTGCCGCCAACCCCTATGGCAAGGAACAGACCGCCCAGAAGTGGTCGGACGTCGATCCGTCGCTGCCCGACCTGCCGATCCTGGTCTACGGCCCGCCTTCGACCTCGGGCACCCGCGACGCGCTCAAGGAACTGGTCCTTGAAGCCGCCTGCAAGACCAACCCGGAAATGGAAGCCCTGAAAGAGAAGGACGAGGACGCTTACAAGGCGACCTGCACCGACGTCCGTTCGGACGGCAAGTATGTCGACCAGGGCGAGCAGGACAACCTCATCGTCCAGAAGATCGAAGGCAACAAGGACGCCGTCGGCATCTTCGGCTACTCCTATCTCGAAGAGAACCTGTCGAAGCTGCAGGGGCTGACCATGAACGGCGTCGAGCCGACCTACGAGAATATCTCGAGCTTCGAATATCCGGGTGCCCGCCCGCTGTTCGTCTACGTCAAGAAGAACCATGTCGGTGCCATCCCGGGCCTCGCCGAATACCTCAAGCAATGGACGCTGATGTGGGGCAAGGACGGCGAGCTGGCCAAGGTCGGCTTCGTCGCTTCGCCCGAAGCCGAGCAGGCTGCCAATGCCGCCAAGGCGACCGGCCTCGAGCCGCTGCTGACCAAGGCCGACCTCGAAAAGAAGTAAGCCTTACGGCCGCCAAGGCCAGAAATCCGAAGGCCGGGGACCTCAAGGTTCCCGGCCTTTCCTTTTGCCCTATCCGGCAGGCATCGATTTCCAGCTGGTGTCGATCCGGTCAGCCGGGCCGTTGTCGCGGGTCTCGACGGGAATGCCGGCCTTCCTGTAGCGCTCGGCCAACGCTTCGAGCGCCTCCCCGCGTCCGCTGAGAACAATCGGCAGGCCGATCCGGCTCGCTGCCCACTGGACCAATGCGGCGGCGTTCTTGCCCTGTTCGTCAGGTGCGCCATCGGCAAGGGTGATGTCCGGCAGCTCTGCCATCGGAGGGCGCAGGCGCACATCCCAGCCTTGCATGGACCCGATAGCCCGCTGCTCCAGCATCCGGTAGCCCTGCAAACCCAGCCCCGGCAATGCCCGGGCATTGGCCATGGCCCGGCGATTGTCCCGGTCGATGGTGATCTCGCTGGCAGGCACGCCGGCAACGAGCGACAGCCGCTGGGCCAGCCCGGCCACCTGTTCGGCGTTCTTGCGAGCAGCCTCTTCCTCGCGCGCCCGTTCGAGCTGGGCTTCCTCGGCAGCGCGGGGATCGTTGCTGACCTTGAACTGGTCGATCTCGACCTCGACCGGGCGACCCAGCAACCTTTCGAGCCGGCGCGACACGTCAATGTCTGCCTGCCGCGCGAACTGCGGGGTCAGGACCGAGGCCTCAATCCGCAGCGGAGCTGTATCATACTTGATGTCGAGTTGGTCGATCCGGGCCTCTTCGACAAAGGCTTCATCGATAGTGGCGCGGATCTGGCGCGAGGCGTTGGCCTCCCAGGCGATAGTCCTGAGTGTCAGGGCCAGCGGCACCGCCAGCAGAATGAAGCTGAAAGCGATGACCACGTCCTGCAGTCGGTTCTGCTTGTCGGTCAGCCGCGAGCGGAAGCCATAGAGCCGGGCCATGATCGCCGCGGTGAAGGCGATGGTCATGAGGTTAGTGACGAACAGCATCAACGCTCCGCCAAACACCGTCCAGTTGAAGGTAGCGAGGCCGAAACCGACCACGGCCAGCGGCGGCATCAAGGCAGTCGCAATGGCGACGCCGACAATGGTGCCCATCTTTCCGCGGATGGTTGCATAACCACCGGCGAGGGCAGAGAACAACGCCACCAGCAGGTCGAACAGGTTGGGCCTGGTGCGTGCAGCGATTTCCTCGGTCACGGTCTGCAACGGAGAAAGCAGCACGATCAATGCGCAGAACCCGATTGCCAAGGCCGAGCCGATAGCGAGCGCCTTGAGGCAGCGACGCAGCCACACCACGTCTCCGGTGGCCATGGCGAAGCCCGAGCCGATGATCGGGCTCATCAGCGGTGACAGGAGCATGGCCCCGATGACCACGGCCGGCGAACTGAGAAGCAGGCCGAGCACCGCGATGCCGGCCGACATCATGGTCATGAAAATATAGTGCGAGGTGAACATCGTTTCGCCGCGAATGCTTTCGATCACGGCATCCTGGTCGACATCCTCGACCACCGCTTCGCGCCACCAGGTACGGAAGTGTACCAGCGCCCGAAGCAGGGTGTAGTTGGTGGTCTTGCGTTCTGAGGATGGGGCGGATTCTTGCGTGTTCATGGCCCGGCTATAATCCAACTTCCCGCCCGGGCACGTAAATTTCGCTATCCCTCAAATGCATCGCCCCGGACCGCATGGGCGATCCGGGGCGTGCATTGACGAACTGCGGGCGGTCAGAAGTCGACCGAGACGCGTCCGTAAATGAACCTGCCGCTGAAGCCGAACGGCGACTGCGACGAATAGGGCAGGAAACTGTTGTTGAGGCCGAAGTTGAACCCGTCGACCGTCCCGAAGGGCAAGCGGTCGGGATACTCGTCGAGCAGATTGTTGGCACCCACGGCCAGCTGGACATTCTCCAGCGGATTGACCCGCAGCTCGAGGTCGAGAACCCACTTCGGCGATAGGGTGATGTCACCCGGCGCGGTGCCCTTGGCGACGGTAATGTCACTGGTGCTGCCGGTCGGCAGGAACACCGAGCCATAGCGGTTGCCGCGCAGAGTGGCACCGAAGGGCTCCAGGTCCCAGTCCAGCCCGAAGTTGAACTTGTTCGAAGGCTGGCCGTCGGTCAGGCGGAAGCTCTCCGGCCGCGCGAACAGGCGCTGCGCGGTGAAGCCGCTGAATGTCCGGCGATCGGTGATCTTGGTGTCGTTGATATTGTAGCCCGCGGTCAGCGTGAAGCGGCCGATCCCGAAATCGGGAATGCGGTAGCTGGCGACAACATCGAGACCCTGGGTGCGGGTATCGATCCCGTTGATGAAGAAGCGGGCCGAAGTCCCGACCACGCCCGCCGCCTGCAGGATCGCGACAACGTCGGCCCCTTGCAGGTTCTCGGTCAGGACGATGCGGTCCCTGATCTCGATATTGTAGTAATCGACCGTGACATTGAGCCCGGGCACCATGGTGAAGACCACACCGCCACTGAGGTTGAGTGACTTTTCCGCCTCGAGCGGTTCTGCCCCCAGCGCCACCGCAATCGGCGAGTCGACCGGGAAGGTGCCGATCTCGATCAGACCGACGCCCGGTACATTGTTGGTCGAGGTGGTCGAGAAGAATTGCTGGGCCATGCCCGGAGCACGGAAGCCGGTGGAGACAGAGCCGCGCAGGGCGAAGCCGTCGATCGGCTCGAACCGTGCGGCAGCCTTGCCGTTGATCGTGCTGCCGAAGTCCGAGAAGTGCTCGAACCGGCCTGCGACCTGGATATTGAACGCATCCGACAGGTCGGTGTCGAGCTCGACATAACCGGCGAAGCTGTCACGCGACCGGTCGATGGCGGTGGTGGGCGAGAAGCCGGGGAACACCTGGGCACCCGGTGCAGCGCCATTGCTGAGCGCGAACGGCCCGGCGATATAGCTGGCAGGTTCGCCCGCAATGATCTTGTAGTTCTCGTTGCGCCACTCTGCCCCGACCGCCAGCGATGTATCGCCGATGCCGAGGTTGAGTTCCCGCTGGGCGTCGAAGTTGACCGCCAGCTGGCCCGAGCGCAGGCCACCGGCATCGAATTTGCGCGGGCTTGCTGCGCTGCCGAGCGACACGTTCCAGCTGTTCGATACGCCGTAATCGAGCGCGTTGGTGCCATAGGTAAGCGACAGGTCGATGTTCCAGCCAGAGGTTTCGCCGCGCACGCCGACAGCCGCCGAGATGTCCTCGATCGTGCTGTCGATCTGCGGCAGGAAGCCGTCGGGATAGAATGGTACGAAGGTGGTGGTCGATGCCGCCCAGTCGCGGTTACGCGCGTCGAGCGATCGGCGATAGAAGCCGGTGCCGTTGGCATCGCGGATGCCGTAGCTGCCGAAGGCATAGAGCTCGAACGCATCGCCAAGATCGGCCCCGGCGTTGACGAAGAAGTTGAAGTCCTTCGATTCGCCATCGCCGAAGCGGTGGCTGTAGCGGTCGAAAGTGGTTTCGCGCGGATCGCCGGCGCTGAAATACTGGCGGCGGATATCCGGACCCGAACGGTTGGTGGGCGATCGATCCTTGTACTCGGCGGTCCAGTTGAAATAGGCCGTGTCGCCCAGCGGCAGGCCGATATTGGTGGCGATTGTCCATGTGTCGCCGTCGCGCCGTTTGCGGTCCGCGCCGGTGAAGGTGATCACCGGATCGCCGCTTGCCCCGGTCGTCGGAGCCACCGTGGCGACGACATCGACGCCCTCCATCGTCGTGATGTACTTGCCGAAGGTCGCCTGGGCTCGGCCGCCTTCGCGTTTCTTGAGCTGGATGTTGATGACCCCGGCAATGGCGTCGGAGCCATATTGCGAAGAGGCCCCGTCTCGCAGCACTTCGATCCGCTCGATTGCGAGCGGCGGAATGGTGTTCATGTCGACACCGGCCGACCCGCGACCGACCGAGCCGTTGAGGTTGAGCAGCGAGGACAGGTGGCGGCGCTTGCCGTTGACCAGCACCAGCACCTGGTCCGGTGCCAGGCCGCGCAGCGTGGCGGGGCGCAGCGAGTCGGTGCCGTCGGTCAGCGAAGGCTGCGGGAAGTTGAACGAGGGGACGAGGTTGTTGAGCAGGCGGTTGGTTTCGGTCGTGCCCTGGTTGAGCAAGGAGTCCGAAGAAATCACGTCGATCGGCACGGTGCTGTCGGCAATCGTCCGGTCCGTTCGCCGGGTACCGGTGACGATGATGATATCGCCCTCGTTTGCGGTGCCGGCCGCGTCTTCATCCTGGGCATGGGCAGTGGCCGGCATGGTGGCGAAAGCGAGGGCCGAGAGGCCGCAGCCGAAGAGCCAATTGCGACGATACGTCATGCACGTGTTCCCTCTGTTTGTCTCAAGATGCCAGACTACGCTGCGGCGCAACATTCAGGCAGGTTTTCTTTTGATATCGAAACGTTTGCAGGCCGATTGTCGTATTGTTGCAACATTCAACCCCGGGGGTGATTGCGAGAGCCGGAGCCTGGCTGGCTAGGCAAGGCTGCCGACTGCGGCTAGTCTTCGGCCATGAGCAGCCGCAAGATCGATGCCTGGGTTTCGGCCGGGCTGATCGACGAACCGACCCGCAACCGCATCCTTGCCTATGAGGAAGCGCATTCGCGTCCGCTGGCGCTATGGGCGATCATCGGCATCGGCGTGCTGGCAATCGGCCTTGGCGTAGTCTCCGTGGTTGCGGCCAATTGGCAGGACGTGCCCGGACAGGTCAGGCTGGCGATCCATCTCGCGCTGATCGCCGCGCTGGCCGCCTTCGTCGCGCTGCGCGGTGAGCGGCTGGAGCAGGAGCATCCCTGGGGCCTCGAGGCGGCGCTGTTCGTGTTCGGCGTGCTCGGCCTCAGCTTCGTCGGCCATATCGGTCAGGTCTACCAGACCGACTCCCCGCTGTGGCGCCCGCTGGCGGCGTGGCTGGTGCTGTTCGCGCCTCTGCTGTTGCTGCGCGGGCAAAGCTGGATCGTGGCGCTGGGGCTGATGGCGGCGGCGATCGGCACGGCCTGGGAATATGTCTCGACCCTGGCGCAATGGACGCCGATGGGCGAGCCCGATGCCCCGTGGCTGTGGATGAGCCTCGTCACCGCGCTTCCGGTGCTGATTGCCCCGGCGGCCGCCTGGCTGCGCGAACGCAGCCCGCGCGAGGCGTTCTGGACCCGGCTCGAACAGCTTGCCATCGCCTACGCGCTGGTCGGGGCTTCGCTGCTGTGCGTCATCGCCTCGGCTGGCGAGGTCGAGCAAGACATGCTGGCGATCGGTCCGCAGCTGCTGCGCGCCGTCATTGCCCTGGTTGCAGCAGGCCTGGTCGTCATGCTCCACCGCTCGCAATCGGGCACGGCTGCCGCGGCGATCCTGGCCGCTTGCGGGGTCGGCGCGCTGCTCGCCTCGCTGTTCAACGATCTCGACGTGCTGGCCGGCCTGCTGTTCATGGCACTGTGGGTGGCGGTTGCGGGCGCGGCGCTCTACGCCGGGTGGCGCGGCATGTTCCAGCTGGCGGTGGCGGCGGTGGCGCTGAGGCTCATCGTCCTCAGCTTCGAGCTGGCGAGCGACCTGCTGACCAGCGGCTTCGGCCTGATCATCGCGGGGCTCCTGATCCTCGGTGTGGCGTGGGGTGCGGTGAAGGTCTCGCGCACCTTCGCTCCGCCGAAGCAGGATAGCGGGGAGGGCGCGGCATGAAACGCAAGGCAACCGTTGCCGCACTCGCGCTGCCGCTTGCGGGGCTCACGGGCCTGTGGGCCTGGACCGACAGCTGGACCCGCGAGGGCACCGACTGGGAAGTGCCGGTGCAAGGCTACGACCCGCGCGACCTGCTGCGCGGCCACTATATCCAGTTTCAGTACGACTGGCCGGGCGAGAGCGTTACCGATGACAATCGCTGGTGGCTCGGTTCCTTCTGCATCGAAGGCACGGCGCCGACCATCGAGCGTATCGTCGTGCGCGACGATATCGAGGGCTGCGCCCATTTCGCCAGACCCGAAGCCGCCTCGATCTACGGTGGCCAGGGGCTGCAACGCGGGCGGCTCTATGTCCCGCAGACCCGCGCGCGCGAGCTGGAACAGAAGCTCGCCGATCCGGAGCTGCGCGGCATCGTCACCGTGCGCCAGCGCACCGACGGCCGCATCCTGCCGCAGAGCATCCGCTTTCGCCCGCTGACGGCAGAAGAACGGGCGGAGCGGGAGGCCCGGCGCGAAGAAGACACGCGCCCGCCGCCGGCGATCATGCAAAGTCGGTAGGGGCCGCTAGAGCGGGTTGCCTTCGGCATCGCGGTAGATGTCGCGGCGGCCGACATGGTTGGCCGGACCGACGAGGCCGTCCGCCTCCATCCGCTCGATCCATTTGGCGGCGGTGTTGTAGCCCACGCCCATCTGGCGCTGGAGCCACGAGCCAGACGCCTTCTGGTTCTCGATCACGATCTGGCAGGCCTGGCGGTACTTGCGCTCTTCCGGATTGTCGGAAGCGGACAGGTCGTCGTCGAAACTCAGGCCGAAGCCTTCTTCCGGCTCCTCGGTCACGGCGTCGACATACTCGGGGCTGCCCTGCGCTCGCCAGTGGTCGGCGACGGCCTCCACTTCCTCGTCGCTGACGAAGGGGCCGTGGACGCGGATCATCGCGCCGGTGTTGGGCTTGTAGAGCATGTCGCCCTTGCCCAGCAGCTGCTCGCTGCCCTGCTCGCCCAGGATGGTGCGGCTGTCGATCCGGCTGGTCACCTTGAAGCTGATGCGGGTCGGCAGGTTGGCCTTGATGACGCCGGTGATGACATCGACCGAAGGGCGCTGCGTCGCCATGATCAGGTGGATGCCCGCCGCGCGGCTTTTCTGGCTGAGCCGCTGGATCAGGACTTCGATTTCCTTGCCGACGGTGACCATCAGGTCGGCCAGCTCGTCGACGATCAGCACGATCTGCGGCAGCGGCTGGTAATCGAGCTGCTCTTCCTCGTAGATCTCGTCGCCCGTATCGGGATCGAAGCCGGTCTGGACCCGGCGCCCGAGCGGTTTGCCCTTGGCGGCGGCGGCGCGGACCTTCTCGTTGAACCCGGCGATGTTGCGCGAGTTGATCGAGCTCATCATACGGTAGCGCCGCTCCATCTCCTCGACCGCCCATTTGAGCGCGCGGACCGACTTGGCCGGCTCCGTAACCACGGGGCTGAGCAGGTGCGGGATATCGTCGTAGGTCTTGAGCTCGAGCACCTTGGGATCGATCAGGATCAGGCGGCATTCCTCGGGCGTGAAGCGGTAGAGCAGGCTCAGCAGGATCGCGTTGAGTCCTACGGACTTGCCCGATCCGGTGGTCCCCGCGACCAGCAGGTGTGGCATGGCGGCGAGGTCGGCTACGATCGGCTCGCCCGCGATATCCTTGCCCAGGATCATCGGCAGCGCGCCCTTGGCATCGGCGAAGGCGGCGCAGCTGGCCAGTTCCTTGAAATTGACCGTCTGGCGGTGCTGGTTGGGCAGCTCGATGCCCATCACCGTCTTGCCCGGGATCGGGCTGACGCGGGCGCTGATCGCGCTCATATTGCGGGCAATGTCTTCGGCAAGGCCGATGATGCGGCTGGCCTTGATGCCGGGGGCCGGTTCCAGCTCGTACATGGTGACCACCGGGCCGGTGCGCACGGCGGTGATCTCGCCTTTGACGTTGAAATCGTCGAGCACGGTCTCGAGCAGACGGGCGTTGCGCTCCAGCGCCAGCTTGTCGAGCTTGGGCGCAGGCTCGCCCACCGCATCGGCCAGCAGGTCCAGGCTCGGCAGTTCGTAGTCGGCGAACATGTCGCGCTGCTTGGCCTTGGGCATGACCGCCTTTCTCGGCAGGGCGGAGGGGTCGGAAATTTCCGGCGCGCGGCGTTCGGCCGGCTGGGCGATGGCCTCGGGCTCGGCCTTGACCCGCTCGTTGCCCTTGGCGCGCGGCTGGATGATCGCGGGCTTGGGCAGGGCGACTTCGGGCACGAAGGGCATGTGGCGCAGGAAGCGCGGGAGGGTCAGCAGCGCGCGCCAGTCGATGGCGAAGACGCGGGTGACCAGCGCCAGCCCGCCGCCCAGCGCCAACAGCGCCAGCGCAAGGACGATCCAGCCCGCCGCCTCTTCGCCGAACCGCGCCGCCACCGCCTGGATCGCACCAGCGCCCATCAGCCCGGTGATGCCGCCCATCGAGGCGGGCATGGTGCCGCTCTGCGGGTCGATAACCAGCGCCAGCACAGTCGAAAGCAGCGCCATGGCCAGCAGCAGCATCAACACCGGCTGCCACCAGCGGGTGTCGGTATCGACGTCCTCTTCCTCGACATCGCGCCACAGCTTGCGGGCGATGACATAGAGCAGCGGCAGTAGCAGCACGGCGGTCCAGCCGAACAGGAACAGCACCCGCTCAGCCGCCCAGGCGCCCGATGCGCCCATCCAGTTGGCGATATCGGTCGCGGCGGCGGCGGTCGAGGGGCTGGGGTCGGTCTGGGTATAGCTGGCGAGCGCGAGGCCGAGGAAGATCGTCGAGCCGAACAGCACCACCGCCCCGGTTATCTGCGCGGCACGGCGCAGCGAACGCCGGAACGCGGCGCGCCAGTCGGCCTGCGGTTTGCTCATCGCACGTGTCGCCATGGGGGCTTCCCTTCCTGTCGGAACACATCATGAATCCTTGGCGAGTCCGGGTCAAGCAGAAGGCGGTGAGGCGAGGTTTTGTTTCGCGCCAAGCCGCCAAGGCGCGAAGAGAGCGCACAATGCGGCGCCGCCGCCCTGTCATATCAAGTGTGCCGATAGCCGAATCGTCGAAATTCAAGTGCGGCTTCGCCGCAGGCTCAAAATCTTCGCGTCTTGGCGTCTTGGCGCGAACCTCAACTCAGCCCATCGATTGCAGCCCACCCAGGCCATTGCAGGGCAGTAGCCCGATGCGCGTTCATTCCCCCCAGCGCGATCACCGGCATCTGCGCATGGCGCGCAAGGTAGCGGAAACGGAGGGGGCCAAGCGTGGGCGCGCCGGGGTGCGAATTGGTCGGGAACACTGGCGAGAGCATCACTGCATCGGCGCGGGCGTGGTTGGCTGCGGCGATCTCGGCCATGTCGTGCGCGGTGGCCACGGTGACCATGTCGCTGCGGGTGGGATAAAGCGAGCGCGCCGCCCCATAGACTCCGTCCGCGCCCCATTCGCGCGCGGTCAGCGTACTGTCGGCGAGGATCAGCAGGTGACCCCTCGCCCGGGCAATCCGTCGCAGTGCCATGAAGCGGGCAATGCGCTCCTCGGGCGCAAGGTGGTAGTGCCGATAGACGAAGCCCGATCCCGGCGGCAGCGTGCGCAGCCGATCCTCCAGCACCGCGTCGTTGCGCGCATCGCTCAGGAGCCACAGGAACGGGAGGGACTGGAACTGTGCCACGCCCCCGCTATAGCGCGCACAAATGATTGAACCAGCCACGCCCCTCGAAGAAATCCGTGCCCGCATCGCCAGGGCCTGCAAGATCGCGCAACGCTCGCCCGACGACGTCACGCTGATCGCGGTCAGCAAGACCCATCCGGCCGAGGCGATTGTACAGCTGCTGGAACAGGGCCAGCGCGTCTTCGGCGAGAACCGCGTGCAGGAAGCGCAGGGCAAATGGCCCGAGCTGCGCGAGGCCTATGCGGACGTGGAGCTCCACCTCATCGGCCAGCTGCAATCGAACAAGGCCGGGGAGGCGGTGGCGCTGTTCGACTGCATCCACTCGCTCGACCGCCCGAGCCTCGTCACCGCGCTGGGCAAGGCGATGGCCAAGGCGGACAGGCAGGTGCCCTGCTTTGTCCAGGTCAATATCGGCGCCGAGCAGCAGAAGGGCGGCTGCGCGATTCCCGAGGTCCCCGCGCTGCTGGCTCAGGCGCGCGACGCGGGCATCCCCGTGGCGGGCCTGATGTGCATCCCGCCCGCAGAGATCGAACCCGCACCCTTCTTCGCCCTGCTCGACAAGCTGGCGCGGGACAACGGGCTGGAGGGGCTCAGCATGGGCATGAGCGGCGATTTCGAGACTGCGATCATGCTCGGCGCGACCTATGTGCGGGTGGGGACGGCGCTTTTCGGGGAACGTTGAACCGAGAGACTAGGAATCGGGCTTTGGTCCGACCTCAACCGTTCCCGGAGTCGAATCTCCTTCTGCCCTCTGTCCGCTAGCAGTTAATGTTGTAGCCTCCAACGGAGCATTCTGAATGACATTTCGGGCAAGTGTCATGATATTGTCGGGAGCGCATTGGTCCTGATTATCAATGAGATGCTCCATTGCTTGCTCAAATGTGATGTTGGTTTGCGAAAGAGCCTTCTCAGCGTGGACCTTTTGGGCTTTGAGGGTAAGTGCTTTCACTGCACCGAAGTTTTCCGCACCAAATAGGAAATGCTGATCATAAAGGTTCAGGCCTGCTGTCGTCGCGGCGGACGCAACGGCGAGCGCCCCGACCAAATCCTCTTTACTGCCTGGCGAGTTAGCGAAATTTGTTAATCCGATTATGCCGGTTATTACAGTGGTAATCGGTTGTATAGTTCCTCTAAAAATTTGAGACTTTCTCTGGTTTTGGACCATCTGATTGAACCAATTACCACAGAATGAGCGGTTATACATAAATCCGCTTCTCAACATCGGATAAACTTCTTGATTTGTGGCATAGGGATTGGCTTGCCTCGCGGCGAGGGCGCGAGCAAAATCCGCCTCGAACATCTTCACATCGGATGTCGTCAGCTCACTTGGCCTCGCATCTTTGCCAATCAATCGCTCTGGCCCCTGAAAACTATAGCAGCCGCTGACCAGAAAAGGCAGTGCCACCGCCATTAGAGTCCGTTTCATTGTCAGATTCCCCCGAGTATTTGATCCCGCTGTCCCCTCAGGGTAATTAAGCTAAGAGCAAATGATTCGGGAAGAGAAATTAACTCAAAAAAGATCTCGGTGAATTAAATGCGGCTTGCAGCAATGTCAGGTCTAAGCCGGCTCCAGCTGCGCCTGCCGTTCGTCGCTTGCCGCTTCGATCAGGCTCTTGCGGATATTCTCCATCCGCGCGGCGTCGGTCACTTTCGAGCCGGTCAGGTCGGTGACGTAGAAGGTGTCCGCCGCGCGCTCGCCGTAGGCCGTGATGTGCGCCGAGTGAACCATCAGCTGGCATTCGAACAGCGCCCGGCCGAGCCGGTTGAGCAGCGCGGGCCGGTCGCGCGCGTTGACTTCGACCACGGTAAAGCGGCTCGAGGCGTCGTTGTCGAACCCGACCCAGGGGCGCACGTCGAAGGCGTCGGCGCGGGCGCGGGGGAGGGGGCGCTTGGCGAGTTTCGGCACCAGCTCGCCGCGGTTGGCGATGGCGTCGGCGATGGCCCGCTCGATCCGTTCGAGCTGGCGCGCCTCGGCAAAGCTCTTGCCCAGCGGATCCTGCACCAGGAAGTTGTCGACCGCCCAGCCGTTGCGGGTGGTGTGGATGCGCGCGTCGATGATGTTGCCACCGGCCAGGTGGATGCCGCCGGCGATGCGGTAGAACAGGCCGGGGTGGTCGGGCGCGATCACCGTCACCAGCGTCGCCCCGCGCTCGGCATCGAACTCGCAATGGATCGAGAGCTGCTCGTCGCGTGCCTTGGCGGCATCGTACTGAACGATATTGCGGGCAATCACATCGTCGGGTTCCGCGATCCAATAGGCATCGTTGAACAGCTTGCCGTGTTTCGCCAGCAGGCCTGCCTGCGCGCCCAGCGCCGCGCCGACCGCTTCCTTGCGCGCGGCGACGCGTTCGTTGCGGTGGTGCGGGATATGGCCCAGCCGCAGCCGCTCGTGCGCCGCGTCGTAGAGCTCGCCCAGCAGCTGGCCCTTCCAGCTGTTCCAGGTACCGGGGCCGACCGCGCGGATATCGACCGCGGTCAGGATCATCAGGTGGCGCAGGCGTTCGAGGCTCTGCACTTCCTTGACGAAATCCTCGATCGTCTTGGGATCGGTCAGGTCGCGCTTGAAGGCGGTGGCGCTCATCAGCAGGTGCTGCAGCACCAGCCACGCGACGAGGTCGGTTTCGGCCTCGCTCAGGCCGAAGCGCGGGCACAGCTCGTGCGCGACCTCGGCCCCCAGCACCGAATGGTCGCCGCCGCGGCCCTTGGCGATATCGTGCAGCAACACCGCGACATAGGCCACACGGCGGCTTTCGACCTGGTGGATCAGCCTGGTCGAACGCGGATGGTCCTCGGCCAGCTGGCCCTTCTCGATCTGGTTGAGAAAGCCGACGGCACGCAGCGTGTGCTCGTCCACCGTGTAGTGGTGGTACATGTTGAACTGCATCTGCGCGTTGACGCGGCCGAAATCGGGCACGAAGCGGCCCATCACCCCGGCCTCGTTCATCCAGCGCAGCACCATTTCGGGATCGTTCCGGCCGCTCAGCAGATCGAGGAAGATGGCATTGGCGCGGGGGTCCACGCGCACGTCGTCCTTGATCAGCACGCTGTCGCGGTCAGCCTGGCGCATGGTGCTGGGCTCGATCTCGAGCCCGTTGGCTTCGGCGATCTGGAAGATCTCGACCAGTCGCACCGGATCCTGCCGGAACCAGTCGTCCGACGGCGCGGCGATCCTGCCGCCGAACACGCGGTAGCCTTTCAGCATACGCGGTTTGGCGTTGAAGCCGGCGAAGAAGCCGGTCCGCGCGCGCTTCCTGTCGAACTGCTGGTCGAGCTGGGCGAGGAACACGCCGGTCAGCGAGCCGACCCGCTTCGCCTGCAGGAAATAGAACTGCATGAAGCGTTCGACCGCGCTCTTTCCCGCCCGGTCGCGGAACCGCATCCGCTCGGCAATCTGCTTCTGGAAATCGAAGGTCAGCCGATCCTCGGGCCGCCGGGTCAGCTCGTGCAGATGGCACCGCACCGCCAGCAGGAAGCCGTCGGCGCGGCGGAAGCTGTGGTATTCGGCCGGGGTCAGCAGCCCGGCATCGACCAGCTCGGCGGCGTTGCGGACGCGGTGGATATATTTGCCGATCCAGTACAGCGTCTGCAGGTCGCGCAGCCCGCCCTTGCCTTCCTTGACATTGGGCTCGACCACATAGCGCGTGCCGCCCGCCTTCTCGTGCCTTGCATCGCGTTCGGCGAGTTTCTCGGTCACGAACTGGCGCTCGCTGCCGTGGACGACTTCGGACCAGAACCGCGCCCGCGCCTCGTCGTACAGCTCGCGGTCGCCCCACAGGTAGCGCGCTTCGAGCAGCGCCGTGCGAATGGTGAGGTCTTCCTTCGCCATCCGCACCATCTCGTCCGGCGTACGGCTCGACTGCCCGACCTTGAGCCCCAGGTCCCACAGGAAATAGAGCATCGCCTCGGTCACCTGCTCGCACCACGGCGTGCGCCTGGCGGGGTGGAGGAAGGCGATATCGACATCGGACTGCGGCGCCATCTCCGCCCGTCCGTAGCCGCCGACCGCGAGGATCGCGAGCCGTTCGGAGGCCGAGCGGTTGGCCACCGGATAGACGTGAGTGGTGACATGATCGAACAACAGGCGAACGATCTGGTCGACCAGGAAGGCGTGCCCGGCGGTGATCTCGTGCCCGGCACTGGGCTTCTCGATCAGCCGGGCCGACAGCTCCTTGCGCCCTGCCGCCAGCGCATCGCGCAGCAGGCCGAGAACATCGGGGCGGGCCTTGTCACCCCTTTCCGCCACCAGCGCTTCGATCGCCGAAGCGATGCTGCGACGGTCGATGATGGCGCGCTGGCGGGGGACATTCTTGCTCTTCAAGGGCGCTGCCTTGCCAACGGACCGGCTACGCCGCGTCGATCATGTCGGCGTATTCCTTGGTGTATTTCTCGCGCAAGGACCGCTTGTCGACCTTCTGCGTACCAAGGCGCGGGAGGGTCTCGTCGGCCTGCCAATAGACCACCGGCTGCTTGAAGCTGGCGAGACGGGTCGAGAGGAAATCGCGCAGCGCCTCCTCGGTCAGGCCGGTGCCCGGCTTGGCCAGGAACACCGCGCCGACGATTTCGCCATAGCGTTCGTCGGGCAGGCCGAAGACCGAGCATTCGGCCACGTCGTCATGGGCGTAGATCGCTTCCTCGACCTCGATGCAGGTGATGTTCTCGCCGCCGCGGATGATGATGTCCTTCTTGCGGTCGACGATATAAAGATAGCCGTCCTCGTCGACGCGGCCCAGGTCGCCGGTGCGGAAGTACATGTCGTCGGTGAAGGCGGCCTCGGTCGCTTCGGGGTTGTTGTAATAGCCCATGAAGTTGCACACCGACCGCATGCAGACCTCGCCGATCTGCCCCTGCGGGACCGGCTTGCCATTGTCGTCGAGGATGGCGAGATCGACCAGCGGGCGGCTCGGCTTGCCGGTGCTGGAGGGCTTGGCGAGATAGTTCTCGTTGAAATTGCCGCAGCCGACGCCGTTGGTTTCCGTCAGGCCATAGCCGAGCAGCGGATTGCCGGTGGGGAAGGCGTCCTTGATCTTGGCGACATGCTCGACCGGGCGTGGCGCGCCGCCGGCGGCCCAGCCGGAGCAGCTCGAAACGTCATACTGGTCGCGGTTGGGGTGGGTCGCCATTTCGTAGGTCATCAGCGGGACCCCGGCGAAATAGCTGACCTTCTCGTCCTGGATCAGCCGCAGCGCCTCCTCGGCATCCCACTTGGGCATCAGCACCAGCTTGCGGCCCAGCGCATAGCTTTGCAGCAGCAGCGGGACTTCGCCGGTGACATGGAACAGCGGCACGGCCAGCAGGGCGCAGGCCTGCGTGGTCGGGGCATCGCCCGAACTGTCGAGATAGGTGAAGGCCATCAGCGACTGCAGCGCATAGCTCATCGCCCCGTGGACCACCCCGCGATGGTCGGACCAGGCGCCCTTCGAACGCCCGGTCGAACCCGAGGTGTAAAGCACGGTGCACAAATCGTCCGGCCCGACATCGAGCGGGTTGACCGTGGCCGGATCGCCCCAGGTCTCCTTCAGGCCCTCGGCCGGATTGCAGTCATGGTCGAACAGCACCAGCTTGCCGCCGTGCTCGATACCCTTGAGGCGGGCGGCGCGGCCGAGGTCGGCGAACACCAGCTTGCTTTCGACCAGGTCGATCGCGTCGGCCAGCTCCTCGCCGTTGGAGAAGCCGTTGAGCAGGGTGGCGCAGCCGCCGCCCATGATGATGCCCATGTAAAGCACGATCCAGTTGGCCGAATTGCGCGCGGCGATGCCGACGCGGTCGCCCTTCTGCATGCCGTGGATGTGCTTGAGCCCGGCAGCGACTGCCATGGCGGCGGCCCAGGTTTCGCCAAAGGTCAGGCGGCAGCCGCCATCGACGAGGAAGGTCGCGTCCTTGTGCTGGTTGCAATAGTGGGCGAAATAATGCGCCAGGCTGGGCGGCGCATTCTTCAGCGCCGGCATTTCCACGCCATTGCGGACAAAGGGTACGGTCTCGGCCGGCGCACCGGGCGCGACAAGCTTGTCCATGATGGCATCGAGCGTAAGGTCGAGCTGGCTGGGCATTTTTTCTGTCTCTCTCCAAGTTTGCGCCGCTTATGCCTTCTCCTTCGGGGTTCCACCGGAACCCGGCCTGTGCCAAAGCCTTTCGCGAAGAGAAAAAGGGTTGCGCGCCTTTCCCGTCTGCAACCCATGTAAGAGGGATTCTCCGTGCTGTCACTATTGGCCGAAGCGGCTTCGCAGCCGATCCATTGGACGGACCTCGGTCTCAAGCCGTACCTGTTCGAAATCGGCAGCTTCCAGCTGCGCTATTACTCGCTGGCCTACATCCTCGGGCTGTTCTTCGCCTACTGGCACTTGTCGAAGATGATCAAGGCGCCGGGCGCACCGATGGCGCAGCCGCACGTCGACGACCTGTTCTTCTATTGTACGCTGGGCGTGATTCTTGGCGGACGCCTCGGCTATGCCGCATTCTACACCGGCGGCAGCAGCACCCAGCCGAGCATGTTCACCAACTTTACTCCCGGCGAAACCATCAGCTGGGACCTGCTGCGGCTGTGGGACGGAGGCATGAGCTTTCACGGCGGGGTAATCGGCGTGGTGGTTGCAATCCTGTTCGTTTCGTGGCGCAACAAGCTCAACTGGCTCAGGGTGTGCGACTATATCGCGGTCAATGTGCCGTTCGGCATGCTGCTCGGACGGCTGGCCAATTTCGTCAATGGCGAGTTGTACGGGCGGGTGACCGACGTGCCGTGGGCGATGGTCTTCCCGACCGGGGGCGAATTGCCGCGCCATCCCAGCCAGCTCTACCAGGCGGGGCTGGAAGGCCTGCTGATGATGGTGATCCTGCTGCTGCTGTTCTGGAAGACCAGGGCCCGGTGGAAACCGGGCGTGCTGGTGGGCGTGTTCACGGTCGGGATCGCGACAGCGCGCTTCATCAACGAATTCTTCCGCGAACCCGATGCGCAATTGGCCCAACTCGCTGCCGACACCGGTCTTAGCCAGGGCCAGTGGCTTTCGATCCCAATGATCCTCGTCGGTCTGGGTGTCATTGTCTATGCGTTGATGCGCAAGCCGGCCTCCGCCTCGGCAAGCTGAGCCGCCGATGGACGATGCGCGCGCCGATCTGGGCGAGATGTTCCGCCGCCTGATCCGCAACACGGGGCCGATCTCGCTGACCCAGTTCATGGGCGAGAGCAACGCGCGCTATTACGACAGCAAGGATCCGCTGGGGCAGGGCGGCGATTTCGTCACCGCCCCGGAAATCAGCCAGATGTTCGGCGAGCTGATCGGGCTGTGGCTGGCCGACATGTGGATCAAGGCCGGGCGCGAGGAAGACGTCGCCTATGTCGAGCTCGGGCCGGGTCGAGGGACTCTGGCCAGGGACGCACTGCGGGCGGCGGCCAGATACGGTTTCGAGCCCGAGGTGCACCTGGTCGAAACCTCGCACGCGCTGCGCGAATTGCAGGGCAAGGCGCTGCCACAGGCGCAGTTCCATCATGACCTGACGACCGTGCCGATGGACATCCCGCTGCTGATCGTCGGCAACGAATTCCTCGACGCGCTGCCGGTGCGGCAACTGGTGCGGGCGGAGAACGGCTGGCGCGAACGCCGGGTCGGGCTGGAAGGCGAGGCCTTCGTGTTCGTGGCGGGCGGCCAGCCGATGGATTCGGTCGTCCCGCCCGACTGGAAGGATGCTGCTCCCGGCACCATCCTCGAGACCTGCCCGGCAGCAGCGGCAGTCATCTACGAGGTTGCCGGCCGGTTGGCCGAGCAGGGCGGTGCGGCGCTGTTCTTCGATTACGGCCATGTCAAACTGCAGGCAGGCTCGACCTTCCAGGCGGTGAAGGCGCACCGGAAGGTCGATCCCTTTGCCGCGCCGGGTACGGCGGACCTCACCGCGCTGGTCGATTTCGAGACGCTGGCCCGCGTCGCCCAGTCGCGCGAAGTGCGGCATATCGGCACCACCACGCAGGGCGCCTGGCTGCGCGCGCTCGGGATAGAGGCGCGAGCGCAGGCGCTGATGGACAAGGCCCCGCACTATGCCGCCGAAATCCACCAGGCGATGGTGCGGCTCATCGCCCCCGACCAGATGGGCGAGCTGTTCAAGGTCATGGGGCTGGCCGGTCCGGGCTGGCGCGATGGGGCCGGTTTCAGCACCGATTAAGCCGGCGAGATGCAACCATCTCGCCCAGTCTCGCGTATCTTCAGGGTAAGGAGTCCCCCAATGAACCGCCTCGCCCTATCGCTCGCCGCCTTTGCTGCCCTCGTGATGACGGCTGTTCCTGCGCTCGCCTACTTCGCCCCGGAACCGATCACCGGGCGCTGGATGACGAAAGAACGGGACTCGATCGTCACTATCTCCAAATGCGGCGCGACCTATTGCGGGCGGCTGAGCCAGTATCTCGTCATGCCCAAAGGCGGGGTGGACCAGAAGGACATCAACAACCCCGATCCGAAGCTGCGGACCCGCAAACTGCTCGGCGTTGCGCTGCTGACGGGCTTCAAGCCCGACGGCAAGGTCTGGCGCGGCACGATCTACGACCCGCGCAACGGCAAGAGCTATCGTTCGGTGGTGCGCCTGAAGAGCGCCAATGTGCTGGAGGTCAAGGGCTGCGTCGGCCCGTTCTGCCAGACCCAGAACTGGACCAGGGCGAAGTAAAATGGAGATTGGGCCCGGATCTCCTACAAGACCCGTTCGCCCTGAGCCTGTCGAAGGGCAGTCGAGACGCTTTAGCAACTGAGGTGGTTGGGCTTCGACAAGCTCAGCCCGAACGGAAGTTGGGGTGGAAGTCTGACTATCTAGAGCCCGATCCGCTGCGCGATCATCGCGGCGGCCTGATCGGGCGTCATCTTTTTTGCATCCGTACGGTCAACCGCAAGGTTGGCCTCGCGCATCAACTCGACCTCGATCTTGCCGATCAGCGGTTCGAGCGCCGCCTTGAGCTTCGCGTCGCCCGCGCGGCCCGGCGTGAGCATCACTAGCGCGTCATAGCTCGGCAGCGCGCCCTTGGGGTCGTCCAGGATCACCAGATTGTCCGCCGCGATCCGCCCGTCCGAGGTATAGGCGCTGATCACATCGGCCTCGCCGGATTTCAGCGCATTGTACATGAAGGTCGGGGCGAAATTGCGCTGGCGGGCGAAGCGCAGCCCATAGGCATCGCGCACCGCCGCCCATTCGGGCCGTTCGAACCATTCGGGATCGCCCCCGGTGACGAGCTGCGGCGCGACCGGCGCAAGATCGGCAATGCTGCGCACCCCCAGCTCCTCGGCCCGGTCGGCCCGCATGGCCAGCGCATAGGCGTTCTCGAACCCCAACCGGCCCAGCACCAGCGTGCCGGTCTGCTGCGCTTCCCAGTCCCTGATGATGCGATACATTTCCTCTCGTCCCGGGTTGTCGGCGCGCTTCAGATTATTGGTCCAGATCGTGCCGGTATAGTCGATCGAGATATCGATCGCCCCGGTGCTGACCGCATTGTGCACCACCGCCGAGCCGAGCCCGTCGCGGTACTCGATCCGGTAACCCGCCTTTTCCAGCTGCGAGCCGATCAGCCGGGCGAGAATATACTGTTCGGAGAAGCTCTTGGCGGCGATCACCACCGTTTCGCCCGAGCGTTCGCGCACGGGGCCATAAAGTGCCCAGGCCGAGGCGAAGATGCCCAGCGCCGCCACCGCTGCGCCGCCCCATACCCAGCCGCGCTTGCGCACGGCAAAGCCATGTTCGATGCTGCCCAGCAGCGCATCGGCAACCAGCGCCAGCGCGGCCGAGGCCAGGCACCCGGCGAGCACCAGCGACCAGTTTTGCGTCTGCAATCCGGCAAAGATCGGATCGCCCAGGCTCGGCGCACCGATGGTGGTGGAAAGCGTCGCTGCGCCGATGGTCCAGACGGCCGCGGTACGGATGCCCGCCATGACATAGGGCGCGGCGAGCGGGGCCTCGACCAGCCGCAGCTTCTGCCACTTGGTCATGCCGACCCCGTCGGCCGCCTCCAGCACTCCCGGCTCCATGTTCTCGCGCGCGGTCACGGCGTTGCGCAGCATCGGCAGCAACGCATAAAGCGTCAGCGCCAGCAGCGCGGGCAGGAAGCCGAGCGTGGGCAACCCCTCGCCGAACACCGCCCGCAGGCTCAGCAGGATCGGGAAGAACAGCGCCAGCAACGCCAGCGCCGGCATCGTCTGGACCAGGCTGGCAAGACCGAGCGAGATGCGCCGGACTGTGGCATTGCGGCCCGCCCAAACAGCCACCGGCAGGGCGATCACGATGGCGAGGCCGATGGCGCTTGCGGCCAGCAGCACGTGCGCCGCCGCCTTGTCGCCGAGATCGGCGAGGGTGGTCCAGATGTCGTTCACCGCTCGAGCTCTGCAAGTGCTTCGGCTTGGGCACGCGGCACGGCCACCAGGCCTTGCGCGACTTCGCCGCCAGCACCGCCCAGCAGAGCCCGGGGTGTCTCGTCGGCCACGATCCTGCCGCGATCCATCACCAGCACCCGGTCGGCCAGCAGCAGTGCCTCGGCCATGTCGTGGGTGACCAGCACGGTCGTGAGGCCGAGCGTCCCGTGCAGCGTCCGCACCCGTCGCCCCAGCGCGTCGCGGGTGACCGGGTCGAGCGCGCCGAAGGGCTCGTCCATCAGCAACAGGTGCGGCCCGCCGGCCAGCGCCCGCGCCACCCCGATCCTTTGCCGTTGCCCGCCTGAAAGCTCGTGCGGCATCCGCTTGGCGTAGCTGCCGTCCAGCTCGACCAGTTCGAGCAGTTCGGCGATGCGCCCGGCACCAAGCTTCTCGCCCGTCAGCCGCGGGCCGATGGCGATATTCTCTGTCACGCTCATATGCGGGAACAGGCCGATCGACTGGAACACATAGCCGACCTTGCGCCGCAGGGCGGGGAGCGGTTGCGCAGCGACTTCCTCGCCTTCGAACAGCACCGTCCCTGCGGTCGGTTCCACCAGCCGGTTGACCATCTTGAGCAGGGTCGACTTGCCGGAGCCCGAGGCACCCACCAGCGCCACGAAGCTGCGCGCCGCAATATCCAGCGAAACATCGTCGACCGCGCGAACCGCGCCGTAGCTCTTGCCTACGCTTTCGAACTGCACTGCTGGAATGGAGGCCCCCGTCATGCCCCGACCCTAGGGCCGACAGGCGAGTAGCGAAAGGCCGACGTCAGGACTCAAGCGAACCGAGCGGGATCGTCAGGTTGACTTCCAGCCCTTCGGGCAGCCAGCGATGCTCGATCGCGCCGTTGAGCTGCGACTGTGCGCTCATGCGGAGCATCCGCGAGCCGAAGCCTTCATCCGAAGGCGGAGAGACCGCCGGGCCGCCGCGCTCGACCCAGCCGATGCGGACCACATCTTCGCCCTTGTCGAGCGTCACTTCGACCCGGCCTTCGGCTACCGACAATGCACCGTATTTGGCGGAATTGGTCGCCAGCTCGTGGAAGATCAGCGCCAGCGGCGTGGCAGCGCGGATTGCAAGATTGATCCGGTCTCCGGTGATATGAACCTGTTCGCCTTCGCCCGTGCCGTAGGGAGCGGTCAGGATAGCGAGCAAGCCGCGCATGCTGCTGTCGGTTATCGCCCGCAGCGGCATGACGTAATCCTGTGCCCGACCCAGTGCGCGCACCGTCTCGCTCAGCTCGTCGGCAAACGCCTTAGCCTCGGGCCTGTTGCGGCTGCGCAGCGCGATCAGGCCGTTCATGACCGCGAAGATGTTCTTGATCCGGTGCGCCAGTTCGTTGGCGAGGATCTCCATCCGCTCGCCTTCGCGGTAGTTGTCATCGATGTCGGTCAGCGTGCCGAACCACAGCGCAGTGGCCGGATCGTCGCCGGATGGTAGCGCACGGGACAGGACCCACCGCCAGGTCCCGTCGGCCCGACGCAGCCGCCACTGGTCTTCGAGCGGGGAGCAGCTGGCCACGGCGGCAGCGAATTTCCTGGCCGATGCGTCCCAATCGTCCGGATGAACGAACTGCCGCCAGCCATCGGCAGTGGTCGGCGGTTCGCTGCCGGTCATTTCGTACCAGCGCGCGTTGAAGCGGTCGAAAGTGTGGTCAGGCGTCGCCGACCATGCGATTGTCGGCACGCTATCGAGCATGAACCGCAATTGTGCCACTGCCGATTCGCGCGTCTTGACACCCCGGACTGCCCCGCGTTGGGCTTCGAGCCGGCGCATGACTGCGCGGGCCAGCACCGTCAGACCCTCGCACTGGACCGAGTCGAGTCCATCGCTGCGCGGAACCCTGTCGATCACGCATAGCGATCCCAGCGGCGCGCCTTCCGAGGTTATCAGCGGAGCCCCGGCGTAGAAGCGGATGTGCGGTTCGCCGGTCACCAGCGGATTGTCGGCAAACAGCGGATGACTGCGGGCATCGCTCACCACCAACAGCTTGTCGCCCAGCATGGCATGGGCGCAGAAGCTGGTTTCGCGGGGCGACTCCGAGACATCGAGGCCCATTCCGGCGAGGAACCGCTGCCGCTTCTCCTCGACGATGGAAACCAGCGCTATCGGGGCATTGCAGAGCCTGCCGGCGAAACTGGCAATCTGCGCCAGCTCTTCGTCCTCGACCAGCGAATCGAGGCCGAAGCCGGCCAGCACCTTCAGCCGCGCGTCTTCGTCGCACATCGCCGGTGCAGGGAGTGTGCCCGCAGGCCACAACGACGGAGCAAAAGTTTTCATCTATCTTCCGACGAGCGCAGTTGCCACGTTCCAGACGCTGATACAATTCTTTGTTATAGCGTCGTTCTCTTCGACCCGACAAAATTTCATTTGCAACCGGTTTGCGCGCACGGCCCGCCTTGCTATGCGCCGCTGCAAGGAGACCAGAGCCCATGCGTGCCACCCCCGACTTCGATTTCCAGCTCGGCGAAAGCGCCGAGATGATCCGCGAAACCGTCGGCCGCTTCGCCGACGAGCAGATCATGCCGCTGGCCGACAAGGTCGACCGCGAGGACTGGTTCCCGCGCGAATTGTGGACGCAGATGGGCGAGCTGGGCCTCCACGGGCTGACGGTGGATGAGGCAGACGGGGGGCTGGGGCTCGGCTATCTGGAACACGTCATCGCGGTCGAGGAAGTGAGCCGCGCCAGCGCTTCGGTCGGGCTCAGCTATGGCGCCCATTCCAACCTCTGCATCAACCAGATCCGCCGCTGGGGCAACGAGGAGCAGAAGGCCAAGTACCTGCCCGGGCTGATCAGCGGCGAACACGTCGGCTCGCTCGCCATGTCGGAAGCGGGCGCGGGTTCGGACGTCGTCTCGATGAAGCTGAAGGCGGACGCCGTCCAGGGCGGCTACGTCCTCAACGGCACCAAGTTCTGGATCACCAACGCACCCGAAGCCGATACGCTGGTGGTCTATGCCAAGACCGACGGCCAGGCCGGATCGCGCGGCATCACCGCCTTCCTGATCGAGAAGGGCGACGCAGGCTTCTCAATCGGCCAGAAGATCGAGAAGGTCGGCATGCGCGGCAGCCCCACGGCGGAGCTGGTGTTCGACGATTGCCACATCCCCGAAGAGCGCATCATGGGGCCGCTGAACGGCGGCGTCGGCGTGTTGATGAGCGGGCTCGATTACGAGCGTGTGGTGCTGGCCGGCTTGCAATTGGGCGTGATGCAGGCCTGCCTCGACACGGTGATCCCCTATCTGCGGGAGAGGAAGCAGTTCGGAAAGCCGATTGGCTCGTTCCAATTGATGCAGGCCAAGGTCGCCGACATGTATGTCGCCCTGCAATCGGCCCGCGCCTACACCTATGCGGTGGCCAAGGCTTGCGACGCGGACCAGACCACCCGCTTCGATGCGGCGGGCTGCATCCTGCTGGCGAGCGAGAACGCCTTCCGTGTCGCAGCGGAAAGCGTGCAGGCGCTGGGCGGCGCGGGCTACACGCTCGACTGGCCGGTCGAGCGGTACATGCGCGATGCCAAGCTGCTCGATATCGGCGCGGGGACCAACGAGATCCGCCGCATGCTGATCGGGCGCGAGCTGATCGGCGCGGCGGGGTGAGCGACACGCTCCTCACCGCGCTGCAGTGGTATGGCGCTGCAGCTGGCCTCATCGCGGCGTTGATTGTCTCGCTCAACCTTGGCACAAGGCCGACCGGCTGGGGTTTCGTGATCTTCGTTACCTCGTCGATCGCGCTGATCGCATGGGGCTTCCTCAGCGACGAGGCCGAGGGGATCGGCTGGCAGAACATCGGATTGCTGGCGATCAATATCGTCGGGGTCTATCGCTATCTCTTTACCGGCACTGCGAAAGAGGCGGATGGCGCTGCGCCGGGCGAGGCCAGATGAAAATCCTGCTGACCGGTTCTTCGGGCTGGCTCGGCCGATTCCTGGCCCCGCAGCTACGCGCTGCCGGGCATGAGGTTGTGGGTCTCGACATCGCTTCGGGGGCGGACACGCAGCATATCGGCTCGGTCGCCGACGCTGCGCTGGTGGACAGCATCGTCGCCGACGGGATCGAGGCGATCATCCATGGCGGCGCGCTGCACAAGCCTGACATCGCACGTTATCCGAAGCAGGCCTTCATCGACACCAATGTCACCGGCACGCTCAACCTGCTCGAAGCGGCGGTGCGGGCCGGGCACGATCGCTTCATTTTCACCTCGACCACGTCGCTGATGGTGTCGCAGCGGGTCCGCGATGGCGGGCAGGGCGAAGCCTTCTGGATGGACGAGAGCTTCTACGACGGGCCGCCGCGCAATATCTATGGCGTGACCAAGGCGGCGGCAGAGAATCTGTGCCGGATCTTTGCCGCCGAACAGGGCATGGATATC
This sequence comes from Erythrobacter sp. SDW2, assembly GCF_021431965.1. Taxonomy (NCBI): domain Bacteria; kingdom Pseudomonadati; phylum Pseudomonadota; class Alphaproteobacteria; order Sphingomonadales; family Erythrobacteraceae; genus Erythrobacter; species Erythrobacter sp. SDW2. The sequence continues at coordinate 790,927 of NZ_CP090370.1, forward strand.
GCCATTCTGCGCACCGGGCGCTTCTTCCCCGAGGACGACGATACCCATCATGTGCTCTCGGGCGAGAACATGAAGGCCAACGAGTTCCTCAACCGCCGCCTCAGCGCTGCCGATGCGGCGCGGGCCCATGTGGTGGCGCTGGAGACAATCGCCGGGCTGGGCTGCGAGACCTTCGTGCTCTCGGCGCCGCCGCCGTTCACACGCGACGAAGCTGGAGAGTTGGCCCGCGATGCCCGCGCAGCGATCGCACGCCATTTTCCCGATGCCGCCGAACTCTATGCCGCGCGCGGCTGGGATCTGCCTGCGAGCATCGACCGGGTCTACGATCCGGCCAGGGCCGAGCGCCTGCTGGGCTTTCGCTGCCGCACGGATTTCGCCAGCGTGCTCGATGCGATACGCACGGACCGCCCGTTGCCTTTCGACCACGATCCGGCCTATTTGCCGCCCAAGGAATTTGCATGACCGCACCTGTCCTCACTTCCAAACTCGATCGGGATAGTCCGGAGGCGAAAGCGCGCTTCCAGCACAACAAGGCTCTGGCCGATGACCTGCGCGCCAAGGTCGCCGAGGCCGCATTGGGCGGGCCGGAGAAGCATCGCGAGCGGCATGTCAGCCGCGGCAAGCTGCTGCCGAGGGATCGGGTCGAGCGGCTGCTCGATCCGGGTTCGCCCTTCCTCGAGGTCGGTCAGCTGGCCGCCAACGGGATGTACGAGGGCGACGTCAACGGCGCGTCGATCATCTGCGGGGTAGGGCGCGTCTCGGGCCGGCAGTGCATGATCGTGTGCAATGACGCGACCGTGAAGGGCGGCACCTATTACCCGATGACGGTCAAGAAGCACCTGAGGGCGCAGGAGATCGCGCAGGAGAACCGCCTGCCGTGCATCTATCTCGTCGATAGCGGCGGGGCGAACCTGCCGCATCAGGCGGAGGTGTTTCCGGACCGCGACCACTTCGGGCGCATTTTCTTCAACCAGGCCAACATGAGCGCACTCGGCATCCCGCAGATCGCCTGCGTGATGGGCTCCTGCACCGCGGGCGGGGCATACGTGCCCGCCATGTCCGACGAGACGGTGATTGTCCGCAACCAGGGCACCATCTTCCTCGCCGGCCCGCCGCTGGTGAAGGCCGCGACGGGCGAGGAAATCAGCGCCGAGGACTTGGGCGGCGGCGACCTCCACGCCAAGAAGTCGGGCGTGGTCGATCACCTGGCCGAGAACGACGAGCACGCGCTCACCATCGTGCGCGATATCGTCAGCCATCTCGGCGCGAATACCGGGGCGGCGGCTGACATTACGCTCAAGGACCCGCGCCCGCCCAAATTCGATGCCGACGATCTCTATGCCCTGATCCCCGAAGATGTTCGCGCGCCCTATGATGTGCACGAGGTGATCGCCCGGATTGTCGACGGCAGCGAGTTCCACGAGTTCAAGCAGCACTACGGCAGCACCCTCGTCTGCGGCTTCGCGCATATCTGGGGGATGCCGGTCGCGATCCTCGCCAATAACGGCGTGCTGTTCTCCGAAAGCGCGCAGAAGGGCGCGCATTTCATCGAGCTCGCCTGCCAGCGCCGCATTCCGCTGCTGTTCCTGCAGAATATCAGCGGCTTCATGGTCGGCGGAAAATACGAGGCGGAGGGCATCGCCAAGCATGGCGCGAAGCTGGTCACCGCGGTCGCCACCGCGACCGTGCCCAAGGTCACCGTGGTGATCGGCGGCAGCTTCGGCGCGGGGAACTATGGCATGTGCGGTCGGGCCTACTCACCGCGTTTCCTGTTCACTTGGCCCAATGCCCGCATCTCGGTGATGGGGGGCGAGCAGGCCGCAAGCGTCCTCGCCACCGTCCACCGCGATGCCGACACGTGGACGCCGGAACAGGCCGAGGCCTTTAAGCAGCCCATCCGCCAGAAATACGAGGACGAAGGCAACCCCTACTACGCCACCGCGCGCATGTGGGACGACGGCGTGATCGACCCGGTGCAGACGAGGGATGTGCTGGGGCTGGCGCTGGCGGCAACGCTGGAGGCCCCGATTGCCGAGCGGCCGGCGTTTGGTGTGTTTAGGATGTGAAGAGGCAGGACGGCTTCGATCCTCCCCGGAACGGGGAGGTGGCAGCGCGTAGCGCTGACGGAGGGGTCGATAGCGCGACATCTCGTTCGCCGGACAGCGACCGGCCCCTCCACCTCCCTGCTGCGCAGGGCGGTCCCCCTCCCCGTTCCGGGGAGGATCGGGTGCGGCACCGGACTGTCGGCGCGCCGCCGGAGACCGTGAAAGCGGCGCGAGGGTTGCGCAAGAATATGTCACTGCCCGAGGTGCTCCTGTGGCAGCAGCTCAAGGGCTGCACGCCCAAGTTCCGGCGGCAGTTCGGGATTGATCGCTACGTAGCGGACTTCGCCTGCACATCAGCGCGGTTGATTGTCGAAATCGAAGGCATCGCGCATGACATGGGCGACAGGCCCGAGCGGGACGAGATCAGGACTGCCAAGCTAAAGAGTTTGGGATGGACGATTGAGCGCATCGCGGCACGGGCAGTTCTGGATGACCCACAGGCCATTGCCGAAGCGCTGCTCAAGCATGCCGAGAGTATGGAACAAAAATCGGCCTGAAACCCTCTCCCATTTCGCTCCGTAGCTGCTAGTCCGTAGCGTCAGGGGAGAGAACATGTCGCAAAAGTCGTCCGAGCGTTTGGGCTACAAACGCTCCATCCTGTCGCGGATCGTGCGGCGGATCATCCTTTTCATCTGGACCCTCAAGGGCTGGAAGATCGACGGCGGCCTGCCGAAGGATCTGCGCAAATACGTCATCGCCGGTGCGCCGCACAGCTCGAACTGGGACTTCGTGTTCTTTACCGGCGCGACCGCTGTCGAGGGCATCGAGCCCAATTTCATGGGCAAGCACACCCTGTTCAAAGGCGTGATGAAGAACTTCATGTACGATATGGGCGGTATTCCGGTCGACCGGACCAAGCGCGCCAATGTGACTCAGCAGGTGGCGGAGGAATACGCCCGGCGCGACCATCTGGCTTTGGTGATCGCGGCAGAGGGAACGCGCAGCTCCAACGGCGAGTGGAAATCGGGTTTCTACAACATCGCCCGCGCCGCCAATGTGCCGATTGTCGCAGCCTGGGTCGACAACGACACCAATACGCTGGGCTTCAGCGATCCGATCTGGCCGACCCAGAGCTATGCCGAGACCTTGACCCGTATTGCCGCCTTCATGCGCTCCAAGCTACCCGAACTGGAACGCTACAAGGTGCTGGAAGCGCAGGCCGCGCGCCTGCTGGCCGAGGAAGCCAGGGAAGCCAACGGGGAGAACGCCGCATGATCGAAGCGCTACTGACCAATGCGGCCGTGCTACTCGCCGCCACATTGGTGATGTGGGCCATCGCTGTGAAGATCCACGATGCCTCGATCGTCGACTCCTACTGGGGCGGCGGAATGGCGCTGATGGCGGCGGTTAGCTGGTTCCAGCTCGCCCAGCCCGGCCTTGCCGCCCATGCCATTGCCGCCATGGCGATCATCTGGGGCGTGCGGCTGGCGCTGCATATCTTCACCCGCTGGCTCAAGGAAGGCGAGGACCAGCGCTACAAGCGGATCATGAAGAAGGCGCGCGAAAACAACACCTTCGCCTTCACCGCGTTGACCAAGGTATTCCTGGGGCAGGCGGTGCTGCTGTTCGCGGTCTGCTCGCCTGCGCAGGTCGGCATCCTTGCCAGCGCAGCGCCTGCACCGCTGGCACCCTTGGCCTATGCCGGGATCGCGCTGTGGGCCTTCGGCATGTTCTTCGAGACCGTCGGCGACCTGCAATTGCGCGCCTTCAAGGCCGACCCAGCCAATGAGGGGAAGATTCTCGACACCGGGCTGTGGCGCTATACCCGCCACCCGAACTATTTCGGCGATGCCTGCGCCTGGTGGGGCATCTGGCTGGTGACCGCCTCGATCGGGTGGGACTTGGCGCTCTATACGCTGATCGGGCCGGTGTTCCTGACCTTTACCCTCACCAAATGGTCGGGCGCGGCGCTGCTGGAATACGGGATGAAGAAGAAGCGCGGCGATGCCTATGCCGACTATGTCGCGCGCACGAGCGCCTTCATTCCTCTCCCTCCTAAATTGCCCCCCAAGCAACAGCGGTGAAAAAATCGGCCATTCGCTTGGCCGCGATCTTGGGCTAGGGGTTTAACCCGGCGGCAGCGTTCCTACATGGAGCCGAGCTTGAGGGAGCCCCCACCGGTGAGCGAAGACGAGATCCAGCAAGAACGCCAACGCCTGGCCCGCCTGGCGATGGACATCATGGAACGAACCGGCGAGGAAGTGACCCGCGCCAAGCTTGCCAGCGAGCTGCGCGTCGCCCGCGCCCGGATCGATGTCGTTTTCCCTGAGGAAGGCGACCTGCTCGAAGCGGTAACCGGCGAATGGTTCGCCCCCAAGCTGGCGGTGATGGACGAGGTCATGGCCAGCGATCTGCCGCCGCGCCGCAAGATGTACGAATTCTTCGCCCGCCGCTTCCTGCTGCTGCGCGACCAGTTCAAGGACGATCCGGCCACCTTCAATCTCTATATCGAGATGGGCGAGCGTTACTTCGACTACGCTCGGTCCTACATCGACCTTGCCGACCATTACCTGTGCGAACTGATCGCAGAGGCGCAGGCAGACGGGCATTTCGACGGCCTTGGCATCAACGAAGTGCTGTCGATCATCAACCAGACCGTGGTCTGCTACATCCAGCCCTATATGATCGCAATGATCCACCAGAAGCTGAGCGAGGAAAAGCTCGCCCGCATCATCGACACGCTGTTCGACGGTCTTTCGGTCGCCGACCGCGGGGCCAAGGGTGTCTCGGGCCTGCGCGCCGCGAGCTGATCAGCCGCCGATCACCGTGACCCGCCCGGTTGCGGGTAGCTGCACCACCTCCGTCGAACGGAACAGCGCTTCGATCGCATCGAGATCGAGCGGGCCGATCACCGCATCCGTGCCCGCCTTGAGCGCGCTGAAGCCATCGCCGCCGGTAGCCATGAAGCTGTTGACCGAAACGCGGTATTCCTTGACCGGGTCGATCGGCGCCCCGTCCAGAGTGGCGGAGACAACCCGCTGGCCTTCGGGACGCGAGGCGTCGAGGGTCATGGCGAAGCCCTTGCTCACCGACAGTATGTTGATGTTGTTGGGGTTGGCGAACTGCTGTTCCAGCACGGCCAGCAACTGCGCGCCGGTCAGCGTGCCCGTAACCACCGTGTTGCCGAACGGCTGGATGGCGTAAATGTCTCCGAAAGTGACGGTGCCGTCGGCCTTTGGGTTGAGGTCGGCACGGATACCGCCCGGGTTCATCAGCGCGATCTGCGCCCCGGCATCGCGCGAGGCGGCGAGCTGGGCATCGGCGATGAGATTGCCCAAGGCGGTCTCATAACTGCCGCGCAGGGCCGGGCCGGACAGCTTGCCGACCGGACGGCCGGCAACTTCGGCCGAGGCGGCGACATAGCGTGCGACATAGGCTGCGACCTCGGGGACAGGCGCGAATTCCTCATAGGCCGGATTGGCCGGGCGCCCTTCGCCCGCGCTCTGCACCGGCACGTTGCGGGCGGTCACGCCCACGACATCATTGGCGCGCGGATCGACCGTCAGCGCGATATCGGTCAGCATCCGGCCATAGGACCCGGCGCTGGTCACGGTAAAATTGCGAGATGGGTCCACCGTGCCGAAATCGCAGACATAAGCCTGGTGCGTGTGCCCCGAAATGACGAGATCGATCCGGGGATCGAGCTGCTCGAGGATCGCGCGCAGATCGCCCGCCATGCTGCCGCAGCCGTTGAAGCCGTCACCCGGCTCGGGCACCAGACCCTGGTGGATGGCGATGATGATGGCGTCGGCACCTTCGGCTACCGCCTGCGGGATAAGGGCGTTGATCGACTGGGCTTCGTCCTCGAAGGTCAGCCCGGCAATGCCGCCGGGGGTCACGATCTCTGCCGTGCCCCTGAGCGTCAGCCCGATCACTGCCACGGTGACCTCGTTCTCGCCCTCGCCGAAGCGCTTGAAGCCGATGCCGGGAAACAGCGTGGTGCCGTCCTCGGTAAAGACATTGGCGGCGAGGAAGGGGAAGTCGGTCCCGGCGAATTGCGGCTCGACCGCGCAGGGTTCACGCAGAGTGAACTTCTCGCAGCCGCCTTCGCGCAGGCGCTTGAGTTCGCGCCAGCCGCGGTCGAATTCGTGGTTGCCAACCCCCGCGAAATCGAGCCCGATCCGGTTCATCACGCCCACTGTCGGCTCGTCGAGGAACAGCGAGCTGGCCAATGGGCTGGCGCTGATCAAATCGCCCGCGGCGATCACCAGGCTGTATTTGTCCTGCCCGCGCAGCTTGGCCACGGCATCGGCCATCCACGCTGCGCCGCCGGCATAGACTTCGGCCCTCTCGCCGCCGCCCAGTTCCAGCATCATTGGGCGGCTGGCAGGTTCGAGATTGCCATGGAAGTCGTTGAGTCCGACCACCCGGACTGTGACCGGCGCGGCGGGTGCGGTCGCAGTTTCCGGAACGGTGGCACAGGCGCCCAGCGAGAGGGCCAGCAGCGAAGCGGTTAGGGTGCGGATCGTCATGTCCCAACCCATGCGATGGGAATGCGGCAAAGGAAAGACTGTCCTACAGCGCCTGTGCGCAGGCGTGTCCGCTCGCCCAGGCCCACTGGAAGTTGTAGCCCCCGAGCCAGCCGGTCACATCGACCGCCTCGCCGATGGCGTAAAGTCCCGGAACCTTGGTAGCTTCCATCGTCTGGCCGGAAAGCTCCGCCGTGCTGATTCCCCCGGCGGTGACTTCGGCCTTGGCGAACCCCTCGGTGCCATTGGGGCGGAATTCCCATCGCGCCAGCCGCTCCTGCGCCCGGCGCAGCGCCTTGTCGGCGATGCCTTGCAAGGGGCCGGAGAGGCCCAGCCGCTCGGCCAGCACGCCAGCCAAGCGCTCGGGCATATACTTGCGCAGGATCGACGTTGCGGTGGCATTGGGAGTCGCTATCTTGCGCGCGACCAGCCAGTCGCCCTTTTCGCCGGGACAGAAGTCGAGCCAGACGGGTTCGCCATGCGCCCAATAACTGGAAGCTTGCAAGATCGCCGGGCCTGAGAGCCCGCGATGGGTCAGCAGCGCCGCCTCGGCAAAGCTCGCCGTGCCAGCCCGTGCGACAACATCGCTGGCCACACCCGAAAGCTCGCGGAACAGCACGTCCTCGCCGCCCAAGGTCAGCGGCACCAGCGCCGGGCACGGTTCGACGACCTTGAGCCCGAACTGCCGCGCCAGCCGATAGGCATAGTCGCTCGCCCCCATCTTGGGGATCGACGGCCCGCCAGTGGCGATCACGAGTTTGTCGGCGGTATTGGCCGTGCCCGATGCCATGACGGCGAAACGGCCAGCATCATGCACCACCTCGGTCACATCCTGTCCGGTGAGAATGGTGACATCGCCTTTCGCGCATTCGCTTAGCAGCATCTGGACGATCTGTTTCGATGAGCCGTCGCAGAACAGCTGCCCCAGCGTCTTCTCGTGCCAGGCGATGCCATGGCTTTCTACCAGGCCGAGGAAATCGCGCGGGGTGTAGCGGCGCAGCGCCGACTTGGCGAAATGCGGGTTGGCGGACAGGTAGTTCTCCGGCCCCGCGCCGATATTGGTGAAGTTGCACCGCCCGCCGCCGGAAATGAGGATCTTCTTCCCCACCGCCTCGGCCCGCTCCAGCACCAGCACCCGCCGCCCGCGTTGCCCGGCCTGAGCCGCGCAGAACAGCCCCGCCGCCCCGCCGCCGAGGATGATGGCGTCAAAGCTGTTAGCGCTCATGCCTCGGGAGCTGCTTCCGCGCGCTGTTCGGTCAGGATCGACCAGCCGGCCAGGAACAGGCCTGCCACCAGCGGGCCGACGACGATGCCTGACATACCGACTGTGGCAATCCCGCCCAAGGTGGTGACGAGAATAACCCAGTCGGGAATGCCCGTGTCGCGGCCGACCAGGATCGGACGCAGTGCATTGTCGACCATCCCGATCACCGCGACTCCGGAAATGATGACGACGACTCCCTGCCAGATCGCGCCGGTCGCCAGCAGCCAGATCGCTGCCGGAACCCAGACGATTGCCGGGCCGACAGCGGGCAGCAGCGAGAAGATGCCCATCAGCACTCCGAACAATGCCACCGACGGCATGCCGACGATCCAGAAGGTGATGGCCCCCAAGACGCCCTGGACCAGCGCGACGACGCCCGATCCCTTGACCGTGGCTCGCACAATGGCGAGGAACCGCTCGGCCAGCCGGTCGGCGATCGACCGCTCCAGAGGCAGGGCACGGACCACCGTTCGCCCGATGGTCCTGCCGTCGCGTAGCAGGAAAAAGGTCACATAAAGTCCGACGCCGAAAGCTAGGAACCAGCTGAGTGCGCTGCCGCCAATGGCGACGGCCCGACTGGCAATCAGGCCTGCGCTCTCAGTGACAAGGTCTTGCAAGCGGCCCTGCACCATGGCGAAATTGCCGAGGCCCTGGCTGCGCAGCGCGCCGCGCAGCTGTTCGGGCAGGGCGTTGAAGATTTGCGTAAACCATGCCGCCACGTCGATTTCGCCTTCCTGGAACGCGACGACCAACAGGGCGGCCTGTTCGACCACGATGGCGCCGATCCAGAGTGCCGGTACGAGGATGGCGAAGGTGATCACCAGCAACGCGGCAAGCGCACTCTGGTTGGGGCTGTCGGGCCGTTTGATCTTGAACCAGTTGTAAAGCGGCTGGAACATGATCGCCGCCAGCGTGGCCCACAGAAGCGGGGCGATGAAGGGCCAGGCCACCAGCGCCAGCCCGCCGGTCACCAGCACCAGGAACAGCAAGAATCCGAGCCGCTCGATATCGCTGCCAAAGGGCGTGGTCTGCATTGCCTGGAACCCCTTACCAGCGCCGCGGGGTGCGCTTCTCCGACAGCGAATAGCGCAAGGATGTACCCAGCATCAATGCAGCCAGTGCAATTATCAGACCCGCCCACAGCCAGTGCGGCAGCAGCAGGTATTGCTCGATGGCGCCGGTGTCCGACAATTGCGGCCGGCCCCCGATTACCGCGCCTTCGGTCAGCAGGTAATCCCATTGCTGGAACATGCTGAGCGCGGCTTGCAGGCCCAGGAACTGGAGCGCGAAACGTTCCATCCACGGCTTGCCGCGCATGGCGATCAGGGTCAGCAGCCCTGCAATGCCGGGCAGCACGATCCAGCCGACGGTGGAGCGGACCCAGATCAGCGTCGAGAGGGCGATCAGCCCGGCCAGCGTCAGCAGCACCGGCTTCCACAAGCGTTGGTGCGGGGAGGCCATGATCAATCCCGAACCCACGATGGCCGGGCCGATCGGCCCTGCAGCGGCGATGGTCGCATGAGCGAACCGGCTGGCATCGACGGGGAAGAAATACTGCGCATAGCCGGATCCGTTGGGCAACAGCACCAGTCGCTGGAAATCGAACCCCATCAGCATCGCAGCGAGGCCATGGCCCATCTCATGGAACCACGTGCCCAAGATCATGAAGGGGTAGAGCACGATATTGCCGAACGGCACATGCGGCAGCACCAGCAGCGCACCTGCCGCAAGACCGAGATAGCGAATATGTTCCTGCCGCGAATGGATGGCGAGCGCGCTGTTCATGGGATGCGGGTCTCCTTCGTCACCTCACAAGGTGATATAGGCAAGCAATACAGCCATTGCCAGAGTGGGCAGCGCCAGCAGGCGATAGGCCGCAAGCGGGATCCGCTCGGCCCACCATACCGCATAGCGATTATGCCAGCGCATCGGTACCGCCAGGATCAGAATCGAACTGGCAACGAGGAACCAGCCGCCGATTTCCAGCAAATGCGGGGCCTTGGCCAGTGGCGCGCGCAAGACCATGGCCAGGCCGACTATGGCGCGGGGCACATGCTCGCCCAGCTGCCAGCGCCAGTTGCTGCCCATCGACGCCAAGCCTTCCCGCGCGCGATGGGGGCGGGCCAGGCAGACCAGCGCGACAAGGGCCAACCACGCCGCACCTGTCAGCACAACGAGCAGGGCGGCGGTGCCGATCACTGGAGATCAGACGTCGAGGTCGGCGACATTCAAAGCCCCAAGTCGAACCTTGATGTCGTCAGACATCGAGGTTCGCGACATTGAGAGCATTGTCCTGGATGAATTCGCGGCGCGGTTCGACCACATCGCCCATCAGCCGGGTGAAGATCTCGTCGGTCACGTCGGCGTCCTCGACCTTCACCTGCAACAGCACCCGCGCCTCGGGATCGAGCGTGGTTTCCCACAGCTGCTCGGCGTTCATTTCGCCGAGGCCCTTGTAGCGGGCGATCGACAGGCCCTTGCGCCCGGCGGCGAGGATCGCGTCGAGCAGCTGGGTCGGGCGGCTGATGGCACCGTCGCCGCTGGCGACCACCATTTCGGTTTCTTCGCCTTCGGTCTCCGCGACCGGCTCGGCCTCGACCGCTTCGGCACTGACCCGGGTCAGCCTCGAAGGGTGGACATAGGCTTCGGCCTGTTCGCTCGCGAGCTTGTGCAGTTTGCGTGCCTCGGCGCTGTCGAGGAACTTGGCTTCGATCTCGTGCACGTCGGTCACGCCGCGCCACAAGCGGTCGAAGCGGACCGAGCCATCCTCACGCAACTGCGCCGTCCAGCGCGCATCCTCGTCGCCGGCGGCCAGCCGCATGGCGGCGAGTTCCAGCGCCTGCTGGCGGGTCGATGCATCGAGCTGCGGGTCTAGTGCGCCCGACAGCGCCATCTGCTCGATGATGCCGGTGTCGTATTTGCGCGGCACGAAGGCCATCAGATTGCGGATGCGCAGCGCATGTTCGACCAGCACCCGCAAATCGCCATCGGCGCGCGAGCCACCGGTGGTCTCCAGCATGCGGCCCTGCAGGCCGGCATCGACCAGGTAACGATCAAGCGCGGCCTGGTCTTTCAGATAGACTTCGCTGCGGCCCTTGCTGACCTTGAACAGCGGCGGCTGGGCGATGAACAGGTGCCCGGCCTTGACGATCTCGGGCATCTGCCGGTGGAAGAAGGTGAGCAGCAGCGTACGGATATGTGCGCCGTCGACGTCGGCGTCGGTCATGATCACGATCTTGTGATAGCGCAGCTTGTCGAGATTGAACTCGTCGCGCAGGCCCGTGCCCATCGCCTGGATCAGCGTGCCGACTTCTTTCGACGAGATGATCCGGTCGAACCGGGCGCGCTCGACGTTGAGGATCTTGCCCTTGAGCGGCAAGATGGCCTGCGTCTTGCGGTCGCGGCCCTGCTTGGCCGAACCACCTGCCGAATCGCCCTCGACCAGGAACAGTTCGGACTTGGCCGGATCGCGTTCCTGGCAATCGGCCAGCTTGCCGGGCAGGCTGGCGATGCTCATCGCGCCCTTGCGGCTCATCTCGCGGGCCTTGCGCGCCGCTTCGCGGGCGGCGGCGGCATCGATCACCTTCTGGATGATGGCCTTGGCATCGGCGGGGTTTTCCTCCAGCCACTCGGTCATCTTCTCGCCCATCAGGCTTTCGAGCGGCTGGCGCACCTCGCTGCTGACCAGCTTGTCCTTGGTCTGGCTGGAGAACTTGGGGTCGGGCAGCTTGACCGAGACGATAGCGGTGAGGCCCTCGCGCATGTCCTCGCCGCTGAGGCTGACCTTCTCCTTCTTCATCAGTCCGCTGGCGGTGGCATAATTGTTGAGCGTGCGGGTCAGCGCGGCGCGGAAAGCCGCCAGATGAGTGCCGCCGTCGCGCTGCGGGATGTTGTTGGTGAAGCAGAGGACGTTTTCGTAATAGCTGTCGTTCCATTGCAGCGCGACATCGATGCCGATGCCGTCCTTGTCGGCGCTCACCGCGATGGGCTCGGCCACCAGCGGTTGCTTGTTGCGGTCGAGGTACTTCACGAAGGCCGCGATCCCGCCCTCGTAGTAGAGGTCGTGCTCCAGCGTTTCCTCGTGGCGCTTGTCGCGCAGCTTGATGCGCACGCCCGAGTTGAGGAAAGCGAGCTCGCGGTAACGGTGCTCCAGCTTCTCGAAGTCGAACTCGGTGACGTTCTTGAATGTATCCTCGCTCGCCTTGAAGGTCACCCGCGTGCCCTTCTTGAAGCCATCGGGGTCGGCATTCCCGTCCACCTTGGGTGCATCGCCGATGACGCGCAGGCTTTCGACCGCATCGCCGTGCTCGAAGCGCATCCAGTGCTCCTGGCCATTGCGCCAGATCGTCAGTTCGAGCCATTCGGAAAGCGCGTTGACCACCGACACGCCGACGCCGTGCAGGCCGCCGGAAACCTTGTAGGCATTGTCGTCGCTGGTGTTCTCGAACTTGCCGCCGGCGTGGAGCTGGGTCATGATGACCTCGGCCGCCGAAACGCCTTCTTCCTTGTGCATGTCAACCGGGATGCCCCGGCCGTTATCCTCCACGGACACGGACCCATCGGGATTGAGCTCGATCAGCACCAGGTCGCAGTGGCCCGCCAGCGCCTCGTCGATGGCATTGTCCGACACCTCGAACACCATGTGGTGCAGGCCGCTGCCGTCGTCGGTATCGCCGATATACATGCCGGGCCGCTTGCGGACCGCGTCGAGGCCCTTGAGGACCTTGATCGAATCGGCGCCGTATTCGCCCATCTGCTTGGCGTTCTGGGGCGGGTTTTCCGGGGTGGTCTGGCCGTTCTCGGCAGGGGTGTCGTTCATGCCGATTATATAGGCTCTGACGGCGCGAAACCCAAGCAAATGGCCGGTGATCGGGGCAGTTTTCCACCGCACGGGGCGGGCAGGGTTATCCCGGCATTTCCGGCGTGATCGCGGGCGCGGCCAAAGCCTCGCGCAGATGCAGTGCGCCGCCCCACACGCTCTGGTCGAACAGCGGGATCAGCCCGGCGCGAACGGTCTCGTCGAACTGGGTCTTGTGGCACTGCAAAGCTGCGCTCGCCGCTGCGAGATCGGCAGGCTCATAGGGCATCGCGATCGGTAGCAACGCCGGGTCGAGCGTGGCCCACGATTGGATCTCCGGCACCGGCGGCAGGGTTCCGTTGCGGAAGCCCGGATAGAGCAATTGCGGGCGGCCCGCGCCCATGCGCTGGATCACTTCGGTGGTAATGGCACTGACCATCCGGTGATCGGCATGGCCATAGCCGCCATCCGGACCCCAGGTCAGCGCGAGGTCATAATCGCCGCCGCCCAGCAGCGCTTCCAGCTGCGCCTCGAACCGCTGCGCGCTGCTGTCGGGCAAATGGGCCAGAGTGCCAAGCGTGCCGTCGCCCAGCCCGAAGAAATGCGTCACGCTGGCTTGCAGCGCCGCCGCCGAACACCGCGCTTCACCCTGGCGCACCCGGGCCAGCGCCGCGCCTTTCTCCATACCGCTCACGCCCGGGCCCTGATCGCCGTCGGTGGCGAAGACCAGCGTCAGCTCGGCCCCTTCGCGCGCCAACCGCGCCAGGACGGGAGCAATAAAGACCTCGTCATCCGGATGTGCGACGATGGCGATGACCCGCCGCGGCGTGCTGTCCTGCGCCAGTGCGCCGCTCGCCGTCATCGCCATAGCGGCCAGCGCCAGTGCCGTGATGATCGTCCGCATGTCTGCCCCCCTCGGCCATTCCGCTCTGGCCAAATCCTCGCGCGCACCCTAGGCGTCCGGCCACGGCTTGCAAGCACAGGAGAGACCCGCGCGCATGCTTTCGGTGCTCGATATCTTCCGGATCGGGATCGGCCCTTCGTCATCGCACACGGTCGGGCCGATGCGGATTGCGGGCATGTTCGTCCGCGCACTCGCCAAGACAGGCAAGATCAAGCGGACGGCGCGGGTCGAAGTCGAGCTGCAGGGCTCGCTGGCGCTGACCGGCGTAGGCCACGGCACGGTCGATGCGACCATGCTCGGGCTGATGGGCTTTCGCCCCGACGCGACCGATCCGGACGAGGCGGCGGTGGCGATTGCCGCGCTCCGCGCGAGCAAGAGGATGGCGCTCGGCGGACAGCACGATCTCGCCTTCGATCCCGCCGCGGATATCGATCTTGCCGGGCATATCATCCCGGACCTGCATCCCAACGGCATGCGGCTGGTGGCGCTGGATCCTGCGGGCGAGGTGCTGCTCCAGCGAACCTCTTACTCGACCGGGGGCGGCTTCGTCGCTTCGGAAGCGCAACTGAAGCGCAAGCCCAAGGACGACCGGATTTCTACAGGGAACAAGGTGCCTTTCGAATTCGGCTCGGCGGCGGACTTGCTGGCGATTTGTGCGAGTGAGGGGCGCTCCATCGCAGAAATCGTTCTCGCCAACGAAGATGCGATGCGGCCCCGCGCGAAGACCGAGGCGGGGCTCGACGCGATCGCCCAGGCGATGGCGCAATGCGTCGCGCGCGGGCTGGTCCAACGCGGCACCCTGCCTGGGGGCCTCAAGGTCCAGCGCCGCGCACCCGACCTGTGGGACAAACTCTCGGCCAACCCCCAGTCCAACGAACGTGAGCAGCTGTTCGACTGGCTCAATTGCTATGCCATGGCGGTGAACGAAGAGAACGCCGCCGGGGGCCGGGTGGTCACCGCGCCGACCAATGGCGCGGCCGGGATCATTCCGGCGGTGATCCGGTTCTATTGCAATGATTCGACCGAGCAGCCCTGCCGCGACAAGACCCGCGAGTTTTTGCTCACCGCAGGCGCCATCGGGCTGCTTTACAAGCAGCGCGCCAGCATTTCCGGGGCCGAGATGGGTTGCCAGGGCGAAGTTGGCGTGGCTTGTTCGATGGCTGCCGGCGGCCTCGCAGCGGTGTGGGGCGGCACGCCCGAGCAGATCGCCTGCGCGGCGGAAATCGGCATGGAGCACAACCTTGGCCTGACCTGCGATCCGGTCGGCGGGTTGGTGCAGGTCCCCTGCATCGAACGCAACGCCATCGGCGCGGTCAAGGCGGTCAACGCTGCCCGCCTCGCGCTCCACCGGACCGAGGCCGAAACCTGCGTCAGCCTCGACCAGGTGATCGAGACCATGCGCCAGACCGGGCTCGACATGAGCACCAAATACAAGGAAACCAGCCAGGGCGGCCTGGCGGTCAATGTGATCGAGTGTTGAGGCTGCCGGGCGGTCCGGCCCAAGGATAAGTATCTCGACAAAACCTTGTTGCGCCATAAGAGTGGTGGGCATGGGAGAGAACACAGCCGCCGCCGCGCTTGCCGAACCGTTCGGCAATTTTTCGCAGATCCTGTCGCAATGGGCCGCCGCCCAGCCGGACAAGCCCGCCATCCGCGATGACGGCGGCGAACTGACCTGGGGCGAGCTGGACGACCGCGTCGAGCGGCTCGCCGCGCGGCTTGTCGAGACCGGGCTGCAGAAGGGACAATCGGTCGCCATCCTCGGCACCTCATGCATCGCCTATGCGCTGGTGTTCCTTGCCGCAGTGCGCGCGGGCGGGGTTGCTGCGCCGCTGACGACCAGCGCGAGCAAGGAACAGCTCTCGGGCATGGCGGCCGATTCGGGCGCGCAGCACCTGTTCATCGATGCAGCGAAGAGCGCCGAGCTGGGCGCTGATTTCGCCACCGGGCTCGTGCATATCGCGCTGGAGGAAATCGGGCACTGGATGGCGGCCACAGGGACGAAAGCGCCCGGGTTCGAACCCGATCCCAAAGACCACTTCAACATCATCTATTCCAGCGGTACGACGGGCATCCCCAAGGGCATCGTTCATTCGCACCAGATGCGCTGGCGGCAGTTCGGGGCGACGGCGGCCTCGTTCCTGGGATCGGGCATGCCGGTGGTCTCGCTCGCATCGACCCCGCTCTATTCCAACACCACCATGGTCGCCTTCCTGCCGCCGCTGCTGGCAGGCGGCACGGTGCGGGTGATGGGCAAGTTCAACACGGTCAAATGGCTGGAGCACGCGCAGGCTGACCGGACCACGCTGACCATGCTGGTGCCGGTGCAATACCAGCGGCTGATGGCCGAACCGCGCTTCGACGAATTCGACCTGTCGTCCATGATGCTCAAATACTGCACCAGCGCGCCCTTCTCCCCCGAGCTCAAAGCCGAGGTGCTGCGGCGGATGCCGGGCGGGTTGATCGAGATCTATTCCATGACCGAGGGCGGCGTGGTCTGTCTGCTGCCCTGCCACGAATTTCCCGACAAGCTCCACACCGTGGGTCGGCCCGCGCCCGGCAGCCAGCTGAAGGTGCTCGACGACGAGGACCGGCCGGTGCCCCCGGGGGAAGCGGGCAACCTCATCGGACTCTCGCAGACCATGATGGCCGGCTACAAGAACCAGCCCGGCAAGACCCGCGAAGGCTATTGGACCGATCCTGAAACGGGCGAGGTTTGGCAGCGGATGGGCGATATCGGCCGGGTCGATGCCGATGGCTTTGTCGAGCTGGTCGGCCGGGCCAAGGACATGATCATCTCGGGCGGGTTCAACATCTATCCCAGCGATCTCGAAGCCGAACTGGCCAAGGACCCGCGCGTGGCGGAAGCGGCGGTGATCGGGATCCCGTCGGAGCAATGGGGCGAGACTCCGCTCGGCTTCGTCCGGCTGGCCGATGGCGTGGCGAAAAGCGAGGTCGGCGATATCCTTGCCGTCACCAATGCGCGACTGGGCAAGACCCAGCGGCTTAGTGCGCTCCAGGCCATCGACGAGATGCCGCGCAGCCATATCGGCAAGTTGCTCAAGACCGAGCTGCGCGAGCTCGCCGATCGCCTGACCGCGTAGTCTCGCCAATGCAGCGAAGTTGTGCGGCGCGCCTCGGGGGGGAGGGGTCAGGCGCGCCGCACCTGCGCGACCCGGAGGCTTTAGCGCTCTGGGTACACCTCGGGTCCGTTCGGAAAGGCGCGGCGGTTACACGGAGTAGTCGTGGAAATGGAAATAGGGCCGCGAGACGCTGGTCGCCGGGGGGAGGGGGAGAGAGTTGGCGACCGCGTCTCGCGGCTTTACCGATCGTTGCCGCGCCCATGGCAGCGGTTTCGATCGTCCGGCTGCCGAGGGATCGAGCAGCCTGAGGGAGCCGGGGCGAGCATTCGGGGGGGGGAGAGGAGGGCTCGCCGCCGGCTTCGAGGGGTGAAATAATCTTTCGCGCCGCTTTCTAAAAGTGAGAAAACACGCAGGTCAGTTGCGTTGGACGCAACATACTTGACAGGTTTTGTTCATCTGCGTGCGTCTGTCGCAATGTACGGTCCAACAAGGACCTCGCTGGGCTTGCTCCGGTGGGATAGATTTCCCTGCGGCTGGACAGCCTTCGTGCCCTTGCTTACCGCGCTCGGCCATGGACGACGCTCATCTCCCCGATTCCATCCTCATCGTCGATTTCGGCAGCCAGGTGACCCAGCTAATCGCGCGCCGCGTGCGCGAGGCCGGAGTCTATTCCGAAATAGCGCCTTTCACCCAGGCCGAGGCGGCGTTCAGGCGCATGAAGCCCAAGGGGATCATCCTCTCCGGCTCGCCCGCCGGTGTGCCGGAAGAGGGAAGCCCGCGCGCGCCGATGGCGCTGTTCGAGGCGGGCGTTCCGATCCTCGGCATCTGTTACGGCCAGCAGGTCATGAGTCATCAGCTCGGCGGCGAAGTGCGCCCCGGCCACGAAGTCGGCGACGGGGGCGAATTCGGCCGTGCGTACCTGACCGTGACCAAGGACTGCGCCCTGTTCGACGGGCTCTGGAGCGTCGGCGAGCGCCACCAGGTGTGGATGAGCCACGGCGACAAGGTCACCCGCTTCGCCCCCGGCTTCGAGATCGTCGCCATCAGCGACGGCGCACCCTTCGCGGTGATCGCAGACGAGGAGCGCAAGTTCTATGGCACCCAGTTCCACCCCGAGGTCGTCCACACACCCGACGGCGGGAAGCTGCTGGCCAATTTCGTGCACAAGGTCTGCGGGCTCAAAGGCGACTGGACCATGGCCGCCTATCGCGAGACCAAGGTGCGCGAAATCCGCGAGCAGGTGGGCGGCAGCAAGGTCATTTGCGGCCTCAGCGGCGGCGTCGACAGCTCGGTCGCTGCGATCCTGATCCACGAGGCGATCGGCGAACAGCTGACCTGCGTCTTCGTCGACCACGGGCTGCTGCGGCTGGGCGAGCGCGAGCAGGTCGAAACCATGTTTCGCGACCATTACAACATCCCGCTGGTGGTCGTGGATGCCGAGCAGATGTTCATGGAAGGCCTCGCCGGCGTCACCGACCCCGAGGCCAAGCGCAAATTCATCGGCAAGACCTTCATCGATGTGTTCGAAGCCGAAGCGAAGAAGATCGGCGGCGCCGATTTCCTCGCCCAGGGCACACTCTATCCCGACGTGATCGAGAGCGTCAGCTTCACCGGCGGGCCGAGCGTGACGATCAAGAGCCACCACAATGTCGGCGGGCTCCCGGAGCGCATGAACATGAAGCTGGTCGAGCCGCTGCGTGAACTGTTCAAGGACGAGGTGCGCGTTCTGGGCCGCGAGCTGGGCCTGCCCGATATCTTCGTCGGCCGCCACCCCTTCCCCGGCCCCGGCCTGGCCATCCGCATCCCCGGCGAAGTGACCAAGGAACGCTGCGATATCCTGCGCAAGGCCGACGCCATCTATCTCGACGAGATCCGCAAGGCCGGGCTCTATGACGCGATCTGGCAGGCCTTCGCCGTGCTGCTGCCGGTCCGCACCGTGGGCGTGATGGGCGATTATCGCACCTACGACAGCGTCTGCGCCCTGCGCGCGGTGACCAGCACCGACGGGATGACGGCGGACGTCTATCCCTTCGACGCCGCCTTCCTGACCGGCTGCGCGACGCGCATCGTCAACGAGGTGCAGGGGATCAACCGGGTGGTGTATGACTATACGTCAAAGCCGCCGGGGACGATCGAGTGGGAGTGAAGCGTCTCCGTTCCGCTGCTTAACGCCTGAAAACCGCTACTTTGTTCAACACGTAGTGGCGGCCTGCAATCGCCATGAGCGCACCGATGAGTGCGAATGCGATGCCGAAGCCGAACAGCAAGGGCTCGCGAACGGGTTCATCACCGTAAGCAAGGGCGAAGAGGATGGATGCCGTCAGTGCGCCGGCGAAACCCGCTGCGCCAACCGAATCGCCAAAGATTCTGCTTATCGTCGTCCCCACGGCAATACCAAGCGGCAACGCAACAATGATGCCCAGAATGAGGCCGATCAATCCTCCCCAGAAGAGCGTGCCAAGAATTGCAGAAGGGTCATCCGTGAGCCTGTTGAAACCGAACAGGATGCCAACAAAACCGATAGCGGTGACGAGGCCACCTAAAGCCGAGGCAACCAATGCGATTGACACGACGTCGCCGAAATCCAGTTGCCTTGCCACATGTTCAAGGTAGCTTGCGATCTGGTCGAGGCCAAGCACTATTGCCGGGCTTCGACCGAGGGACCCAAGCTTGACCAACCCCCTTGACCAACCTACCCTCACGCCATGACCATCCACTTCAACATCGGCGAGGCCAAGGCGCAGCTTTCGAAGCTGATCGCGGCTGCCTTGCGCGGTGAAGAAGTGGTGATCGACAAGGATGGCGTGCCGCAAGTGCGGCTGACGCCGGTCCCTGCCGCGCAAAAGCTCGACAAGGAAGAACGGCGTCGGCGTATCGACGAGATGCTCGCGCGGGTCGATGCCATGCCGATGGATCGCACCACCAGCTGGGAACTTGAATACGACGAGTTCGGCCTGCCGAAATGATCCCGAAATGATCGCGGTCGATACGTCGGCCCTCATGGCTGTCCTGCTGGGTGAACCCGAACAGGATCACATAATATCGCTGTTGGAGCGGGCAGACGGCGTCGTCATCAGCGCAGGGACCTTGGTCGAGCTAAGGTTGGTGGCTTATCGCAGATTTGGTGCGCCGCTGGCTGCCGAAGTTGATGTGTCACTTGGGCTGTTCGGTATCGCCATCATTCCTGTCGACCGCGAACAGGCCGATATCGCTCACACGGCCTTCACCCGGTTCGGCAAGGGCACCGGCCATCCGGCGCAGCTCAACTATGGCGATCTGTTCGCCTATGCGCTGGCCAAGAGCCGCAATATCCCCCTGCTGTTCAAGGGCGCGGATTTCGTCGCGACGGATGTGATCGCCGCCGCCTAAGCCGCAACGAAAATCGCGTGTCGCGCTGCCCGCAGCCTGCTAGCGTGATGCAGGGTCGGAATGGGGAGGTGCACTGTGGCGACTTCGGCTGAAAAATCACGCGTTTCGGGCACGCGGCTGTTCTGGGTGGTGATCCTGCTCGCGCTGTCGGTGCTGCTCAATTACGTCGACCGAGGCGCTATCGGGGTCGCGGCGCCGCTGATGATCGAAGAGCTCGATTTCACCGCGACCGAGTTCGGCACCGCGGTCTCCGCCTTCTTCTGGGTCTACGCGCCGTTGTGCCTGTTCGTCGGCTGGCTGTGCGACCGGTTCTGCGTCTACCGCATGTTTGCCGCCGGGATCGCGCTGTGGGCGCTGGCGACGCTGCTGACCGGCTTCGTCAACGGGCTGGTGCTGCTGATCGTGCTGCGGCTGCTGCTGGGGCTGGGCGAGAGCATCGCCTTTCCCGGCAGTTCCAAGATCTTCGCCGCCGAGGTGCCGGCGCATCATCGCGGCAGCGCCAACGCACTGGTCGGCGCGGCGCTGGCGTTCGGGCCGGCGGTGGGCGTGCTGACCGGCGGGGTGATCCTGGAGACCATGGGTTGGCGGCCGATTTTCTGGATATTCGGCCTCGTCACCCTGCTGTGGCTGGTGCCCTGGCACTTCGCCTCGAAGCCCTTGCGCAGTGACAGCGTGACGACCCCGGTGGTCGATCCGGTGCCGATGAAGCGGCTGTTCGCCATTCCTACGCTGTGGCTGATGGGCGTGGCCCATTTCATGTCGAACTACGGCTTCTACTTCCTGCTCGCCTGGCTGCCACTCTACCTGACCAAGACGCTGGGCTATTCGATTGCCGAGATGACGCTGCTGACGACGCTCAACTTCACCACCCAGGGTGTCTCGGCGCTGGTGGCCGGGCGGCTGTCCGACATGGCGGTAACGCGCGGCGCGGACGAGGCGCGCGTGCGGCGCTGGCTGATGGCGTTGGGCCAGGCGCTGGCCGGTGGCGCGATTGCCGGGCTGTGGTTTGCCGAAGGGACCTGGCAATTGGGCGCATGGCTGGTGATCGCCGGGATCGGGGCCGGGCTGGTCTCGGTCAACCTGTTTGCCGTGGCGCAGATCTTTGCCGGGCCGCGCGCCGCAGGCGGCTGGGTCGGCATCCAGAACGCCATCGGCAATGCTTCGGGCATCGTTGGCCCGATCGCGACGGGGATTATCGTCGACCAGCTCGGCTCCTATGGGCTGGCCTTCGCGCTGGCGGCAGGGATTTCGGCTGCCGGTGCGCTGTGGTGGTGGCTGGTAATACCTCCGATCCGGCAGATCGAGACCTGAGGCAAAGCCAGGCGGCGGCGCGCACTTCCTGGCCGATCCGTTTGATCCTTTCGCGTGTCCGCATCAGCAGCGCGACAGTTCGACCTGCATGGACGTGGTGCCGTGGGCCAGACAGGCCGGGACCCGCTTCGGCTCGCCTAGCACATTCACCGGGGAACGCTCTGGCCTCCCGAGGCGTTGAACAGGCACGGACGGGAGCACAGCAATGTCCCCGGAGAGAACAATGAAAACCGCAATTGTATTGATCGCTTCCGCCACTGCCACGCTGGCCCTGGCAGGCTGCGCGACCTTGGAGGAAACACTCGCCGAAGAAAGCTCGGAAACATACTATGCCACGCTGACGGGCGCGAACGAAGTCGGCGGCGGCGACAGCGACGGATACGGCAGGGCGGAAATCTCCATCACCGACGAATTTGGCCAGATATGCTGGGACCTCAACGATGTTCGCGGCATCGGCCCGATCACCGCGGCTCATATCCATCTCGGCGCAGCCGGGACCAACGGGCCCCCAGTCTTCACCCTGCGCCGTGCCAATGAAGGCGGCTATAAGGGTTGCACCGACGGGAGCGAATGGCAGGAGGACCGGATCGAGGGCAACCCCGAAGCCTTCTATGTCAACGTCCACACAGCCGAGTATCCCAACGGCGCGATCCGCGGTCAATTGAGCCGCAACTAGGTCCGCCAGCGATCGCATCGAAATGCCGGAAACGTCTTGTCGCGCGGCACATGTCGCGCGACAACTGTTCCCCATGCAACTCGATCTCGGCCCCGATCCGCGCACCGATGTGCTGCGCCGTTTGCACACTGCGCTGATTGGCAGGCTCGGGCGCATCGTGCGCCCGCCCGACAAGCGCCGCAGCCCTGAATGGGTGCTGGTTCATGGCGTGATCGGCGCACAGACCAAGACGGCGGCTTCGAACGCTTCGACCGACGGGCTGCTGGCGGACTATGGCTGCTGGGAAGCGGTTGCGTCAGCGCCGGTTGGGGAACTCGAGGCCCCGCTACAGCGCCAGACCTTTCCCTCGGTCGCGGCGCAAAGGCTCAAGGATTGCCTCGGCGCGATCATGGCCGAGCGCGGCGCGGTGGATTTGTCACACCTCTCCGACCTGGAGACCGACGCGGCGATGGCTTGGCTCGAACGCCTGCCCGGCGTCGCGCGCAAGAATAGCGCCGGGGTGATGAATGCCTCAACCTTGGGGCGAAAGGCGATGGTGATCGACGGCCATCACCGCCGCATCATGCAGCGCATGGGCATCGTGCCGGAGCGCGCCGACACCACCCGGGCCTACGACACACTGATGCCGCTGGTCCCGACCGAGTGGACTGCGGCAGATATGGACGAACACCACTTGCTGCTCAAGAAACTGGGGCAGAGCCTGTGCCGCCCGCGCGCGCCCGATTGCACCGAATGCCCGGCGCGCAGTGGTTGCGCGACCGGGCGAAGGGCAAATCAGGCGCCCTTGTCAGGCAGATTGTAGGGAATGAAGTCGGACAGGAAGACGTTGCCGGTGTAAAAGCCGCCGACCGGGTCGATCGTGGTGACAATGTCGCTCTTGCACACGCTCGAGCCGAACTTGCGGAAGACCAGCGCGTCCCGATCATCGAGCGATTCCGGATCGCGGGTATAATTGACCCATACGGTGCGGCCGACCTTGTAGACGATCGCGGTCTTGTCGATCACCTGGAAGCTGCGCACCGGATAATCGCGGATGCAGCTCTTGGGCTCGCCGGCCACGCGGCCTTCGATCAGCTTGGCCAGCTTGGCCTCGCCCTTGGACATCTCGTCGGCATGCACGGGTGCGCCGCCGATCATGGCGAAGGCGGCAAGGGCCACAGCGGAAAGAAAGGTCTTGGTCATCACGCTTCTCCTAGAAGCGCGACTCATACCACAATTGGCTGAACTGGGGCTGACTTTTTACGTCAGCGGTGGCCGGGATCGGCGCCCTCCGAAATGTCGGGCAAGCTCGCCTGGTCGGCAGCGTCGGCCGGGCCGCCTTCGAGCACGAAGCGGCGGTCGCAATAGCCGCAGTCGACATAGCCATGCTCGTCGATCTCGAGATAGATGCGCGGATGGCCGAGCGCGGCCGGGCGGTAATTGACGCCCCCGCGGATATCGCTGGCGCCGTCGCAACTGACGCGGCGGGTGGTGACCTTGACGACTTCGGGCGGGGCTATGCTCATGCGGCTGCGAATAGTGGCTTGGCCTGCGCGAAGCAATCCGGTCTTTGCAGCTCGCGCGGCTTCGGCCTAGAGGCAGGTGCATGACAAAGCTTCCCGCCATTTCCATCCGCGACCTGCAGAAGACCTATGCCGGGGTGAAGGGTGAGCCTGGCAAGCACGCTCTCAAAGGTATCAGTTTAGAGGTGCCGCAGGGAGAGGTCTTCGGCCTGCTCGGCCCCAACGGGGCAGGCAAGTCGACGCTGATCAATATCCTCGCCGGGCTCGTGACCAAGAGCGGCGGTGAGGCCGAGATCTGGGGCTTCGACATCGACGCCAACCCGCGCAATGCCAAGCGTTCGATCGGCATCGTCCCGCAGGAAATCGTCTTCGATCCCTTCTTCACGCCCTATGAGGTGCTGGAAAACCAGGCCGGTTTCTACGGCGTGCCCAGGGCCGAGCGGCGCAGCGAAGCCCTGCTGGAGGCAGTGCACCTCGCCGACAAGCGCAATGCCTATGCCCGCACGCTCTCTGGCGGGATGAAGCGCCGCCTGCTGATCGCCAAGGCGATGGTCCATTCGCCGCCGATCCTGGTGCTCGACGAACCGACCGCCGGAGTCGATGTCGAGCTGCGCCGCCAGCTGTGGGAACTGGTGACCGAACTCAACAAGCAGGGTGTCACCATCGTCCTCACCACGCACTATCTGGAAGAAGCGGAGCAGCTGTGTGACCGCATCGCCATCATCAATCACGGCGAGCTGATCGCCAACAAACCGACCAGGGACCTCGTCGGCATGGCGCGCGAGAAGATCGTCCGTGTCAGTGTCGACAAGGACCTTGGCGGCCCGATCATGGAGCCTGGTTTCGCCAGGGCGGAAGTGCTGGAGCCGCGCACGCTCGAAATCACCTACAACCGCGACGCCATGAGCGCCGGGCAGGTACTCGCCATCGTGCAGCAGCATGGTTACGGCATCGAGGATGTGACCACTCGCGAGGCGGACCTCGAGGACGTGTTCGTGCAGTTGACGGGCGCCGGTTGATCGGATCTGGCGCTCAGCCGACCTTCCACCAGATTTCACCGCCCTTCACCTCGATCAGCCACTCGGCTTTCTCGGCGGTTATGTAGGGGCGCCAGGCTGCCTCGAAAATGGCGTCGATATGCCGTTCGAAGGCGGCCCGCGTCAGATCCAATTGGAACTGCTCGCAAACGAGAATACGGTCCTCCGGCCCCACGATGCCGCAGAGTATCTCTGCAACCTTCGCAAGCTTCTGCCTGTCGTCGTCGAAGCCATAGGCCCATTGTACGTCGTCGATCTCGCGCCATTGCACATAGCTGGCTCGGGTAAGCCAGCTCGGGCCCCAGCGCTTGGCATCGGCCAGACTTCGCAGATTGAAGTCTTCTCCGGCCTCCAGCAAGGTCGAAAACGCCGGTTCGGCACGGTCGCGCAACTCCTTTACGGCGAGACGTGCGCGATTGAACTGGCGCTTTTGTTCGATCAGCTTGCGACGTTCGGAGTCCATTGCACTCTTGCACACGTTGCGCTCGCTGCATTCAAGCGAAAAATATGGTCGGCTCCGGGATGATGTGGCTCCGGCTGCACCCGAACCTAGCGCGGCCTGTGCCCCAGCCCCGCATCGTGCAGCGGGGTCACGATCCAGTGGCCGGGGGATTCCTCCTCCAGCACCTGCCTGCAACTACGGCAGCGCCCGATGGAGCGGCCGTACATCAATTGGACGGTGCGCTTGTCGACATTGTGTCGGCCCAAGGCACAGCGAATTCGACCGATTACCATCGGTTGCGACCTCCCGGTATCATGCCCCCGGTGTTTGGCCCTGTCGCGAGTGCCGCTATCGCAACCGCGGTGAACGGGAAGTGTCCCGGCGACAAGGCGTTCTCTGCTTGCCGCCAATCGTTGGCGGCGGCATGACACGTCCATGACACAGGCTTCCCACGACGTCCTCATCATCGGTTCCGGTGCCGCCGGGCTCACCGCCGCGTTGGCGCTGGCGGAATCGAAGCGCGTGCTGGTGCTGGCCAAGGGCTCGCTGACCGGCGGCTCGACCGCGTGGGCGCAAGGCGGAATTGCCGCCGTGCTCGACGAAGGCGACACTTTCGAGAACCACATCCGCGACACCATGGTGGCCGGGGCCGGGCTCAACCGGCTGGAGACAGTCGAATTCGTGGTCGAGAACGCGCCGCGGTCGATCGAGCGGTTGATCGAGCTGGGCGTGCCCTTCAATCGCGAGAAGTTCGGCGAGGATGCGGGCGACCTCCACCTCACCCGCGAAGGCGGCCACAGCCATCGCCGGATCGTCCATGTCGACGACGCGACCGGCTGGGCGGTGCAGGCGGCGCTGGTCAAGGCGGCCGAGGATCATCCCAATATCACGCTGCTGCCGGGGCGCACCTGCATCGACCTGATCACCAGCCGCAGTGGCGAGCGATACTCGGGCGATGGCCACGTCTGGGGTGCCTATGCGCTGGACGAGGCGAGCGGCAAGGTTGAGGCGCATGTTGCCCGCGCCACCATTCTCGCCAGTGGCGGGGCGGGGCGGGTCTACCAGTTCAGCACCGCCCCGCGCGGCGCGACGGGGGACGGGATCGCCATGGCCTGGCGCGCCGGGGCACGGGTCTCCAACATGGAGATGATGCAGTTCCACCCGACCTGCCTCTACAATCTCGAGGTCAAGAACTTCCTCATCACCGAGGCGGTGCGGGGCGAGGGCGGGCGGCTGTTCAACCCGGTGACGGGCGAGCGTTACATGGAACGCTATGACCCGGAGCGACTGGAACTCGCGCCCCGCGACATCGTCGCCCGCGCCAATGACGACCAGATCAAGCGTTACGGCCTCGACTATGTCCATCTCGACATCAGCCACCAGCCGGCCGATTTCGTGAGGGGGCATTTCCCGACCATTTACGAGAAGCTGATGGGCCTCGGCATCGACATGACCAAGGAACCGATCCCGGTCGTCCCGGCGCAGCACTATACCTGCGGCGGGGTGCTGGTGGGGCTCGATGCGCGGACCGACCTGCCCGGGCTATGGGCGGCGGGGGAATGCACCGAGAGCGGGCTCCACGGGGCCAACCGCCTCGCTTCCAACAGCCTGCTCGAATGCTTCGTCTTCGGCGAGGCGGCGGCGAAGGATATCCTCGCCCGCTGGGGCGATCTCGCCCCGCCGCCGCCGATCCGCGAATGGGACGCCAGCCGGGTGACCGATTCCGACGAGGAAGTCGTCATCAAGCAGAACTGGACCGAAATCCGCCGCTTCATGTGGAACTATGTCGGTATCGTCCGCACCACCAAACGCCTCGAACGCGCCGCCCACCGCATCCGCATGCTGGGGCAGGAGATCGAGGATTATTACGGCAGTTTCCGCGTCACCTCCGACCTCATCGAACTGCGCAATTTGCATCAGAGCGCCGATCTGATCGTCCAGAGCGCACTCAAACGGCACGAAAGCCGCGGGCTGCACTATACGCTGGATTATCCGGAGACGGACGCGGTGGCGCGGGATACGGTGCTAGTGCCATGACTCTCAAGAGGCCAGACCCAGTGACGTATGGCCTCCCAGAAGAGTTTAGTGCACGAAACGCGTCTCAAATCATAAAGGCATGGGATGATAGATCATTTAAAATAGGGATGTATATTTCTCTTTTTATTTTTATCGGCATTACGGTGAATTGCATAGGTTCGATCATTGAGCTCACTTTATTCGAATTTATTATGGGATTTCTGTTTTTAGGAACACCTACTATAATTCTAGTAGGATTTGGGGGGCAAATAGGAGCAATCGCACTTCTTCGGCTGTTTCAGCCTCAAAGCCTTGAAGGCGCTCGAAAGTTCTTAGATGATACGAACGTCTGGGAGTATAATTCCAAAGAAACGGGCGCCGGTTTTTGGAAGGGGCTGCGTGGCATCGATTTTGAACGAGCATTGGCCAGGATGCTTTCCTCAAGAGGTGTAGATTGTCGAATGACAAGGGTCACAGGTGATGGTGGTGTCGACTTGATCATTCAACTGTCTGGGTGCGTGTACTGGGCACAATGCAAGGGGCATTCGACGAAGGTTTCGGTGGCTGCAATACGCGAGATTGCTGGTGCATGTGTGAACTCTCAAGCTCGACCTTTGGTCTTTGCGGTCAATGGGTTCACAGCACCAGCCGTCGAGGCTGCATCAATTCGATCGGTAAAGCTCTACGACACAGATGACATCGTGCGTTTGGCTCAGAGAGCTCGTATCGAAGCGATCTAAAATGCGTTGATCGGCTAGTCTGTTAGGTTTGTCGGAGAGTTTACCGCACTCATAGACAGTTTGTTGCCTTCAATAGCATCAGCTGCCATCCCCCCCCTCAACGGGAGCGGCGCTTCAGCCCCCAGCACAGACCCCCAATGGTCCCGCGCCGCTCCCGCCCCCTTCTCCCTAGAACGGGCCGCCATCTTGCCCGCCGCCCGCAACTGCGCCATGCAGCTGACGCAAACGCAGCAGGGGAGAGCGCGCACGTGCCCGATATTATCGCCAACGGTATCACCATCCATTATGACGACCACGGGCCCAGGGACGCCGATCCGATCCTGCTGATCATGGGCTTCGGCGCGCAGATGACGCTGTGGCCGCAGGAACTGGTCGATGCGCTGGTCGGGCACGGTTTCCGCGTCATCCGGCACGACAACCGCGATATCGGGCTCAGCCACAAGTTCGACGGGGTCAAGGCCCCCGGCATGGTGCGCATGGCACTGATGCGCAAATTCGGCTTCAAGCCCAAGGCGCCCTATGGCCTGCATGACATGGCTGATGACAGCGCCGGGCTGCTCGAGGCACTCGGCATCGAGCGCGCGCATATCGTGGGCGGCAGCATGGGCGGGATGATCGCGCAGCATGTCGCCGCGCGCCATCCGCACAAGACGAAGACGCTGACCTCGATCTTCTCGACCACCGGCCATCCCAAGCTGCCGGCGGCCAAGAAGGAAGCGATGGAAGTGCTGGTCAAGCGCCCCGCCTCGCTCGACGAGGAAGTGCTGGTCGCCCACGGCAAGAAGGTCTCGCGCACTATCGGCAGCCCCGGCTATCCCTCTTCGGAAGAGCGGCTGGAGGCCAATGTGCGCGCCGCTGTGCGCCGCAGCGTCTATCCCGAAGGCCCATTGCGCCAGATGGCGGCGATCATTGCCGACGGTGACCGGACCAATATGCTGAAGGACATCACTGCCCCCACGCTGGTGCTGCATGGCGAAGACGATCCCCTGATCCCTGTCGCCCACGGTCACGCCACGGCGGCGGCGATTCCCGGCGCCAGGATCAAGACCATTCCCGGCTGGGGGCACGACCTGCCGGTCGATCTGGTGGACGAGCTGGCGGCGGAGATCGCCGCACATGCCAACGGAGCTGGCTAGGAATCGGACTCGTTGGCTTGCTGCAGCGTCGCTTTGCGGCGTTGCAGTTCAGTGCGCAGCCACGCCCACCAGAGGCCGTTGACCGGCCCCGAGATCATCCATGCGTTGCGATCGGTGATAAAGGGGATATCGGGCAGGGCAATGAACTGCGCCGCCGCCGCGCAGCTCAACGCGAACCACGCTAGCGCCAGCCAGCCGAGAGTGCGTTCGTAATGCAGCGCGAAGCGCACCAGCGGGTTTAGCAGACGATCCGGCATTTTCATTTCCCCACCCGATCTGATTCCGAAATTGCGCGTCAGGCTAGCGAAAAAACACCGCTTGAGTCGAAAGATTCAATCACCACATTTTTCTTCACAGATTGATTTTGGGGCTTGCGCGCTGCGCGACTCAAGCTTTTCCCGCGCGTCGCTGCGTATGAGAAGGGCAATACACCTGCCGGTGGACCGCGCAGGTGCCATTAATTCTTCATTTACCCACTTGCGCCGGAGTCGCGCCTGATTCAGTATCTAGTGGTTCGCCGACAGCGCGAGCCCCAAAACCTAGTCCAATTGGCCCGCCAGTGCGGATTCCCGCACTTGGGAAAGGAGTCGGTCCGGCAAGGGGGCGGAGGGGCTTTCCTGTGGGTGAATCGGGGGACAGTCAGGGGACGGCAAAAGCACCACTTCTGGCTTTCTGTCATAGCGACGGGCTCTTCGGGAATCGCTCTCGGATTGGCGCTCGACGGGGCAGAACGAATATGGAACAAAGGGCGACTCGCGAGTCGCTCGTTAGATGAGAGCGGGGCAAGGAAAGATGGATTTCAAGGCAGGGGACGACCGGGTGATGGACGCGGATTTGTTGAGCGGCACGGAAGAAGCGACGGAATCCCCCACCGCAAGCCCCGCCAAGAAGGCAGTGAAAATGGAAACGCAGGATACGGGTAGCGACGAACTGGTGGCGGATGCCGCCGCAGGCGCCATGGCGGAAGTCGCCAAGGCTGTCGCAGCACAGGATTCCAAGTCCAAGGGGGAAGACAGCAAGAAGATCAACGATCGCCGCTTCACGATTCAGACCGACGAATCGCGTGACGCGCTGCTGACCGAATTCGGCAAGGAAACGCTGATCGACCGCTACCTGCTGCCGGGTGAGAATTTCCAGGACCTGTTCGCCCGCGTCGCCGACGCCTATGCCGACGACCAGGATCATGCCCAGCGGCTCTACGACTACATCTCGCAGCTGTGGTTCATGCCGGCCACCCCGGTGCTCTCCAACGGCGGCACCAACCGCGGCCTGCCGATCTCGTGCTACCTCAACTCGGTCTCGGACAGCCTCGACGGCATCGTCGGCACCTGGAACGAGAATGTCTGGCTGGCTTCCAAGGGCGGCGGCATCGGCACCTATTGGGGCAATGTCCGCGGCATTGGCGAGCCGGTCGGCCTCAACGGCAAGACCAGCGGCATCATCCCCTTCGTCCGGGTGATGGATTCGCTCACGCTGGCGATTTCGCAGGGCAGCCTGCGGCGCGGTTCGGCCGCTTGCTACATCGACATCCACCATCCGGAGATCGAGGAATTCCTCGAGATCCGCAAACCTTCGGGCGACTTCAACCGCAAGGCATTGAACCTGCACCACGGCGTGCTTATCACCGACGAGTTCATGGAAGCTGTGCGGAGCGGCAGCGAATTCAACCTGATCTCGCCCAAGACCGGCGAAGTGCGCGGCAAGGTCGATGCCCGCGCGCTGTTCCAGAAGCTGGTCGAGACCCGCCTCGCCACGGGCGAGCCCTATATCGTCTTCTCCGACACGGTGAACCGGATGATGCCCAAGCATCACCGCGATCTCGGCCTCAAGGTCTCGACTTCCAACCTGTGCTCGGAAATCACCCTGCCCACGGGGGTCGACCATTTGGGCAACGATCGCACCGCCGTGTGCTGCCTCAGCTCATTGAACCTCGAGAAGTGGGACGAGTGGAACGGCGAGCGTGCCTTCGTCGAGGACGTCATGCGCTTCCTCGACAACGTGCTGCAGGACTATATCGACCGCGCTCCGGAAGAGATGGCCCGCGCAAAATACTCCGCCATGCGCGAACGTTCGGTCGGCATGGGGGTGATGGGCTTCCACTCCTTCCTCCAGTCGAAGGGGCTGCCGCTCGAAGGGCCGATGGCCAAGGCGTGGAACCTCAAGATGTTCCAGCACATCAGCGCCAAGGCCAACGAAGCATCGATGGTGCTGGCCGAGGAACGCGGGCCGTGCCCCGACGCCGCCGACATGGGCGCGATGGAACGCTTCAGCTGCAAGATGGCGATCGCGCCGACCGCCTCGATCAGCATCATCTGCGGCGGCACCAGCGCCTGCATCGAGCCGATCCCGGCCAATATCTATACCCACAAGACGCTGTCGGGCAGCTTCATCGTCAAGAACCCGTACCTGGAAAAGCTGCTGCGCAAGAAGAGCAAAGATTCGGTCGCGGTGTGGAACTCGATCCTCGAGAAGGGCGGCTCGGTCGCGCATCTCGATTTCCTCACCCCGGACGAGAAGGCGGTGTTCAAGACCAGCTTCGAAATCGACCAGCGCTATCTGCTCGAATTCGCCGCCGACCGTTCGCCCTATATCGACCAGGCCCAGTCGCTGAACCTGTTCATCCCGGCCGATGTCGACAAGTGGGACCTCGCCATGCTGCACTTCCAAGCGTGGGAGAAGGGCATCAAATCGCTCTATTACCTCCGCTCGAAATCGGTGCAACGCGCCGGTTTCGCCGGCGGGGTGGAGGCGGACAACACGGCTGACGCGCCCAAGATCGAACTCAATGCGGGCGAGCAGACCGATTACGAGGAGTGCCTGAGCTGCCAGTAAAGGGTTGAGGGTCGCACCATGAACAACGCCGTTCGCAACCCAGGTTGCCTTATTGTCGGTGCTATAGTCGCAGTGCTGATAATCCCCGTTCTGTTACTGGCGTGGCCACAATACCGGGTCTATTCCGAACGCCTCGCCGGGGAGGCGGCGCTCGCTGAAGCCCAGTCGTCGCGCAAGGTCGCCATTCTCGAGGCCGAAGCGAAAAAGGAAAGCGCGATCGCGCTGGCCGAAGCGGAAGTGATCCGGGCCGAGGGCGCGGCCAAGGCCAACCGAATCCTCCAAGATTCTCTCGGTGGCCCGGACGGCTATCTCCGTTACCTCCAGATACAGGCTCTGGAGGATACTGAAGCCAGCCTCATCTATGTCCCGACGGAGGCGGGCTTGCCAGTGACGGAGTCAAGGCGAGTGGGGCAGTAGGCGATGGAGCGAGCGGCCGCCAAGGGTGTTGTAGTCATCGCCGCCACTCTCCTCCTCGCCGCCTGCGCCTCGCAAAGCGACGCCGGGGTCGCCAGGGAAGCGGGCAGCCCCGGCTTCTGGTGGGGGCTGTGGCACGGGTTCATTTTCCCGTGGTCGTTCATCGGCTCGCTGTTCAGCCCCGATATCGCGGTCTACGCCGTGCCCAATCGCGGCGGGTGGTACGATTTCGGCTTCTTCCTCGGCATCACCGTGCTCGGCGGAGGCAGCTTCTTCGGTTCGAAGAAGCGCAGGAAGGACTGATCCCCGAGGACGGCGTGCATAGGAAACCCCGGCCCCGCGCCACCCGTTGAGGACAGGGAAGCAGGGACCGGGGGGTGCCGCCCGTCCCGCTATGGGGACAGGGGCATCATGGGCGCGATAGCCAGTTGCTGCGCTCAGGCGCCCATGCTGGCCTTGTTGCCCAGGCCCGCAGGGATGCGGGTATCCTGTTTCAGCCAAGCGCGGTTTTCGTCGATCTTCTCGACATCGTCCACGCGCAGGAAGTGGTGCATATCGTCGGCGCTGTCCGATTTGGTCAGCTTGATCTTGTCGCCCTCGACTTCGTCGACCGTCCCGACATGCTGTCCGGCAGCGTTGACGACTTCCATGTGTTCCTTGATACGAATCTTCTCGAACATGAGAGACTCCTTTCTCTTTCAATTGCTTACATTGAACCAACGGGCGGAAACGGCATACGTTCCGCAACTCGTCGGGGCTCAGCAACGGCTCGGGGAAAGATAATGGGCCGCTAACCGGCGAGGCGGTCAATCCGCAGTTCGATTTTCTCGGAAGACACCACCCGATTGCGCCCGTCGCTCTTGGCGCGATAGAGTGCGCGATCGGCGCGGGCGGTCAGTTCGCCAAGGTCGACCTTGGCCTCCGGTCCGGCCGAGGCGAGGCCGATGCTGGTCGTGATGCGCTGGGACAGATTGTCGCGCACCGGGATATCGAGCGCGCAGATCGCGCCGCGCACGTCCTCGGCGAGGCGCTCGGCCTCGGCCACCGAAACGGAGTGGAAGGCGGCGATGAACTCCTCGCCGCCGAAGCGGGCGACGATGCCATCGACGCCGCTGAAGCCGGCCTCGAGGCAACGCCCGACATGGCGTAGCGCGCGGTCGCCGGCCTGGTGGCCGAACTCGTCGTTGAAGCGCTTGAAGTGATCGAGGTCGATCATCATCACCGTGACCGACAGCCCCGGTGCGCGCGTCGATGCCGCAAAGCGGTTGTCGAAGCTGCTGCGGAACGAGCGGCGGTTGGCTAGGCCGGTCAACGCATCGCTTTCCGACAGTTCGCGCAGGATCCGCACATTCTGCTCCAGCTCGGCGCGGGTGAAGCTGTCGCGCAGGCCAAAGAGGAAATTGCGCGCCGCGGTTTCGCTGTGGCGCACCGCAATCACCAGCGCCGCCCCGCCGACCAGCAGCGTCATCACCATATGCTCGAGCATGAGCAGCGGAGGCAAGGCTTGCGGCCCCATGCCGACGCCCAGCACCGCCAGGCAGTAGACCCCGGCAAACACGACCAACTCTTCGCGCTGGTAGGGCAGCAGCATCAGCGCCATCGCCAGCATCAAGGTGGTCGACATGGTATAGCGCGTCGCCGTCGCCGGGTCGGCGAAACCCGCGAGGTGGACCACGATCGCCGCGAAGGCGATCAGCGTGTAGCCCACCGCCAGCTTGAGCTGCCCCAGCGGCATCTTGCGGGCAAAGGCAATGCTGATCGCTGCCACCGGCATCACCAGCAAGGCCCGCAGCAAGGCCCCCCGCGCCATGTTGTCCGGTATGATCAGGAAATCGAGCGCGATCGAGAGCAGGGTGACGAGCAGGCCGACGATCTGCAGGTGGCGCAGCTCCCGCCGTCCGGTGTCGCGCCGGTCCTCGGCATAGGCCTCGCGCAGCAGCTTGGGCCAGGCCGCGACGCGCGACCGCTGCGCCACGGCAAGCTCCACCGCTTCCTCCAGCGGAGTGCGGCGCGGCATGGACGGGGCGGCGGTCATCGAACGAAAGGCGATCCTGTTGCAAATCCGCTTGCCGCACGCGGGGATGTCTGCCCTATCCGGCCGGCGACAAGTCAGGGGGAATCTGTCGCAGAAATGTGTTAAGGCGGGGTTTGTATCGGCCCCCGCAAGCGGCCTGTCCGAAGGCCCCCGAAAGGGGTGGAAAAGACCCCGACTTTCGGCCGGGCTTGCTATCGAATCACCGATGTGATTCCTATGTTGGAAATTCACGCCGATCCGTTGGAGACACAAGATGTCGTTGCTCGAAGCCCGCAAGACCTACAAGCCCTTTGAATATCCGTGGGCTTACGAGTTCTGGAAACGGCAGCAGCAGATCCACTGGATGCCGGAAGAAGTACCGCTGGGCGAGGATTGCCGCGACTGGGCGCAGAAGATCTCCGAGCACGAGCGCAACCTGCTCACCCAGATTTTCCGCTTCTTCACCCAGGCCGATGTCGAGGTGCAGAACTGCTACCACGAACATTACGGCCGCGTGTTCAAGCCGACCGAGATCAAGATGATGCTCGCGGCCTTCTCCAACATGGAAACGGTCCACATCGCGGCCTACTCGCACCTGCTCGACACCATCGGCATGCCCGAGGCGGAATACAGCGCCTTCCTCGAATACGAGGAGATGAAGGACAAGCACGATTACCTGCAGCAGTTCGGGGTTGATACCGACGAGGATATCGCCCGCACGCTGGCGGTGTTCGGCGGCTTCACCGAAGGGATGCAGCTGTTCGCCAGCTTCGCCATGCTGATGAACTTCCCGCGCTTCAACAAGATGAAGGGCATGGGCCAGATCGTCAGCTGGTCGGTCCGCGACGAGAGCTTGCACTGCGAAGGCATCGTCCGCCTGTTCCACGAATTCGTGCGCGAGCGGGACTGCCTGACCAAGGCGGTCAAGGAAGACATCATCGACATCTGCCAGAAGACCGTGCGGCTGGAAGACAACTTCATCGACCTGGCGTTCGAGATGGGCCCCGTCAGCGGCATGAGCGCCAAGGAGATCAAGCGCTATATCCGCTACATCGCGGACTGGCGCCTGGGCCAGCTGGGCCTGCAGCCGATCTACATGATCGAGGACCACCCGCTCCCCTGGCTCGCCCCGCTGCTCAACGGGGTGGAACACGCCAACTTCTTCGAAACCCGCGCGACCGAATATTCCAAGGCCGCGACCAAGGGCAACTGGAACGACGTGTGGTCAAGCTTCGACAAGCGCCAGAAAGCCAAGGCCGCGAACGAGGAAGACGCTGCGGTTGACGAGGGGCCGGACATGTTTGGTGAGACGGCCAGCGGGAGTGTGGCGGCGGAGTAGGGTGATTGAAACTCTCACTAAGCAACTATCGATGTTTCGCGAGGACACCGGACATTGAGGTTCGCCCGCTCACACTGATTGTTGGCGAAAACAGTTCAGGCAAAACATCGTTAATGGCAGCCCTTCGATTCAGCCTCGAGCTCTCCCGCTCTCCCGCCAGTTCTTTCTTCAACGTTTATCCATTCGATCTCGGGCCATATGACGACATCGTTCATCAGTCTGGAGAGATTTCGACAACCAAGCGCTTCTCTTTGTGCATCGAAAAGTATGTTAGGTTGGCCGATGCTCGATATTTTCCGCATCCACATGAAAATGACAAGAGAGACTATTTAGTTAAAACTACTTTCTTCTTCAAATCAAACTATGGCGACACCGTTCTCTCAAGTGTCCGTCTGGAGTGTGAAGAAGATCAAATGGATGTTCGCTTCGATGACGTTATGCGAGTTACAATAGTCTCTGGCGAATTTCGTTCCGAGATGTCGCAGCCCAATATGTTTGGACAAGGATCGGCAAACTCCGCGGTCAGCCTTCAGAATTCATTTTATCTTCTCATGGGGCTGCGGTTTAGAGCTGACGAAGAGAAGAAGAGCTCAATCGAAAAGCAGAAGATACAATTTTTCGCAAGTCTTTACGATGCTTTTCTGTCCGACAACCATCATGTGGTTGCCACCCCGCCTGTGCGATCAGTTCCGAGAAAGGTTTATACCGCATCTGACGACTCTTCCATTGAGAGGGGCGAGAGCGCTCCGCATGAATTGAGTAAAATTAAGAGATCGGATAAGAAAAGATGGGTAAAGCTCAATCGTGAACTTAATAGAATGGGTAAGCAGTCGGGACTTTTCAGCAAACTAGATGTGAAAAAGCTTACACAACAGGACTCTGGTCCTTTCCAGTTGAAGGTAACTGTGCGCGGACGCTCTACGCCAATCGCGGACGTCGGCTATGGAGTGAGTCAATCTCTACCAATATTTGCAGACATAATTAATCACAAGGGTAGCAAATCAGCTCTACTGCTCCAACAGCCTGAAGTGCACTTGCATCCACGAGCTCAGGCAGAGCTAGGGACTATTTTTGCCGAGTATGTAGCGGCGAGTTCACGCGGGGTCGTCATTGCAGAAACCCATAGCGATCATTTAATCGATCGACTTCGAATTGAGGTGCGGGAGGGGCGGCTGAACTCAAATTTGGTAAACATGGTGTTTCTGGAGCCAGGTGTTGAGGAGGTTGCTGTTCATCAATTAAATTTGGACGGACAAGGGAATATTATCGGCGCTCCCGCAGCATACAGGAGTTTCTTCATCCGCGAGCAAGAGCGCGTTCTCGGGTTCTAATGCCTATCGTGATTGACGCAAATGCGGCAAATGGCCTCGCAGCCGCGGGTTGTGACACTAGTCGTGCTCTGATTAATTGGGTGCGATCTGGTGGGATAGTAGAGAGTGGGGGACACCTACAGACTGAACTAAGGAGGACGAATATTCGGAATCTTTTGGCGCAATGGAGCGCGGCCGGCCGACTCTTCGTTTATCCGTCCAGTCAGGTAGAAGCGACACAAAATGAAGTGTCACCGTCCTGCAAGTCAGATGATCCCCATGTCGTTGCTATATTGAAGATTGGCCGATCGCAGATCTTGGTCTCAGGCGATGTTGATTTGCATGCCGATGCGCGAGATATAAATTTGGTTGGGAAGAAATGCAAAATTGTCAATTTCAGAGATGGCTCGTTTTCGAACGTTAGAGTTGTTCGAAGTTTGCTGCGGAATTTTGGTTGACCACATAAGGTTGAAGTTTCTAAGTGCCTTATGAACACATCTTCGCAGCGGGCCAATCGGCACCGCGTAGCAATCCATCCGCCGCTCCGGCCTCTCGTGCCAGCTGACATTCACCGCCCATAGCTGGCGCTGCTGGCTGACTGCTGGCGCGTGGCCCACCCCCGGCCGCTGTTCCTTCGGAACGCCTTCGGCTCCGCGCGGGCGGGAGGGGAGAAGAGGGTCCCATTCCTTACTTAACGGTACAACAAGGTCCCCCTCCCGCTTGCGGGAGGGGTTAGGGGTGGGCGCGGGGCCACTCACGTCGCTTTGCCCGCCCTGCTGCGGCTAGGCGGCAGAGCCGCCAAGTCTCGCTTCCCTCCTGCGGGCGGGAGGGACCTAGCGGCGCAGCTTTTCGATCTCCTGCTGGATGGCGCGGGCTACGGCCTCTGCATCCTGCATCACATCGGCATTGGTGAAGTGCAGTACGTGGTAGCCGCGCGCCTTGAGGTCGGCATCGCGGCGGACGTCGCGGTCGGGATCGACATCGTGGCTGTGGCCGTCGAGCTCGATCACCAGCCTGAGCTCGCGGCAGAGGAAATCGGCGAACCACGGGCCGACGGGCATCTGGCGGCTGAACTTCACCCCCAGGCCCGAGCGCCCGAGAAATTCCCACAGCCGCCGCTCGGCCGGGGTGGCGGCGTTGCGCAGCTCGCGCGCGCGGCTGGTGTTGCGGGGTTGCCAGTCGGGCATAGGGTGTTTTTGCCCACCCCTAACCCCTCCCGCAAGCGGGAGGGGGACGTTGAAGCTCCGTTGCGTCGATATTGGCGCAATCTTCCCCCTTCCCGCTTGCGGGAGGGGCCGGGGGGTGGGCGCGGCGCGCACGGTTCTCACCGCCAGTAATCCCGCCGCTCGGCCCCGTCGAAACCGGCCCGAGCGCAGGCAGCAGCGCTTGAAACCTCTTCCCTGAACCGCACGGGCACGGGTCTTCGCGCCCGAGTTTCTCGAGCAGTTCGATCGCGCCGCCTTTGATGCTGCGAACCCCGCGCTTGACCTTCGTCTCGCTGGGGAAGCCCTTACGCCGCTTGGACGTCCGCTCGAAAGCAGGGGAGGGCATCGTGGTCGTGATGCTTTGGCATGGTCGCCTCCTTCTCTTGGCTGAGGGCGGCGCGCCTAGCGCGCCGGACGGGCGCAGGCAAGGGCGCAACCCCACCCAAACTTGATCCAGCTCAAAGCCGCGCCGCCTTTCCTGCCGCATGGTGTCTCCACCAGCCACGCCGCAGGAGAGGCACTTTCATGTCGCAGCACACCCCCAACGAGCTTACCGAGGTCTTCAAGCGCGATCGCGACCTGCTCACCCGGCTCAAGCAGGACGATGCCCGTTTCGCCCGGCTGGCGGAGGAGTATCACGCAGTGAACCGCGAGGTGCACCGGATCGAGGCCGAGGTCGACGCGGCCAGCGACGAGCGCACCGAGCAGCTCAAGCGCCAGCGGCTGGGCCTGCTGGACGAGATGACCGCCACCGTCACCAGGGCCCGCGCCGCCGCCTGACGCGGCGCGCCCGCGCCGTCAGCGTTGGGGCACGCGGTCGCGGATGCGGTCGAACCCGGCTTTGATATTGGCAAAGCGCGCCTCGATGTAGGGTTCGAACTGGGTGTCGGTGAAGATGTAGTCCCAATTGCCCTCGATCCCCTCGCGCACCAGTTCTCCGACATAGCGCGGGTCGATTCCATGCTCGATCGCGGCGCGGGCCTGCTGGACCAGTTCGGGCGCGTCGGCATCCTCGCTGACCTGCTCGATCGTGCCGAAGCGTTCGGGCAGGTTGCGGCGCGAATCCATGATCCGGGTGCGGATGAAGCCCGGGCACAGCACGGAAACCCCGATGCCGCGCGGGGCGAGATCGACCCGCAGGCCCTCGCTCAAGGCAACGACGCCGTATTTGGTGACGTTGTAGGACGGGCCGGTCGCGGCGATCAGCCCGGCGATGCTGGCGGTGTTGACGATCTGCCCGCCTTCGCCGTGGCGTTCCATCAGCGGGCCGAAGATCTCGATCCCCCACACCACGCTCATCAGATTGACCCCCAGCGCCCAGTTCCAGCTCGCATCGGTCCAGTCGCCATAGCCCCCGCCGCCGCCGACCCCGGCGTTGTTGACGAGGATATGGACCTTGCCGAAGCGGGCGATGGTCTCTTCGGCCGCCCCGCGCAACTCTTCCTTGAGGCTGACGTCGGCACGCACCCCCGCGACATCCGCGTTGGTGCCCGCGAGGCCTGCCACCGCGTCGTCGAGCGCGAGCTGGTCGATGTCGCACAGCATCACCTTGACCCCGGCGGTGGCCAGCGCCTGCACTATACCCAGCCCGATCCCGGACCCCGCTCCGGTGACGAATGCGATCTTGCCTTCGAGTTGCTGCATGTTGCTTCTCCCTCCGGCTGCTGCATGGACCGCGAGGGCGACGCAGGCAATGCCGCATACGCAGGTGTCCGGGGGTGGGCTAGTCTCGTCGATCCTCGCCGCTGCGGCGTTCATGCTTGCGGCGTTCGGGCCCGTCGTAAGGCAGGTCGGCCTTGCGACGGTCACCTTCCCTCCGGTCGCCACCGCGGCGTTCGCCCTTGCTCTTGCCAATATCGTTTCCGTGAGCGGTCATGCCAGTCTCCATGCTGCCAATTGAACGGTCGCGCGTTGGGCTGCGACCGGAATGCGCCCGATATTTGCAGGATTTGTAACACGTTTGCCGCGCCGCGCTATCCCGTTGTACTTGCTCTTTCCCCATGCTTTGCTTGGCCTTTGGTCGCAGTTGTGCCAGCATCCGCTGCAAGGGTCGCTCCTACGGCGGATAAGGGGCGGGATATGGCAGGCGGCTTGGGGCGGCGGGCGCACAGCCCGGAAGAGATGATCGTCAACATGGGCGCGCTGATGGAAGGCGACCGGCCGAACCATCGCAGCTGGGCGCCACCTCCCGAAGGATCGCCCCGCGATGTCTTCATCACCAGCTGGGGCAAGAGCGGCACCACCATGATGCAGCAGATGTTCCACCAGATTCGCATGGTCGCCGCCACCGGCGCGGGCGACATGGCCTTCGACGACATCAGCCGGATGACCCCGTGGGAAGATACCGCCTTCATGCTCGATCTCGACATGACCATGCCGCAGCGTGCCGCCCCGCGCGGCTTCAAGTCGCACCGCGAATATGAGCGGTTACCGGCGGGGCAGCGCTATGTCGTGACGCTGCGCGATCCGAGGGAATGTTACGTCTCGTTCTACCGCTTTTTCGACGGCTGGCACATCGAGAGCGGCGCGCTGACGCTGGAGCAGTTCTGGCCGCTGTTCATGGGCGGGGGGCCGGGCGGCTGTGACTACTGGACCCACCTGCTAAGCTGGTGGGCGCGGCGGGATGAGGAAGACAGCCTGGTCGCGTCCTACCGCTGGGCGGCGAAGAACCGACGGGCGATGATCGGGCGGCTGGCGGACTTCCTCGAGCTGGCGCTCGATACGGCGCAGGTCGATATTGTCGAGGAGATGAGCTCGCGCACGTTCATGCACGCGCACAAGGACCGCTTCGACGACGCCATGATGTGCGCCCTGATGGAACAGCGGCTCGGCATCCCGGCCGACAGCGATTCGACCAAAGTGCAGGCGGAGGGAAGCAGGGCGGAGGCGCTGCCGCCAGCACTCGCCGAACGGCTCGATGCGATCTGGGCCGAACGTGTTGCGCCGGTGACCGGGCATGCCGATTTCGCCTCGCTCGGCAGGGAGCTGGACGAGCGGATGGGGCCGGAGGTCTGAATCCCGGTACCGCCTTGCGCCCGCCCTGCCGGGAGGGCTACGATGTCCGGGGTTGCCGGACCCCGCCGGCGACGCAACCGGAGAATGCCGATGAAACCGCCGATCCCAGCCCTCCTGCCCGCCGTCCTGTTGATGGGCCTTGCCGCCTGTTCCGAACCCGCCGAGCCGACCTACGAAGTCGATGCGACCGACGAGAGCGGCGGCGAACTGATCGCGACCACGCCGGATCCCGATGCGGTGCCGGTCGACACGCCGGACGTGAAAATGACGAATATTCCGCCGGATGCCACGCCTGCCGCGGGCAGGGAAGAGAAAGCACCCGGCACCGAGTGAGGCCGCTTCCGCAGGGAATCGCAGCAGGGCGCGCCGAACCGGCTCTCTATCTGCACCACTCCACGCGGGAACTGGCCCAGCTGCTGTCTTCGGCCAGGCCCTGAGCGACCATCTCTTCGCTCAGCCATTCGTCGCGGCCGCCGGTCACGCGCCACGCGGCGCGCAACTCGCGGCCATATTTGTCGTGCGCCGGGTCGTCGCCGCCGTCGATATAGAACGGCCCGCGGTTGAGCCAGGCGAGCAGCGCACCGCGTGCTTCGCGAGCCTTGAGCCGCTCGTCCTCGCACGTCCCGTCTAGCTCGGGCGCGTCGAAGCCGGTCAGGCGGATGCGGCGGTCGCCATA
Source organism: Erythrobacter sp. SDW2 (assembly GCF_021431965.1). Lineage (NCBI taxonomy): Bacteria > Pseudomonadati > Pseudomonadota > Alphaproteobacteria > Sphingomonadales > Erythrobacteraceae > Erythrobacter > Erythrobacter sp. SDW2. The sequence continues at coordinate 832,584 of NZ_CP090370.1, forward strand.
GGCAATGGTGTCGCCATCGATGACGCAGGCCCCGGTGTCGTGGACCCCGCAGAGCGAAAACTTCGCCTCGGTCAGCGTGGCGTTGCGCAGCGATGTCGGCATCCCGCTGAGCCACAAGCTCACGCCGATAATGGCGGCGACCACCAGCCACGGCCGCAGCGCGCGCGAGCGGGCGGACCAGCGTCGCTGGCGCTGCCATTTGCGGTCGAACTGCGGGGGACGGATCACGGCCATGCGCCGCCCCTACACCAGCGCTGACCGGGTTGCATCGCGCGCTTCCCTATTTCCCACGCCTGCGCTAGGCGCGGCGCGTCTCCAACGAGGACCTGCAATGGCCGATAGCGCGACCGAACCCAACATGCTGGCAAAAGCCGAAGTGCTGATCGAGGCGCTGCCCTATTTCCAGCGCTACGCCGGGCGCACTTTCGTGGTCAAATACGGCGGCCACGCGATGGGGGATCCGGAGGCAGCGAAGGATTTCGCCGAGGATATCGTACTGCTGAAGGCGGTCGGCATCAATCCGGTGGTGGTCCACGGCGGCGGGCCGCAGATCGGCGCCATGCTCAAGAAGCTGGGGGTCGAAAGCACTTTCGTCGATGGGCTCCGGGTGACCGACAAGGCCACCGCCGAAGTGGCCGAAATGGTCCTCTCCGGCGCGATCAACAAGGAACTGGTCGGCTGGATCGCAGGGGCAGGCGGCAAGGCGATCGGGATTTCGGGCAAGGACGGCGGGCTGGTGACGGCGCGCAAGGTCGAGCGGACCACGCGCGACCCCGACAGCAATATCGAGCAGGTGGTCGATCTCGGCTTTGTCGGCGAGCCGAGCCATGTCGATACCACGATCCTCGATACCGCGGTGGCCGCCGGGATGATCCCCATCGTCGCGCCGATCGGCGCGGGCGAGGACGGGCACACCTACAACATCAATGCCGATACCATGGCCGGCGCGATTGCGGCGGCGCTGGGCGCGGCGCGGCTGTTCCTGCTGACGGATGTGCAGGGCGTGCTCGACAAGCAGGGCACGCTGCTGACCGATCTTACCCCCGCGCAGATCGCCGCGCTCAAGGCTGACGGCACGATTCAAGGCGGGATGATCCCCAAGCTGGAGACCTGCGTTCATGCGGTCGAGGCCGGATGCGAGGCGGCGGTGGTGCTCGACGGGCGGGTGCCGCATGCCATGCTGCTGGAATTCTTCACCGCGCGCGGCGCGGGAACGCTGATCCGCGCGGAAGATTGAAGCAGGGTACCAAGCGTATTATATTGTTGATACACCCTCGCGGTCTCGGGTAGGGTCCTGCCAAGACTGCCCCACTCGGTTCGAAAGGTAAGCAAGCTTTGCTGCTCTACACAATTTACCAGATCCTCGAGGTCATCACCAACGTCTTCGTGATGCTGATCATCGTGCAGTTCATCATCGGGCTGCTGCTGGCATTCAACGTCATCAATACCAGCAACCAGTTCATCGTGGCGATCTATCAGTCGATCAACTCGCTGCTGGAACCGGTGCTGGCCCCGATCCGGCGGGTTATGCCGAGCACCGGCGCGATCGACTTCTCACCGCTGGTGCTGCTGATCGGCCTGCAAGTGGTGATGATCATCCTCTGGAACGTGATCACGGCGACGGCATGACCGCAGCGATCATCGACGGGAAGGCCTTCGCCGCCAAACTGCGCGAGCGGGTGGGCGAGCTGGCCGCGGGCTTCGAGGCGCAGGCGGGCCGCAAGGCGGGCCTCGCCGTGGTGCTGGTGGGCGATGATCCCGCGAGCCAGGTCTATGTCGCCTCCAAGGCCAAGCAGACGGTCGCTTGCGGCATGGCGAGCTTCGAGCATCGTCTGCCCGCCGACACGTCGCAGGGCGACCTCGAGGCGCTGGTCGACCGTCTCAACGCTGATCCCTCAGTCGACGGTATCCTGGTGCAACTGCCGCTGCCCAAAGGTCTCGATGAGCAGGCCGTGGTCGCGCGGATCAGCCCGGACAAGGATGTCGACGGGCTGACCCCGACCAGCACCGGGCGGCTCGCGCTCGGCTTGCCGGGGCTCGTGCCATGTACCCCGCTCGGCTCGCTGATGCTCTTGAAGGACCGGCTGGGCGATCTTTCCGGGATGGATGCGGTGGTGATCGGTCGCTCGATCCTCGTCGGCAAGCCGATGGCGCAGCTGCTGCTGGCCGAGAATTGCACCGTCACCGTGGCCCACAGCCGCACCCGCGACCTGCCCGACGTCGTCCGGCGCGCCGATATCGTCGTTGCTGCCGTGGGCCGGGCCGAGATGGTCAAGCCCGACTGGCTCAAGCCCGGGGCGACGGTGATCGATGTCGGGATCAACCGTCTGCCGCCCGAGCCGGGGGCGGAAAAGGGCCGGCTGGTGGGCGATGTCGATTATGCCGGTGCCAGCGAAGTAGCGGGCGCAATCACCCCGGTTCCGGGCGGGGTCGGCCCGATGACCATTGCCGTGCTGCTCAGGAACACGCTGGTGGCGGCGCATCGCAATGCGGGGCTGGCGGTTCCGGCAGAGCTTTAGGCTTACAAGTTCGGCGCGAAGGGTTAGGGGGAGCGAATGCTGAAAGCCGTTTCCGCCGTCGCCCTTGCCGCCCTGCTCGCCTCCTGCGCCGGCGGCCCGCCCCGCACCCCGCGCGGATTTATCGATTATGCGCTGGCAAATTCGCCGAACAACGCGAGCCCGGGCAAGATCGTCGCGGCCGAACTCGCCTTCGCTCGCCTCGCGCGCGAGAAAGGGCAGTGGACCGCTTTCCGCGAATTCGCGACCGACGATGCGGTGATGTTCGTGCCCGAACCGGTCAATGCCCGCGACTGGCTGGCGAACCAGAAGGACCCGGCGGAGGCCGTGCAATGGCAGCCGCACCAGGTCTGGATGAGCTGCGACGGGTCGATGGCGGTGACCAAGGGCGCGTGGCAGCGGCCCGACGGCAGCTTCGGCTATTTCACCAGGGTTTGGGAACGGCAGCAGGACGGCGAGTACAAATGGGTGCTCGACCAGGGCGATGTGCTGGCAGAGCCGCTCGCGGAGCCGGATATCGTTCAGAGCACAGTGGCGGATTGCAGCCTGCAGCCCGCCCAAACTATTCCTTACCCGGAGCAGCCCACGCAGAAGAAGTTTTCCGGCGTGTCGGATGATGGACGATTGAAGTGGGACATGCGTGTCGCGCAGGATCGGGCGCGCAAGCTCATTGTCTCGATCTGGTCCGGAACCCAATGGAGTGTGGCACTCACCAGCGATGTGGCTGCCCCCACGACCAAGCCATGACCGAACTCTTCATCTCCGCCTTCATCACCCTGTTCGTGGTGATCGACCCGCCGGGTTGCGCCCCGATCTATGCCGGACTGACCAAGGGCGCCTCGCCCGCGCAGGCGCGCAGCATGGCCTTGCGTGCCACGGTGATCGCCTCGATCATCCTGCTGATCTTCGCGTTGTTCGGGCAGCAATTGCTGGCCGCGCTGCATATCGAGCTCGACAGCTTCCGCATTGCCGGCGGGCTGATGCTGTTCTTCATCGCCTTCGACATGGTGTTCGAAAAGCGCACCCAGCGCCGCGAGGAACGCGCCGAGAAGATCGCCGCCACGCCGGAGATCGAAGACGTCTCGGTCTTCCCCATGGCCATGCCGATGCTGGCAGGTCCCGGAGCGATCGCGGCGATCATGCTGCTGATGAACGAGGCGCCTCACTGGAACGGGCGGCTGGTGGTGCTCGGTGCTCTGGGCGCGGTGCTACTGATCACCGCCGCGGCGCTGGTTGCCGCCGGCCCGCTGATCCGTGTGCTGGGCGACCGGGTCGAGGCGGTCATCACTCGCCTTCTCGGCGTGTTGCTCGCAGCACTGGCCGCGCAATATGTGATCGACGGGCTCAAGAACAGCTTCGGGATTTAGGGGCTGGAAACGGTCGCAATGCGACCGCAAGGCCGACCGGCCGCCCGGAGGGGTGGCCCCGCAGGGGTCGGGCCCCCGGAGGACAGCCAAGCCGACGGAGGTCGGCGCCGGCGCTTGAGGCTATTGAAGAGTCACCCGATCATCGTCGCCATCGCGGCGGCCGAAGAAGTACATTAGCTGGATCAGCAGTTCGCAGCGCGCGGCAAGGTCGGGCGCTTCGAGTAGCGCCTGCTTGCTGGCCTGGTCGAACGGGGCGATCTGGCTGACGCCGTTGATCAGGGTCTGGTCGTCGAGGTTCTGGACCGAATCCCAGTCCACCGCATAACCCTGCGCATCGGCGAAGCGGCGCGCCTCGTGCTCGAACCCGGCGCGCTCGATGTGGCTCAGCACCTGGTCGCCGTCTTCGGGGATCAGTTCGGCCTCGATCTGGCGGAACGGGGTCTGGACATCGAGTTCGCGCAGCAGGCGGAAACGGCTCTCGCCTTCGAGGATGAGGTTGTAGCGCCCGTCATCGAGCGCCTCGATCTCGTCGATCCTGCCGACACAGCCCACCGTATAGAGCGGCGCGCCTTCGACCGCTTCCTGCGGCTGGATCATCGCGATCCGCCGGTCGCGTGCCAGGGCATCGCCGACCAGCGAGCGGTAGCGCGGCTCGAAGATATGCAGCGGCAGGTGCAGCCCTGGAAACAGGATCGCGCCGGAAAGGGGGAATATGGAGAGGCGCATGCTGCGCGTCCTTACCCGAACAGAATCTTGGACAGGCGGCGGCGGGTTGCGACCACCCACGGGTCTTCCAGCCCGACGGCTTCGAAGATCTGCAGCAGCTTGGTCCGTGCCGCGCCCTCGTTCCATTCGCGGTCGACTTCGAACATCGCAAGAAGTTCGTCGGCTGCGGTATCACGATCACCTGCGGCGAAAGCGGCCTCGGCATAGGCAAAGCGCGCGTCCATATCGCCGCCCGCAGCCTTGTCGCGCAGCGCCGCCAGCTCACTGTCGTCGACCTTGTTGGCCGCCAGCTCCAGCGCAGCCTTGACCCGCTCGATGGCCGGGTCCTTCGCCACATCCTCCGGCATGTCGGCCAGCATGGCTTGCGCTTCCTCGCTGTGACCCATGGCGATCAGTGCGCGCAGATTGCCCGACATCGCCGCGGCATTGGTCGGCGCGAATTCGATCACCTGCTGGAAGATGCCCGCCGCACGCTCGTTGTCGCCGCCGGCCAGCACTTCTTCGCCCATGGCAACGAACTGCTCGATTTCTTCGGGCGAGGGGCCTTGCGTTGCGCCCTCGGTGCCTTCGGCTCCCGGCTGGATTGGCAGCTGGGCGAGGATCTGGTCGAGCATCTGCTTGAGCTGCGATTCGGTCCGGGCGTTGGTCAGATCGGCCACCGGCTGGCCCTGGAACATGGCGTAGACTGTCGGGATCGAGCGGACCTGGAACTGCGCTGCGATGAACTGTTCCTCGTCGACATTGATCTTGGCCAGCACCACGCCCTTGTCGGCATATTCGGCCGCGACCTTTTCCAGTGTCGGGGCCAGCGCCTTGCACGGGCCGCACCATTCGGCCCAGAAATCGAGCACCACCAGCCTGGTCATCGAGGGTTCGACCACATCCTTGCGGAACCGGTCGACGGCCTTCTGTTCTTCGATGCTGAGACCCATGCTGGCCAAGAATCTTCCCCTTTGGTTCGGCGCGCCATCCACTTTGGGCGCGACTCGCTGCCTGCGCAATGTGGGCCTTCAGCCGCATTTGTGAAGGGCGAAGCGGTGGTGTGCGAAGAATCGAATTTTCCCCTTGCCGGGGCGCGAGGTCGCTGCTAACCGCGCGCTTCCCCGGCGATGGAAGGCTTTTAAGCCGCATCGCGGAACGTCAGTGAGCGGGCGTAGCTCAGGGGTAGAGCACAACCTTGCCAAGGTTGGGGTCGGGCGTTCGAATCGCCTCGCCCGCTCCATTTCCAGCAGACAAGACATTCGTCTCCCAGCGATCTCGTTTCATCGAGATTTCGCTTGCGTCGGCGCGAGCGGGGTGCTTTTGCGCCCCCAGGAAATGTAACGGTGTAACATTACGCATCGTACGATGTTCATCCCCCGGCCCACGAGGCAATCAAACAGAATTGAAAGAGATCGCGCCCATGACACGTACCGCCCCGCTTTCCCGCCTTGCGGTGTCCACGCTCGCCTTCGCCACGGCCATCGCCTCGCAACCCGTGCTGGCGCAGGACGCACAGCAGCCCGAAAGTGTCCGTTCGCAGCCGGATGATGACCTGCATACACGCCGGGGCGACGATGGCGAGATGATCGTCGTGACCGCTGCAGGACTGACCCAACTCGACGTGCTGGCGGGCACATCGGTGGTCGAAGGGTTCGAGCTGCAACGCTCGATCGAAGCCAACATCGGCGAAAGCCTGGTCAAGCTGCCCGGCGTCACCGCCAGCGGATTTGCCCCCGGTGCCTCGCGCCCGGTGCTGCGCGGCTTCTCGGGGGATCGTGTCCGTGTGCTGGTCGACGGGCTCGGAGCAATCGACGCGTCCAACACCTCGGTCGACCATGCGGTGACCATTGATCCGCTCACCGCCGAACGGATCGAGGTGCTGCGCGGTCCCGCTGTGCTGCTCTATGGCAGCCAGGCCATCGGCGGGGCGGTCAATGTCATCGACAAGCGGATCCCGCGCCGGATGCCGGAAGAAGACATCCATATCGACGGGCTGGTCCGCGCCGACACCGCGCTCGATGCGCGCGAGGGCGGGCTGTCGGTCGATTTTCCGCTCGGCTCGATGTTCGCCCTCCACGCCAGCGGCTCGTACCGCACCACCAACGACATGGAGATCCCGGATTTCGCTGTCGCGCCTGACTTGCGCGCCGACCTGTTGGCCGATGCCGACGAGGAAGAGGCCGAAGGCGAATTCGACGAGGCGGACGAACTGCGCGAAGCCGCCAACCAGCGCGGCACGGTGCCGGGCACCGCGACAGAGACGTGGACCGCCAATGCCGGGCTGACCTTGTTCGCCGGTGAGAGCAATCTTGGCTTTGCCGTCGGCTGGTACGACAGCTTCTACGGCATTCCGATCCGGCCCGGTGCGGGCCATCACCATGGTGAGGAAGGCGAAGCCGGAGCGGCTGACGAAGAGGGCGAGGAATCGGTCTCGATCGGCCTCAAGCAGTTCCGTGCCGACTTGCGCGGCTCGCTCGATCTGGGCGAAGGCTTTTTCGGCGAACTCGCCACGCGGGCGGGCTTCAGCGATTACACCCACACCGAATTCGAAGGCGATGAAGTCGGCACCGTGTTCGATGTCCAGGGCCTCGAAGCCCGCGCGGAATTGATCCAGAACCGCAAGGGCGGCTGGGGTGGGTCGACCGGAATCCAGTACTATACCCGCGACTTCGACGCCTTCGGGGCAGAAGCCTATGTGCCCAAGAACGTCACCAACCAGTTCTCGGTATTTACCCTGCAGGAATTCGAAACCGGTCCGGTGCAATTCGAGCTAGCCGGTCGGTTCGAGACCAGCGATGTCCGCGCGCCCACGCTCGGTATTACCCGCAGCTTCGATACCCTGTCGGGCGCGATCGGAATCGCCCACGAGACCGAAGATGGCCTGCGCTTCGGCCTCAACGGGAGCCGTGCCGAACGTGCGCCGAGCGCCGAAGAGCTGTTCTCCAACGGCCCGCATATCGCGACCCAGGCGTTTGAAGTCGGCGACGTTACGCTAGGCAAGGAAAGCGCGTGGGGCGTCGAAGCTTTCGTCCGCGGTCGCCTCGGCCCCGCCACGATCAGTGTGGCCGCTTTCAAGAACTGGTTCGATGACTACATCTATCTCAGCGAAACCGGCCTTGAGGAAGACGAGCTGCCGGTGTTCGAATATCTGCAGGCCGATGCCACCTATTGGGGGCTGGAAGGCGAAGTCGAGTTCCCGCTCATCGACACCGGTCCGCTACGCCTCACCGCCGATCTGCGTGGGGAGTATGTGCAGGCCGAACTGGCCGACGGCACGCCGCTGCCGCGCATTCCCCCGCTCAGCCTGATGGGCGCGCTGGAGGCAGACTTCGAAGCCTTCAATGTGCGCGGCGAAGTCGAATGGTTCGACGGTCAGGACAAGACCGCCCCGTTCGAAAGCGCGACCGAGGGCTTTACCCTGGTCAACGCCTCGATCGCCTGGCGGCCCTTGCGCGGCAACAACAACGTCACTCTGCTGCTGAAGGCCGAGAATCTGTTCGACGTCGACGCCCGGCGCCACGCCAGCTTCACCAAGGAATTCGTGCCGCTGACCGGACGCAATATCCAGGCCAGCGCACGCTTCAGCTTCTAGGCGAATGGACTAGTCTTCGACCTCGAAGCTGATCTCCGCATTGGCTTCGAGGCGTTTGACGAGGTCCTCGCCGAGGAACGCACCGGGCGTGCCGACGCCGCCCGCTGCCTTGCAGTCGAGCAAGGCCATGCCGGTCTCGGCCAGCATCCGGCTGGTCGAGCCGTAGCCGGGATCGTACTTGCCCTTGACGCCGAGGCGCAGTTCCTCATCCCCGTGCCCGGTCTTGCCGATGAACAGCACGTCGTAAAAGCCGTCTTCGCGCTGCTGCCTGGTCGGGCCTTCGCCCGGCTTGGGCGGCTTGGCGCCGAAGGGGTTCTTGAGCATTTCGGTCACGGCGTTGGCCGCAGCCTTGCCCGCCTCGCCCGGACTGGTCAGCATCATCTCGTCGTATTTGAAGTTCTCGCCATAGGGGTGGCCGAGCAGGAAATTGGTGCGGTGGACGTTCTTGGTGTTGATCGTCGCCATGATGAAGGGCGCGGCCCATTTGCCGGTGTCTTCGTCGAATTCCGGGATCAGGCCTGTGGGCTGGTTCGGCCCTTCGAAGCCCGGCGTGAGGCCGAACGGGCTGGAGAGGATCGGGATCAGCTTGGGATTCTTGGCGACGGCCTTGACCGTGGCGGTGAGGCTGGCTGCGGTTCCGCCCGAAAAGGTCCCGGCCATGGCACGCACGCGGCCCTTCACGCGGCTGCACGGGCGGCCGAACTTTTCCTGCGAGGCCTTCTGCAGCATCAGCACGCCCAAGTCGAAGGGGATCGAATCGAACCCGCTGGAGAAGCAGATGCGCGCGCCGCTGGTCTTGGCCGCTTCGTGATGCTGGTCGATCTTTTCGCGCATCCAGCCCGGCTCGCCGCACAGGTCGGCATAGTCGGTGCCGGTGGCGACGCAGGCCGCGACCAGCTCGTCGCCATAGAGCTGGTACGGGCCCACTGTGGTCAGCACCACCCTGGTGCGCTTGCACATGGCGGTGAGGCTGTCGGGGTCCGAGGCGTCGGCGACCACCAGCGGGGTGGAGGTGGGCGCACCGATCTCGTCGCGCACTTCCTCCAGCTTGGAAAGACTGCGGCCGGCCATGGCCCACTTCGGCGCGTCCGCACGGTCGCCGTAGTGACGGACGAAATGCTCGGCCACCAGGCGCCCGGTGTAGCCGGTTGCACCATAGACGATGATATCGAATTCGCGGTCAGACATAAGCCATCCTCTCTCCGTCACCCCCGCGAAAGCGGGGGTCCCGCTGTTCTTCAGGGATGCTCTCAAACCAAGCGGGACCCCGGATCAAGTCCGGGGTGACGTGTTTGGTAATGGGTTTTCCCGCAGCGGGAGTCAAAGCGTTCCCATGTCAGAACCGGAATTGCCGGCTGGCAAGGTCGTACATGATCTCTTCCGAGCCGCCGCCGATCGCCATCACCCGCACTTCGCGATAGATCCGCTCGACCCGCCCGCCGCGCATGAAGCTGGCGCCGCCCATGATCTGGCACGCCTCGCGGGCACAATATTCCATCGTGTGGGTCGCCTGCACCTTGAGCAGGGCGAAGTCGCCGGGGAAGGCGCAGCCGGTCTTCACCGTCCAGGCAGCATGGTCGATCATTGCCTGCGTCGCCTGGATCATCTGCAGCATGCGGGCGAGCTTGTGGCGGATCGCCTGCCGCGTCACCAGCGGCCGCCCGAAGGTCTCGCGCTGGCGCGCCCAGTCGAGTGCGTCTTCGTAGCAGAGCCGCGAATAGGCCGCCGCCTGCTGTGCCATGCCGAGCCGCTCGCCGTTGAAATTGCGCATGATCCCGCCGAAGCCCTGGTTCTCGGGACCGATGAGGTTGCCCACCGGCACTTCGACCGCATCGAAGTGGATCGTCGCCGTGTCCGACGCATGCCAGCCCATCTTGGCCAGCGGGGTGCGGGTCACGCCGGGCCGGTCCATTTCGACCAGCAGCAGCGACACCCCGCCCATGCCTTCGCCCCCTGTGCGCACCGCCAGCGTGATGTAGTCGGCGCGCATCCCGCTGGTGATGTATGTCTTCTCGCCGGTAACGACATAATGGTCGCCGCGCCGCTCTGCTTTGGTGCGAAGCTGGGCCACGTCGGACCCACCGCCCGGCTCGGTGATGCCGAGGCAGATGATCTTCTCGCCGCTGAGCACTTGCGGAGCGATCCGCTGCTGCATTTCGGGGCTGCCCATGGCGATGATCGGCGGCAGGCCGATGCCATGGGTCAGCAGCGAGGCGGGGATGCCACCAGCACCCGGCCGGCACATTTCCTCCGACTGGACCAGCGAATGGAAGACGTCGAAGCCGCCCTCTTCGATCGTTCCGCTGCCGCCGAGATGCTCGGGATAGCCGAGGCCGATCACACCTGCCTCGGCGGCCCTGCGGTGCAACTCGCGTGGTAATTCGCCCGCCGCTTCCCATTCGGCGACATGCGGCATGATCTCGCGGGCGACGAAGCTCCGCACGCTCTGGCAAACCGCCTCGTGCGTTTCGTCGTAATGCGGCGAGCGGGCGCGCCATTGGTCGAACAGCGGGGTTTCAGCCATCGATCGCTCCCATGGGTATGCGCGGCAGCACGCCCGACTGGCTCGAGATCGCCAGTAGCCGCCCGTCCTCGGCGTAGTGCCTCGCCGAGCCATGGACCACGCCGCGAGAGTAGGCCGCGAACTCGGTGACCGACAGCACCCAGCCTGGCTCGCAGCCCTGCACGAACCGCAACATAGCATCGAGGCTCGACGATCCCGGCCCGCGCGATCCGGGGTGGGCACCGAGGAAGAAGTCGGAGATGATTGCCAGCCATCCCGCATCCACGGCGAAGCCGGCGCGGCTACGGGTCCAGATCGCCTGCATGCCGCGCGCCGTGTCTTCGGCGGCGATGCGATAGTCCATCTGGTCGAGCAAGCCGCCCGGCGCGACCGGGTAGGTGTGGGCGCGCTCGGCGCTGGCATCCGGGCCGGGCACCTCGGGCATTGCGGCGAACAGCGTCTGTTCAGCTGGCTCGCGCGCGCCCAGCGCCGCACTGGCGCGATGGGTGGGGCGGCCGTTGACGCTGGCATGGGCGGCGTATTGCGCCACTGCCCGCCCGCCGCCGCACTGCTTGCAAGCTATGTCGAGCTGTTCGGCGTGCTGGGTCGGGCTGAGGAATTGCACATGCGCGAATTGCAGCGGCAGTTCGCTGTCCAGTTCCATCGCATCGATCAGCGCGCCGAGCGCGACCCCGCCCATGATATGCGGCGCGCCTTCCGGCCCGACGGTGGCAGCAGGCATCACGGGCAAGAGGTAGCGTCCCTTTCCCTCCCCCGGCACACAGCGCCAGAACGGGATCTTCCAAGTGCTCACTACCCCGGTGCCTAAAGCCTGGGGAGCGTAACGCCGCGCTGACCCATGTACTTGCCCGCGCGGTCGGCATAGGTGACTTCGGGCCGTTCGTTGCCTTGCAGGAACAGGAACTGGCACGCGCCTTCGTTGGCGTAGATCTTGGCCGGTAGCGGCGTGGTGTTGCTGAACTCCAGCGTCACATGGCCTTCCCAGCCCGGCTCGAGCGGGGTGACATTGACGATGATCCCGCAGCGGGCATAGGTGCTCTTGCCCAGACAGATTACCAGTACATCCTCGGGGATGCGGAAGTATTCCACCGTCCGCGCCAGCGCGAAGCTGTTGGGGGGGATGATGCAGACATCGGTCTCGCGGTCGACGAAGCTGTTGCTGGCGAAATCCTTGGGATCGACCACCGCGCTGTCGACATTGGTGAAGATCTTGAACTCGGGCGCCACCCGCGCGTCATAGCCGAAGCTGGACAGCCCGTAGGAAATGCACCCCTCGCGCCGCTGCGCCTCGACGAAGGGCTCGATCATCCCTTCGTTCAGCGCCTTGTCGCGAATCCATTTGTCGGAGAGGATAGCCATGGCGGCACGATTCCCGAGTGTCGCGTGTGCGGCAAGCGCGCGGGGGAAATATCCCCCTATTTGATTTGCTTCGCCCCCAGGCTCGGATTGAGCCCGGTCACATGGTTGAGCCACTTCTTGGGCCGTCGCAGCATGTCCTTGGGATAGCTGACCTTGAGCCCGACCAGCTCCGCCATCTTGCCGACGAAATGGATGCAGTTGCGTGTTTCGAGGTCGTAATACTTGCCCGGCGCATCGCGCCAGGCGGCGACCTCCTGCTTGATCCGGATATATTGCGCGTCGCTGATGGTCACGGTGAAGTGGCGGTTGGTCTTGGGGATGGTCTTGGGTTTCTCCGAGATCACCGTGTGTCGCACCGGGCCGTTGAGGATCGCGGGCGTGGTCTTGAGCGCGGAAAAGCCGTAGTTTTCGTTGACCGCAGTTCCATTGGCGAGCGTCCCTTCGAGCACGATGAAGGCGTGGGGATAGCGCCCGAACAGCACCGATCCGTCGAAGGAATGGAAGTGCATTTTCACTTCTGCCATGGCCGCAGGCGACCAGGCGAGCGCAAGAAAGGCGACGAGAAGCTTGAGATAACGGCCCATGGGTGGGCGTTCTAACGGGGGAATCGGAGGAAGGTAACCCCCGATTCCCGTGTCTTGCTATCCTGCAAGCAGCGTCGCGTTGCCGCCTGCCGCTGTCGTGTCGATGCACACCACCCGCTCGGTGGCGAAACGGGCGACATAGTGCGGGCCGCCGGCCTTGGGCCCGGTGCCCGACAGGCCCTCGCCGCCGAACGGCTGGCTTTCCACCACCGCCCCGATCTGGTTGCGGTTGACATAGAAATTGCCGACCCGCGCCCGCGCCTCGACGAAGCGGCGGGTCGCCTCGATCCGGCTGTGCAGGCCCAGCGTCAGGCCGTAGCCGGTGGCGTTGATGTCCTCGATCACCTGCTCCAGCTGGTCGGCGCGGAAGCGCGCGACGTGGAGGATCGGACCGAAGTTCTCGCGCCTTAAGTCGAGGATCGAGCCGATTTCCATGATCGTCGGGGCGACGAAGCAGCCGTGCGCCGCGCTGCGCGGCAGCTTGCGCCGCCACAGCGTGTGCCCGGCCTTCTTGCGCCGGGCGACATGGCGTTCGAGCGCGGCGCGCGCGTCGGGATCGATCACCGGGCCGACATCGGTCCTGAATTCCGCCGGATCGCCGATCTCCAGCGCTTCGAACGCGCCGCGGATCATCTCCAGCATGCCGTCGTAGACGTCGTCCTGGATATAGAGCATGCGCTGTGCCGAACAGCGCTGCCCCGCGCTCTGGAAGGCGCTGGCGACGACATCGCGCGCGACCTGTTCGGGCAGGGCCGAGCTGTCGACGATCATCGCATTCTGCCCGCCGGTTTCGGCAATGAAGGTCGCGATCGGCCCTTCGCGCGCCGCGAGTGTGCGGTTGATGGCGCGCGCCGTCTCGGTCGAGCCGGTAAAGGCGACCCCGGCAAGGCGCGGGTCCGAGGTGATCATCTGGCCGACGTCGCCGGCGCCGGGGAGAAGCTGGAACACTTCCTCGGGGATGCCTGCGTCGTGACACAGCTTCACGGCCAGCGCAGCGATCAGCGGGGTCTGCTCGGCCGGCTTGGCGACCACCGTATTGCCGGCGGCGATGGCGGCAGCGGCCGGCCCGATGAAGATCGCCAGCGGGAAATTCCACGGGCTGATCGTGGCGAAGACGCCGCGGCCCGCCAGATGCAGCCGGTTCTCCTCACCGGTCGGGCCGGGCAGGATGGTGGGGGCGACGAACTGGCGGCGCGCCTCGACCGCGTAGTAGCGCAGGAAATCCACCGCCTCGCGCACTTCGAGTACGCCGTCGAGCACGGTCTTGCCTGCCTCGCGGCGGCACAGGCTGAGGAATTCGTCGGTGTGCGCTTCGAACAGGTCGGCGGCTTCCTCGAGCAGCAGCGCGCGCTTCTCGCCGCCCAGCGCATTCCAGCCCGGCTGGATGCGTTCGGCACGGGTGATCGCGTCGCGCACCTCCTCCTCGGTCGAATCGCGCCGGGTACCGACTTCGTGGCCCAAGTCCTGCGGGGCGTTGATCGGGGCTTCCTCGCCCGCCTGCGCGGCCGGGAACGTCGGCCCGGCGTACCAGTGCCGCTCCTCCAGCGCCTCGAGCCGGGCGAGCAGCGGTTCGCGCACCAGCGGGTCGGCGAGGTCGACGCCGGCACTGTTCTTGCGGCCGGGGAAGATGTCTGCGGGCAGGGCGATGTCAGGGTTGCGGCGCGGCTCCAGCGCAGCGAGTTCCGCCACCGGATCGCCGGCCAGCTCGACCGCGGGCACTTCGGCATCGGCCATGCGGTTGACGAAGCTGCTGTTGGCGCCGTTCTCCAGCAGGCGGCGGACGAGATAGGCCAGCAGGTCCTTGTGCACGCCGACGGGCGCATAGATGCGCACGCGCGTCTTGCGGTTGCCTTCGCTGGCAGCGAGCGCCTCGTACAGTTCCTCGCCCATGCCATGCAGGCGCTGGAACTCGAAATCGGGACCTTGTTGGCCAACCGCTTCGCTGTTCGAGGCCATGGTGCCGGCCAGCGCCTTGATCGCCCCCACCGTATAGGCATTGTGCGTGGCAAAAGCCGGATAGATGGAATTCTGCGCCTCGAGCAGCTTGGCCGCGCAGGCGAGATAGCTGACATCGGTCGCGACCTTGCGGGTGAAGACCGGGAAATCCTTGTAACCGCCGACCTGGCTCAGCTTGATCTCGCTGTCCCAGTACGCGCCCTTGACCAGCCGCACCATCAGGCGGCGATTTTGGCGGCGGGCCAGCTTGATGACCCAGTCGCACAGCGGGGCGGCGCGCTTCTGGTAGGCCTGGATGACGATACCGAAGCCTTCCCAATTGCTCCCATCATCTTTGGCGAACAGCGCGTCATCGGCCACCAGTTGCTCGATGATGTCGAGCGAGATTTCCAGCCGCTCGGCCTCCTCGGCGTCGATGTTGAAATGCATGTTGGCGGCGCGGGCCTGCATGGCGAGATCGCGCAGCATCGGCACCAGCGCGGCGACTGCCGCCTCCTGGTGGAACACGTCGTATTTGGGATAGAGCGCCGAGAGCTTGACCGAAATGCCCGGGCTCGAGAGCATCGAGCCGTCGCTTTCCCGGGCCAGCCGGGCAATCGCGGCGGCGTAGGACTGGCGATAGCGTTCGGCATCGGCGAAGGTCATCGCCGCCTCGCCCAGCATGTCGAAGCTGTGGGTCAGCCCCTTGGCCCGCTCCGGCCGGGCGCGCTTCAATGCCTCGTCGATGGTGCGGCCATAGACGAACTGCCCGCCGAGAATCTTCATCGCCTGCAGCGTGGCCTTGCGGATCACCGGCTCGCCGAGCCGGTTGATGGTGCGCTTGAGCGTCTTGCCCATGCCGCGCTGGTGCTGCTCGGGTCGCTCCAGCACTTCGCCGGTCAGCATCAGCGAGAAGGTCGCCGCATTGACGAAGGTCGAGCTGCTCTCGCCCAGATGCTCGCCCCAGTCGATATCGCCCAGCTTGTCGCGGATCAGCGCGTCGGCGGTGGCGTGGTCGGGCACGCGCAGCAGCGCTTCGGCGAGGCACATCAGCGCGATGCCTTCCTCGGTCGCGAGGCCATAGGTGTGGAGGAAGGCGTCGATCCCGCTCGCCTTGCGGCTGCGCGCGTCCTCGATCAGGCGGACGGCCAGCGCTTGCGCCGCGCCATGCACGCTTTGCGCGGGGGCCGCTTGTTTCAGCCGTTCGGCAACGCAGGCCTCCTCTTCCATACGATAGGCCTGGCGCAGGGCGGTGCGGTCGAGCGGGGTGAATTCTGGCATGGTTGTGGTCATCTCTCGGTGTGGCGAGTCACGGATATTGGCCGCCCGTGGACCCGAAAACAGGCGCGATCAAGGGGCCTCGCATTGGTGCAAAGGAGCCGCTATCGCTGCCGCAACAAATGAACATGCGCGGGGGAAAGAACGCGATGGATATTGCGAAGCCCGGACCGGACGGCGAGGCCTGATGGCGCAGCTGGCGGGGACGCATTTCTGCACCGCGCACGAGGTGCTGCGCGATGGGTCGGTCGCGCTGGCCTGTTCGGACGATGTCGCGGCATGGCCCTGGCTGGCGCTCGACCCGCACCATCCGATCGTGGTGCAGACGATAAACTTTTGGGCCTCGGTCGAGGCGGGACTGGCCAAGCGAAACTGGGCCGATGGCCAGTGGACCGCGCTGACCGAGATGGAATGGCAGTGCGGCGCGCCCGGCTGCGGCCATGCGCATCATGGCCTGGCGGATTATTACGAGGATGGGGGCAAGCAGCGCTTTCGCATCACCCTTTTCGATAAGGCCGGACGGCTGGTTTATCGCATGAGCGGCGCGGGCGTGGTCTTCCGCACCCGCAACTTTGAAGGCTGGCGAGCGGAGGCGAAAGCAGCGGCGGGCAGGGAGCCCGCGTCCTTCGTGTTCGCAGCAGACCAAGCCATCCACGCACCTGTGGCAGGCGGCAGTTTCCTTAACGCCGATGATCCGGGGCTCGCGCTGGTTACGCCCGAAAATGGCCTCCCGCCCGGCCACCCATATATGAGTGGCTCCGGCGACCACGTGAACGCGACCCACCTGGCCGAAGCGGTGCGGCAATTTGCCGCACTGGCGCTGGGCAAGCGCGCGACCCTGCCGAGCGGCGGGGAGATGCATTTCCGGCGTTATGTCGAGCTTGGCGTGCCGTTCGAGATTGCGGTGAGTGAGGGTGAGGCCTTCATTCTGTCGCAAAACCACAAGCCTTGTTGCCTGGTACGCTTCGACTACGCCTGACGCTACTTACCGACTCTTCGGCTTTCCCTTGAATGGCGGCTTGCCGCCCCCGGGACCCTTGCGATGGGGCTTGGGCTTTACCCGCGGACGCTCGCCGCCTGGGCCTCGTTCCGTCCCGCCCGGACCACGCGCATTGTCGCGGCGTTGCGGCGGACCCCTTCTGTCATCACGGCGACCATCGCGTGGCTCTTCACGCCTGTTGTCGCGTGCGGCATCGCGTGGGGCTTCGTTGGAGGGCTCGATCAGGATCTTCTCCTGATCGTCTTCGCTTCCGGCGGTGCGCTCGACGGCGGCAGCGAATTTGCCCGCAACGGTTCGCGGTATCTGGAAGAAGGTCTCGTTGGCGGCGATGCGGATCGCGCCGATTTCGTTGCGGGTGATGTGCCCGCGGCGGCACAGCAGCGGCAGGATCCAGCGCGGATCGGCGTTGCGGCGGCGGCCGATGTCCATCCGGAACCAGACCGTGTCCTCGAAACCGGGGCGATGGCGCTCTTGCTGCGCGGCGCGGCGAGCTTCCGGCGTGTTGGCGAGCAGGTCTTCCGGCTCAGGCAGCTTGGCCCGGTGCGACGCCACCAGCATGGCGGCAATGTCCTCGGGGCTCTTCTCGGCGAGCAACCGCTCGGCCAGCTCGCGGTCACCTTCGTCGATCTCGACCGGCTGGAGCAGCACGTCGAGCAGCCGCTCGCGGTCCCTGGCCTTGATCGACTCGCGGTCGGGCGCGTCGGTCCATTCGGCCTCGATCTTCGCCCGGCGCAGCATCTCCTCGACCCGGCGGCGGCGCGAGAACGGGACGATCAGCACGGCGGTGCCCTTCTTGCCCGCACGACCGGTGCGGCCCGACCGGTGCTGCAGGGTCTCCGCATCGCGCGGGATCTCGACATGGACCACGAGGCTCAGCGTCGGCAGGTCGATCCCGCGTGCGGCAACGTCGGTCGCTACGCAGACCCGGGCACGGCGATCACGCAGCGCTTGCAGCGCCTGGTTGCGTTCCTGCTGCGAATGCTCGCCAGACAGGGCCACGACGGCGAAGCCGCGCTCCTGCAAGGTGGCGTGCAAGTGACGGACATTGTCGCGCGTGGCGCAGAACAGGATTGCCGTCTCGGCCTCGTGGTAGCGCAGAAGATTGACCACCGCGTTCTCGATCTCGGGCGGGGAGACAGTCACCGCCTGATAGGCGATGTCGCCATGCCCGCGCTGGTCGCCCAGCGTCGCGATCCGCAGCGCGTCGCGCTGGTACCGCCGCGCCAGCGCTTCGATCGGCTTGGGCATGGTGGCAGAGAACAGCAGCGTGCGGCGGCTGTCGGGCGTTGCGTCGAGGATTTCCTCGAGCTCCTCGCGAAAGCCCATGTCGAGCATCTCGTCGGCTTCGTCGAGCACCACGGCGGCGAGCGCCGACAGGTCGAGCGCCCCGCGCTCCAGATGGTCGCGCAGGCGCCCTGGTGTGCCTACCACGATGGTTGCCCCGCCGCGGAGCACCTGGCGCTCCTTGGTCGGGTTCATGCCGCCGACGCAGGTGGCGATGCGCGCGCCTGCGGCCTGGTAGAGCCAGGCAAGCTCGCGGCTGACCTGCAAGGCCAGTTCGCGCGTGGGGGCGATGACCAGCGCCAGCGGCCCGGCGGCGAAGCGCAGCTTGCCGGCTTCGTCGAGCAGCTCGCTCGCCATGGCGAGTCCGAAGGCGACGGTCTTGCCGGACCCGGTCTGGGCCGAGACGACCAGATCTCGCCCCGCCGCTTCGGGTTCGAGCACGGCGGCCTGCACCGGCGTGGCCTCGGCATAGCCACGCTGCGCCAGCGCGTCGCGCAGGCTGGCAGGAAGATTGGTGAAAATCATGATCGGATCTCGCAAGGGTCAGCCGCGGCGCAGCCAAGACGTCAGGTGCAGCGACGCGGCGGTGGGGTGCCCGCAGGCAAGTCCGACACTGTCGAAAAAATTTGGTGCGGTCGAGAAGACTCGAACTTCCACGGGCTTTCGCCCACAACGACCTCAACGTTGCGCGTCTACCAGTTCCGCCACGACCGCACACAGTCAGGGCTGCCCAAATGCCGGCCCCGGGGTGGTAGGAGCGCGCCCCTAGCAGCGAGTCCGCAGGGCTGCAAGCGGGTTTGAGCTAAATCCGCGCGGTGGTTCGATCAGCTCGGGCTCCAGCCGATGCGGGCGCGGCGGGTGCGCTTGGGCACTTCGTTGGTGGCTTCGTTGATCGTTACCGATTCCCCCGGAGCGAGGGTCGCCACCGGCGGCTTCACCTCGAAGCGCCACACGCGGGTATCGTTGGCGTCATAAAGCGCCACCAGCACATTGGGCACGCGGCGGGTCTCCCGCCCGATATTGGTGATGGTTCCGCTGATCGCAAACAGGATGCTGCCGTCGGACATCACCCGGCGATCCTGCTTGCCGGCAGGAAAATCGAGCCGCAGGTCGGGCTGGTCGACACCGAAGGTCGGCTTGCTGACCGGCAGCCAGTCCGGCGTGCCGTAATAGGATATCGCGGCGATGGTTCCTGCTGCCACCAGCGCAAATAGCGCGGCAATGGCGGTCCAGATCTTTAGCGGGTTACGGCGGGCCCGGAACGGCGGCTCGTAGTCGAACTGCGAATAGTCGTCTTCCTGATCGGGCACGGGAGGGGGAGGCGGGGTCGCTTCCCCAACGGGCGGTGGACCTTCGAACACGCCTGCCGGTCCAGGATCGGCCACGGGCGGCGGTGGCACAGCCTCGTCGACCTTGTCCTGTTGCGGACGCGGCGTCGGCGCGGGCGCATCCTCGACCCGTGGTTCGGGGCGCGGCGGGGGAGGCGGCGGTGGCGGTGGCGGTGGCGGTGGTGGAGATGGTGCTGGCGGCGTGGCCCCCACCTGCGTCCCGGTCAGCTCCGGCTCGGGCCCGTCCTGGAACCAGCTGTGCTTGCACTTGGCGCAGCGCACGGTGCGCCCGTCGACACCTATGGCGCTGTCGGGCACCACATAGCGGGTGGAGCAGGCGGGGCAGGCGATGATCATCCGGGTACTGCCTTACGCTTCATGGCGAATCGCTGGCAAGGGCGCCTGCGGTGGATGCAATTGCGCTTGGCGCTTTTTTCCACATGGAAGCCTTGCTACAGGCCCTTGCGACGATGCCCGTTGCCACCTTGACCCATTTCCGAAAGGCCGAACGATGAGCGAAGGCGACGAAGAAGTCGTGACCTTCGACAATGTCGGCCTGCGTTACGGCACCGGCAAGGAGATCCTCAGCGACATCAGCTTCACCTTGTGGCCGGGCAGTTTCTACTTCCTCACCGGGGCGAGCGGCGCGGGCAAGACCTCGCTGCTCAAGCTGCTGTATCTCGCCCAGCGCCCTTCACGCGGGGTGATCCGCATGTTCGGCACCGATGTCATCACTCTGCCGCGCGCGCGCCTGCCCAATTACCGGCGGCGGCTGGGGGTGGTGTTCCAGGACTTTCGGCTGGTCCCGCACCTGTCGGCCTATGACAATATCGCGCTGCCGCTGCGCGTCTCGGGCGTGCCCGAGGCGGAACTGGCCAAGCCGGTCACGGACATGCTCGAATGGGTTGGCCTGGCCCACCGTGCCGAGGCCCGCCCGGCGACGCTCTCCGGCGGCGAGCAGCAGCGCGTCGCCATTGCCCGCGCGGTGATCGGGCGGCCCGACGTGCTGGTCGCCGACGAGCCGACCGGCAACGTCGATCCCGACATGGCGGTCAAGCTGCTGCGGCTGTTCGAAGCGCTCAACAGGCTCGGTACCACCGTGGTGGTGGCGACTCACGACCTTCACCTGCTGCAAAAGGTGCCGCAATCGATGATCATGCGGCTCGACAAGGGCCGGCTGTCCGATCCCACCGGCATGTTGCGCAATCCGCCGCGCAGGCCAGCGGGCATGAAAGGGTTCCCGTGAGCAGCGTCCCGCCGAATACCAAGGGCAAGCTGGGCCGCGGGCTGGTGCCGTTCCGCGGCGACCGTGCAAGTCAGCTGTTGCCTCAGGGCAGCCTTGCCGGCCCGGTGCCGTGGGTCATCGCGATGATGGTTGCGCTGACGGTGGTGGCAACGGCGGCGGGCCTGGCGCTCACCAACCTCGCTGCCGGAGCGCGATCGGAGCTGTCGGGCGGAGCGACCGTGCAAGTGGTGCAGGCCGACCCCGAAGAACGCGAACGACAGGCGGCTCGCATCGAAGAAGTGCTGGCCGGCTTTGCCGATGTGGCGACGATCCGGCAGGTGCCGCAAAGCGAGCTCGAACAGTTGCTCGAACCCTGGCTCGGCGCCGGGGTGGACCGCGAGGCAGTGCCGATCCCGGCGCTGATCGACGTGCGCCTGCGCGAGGAGGCAACGCCCGCCAGACTTCGGCGGATGCGGGCCGCTATCATGCAAGTCGCTCCGGATGCGCGGATCGATGCCCAGTCGACCTGGCTGCGGCCGGTGTTCTCCGCCATCACCTCGCTGCAATGGCTCGCCATCGCTCTCGTGGTATTGCTGGCAGGAACGAGCACGGCGGCGGTGTTCCTCGCGGCGCGCAGTGCGCTCGGGAGCAACCGCGATACCATCGAGATTGTCCACCTGCTGGGCGGCACCGATGTCCAGATCGCCCGCGTGTTCCAGCGCACGGTCGCGTTCGATGCCACGCTGGGGGGCGCGGTCGGGCTGGTGCTGGGTATAGCGGCAGTCCTGTTCCTGGGGCAGCAGTTCGCGGCGCTCGATAGCGGCATGGTCACTGGCGGCGGGCTGCGCTGGTATGACTGGCTGGCGATTGCCGCGGTGCCCGTCGTTACCGTGGCGTTGGCCATGGTAACGGCACGGCTGACGGTCGTTGCAGCCCTAAGGAAGATGCTGTGATCTGGCGCGCGTTATTGCTGGTGCTGGTCAGCTGGGCGATCGGCTTCATGTGGTTTGCGGTGAGCCTGCCGCAGCCGCTGGCGGACAAGACCACCGATGCCGTTATCGTGCCGACCGGCGGGGCGGGACGGATTGCGCATGGTCTCGAGATCCTCGAAGCAAAGCAGGCGCGGCTGATGCTGGTCACTGGCGTCGATCCCGACGTCAAGCCGGCCGAATTCGCCGCCGAGTTCGACGTCTCGATGCAGCAGATGCAATGCTGCGTTGTGCTGGGCTACATTGCCGAGGACACGCGCGGCAATGCGCAGGAAACCGCCGACTGGGTGGCGACCAACAAGATCAAGTCGCTGCGCCTGGTCACTTCCGACTGGCACATGCGGCGCGCGGCCGGGGAACTGCGCAGCAAGCTGCCGACCAATATCGCCGTGGTCGAGGATGCGGTGGCGACCCAGCCGACGCTGTTCACCCTGTTCCTCGAATACAACAAGCTGATCGCCAGCTGGTTTTCGCGATGACCATGCTGCGCAGTGCCCTGTTCTATCCGGTCTATTATGCCGGCAGCGCGGTCTATGTGATCCTGGCGCTGCTGGCCTTCCTGGTCGACCGCAAGCTGTTCCGCCGCGCGGTCAAGGGCTGGGCGGGCTATCACCGCGATTGCCTGCGGGTGATCGTCGGCATCCGCATCGCCATCGAGGGAGAGCAGCACGATGGCCCGGCGCTCTATGCGATCAAGCATGAGAGCTTCTTCGAGGCACTCGATGCGCCGCAGATGTTCAGCTTCCCGGTGGTCTTCGCCAAGAAGGAGCTGTTCAGCATTCCGGTGTGGGGCTTCTTGGCGCAGAGATACGGGCTGGTGCCCGTCGCACGTAACGAAGGCGCGAAGGCCTTGCTCAGGATCATGCGCGAGGCCCGCCGCAAGGCCGACGAGGGCCGTCCGCTGGTGATTTTCCCCGAAGGGACCCGCGTGCCGCATGGCACCCATGGCAAGCTGCAATCCGGCTTTTCGGGCATCTACAAGATGGTCGGCCTGCCGGTGGTGCCCGTCGCGGTAGACAGCGGCCCGCTGTATCACAGCTGGGTCAAGCGGCCGGGGACCATCACTTACAGGTTCGGCGAACCGATCCCGCCGGGACTGCCTCGCAACGAGGTTGAGCGGCGGACGGAGGTGGCAATAAACGCGCTCAATGCGGCCTAATGATTCCGCCCGAAGTCGGGCTTGGCGTCGTCCTGACCCTCGTCGATGATCGAGCGGCGGATGGCGCGGGTGCGGGTGAAGAGGTCATGCAGCGTCTCGCCGTCGCCTGAGCGGATCGCGCGCTGGAGCGCGGTGAGGTCCTCGGTAAACCGGTCCAGCATCTCCAGCACGGCGTCGCGGTTGCTCAGAAACACGTCGCGCCACATCACCGGATCGCTGGCGGCGATGCGGGTGAAGTCGCGGAAGCCCCCGGCGGAGTACTTGATTACCTCGCTGCGGGTCACGCCTTCCATGTCCGACGCGGTGCCGACGATAGTGTAGGCAATCAGGTGCGGGATATGGCTGGTCACGGCGAGCACGATGTCGTGATGCTCGGCATCCATGATTTCGACCTTCGCGCCAAGTGCCTGCCATAGCCCGGTCAGGCGCTCGATTGCTTCGTCCGGTGCGCCTTCGGGCGGGGTAAGGATGCACCAGCGGCCTTCGAACAGTGTCGAGAAGCCTGCGTCCGGTCCGCTCTGCTCGGTCCCGGCAACAGGGTGCGCGGGGATATTGATGTGATCGGGCAGCGCCTCGGCCAGCGCCTTCTGGACCGAACGCTTGGACGAGCCGACATCGCTGACGATCGCTTGCGGGGGAAGGGCGGGGGCGAGTTCGCGTGCCGCCTCGCCCATGGCGCCGACGGGGACGCACAGCACGACAAGATCGGCCTGCGCGACGGCTTCGGCGGCGCTGTCGTACACTGTGCCGACCAGCCCGCGCTCGGCGGCGCGCTGGCGGGTCGCAGGGTCGCGGTCGTAGCCGGTGGTTTCGACTTGCGGCAGGCGCTCGCGCAGCGCCAGGCCGAGTGATCCGCCGAGCAGACCGAGCCCGATGATGGCGACCCGCTGAAAACTCACTGCGCCGCCTCCGCAGCGCTCGCGATTGTGCTGGCGATCGCGTCCATGTCAGCAGTCGTGCCGATCGTGATGCGCAAACCGTGGGGCAGGCCCTGTCCGGGCAAGTGGCGAACGGCGTAGCCCGCGTCAGCCAGCGCTTCGAGCGCGGCGGCGGCCGTCAGCGCGCCTTCGAACAGCACCAGCACGAAATTGGCCTTGCTTGGCAGCGGACGGATGCCGTGGTTGCCCAGCGCGGCCATGGCATCGCTGAAGCGCGCCAGTTCGCGGGCGTTGTGGTCTCGGGTGGCGGTGATGAAAGACTGGTCGCCCAGACCCGCCAAGGCCGCCGCCTGCCCGGCGTTGGTCACGTTGAACGGCCCGCGGATGCGGTTGAGCGCATCGATCAGGTGCGGCGCGCCGGTTGCCCAGCCAATCCGCTCGCCCGCGAGGCCATAGGCCTTGGAGAAAGTGCGGGTGACGAGCACGTTCTCATGCGCCGCCGCCAATTCAAACCCGCCGTCATCCTCCTCGGGCGCGAGATATTCGGCATAGGCCTGGTCGAGCACCAGCAACACGTCGGCGGAAAGGCCCGCATGCAGCCGCGCGATCTCGGCGCGGGGCAGGAAGCTGCCGGTCGGATTGTTGGGGTTGGCGACGAACACCACCCGGGTCCGCTCGCTCACCGCCGCCAGCAGCGCATCGACATCGGTGGCATAGTCGCTGTCGGGCGCCTCGACGGGCGTCGCGCCGCAGCGGCGCGCGGCAATGTCATAGACCGCGAAGCTGAAGCGGCTGAACAGCACGTCGTCGCCGGGACCCGCGAAAGCCTGCGCGGCGAGGTTGAGCAGCTCGTCCGAACCGGTACCGCAGACCACGCGTTCGGCATCGAGGCCGTGGACTTCCGCTATCTTGCCGCGCAGCGCTCGCGAGTCCGGATCGGGGTAGCGCGCAGGGCCGGCATTGGCGGCCAGCGCCTCCAGCGCGATAGGCGAGCAACCCAGCGGATTCTCGTTGGCGGACAGCTTGACGAGCTCGTGCCCGCCCTTGCCGGTGGACTTTCCGGGCACATATGCGTGGATGCCAGCGATCCAGGGCTTGATGGTGGGGCGGCTTGTCATTGTGCGCGCCTCCTAGAGCAACGCGTTGACACGGCAAAAAAGAAAATACAGCCCCCTTCGGCTGTTTCCTTTCAGCAAACGCTCTGGGCAGGCTTGGACAAGCTCAGGGCGAACGGCTAGGGGCAATTTCCAATATCCGTTCGGGCTGAGCCTGTCGAAGCCCTGTCCTTCCTTCAGGTAACTCTCGAGTGTCCAATCCGCACCAAACCCTCGCGCTGCCCCAGCCGCTGCCGCTCGACAGCGGGCAGTTGCTCGAGCGTGTCGAGATCGCCTATGAGACCTATGGCGAACTGGCGGCGGACAGGTCCAATGCCATCCTCGTCTGCCACGCGCTGACGGGTGACCAGTATCTTGCCAGCACCCATCCGGTTACCGGCAAGCCGGGCTGGTGGGAGCGGATGGTCGGGCCGGGCCTGCCGATCGATACGGATCGCTATCACGTTATCTGCGCCAATGTGATCGGCAGCTGCATGGGCTCGACCGGGCCTGCCAGCCTCGCGCCCGACGGCCAGCCCTATGGCATGCGCTTTCCGGTCATCACCATTCGCGACATGGTGCGCGGCCTCATGGGATTGCTCGACGGTTTGGGGATCGAGCAGCTGCATGCCGTGGTCGGCGGGTCGATGGGCGGGATGCAGGCCTTGAGCCTCGCCGCCAATTTCCCGGATCGCGCCGCGCGCGTGCTGGCCATCGCCACCACCGCGCGGCATTCGGCGCAGAACATCGCCTTCCACGAGGTCGGGCGGCAGGCGATCATGGCCGATCCCAACTGGCGCGAAGGAGACTACTACACCGACGGCAAGGCACCGGACGCCGGCCTCGCCGTGGCGCGGATGGCGGCGCATATCACCTATCTCAGCGAGGAAGGGCTGACCGAAAAGTTCGGGCGGCGCTTGCAGGATCGTGACGCCAAGACCTTCGGCTTCGACGCCGATTTCCAGGTCGAAAGCTATTTGCGCTACCAGGGCAGCGGCTTCACCCGCCGGTTCGATGCCAACAGCTACCTCTATATCACCCGCGCGATGGACTATTTCGATATCGCCGAGGAGCATGCCAAAAGCGGGAACGAGGGAAAGCTCGCCGATGCCTTTGCCGGCACCAAGGCGCGCTTCTGCCTCGTCAGTTTCGACAGCGACTGGCTCTATCCGACGGCGGAAAGCCGCCACGTAGTCCACGCGCTGAACGCTGCGGGCGCGTCGGTCAGTTTCGTGGAGCTCAGCGCGCCTTTCGGCCACGACAGCTTCCTGCTCGATGTCCCGGCGCTTGACCGGGTTGTAAAGGGCTTCCTCGATGGCTGACGGCCTGCGCCCGGACCTGCGTACCATTCTCGAGCGGATCGAACCCGGCAGCCGTGCGCTCGATGTCGGCTGCGGCGACGGGGTGCTGATGGCGGCGCTGCGCGACAGCAAGCAGGTCGACGCGCGCGGGATCGAGATCAATGCGGAATGCGTCGAGCGCTGCGTCGGGCAAGGTCTCAGCGTGGTCCAGGGCGACGCCGACCGCGATCTGGCTTTCTATCCCGACGGTGCCTTCGACTACGCCATCCTCAGCCAGACGCTACAGACCGCCGCGCGGCCTGACCATATGCTGGCCGAACTGCTGCGGGTCGGCCGCCGCGCCTTCGTCAGCTTCCCCAATTTCGCCTATTGGCGGATGCGCTGGGCGCTGGTGAGCCGCGGTCGTATGCCGGTAACGCGCCACTTGCCCGTCAGCTGGTACGAGACGGCGAACATCCACCATGTGACGGTGAAGGACTTCGAGGAACTCGCCGCCAGCCTCGGCATACGGATCGAGAACCGCTGGTTCTTTACCCAGGAACGCGAAGTGTCGGGCGGCGGTGCCAACTGGCGCGCGGAGTATGCGCTGTTCGAGGTTAGTCGCTAGGCTCTTAGTCGCTCCGCATGCCACTTCACATGCTCGGCCATGAAGGTCGAGATGAAGTAGTAGGAGTGGTCGTACCCCTCCTGTAGCCGGATAGTCGGTTCCATCCCCGCCCTAGCGCAAGCCATGGCGAGCAGGCCGGGGCGTAGCTGTTCTTCGAGGAAGGTGTCGGCGGTCCCCTGGTCCACCAGCAAATGATCGTGCCGGGCGCCGGCTTCGATCAGCGCGACGGCGTCATATTCGCGCCATGCCGCACGGTCCTCGCCCAGATAGCGGCCCAGCGCCTTCTCGCCCCACGGCACCTGGCCCGGCGCGACGATGGGCGCAAAGGCGCTGATCGAGCGGAAGCGGTCGGGGTTGCGCAAGCCGATGGTCAAGGCCCCATGGCCGCCCATGGAGTGCCCGGTGATCGACTGGCGCGCCATGTCGAGCGGGAAATGTCCGGCGACAAGTTGGGGCAGCTCGCGCTCGATGTAGCTGCGCATGCGGTAATGCTTTGCCCAGGGCTCCTGCGTCGCATCGACATAGAAGCCTGCCCCCTTGCCGAAATCATATTCGTCCTCGGCATCGGGCACATCGTCGCCGCGCGGGCTCGTGTCGGGCGCGATGAAGGCCACGCGGTGCTGCGCGCAGGCGGCGCGGAATTCACCCTTCTCGGTGACGTTGGCGTGAGTGCAGGTGAGGCCCGAAAGATACCACAGCACCGGCAAGGTTTCGCCTTCGGCATGGGAGGGGAGGAAGACCGAGAAGGTCATTTCCGTGCCGGTTTCCGTCGATTGGTGCGAATAGACGCCCTGCATCCCGCCGTGGCTGCGGGTCTGGCTGATGGTTTCGAGGGTCATGCGGCGTCCTTTGTCGGGATAGGGGCGATCACCGGCGCATGGCCCCAATGCCGCAGCAGGCGCAAGATATCAGCGCCCGAAAGCCCCACTGTCGCGGTGTTGCGCAGTGGGTGGACATTGACCAGCTCCGCCGCCACCAGCCCGGCGTCGAGCACCACGGTGACGCTGCCGTGCGCGGCATTGATCATGGCGAGGGGAGTAACGGAACCGGGCGCGAGGCCGATCAGGCGTAACATGTCCTCGGCATTGCCGAAGCTCACCCGCTTGCAGCCGATGGCCTCGGGCAGGCGCTTCAGATCGACTCGGATATCGGCGGGCACGGTCACGAGCCAGTAGGCGCCGCCCGCATCCTTCAGGAACAGGTTCTTGGTGTGCTCACCGGGAAGATGCGCCTTGATGTCCGCGCTTTCCTCGACGGTAAAGACCGCCGGGTGTTCATACACCCGGTGCGGGATCGAATGCGCGGCGAGGTCCACCATCAGGCCCTGCTCGCCGCGCATCTTCAAATGTCAGCCCATCCGGTGAAGGGCGCAGAGCTTGTTGCCGTCCGGATCGCGCAGATAGGCAAGATACATCGGCATCGGCCCGCCTTCGCCGCGCACTCCCGGCGGATCCTCGATCGCGGTGCCGCCATTGGCAACACCCGCTGCGTGCCAGGCATCGGCCTGCTCAGGGGTCATTGCGAAGCCGATGGTGCAGCCGTTGCCAGCGGAGGCCGGCTGGCCATCGATGGGAGTGGTGACGAGGAACAGCCCGCCATTGTGCATATAGATCAGGCGGCCCTTCTCGTCCTTGAAGCCTTCCTTGCCGCCGATGGCGGTGAAAGTCGCGTCATAGAACTTCTTGGACCGGTCGATATCGTTCGAACCGACCATCATGTGACTGTACATTCGCGCTCTCTCCTCTTCGAGTTGCGATTTGCTACCTGTGCGTAGGCGCGAGTCGGGTCAATAGACAACCACGCTGCGGATGGACTTGCCTTCGTGCATCAGGTCGAAGGCGGTGTTGATCTCTTCCAGACCCATCACGTGGGTGATCATCGGGTCGATCGCGATCTTGCCGGTCATGTACATGTCGACGATCTTGGGAACATCGGTGCGGCCCTTGGCCCCGCCGAACGCGGTGCCGCGCCAGTTGCGGCCGGTGACGAGCTGGAACGGACGGGTGGCGATTTCCTTGCCTGCCTCGGCCACGCCGATGATGATCGAAGTGCCCCATCCGCGGTGGCAGGCCTCGAGCGCGGTGCGCATCACATCGGTGTTGCCGGTGGCATCGAAAGTATAATCCGCGCCGCCATCGGTCATGGCGACGATCTTCGCGACGATATCCTCGCGGCTCATGCCCTTGCTGTTGAGGAATTCGGTCATGCCGAACTTGCGGCCCCATTCTTCGCGATCGGGGTTGATGTCGACGCCGATGATCCTGTCGGCCCCGGCCAGCCGTGCGCCCTGGATCACGTTGAGGCCGATGCCGCCGAGGCCGAACACCACCACATTGTCGCCGACCTGCACCTTGGCGGTGTTGATCACCGCGCCCACGCCCGTGGTGACCCCGCAGCCGATGTAGCAGCTGGTCTGGAACGGCGCGTCCTCGCGGATCTTCGCTACCGCGATTTCAGGCAGCACGGTGAAGTTCGAGAAGGTCGAGCACCCCATGTAGTGGTAGATCGGCTGGCCCTTGTAGGAAAAGCGCGTGGTGCCGTCCGGCATCAACCCCTGGCCCTGCGTGGCGCGGATCGCGGTGCACAGGTTGGTCTTGCCGCTGAGGCACGATTTACACTGGCGACATTCGGGGGTGTAGAGCGGGATCACATGGTCGCCGGGTTTCACCGAAGTCGCCCCCGCGCCGACCTCGCGCACAATCCCGGCGCCTTCATGGCCCAGCACGCTAGGGAAGATGCCCTCGCTGTCGAGCCCGTCGAGCGTATAGGCATCGGTATGGCAGATGCCGGTCGCCATGATCTCGACCAGCACTTCGCCCGCCTTCGGACCTTCAAGGTCGAGCTCGACGATCTCGAGCGGCTTCCTGGCTTCGAAGGCAACGGCGGCGCGGGTCTTCATGGGGCAGTCTCCAACTATCGATTGGCGCCGGACTAGGCGCTTGGGCGCGGCAAGGTCAATCGCGCTTTCCGCCTTGGCGAGCCTCTGTGCCTGCGATACGTCCGGGCATAGAGGGCAGGAGAGGGAGAGTTCCATGCCGCGACTGAGACAGGCCGGGCGCGAAGCGGGCAATCCCTATGCCGACCGCATCTTCACCCTGCTGTTTGGCGAGCGCGATCCGATTTCCCAGCCGGGCACCGCAACCGGCACGCCGGGCAATTGGTGGACGGTGTTCAACATTGTGCCCGATGCGTTCAGGCACACCACCGAAGGCTTCCAATTCTACCGCTCGCCCGAGCGCAATATCGATCCCAAGCTGCGCGAACTAGGGCAAACGCGGGCAGGATACGTCGTGGGTTCGCAATTCGTCTTTTCGCAGCATTGCAAGGCCAGCCGTGATGCGGGCCTGACCGAAGAGCAGGTGCAGGCGATCCCGCACTGGTCGGTGGCAGGCTGCTTCAGTGACATCGAGCGGGCGGTGCTGGCCTATACCGATGCGCTGGTGCTGCAACGCGGGCGGGTCCCCGATGGTGTGTTCGCTGTGCTCAAGGCGCATCTCTCGGACGAGGAAATCCTCGAGCTGACCTACATCACCTGTACCTACATGATGCATGCGGTGATGAGCCGCGCGCTGCGGCTGGAGTATGACGATGTCGATGACCGCATCGTCGAAGTTCCTGCACCGGGCGACGGCTCGCAGGACGTCATGGCGATGGTGGACACCGAGGAGGACGACTGATGGCCTATCACCATTTGGCGCTGGCCGCGAAGGACATGAAGGCGACCCACGAATTCTACGAAGGGATCATGGGCTTCGAACTGGTCAAGGTCGAGGTCGCACCGATCATGTCGGGCGGCTGGGGGAAGCACTTCTTCTACCGGATGGACGGCGACGACAGCCGCTTCATCGCCTTCTGGGAACTGCACGACGGGCCGGGGGCGGACGAATACATCTTCGACCTCAACAAGGCCGCCAAGCTGCCACCGGCGACCAACCACTATTCCTTCGCCGTCGGTAGCGAGGAGGAGTTCGCCGAGTGGCGCGAGAAGTGGCGCAGCGCGGGGCTGAAGGTGTTCGAAATCGATCACAATTGGTGCAAGTCGATCTACACCCAGGACCCCAACGGCAATGCGGTCGAATTTTGCCTTACCACCGGCGAGTTTACCCCAGCCGACCGCGCGCGGGCCTTGGCGGCGCTGGAAGAAACCGAGTTCAATCCTTCGCCGCCGCCCGCGATGATGAAGATGTGGGAGCCGGCCTGAGCGTCAAGCGCTTTCGTGGACGGTCTTGCTGACGAGGCAGGCGGCGACGCCATCGGCCCCGTCTTCGAGGCCATAGCCTGACCATTTGACCCCGCCGAACGGCGCATCGGCGGCGCTGACCGTCCCGCCGTTGAGGGCGATCATGCCGGCCTCGATCTCGCTCGCCAGCCGCATCTTGCGCTTGGCATCCTGGGTCCAGGCATAGGCGGCGAGGCCATAGGGCAGGCGGTTCGCCTCCCCGACCATCGCATCGTATCCCGACATCGGGTTGATGATCGCCACCGGACCGAACGGTTCGTCGTTCATGATCGCGGCATCGGTCGGCACTTCGGACAGCACGGTCGGCTGGTGGAAGAAACCCTGGTTGCCGATCCGCTCGCCGCCTGCCAGCAGCTTGGCGCCGTGCTCGCGCGCATCGGCGATCTTCTTCTGGATGCCGTCGGGTCCGCGCTCGCTGGCCATTGGCCCCATCTGCGTGTCGGTGTCCATGCCATTGCCGACCTTGACCGCCTTCGCCCGCTCGACAAAGCCGTCGCGGAAGCGCTCGAACACGTCCTCCTCGACCAGGAAGCGGGTCGGGCTGACGCAGACCTGTCCGGCATTGCGGAACTTGGCCGCCGCCATGGTATCGAGCGCCTTGTCGATATCGGCATCGTTGAAAACCAGCACCGGGCCGTGGCCGCCCAGCTCCAGCGTGGCGCGCTGCAGGTTCTCGGCCGCCAGCTTGGCCAGCTGCTTGCCGACCGCGGTCGAGCCGGTGAAGGTGATCTTGCGGATCACGGGGCTGCCCATCAGGTGTTCGCTGATTTCGGCGGGCACGCCGAACACCGCCTGGCAGACATCGCCCGGCACGCCCGCGTCGAGCATCGCCTGGACCATGGCGAGCCCGCCGGCAGGGGTCTCTTCCGACGGCTTGACGATGACCGAGCAACCGGCCGCGAGCGGGCCGCCGATCTTGCGCATGACGTTGAGCGCCGGGAAGTTCCAGGCGCTGAAGCCCGCCACCGGACCGACCGGTTCGTGCCGCACCTCGACCCGCTGGCCGTCGGGGCGGACCAGCGTCTTGCCATAGAGCCGCTTGCACTCGCCGGCGTAGAATTCGAGCAGCATGGCGCAATAGATTACTTCGCCGATGGCTTCCTTGTGCGGCTTGCCCTGTTCGCGGGTGATGGCAGCCCCGATGTCCTTTGACCGTTCGCGGATCAGCCCGGCGGCCTTGCGCAGCACGGCTTCGCGCTCATCGGCACCGGTGGTGCGCCACGTGGCAAAGCCGGCCTGGGCATTGGCGAGCGCGGTATCGAGGTCGTCGGCCGTGGCGCGGGGCAAGGCGGCAATGGCCTCGCCCGTCGCCGGATCGAGTACGTCGATCGTCTCGCGACCCGAGGAGACGGCGTGGCCGCCGATCAGCAGCGAAAGTTGGGGGTAGTTGCTCATGGAAATCCTCTCGGGCTGGGCAGGGGTTCGATTGTCACGCCCATCTGGGCGCAGGGTATACCTTAGTAAAGGGGCAGCATGGGTTCAGGTTCCGCGCTATAGGGCAGGAACCATGCTGAACTTCCTTTTTGCAAGCACCCTCGCTCTTGCCGCCCCGGCTGCGCCGCAGCTCAACCTGCAACAACAGGCGAGCCTGCGTTGTGCCGCTGCCTTTGCCGTCGTCGCCACAAGGCAGGAGCGCGGCGACGCGGCGGTCAGGGCGTGGCCGGTGATGAACCCGCGCGGGAAGGAGTTCTTCGTCCGCGCCGGGGCCCAGCTGATGGACGAGACCGGCATCACACGCGAGCAGCTCAGCGCCTTGTTTGCGGTCGAGGCGGAGGGCCTGAAGGACGAGCGGAAACTCGCCGAGGTCATGCCCGGATGCCTGCTGCTGCTCGACGCATCGGGAATTTGACGCACTGTGCCGGATAACCGCGCGATACGTGTTGTTACGCTTCGCATGTTGCGGCATTGAGATCGGCCATGTGGCGCGTCTATTGCTTCCCCCTCTGCCCCTTCAGTCGCAAGATCCGGCTCCTGCTGGGCGAGAAAGGCGTGGGCTATGAAGTCTGGCGGACTGATCCGTGGGACGCCGACGACGAATTCTGGAACATGAACCCGGCCGGGCGAACCCCGGTGGTGCGCGATGCGGCCCGTGACATCACGCTGGCAGACAGCCGCGCGATTGCCGAATATTTCGAGGAAACCGTCGACCGCGCACCGATGATCAACGGCACCGCGGCCAACCGTGCCGAAATCCGCCGGCTGGTGGCATTGTTCGACGAGAACTTCTTCGCCGACGTCACCCTCCCGCTGCTGCACGAGCGGATGAAGAAGCGGCTGATCCTGCGCGAGCCGCCCGACAGCCGCGTGCTGCGCGAAGCGATGAAGCTGGCGCACGGTCATCTCGACTATATCGACTGGCTGGTCGATACCCGGCCCTGGCTGGCGGGACCGCAGATGAGCCTCGCCGACCTCGCTGCTGCAGCGCAGATTTCCGTCGCCGACTATCTCGGCGGGATCGACTGGAAGGGTCACGACCAGACCCGCGACTGGTACACCGCCTTCAAGAGCCGCCCGAGCTTCGGCCCGCTGCTGGCCGAGCGGATGGAGGTGATCCAGCCGCCGACGCATTACGCGATGCTTGACGCTTAGTTTGCCTTTCGCAGCCGCCTCCGCGGTTGCGTCCTCGGGGCTGTTCCTTCGCTGCGCTACGGGTCCCTGCGGGCGCGCGCCTCCGTCGGGCTATCGCCTGGCGGCTGTTTGAGCCCACGCGCTTGCGGGGCCTCCACCGGCCCCGATGTGAAATCGGTGTAATCTCACGACCTGGTCGGGCGAATAGGGGGGTGTTGGCGCTTCCACCGATGATGCCTACATTTCCCCCGAAGGAGACACCCGATGACCGATCCCAAGGCCATGCCCGACAACCAGTGGCGCGAAAAGCTGAGCCCCGAGCAGTACCACATCCTGCGCGAAAAAGGGACCGAGCGGGCCTTTACCGGCAAGTACGACAAGCACTACGACGCCGGCGAATATTACTGCGCCGGCTGCGGGGCGAAGCTGTTCGAGAGCGATGCCAAGTACAACAGCGGCTGCGGCTGGCCGGCCTTCACCCGCCCCAGCGATGGCGATGCCGTGGCCGAGCATCGCGACACTTCCTATGGCATGATCCGCACCGAAGTGACCTGTGCCAATTGCGACGGGCACCTGGGCCACGTCTTCCCCGACGGTCCGCGTGACCAGGGCGGCTTGCGCTACTGTATCAACAGCGCCGCGCTCGACTTCGAGCCGGCCGAAACATCTGGCGACAAAAGCGAATAGGTCGTTCACCCCGCGTTAGCCTTGCTCTATGCATGGGCGGAACGAGACAGCATGCCCGAAGGCGTGCATGACGGGGTGGTTCGACCAGAATGGCGCAGCGCGGCAGCCGCCGGAAGGCAGCGGAACAGGCGAAACGGGCAAACGGCCCCAGCGGGCCGCCGAGCCGGGCGAAGCTGTGGTTCAAGCGGATCGCCATTGGCGGGGCCGTGGTCGGCTTGCTCGGCGCGCTGTTCCTGGGTCTCGCCGTGCTGTTTGCCGCGCGTTCGTTGCCCAGCTACGCCCAGCTCAAGGCGACACAGAACGCCCAGACCATAGTCGTACGGGCGCGCGACGGGACGGAGATCCTCGAGCTCGGGCCGAGTTTCGGCAAGTGGATCCCGCACCAGCAAATCCCGCAGGTGATGAAGGATGCGATGGTCTCGGTTGAGGACCGCCGCTTCTACTCGCATTTCGGTATCGACCCGCTGGGTCTGATGCGCGCGGTTTATGAAGCGGTGACCGGCGACAAGCGCATTTCGGCGACATCGACGATCACCCAGCAGCTCGCCCGCAACGTTTTCCTGAATTCCAATCGCTCGCTCGATCGCAAGCTGCGCGAAGGTGTGCTGGCCATGGCGCTGGAGAGCAAATTCTCCAAGGAGCAGATCCTCGAGCTCTACCTCAACAAGGTCTATTTCGGCGGCGGGGCCTATGGCATCGACAGCGCCAGTCGCAAGTTCTTCAGCCATCCCGGCACCGAGCTGAGCACCGCCGAGGCCGCGATCATCGCCGGCCTGGTCAAGGCGCCGAGCCGCTACTCGCCGACCGCCGATGTCAATGCTGCCGTCGGCCGGGCCAAGGTCGTACTGCGGCTGATGCGCGAGCAGGGCCGGATCAGCGAGAGCGAAGCGCAGGTCGATGTCGACGCGGTCAAGCTCAAGGTCGATGCCAACCAGAACTCGGTCCGCTACTTTACGGACTGGGCACTGCCGCAGCTCGATATCCTGCTGCCAGAAACCTTCGAGCCGATCGAGGTCTGGACCACGATCGATGTCGGTATGCAGCGTGCGGCGCAGGCGGCAATCGAGGCGAACTCGCCTGCCGGGGCGCAGGGCGCACTGGTCAGCATGGACCGCGACGGCGCGGTGCTCGCGCTGATCGGCGGCAAGGACTATGTCGAGACCAGCTTCAACCGCGCCACCACCGCGCTCCGCCAGCCGGGCTCGTCGTGGAAGCTGTTCGTCTATCTTGCCGCGCTGGAAGCAGGCTATACGCCCGAAGATACGGTCAAGGACGTGCCGGTGACGATCCAGGGCTGGAGCCCGCGCAATTCGGGCGGCGGCTATTCCGGCGAAATGAGCCTGCGCAGTGCCTTCGCTTTCTCCAAGAACACTGTCGCGGCGCAACTGGGCAATGAAGTCGGCTTCGGCACGGTCTCCTCGATGGCCAAGCGGTTCGGCATCACGACGGAGATTTCGACTGTCCCGTCGATGGTGCTCGGATCGAACGAAGTCCGGTTGCTCGACATGACCCGCGCCTTTGCGGCGATTTCGGCTTACGGCAATTCGGTCGAGCCCTATGGCATCGTCAAGGTCACCACCGCCGATGGCGAAGTGATCTACCAGCACCAGAAGGCCCGCACGGTAAAGCTGGTGCCGGATTACGTGGCTGCGGGAATGGTCGACCTGCTGCAGGCGGCCGTCCAGACCGGGACCGGTCGCGCAGCCCAGATCGGGCGTCCGGTCGCCGGCAAGACGGGAACCACCAGTTCCAACAAGGACGGTTATTTCGTCGGCTTCTCCAGCGGCATTACCACCGGCGTGTGGATGGGCCGCGATGACAGCAAGGCGGTCGGGGGCCTGCAAGGCGGGCGCGCCCCGGCCCAGGCGTTCGCCGCTTTCATGCGCTATGCCGTCAAGGGGCGCCCGGTCGAGAATTTCAAGGTGGAGACCAACCTGCCCGAATGGCAGACCGAGCCCGACGACGAGTTCTACTTCGGCGACCCCGACGAGTATTACTACATCGACGAGCAGGGCAATCTGATCGAGCCGGGCCGTGTCGAAGGGCCACGCGGCGAAGGCTTGCCGCCCGAAAGCGAACTCGGGCCAGGGGAGGCGAACCGCCAGCGGCGGCCTCCGCCGGAGCCGGCTACGGATGGTGCCCCGCAAGCCGCGAGCGACGATTTCCTCAACCGTGCGACCGGCGGCAACGAGCCGCAGCGCCAGCCGCCGCCGCAACCACGCCCTTCCCCGCCTCCGCCGCGCCAGCCGCAATAGGTCGCTACCCAGACGCAAAACCCCGCCGGATCGCTCCGGCGGGGTTTTCGTTGTCGGGTGATCCGCCGCGTTACTTCTGGATGCGGACCGCGCGGAAGAACGGCGGGGCGCCGCGGCGCTGGATGTTCAGCAGGATCGAATCGCGCCCGGCTTTCTCGGCCTCGGCGATGATGGATTCGAGATCCTCGACACTGGCGACCGGCTTGTAGTTGGCACCCACGATGATGTCGCGGCGGCGAATATCCTTCGCCGCAGCGTCGGAACTCGGATCGACCACGGCGATGGCGAGGCCCTTGACCGAAGAACCGACACCCAGCTGCCGGGCGATTTCGGCGGTCACCGGCAACACGCCCAGGCCCAGCTTCTCGGCAATGCCTTCGCTGCCCTGTATGTCGGGCGTCGTCGGATTGTCCTGGCTCTCGTCATCGGAGAAGACCTGCGACTGGCGAATCTGGTCCTCGCTCGGACGCTTGCCGACTGTCACATTCAGGGTGCGGGTCGCACCTTCGCGGACGATCTGCACGGGGATGGTGGTGCCCGGCTCGATATTGGCGATCAGGAACGACAAGGTCTGGTCGGGCGTCACGTCCTTGCCGTCGATCTTGGTGACGATGTCGCCAGGCTTGATCCCGGCCCTGGCTGCCGCTTCGCCTTCCACCACGTTCTGGACGAATTCGCCGCGGTTCTTGGGCAGGCCCAGCGCGCTGGCGACGTCTTCCGTGACCGGCTGGATCGTCACGCCGAGATACCCGCGTTCGATCGCCACGCCGCTGCGCAACTTGTCGACGATCGGGGCTGCAATATCGGCGGGGATGGCAAAACCGATCCCGACACTGCCGCCCGACGGCGAGTAGATGGCGTTGTTGATGCCGATGACATTGCCCTGCATGTCGAACAGCGGGCCGCCAGAATTGCCGCGGTTGATGCTGGCATCGGTCTGGATGTAGCGGTCATAGGCCCCGCCGCCGGTGTTGCGCAGCTGGGCCGAGACGATCCCGCTGGTCACGGTGCCGCCAAGGCCGAAGGGATTGCCGATGGCGATCACCCAGTCACCGACGCGGGCCTGGGCCGAATCGCCAAACTGTACGAACGGGAAAGGCTTCGTGCCGCTGATCTTGAGCACCGCCAGATCCGACTGGGCATCGGCCCCGACCAGTTCCGCTTCGTATTCGGTGCCGTCGGGCGTGGTGACGGTGATCGCTTCCACTGTCGCCCTGCCCTCGGGACTGATCACGTGATTGTTGGTCACGACATAGCCGTCGGCCGAAATGATGAAGCCCGAACCGAGCGACTGCGCCTCACGCGTCTGCGGCGTCGACGGCTGGCCACGCTGCGAGAACAGGCCCTCGAACGGCGTGCCGGCGAAGGGGTTGCGGGTGTCGACCTCGACACGCTGGCGCGTCGAGATGTTGACCACCGCCGGCTGCAATTGCTCGGTCAGGTCGGCAAAGCTTTCGGGAGCGCCGGGACGGGGGACCACGCCCACCATCGCCCGGTCGTCATTGACAGCCACTTGCGCACCGGCCGGTTGGCCGGTCACCAGGGAAATCGTCGCGCCGCCCAGCAGCAGCGCAGTGCTCAGGCCATATGCGTATCGCACGGGTTTCACCTTCTTTCGTTCCTCTTCAATTCACCTGCTGCAGTTACGCACCAGGCCGTCGTCCGGTTTCAGCCCCGTTTGCGGCATACACTCTTGTGCCGCTGAACGGGCGTTTAACGACAGCTGTAGTCGTGCCGCCCGAACGGGACGAAACTACTGCCCGCGGAACTGCCGCAGGTATTCGTTGTCGGGCGACAGGATGATCGCGCTGTCGCCCGTTCCCTCGCCCTTGGCGAATGTCGCCTCATAGCTCTGCATGGCGCGGTAGAAGTCGTAGAACTGCGGGTCTTTGCCGAAGCTGTCGGCATAGATCTTGGCCGCCTGGGCATCGGCTTCCGCGCGGATCACGGTTGCGTCCTGAGCGCCCTCGGCCCGGATCGTCAGCGCTTCGCGCTGGCGGTCGGACCGCATGCGGTCAAACGCGGCCTGCAGCGGCTCGCCATCGGGCAGGTCGGTGCGCTTGATCTGGACGTCAATCACTTCCGCCCCGTATGCACGCGCCTGTCGGTCGAGGTTGGCCTTGACGGTAGCCAGTGCCGTACCGCGCTCGGCGGTCAGCATGGCCTGGAACGTCCGGCGGCCGAGTTCCTGCCGCAGCACGGAATTGAGGATCGGCTCAAGCGCTTCACGCACGCCCTCGGTGCTGCCCGCACGTTCCACCATGCGGATCGGATCGACGATGCGGAACCGGGCATAGGCGTTGACGACCAGGCGTTGCTGGTCGTTGGAGAGCACTTCCTCGTCCCTCATTTCGAGGTCGAGCACGCGCTTCTCGATCAGCTCGACCGACTGGATCAGCGGAACACGGAAGTAGAGCCCGGCATCAGTCTTGCCATTGGGCGTGTTGACCGTGCCGACCGGGCGACCGGTCTGGATCACGACGGCCTGCTGTTCTTCGGGCACCACGAAAGCGCTCATGAAAAAGCCTACCACCGCGATGGCGACAGAGATGAAGACCAGCTTGTAGTTTTCCCACATGGTGTTCATGTCACTGCCTCCCCGTGACAGTGGTTGTCGGGGCCGGTTCCGGCTGGGAGCGTCGCTTGATCTCGGGCAGGGGCAGGTAAGGGGTCACCCCGCGCGTTTCGACGACGGTCTTGTCGGTGACGCTCAAGACGCGCTCCATGGTTTCGTAGTAAAGACGCTGCCGGGTCACTTCCGGGGCGAGCCGGTATTGTTCATAGACCTTGTCGAAAGCCTCCGCTTCACCGCGGGCGAGCGACAGCTGTTGCTGGGCATAGCCGCGCGCCTGGTTGCGGGCGGCGTCGGCGTTCTGTTCGGCGACAGACACGTCCTTGAACGCGTCGTTGACGTCGG
Organism: Erythrobacter sp. SDW2; assembly: GCF_021431965.1. NCBI lineage: Bacteria > Pseudomonadati > Pseudomonadota > Alphaproteobacteria > Sphingomonadales > Erythrobacteraceae > Erythrobacter > Erythrobacter sp. SDW2. The sequence continues at coordinate 871,979 of NZ_CP090370.1, forward strand.
CCGGCGGGTCGGCCTTGGCAATTTCCACCCCGAGCACGGCGATCCCGGCCCGGTAGCGGTCGAGCGACTGCTGCATCCGGCGCCTGACGGCTTGCTCGATCTCTGCCCTGCCTTCGCCGGAAAACGTCTGGTCGAGGGTCTTTTCCGCAACCGAGGCGCGCATGGAGGCTTCAGCCACTTCCTTGATCGTCTCTTCCGGCTCGACCAGAGAGAACTTGAAGCCGCGCAGGTCCTTGATGTTCCAGCGCACGACATACGTCAGGTCGACCAGGTTCTGGTCACCGGTCAGGATCAGCTTCTGCTGCTGGGGACCGCCAGGCAAACGATCCTGCCTTACGCCCTGGACATCCTCGACGTCGACGGTTTGGATAGGGAACGGCAGGGTGAAATTGAGCCCAGGATTGAGGGTGCGCGAATAATCGCCCAGCGTCTTGACCACCGCCTGTTGCTTCGGGCCGATCTGGTGGACCGAGGTCAGGCCGAGACCGAGGATGACCAGCCCGCCCAGGACGACCGGGAACCAGCTCTTGCCACCGGGCCGCTGCGGCAGGCGGAAATTCGGGCCGCGCCCGCCACCGCCACCGCCGCTGCGCCGCGGGCCTTCGGGGCCGCGGTTCTTGAAGATATCCTCGATACTGGCCGATCGGCGCGGCTCGTCCCCGCCGGGCGGAAGCCACGGATTGCGCGGGCCGTTGGGCTTGCCGGGGCCGGAGTCGTCTCCGCCGCCATTGCCCCCGTCGCCGGATCCACCACCACCACTAACTTTGCCGCCCCACGGACTCTTGCCGGCCATCGCCGATGCGGTCCATGTGCGGAACCTGTCAAAACTCTCCATGCCTGTCTGTATAGGTGTCCCTCACCAGAAAAACAGGGGTGGCAGGCGCAAAATTGCTGCTAGGGAGCCGCGCCATATGGATGAGAGTGCACTGAAAGCCGCCCTGCCCGCCGAAATCGCGGCAAGAGCGACGTCGATCAAGGACCGCGAAGGCACTGTCACGGCCATCTTTGACGGGGCGGGCCTCGATGCCGCTGCCTGCGCCGCGCTGGAGGCAGATGCCAAGGCGGCGCTCGAAGCGGTCCCCGGTGTGGCCAGCGTCCGCACCGCCGTGATGGCCGACCGGGTCCGTCGCCGCATCATCGCGGTGGGATCGGGCAAGGGTGGGGTCGGCAAGTCGACGCTCACGGCGAACCTCGCGGTCTCGCTCAAGCGCATGGGGCGCAAGGTCGGGGTGGTCGATGCCGACGTCTATGGCCCCTCGCAGCCGGTCCTGCTCGATAGTGCCGACAAGAAGCCGCAGGCCGAAGGGCAGAAGTTGCAGCCGGTCACCGGCACGCTGGACATCCCGATGCTGTCGATGGGGCACTTGGTCCCGCCGGGCCGGGCATTGGCGTGGCGTGGGCCGATGGCGGGTGGCGCGCTGACCCAGCTGATGGAGGCCGACTGGGGCGACGTCGAACTGATCCTGATCGACCTGCCGCCGGGCACCGGCGACGTGCAGCTGACTATGGTGCAGAAGCACAAGCCCGATGGCGCGGTGATCGTTTCCACCCCGCAGGATCTTGCCCTGATCGACGCTGCTCGGGCCGGGCAATTGTTCGATACCGCCAATGTGCCGATCATCGGGCTGGTGGAGAATATGGCAGGCTATACGTGCCCGCATTGCGGCGAGGTTTCCGACCCGTTCGGGCAAGGCGGTGTGGAAAGCGCGGCGGCGAGGCTGGAATTGCCGTTTCTCGGGCGTATTCCCCTGTCCATGGATATCCGCATGGCCAGCGATGCCGGGACCCCGCCGGCTGCGAGGGACGACGCGAGTGGCGCGGCCTTTGCCGCCGTTGCGGCGAAGCTGGCCGACTGGTTGGACCGGGAGCCCCAGGGCTGATGGTCCTGCTTAGCCGGCGCGGAGTGCTCGCCGGGGCGGCGGTCGGTGGCGGGCTGCTGGTGGCCTGGGCGCTGTGGCCGCGCAACTATCGCACCGGGCTGGAGCCGGGCGAGAACGAGGCCGGGTTCGATGCCTGGCTCAAGATCGCGCCTGACGGGATTGTCACGGTCGCACTGCCGCAGCTGGAGATGGGACAGGGTGTCTCGACGATTCTTCCGCAAGTGGTGGCGACCGAACTCGGGGCCGACTGGCGGCAGGTCGCGGTGCAGCCGGTCGCGCCGAGCGGGGCCTATACCAACGTGCCGCTGGCGGCGAAATGGGGCCGGTTGTGGTTGCCGTCCTTGACGCCCGGCTTCGTCGAGACCCGGCCGGAGGACCTGGTGGTACGCCGCTGGGCCGAGGCCAACCGCTTCATGGCAACCGCCGAGGGCACGTCGCTGGCGGCGTTCGAGCAGCCTTGCCGCGAGGCAGCGGCGGCCGCGCGCAGCATGTTGGCACAGATCGCGGCGGATCGCTGGGGCGTGTCGTGGGAAGAATGCGACGCGGCTGCCGGGTTCATCGTCCACGGCAACAAGCGGCTGCGGTTTGGCGCGCTGGCGCAGGAAGCCGCAGAGCTCGACCCGCCTGATCCTGCACCGCTGCGGGTCGATGCGGCGGCGGAACAGCCGGTCGAAGGACAGAATGACGTGTCGACTTCGCTGCCGCGGCTCGACCTGCCGTCCAAGGTCGACGGTTCGCACCTGTTTGCTGGCGATGTGCGCTTGCCCGGCATGCTCTACGCCGCGATCCGTCATGGCGCGGTCAACCAGTCGCTGCTGGGCAGTTTCGATGCCGAGGATGCGCGCAAGATCCCGGGCTATGTCGGGGCGGTCAAGGGCAAGCGCTGGCTGGCGGCGGTGGCGGAGAACTGGTGGGCGGCCGAGCGCGCGCTCGACGCCATGAACCCGCGTTTCTCGACCGTCGAACGGATCGACAGCGCCGAGATCGAAGCGCGCATGTCCGAAGCGCGCGAGAGTGCCAGCAGCTATCGCATCGCCCAGCGCGGCGAGGGTGCCGACAATATGGGCACGCCCGACCTGACGCTGCATTACGATATATTGCCGGCGTTGCACCTGCCGCTCGAAACCGCCAGCGCTACCGCCTGGCTGCGCGATGGGCGGCTGGAGCTGTGGCTGGCGAGCCAGGCACCGGAGAAAGCGCGCGCCGCAGTGGCGGCAGCGGTCGGCCTTTCGACCGAGGATGTGATCCTTTATCCCATGCCCGCCGGCGGCAGCTTCGATGCCCGCCTGGAGCATGCCCACGCCATCGAGGCTGCGCTGATCGCGCGCGAGACGGGCAAGCCCGTGCAATTGGTATGGTCGCGCTGGCAGGACGCGCTGGCGAGCTATCCCCGCGCTCCGGTCGCGGCCAAGGTCAGCGCCCGGCTGGCCGAGGACGGGACCATCGGCATCCTGCGTACAAGGCTCATCACCCCGTCGTGGGGCCGCGAGTTCGGTGCACGATTGTTCGACAACCGCACCAGCTGGGCTGCCATCGACGATAGCGAAGGCAAGTCGGATCCAATGGTCGGCGAAGGGGCAATGCCGCCCTATGCCATCCCCGACGTGGTGGTGGATCATGTCCCCTTCCGCACCGGGCTCCCCGCAGGCAAGATGCGCGGGCAGGCGCATGGCTACACCGCCTTCATCATCGAAAGCTTCATCGACGAGGTGGCGCATCGCCACGACCGCGAACCGCTGTCCTACCGGATCGGGCTGCTAGGCGAGGATGTGCGGTTGGTCGAATGCTTGCAGCGCGCCGCGCGGCTGGCCGAGTGGGGCGGAGGCGAAAGTGGCGCGGGGCAGGGGCTCGCCTGCCACCGCATGGGAGAAGGTGAGGAAGCGGGCCAGGGCGGGGGACGTATCGCCTGTGTCGCCACTGCCAAGCAGGAGGAAGGCGGCGTCCGGGTGACAGGCTTCAGCGTGGCGGTCGACATCGGCCGGATCGTCAATCTCGACATCGCCCGCCAGCAGATCGAGGGCGGGCTGGTTTACGGGACCGGCCTCGCACTGGGGTCGACCACGGCGTGGGAGCGTGGGCTACCGGTCAATGCCCGGCTCGGCAGCATGGGCTTGCCAGTGCTGGCCGACAGCCCCGCAATCGAGATCGACTTCATCGCCAGCGACGCCCCGCCGTTCGATCCCGGCGAGCTGGGGGTTGCCGTGGCTGCTCCGGCCATCGCCAATGCGCTGTTTTCCGCGACCGGATTGCGCCTGCGCCAGCTACCGCTCTTGTCGGGCGGACTTTAGTTCCGCTTGACGCGGGCTGCGCATTCGGGTTGGCGGCCCGCATGACCTGGCAAGCCCAATCGCTCCCTACCGACCACAAACCCGTCAAGAGCGGGCGGATCGGCGTGTTGCTGGTCAATCTCGGTACCCCCGACGCGCCCGATGTCGCCTCGGTGAAGCGCTATCTGCTCGAATTCCTGTCCGACCGGCGCGTGGTGGAGATCCCGCCGATCGCCTGGCAGCCGATCCTGCGCGGAATCATTCTCAACACAAGGCCCAAGCGCAGCGCCGAGGCCTATCGCAAGGTCTGGACCGAGGAAGGCTCGCCGCTGGCCGTGATTACCCGCAAGCAGGCCGAAGGCTTGCAGGAGCGGCTGGGTGGTGCCGTTCATGTCGACTGGGCCATGCGCTATGGTCAGCCGTCGATCCCCGATCGGCTGAAGACGATGGCCGAGGCCGGATGTGACCGGATTCTGTTCGCCCCGCTCTATCCGCAATACTCGGGCGCCACCACTGGAACGGCGGTCGACAAAGCGGCAGACACGCTCAAGGAAATGCGCTGGCAGCCCGCGCTGCGTATCCTGCCGGCCTATCACGACCGTGCCGGCTATCTCGACGCGCTGGAGGCCGACACGCTGCGCCAGCTAGAAGCGCTCGATTACGTTCCCGAGGTGCTGCTCTTGAGCTTCCACGGCATGCCGCTGCGCACGCTGGAACTGGGCGATCCCTATCACTGCCAGTGCCGCAAGACCTCGCGCCTGCTGGCTGAACGGCTGGCGCGTCACGAGAAGTGGGCCGGCCTGCGTGTCGTCACCACCTTCCAGAGCCGTTTCGGTCGCGCCCAATGGCTTGAACCCGCGACCGATGACACGATCATGGCCGAGGCCAAGGCCGGGACGAAGCAGATGGCGGTGGCCATGCCTGGCTTTTCCGCCGACTGCCTCGAAACGCTGGAAGAGATCGCCATGGAAGGCCGCGACGAATTCGTCGAAGCAGGCGGCGAGCGCTATGCCGCGCTGTCCTGCCTCAACGACAGCGACGCCGGGATGAGCATGCTGGAGGCGCTGGTACGGCAGGAATTGTCAGGCTGGCTTTAACCGCGAATTGGTAGTGATTTGCTACTGACATTGGTGTAATGAGCCGCGCCATGGCTACCCTCGCAGCAGAAACCGCCCCCGCCCCGATCCACTGGACCGAAGGCAATCCCACTGCCGCCGACCTCGCCCATATTCCGGGTGACGGCGGCTGGCCGCTGGTCGGCAACACCTTCCGTATGCTGGCCGATCCGCATGCCTTCGCCCGGCGGATGTATCAGACCCACGGCAAGGTCTACAAGAACCGCGCCTTCGGCGGCTGGCAGGTGGCGATGATCGGGGCCGAAGCGAACGAGCTGATGCTGTTCGACCGGAACAAAATCTTCTCCAGCGAGCAGGGCTGGGGGCCGATCCTCGACCAGCTGTTCCCGCGCGGACTGATGCTGCTCGATTTCGACCATCACCGGGCCGACCGGCGCGCCCTGTCGATCGCTTTTAAGCCCGAACCGATGCGGCACTATGCCGGCTCGCTCAACCGCGGCATTGCACAGCGGATGACCGAATGGGGGGAAGGTCCGCTACAATTCTATCCCGCGATCAAGCAGCTGACGCTCGACCTTGCTGCGGACAGCTTCCTCGGCCTACCGTTCGGACCGGAAGCGGACGCGATCAACAAGGCGTTCGTCGACATGGTCCAGGCCTCGGTCGCGCCGATCCGCAAGCCGCTGCCCTTCACCGCGATGAAGCGCGGGGTCGATGGCCGCAAGTTCCTGGTCGATTACTTCACCAGGGAGACGCACCGGATTCGCACCGAAGGCGGCGGGCAGGACATGTTCAGCCAGTTCGCCACCGCCGAATACGAAGACGGCAGCCAGATGCCGGTCGACGAAGTGGTCGATCACATGAATTTCCTGATGATGGCGGCGCATGACACCATCACCTCCAGCGCCACTTCGCTCGTCTATCTGCTGGCGAAGAACCCCGAATGGCAGGAAAAGCTGCGGCAGGAACTGACGGCGATTACCGGCGGCGAAGGCAAGGAACTGGCCTACGACCAGCTCGGCGAGCCCGAGCTGACCGAAATGGCCTTCAAGGAAGCGCTGCGGCACATCCCGCCGGTCCCGTCGATGCCGCGCCGCGCGCTCAAGGCCTTCGAATATGCCGGCTATGAAATCCCGGCCGGGGTGGGCGTGGGGATCAACATCCACATGGTCCACCATATGGAGGAATATTGGGACAGCCCCTACGACTTCGACCCGCTGCGTTTCACCGCGGACAAGGTGAAGGCGCGGCACAAATACGCCTGGGTCCCCTTCGGCGGCGGCGCGCACATGTGCCTTGGGCTGCACTTCGCCTATATGCAGATCAAGATCCTGATGGCGCATATGCTGACCCGTTACCGGATCGAAGTGGCCGACGGCTATGATCCAGCGTGGCAGGCCTGGCCGATCCCCAAGCCGAAGGACGGCTTGAAGATCTCGCTGAAGAAAATCTAGAAATCGATCGCGATGCCGTCCTTGACCCAGTCGCCGTAACGGGTCGGGCTGAGCTCCTCTTCTGCCTTGACCTTCTCCGGCTTGGGCGCAGGTTCGTCGGTCCAGTGGGCCGGTTTCTTGAAGTCCTTCGGGCGTTGGGTGGCACGTTTCATGGTGCAGGGATGCGCGCACTGGCGCTCGGTTGCAATACCGACTAACCGCCGCCCGCATGGCCCAACCGACCGGAATTCACGCCCGCCGCGCCGCATTGCAGATGCTCGATGCCGTGTTGCGCCGGGGCGAAACGCTCGAACAGGCCGAAGGGCCCGCACTCAAGACCGTCCGCAGCGCGCCGGACAAGGGTCTCGCTCGCGCCCTTGCCAATGAGACGCTGCGCTGGCTCACCGATCTCGATTCGCTGATCGACAGCGCGACCAGGCAGCGCCTGCCGGAAGATGCCAAGGTGCGCACCGTGCTGCGGCTGATGCTGGCGGGCTGGCTGCGGCTGGAGACCCCGCCGCACGCGGTGATCGCCACCGGGCTGCCCCTGCTTGCCGGTGGGCCAAGGCGGCTGGCGCATGGCGTCTTCTCGACCCTCGACAAACGCGGCGCGCAATTGCCGGCGGAGCCGACCCTTCCGGAGCGGGTGCGCGAACGCTGGGGCGAGCGAACCGCCAGCATCGCCGCTGGCCTCGCCGAACCGCCGCCGCTCGACCTTACGTTGCGTGAACCCGGGGAGACGCAGCATTGGGCCAACCAGCTGGCGGGTGACAGCACCATACCCGGCCATGTGCGCCTGCCGCGCGGCTCGGCAGTGGAGACCCTACCGGGCTTCAAGGACGGCGCCTGGTGGGTGCAGGATCTCGCCGCCTCGCTCCCCGCCCGGCTGCTGGGGCAGGGCGAGGGAAGGCACGTGCTCGATCTTTGCGCTGCGCCTGGAGGCAAAACGCTGCAACTCGCCGCTGCCGGGTGGAAAGTGACCGCACTCGATCTCAGCAAGCGGCGGCTGGAACTGCTCAAGGACAACCTCAAGCGTACCGGTCTCAAGGCCTCGCCGATCCGCGCCGATGCGCTGACCTGGGAAGCGAAGCACCAGTTCGACGCCGTCCTGCTCGATGCGCCCTGCACCGCGACAGGCACCTGCCGCCGCCATCCCGATGTGCTGCACCGCATCGGCCAGCGCCAGATTGCAGAGATGGCGGAGCTTCAGGCTGCGCTGCTGGCACGCGCCACAAGCTGGCTCAAACCCGGCGGGACACTGGTTTACGCGGTGTGCTCGCTGGAACGTGAAGAGGGCGAGGAGCAGGCGGTGCAAGTGACGCTGACCCCGCTTCCGGTGGGCACGGGCGAGTTGCCCGGCGGCATCGCGCCGACCGCCGAGGGTTGGCTTCGCACCGAGCCCGGAATGCTGGCCGATCGGGGCGGCCTCGATGGGTTCTTCGTCGGACGATGGACGAAGCCCGTATCCTGAACACCGGCGGGAACCTTTGCCGGCTCGCGTCGTTCGCTTGGAAGTTTAAGCAGGGTCAAATGCAACACCCCATCCGGTTCTCGACTATTGTCGGCCCTCTGGCGGGCCCGGTCCGCGCGTGAGCGGAGCGCCTGTGTCCTCGTCCGCGCAGCGTCCTGACGGCGATTCGGCGCCCGGCGCCGAGCGCCCGCTGAGCGAAGCCTATGCCCTCGAAAGCGCGGGTGCAGCCTTCCACGCGCTCGCCGACACCATGCCGCAGATCGTCTGGTCGACTTTGCCCGATGGATCGCACGATTACTACAACCGGCATTGGTACGAATTCACGGGCGTACCCGCGGGTTCGACCGACGGCGAAGGCTGGGCCGAACTGTTCCATCCCGAAGACCAGCCCAATGCCTGGGAAAACTGGCGCCGGAGCCTCGAGACAGGCGAGCCTTACGAGGTGGAATACCGGCTTCGCCATCATTCCGGGGAATATCAGTGGATGATCGGACGGGCCTTGCCGATCCGGGGTGACGACGGGCAGATCGAGCGCTGGATCGGTACCTGCACCAATGTCAACGAACACAAACGGGTCGCCCTGCTCAACCAGATACTCGGGCAGGAACTCAGCCACCGTATCAAGAACATCTTTGCCATCATCTCCGGCCTCGTCAGCCTGACGGCGCGCAACAACCCCGGCTTCTCGGACATTGCGCAAGAACTGCTGGGCCGGATCTCGGCGCTGGGCAGGGCGCATGAGCTGGTACGCCCGCACAGCGACAGATCCCGCCGCGAAATCGGTGACGTAACACTGCTGAAGCTGATCGAGAGGATCTTCTCGTTTTACCCCGCTTATGACGAGGGGCGTGTCCGGATCGAAGGGGGCGATCTCGAGATCGCGAGCAGCGCGGCGACGCCCATGGCCCTGCTGCTGCACGAGCTGGCGACCAATGCCATCAAGTACGGTAGCCTGTCGGTTCCCGGGGGCACGCTGACCATCAAGCTCGTCGACCTGGGCAATACGATGCAACTGCTCTGGACGGAAAGCGGGGCGCCGAAATCGGAGGAAGAGGAGATCGTCCCCGGTTTCGGCAGCAGGCTGGTCGACCTCGCCGTTCGCAACCAACTTGGCGGCAGTTATACGCGAGCTTGGAAACGGGATGGCCTGCAGCTGGATGTCACCATCGACAAGGCCCGCATTCAGGCGGCGTGAGAATCCCCAAACAGCCGCAGAACGGGGGGCGGGGGAGGCGTAAGACCATTGCGACGGCGCTCGACGAAATCGATCAGCTGGCGCAATTCGCCCACGCCAACCGGCTTCTCGACCGCTCCGATCGTGCCGGACACGCCTTCGCCAAGCTGGGCGGTATTCGCTGTCACGAAGATTACCTGCACGCCGAACTCCGCTGCCAGGCGTCGGCCGATCTCGGGCCCGGTGGCCCCATCCGCCAGGTTGACGTCGACCAGCGCGATATCCACAGTCGCCGCGTCGCGCGCCTCAGCAAGGGCGCTGCTGAGGTTGTCGGCAACACCTATCGGAATGTGACCGAGGTCACGCACGACCTCTTCCATTTCGAGAGCGATCAGGAATTCGTCTTCAACGATCAGAACACGGGCGGGCATGACTAACTACATGATTTTGCTAGATGGGTCTGGGTTTCGTATCAAGATAACGCCGTGCTACCCGCCCGGTTCCGAAAATGTGGCCGCTGTCAGCCCTTGACCTTGTCGGCAAAGCTCTTGCGCAGCTTCATGATCTTGGGCGGGATGACCGCGAGGCAATAGGGATTGCGCTGGCCTTCGCCGTCCCAATAGTCCTGGTGGTAATCCTCCGCCGGATACCATTCGGTCGGATCCTCGATGGTAGTGACGGCGGTTTCGCCTACGTGCTCGGCATTCCAGCGGGCGATGGCGGCTTCGGCCTCGGCGCGCTGGTCGGGATCGAGCGGGAAGATCGCACTGCGATACTGCGTGCCGACGTCATTGCCCTGGCGGTTGAGCTGGGTCGGATCGTGGGTGCCCAGGAACACGTCATAGATTTCGGGCAGCGAGATGGTGGCAGGGTCGAATGTCACCCGGATGGCCTCGGCATGGCCGGTGGTGCCGGTGCAGACCTCCTTGTAGGTCGGGTCGGCCTTGGTCCCGCCGATATAGCCGCTCTCGACGTCGCTCACGCCGATCACGTCCTTGAACACTGCTTCGGTGCACCAGAAGCAGCCGCCCGCGATAATCACTTGTGCCGTATTGCTCATTGTAATCTCCATGGCATTGCTGCGAAGATAGGATCGGAAACCAGATTTGCCATTGCGGCGTTTGGTCTGTGTCCGGAAATTTATGGGGGTTCGTTACAATGAAAAAATTGCTGTTCGCCGCTGCCGCTATTGGCGGTCTCGCTGTCGCTGCGCCGGCCTTTGCCGACCACCACGATTCAGGTGGAATGGACCACGGTGACCATGACAAGAGCGATCATGAGGCGCATGGGCCCGAAATGTTCATGCAGCACCACGGTGAAGCGCTCGGGGCTGCCATCGCTCACCCGAGCCGCGCCGAAGATGCCAAGCGCGACCAGTTCCGCCATCCGGCCGAAACGCTCGCCTTCTTCCATGTCGCGCCGGACATGAAGGTCGGCGAGTATGCGCCGGGTGGTGGCTGGTATTCGCGCCTCCTCGGTCACTATCTCGGCGGCGAGGGGCAATTGGTAGGTCTCTATGCCAATCCGCAGACCGCCTCTGCCGATCCTGCCCGCCAACAGCGTATCCGCGACCAGGCGGCCGGTTTTGCTGACGAGGTTGCCGGGTACACCGGCCTGTCGGCAGATCGCTTTGCAGGCATGACTCTGGAATCGATTCCCGATGACCAGAAGGGCACTTTCGACCGTATCCTCGTCATCCGCGGCCTCCATGGCATTACCCGCACCGGCACTGCCGACACCGAGATGCGGGCGATGCGAGAGCTGCTCAAGGACGATGGCATGCTCGGCATTGTCCAGCACCGTGCCAAGCCCGATGCTCCGTGGAGCTACGCAAACGGTACCAAGGGCTATCTCAAACAGCAGGACGTGATCGATTTCATGCGCCTCAACGGTTTCGAGCTGGTCGGCACGAGCGAAATCAACGCCAACCCGATGGACACCGCCGACCACGCCGAGGGCGTCTGGGAGATGCCGCCGGTGCTGGGCACCAAGCGTGAAGACCTGAAAGACAAGGGCGAAAGCGATCGCATGACGCTCTTGTTCAAGAAGGCCAAGTAAGACTAGAGGGCGGCGCATGCGTGAAGTCACCGTCGCCGCCCTCCAGCTGCCCCTCGGTAGCGATGACGAGCCGACCAATATCGCCGCTGTCGGCGAACTGGTCGAACAGGCCGCCGCGCGCGGGGCCGAGATCGTGCTGCCGCCGGAACTCTTCTCCGGCCCCTATTTCTGCCAGACAGAGGATGAGGCGCTGTTCGCGCTCGCCCGGCCGACGCTGGAGCATCCCTCGGTCATCGCCATGCGCAAGCTGGCGGCGAAGCTGAAAGTCGCGATCCCGACCAGCTTCTTTGAACGTGACGGGCATCATTATTACAACACGCTGGCCATGATCGGACCCGACGGCGAGGTCATGGGCACCTACCGCAAGAGCCATATCCCCGACGGGCCAGGTTACGAGGAGAAGTTCTACTTCCGCCCAGGGAACGACGGCTTCAAGGTGTGGGACGTATGTGGCACCAGCATCGGCGTCGGCATCTGCTGGGACCAGTGGTACCCGGAATGCGCGCGGGTGATGGCGCTGATGGGCGCGGAACTGCTGTTCTATCCCACCGCTATCGGCTCCGAACCCTATGATGCGGAACTCGACACCAGCCACATGTGGCAGCGTGCGATGCAGGGCCATGCGGTCAGCAACTGCATGCCGGTGATCGCCGCCAACCGGATCGGGACCGAAGGCGAGGCGAGCTTCTACGGCCACAGCTTCGTCACCAACGAATGGGGCGACAAGGTCGTCGAATTCGGCGCGAGTGAGGAAGGCGTGCTGGTAGTGACGCTCGACCTCGACCAGGCGGCCAAGCACCGCGCCGGGATGGGCTTCTTCCGCGACCGCCGTCCGCAGCTCTACAGCCGCATCTGCGAGGATGTCTGAGCAGCACCTACCTGATCGCGCTGGGTTCCAACCGGCGGCACCACCGCTATGGCCGCCCGCGCGAGATCGTGCGAACGGCGATGGAAGAACTGGCGGCGCTGGGCACTGTCACTGCCCGCTCCGCGGTAATCTCGACCGCGCCGATGGGCCCTTCGGCGCGCCGCTTTGCCAATGCCGCGCTGCTTCTCGACACAGAGCTTGATCCTGCCTCGCTGCTGGCAGCACTCCAGCGGACCGAACGCGAGTTCGGTAGAAGGCGCTGGCGGCGCTGGGGCGACCGCGTGATCGATCTCGACATCGTGCTGTGGAGCGAGGGATCGGTAAGCTCATCATTGCTGACGATCCCCCATCAGGAATTCCGCGGACGAGACTTCGTACTTGTCCCGGCGAGCAACATCGCCCCCGGCTGGCGCGATCCGCGCACCGGCCTGACGCTGTTGCAGGCAAAAGCCCGCTTGACCCGCAAGCGCCCGCTCCCCTAGGGGAAGCGCCCGAGCCGCCCATAAGTGGGCCGGCCGCCCAGGTGGGCCCTTAGCTCAGTCGGTAGAGCAACTGACTTTTAATCAGTAGGTCGCTGGTTCGAACCCAGCAGGGCTCACCACCTTTCTCCGCATGACAGGTTCTTTTACGGGCCTTACCCTCCGTTAACCATCCGTCTCCATAAGGCGTCTCCAATGGCCGAGATTTGGGGACGGTAATGGACGATCTGCTGGCAGAATTCATCGCGGAGACCCGTGAAATGCTCGAGGCGCTGGGGGGCGAGCTCGTGGCATGGGAAGCTGCGCCCGACGACCGCGAGCGGCTCGATGCGATCTTCCGCTTCGTCCACACCGTGAAGGGCAACTGCGGCTTCTTCGATTTCCCGCGCCTTGAAGCGCTCAGCCACGCCGCCGAAGATGCGCTGGGCGAGGTCCGCGCCGGACGCCGCCTGCCGGACGAAGCGCTGGTCAGCGCGGTGCTCGCCATCATCGACCGGATCGGCGCGCTTACCGATGCCGTGGAGGCTGGTGAGGAAATCCCCGAACAGGGCGACGAACGCCTGATCGCCGCGCTGGCGCATGATCCGGACAAGGCCGAGGCCGCCTCGCTCGCCAAGCCGCAGAAGGACAGCGAAGGCAAGAACCGGGCAGCCGGTGGCAACCAGCGCTCGATCCGCCTGCCGGTCGAACTGCTCGACCGGATGATGAGCGGGGTTTCCGATCTGGTCCTCGCCCGCAACGATCTCTCGCGCGTCCTGCGCGAACTGGGTGCCGATCCGCGCATCGACGGTCCCTTCGAACGCATGACCGCGATCCTTGACGATGTCCGCGATGCCGCGACACGCATGCGCATGCAGCGCATCGAATTCCTGTTCTCGGCCCTGCCGCGCCTCGTCCGCGATCTCGGGCAGGAACTGGGCAAGCAGGTGATGGTCGACCTCGAAGGCCAGGACGTCGAGCTCGACCGCGAAATGATCGAATCGATCCGTGACCCGCTGACCCACATCATTCGCAACGCCATCGACCACGGCCTCGAAACGCCGGCCCAGCGGATCGAGGCGGGCAAACGCGAGATCGGGGTTGTGTCGATCTCGGCGCGCCAGGCCGGCAACCAGATTTACCTCGTCGTCAGCGATGACGGGCGCGGCATCGATGCCGACCGGCTGGTCAAGAAAGCACTGGAGAACGGCATCGTCACGCAGGAAGACGTTGCCGGCATGTCGCTCGCCGACAAGTATAACCTGATTTTTGCGCCGGGTCTCTCGACGGCCAGCCGGGTCACCTCGATCTCCGGCCGCGGCGTCGGCATGGACGTGGTCCGTGCCAATATCGAGAAGATCGGCGGTTCGATCGGAGTCTCCAGCCAGCCGGGCGCGGGCGCGACGATCCAGATGCGCCTGCCGCTGACACTCAGCATCATTGCCACGCTGACGGTGACCAGCGCCGGCCAGCGTTTCGCCTTGCCGCGGTCCGGCGTCGAGGAAGTCATTTATGGAGGTGATCCCGACCTCGGCTACACCGAGCTGGGAGACGGCCGCTTCATCGATTTCCGCGGCCAGCGCATCCCCTGCGTGCCGCTGTCGGAGGTACTGGGACAGGACAACGACCTGCCCATGCTTGCGCGCACCTTCATCGTGATCCGCCATTCGCCGACCGAAGTCAGCGCGATCGTGGTCGACAAGGTGCTCGATCACGAGGAGGCGGTTATCAAACCGGTCGCTCCGGCGATCACGGCAACGCGCCTCTATACCGGTGCGACCCTGCTGTCGGACGGTACCCCGGTGCTGGCGCTCGATATCGCCAATATCGCAGTCGATCACCGGATCGTGACCGACGGCCGCTCGCGGGCGATGGCGCTCGATGTCGATCAGAAGGTTGAGATGGCGCGCGAAGATGCCCAGCGCGTGATGCTGTTCGTCGACCGCGACGGGCAGCAGCGCGCTGTCGAGATGGACTTCGTCGAACGTATCGAGACGATCGCAACCGAGATTGTCGAGCGCCATGCCGGCAACAGCCGCGCGGTCATCGATGGCAAGCTGCGGGTCCTTGCAGGGACCGACGACCGCGAACTCGAAACGGCCAAGCTGCGGCTCCTGCGGCTCCTGCGGCTGCGCGACGAAGCCCGCGAGGCCTTCTACGTCGTGCGTGCGATCATCGATGTCGCCCCGCTCGAAGACGCGATCAAGGAAGGTGCAACCGAAGCCGATACGCGCGGTTATGTCGTGGTTGGCGGTCGCGCGACGCCGCTGCTCGATGCCGCCGCAGTGGTCGCCCAATGGGGCGATGTGCGCGAACAGGAGACACAGCGATGAACGGTGAACTCTTGCTGGTGGCAAGTGTCGCCGGACGCAATATCGCGCTGCCTGCGGCCGATGTCGCTTCTGTGAGCGAGTTGGAGAAAATCACGCTGGTGCCGCGCGCCCCTGACTGGATCGAAGGGATCGGGGCCCAGCGCTCGCGGGCGCTGACCGTGGTCAATTGCCACCGTGCCATCGGCCTGCCTGGCGAGGCCAGAATGGACGCCGACGAGACACGCTGCATTGTCGTCAAGCTCGACGAGCATCTCTATGCCCTTCGGGCCGACCGGATCCTCGATGTCACCATCGCCCAGAGCGATGTCGGACAAGCACCTGCCGGTCTCGGTGCCGAATGGCGAAGGGTCGCCACCGGCGTGATCGAGACCGTTTTCGGTCCTGCCGTCATGCTGGACCTGGCCGCCATTATCGCCGGTCCCGAGCGGCTGGCGGCTTAATCACCTGGTTACCATGTCGCGCTATGACGGCTGCGACCAACAAGGAATGCATCAATGAAGTCGTGTCTGATCGTCGATGATTCGCGGGTGATCCGGAAGGTTTCGCGCCACATTCTCGAAACCCTGGGCTTTGCCGTGGAAGAGGCCGAACATGGCCAGGAAGCGCTCGCCAAGTGCAACGAGGCGATGCCAGACGTGATCCTGCTCGACTGGAACATGCCCGTCATGAGCGGCATCGAATTCATCACCCAGTTGCGTTCGCGCCCCAATGGTGGTGAGCCCAAGGTGGTGTTCTGTACAACCGAAAACGACGTCGCCCATATCCGCGAAGCGATCGACGCGGGTGCGGACGAATATGTGATGAAGCCGTTCGATCACGAAACCCTGCAGATCAAGCTCCAGCTGGTAGGCTGCGCCTAAGGGGGCCCGTCATGGGCTCTGCCCTCGCACAAGACCGGCGCGGAGATAGCCCCGCTCGCAAACCCGGGCAGATCCGGGTGATGGTGATCGACGATTCGATCACCGCGCGTTCGGCGCTGGCCCGCACCATCGAGGCCCGCCGCGACATGACCGTAGTGGCGACCGCCGGTAGTGCGGAGGTCGGCCTCGAACTGCTCGATGACAAGCGTGCCGACGTTATCCTGCTCGACCTCGAGATGCCGGGCATGGGCGGGCTCAAGGCGCTTCCAGCCATCCTCGCCAAAGCGATGGGTGGCAAGGTCCTTGTCGTTTCCACCCTGACGACCGCCGGCGCCGAACCGACGCTGGCCGCGCTGGCAATGGGTGCGGCAGATACGCTGGCCAAGCCGAGCGCAGGCAATTTCGGCGAAGAATATCGCGGCGAACTGCTGGGCAAGATCGTGGCCCTCGCCTGCTCGGGGGGTGCGGTCCAGTCTCGCGAACATACACAGACGGTCGGCGCGCCTTCGCGTCCTTTGCACATGTCCCGGATCAAGCCCGGCGTCATCGCCATCGGTGCTTCGACCGGCGGCATACATGCGCTTGGCCGGTTCTTTGGTGCGCTGCCGCAGTCGGTGACGGCTCCGATCCTGGTCACCCAGCATTTGCCGCAAGCCTTCATGCCCGTCTTCGCACGGCAGATCGCCACCATGTCGGGTCGCCATGCCGAGGTTGCCGAAGAGGGCATGCCGCTCAGGAAAAGCCATGTGCTGATCGCTCCGGGTGACGGGCATCTGTTGCTGCGCGAAAGCAGGGATGGGACTGTCGTCACGATTCAAGATTTCTCTGCACCGAGCGGTTGCCGCCCCTCGGTCGACCCGATGCTGGAATCGGTCGCGAGGCACTTCGGAGCGGCGGGGCTTGGCGTTGTGCTTTCGGGCATGGGCCGCGACGGGACCATCGGAGCGAAGTTTCTCAGTGACGCCGGCGGCACGCTGTTGGCGCAGAATGAAGAGAGCTGTGCCGTGTTCGGCATGCCGCGCGGGATCGTCGAGGCCGGATTCTCGGCTCTGACCGATACGCCCGAGGCCCTGGCAGCCTGGATTGCCAAGCGGGCGGGGGTCGCCTGATGGACGTCAACTCCGCCTCGCTCCAGATCATTGCCGACCTGCTACGCGCGCGCACCGGACAGCATCTGGGCACGGGCCGCATGTGGCGCATCCCGGGCGCGCTGTCGGGCATCTTCCGCGAGCATGACATCTCCAATGTCGACCAGCTGGTCTGCCTGCTGGCGGAACCGCGCGCCGAAAAACTGGCGCGTGACGTGGTCGAAGCCCTGCTCAACAACGAGACCTATTTCTTCCGCGACAAGGTCATGTTCGACATGCTGGCGGAGCAGGTCCTGCCCAAGCTGTGGCAGCAGCGCGCCAACCAGCGCAGCCTGCGGGTATGGTCTGCAGGCTGCTCGAGCGGGCAGGAGCTCTATTCCATAGCCATGCTGCTGCTGGCCCAGCGCGAACGCTGGGCTGGATGGAAGCTCGAGCTGATCGGGACCGACATTTCGCACAAGATCATCACGGCCGCGCGGCAAGGCTGCTTCTCGCAGTTCGAGGTTCAGCGCGGGCTGACCGTGGCGCAGATGCTGGGTTATTTCGATCAGAAGGACGAAGGCTGGTGCCCGCAGGCAGAGCTGCGCAAGATGGTGACTTTCCGCGAACATAACCTGCTTGATCGCCCGCCGGTCGAAGGGCCGTTCGACCTGGTGCTGTGCCGCAATGTACTGCTCTATTTCGATCCGTTGACCCGGGGCCGGGTGTTTGACCGGTTGCGCGAAGGGATCGCGGTGGATGGCCTGCTGATGCTGGGGGCTGGGGAAACGGTAGTCGGCCAGACGGAGCGCTTTGTTCCCGCACGCGATGGTTCGGGCCTTTATTTGCCCCAATCTCAGGCGAGCGAGCCTGCCCGCCGTCGCGCATAACCGGTTCCAAAGCAATCTGGGGCTTAGGGTAAACAGAGGCTTTACGCTTGGTTAGCCTTTGCCCGTTACACCCGTCGCTGCGCAGGACAGGCGCGGAGTTCGCAAGGTTGGTGATGCAGTGAAGGCTATCCGTCCCGAAAAATGGTCGACGAAGCAGCTCGTCTTCGCTCCGATAATCGTACTGTCGGCAATTTTCGCCCTTACCGTAGCGTTGATGGTGGCTTTTGACGGCAACACTCGCTTCCCCTGGCAAGTTCTCGCCGGGATGGGCTTGCTTGCCTATGCCGCTGCCATCTGGGCTCTTGTCCGCTGGGGCTATGCCGGGGTCGACCGGATCGAACAGGTCGGCAAGGTAGACAGCCTGACAGGCCTGCCCAATCGCCGCGCGGTCCACGGCGATATCGCTCGCGATGCGCGTGACAATCAGGACGTCGCCGTGGCCCTGATCGACCTCGACGGGTTCAAGTCGGTCAACGACCACTATGGCCATGGCATCGGCGACATGTTGATCAAGGCAGCGGCCAAGCTCATTTCCGAAACCTGCGGCAAGGATGCGCGGGTCTATCGCCTCGGCGGCGATGAATTCGCGCTGGTGGTGATCGGCTCGATTGCCGGCAACGTTCTGGAAGGTCTCAGTCGCACCGTGATCGAACAGTTCCGTTCGCCGATGATGATCGACGAACGCCGCATCGCGATCGGCGCCAGCATCGGCCTTGCCCGCAGCAATGGCCGTGACGGGCTGTCGAGCTCCGAACTGCTGCGCCGTGCCGATGTGGCGATGTATGCTTCCAAGCGAGGCGGCAAGATGCGCTGCACCTGGTATATCGAGGAATTCGACCGCAATCGCGAGGCGCGTCGCGACCTCGACAACCAACTGCGTGCGGCGCTCGCCAACCAGGAATTCCGGCTGCATTACCAGCCGCTTGTCGACGCCAATTCGGGCGAGATCGTTGCAGTGGAATCGCTGCTGCGCTGGGAGCGACCGGACGGCAAGCCGATCGGCCCCAATGTCTTTATCCCGGTGGCCGAGGAATCGGGCCTGATCAACGCTATCGGCCTGTGGGTGCTGCGCCGCGCTTGCACCGATGCGCGCGACTGGAACGACCTCAAGCTCTCGGTCAACATTTCGGCAGCCCAGCTGCGCAATCCCGAATTTCCGATCCACGTCGGCCAGGTGCTGGAAGAAACCGGGTTCCCGGCCGATCGGCTGGAACTGGAAGTGACCGAGACCTGCCTCGTGCTGGATCCGGTGGTGGTTGGCCGCAGCCTCGATGTGATCCGCCAGTTCGGGGTCAGCATTTCGCTCGATGATTTCGGCACCGGCTATGCCTCGATCGGCTTCCTGCGCCAGTTCCGCTTCGAAAAGCTCAAGCTTGACCGCTCGCTGGTGGTCGACGCGCAGGGCGACGACGGCAGCCGGGCAATGATGCTGTCGAGCATTTCACTGGCCCGCGCGATGGCTATGGGCGTCACTGCCGAAGGCGTCGAAACCGAAGATCAGGCCGCCATGGTGCGGGCTGCCGGGGCCGACCATATCCAGGGTTGGCTCTATTACCGCGCCATGCCGAGCGACCAGATCGACCGGCTGCGCGATAAATTTGTGGTGCCAGGACGTACGGGCACCAAGGGATAACGAAAGGGATACGATGTCGGCTGTTGATGAATTGACACGCGAATGGGCCGGAACGGAGATTCTTTCGGCTCCGACTGCCCGCAACGTCGAGTTGCGGGGCAACCGGACCATCCTCGAACGCGCCTACGGAGCGCTTACCAGCAATCAGAAAATGGCGCTGTCGGTTGTCCTGCCGATATCGTTGATCGTTCTCCCGGGCGCCATTGCCATGGTTGACCTTGCCGGTTCGGCAAGGGTGCTGGTGGCCGGCGCCATTGTCTTTGGCGTCGTCGCCATGCTTATCTTCGGTTGGGTGTTGTCACGAGAAATCCTCGGCGTGACGAACGTCCTCGGCAACTCGCTCTACCGGATCGCCGATGGCGACGTCGATTTTTCCGTGCCATGCCGCGACCGCACGGACGAATACGGGCACATGGCGCGCGCGATCGAGGTCTTGCGCATCAATACGCAGAATCTCGTCTCCATGTCCGAGCAGGAACAGCAAGCCCAGCGTGAACAGCAGCACAGTCGCGAGCGGCAGGTCGCACAGCTGCTCGAGCTGGCCGATCACTTCGACCGCACCGTGGCCGACGTCGTCAGCGGGGTTGCTGCGGCCGCATCGCAGCTCCACGCGACGGCCAGCGACATGTCGCGCACCGCCGAACAATCGACGGACCGCTCGGAAGAGGTCGCCCGCTCGATGGAGGAAGCCGCCGCCGGTGCTTCGGCCGCTGCTGCCGCCAGCGATGAATTTGCCATGTCGATCGGCGAGATCAGCCGCCAGGCAGCGGATTCCGCTGAAATGGCGCGCAAGGCCCGCACCACTGCGGGCGAGGCGGACGAGACGATCTCCGCGCTTGACCAGGCAGCGACCCAGATCGGCCAGGTTGTCGAACTCATCTCGACCATTGCCAGCCGCACCAACCTGCTCGCGCTCAACGCTTCGATCGAGGCGGCCCGCGGCGGCGAAGCCGGGCGCGGCTTTGCCGTAGTCGCTTCTGAAGTGAAGGAACTGGCAAGCCAGACCACCCGCGCGACCGAGGATGTCGCAGCGCAGATCAAGGCGATCCAGGAATCGACCGGCGCCAGCGTTTCGGCGCTGCGTTCGGTCAGTGGCGAAATCCAGCAGATCGAATCAACCGCGATCGCCATCGCCTCGGCGGTGGACCAGCAGTCCGTCGCCGGTCAGGACCTTGCCCGCAGCATCGACCGCGCCGCCCGCAACAGCGAGAATGTCGGCCAGCATGTTCGCGAAGTGCGCGAAAATGCGCTGCGCACAGGCTCTGCGGCGGCCCAGGTGCTCAACTCGGCCAGCGAGCTCGAGAAGCAGGCCTCGACCCTGCGCACACAGGTTGACGGCTTCATGGCCAAGATCCGGGCCGGTACTGCCTGATAAGCCCTTTGGCGGCATTGCGCCGTTCCGCATCCACGGGCATATTGGTTGCGTCTCGCAACGAATATGCCCGTGGGGAGCTGGCCGCGATGATCGAATTCACCGTCAATGGAGAGCCTGTTTCGGTCGAGGCCGATCCGGCTATGCCGATCCTGTGGGTCGTGCGCGAGAAGCTGGGCATGACCGGCACCAAGTTCGGTTGCGGCATCGCCCAGTGCGGGGCCTGTACCGTGCACCTCGATGGCCAGCCGATCCGCAGCTGCTCGACTCCTGTTTCCGAAGCGGCGGGCAAGGCTGTCACCACCATCGAGGGGATCGCCGGGCCCGAGGGCGAACTGACCAAGTTGCAGCAGGCCTGGATCAGCGAGCAGGTGCCGCAATGCGGCTACTGCCAGTCGGGCCAGCTTATGTCGGCCACTGCGCTGCTGCGTGACAATCCCAACCCTTCCGACGCCGATATCGATGCGGCCATGAGCGGCAATATCTGCCGCTGTGGCACCTACACCCGCATCCGCCGCGCGATCAAAGTGGCCGCCGGCCAGATCCCGGCCCGGACCGAGGAGGGCGCGGCATGAACGAGCAGACTTCCCTTAAGCCGGAGCGCAGCCGCTTGGCCAAATGGTCGCGGCGTGGATTTATCGGCGCGGGCGTGCTCGCTGGCGGTGGTCTGCTGATCGGCGTGGGCGTACGGCCGGGCAACCCGGTCGGCAAGCTCGGCCCCATTGTCGCAGGCGGCGAGGGGGAGAGCCTCGTCAACAGCTGGGTCAAGATCGACTCCGACAATATCGTTACCGCCATCGTGCCCCATTGCGAAATGGGGCAGGGCGCGCATTCGGTGCTGGGGCAGATGCTCGCTGACGAACTCGATGCCGCGTGGGACAAGGTTCGCGTCATGCAGGCCCCTGCGGACGGCAACTATGTCGTCACGGATACCGCGCGCATGTTCGTCGCGCCCTTCACACTCAACGCTGCCGACTGGATCGAGCCGACCTGGAACGGCCTGTTCACGCAGATCGGCAAGCTGGCCGATGCGATGATTACCGGCGGCAGTTCTTCGATCCGCACCACCGGGCAGCACCAGATGCGCATCGCGGGCGCCGCGGCGCGCCAGATGCTTGTTGGCGCAGCGGCGGATGCCTGGGGAGTCCCCGCCTCGGAGATCACCACGGCGGACAGCACGCTGTTCCACAAGGCATCGGGCAAGTCCGCGCCCTATGCCGAATTCGCCAGCGCGGCGGCCGAGCAACCGATGCCGCAGACGCCGAAGCTGAAGGACGTCAGCGAATACCGGCTGATGGGCAAGAGCAAGGCCCGCACCGATATTCCCGCCAAGGTCGACGGCAGCGCCAAGTTCGGGATCGATGCCGAGCCGGACGTCGAAGCGCTGGCCTATGCTGCCGTGTGCCGCCCTCCCGTGCCGGGCACAACGGTCACATCGATGGATTCGACCCAGGCGCAGAAGATGCCCGGCGTGCTGCAGATCCTCAACATGGGTGACCACGTCGCCGTTGTGGCGGAAAGTTACTGGCAGGCCGAGCAGGCACTGGGCACGGTGCGGGCCGAGTGGACCGGGTCCGAAAGCCCGATCAAGACCACGGCCGACCAGTTCGCCGCCTTCGCCAAGGCGCTCGCTGAGGCAGGTGACAACGGCGGTACCGAGGCTGCGGGTAAGGGCGATGCGGCGGCTGCCTTCGCGGCATCGGCCAGAACTCTGGAGGCCGAATACAAGGTTCCCTTCCTCGCCCATGCGCCGATGGAGCCGATCAACTGCACCGCCAGCTTCAAGGACGGCAAGTGCGAGATCTGGACCAGCACGCAGGTGCCGCTGATGGCGCGCAGAGCGGCGGCGGGTGCCATCGGGGTCGATGTCGATGACGTCATCGTCCATCACCCGATGCTGGGCGGAGCCTTCGGGCGGCGGCTGGAAAGCGAATATGTCACCATGGCGGCGCGGATTGCCAAGGCGACCAAATATCCGGTCAAGATGATCTGGAGTCGCGAGGAAGACACGCAAAAGTCGATCTATCGCAATGCCGAGCTCTGCCGTTTCAAGGTCGGGCTCGACAAGGACGGCTCGCTGGTCAGCTACAGCAGCGCATTCACCCAGCGCAACGATCCGCCCCAGGCCTGCGTCCCGGCGGGCTATGACATTCCCAATCTCTCGGTCCGGGTAGCCGAGGCACCGCTGCACCTGCCCTTTGCGGCGTGGCGCTCGGTCGATCATTCGCAGCACGGCTTCTTCATCGAAAGCATGATCGACGAAGCTGCGCATGCGGCGGGCAAGGATCCGCTCGAATATCGCATCGCCATGTTGTCCAATGCGCCGCGCCACAAGGCGGTGCTGGAAAAGCTGCGGCAAGCGAGCGCATGGGACACCCCGGCGGGCGAGGGCAAGGGCCGCGGTGTGGCCATGGTCGAAAGCTTCGGCACGATCGTCGGTCAAGTCGCCGAAGTTGACATGACCGGCGGCAAGCCGCGCGTGACCAAGGTCTGGGCGGTGGCCGATCCGGGCTATGTCATGAACCCCGATGGCTTTCGCAACCAGATCGAGGGCGGTATCATCTTCGGGCTGACGGCCGCTCTTTATGGCGAACTCGACCTGCAGGACGGCGCGGTCGTGCAGAGCAATTTCCACGACTACCGCATGATGCGCATGGACGAGGCACCCGATATCGAAGTGGCGCTGATCAACAGCGGGCCGGTGCCGGTGGGCGGCGCGGGCGAACCCGGCCTGCCACCCGCCGCGCCCGCGCTCACCAACGCCATTTTCGCTGCGACGGGCAAGCGCCTGCGCGAACTGCCGATCGCCAAGCAGTTTGCCTGAAGGGATTACCATGTCGATGCGCCTGACTGTCACCGTTCTTGCCGTTCTCGCCCTGGCCTCCTGCGGCGCCGAAGAACAACCGCCCGTCGAACAGATCGTGGTACGCGAACCGGGCCAGCCTGCGGCACAGCCGGGGGCGGAGGCGGCGGCAGGCTCTTCCGACTTGGTCGCCGCGGGCAAAGCCGCCTTTGCCAGCTGTGCGGCCTGTCATTCCGTCGATCCGACCGGGGCGTCGGGCATCGGGCCCAATCTGCATGGCGCGTTAGGCCGCAAAGCCGCGGCGGTGGAAGGCTTCGCTTATTCCGATGCGCTGGCGAATTCGGGCCTGACCTGGACGGAGGGCGAGCTTGACGCGTTCCTTGCCGGTCCGGCGACCAAGGTGCCCGGCACATCGATGGCGGCCGGGGCAGTGAGCGACGCGGCGACCCGCACGGCCATCATCGCCTATCTCGCCACGCTGACCGGCTAGGCCCGCCTTGGACCAAGGCCGCGTTTTCGCCTTTCTGCAGGCACGACAGGCAGCGGGCCAGCGCTGCGTGCTGGTGACTGTGCTCAGCGTCGAAGGCTCATCCATGCGCAATCCGGGCACGCATATGGGGGTGGCCGAGGACGGCAGCTTTGCCGGGTCGCTGTCAGGCGGCTGCATCGAGAACGCGGTGGTGGCCGAGGCGCTGGCGACACTGACAGCAGGTGCTCCCCGCGTGGTCCGGTTCGGCGCCGGCTCGCCCTTTGTCGATATCAAGCTGCCCTGCGGCGGGGGGCTCGATATCCATTTCCAGCCCCTCGATGGGCCAGGTCTGGTCGGTCGGGCCTGCGAAGCGATTGCCGCGCGCGAGCCGTTTTCCATCAGGATCGACGAAGAGGCACGATTTCTTGCAGGTTGGCATCGGGGCGATCGCGCCTTCGGCCATTGGCCCGAACTGCGCCTGCTGATAGTCGGCCATGGTGCAGGGGTAGAAGCGCTGGCAAGGCTGGCGCGCGCGATGGAATTGGGTTGCCATGTCCTGACCCCCGATCCGCGTATCCTTGCCAGCCTTGGAACGCAGGGACTGGCCGTCACAAAGCTGGAAAGGACCAGCGACACCCATCTGCTCGCCAGCGACCCGTGGACTGCCATCGTGTTCCTGTTCCATGACCACGACTGGGAAGCGCAGCTGATGGCGCAGGCACTCGCTTTGCCGCATTGCGCCCTCAGCGCGATGGGCAGCCGAAAAGCGCATGCAGCGCGGTGCGAGGCATTGGCCAGCGCTGGCGTGGGCGCTGACGCCATCGCTTCGATCCGGGCGCCGCTGGGCCTGTTCCATTCCTCGC
This sequence comes from Erythrobacter sp. SDW2, assembly GCF_021431965.1. Classification (NCBI taxonomy): domain Bacteria; kingdom Pseudomonadati; phylum Pseudomonadota; class Alphaproteobacteria; order Sphingomonadales; family Erythrobacteraceae; genus Erythrobacter; species Erythrobacter sp. SDW2. Next base: position 896,954 of record NZ_CP090370.1, read on the forward strand.
GCGACCCGGAGACGCTGGCGTTGAGCGCGCTGGGCGAGATCGTGCAGGCGTACCTGTCGGCGGATTTCGGGGCCCGGATTGGCTAGCCTGCAGCCAGTGGCCGTTGCGGTGCTGGCAGCGGGCCAGTCGAGACGGTTTGGGGCTGACGACAAGCTGGCGGCGCAATTTCGCGGGACGATGCTGGGATTGCACGCGTGCCGCACACTCTCGCTGCTCCCTTTCGCCCAACGCTGGGTGATTGCCTCGGACGCGCGGCATCCTTGCGGCAAGGGTTGGCGCGAAGCCGGATTTACTGTTGTTCCCAATCCGCATGCCGGGACTGGCATGGGCAGCTCTGTCGCACTGGCCGCGAAGCTGGCCCAGGACGCAGGCGTAACTGCACTGCTGATCGCGCTGGCGGATATGCCCTTGGTTCCCGCATCCCATTTCGCTGACTTGCTGGAGCATGCACGCCCCGATGCGCTGGTCACATCGCACAATGGTACGTCGCCAACGCCGCCTGCGCTTTTCGGTAGTGCCCATTTTCCGCAACTTAAGGAAGCGACCGGCGACACCGGGGCGCGGGCCTTGGTCTCTGGCGCGGAAGCTCTCACCTGCGAATCCGAATGGCTGGTCGATATCGACGACCCTTCGGCGCTCGCCCGCTACTCTTGACCGCCGCGCCATGACGTTCGTCGAACGCGGCATTGGCATTGCTGTGCGCGCTGCCTAGAACTTCGCGCCAACAGAACATCCAACCGGGGGATTGTCTCATGAAAACTATTCACGCCCTGCTGGCGACCAGCGCGCTTGTGCTGTTGCCGGCCACCGCCTTTGCCCAGGACGCCGCGCCGGAGCCTGCCGAAGCGGCCGCGCCCGCTGCTGCATCGGCAGAGGACGCCAAGAAAGACGAGAAGTGGGACGTCAACGCCCCCCAAGGCGCCACCATCAGGCAGGTGCCGATCCAGACCGATGAAGGCACCTGGATGGATGTCGATGTCTCGCCTGACGGACAGACGCTCGCCTTCACCCTACTGGGCGATATCTACACCATGCCGATCTCGGGCGGTACGCCGACGCGGATTGCGGAGGGGATGGCGTGGGAGGTCCACCCGCGCTTCTCGCCCGATGGCAAGCGGATCGCCTTCACTTCCGACCGCGGCGGTGGCGACAACATCTGGCTGATGAACGCGGACGGCAGCGACAAGAAGCAGCTGACCAAGGAAGACTTCCGTCTGCTCAACCAGCCGAGCTGGAGCCCGGATGGCGAGTACATCGTCGCCAAGAAGCATTTCACCACCGGCCGCTCGCTCGGCACGGGCGAAGTCTGGCTCTACCATGTCTCTGGCGGGGGCGGCGTCAAGCTGGTCGAGCGGCCCAACGAGGCGCACCAGAAGGAACTGGGCGAACCGGTCTATGCGCCCGATGGCAAGTCGATCTATTTCACTCGCAACGACACCGGCGGGCCGATTTTCGAGTATGCGCAGGATTCGAATGCCGGCATCTTCGTGATCGAGAAATACGACATCGAAAGCGGCGAGCGCAGCACGGCGGTCGATGGCTATGGCGGCGCGGTTCGTCCGGCTCCGTCGCCAGATGGCAAGAGCATCGCCTTCGTCCGCCGAGACAAGGACCAGTCGCAGCTGTGGATCAAGGATTTGGCCAGCGGCGCGGAAAAGATGATCTACGGCAAGCTCGACCTCGACGTGCAGGAGACCTGGGCCGTCACCGGTGTCTATCCCAACATGGACTGGACCCCTGATGGCCGGTCGATCGTGTTCTGGGCCGGTGGCAAGCTCCGCCGCGTAGACAAGGACGGTTCGGGCGAAGCGGTGATCCCGTTCCGGATCGACGATACCCGCGACATCGCCGATGCGCCGCATCCGGTGATCCCGGTCGCGCCGGAAAGTTTTACGACATCGATCCCGCGCTTCGCTACGGTTTCACCCGATGGCTCTTCTGTCGTCTACGAAACGCTGGGCAAGCTTTATACCCGGCCGGTGAGCGGAGGCACGCCCAAACGGCTGTTCTCGGCCGAGGGGCTGGAGGCCTGGCCGTCGTTCAGCCGCGACGGCAAGAGCATCACATTCGTGCGCTGGACCGACGACGGACTGGGCAGGGTCGTCGTTGCCAATGCCAACGGCGGGGGCGAGCGGGTGGTGACGAGCCAGCCGGGGCATTATGCCGTTCCGAAATTCTCTCCCGACGGCAAGACCATCGTGTTCGAGAAGCGCGGCGGGGGTTACCTCACCGCGCCGGAATATTCCGACGCGCAGGGTGTTTATCGCGTCGCTGCGAGTGGCGGCACGCCTGCACTGGTGTCCGATAGCGGCGCTGCGCCGCAGTTCGGGGCCGACAACGACCGGCTGTTCATGGTCGAAGGCGGCGGGGGCGGCATCTCGCTGGTTTCAACCGACCTGAGCGGAGAAGCCAAGCGGACCCATGCCAAAGGCGACCTGGCCAGCGAATTCCACGTCTCGCCCGACGGCAAGCTGCTTGCCTTCCGCCAGAACTACGAGGTCTTCGCGATGCCGCTGATGCCCGGCGGGCAAGCGGTAGGCGTGGGCGAGAATGGCGGATCGCTGCCGGTTACCAGAGCCTCGACCGGAGGGGCGGACTACATCGGTTGGGCCGACGGCGGCAAGACCCTGACCTGGACGATGGGGCCGGTGCTTTACCGGGCTAACACCGATGCGTTTTTTGCCGACGCGCCGGGGTCGGGTGCGAAGTTCACGCCGCCATCCGACGGTATCTCGCTGGCCATGACCCAGCGTGCGGCCAAGCCAAGCGGGACCGTGGTGCTGACGGGGGCCAAGCTCCTCACCATGGCGGGCGACGGTGCTGGCGCAATCGAGAACGGCACGATCGTGATCGAGGGCGATCGCATCACGGCGGTGTTCGACAGCACGACCGCCCGCTTCGCCCCGCCGGCCGGGGCGAAGGTCATCGATATGTCAGGCAAGGTCATCATGCCGGGCCTGGTCGATGCCCATGCCCACGGACCGCAGGGGGTTGGTGACCTGATCCCGGAACAGAACTGGTCGCTGATCCAGAACCTCGCACTTGGCACAACGACGATCCACGATCCCTCGTCACAGGCGAGCATGATCTTCGCCGCATCGGAGCGCCAGCGGGCCGGTATGCTGCTGGGGCCGCGGATCTTCTCGACCGGCGAGATCATCTATGGTGCCAAGTCGCCCAGCGTCTATGCCCGCATCGACAGTTATGAAGACGCGCTGGCCCATGTCCGCCGGATCAAGGCCCAGGGCGGCATCTCGGTCAAGAACTACAACCAGCCGCGTCGCGAACAACGCCAGATGGTCGTCCGCGCCGCCGCTGAAGAAAACATGCTGGTTGTGGCTGAGGGCGGCTCGCTGTTCGGCATGGACATGAATCTGGTGGCCGACGGAAATTCTACGGTCGAGCACAATGTCCCGGCTGATGTGTTCTATGAGGACGTGCTGCAGTTCTTCGGCCAGAGCAACAGCAACTACACCCCGACGCTGGTGGTGACCTATGGCGGGCTGGCGGGAGATCCCTACTGGCGGCAGGCGACGGATGTGTGGCTCAATCCGCTGATGGTTCATACGCCGACCAAGATGCTGCTTGCCGAAACGGCGCGTCGGACGAAGGCGCCTGAATGGGCCTTCGTCGATGACAATGCGGCGCGCGAAGCCAAGAAACTGGCGGACCGCGGCGTGAAGGTCAGCATCGGCGCGCATGGCCAGCAGGCCGGGATTGCGGCGCATTGGGAGCTGTGGAGCTTCGTGCGCGGCGGCATGACCCCGGTCGAGGCGCTGCGGGCAGGAACCATCGTTCCCGCGCAATCGCTTGGCATGGCGGCGGATATCGGCAGCCTCGAAGTCGGCAAGCTCGCCGACCTGGTAGTGCTCGATGCAGACCCCAGCGTGGATATCCGCAATTCGGACAAGATCGCCCAAGTGATGCTCGGCGGTCGGCTCTACGATGCCAAGACCATGGACGAGGTCGAGACCGGCACTGCCAAGCGCAAGCCCTATTGGTGGGAATGACCGAGCCTAGCCCGCGCGCCTGAGCATCTGCTGCGGCGCGCGGGTTATGGCCGGGCGAGTCGGACGCTCGTGCCGCAGCCGCCCGCTGTTCTTGCCCAGCACCAGCGCCAGTTCGGTACGGCGCAGCGTGTCTTCGGCGCAGCGACTGAACTCGGCGATCCCGGCAGAGGCAGAGAGGGGCAGGGTGACCTTGCCCGCGCGCAATTCAGCGGCAAAGACATGCTGAACCTCGTGGCACAGGCGGGATGCCTCGGCGTGACCGGTATCGACCAGCAGCACGGCAAAGCAGCTTCCGCCGATACGGGAAACGGTATCGCCCTTGCGCATCACTGTGCGAAGGACCTCGGTGAAGCCGGCCAGCACTTCGTCCCCGAAGCGATGCCCCAGCCGGTGGTTGATGGCGCGGAAATGATCGATCGCCAACAGCGCCAGGGTTCCCTCAAGGCCTTGCGTCGTCACATGGCCAAGCATGGCATCGAAGGCGATGCGATTGGTCAGGCCCGTCAACGGGTCGGTCATGCGCGCGGTAAACAGCCGGTCCTCCAGCATCCGCCGTTCATGCACGTCGTGCAGAATGCCGAGCACGTCGCGTCGTCCGTCTCGCTCGCGTGCGGGGACGAGTCGCATCGCATACCAGCGACCGTCGTGCGATCCGCCCGCGACTCGGAACTCGGTCCAGCCACGCTCGGCGTTGCCTGCTGCGGCTAACGCCAGCTCCGCCTCCACCGCGCGCAGGTGATCATACGCCACCAGGTCCTGCAGTCGCGGCGGGATCAGGACTGCGGGAAGGGGCTCGCCAAGCATGGCAATGCCCTGCGAGGCATGGACGATGAAGCCGTCGCTATCCGTCTTGAAGAGAATGTCACTTGCAGTACCCGAAACCAGCTCGCACAGTTGCGCGAGTTCCCCTGCTGAAAAATCCAGCATCATACTATCTTTGCCCCCAAAGACCCGCCCGCAATGTTCTTGCGACCGCTATTTATAGTTTCCCTGTTAGTCGATTTATATAACTTGCCTTACTTAAGAATCGACTTGATTGGTATTAACTATAATTTGCAGACGCGGGCAATGATTCTCTTAAAGGTCGATCATGATCCTTACTTGTTGTGGGCTGCACCCGTAGGCATCGGCGATGACCTGGCGGGCTTCGGCGATGGCTGCTTCGGCGTGGCTGATGTCGCGGCCCGTGATGAGTTCGGCCTCGGCCACGCCCAGTGTGTCGGCCAGTGCGCCGATGCGGCTGGCAACGGGTTGTGATCGGTCATGTTCCCACGCCCAGACGGTTGGCTTGCTGACGCCCAACTGCTCCGCCACCTGTGCCAGCGTTAGCCCGCGCTTCTGCCGCAAGGTGGCAAGCCGCTTGCCGAGCGAGCCGAGCGCGGGGCCCTGCGCTGGTGGCGTTTGCTCGGGAGGGGCGATAGCGCTCTTGAGCTCTGATGCGCTGAGCACGGCGAGTGACAGTGGCTGGTCGAAGCGGCAGCCGTGGAGCGAGGCGCTGCGCCACACGACACGGGCTGGCGTCGGGCCCGCAAGCGGCAGGTCGATCATCACTTTTTCGCCCTTTTCCAGCCTCACATCGCTCTCCAGCATCAGCCCGCTGGCGGAGATGTTGTGCAGCCGCACCAGCGTTTCTTCGCCATTCGCCCGCAGGCCCTCCGTGGCGAGCCGGACCGCCCGGCGCGGCGAATCGCGCCCACTATCGGCATTGGATGTTGGAACGAGAAGTCCGGGAATGGCCACGTCGAGATTCTCCTGTTGGGGGAGGAGAAAGCTCGGCCCGATAGCGTTAAGCCGGCGTTAGGAGACGAAGTTAACGGCGCGCAAACGTTACCTGCGTCAGCGGAACCGGCGGTCGAGCCACTTCGCGCCTAGGACACCGCCTGTGATCAGAAACGGCACCAGGACAAAGCTGAGCGTCACCTTGGCCAGCACTTGCCCGATCAGCAGGTTGGTGATGTCGAATTCGCCATAAAAGGCGAGAGTGACGAAGATGACTGAATCGATTGCTTGGCTGAGCGCCGATGCTACCGCACCGCGGATCATCAGGCTGGCAGTGCTTCCGTCCGGCCCGGCCTTGCCCGCCAGCTTGGAGAAGATCCAGATGTTGAGCAGCAGCGACGTGATGTAGGCGGCAGGCCCCGCCATCAGGATACGCGGAGTTTGGCCCAGCACGCGCTCGAACGCGGCGAGGTCCTCGCCGCGGAACTGGATCATCTCGGGCGAGGGCGGTAAGCTCAGGACAAGCCCGATCAAGGCCGCCGAGAGCGCCAGCGGCAGGAAACCGATCCAGACCAGCTTGTTGGCAGTGGCCTTGCCGTAGAGCTGGGCGATGGTGCTGGAGATTACCACCAGCAGCAGGAACGGGAAAATTCCCGCTTCCACGGCCAGCGGGCTTGGCCATAGCTGTACCTGCTTATAAGCGACCACGCCTGCCAGCACAGTCATCCCGCCGTAGAGCACGAGATAGGTAAAAAGGCCGACGGGGAGGCGGGGTGCGGCACTGGCTTGCGGCGCGGCGGCGGTGGTCTGTTCCATTGCGGAGGCATAGGCGAGACAAGGGCCCCAAGGGAAGAGTCTGCCACCCGGCCGCGGCGTAGTTTCCCACGGCTGGACATTCGTGCCCCGTCCCTGCGATTGACTGTCAAGCGCCGAGCGGCGAAGGGGGCAAAGTTCTTCTTCGTTACGAAAGAAACTGCATGCCGCCCTTCGTGACCAGCATCCTCGGTATTCTTGCCATCCTCGGCCTCGCCTTCCTGCTGTCGAGCGGCAAGAAGCGGATCAAGCTGCGGATCGTTGGGGCAGCGTTTGCCCTGCAGGCGCTGATGGCGTTCCTGGTGCTGGGCACCAGCGGCGGACGGCGGGTGATCCAGGGTATGGCCGATGGTGTCGCCGCGCTGCTGAGCTATGCCAACAAGGGAACGGAGTTCCTGTTCGGGGCCGACAATCCGCTCGCCAACACCTTCGCGCTGGGCGCGCTGCCCGTGATCGTGTTCTTCGCCGCGCTGGTCTCGATCCTCTATTACCTCGGCATCATGCAGCGGGTGGTGCGCTGGGTCGGTGGCGCGATCGGCTGGGTTACCGGGATCAGCCAGGTCGAATCACTCGGCGCGGCGGCGAACATCTTCGTCGGCCAGTCGGAAAGCCCGTTGGTGGTGCGGCCTTATCTCGCCGCACTCAGCCCAAGTCGTCTCTTCACATTGATGGCGGTCGGCATGGCCGGGGTCGCCGGGACAATCCTTGCTGCGTATGCCGGGCTACTGGGCGAGGAATACCTGCCCTACCTGCTCGCCGCCGCCTTCATGTCGGCCCCGGGCGGGATCCTGATGGCCAAGATCATCATGCCCGACGAGGACGGCGGCACGCCCGAGGCGGAAGGCAACATCACGCTCCCCGCCGCGCGCATCAGCGGCGACGGACCGGCGGCGATCACCGAGGGTGACAAGCCGCACGAGGTCGCCGTGGCCGAGACTTTCGAGGAAGGGCACCGCCCCGCCAACATCATCGAGGCGGCCGCGCAAGGGGCACAGACCGGCGTCAAGCTGGCCGTTGCCGTCGGAGCCATGGTGCTTGCCTTTGTGGCACTGGTGGCGCTTGCGAACGGCCTGCTGGGTGCAGTTGGCGGTCTGTTCGGATTGCCCGATCTCAGCTTCCAGCAGATCCTGGGCTACGTCTTTGCCCCGGTCATGTTCCTGATCGGCATTCCCTGGGCAGAGGCGGGCACCGCCGGGGGGCTGTTCGGAACCAAGATCGTGCTCAACGAATTCGTCGCCTTCATCGAGCTGGGCCAGCTGGAGACGCTTTCTGAACGCAGCCGCGCCATCATCACCTTTGCGCTATGCGGCTTCGCCAATTTCAGCTCGATCGCGATCCAGATGGCAGTCACCGGCGGGCTTGCGCCCAATCAAAGACCGGTTATTGCCAAGCTCGGTATCAAGGCCCTTGCCGCCGGCTCGCTCGCCAATTTGATGAGCGCAGCACTGGCGGGTCTGTTCCTCCCCTATTAAGTAGACGCCATGCCAACTATCGCTTCCGTTTCGCTTGACCAGCCGCTCGAGAGTATCGCCGACGAGCTGGGCCATTCCTTCGCTGAATTCGGCTTCGCGGTGATCCGCGACCATGGCATTCCGCAAGAGCTGATCGACCGTGCCGAGGAAATGTCCAAGGCCTTCTTCGCGCTGCCTGACGAAACCAAGCTGCAGTACAAGATCCCCGGCGGCGGCGGTGCGCGCGGCTATACGCCGTTCGGGACCGAGAAGGCCAAGGATGCCAAGGTCCATGATCTGAAGGAATTCTGGCATGTCGGCCGTTCGCTGCCGGAAGGCCACCCGCTGGCCGAATTCATGGCGCCCAATGTGTGGCCGCACGAGGTCGAGGGTTTCGAACAAACCTTCGAGGCACTCTATGCAGCATTCGAAAAGGCCGGCCTGCGCGTACTGGAGGCAATCGCCATCCATCTCGGGCTGGATCGCAACTACTTCGAAGACACCGTCAAGGACGGCAATTCGGTGATGCGGCTGCTGCGCTATCCCCCGCTCGAAGGCAAGGAAGCCGAAGGCGCGATCCGCGCCGCAGCCCATGGCGATATCAACACCATCACGCTGTTGCTGGGTGCGGAGGAAGCCGGGCTGGAACTGCTGACCAAACAAGGCGAATGGCTTGCCGTGAACCCGCCGCCGGGCGCGCTGGCGGTCAATATCGGCGACATGCTCGACCGGCTGACCAACGGCAAGCTGCGTTCGACCACCCACCGCGTCGTTAACCCGCGCGGCGAGGCGGCCTACCGGGCGCGTTACTCGATGCCGTTCTTCCTGCATTTCCGGCCCGACTTCATGATCGAGCCGCTGGCGTCATGCCCCGAGTCCGTCACCGGCAACGTGCCGCAGCCGCCGATTTCGTCGCACGAGTTCCTGCTCCAGCGCCTGCGCGAGATCAATTTGGCCTGAGAACTGTGCCGGAGCTGCCGGGGGAGTCAGAATCTCTGATTGTGTTGCATTGCAGCAACATACGTAAGTCCCTGCAAATCCGAAGATTTCCAAGAGAATCGGCCTACTGTGGCAGGTGGATAAATCCGTGCCATGCCACTGTAACAATTCACCTCTCTGGGCCATAGGCGAGTACCGGCCTGGGTTCCGGCTCACCAGATTCGATTCAATCGTTCGTCCACGAGCTCTCCAAAAGGGGTAGTCCATGAAGCTCAAATATCTCCTCGCCGCCACCGCTGCGAGCATCACCACCGCTGTCGTGCTTCCGGCACCGCTCGCGGCTCAGCAGATCACTTCGGGTATCGAAGGTACCGTCACCGATGACAGCGGCGCTCCGCTGGCCGGGGCAACCGTTGTCATTACCGACACCCGCACCGGCACCTCGCGTACGCTGACCACCGGCGCCGAAGGCCAGTTCCGCGTCGACAGCCTGGTCACCGGCGGCCCCTACACCGTCACCGCCAATTCGGGCGGCTTCCAGGGCCAGACCATCGAAGAAGTCTACATCAACCTTCAGGGTAACTCGCAGCTGACCTTCGCGCTTTCGAGCGGTTCGGACGTCATCGTCGTTACCGGCGAGCGCGTCTCGCTGAGCCAGCAAGCGATCGGCCCGGGTCAGTCGTTCGGCACCGAGACCATCGAGGCCTTCCCCTCGATCAGCCGCGACGTTCGCGACATCATCCGGATCGATCCGCGCGTTAGCCTCGACCGCTCGAACGAAGTCGATCGCGTCAGCTGCCTCGGCGGCAACGACCGCTCGAACGCCTTCACTGTCGACGGTATCGCCCAGTCCGACCTGTTCGGCCTCAACGGCACCCCGTTCGCCAGCCGCAACTCGCTGCCGCTCCCCTATGACGCGATCCGCGAAACCTCGGTCGAGTTCGCACCGTTCGACGTCCAGTACGGCCAGTTCACCGGCTGCGCGATCAACGTCGTGACAAAGTCGGGTCGCAACGAATTCTTCGGCTCGGCCTTCTACACCTACGCCTCGGATAGCCTGCAGGGCGACACCGCCAAGGGCGTCGACTTCTCGGCTTCGCCTTACAAGGAAAAGCGCTGGGGCGCGACGCTGGGCGGCCCGATCCTCAAGGATCGCCTGTTCTTCTTCCTCGGCTATGAAAAGACCGACCTCGCTGACAGCCAGGAAGACGGTCCGGCCGGCCTTGGCTACCCGAACGAACTCGACTTCGTGACCGAGGCACAGTTCGACCAGTTCTCGCAGATCCTGTCGCAGACCTATGGCTTCGAAACCGGTGGCCTTGCTACCAACCTGCCGGAATCGAGCGAACGTTTCTTTGGCCGCCTCGATGCCTACATCACTGAAGATCACCGCCTTGAAGCGACCTATCAGAAGCTCAAGGAAACCAATGTCGAGGGTGACGATTTTTCGGTTTCGAGCCGTGTTCTGACCGGTTTCAACAGCTTCGAGGACGAAGGTACGGACAGCGATTATTACTCGCTGCGCCTCTATTCGGACTGGTCGTCGGACTTCTCGACCGAACTGCGTATCAGTCGCGCCGAAGTGCAGGACGTCCAGGGCCCTGTCGGCGGCGGTGAAGCTCAGTCGGACAACCCGATGCCGCGCTTCGTCGTCGGTGTGGAGAACAACGGCATCGCCGGCTCGATTGTTGCCGGTCCGGGCTTCTCGCGGACGTCGAACGACCTCAAGACCACGGTCACCCAGGTCAAGGCACTCGGTCGCTGGAACAAGGACGACCACACGATCACATTCGGTGGCGAGTTCAACCAGCTCAAGGTTTTCAACCTCTTTGCGCAGAACTCGACGGGTACGCTGACCTTCGACAACCTGGCTGACTTTGCTGCAGGGCTGATTTCGACTGGCACCAACACCTTCCCCAGCGGTGACCAGATCGTGGCCGGCCAATCGGCTGGTGCCTACGGCAACTTCACCGCAACCGGCGACATCAACGATGCCGCTGCCCGTTGGAAGCGCAACACCTTTGCCATGTATGTCCAGGACGACTGGCAGATGACGGACCAGTTGAACGTGATCGGCGGGGTCCGTGTCGAGTGGCTTTCGGGCGATGCCCCGACGCCGAACGCGAACTTCTTCGACCGTTACGGTTTCACCAACGCCAACAGCTTCGGCAAGATCGATCCGGTGGTGCTCCCGCGCTTCGGCTTCACTTACGAGATCTATAACGAAGGGTTCTTCAGCAACACCCAGATCAAGGGCGGCGTCGGTCGTTTCACCGGTGGTGACCCGGCGGTGTACTTCTCCAACGCCTTCTCGAACAACGGTTTTGCAGTCGGCTTTGGCCAGACCGGCTCGGGCGGCTGCTTCACCGGCGGTGCGCAGGCTGATGTGGTTGTCAACGGCCAGTTCACCGGCATCCCGCAATGCGTGCTCGCCAATGCAGCGACGCAGTCGGCACGCGGCCTGGCTGACACCCAGTCGACCGATCCGAACTTTAAGATGCCGACCGTGTGGCGCGCCAACCTGGGCGTTTCCAGCATCATCGGGACCGAAAGCGGCTTCTTCAGCGACTGGCGCCTGAGTGCCGATTTCATCTACTCGCGGTTCGTGAACCCGGTGGACTTCGTCGACCTGTCACAGGTTGCCACCGGCACCACGGTTGATGGCCGACCGATCTATCGGGCCATCGACCCGACGGCCGCTGGCTGTAATGCCACGCTCCTCAACGAAGGTGGCCGACCGCCGGTCTATTCGGGAATCAGCGCCGCCTGCTTCAACACCAGCCGCGACGACGAAATCCAGCTGACCAACGGTGCCAGCTACGAAAGCAAGATCGCTTCGGTCCTGCTGTCGAAGAACTGGCGCAGCGGCATTTTCACCGACGGTGGCCGGATCAACTTCAACCTCGGCTACGCCTACACGGACTCCGAGAACAACCGTAACAACAACAGCTCGACCGCGACCTCCAGCTTCGACATCGTCGCCGCTGCCGATCGCCAGGCTGTCGATGTTGCGCGGAGCGAGTATTCGTCGACCCACAACATCACGCTGGGCCTGAACGTTCGCGAGCAGTTCTTCGGCGACAACGACACCAGCTTCGGCTTCGTGTTCGTAGCGCGTTCGGGTCGTCCTTACTCGATCGTGTGGGACAACGCTCCGTCGGCAGTGCTGAACGACAGCGCCAGCGGCGACTTCAACTCGCTGATGTACATCCCGAACGGGGTGGGCGATCCGAACGTTGTCATCACCAACGCGGCTTTTGCCACTGCCCTGGATAACTTCATCTCGAGCAACAAGTGCATCGCCAAGTATCGTGGCCAGACGATCCCGCGCAACTCGTGCGAGAACCCGTGGTTCTATGACCTCGACCTGCGCTTCAGCCAGGAAATCCCGGGTCCGATGAGCGCGTTCGGCCTGAAGGATGACAAGCTCAAGCTGTTCGTCGACTTCGACAACTTCCTGAACTTCATCGACAGCGATGCAAACGTGTTCAAGCGCTTCGGCTATACTGAAGCTCTGGTACGCGCGAGCGTCGATGGTCAGGGCCGCTATGTCTACACCCCGATCAACGGGCAGTATGATGCGACCGCCGGCACCGTCAGCCTGCGTGAGGCGCTGGTCCAGAGCTCTTCCTCGCTGTGGAAGATCCAGCTGGGCGTGAGCTACGACTTCTAGTCCCGGTTCACCGGTAACGGACACCAGAGCGGCGGCTTCCCCGGTGGAGGCCGCCGCTTTTCTTTGTCGCGGCGTTGCGCGATAAGGCGGCGATGGAAAGCGCTCCGCCGCAAGGCACCAGCTATACGACCAGCAAACGCAGGCCGAGCGTGCCGGTCATCATCGGCATTGTGATCCTGCACATTGCGATATTCTACGGACTGCTGCGGGCGTTTGCGCCCGGTGTCGTCACGCAGATCGAGAACACCGTGCTCTCGGCAGTGACAGTCACAGTGACGACGCCGCCCGAACAAATGCCGACTGCCCCCGACGAAGCCGGTGCAGCAGGCAATCCGGGCAAGGAGGCGACACCCAAGCCGACCACCGCTCCGACGCCCAAGGTCCCGGTCAAACGCGACAAGCCGCAGCCCAAGGCGACCTCCACCGGCACTGATACGCGCTCAGGAGCCACGCAGGGCGGCGACGGGACCGGGGCTGCGGGATCGGGCGACGGCACGGGCGCGGGCGGCACGGGCAGCGGGCGCGGCGGCGGGATCGCGGTCAAGCCTTCGGTCCGCTCGGGCCAGATCGACCAGGCGCGCGATTTCCCGGTGCCGGAGGGCGGGCGGCAGACTCGTTTCGGCAAATCGGTGGTCGTGGTGTTCACCGTTACTACCGATGGCCGCGCGACCGGCTGCTCGGTTGCGCGCAGCAGCGCCGATGCCGAGGCGACTGCCCGGGTGTGCCCGCTGGTGATGGAGAAAATCCGCTTCAACCCGGCGCGAACGACCGATGGGACACCAGTCGAGGCGCGCTATGGCTATGAGGTGAAGTTCAACCAGCGGGACTGACTGAAGTTGCTCAATCCTTCGCCAGCAGTTTCTGGCCCTGCTGCTGCATCGCGCCGGAAATGACCGGTTCCATGAACGACAGCATGGCGGGCAAGGCGATCTCCACCACCAGCTGGTGATCCTCGATATCGACGGTGCCGCGCAGGGTCTGGCCCATTGCCTTGATGGTCAGTCCCATGCGGTCCTCGCTCGGCCAGTCGGTCAGCACTTCCGCCATCGGGCCGGGAATATGCTCGACCATCTTGTGCGCATTGTCGCGCAGGCGGCGGCGGGCTTCCTCGCGCGGGAGCTCGTGCGGGATCGGGACGCGCATCAGCCGGCCGTCTTCTGCTGGTCGAGGCTGAAGTCGGGCAGGGGGACACCGCTGCCCTCCTCCATTCCTTCGCCGTATTTGTAGTCGAGGTAGCGATGCTTGATCGCGAGGTCATCGAGCGAGCCCTGTGCCAGCTGGCGTGTGACGCTGTCGATCTCGCGGCTGATCTTGCCGAGGCCGGCCACAAGCTGCTCGTCCGGCGTCGCTCCGGCGCGCTGCTCGGTCCGCAGATGTGTGGGAATGGCGCGATAGCTGTCGATCATCTCGGGCAGGGTTTCGCCAACCAGCTGGCGGATTTCGCGCATCGCCTCGTGGTCGGCGGGAACCTTCTCGAGCTGGAGGCCGAGCGCGTCGAGCTGCACGCCCATGTCCTCGACCAACTTGACCGCAGGCGCGGGCAGGGCACTGCGCTGGTGTTCCAGCCACAGCTCGGTCCGGGCGACCATCTGCCGCACGTCGCCCTTGTTGATATCGGCCCGCTTTGGCACCTTGACCTTCGGAAACTGCGAGAAAACGCCGAGTGCGACGACGGTCGCCACGGCCAGCAGCATGACGCCCCAGAAACCGATACCGCCGATGATCGCGCCGATCACACCGGTGCCGATCCAGATCGCAAACACCGCCAGAGCGACGTTGCGGACTTTCTTCATCAGATTATCACGCTTGAGCCGGGCCGAGCCTTGGCCGATCGAGCTGGCCCGACGGTGGACGCCGCCGTCGCGCTGCAAGGCCAGCGACTGCTTCGCCGCGCTCAGGATCTCGTCGCTCTGGCGGGTCGTGTCGCTCATCAGTTCCCCAGCGACAGCAGCGAGGGTTCCGAAGCGGCAACCTTGGCCTGCGCCTGGGCCTGGCCTTCGGCGCGGGCGATATAGCCCTTGGACTTCTCGACTTCCTGCGTCAGCACGGTGACGGTCTGCTTCATGCTGTCGAGCGCGCGCAGCTTGAAGGTGTCGACCTCGTCCATGGTGTCATAGATGTTCTGGAAGGCGCGCTGCAGCGTTTCCAGCGGAATGGTGCTGGCGGCGGCCTGCTCGTGGATCTTGCCGGTCTGTTCGCGCAGCATGGTGCTGGTCGAATCGATGATGCCGGCGGTGGTGTCGTTAAGCGCGGTGATCTGCTGCAGCACCAAACGCTGGTTGGTCATCGCCTCGCTGACGGTCACCGCCGTACGCAGCGCACCGACCGTGGTGGTGCTGGCGCGGTCGACGCCCTTGACCAGCTCGACATTGTTCTTCTTGACCAGATCGAGCGCGAGATAGCCCTGCACCGAAACAGCCATCTGCGTCAGCAGGTCCTGCGTGCGCTGGCGGACATAGAACAGCGCGGTCTCTCGCACCGCCTTGGCCTTGGCCGGATCGACGCTGTCGAGTTCGTTGGCCTTTTCTTCCAGCCGCTCGTCCAGCGTTCGCGAGATGTGGATCATCTGCTCGAGATTGCCCATCGCTTCCCACAGCTTGGCCCGCTCCACATCGATCGCGGCATTGTCCATCAGCAGCTCGTCCTTGCCATTGGCCAGCTTGCTGAGGATGTCCTGGATGTGCGTCTGCGCGCTCTGGTAGCTGCGGAAATAGCTGTTGAGCTTGTTGCCGAAGGGAATGATGCCGAGGATCTTGCGCGTGCCCGTGAGCTTGCCGCGCTTCGACGGATCGAGGTCCTCGACCACGCTGCGCAGTTCGGCGAGATTGGCACCGACGCCCTCGTCCTTGCTCATTGCCCGCACCGGGCGGTCAAGGAAGCGGTTCGAATGACCGGCGGCGGCAAGGATTTCCTTGCGGCCCATATTGGTGATCTGGTCGACCTTCTTGCCGAACTCGGGTGAGTTGGCATCGACCGACAGCAGGTCATCGACGAAACTGTCGACTTTCTCGTCGAGCTTCGACTTCTGCTCGCTTGTGACCGGGACGAGTCCGGCAGCCTTTTCCGGTGCGATTTCGGGCACCGGGGTCGGCGGGGTCAATTCGAATTCGACGGCGGTCGCGGTCTTGGTCTCGTTCGTGGCCATGGTCCGGTGCAATTCCCTTCTGTGCGTACCTCGGTGAGGCTCACCTTGCTGTATTAAGTGCATAAGACACGCATTTCAAGCCGCGCTCATGCCATTCGTCGGGCACGAGCATACGCCCCGCGAAAGGCAGCGGGCAATAGTTTCTCGGGAACGGCTTCGCTCAGGCCGCTTCGAGCAATTGCAGCGGCTGGATTTCGCCTGACAGATACAGCTTCTTGGCCTTGGCCCGGCTGAGCTTGCCCGACGAGGTTCGTGGCAGGGTCCGCGGCGGGATCAGTTCGACCACGCAGTTCATGCCGGTGACCGATTGCACCTTCTCGCGAATGGTGTCGCGCAGCTTGATCCGTTCGTCCGGGTCGGACACGCGGCAATGCACCAGCACGGCCGGGGCCTCCTCACCGCTCTCGCTCTCGACGCTGAAAGCGGCAATGTCGCCATGGTTGAAGCCCGGCAATTGCTCCACCGCCCATTCGATATCCTGCGGCCAATGGTTCTTGCCGTTGATGATGATCATGTCCTTGGCCCGGCCGACGATGAACAGGTAACCATCGGCCATGTAGCCCATGTCGCCGGTGTCGAGCCAGCCATCGACCAGGCATTCCTCGGTCGCTTCCTCGTTGCGGAAGTATGAGTGCATGACGCTGGGGCCGCGGCACCAGACCTTGCCGATCTGGTGGTCGCCCTTGACCGCGCCGTTTTCGCCGCGGATCTCGACGTCCATATCGGGCAGGGGTTTGCCGCAATTGACAATGGCGCGATAGCGGGCCGGGCGGCTGAGGTCGCGGCGCGTGCCGGACAGGCGCTCTTCCTCCACCAGTTCGACCCGGATGCCTTCGCCCGGAGGCATCACTGTCACTGCCAGCGTCGCTTCGGCGAGGCCGTAGGAGGGGGTGAAGGCGCTGGCCTTGAAACCGGCGGCAGCGAAGGCGTTGACGAACTGCTGCATCACGTCCGGACGGATCATGTCGGCCCCATTGCCGGCCAGCCGCCAGCGCGACAGGTCGAACCGCTCGGCAACATTCGACTGGCTGGAAATGCGGCGAGCGCAAATGTCGTAACCGAAGGTCGGCGAATAGCTCATGGAGTTGCCGGGGTTGCGGCTGATCATGTCCAGCCAGGCCAGCGGGCGGCGTGCGAAGTGCTCGGTCTTGAGATAGTCGGCGCTGACCTGGTTGCCGACCATCGAGAGGAAACAGCCGACCAGACCCATATCGTGATAGAGCGGCAGCCAGCTGACCCCGCGGTCGCCTTCGCCGATGTTCATGGTCGTGGCATGACCGTAGAGATTATGCAGCAAGGCGCGATGGGTGACTGCGACGCCGGTGGGGAAGCGGGTCGAGCCGCTGGAATATTGCAGGTAGCAAATGTCGTCCGGGCCGACCTCGGGGAAGTCGCATTCGGGCGCCTCGCGCTCTGCGAAGCTGGCCCAGTCGGAGCCTTTGCAGCCCTGCTTGGCAACTGCAGCTTCGGCCATCTCGGCGATTTCGGGCGGATAGAGCAGGACCTTCGGGTCGCTGCTCGACAGCTGCACGCCGAGCTGGTCGATGTAACTCTCCTTGCCGCCGAAGGTTGTCGGCAAGGGCAGTGGAACGGGCCAGGCCCCGGCGTAAACGCAACCGCAGAAAAGGGCCATGAATTCAGGCACGGTCTCGGCCACCAGCGCGACACGGTCTTGCTTGCCGACGCCGGCTGCCATCAGGCGGCGCGCCATGGCCTGCGCATCCTGGCGCATCTGCGAATAGGGATAGACCCGCTCCAGCGTGCCCCGCGCATCATGGAAATTCAGTCCCTTTTTGCTGCGCGCAGCGTAGTCGATTGCCTCGTTGAAGGTCGCAAAATCTGACCGTCGCCGCGGCAGCGGACAATCGTTGGGGGTTGGAATCAGCGTGTTATCGGTCATGATCTGTGGCGAAACCCGTATCTTTTCGCGCACTTAGGCGCTTCCTGTCCCTGAACGCGGCGCAATGAACAAAGCCTGCACCGTCACAAAGTTTTCCCATTTGATAATCACTGTGGCACGAATATGGCCGATGCAAGCGAAGCGGCCTTCCCGTCCACGGGCAAAACGCCCGACAAAGCCCCTCGACGAGACGCGGCTGCGCGACCTTGCGCTGGCCTATGTAGCCCGATTTGCGACCAGCGGGGGCAAGCTTGAGGCCTATCTCAAACGCAAGCTGCGCGAGCGCGGCTGGGAAGGCGAGGCCGAGCCGGATGTCGCTGCGCTGGTCACCCGTTATACCGAACTTGGCTACGTCGACGATGCGGCCTACGCGCGCGCCAAGAGCGGCGACCTGTTGCGACGTGGCTATGGCCCGCGCCGGGTGTCGCAGGCGCTGGGTCAGGCGGGCATTGGCGAGGACCTGCGGGCATCGGTTGCCGCCAGCGCGCATGAAGCGAGGGCAGCAGCGCTGCAGCTGGCCCGCAAGCGACGCTTCGGACCTTTTGCCGGCGAACCCGCCGACAGGGCGCTTCGCGAAAAGCAGCTTGCGGCGATGATACGTGCGGGGCATGGCTTCGACATTGCACGGGCGGTGCTCGAAGCCGCCAGCGAAGACGAGGCAGAGGCATGGGTCAGCGAAGCGATCGAGTAGTGGCATTTCTGGGTGCGGCACTGGCAACTGCCGGATTGCTGGCTTGCTCGCCGCAAGCCGGGGCGGAGGTTGCTGCGAAGGCCGAGGCGAGCGCGCCGGCGACACATCCGATCTCGGGTCTCGCGATCATTCCGGTGACCGTGACTAGTGGCGAGAAAGTTCACACCTTCCGCACGGAGGTCGCTGCTACCGGCCCGGAACAGGCCAAGGGTTTGATGTTCCGCACCGAACTCGCGCCCGACGAAGCGATGATCTTCCCGCGCGAGGTGGCAGAGCCCGCGCGGTTCTGGATGAAGAACACCCCGATCCCGCTCGACATCATCTTCATCGGCCCGGATCGGCGCATCGCCAATATCGCGGCGATGACCGTCCCCTACTCGCTCGACGGGGTCGAGTCGCAAGGCGCGGTGATCGCGGTCTTCGAGATTGCTGGGGGGCGCGCTGCCGAACTCGGCATCCAGCCTGGCGATAAAGTGGACTGGTAAGGGCGGAATGGATGCGGGAAGGGTGAAGTTGCACCTTGGCCCGCTCCGTCCAATCCGCTAATCGCCCCTCGCAATGAGCATTCTCGGCAAGATCTTCACCTGGTGGGATGGGGCGACCATCGGCACCCATTTGTGGACCGCACGCAAGGGCGAGCACGTCGGCACCGACGCGCAGGGTAACAAGTATTACCGCTCGAAAGCGAAAGAAGGCCAGCGGGAGCGTCGCTGGGTAATCTATGACGGCCCGAATGACGCCAGTCGCGTGCCCGTCGAATGGCACGGTTGGCTCCACGGTTCGTTCGAGGATGTCCCCGAAAGCTTCCTGCCGCCGCCGCGCATCTGGGAAGTGGACTACACCCCCAATGCCACCGGCACGGCTGCAGCCTATCGGCCGCAAGGCGCGCTGGAACGCGGAGGCAAGCGGGCCAAGGCTGTCGGCGATTACGAAGCCTGGAGCCCGGACGCCTGAACATGCGTTCGGCTGCGATCCTCCTCGGCGCGCTGGCGCTCCCTGCTTGTGACAGCGCGCCGCCGAAGCCCGAAGCGGTCGCCACCGAAGTGCCGGAGGAATTGCAGACCAGCAATACCGCCCGGATCGCCGCCGATGTCGAGGGGGCAACCCCGATGATCGAGCGCGTCGCCACCATCGGCCTGCTCAACAAGCGCAACAATATCTCGCGGGATCTGGTGATGAAGCCGGGCGAATCGCGCCGCGTCGGCGACATCATCGTCCGCGTCTCCGCCTGCGAGCGCACCGCGCCGTGGGAAATGCCGCAGGAAACCGGCGCCTTCGTTCAGGTCCTGGTCGAAGGCAAGGGTGACGACGCCGGCAACTGGCGCAAGATCTTCTCTTCGTGGATGTTCAAGAGCTCGCCCAGCCTCGCGGTGGTCGAGCACCCGATCTACGATGTGTGGGTCAAGGATTGCGCGATGCGGTATCCGGGTGAAGCGGCACCTGCTGCCCCCGACCCGTCGCCATCCGCCACGCCGTCGGCATCGCCCTCCGCTACGTCGACGACCGCCGAATAGGCTTCCGGTAGAGTCAATGGCTGAGTGCCGCGCGCGGCATCGAGCAGTTCCAGATATCGCTTCTGCGGGATCTCGATCGCGCCCAGGGAGGCCAGATGACCTGTCATGAACTGGCAGTCGAACAGCACGCAGCCAGCCCTTTCGAGCAAGGCCAGGAGCCAGCCGAGCGCGACTTTCGAGGCATCTCGCCTGCGACTGAACATGCTTTCGCCGCAGAACACCCGGTCGAACGCGACACCGTAGACCCCGCCCACCAGCTCGCCGTCCTGCCAGCATTCGATCGAATGGGCGTGCCCGGCAGCGAAGAGTTGGCGATAGCTGGCGACAATCCGCTCGCTGATCCAGCTTTCGGGATGCCCGGGACGCGGGGCCGCACAGGCCCGGACCACGCCTTCGAAGTCCTGGTCGACGGTGACCTTGAACCGCTCTTGCCGGATTACCCGCGCCAGCGAGCGCGAGCAATGGAAGCCGCCGATGGGGATAATCGCCCGTTCGCGCGGTTCGACCCAGAAGACTTCCTGGTCCTCGCGGCTGTCAGCCATGGGGAAAATGCCATTGCGATAGGCCAGCAGCAGCAGGTCCACCGGGATCGCATCGGGGCGCTGGCTGGAACGGGGGGCATGCATGGCTTTCCGCTTATGCCACCGCGCCCGTCGCGCCGCCATGGCGAAACGCGACAATTGAGGCTTGCGCGAGCGGGGCGCTTTGCCCTAGAGGCCCGGCTCCCTGCAGGGGTGTAGCTCAGTTGGTAGAGCATCGGTCTCCAAAACCGAGGGTCATGGGTTCGAGTCCCTTCGCCCCTGCCATTCCCTCCATTTCGTTCCAGTCCGACGTGGGGTCTGTCCCGATCGCCGCTTGCCCTGGCGGGCTTGCGCTCCATCGCGCGGGGATGATCCGGTGACCGTTTGAAAGCTTTTCGTCGGGAAAGCTGAACGGCCCGCAACTGGGCGATTCAGCTTTCTGCAAGACGAAGCGTGCGATTCCATCGATGAACCGAATAGGGGTTCGAATCGGATAGGAGCAGCACCTTGAGCAGTTACACGTTCCGCAGCAGCCGTCCCGACGCCTGGACCAGCCCGCGCCCCTTCAGCGACGCCAGCACCCGCTATATGGCCTATGGCCCGGTCCAGCCGATGCAGCAGCCCGGCATTCTCGCGCGATTGTTCGGGTTCCACTGAGCCACCAGGATGGTGCCCGAGGCAAAAAGGGGCGGGATGTCTTTGCGACATCCCGCCCCTTCCTTCTTGGTGCCATCCTTACGATGGAAGCCGCTCCCTAGCGGCAATGTGTTGAACTTTCGTGTCTAGTATTCGTTGGGTTCTTCGGGCGTATCGGCCGTGTGGGTCGGACCGGCGGTCTTGTCACCCTGCGCGAGCTTGAACACCACGCCGCTCAGCAGTGCGAGGGCCAGCAGGTTGGGCAGGGCCATCGCGGCGTTGGAAATGTCGCCCAGGCGCCAGATCAGCGTCAGGTCCTGAGTCGAGCCGACATAGATTGCCACGCACCACAGCACGCGCCAGATCATGTGCAGCGCCTTCTCGCCCCCGCGAGTCGAGCCAGGGACACGATCGTAGATGAAGGTGATCGCCCGCTCGCCATAATAGCTCCACGTCAGCAGCGTGGTGAAGACGAACAGGATCAGCGCAATCGAAGCGATCAGAGTGCCAAGCGGGATGCTCGCAATCTCCAGCGGGAACGCGGCGGCAAAGGCGCCGCTGGTCATGGCGAAACCCTGCAAGTCGGACTGCCAGGCATGCGTGACCTGCTGGCCGGCCCCGGTGAAATTGCCCTCGACCGTCAGGATCACCAGCGCGGTCATGGTGCAGATCACGATGGTATCGATGAAGGTGCCGAGCATGGCCATGCGGCCTTGCTGTTCCGGATCGTCGGTCTGCGCCACGGCGTGGGCAATCGGGGTAGAGCCCTGGCCGGCCTCGTTGGAGAACAGGCCGCGCGCGACACCCGCGCGGATGGCAATGATGATGGCTGCACCGACAAAGCCGCCGCTGGCCGCCTGCGGGTTGAAGGCGCCGTAGAAGATGCGGCCGAAGGTTTCCGGGATGTCCTGGATATCGAGCAGGATCGCGATCAGCGCCATGACGACATAGGCGCCGGCCATGAAGGGCACGATCTTCTCGGCCACATTGCCGATCGACTTGATGCCGCCGATGATGACGATGAAAACCAGCACGGAGACAATCAGCCCGCCCAGCCATTCCTCGATTCCGAACAGTTCGTTGAGCCCGTCGGCGACCGCATTGGCCTGGATGCCGTTGCCGGTCACCAGCGCGCTGAATAGCGTGCCGAGGCAGAAGACGATGGCGAGCCAGGTCCACTTTGGCCCCAGTCCCATCATGATGTAGCTCATCGGTCCGCCGCGATAGACGCCGTCACTGGTCTTTTCACGATAACGGATGGCGAGCGAACCTTCGGCAAAGGCCAGCGCCATGCCGATCAGCGCGGTGATCCACATCCAGAAGATCGCCCCCGGTCCGCCCAGCGCGATAGCGGTGGCGACCCCGGCAAGGTTGCCGGTCCCGACCTGGCCCGAAAGCGCGGTCGACAGCGCCGCGAAGGGCGAAATCTCGCCCGAGCCCGAGCCCTTGCGCCCCGCAAACAGGCCCTTGAAAGCACTGCCCAGCTTGAGGATCGGGTAGAACCGCAGGCCGGCCATGATCCACAGGCCGGTGCCTAACAGGATGACGACCATTGGTGGAAAGGGAAGGACTTCCTCTCCGTTCCACAGGCCGACCCAGATGAAATCTGAAACATTGGTGACGTGGTCAAGCAGTGTGACCGCGCCGCTTTCGGTAGCTGCCATGGAGGCTCCCCTGAGATATTCTGTGGACGTGATCCAGGATCGGCGGACCACTGCGTCAGGCCCCGCAGGCTAGGGGCATGCGGCAAGCGCTGCAACCCCGCTTGCTTTTGGCGTGCGTCGCCACTAGATGCGGTCGGGCCTCCCGACATCGGAGACTCACTTGCCCCTCCCGGACCTGTCCGGGGCGGCGATGAGCCCTACCCGGAAGGCAAGGAACACTTTTGCGAGCGAGAGCGGCCATGGCCGAAGAAACCACGAAGAAGAAAACCTCCCCCGGCGAATTCATTCGTCAGGTACGCAGCGAAACTTCCAAGGTCGTCTGGCCGACCCGCGAGGAAACCGTCCGTACGGCGATGTTCGTCGGCCTGCTGGTCGTGGTCCTGTCGCTGTTCTTCCTCGGGATCGATTCGGTCTTCAGCGCGATCGTCAACTGGCTGATGACTCTCGCTTGATTTTCGGGGCCAGATCCGCGGCTCCTTTGCGTTACTCCAAGATACGGGAATACTGATGGCACGCTGGTACATCATCCACGCCTATTCGGGCTTCGAGAACAAGGTGCGTGACGCGATCATCGCCGAAGCCGAGCGCCTGGGCCTGTCGGAAGCGGTCGAGGACGTTCAGGTCCCCACCGAGACGGTGACCGAGGTGAAGCGCGGCAAGAAGGTGCAGGTCGAGCGCAAGTTCATGCCCGGCTATGTCCTGGCCAAGCTCAAGATGACCGATGATGTCTATCACCTGGTCAAGAACACGCCGAAAGTGACCGGCTTCCTCGGCAACAACAACAAGCCGCAGCCGATCAGCGAGCGTGAGGCCGCGCGCTATTTCGGCGGTGTCGAGGAAGCCAAGGCCGCGCCCAAGCGCGACATCAGCGTCGATTACGAAATCGGCGACAGCGTCAAGGTGCTCGACGGCCCCTTCGCCAGCTTCAACGGCGTGGTGGAAGAGCTCGATTTCGACAAGGCCAAGGTCAAGGTCTCGGTCTCGATCTTCGGCCGCGCCACCCCGGTCGAGCTCGACTTCGAACAGGTCGAACTGGTCAAGTAAACCCGCAAGACAGCGTTTTGGAAAAGCCCGCCGGGAAGCCGGCGGGCTTTTTGCGTTGCGCTGCGGGGCGGATCATGAGTTCATTCTCGCGATCACAGTAAATACCGGCTTTAGGCAATATTTAGGAATGTAACATATGGCTTCGCCGTCGGGTGGGCAGGGGCTGATTGGATCCCTTGTGCTACCCTTGCGAGGGGTCCAGTATGAGTACCATCGAAGACGTTGCCCGCCAGCTTCAGGCTGAAGTGCATGTGGAGGAAGCGGCTCCGGCGGCCCACGGGTTCGCCGGCTTCAATGCCTGGTTCGGCAACCTGCCCCTGTCGCGCAAGCTCGCCGCCGTGTTCGGCAGCTTTCTGGCCATCTTCGTGATCATGGCGGTGGTACTGGGGCTGGGGATGTCAGTCCTGTACACGCGCTCGATGGCTTCGGGCGAAGTGCAGGGTGCGGTCAAGGCCTCGGCCGACCTGCGCAGCACCACCGGCGAGTTCCGTTACAATGCGGTGCGCTTCATATTTGCGCGAGAGAAAGGCGTGCTGGACCGCCAGAAGGAGGTCTACGCCAAGGCGGAGGACGAGCTCGCCGCCATCGAAGCGGTGGTGATCGAGCATCTGCCCGACTCATCGGCGCAGCTTGAGCAAATGGAGGCCGCATTCGCTTCCTACGAAGCCAAGTTCGACGAGCTTGTCGCCAATATCGCGCGCGAAGGGGCGAGCAAACGGTCGAGCGACCTCGCGTTCGAACTCTCCGCGCAGGGCGATGCGCTTTACAAGCAAACCGATGCTTTCGAGACCAGCCTCGTCGCCAGCGCCCGATCGATGGACGAAGCGAGCCTCTCCTATTTTTACACGCTGATGACCGCACTGGTGGTTGCGGCGGTGCTCGCCGGGGTGATCCTGGTCATCGGTTTCCGTGCCCTGTCCCGCCAGTATGCCGCCAAGATCGGCGAAATCACCAGTGGGATGACGCGCCTTGCAAAGGGCGACCGTCATTTCGAAATCGACGGTATCGAGCGCCGTGACGAAGTCGGCGAAATGCTGCGCGCCATCGCCCTGTTCAAGAAGGCCAACATCCGCCTGGAACAATGGGCCGCCGAACGCGCCGAGCGCGCCAAGGCAGAAGTCGAGCAGCAGGAACGCGCCCGCGCCGAACAGCGCCGGGTGCTGGTCGAACTGGCCGACCAGTTCGAGCGCACCGTGGGCGACGTTGTCAGCGGGGTCGCCGCAGCTTCGAGCCAGCTCAAGGGCACCGCAGGGGCGATGGCAGGTGCTGCCGAGGAATCGACCCGCCAGACCGCGCAAGTCGTTCACTCGATGGCCGAGGCCAATGCCGGTGCCAATGCCGCCGCGGCCGCGAGTGACGAATTCGCCATGTCGATTGGCGAGATCAGCCGCCAGGCTGCCGATTCGGCGGAACTGGCACGCGAAGCCACGGGAACGGCCGCGGAAGCCGACGCAACCATTTCGGCCCTGTCCGTATCGGCCGAGGAAATCGGCCAGATCGTCGACATGATCCAGTCCATCGCCCAGCGGACCAACCTGCTGGCACTCAACGCGTCGATCGAGGCGGCGCGCGGCGGGGAAGCCGGTCGCGGCTTTGCCGTCGTCGCCTCGGAAGTGAAGGAACTGGCGACCCAGACCAGCCAGGCAACCGAGAAAGTGGCCGGCAAGATTGCCGCCATCCAGGATTCGACCGGCGCCAGCGTCAAGGCCCTGCGCCGGATCGCCGACCAGATCGGCCAGCTCGAATCGACGGCAATCTCCATCGCCAGTGCGGTCGACCAGCAGTCTGTCGCGGGGCAGGATCTAGCGCGCAGTATCGACATGGCCGCACGTGCGACCAATTCGGTCACCACCCATATCGAGGATGTGCGCGAACTGTCGCTATCGACTGGTGCGGCGGCAAGCCAGGTGCTGGCCTCGTCGACCGAACTGGAACAGCAGGCCGAAGACCTGCGCGGCGAAGTCGAAGGCTTCCTCGCGAGTATCCGGGCGGGATAGACAGCCCCTGCGTGCCTTCGCGCGCGGTGGTCAGAACTGCTCGAGGTTGAAAAGGCAGGCCGCTTCCCCGCCGCCATTTTGCAGGCACATGCCGTAGGCCGCCAGTTCCGCCTCGTCGACATCGTAGGATTGCGCTCCACCGACCTGCCCGCATCCTATCGGTCCACCGGGGCAACAGTCGCTGCAATAGGTTCTCACCCGCGTGATGCCGCTGGTATTCGTTGGCACCGGCCCATAGGGATTGGGCAGCAGGCCCGGCCGCATGGCGGCCAGTTGTTGTGGAGCCTGTTGCGGCACGGGTTGGGGAGCGGGGTCGCTCGTCTGCGCGGGCGCAGGTGTTAAGGATGCCACGGTGCTTGGGCCTGGCGCGGATTCGGGCCCGTCCTTGCTGCCGCCGGCCTGTTCACGCCCCTCGATAACCCCATCCTCCTTGCCTTGAGCCGGCTCGCTGTCCTCGGTGTAGAACAGGAAGATCAGCGTCGCGACGAAGAAGGCGGCCCCGCCCGTGGCCGGGAAACTGGCGCCAAGCGGTTTGAACTTTTCTCCGCTAATGTTGAGCGAGTTGGGCAACAGACTTGCTGCAGTAACGCCGATTCCCAAGGCAGTTAGGGCGTAAACTAACGCCTTGGTCCGGGCCGAACCGTCCAGTCCAGCCTCCTGTGTCAACAGCGAAAAGCCCAATACGATGATGAACAGGCCGACAACCAGGCCGCCGATCCGCGCTGCTGCTGAATGCATTATTGTTGCCTCCCACCGCGCAATTGCAGTCTCATCGTATCACCGATCGTGACTATTGCGAAGAAGTCGCTGCTCCGGGCAGTTGCCGGCCTGATGGACGACCCGCAAACCCCTTGCATTCCCCGCGCATTTCGCTATGCGCGCGCCTTCCCTGACATCGATCGGGAAACCCACGCGGGAGGCTCGGGCTCCGGGCCGCTGACCGCTTACCATGAGCTGCGGCTGGCAACAGGCGCAGCAAAAGTGAGAAAAGGAGTGGCCCCATGGCCAAGAAGATCGACGGCTATATCAAGCTGATGGTGCCTGCCGGCACCGCCAATCCCTCGCCTCCGCTCGGGCCGGCACTCGGCCAGCGCGGCGTGAACATCATGGAATTCTGCAAGGCCTTCAACGCCGCGACCGACAGCCTCGAAAAGGGCGCGC
Source organism: Erythrobacter sp. SDW2 (assembly GCF_021431965.1). Classification (NCBI taxonomy): domain Bacteria; kingdom Pseudomonadati; phylum Pseudomonadota; class Alphaproteobacteria; order Sphingomonadales; family Erythrobacteraceae; genus Erythrobacter; species Erythrobacter sp. SDW2. The sequence continues at coordinate 923,832 of NZ_CP090370.1, forward strand.
CGATCCCGACCGTGATCACCGTCTATGCGGACCGTTCGTTCACCTTCATCACCAAGCAGCCTTCGGCCACCTACCTGATCAAGAAGGTCGCCAAGCTCAAGTCGGGCTCGAAGGAGCCGGGCAAGGTTTCGGCCGGGACCATCACCCAGGGCCAGCTGAAGGAAATCGCCGAACTGAAGATGGCGGATCTCAACGCCAACGATATCGACCAGGCCATGAAGATCATCGAAGGCTCGTGCCGCTCGATGGGCCTCAGCGTGGTGGAGGGCTAAGATCATGGCAACCGTAACCAAGAAGGCGAAGCTGCTGGCCGAAAAGCTGGATGGCGAAAAGCTCTACACCGTCGACGAAGCGCTCAGCACGCTGCGCGAATATGCGTCGAAGAAGTTCGACGAAACCGTCGAAGTGGCGATGAACCTGGGCGTCGACCCGCGTCACGCCGACCAGATGGTCCGCGGCATGGTGTCGCTCCCGGCCGGTACCGGCAAGGACGTCCGCGTCGCCGTGTTCGCCCGTGGCGACAATGCCGACAAGGCGCTGGCCGCCGGAGCCGACAAGGTCGGGGCCGAAGACCTGATGGAAGACATGCAGGCCGGCAATCTCGATTACGACCGCGTCATCGCCACGCCGGACATGATGGGCGTCGTCGGCCGTCTCGGCAAGGTGCTGGGTCCGAAGGGCCTGATGCCGAACCCCAAGCTCGGCACGGTGACCCCGAACGTCGAGCAGGCAGTCAAGGATGCCAAGGCCGGCCAGGTCGAATTCCGCGTCGAGAAGCAGGGCATCATCCACAGCGGCATCGGCAAGCTGTCGTTCAAGGACGAAGATCTGAAGAAGAACTTCGCCGCCCTGACCGACGCTGTCGTCAAGGCCAAGCCCTCGGGCTCGAAGGGCAAGTACGTCCGCAAGGTCACCCTGACCTCGTCGATGGGTCCGGGCCTGAAGGTGGACCTGGCTGAGGTGGAAGGCGCTTAAGCCTTCACTTCCTAGTGAAACAGGTACGGGGCCGGGGGTGCGAACCTCCGGCCCTTTTGTTGGTCAGCTGCGCAGAAGTTTCCGCGCGCGCGCCAGCGTGCCGCTCTTCTCGGCGAATGCCTTCGCCGCTGCGACCGAACCGTCGAATGCCGCCAGCGAGCCGAGCAGAAGGCGGTTGAACGCATCACCCTTGAGCAGCAGGAAGCTGGCACATTCGACATGGTCGGTGCCGAACATCGCCTTGTGCGCGCCTTCGCCCTCGGTGAAGTCGAACCAGCGGACGCATTGTTCGGCGAACAGGCGTTCGAGCGCTTCCATTTGCAGCACAGTGCCTGGCGATAGCCGGGCCCAATCGGGGTGGTAGCCGAGATGGGCATAGACCAGCGTTTCGCCTTCGACCGGCAGCGCAAGATAGGCGATCGCGTGCCCCCGTGCCTTGAGCAGGAAGCAGCGCATGCGGCCTTGTTCGGCCCGCTCGAGCATGGTGTGGTGGCTGGCGGGATCGTCTGGCAGGCCCGCGTCGAGCAGCCGCGCTTGATAGGTCAACGCCGAGAGCGGCAGCGCTTGTTCGAGGAAAGCCTCGACTTCGGCCGGGGTCCGGTGTTCGGTTACGCCCAACGTGCCGCCGATCTCGTCCGCCAGCCTGCGCTGTTTGCGCCGCAGGGTTGAACGGGTCTTGCCGGAGAAGCGGCCGAGGTATTCGTCATAACCGCCCGCCATGTCGATGTAATAGCGGCGATAGTCCTGCCGTCCCCCGATGACATGATCCGGGAAGCGCCGGGCAATCTCGTCCACCATGGACAGCGGCGCTGACAGCACCCGAAGCCCGTCGGACTGTTCCTCTCCGATCGGCGGCGATCTCATCCTGGCGTGCAGGACATCTTCGAGGCTGAACACCAGTGGCACCAACCGGCGCGGGACCGACAGCAGTCGGCGCGAGCCGAGCGTGAAGTGGATCGGGGTCGGCAACGCTGTCACAGGTCTGCGGCGCGCCTTGGAGTGTATCGGGGAACTGCCACTCGCATGCTTGCACGCCCATCGGCGGCGGTTGCGGCCGTCATAGCAGCATGCCCATGGTGGCGGTTGCGACCTGCTTGGTCCGCAGGGGAATGTTGCTGGCATAGAGCACGTTGGAAACCGCCTGTTCGATCAACCGCGTGCTGCCGGTAACCGGATCGAACTCGGCCACCGGGGCATCTGCTGTTCCCGCTTCGGCCGGGGGGCGCTCGGTATAGGTTGCCGCTGTGCAGCCGGGCATCGCCGCGAGCTGCTCGCAGAACTTCTCGAACCGACTGGCGACCATCCGGTTGCGGCGCGTGCGGTCGCGGCTGACCAGTTCGAAGCTATGCGAGACCAGTGTTACCGAGGCGATATCGTGATCCAGCGCGTTCCTGACGATCGCTAGCAGTTCGGGCAGGGCGAGCGCGGTGATCTGCCCGTGCCGCAACCCGCCACCGAAATCCTCGATACTGGCGATCGGCACTTCGATGACGCCATGATGCGCGATGGGCTGGCGGACATCCGCCCCCAACGAAATCGTGCAGTCGCCCTTGCCCGCGAGCGCGGGGGAATGGCTGGTATCGTAAGCAATGCCAATCTCCGCCAGAGCGCGCAGGGTGTCGTCATTGGCGCCGTAATTGCCTGCCCGGAACGCGATCGGAGCGGGCGCCCCTGCCGCGCACAGTGTCTCGTAGGCCCAGTCGAGGATGCGGCACTGCGTCTCGAACGGGAAGTCGCCGATGTTGCGGCCTGTCGCGCCGTCCGCGATGCGATGGTGCAGCGCGCTGTTGGCTACGCGTGCCAGCCATTCGGTGTGGCAATGCAACTGCACGTCGTGACCCCGGGCAAGGATCGGTCCGACCACATCCTCGATGGCGGCGACACCCCAGAGCAGGGCCGGCATGGGATCGACGAAGAAGACCCCTTTCAGACCGCACCGGTCCATTACCTCCATCTGGTGGATGATGCCGACCGGGCCGGACGGCGTATCGCACAGGATCGAGCGGCGGTAGTTCTCCGCCCGCGTGCCCGGACCACGCGCACCGGGCAGGCTCGAGGCATATTCGGTATCGATCGTCAGATAGACAGTCGTCATCGCCATGTCGGGCCGTCCAGGCCTTACCCCTTCGGTCACGCTCGGCTCTTCCGAGCCACCGCCACAAGATGTAACATGGAGGGGTTAAGGTGAGGTAAGCCCGGCGTCGGGCTGTCTCATGGCGAGGCAAAACGGTGCGGAAAAGGCCCTAGATCCCCCCGGCGATGCAGGGGTTTCCGCGGTCCTCCAGTGCCCGGGTCAGGTCTCGCGCGCAGTCGGCCAGCGCTTCGGCATCGGTCGAGCGGATGACGAAGTTGGCCCCAACCTTCCCCTCGCGGAAGAAGGGGTAGCTGCCGATCTGGCAACCCTCGTGATCCTGCTCGGCCTTGCGCAGGATATCCGCGACCTCGCTTTCGGCGGTCCAGCAGCCGATGGTTTCGCTCTTGAGCGGCATTCCGCCTTCGAGCGTGCCGGTCAACGCGTCCAGCATCCCGGCGGTGATGTGGGGGACTCCGGCCATCAGGAAGATATTGCCGATCCTGATCCCCGGCGCACCCGACATGCGGTTGGGAATCAACTCCGCCCCGGCAGGCGCGCGGGCCATGCGCAGGCGGGCTTCGGTCAGTTCGAGACCGCGGCTGGTGTAATAGCGTTCGAGGATCGCCCGCGCATCGGGATGCACTTCCACGCCGAGGCCCAAAGCCTCGGCCACCGCATCGACGGTGATGTCGTCATGGGTCGGGCCAATCCCGCCGGTGGTGAAGAGGTAATCGTTCTCCGCCCTGAGCGCATTCACCGCCGCGACGATCTTTTCCATCACATCGGGCACGACCCGCACTTCGGCGAGGCGAATGCCTTGCACCTGCAACCAGCTCGCGACCTGGGCGATGTTCTTGTCATGGGTGCGGCCCGACAGGATCTCGTCGCCGATGACGACAAGCCCTGCGGTATAGATGCGTTCGGGATTCGTGCTCATGCCGCTTGCCTAAGCGAAGTGGAGCGGCAGCGCTACTCCGCCGCTTCGAGCATCTCCTCTTCGCTGCGCCCGTTGGCTCCGGCGCGGCGGAAGGCGAGTACGCCGTCGTCGACCGGGTCCTCCACCATCCGTTTGCGGTCGAGCACATATTCCTGGTTGAGCCGCCAGGGGTAGGCCACCGAGTTGCGCGGCATGATGTGTTTGCCGCGCTGGATATAGCCGCTCGAGAAATCGAAGATGTCGTCTTCCTCGATCGCCGCTTCGGCTTCCGGTGTCAGCACCGGTTCGGCGATCTGCGTGCCGGTCTGCTTCATCCGGTTCAGCACGCGGCAGACATAGTCGGAATTGATGTCCGCCCGCAGCGTCCAGCTGGCGTTGAGATAGCCGAAAACCACCGCCAGATTGGGCAGGTTCGAGAACATGCAGCCCTTGTAATAGAACCGCTTGGCCCAATCGACCTGCTCGCCCTCGACCGAGACCGCGATCTTGCCCGCCACTGCCAGCTTCAGCCCGGTGGCGGTGACGATGATATCGGCTTCCAGCAGCTCGCCATTGTCGAGCTCGATGCCGCTCTCGACGAAGCGGGCAATCTTGCCCGTCTTCACGCTGGCCTTGCCCGCCTTCATCGCTTCGAACAGGTCGCTGTCCGGCACCAGGCACAGGCGCTGGTCCCACGGGTCGTAGGGCGGGGTGAAGGCAGCGCGGTCGAAGTCCTTGCCCAGCGCCTTCTCGATCCGCTTGTGGAGGTTGGCCTTGACCTTCTCCGGCTTGTTGCGGGCCATCTTGAAGGCGACGTCCTGCAGCTTGATGTTCTTCCAGCGGGTGATCCTGTAGGCCAGTTTCTCGGGCAGGATCTTGCGCAGGAAGTTGGCCAAGCCATCCTTGGCCGGGCGGCTGAACATCCAGGTCGGGGTGCGCTGGAGCATGGTCACATGCGCCGCCTTGTCCGCCATCGAGGGGACGATGGTGACGGCAGTCGCGCCCGAGCCGATCACCACCACCTTCTTGCCGGCATAGTCGAGTTCTTCCGGCCAGAACTGCGGATGGATCACCTGCCCCTTGAACGCGCCGGTCTGGAAACCCGCGTCATAGGGCTCGTCGTAATCGTAATAGCCCGAGCCGAGGTAGAGGAAGTTCGCGGTCAGCCGCTTCTTCTCGCCATCCTTGAGCTGGACGGTGACAGTCCAGCGGGCGGTCGAGCGGTCGAAATCGGCGCTGAGGACACGGTGGCCGGTGCGGATGTGCTGGCGGATGCCGCGCTCGTCGACGATGCGGTTGAGATAGGCGAGGATGGCGGGCGCATCGGCGATCGACTTCTCGTGCTTCCACGGCTCGAACACGAAGCCCAAAGTGTGCATGTCGCTGTCCGAACGGATGCCGGGATAGCGGAACAGGTCCCAGGTGCCGCCGAGGTTGTCGCGCATCTCGACGATGGCATAGCTGTGATCGGGGCAGTGCATTTCCATATGCGCGGCCATACCGATCCCGGAAATGCCGGCACCGACGATCAGTACGTCGAAATCGGTCTGCACATCACTCATGAATTAAGTCCTCTCCTGCAACGGATTCCCGTTAAGCACATCTGGGGGCGGTTTGCGAGTCTTGCGAGAGGGATGCTGACGGCGCAGCTTTGTGTCGCTAAGGGCTGCGCGCATGACTTGCCTTCGACCGCTGCCGCTGATCGCCCTGACGCTTGCCACACCCGCTCTTGCCCAGGCGAGTGGCGAGGGCGAACAGATCGTGGTGGTGGGCGAGGGCCTGCCCGACACACCTGCGGAACCGGCCTATTCGGTGCGCGAGATCGACCGCGAGGCGATCGTCACTGTGCCTTCGGGCCGGATCGAGGAAGCGCTGGGCGCAGTTGCGGGGTTCCAGCAGTTCCGCCGCTCCGACAGCCGCTCGTCCAACCCTAGCGCGCAGGGTGTGACGCTGCGGGCGCTCGGCGGCAATGCTTCGAGCCGGGCGCTGGTAACGCTCGACGGCGTACCGATGGGCGATCCCTTCTTCGGCTACATCCCCTTCGCCGCACTGGTGCCTGAACAGGTCGGCAGCATCCGCGTCACCCGTGGCGGTGGCTCGGGACCGTTCGGTGCGGGTGCGCTGGCAGGGACGATTGCTCTGACGAGTGCGGATATCGACACGCTCGGTGCTGTCACGGCGTCGGCACTGGTCAATGACCGGGGTGAGACCGAAGCGAGCGCGGGCGTCGCCGCCCGGCTGGGGCGGGGGTACGTCACCGCCAGCGGCCGCTGGGATCGCGGCGACGGTTTCCGGACCACGCCGGCGGATCAGCGGGTCGCCGCCAGCGTGCCTGCGGCGTTCGACAGCATTGCAGGGCAAGTGCGCGCGGTTGCGCCGCTCAACGAGACACTTGAACTGCAGGCGCGCCTTCTGGCTTTCGATGACCGCCGAACCTTGCGCTTCGACGGGGCCGACAGCAGCGCCAGCGGGCAGGATGCCAGCCTCCGTATTATCAGCCGCGGGTCTTGGCAGGTCGACGCGCTGGCCTATGTCCAGGCGCGCAATTTCACCAATGTGGTGGTCAGCGCGACCCGCTTCGTCCCCGTGCTCGACCAGAGCAATACGCCTGCCACCGGGATCGGCGGCAAGCTCGAACTGCGGCCCCCCGTCGGCGAGGACCATGTCCTGCGCCTGGGCATCGATTACCGCCGGTCCGATGGCGAGATGCAGGAACAGGCGATCAGCGCCTTCACCGGGCAAGTGACAGCCCGTCGCCGCGCGGGCGGGGCAACCAGCGATCTCGGAATTTTCCTCGAGGACGACTGGACCTTGGGGCGGCTGGTTCTGACCGGCGGGGTCCGCGCCGACCGCACAGCGATCACCGACGGGTTCTTCCTGGAGACCACCCCGGCGGGCACACCGACCATCGACAACCGCTTTGCCGACCAGACCGACTGGACCGTGACCTGGCGGGCCGGGGCGCTCTATCGGGCCAGCGATACGCTGTCGCTCAGGGCGGCCGGCTACAGCGGGCTGCGGCTACCCACGTTGAATGAATTGTACCGCCCGTTCGTGGTGTTTCCGGTGACCACACAGGCGAATGCCGGGCTGCGGGTGGAACGACTGGAGGGCTTCGAGGCCGGGATTGACTGGAGACCGGCAGAGGGCGTCGCATTCTCGCTCACCGCCTTCGATAACCGGGTCAAGGACGCCATCGCCAATGTCACCCTGACCCCGACGCTGCGCCAGCGGCAGAACCTGCCCGCGATCGAGGCGCAGGGGCTGGAACTGGGCGCGCGGATCACGCGCGGCCAGTTCAGTTTCGACGGCACGCTCGCCTATACCGCGGCCGAAGTGCAGGGTTCCGGCGCCTCGCTGGCGCTCGACGGCAACCGTCCCGCGCAAACCCCGCGCTGGGCCGCTGCGGCGACGGTGGGATGGAAACCCTTCGACGGCGGCCTGTTCGCGCTGACCCTGCGGCATGTCGGCGCGCAGTTCGAGGATGACCTTGAAACCGACGTACTGCCTGCCGCGACTACCGTCGGCGCCTATGCGCAGGTCCCGCTGACGGGCAAGCTGGTGCTGGTGCTGCGGGCCGAAAACCTGACCGATGAGACCATTGTTACCCGCAACGCCGGAGGCAGTGTCGATCTCGGCGCTCCGAGAACGATTTGGGGCGGGTTGAGATTCGGGTTCTAGAAGGTGGGCGGCCTCAAGCAGCGGACCGGTAGGCAATCGAGAACGCCTCAAGCAGCGGACCGGTAGGCAATCGAGGCCGCCTCAAGCAGCGGAGCGGTAGGCAATCGAAAACACTGGAGCGGGTGAAGGGAATCGAACCCTCGTCGTCAGCTTGGGAAGCTGCTGCTCTACCATTGAGCTACACCCGCATCTTCGGCGCATCGTCGGCGCGGCAGGGCGCTTGCCCGATGGCGGGCGCGGGGTCAATATCGGAGTGGGGGGTGGGACGCGAGGACGGCTGTTTTCAGTCACCGCCTTGTGGCATAGGCTTGCCGACAGTCCCCGCTTTCCCACCAACGGAGCCACCGATGAAACTGTTCACCGCGCATCCTCAATCGGTCGGCGAGACCTATTTCGAGCATATGCGGGTGGCCAGCAGCTTCGGCTGGCCGATGCTGGCAGCAGGGATTGCCTGCCTGCTGCACGGGATTTTCCCCTTCCTGTTCCAGCACACCGGCAGCACCGTGGTCCGCAGGCTTCACGCGCGGATGGTGACCAACCGCGTTCGGGCGGACCGGTCGAACCAGCGTGGGCAACAGCTCGACTGGTGCATCTGACCAAGTCCCGCTGCGAATGAAGCAGACCAATTCCTCGGTTCGCGATGTTTCGCTCGCCAGCAAGCTGCGTTATTACGGGCGGCTGGCGCATTCGCGCTTCATCATGCCTGCTGGTGCAGAAGCGGTGGCAGCGGAGATTGCCGACCTTCGCGGGATCGCGGCCCAGTTCGAAGAACGGACGGGCCTCAAGGCAAGCGAGTCGACCGTGCTGGAAATCGGCTTCGGTGCCCGGCCGCGGCGGGCTTTCTTGCTCACCGGAATTTTCCGGCAGGTCTATGCCATCGACATCGATCATCCAGTGCTCCGCTTGCGCGACATCCTCAGCGCCTGGCGCCGGAACGGCTGGGAGCGATCGGTCAAGAGCCTGGTACGTCACTGCCTGTTCGAAACGCGCGAATGGCCCAGGTTCCACGCCGCCGCACGTGCGGAATTGCCCGCCTATGACCCGGCAAGTGCGCACTTGCTGGTCGCATCGGTGGGCGACCCATCGGTGTGGGACAAGATCGGCTCGGTCGACCTGGCGTTTTCACGCGATGTCTTCGAGCATATCCCGGTCGAAGAACTGCGTCTCGGTATGTTGCACCTGCGCGAGCATCTGAGCGCGCACGGCATGGTCATCACCCAGCCCGGCATCTTTACCGGCATCATCGGAGGGCATGACCCGAACTGGACGGTTTATCGGGCCCCTTTCAATCCGCCCGAGCAGGCGTGGCAACACCTCACCGATCCAGCTTTCTCCGTCAACACTTACCTCAACCGGCTGACCAGGCGCGAATTCGTGAAACTGTTCGAAGACACGGGTTTTCGGATCGAGCGGGACCATGCGCTGATGGGTGACATCCATGCGCACCTGCTGACGCCGCAGAAGCGAGCGGAACTGGCAGCCTTCGACGAATACGAGCTGTTTTCCAATCGCGTGGAGTTCCACCTGCTGCCCCGGTGAAGTTCGCGCGATCACGAAACCCGCAGGCTCTCCATGTCGATCACGAAGCGGTACTTGACATCGCTCCGCTCCATCCGCTCGTAGGCCTCATTGATCTCCTGCATCGGGATCACTTCGATCTCCGGCACGATGCCGTTCGCGGCGCAGAGGTCGAGCATCTCCTGCGTTTCAGCCAAGCCGCCGATGCCGCTGCCAGTGAGGATCTTGCGGCCGAGCAAGATGCCCGAATGCAGCTCGGGCATTTTGTCGATCATGCCGACCAGCACCTGCGCCCCGTCGATGCGCAGCAGGTGGAGATAGGGCGCGACATCGTGGCGCACGGGAATGGTGTTGAGGACCAGGTCGAAATATCCGGTCTTCGCCTTCATCGCCATCTTGTCGGTGGCGAGCAGGAAGTCATGCGCGCCAAGGTCGAGCGCGTCCTGCCGCTTGTCCTCGGTGCGGCTGAGCACGGTCACTTCAGCGCCCATCGCCACGGCGAACTTGACGCCCATGTGACCCAGCCCGCCCAGTCCGGCGACCGCAACCTTGCTGCCCGGGCCGACTTTCCATGTCCGCAAGGGACTGTAGGTCGTGATCCCGGCACAGAGCAGCGGAGCGGCATGCTCGCTGCTCAGCGCTTGGGGCACCTTGAGCACGAATTCGTCGCGGCACACGATGCGGTCGGAATAGCCGCCATAGGTGACCGAGCCATCGATCCGGTCGCGCCCGCCATAGGTGCCGACCGAGCCGTTGAGGCAGTATTGCTCGAGGTCCTGCTCGCAATGGGTGCAGGCCTTGCAGCTGTCGACGAGGCAGCCGATGGCGACCCGGTCGCCGACCTTGTGCCGCGTCACCTTATCGCCCACCGCCGCGACCGTGCCGACGATTTCGTGCCCCGGAACGCATGGATAAGTCGTGCGACCCCAGTCGTTGCGGGCAGTGTGCAGATCGGAATGACAGATGCCGCAATGGCTGATGTCGATCAGCACATCGTCAGCGCGCAAGCCACGACGGGTAATGTCCATTGGCCCCACACCGCTGTCGGGCGCGGTCGCGCCATAGGCTTTGGTCGGGTATTCGTTGGTCGAAGTGGTCATGCAGCCTCTCCTACCTGGGCGGCATCCTTATGGCACCGTCCAGACGGAACTGGTGGCCGTTGATGTACCCGTTGCGGGCGATTTCCAGTACCAGCGAGGCGAACTCTTCCGGATGGCCGAGCCGCTTGGGGAAGGGGACGCTGGCGTTCAGTTGGTCCCACATCTGCGGATTGCGGTCCTTCATGCCCAGCATCAGCGGGGTAGCGAAAATGCCGGGCATGATCGAGTTGACCCTGATGCCGAGGTCCATCAGGTCGCGCGCCATCGGCAGCACCAGACCGTTCACCCCGTTTTTGCAGCTGCCGTAGATGACCTGCCCGATCTGACCGTCCTGCGCGGCGACGCTGGCGGTGAGGATGATCGCGCCGCGCTCGCCGTCTTCGGTCACAGGCTCGCTGTTGGCCATGCCGAGTGCCGAATGGCTGGCGATGCGGAAGCTGGAGGTCAGGATACCTTCCGCGCCGAAGGCATATTGTCCGGTCGGCAGCTTCTTGTAGCAGCCGGCCTCCTTGTCCCAGCTGATGGTCTTGCCGCGCCCGCTGGCCATGGCGCAGTGGACGGTGAGGCGTTCCTGCCCGTTGGCGGCACGGGCAGCGGCGAAGCCGTCGACCACCGATTGCTCGTCCATGATATTGACGTGGTGGAAGGTCGCGCCGATCGCTTCGGCCTTGGCTGGGCCTTCTTCGGTGTTGATGTCGAAAATGGCGACCTTGAACCCGGCTTCGCGCAGCGCGACCGCGCTGGCATGTCCGAGACCTGAAGCCCCACCGGTGACGATGGCGGCGTGGCCGTCTGCGAAATTCATGTCTCTCTCCCTTCACATGGGCCTGCCATTGGCCCTTGCGCCTGCTATGGCCGTCACTCGCATCAGGAGTCAAAGCCCCATGTCGTCTGCCCTTGCCGCATTCCCCCTCGCGACCGACCGTCGCCGCTTCCTCGCCACCGGCAGCGCCTTCGCCGCGCTGGTCGCCAGCGGCTGCCAGACACGCGGGGCGACCGGTTCCGGTTTGGAAAGCGCAACGGGCTATGGCCCCCTGGTGCCTGACCCGGAGGGCCTGATCGATCTGCCGCAAGGGTTCACCTACCGAATTGTTTCGAAGCTCGGCGATGCGATGGACGATGGTCTGACCGTACCCGACGATGCGGATGGCATGGGTTGCTTCGATCTGGGCAATGGCAAGATCGCCCTGGTACGCAACCATGAACTAAGTCCCGGAGCAGACTCCGGCGGTACGCTCGGCAGTGGCTACGGACGCGGGCCCGATGGCAAGATCCTGCCCGGCGGGACCACCACCGTGGTGCTCGACGCCGCGACCCTCCGGGTCGAGCGGCAGCATCGCTCGCTGGCCGGGACGATCCGCAATTGCGCCGGAGGCATCACCCCCTGGGGCAGCTGGCTGACCTGCGAGGAGCCGGGCTCGCGCGGGATGAAGCAGGCGCCGGACCATGGCTATGTCTTCGAAGTCCCTGCCACCGCGACGGGCATGGTCGATCCGGTGCCGCTCAAGGCCATGGGCCGCTTCAACCACGAGGCGGCCTGCGTCGATCCGGTGACCGGCGCGGTCTATATGACCGAGGACCGCGACGACGGGCTGCTCTATCGCTTTATCCCGGCAGTGAAGGGCCAGTTAGCAAGCGGCGGCAAGTTGCAGGCGCTGGCGGTGGAAGGGATTGCGGATTCGACCAACAGCAAGGCTGTGGCGATCAAGCGGGGCGAGCTCCACACCGCGCGCTGGGTCGATCTCGACAATGTCGAAGCGCCCGAGGACGATCTGCGCCTGCGCGGTGCGGCGGCCGGGGCCACGATCTTCGCGCGCGGCGAGGGGCTGTGGATGGGCACGGACGAGCTCTATTTCTGCTGCACCAGCGGCGGCGAAGCCGGGCTGGGGCAGATCTTTCGCCTGGCACCCGGTCGCGGCAGCAAGCCGGACCGGCTGGAGCTCTATTTCGAATCCGAGAGCAAGGACCAGTTCAACTATGGCGACAACCTCTGCATCGCCCCCAACGGCCATCTGATCGTCTGCGAGGACCAATATACCGATGTGGTCGACAACCACCTGCGGGGGATCGACCAGCTCGGGCGACCTTATGATTTCGCCCGGCTGCGGCTCCAGACCGAATTTGCCGGGGCCTGCTTCTCGCCCGACGGCAAGGTGCTGTTCGTCAATGCGATGAGCCCGGCGCGCACGCTCGCCATAACCGGGCCTTGGATCGTTTGAGACAGCATCCGCGGTGAGTTCGTTCCTGTTCGGTTTCGCGTTGGTGCTGCTGGTTTCGGTAGGCGCGCGCGACCAGTTGCTGGTGGCCCGGCTGGCCGGGCGCACGGGCCCGGGCTTGCTGGTGGCTGGGGCACTCGCGGCGACTGGTTCGGCATTCCTGATGGCCTGGGCCGGACGATGGATCGCGTTCCAGCTGTTTCCCGAAGCGGGCAAGATGCTGGTCGCCGTCGCGCTAGTCATTGCCGCGGTCGAGCTGGCTTGGCCGATGCGGCGCGAGGTTCCGCGCGAGCCGACCCATTCGATTTTCGCGGCCTTTGTCGTGTTGCTGGCGCGGCAGGTGAGCGACGCCGGGCGATTTCTCGTCTTTGCTGTCTCTGCCTGGACTGCCTTGCCGTGGCATTCCGCGGCAGGCGGGGCGCTGGGTGGCACCCTTGCGCTGGTGCTGGGGTGGACGATGGGCAATGCACTGGAGACATCGCTGCCGCTTCGCTGGATCAGGCTGGCACTGGCAGCGGTATTGTTCCTCGCAGCACTCGCCATCGGACTGGGTGTAAGGGGTATGATCTGAATCGCCAAAAACGATTAATGCCATGTGTTTTATTGATGAAACCGATTGCGATCACTGTCGTTGGTTCATTGTAAGAAACTCATAAAACGAATGGAGACAGTTCATGGCCACCGCAGGCGACAACTCGAAAACCGCGCTCGTCAACGAGCTCAACGGGCTACTGGCGGACCATTTCGCGCTCTTCACCAAGACCAAGAACTTCCACTGGCATGTCACCGGTCCGCGCTTTCGCGACCTGCACCTGATGTTCGACGAACAGGCGATCGAAATCCGCGAAAATATCGACATGATCGGCGAACGGGTGCGCAAGAATGGTGCACCGACACTGACCTCGATCGGCTCGATTGCCGGCGCCACCACGATCAAGGACCAGAACCGGACCGACCTCAAGGCGGAGGAGATGATCCAGGAATTGCACGACGACAACGTCAAGATGCTGGAGCGGATCAAGAAGCTGAAGAACGTGGCGGAAGAAGCGGGCGACAATGCCACCGACGGTATCCTCGACGACCTGACCGACCAGACCGAGGAGCGGATCTGGTTTCTCAGGAGCACGCTGCAGTAAGTGCGCTCCGCCTCCAACGCGGATACGAATTCGCGGCGCGCAGGGGGATGCCTCTGTGCGGCGCGATCGCTATGGTCTGGCTATGACCGGGATAAAGCTGATCGAAAGCGCCGACACCACCGCCATCGCAGACTGGATGGAGCAGCACCTTGGCACCGCGCTTGAGGCCGCCGACGGGCGGATCGCCATCACCATCCCGGGAGGCTCGACCCCATTCCCGATCCTTGCCGAACTCGTCACCCGCGACCTCGATTTCGAGCGTCTCGACGTGTGGCCCAACGATGACCGGATCGTGCCCGAGGATCACGGAGCGTCCAACACCGGCAAGATGCGCGCCTTGCTGGAGCCGGTTGGCACGCGGGTTGTCGCTCTCGAGGAGCATTCTACGCCGCCACACTTCGCGCTGACCTGGCTTGGCATGGGGCCTGATGGGCACATCGCCTCGTTGTTTCCCAACACCGATCCCGATCCGGAAGATGCGCAGGCGGTGCGTCGCCTGACGCCTAACCCGCTGCCGCCCCATGCCCCGTTCGACCGGATCACGCTGACGATACCCAGCCTGCTCGACAGCGACGCCCTACTGTTCACACTGGGCGGCGCGGCGGACAAGCGCGCGGTGTTCGAGGGCGCGATCGGGGGAGAACACGACCTGCCGGTTGCGCGCCTGCTTTCAAGGGCGCAGCAACAGGTGACATGCTTCACCTGATTCCCCCGCCGGTCCACCGCGCGCTGCTACCGCTCGCTCATCGTATTCGTCACCACTGGCGCCGCTGGCGCAAGGCTCCGCTGGCCGGCTGCGGCGTGGTCATCTGCAACCTCGAAGGAGAGGTGCTGCTGCTGCGTCACAGCTATGGTCCGGCGGTCTGGGCGCTGCCCGGCGGCGGGATGGGCCGGGGCGAAGAGCCCGAGACGGCAGCGCGGCGCGAGGTGCAGGAGGAACTGCGGATCGAGCTTGAACGGCTCACGCTGGTGGCGGTGATCGAAGACACGATTTCAGGCGCGCCGCATACCACGCACCTGTTCGAGGCGGTGACCGACCAGCATCCGCAGATCGACCGGCGCGAGGTGATCGAGGCGCGGTTTTTCCCGCGTCATTCGCTGCCGGAACCGCAGGGACCGACAACCCGCGTCCGGCTCGACATGTGGCGGGCCAGGCTGGAAGGGCGGGGTTAGAACAGCGCCAGCTGGCCGTTTCTGCGGGCGCTACGTTCCGCTTCGACTTCGGCCTCGCGTTCAAGGTTCGACAGCGTCAGCCCCATCAGCCGGATCGGCAGCGGCAAGGGCAATTGCGCCTCCAGCAGATCGCGCGAGATCGCCGCAAATTCTGCCGCGCCCGAGACATAGCCGGGCACCGAATGCGCGCGGGTGACGGTGCGAAAATCGTTGTACTTCATCTTCAGCGTCACTGTCCGCCCGCGCGCCCTCGTCCGTTCGATGCTGTCCCAGACGATGGCGATGATCCGCTCCAGCGTCTCGCGCAGCTCGTCAGGTTCGTGCTGGTCGACACTGAAAGTCCGCTCACCGCCGACCGATTTACGGATGCGGTTGGCGCGCACCGGCCTGAGGTCGATCCCCCGCGCGGCGCGGTAGAGATAATCGCCGAAACTGCCGAACTGGGCCTTGAGCCAGGCAAGGTCCTTCGCCGCGAGGTCCGCCCCGGTTGCGATCCCCAGCCGGGCCATTTTCTCCGCGCCCTTGGGCCCGACGCCATGGAACCGCCGGATCGGCAACGACTGGACGAAGGCTGCCCCTTCGCCCGGCCTGATGACACACAGTCCGTCGGGCTTGTTCTGGTCGCTGGCGAGCTTGGCGAGGAACTTGTTGTAGCTGACCCCGGCGCTGGCGGTGAGATCGGTTTCGGCCCGGATACGTTCGCGGATCAGCTGCGCGGTGCGGGTGGCGGAGCCGACGCCCTGCAAATCCCCGGTCACGTCGAGATAGGCCTCGTCCAAGCTGAGCGGTTCGACATGCGGGGTGTAGTGCAGGAAGATCTCGCGGATCTGGCGGCTCGCTTCCTTGTAGGCGTCGAAGCGGTGGCGCACGAAAATGAGATCAGGGCACAGCCGCTTGGCGGTGACCGAGGGCATGGCGCTCTTCACCCCGAACTTGCGCGCTTCGTAGCTCGCGGCAGCGACCACGCCGCGCCCGCCCCCGCCGCCAACTGCAATCGGCTTGCCGCGCAGCTCGGGATTGTCGCGCTGTTCGACGCTGGCGAAGAAGGCGTCCATGTCGACATGGATGATCTTGCGCAGGCCCTGCGCCTCTTCTTCTGCATCATCGAAGTCGTCTTCCACCGGACGACATTATCCGGCTAGGCGCGGCAATTGAAGCACAGTGAATCGGCTTTCTCCCGATGCTCAGGCCAAGCCACTAGGCAGCGGCGTGGCACGCGGGCACATGGCCCCCAACATGGTGGGCAATCGGATCTCTTCCAGCGACGGCCACACGCGCTCGCTCGGGCGCGGCGAATTCGTCGCGCTGATGGCGGCGCTGATGAGCCTCGGCGCGCTGGCGATTGACGGGATGCTGCCCGCGCTCGAGGTGATTGCGGGTTCCTATGGCGTCGACGATGCCAACCGGCGGCAGCTGGTGGTCGGCATCTACCTGCTCGCCACCGGCGTGGGTTGTCTCGTGCCAGGGAGCCTGGCCGACCGGTTCGGGCGGCGGGCGGTGCTGTTCGTTTCGCTCGGCTCTTACATTGTGCTCTCGCTGGCCTGCGCCTTTGCGCCGAGTTTCGAGGCCTTGCTGGTGCTCCGCGCCCTGCAGGGTTTTGCCACCGCAGGGCTGGGCGTGGTCCCGGTGGCGGTGATCCGCGACCGGTTCGAAGGCGATGCCATGGCGCGGCTGATGTCGACCATCTTCATCGTCTTCATGGTCGTGCCGGTGTTGGCCCCCAGCGTCGGGCAGGCGGTGCTGGTGTTCGCGCCTTGGCCGTGGATTTTCGCCTTCATGGGCTTTGCCGGAGCAGTGGTCGCTGTGTGGACCTGGGCGCGGCTGCCCGAAACGCTGGCCCCGTCGGAGCGTCAGCCGCTCGATCTCAAGACCGTGCTGCACAATCTGCCGCTGACTTTCACCACCCGCGCGGCGGTCGGATATGTGCTGGGCAGCGCGATCACCTTCGGGGCGATGTTCGGCTACATCAACAGCTCGCAGCAGCTGATCGGCGAGCATTTTGGCGCTGGCGAGGATTTCGCGCTGATCTTCGGTGCGACCGCCTCAACCCTAGCGGTTTCCAGCTTCACCAATTCGCGCATCGTCGAACGCTTCGGCGCGCGGCGGGTGTCGCATACGGCTCTGTGCGTCTTCATCGTCGTGTCGGCGGTGCAGGTCTATGCCGCGCATTACCATCCGGATTCGCTCGACTGGTTCGTGCCGCTGATGGCGGCCAACCTGTGCCTGCTCGGCTTCATGGGGGCGAACTTCGGCTCGATCGCGATGCAGCCGTTCGAACATGCGGCGGGCGCGGCTTCCTCGGCGCAGAGTTTCATCCGCATGCTGACCGGGGCCGGGCTCGGGATCCTGATCGGCCAGGCCTATGACGACAGCGCGCGGCCGCTGGCTTACGCGCTGTTCCTGTGCAGCCTGACGTCACTGTTTCTGGTGCTGTTCAGCGAGCGGGGGAAGCTGTTCACCCGCCCCGGCGACCAACGCAAGTTTCCGGCCGCACCTGAAATCCATTAGTCGGCGCCCAGTTTCCGCCAAGCCAGCTCTGCAAATTCGCACAGCAAGGGCCGGGTGTCGCGCGGGTCGATGATGTCCTCGACGTTGAAGCGCTCGGCGCTGCGGAAGGGGGAGGTGACCTTGCCCAGCCGTTCGCGGATCGCTTCGAGTTCGGCCGCCGGGTCTTCCGCGGCCTCGATCTCGGACTTGTAGGCAACCTCCAGCCCGCCTGCGATGGGCAGCGAGCCCCAGTCGCCCGAGGGCCAGCAATAGCGGTACTGGTAGGTATCGGCGTTGCTCATCGCGCTGCCGGCGATGCCATAGGCGCGGCGCATGACGATGCTGGCGAGCGGGACGGTGGCCTTGTAGACCGCGTTCATCGCCTGCACGCCATAGCGGATCGTGCCCGCCACCTCCGCCTCGCGCCCGATCATGAAACCGGGGTTGTCGACCAGGTGGACGATGGGCAGGCGGAACTGGTCGGCCAGCTTGACGAAGCGCTCCACCTTCTCGCTGGTCTTGGCGTCCCATGACCCGCCGAGGTAGCTCGGGTCGTTGGCCAGCACGAACACCGGCCAGCCGTCGAGCCGGGCGAGCGCGGTGATCGTGGCGCGGCCCCACATCTTGCCGATCTCGAACACCGTGCCCTTGTCGAACAACAGTTCCATCGCCCGGCGCATGGAATAGACCTGCTTTTCCTCGCGCGGGACGAGGCTCAGCAGCGCTTCCTCGCGCCGGTTTGCCGGGTCGCCGGATTGGGCGCGGCGGGCGAGCTGGCCGACATGCTCGGGCATGAAGCTGAGGAAATGGCGCGCGCGGGCGAAGGCTTCGGCTTCGCTGGCGACCTCGTCATCGACCACCCCGTTGCGCGTGTGGATGCCGCTGCCGCCGAGGTTTTCCTTGGCTTCCTCGTGGCTCGCCGCGCCGTCCTTCCAAGCCTCGCCCAGTCCGTCGACGACGGCGGGGCCGGCGGCGAAGATTTGGCTCAGGCCCTTGACCATGATCGAGTAATGGCTGGCGACGATCCGCGCCGCGCCGAGGCCAGCGGTGGGGCCGAGCGCCAGTGCCACAACAGGCACGGTGTCGAGGTTCTTCACCACCTCGCCCCACATATGCACCGCGGGGATGTAGGTCGCGCCGATCATCTCCAGCGTCTTGACCGAGCCGCCGCCGCCGGTGCCGTCGATCATGCGGATGATCGGCAGGCGCAATTCGTGCGCCATTTTCTCGGCCTGCTCCATCTTGCGGCCGATCCCCGCATCCGCCGCGCCGCCGCGAATGGTGAAATCGTCGGCCGTGGCGACCACGGGCCGCCCGTTGATGGTGGCCTTGCCGAACAGGAACGGGGCGGGGAGGACGCCGGTGAGGTTGCCCTCGGCGTCATAGGAGCCCTTGCCCGCGATCTTGCCGATTTCGCGGAAAGAGCCGGGATCGACCAGCGCCGCGAGCCGCGCGCGGGCGTCCATCTTGCCCCGGCCATGCTGCCGCGCCACCTTGTCGGCACCGCCCATCTGCTCCGCGAGCGCCTCGCGGCGGCGCAGTTCCTCGAGTTCTTTTTCCCATCCCATGCGCAATCCATAACCAAGCCGTCGTCCCAGCGAAAGCTGGGACCGCTATCGGTTTCGCACCGGGACGAGAGGGATCCCAGCTTTCGCTGGGATGACGGCTATTCTTCAGCAGGCTCCACCACGCACAACACCGCCTCGACCTGCACCTGCGAACCCTGCTCGACCGAGAGGCCGGTCACCGTCCCGTCAAACGGCGCGGTGAGGGCGTGTTCCATCTTCATAGCCTCGAGCACCAACAACCGCTGCCCGGCGGTGACGGCCTGGCCTTCGGTGACATCGACCGCGATGACCTTGCCCGGCATGGGGGCGATGATCGCGCCGTCGGCGGCGGAGGCTTGGCCGGTGCCGTCATATCGAGCAACGTTCAGGATGAATGTCGCGCCGAGATCATCGACCAGCCAGCCGTGATCGACACGCTCCGTCCACCGCGAAGCCCCCGCAAATTCGGGGTCATAAGCGACCGCGTAGGTGGCGCGGCCATCGGTCAAGGCATAGATAGGAGGAACCGGGTTGGCATTGAGGCGCGTACCGATCTGCGCCGTCCATGCCGTTTTGCCGCGGCCAACTTCCGAAGCGTAGATGGTCTCCCGCGAAACCCCTCGCGCCGCGTCAAACGCCAGTTCGGCTACGTTTTGCAGCGCGTTTTCACTCGGCTCGTGGGGTTGAACCAGTTCTTCAAGGTTGCGTTCGATCAGCCCCGTGTCGAGGTCGGCAGAGCGAAAGGCCTTGTTCTCCAAGCACGCGATCAGGAAGCGGGCATTGTTGCGCACGGGCCAGCAGGTAAGCGTAGAGCAAGCCAGCGCGAGGCTTTTTGCAGCTGCTTCCCGATCATCGGCATGGACGATAACCTTGGCGATCATGGGGTCGTAGAAGGGAGAAATCTCGTCGTGCTTTTCTACCCCGGTCTCCGCGCGGACGGTGCGAGTCCGGGTTGAGCTTGGCAGGTGGAAATAGGTCAGCTTGCCCGTGCTGGGCAGGAATCCAGCTGCCGGATCCTCCGCATACAACCGCGCCTCGATCGCATGGCCGTTGATCGACAGCTCGTCCTGCCGCTTGGGCAGCGGCTCCCCGCTCGCGACACGCAACTGCCACTCAACCAGATCGACGCCGGTGATTTCTTCGGTGACGGGGTGTTCGACCTGCAGCCGCGTGTTCATCTCCATGAAGAAGATGCGATCCGCGCGCAGGCCCTCGCTCGCATCGGCGATGAATTCGATCGTCCCCGCGCCCTCGTAATCGACCGCCTTGGCCGCGCGCACGGCGGCGGCGCAGATCACCTCGCGGGTGGCCTCGTCCATGCCGGGGGCGGGGGCTTCCTCGATCACCTTCTGGTGGCGGCGCTGGAGCGAGCAGTCGCGCTCGAACAGGTGGACGACATTGCCGTGGCTGTCGCCGAACACCTGCACCTCGATATGGCGGGGCGAGGTGATCCACTTCTCCAGCAGCACCTCGTCATTGCCGAAGCTCGCCTTGGCCTCGCGGCGGCAGGACTCCAGCGCAGCGGCGAAGTCGGCGGGCGCATCGACCTTGCGCATCCCCTTGCCGCCGCCGCCCGCGACCGCCTTGATGAGGACGGGATAGCCGATGGCCTCGGCCTCCTTGGAGAGGCGCCCGGCCGACTGGTCCGACCCGTCATAGCCCGGCGTCACCGGCACGCCCGCGCTGCGCATCAGTTGCTTGGCGGCGTCCTTCAGGCCCATCGCGCGGATGCTGGCAGGCTTGGGCCCGACCCAGATCAGCCCGGCGTCGATCACGGCCTGCGCGAAGTCGGCGTTCTCTGAAAGGAAGCCGTACCCCGGATGGATCGCATCGGCCCCGGTCTGCCTGGCCGCCGCGATGATCTTCGCGCCGACCAGGTAGGACTCGGCCGCAGGCGAGGGGCCGATATGCACCGCCTCGTCGGCGCTCCGCACATGCAGCGCCTTGGCGTCGGCATTCGAATAGACCGCGACCGTCGCGATCCCCATCGCCCGTGCAGTGCGCATTATGCGGCAGGCAATCTCGCCGCGATTGGCGATCAGCAACTTCTGGATCATTCGCCGAGCTCCGGCGCGCCGATGGCCCCGCACTGGTCGGGCGCGACCATGGTGAAGCTGGTGTTGCCGACCTTCCAGTTGCCGTCTGCCATCCGCACCATGCTGAGCGAGTTGATCCCGCAATGGCTCACCACCCCGTCGACCGCGAAGACATAAGGCCCCCATACCTGCGCCATGTCACCATCGATCATTATCCGGGCGTAGGTCATCTTCTCGTCGAAACTGCCGCTGCGGGTGGCCCAGCGGGCCAGATGGTCGGCGACCGGCACGACATCAACGCGCGGGTTGGCTTGGTCCATCCGGTTATGGACGAAGATCACCGCCTCGGGGATCATGACCTGGGCCAGCGCGGTCTTGTCCTCGCTGCGCAGCGCCTCGAAAAAGCGGTCGACGCTCTTCGCGACCGCGCTTTCTTCTGGAACGATGGTGGTGGCGAGGGCCGGCACGGCGGCGGCGAAGGCAAGCGCAAGGCCTGCGAAAATCGGAAATCCTCTCATGCCCGCAGCGCTACGCGCTGGCGGCGCGCTCCGCAAGATTGGCCCGCGTCCAGCGCGGCATTTCGGAAGGGTGCGGCGGGTTGTTGGCCAGCGCCTCGAAGAAGGCCGCCGCAGCGTGGCGGATCTTGTCCGACTTGCTGGTCGAGACGCGGTAATCCCAGGCCGCCGCCCCGCGCCGCCGGACTTCGCGGCCGATTTCGCTATAGATGCGCGCGGCGCTGAGCACCGCCCAGCGGCTGCGGAACGGCAGGCGCGCGGCCCCGATGCGGGCGGCGGCTTCGTGGGCCTCCATCAGCGCCACCAGCTGCGTAGCCATATCGGCCAGTTCCTGCCGGTGGTGCGGCTTGGTGTGCTGGCCGGGTTCGATATCTTCCTCCACCAGCCATTCGACCGGCAGGTAGCAGCGGTCCGCCGCGTCATCCTCGACAATATCGCGGGCGATATTGGCGAGCTGGAAGGCGAGGCCGAGGTCGCAGGCACGGTCCAGCGTGTCCTCGTCCAGTGGAGAGACCCCCATCACCACCGCCATCATCACGCCGACCGCGCCCGCGACGTGATAACAATAGCGTAGCAGGTCGCCCTCGCTGCGCGGTCGCCAGTCCTGCGCGTCGAGTGCGAACCCGGCGATGACATCATCGGCCATCGCCTGCGTGATGCCGCATTCGCGCGCGACCAGGCCGAAGGCATCGAAAGCGACATCGGCGGTCGGTTGTCCGTCAAGTGCGCGGCGGGTGAGCACGCGGATCGCCTCGACCCGGTCGAGGGCGCCGGCCTGGTCGCCCAGTTCACCGCCATGTTCCTGCGCGTCGGCCAGGTCGTCGCAGCGCCGACACCAGGCATAGAGCAGCCACACCCGCTCCCGCGTTGTCCGGTCGAACAGGCGGCTGGCGGCCGAGAAGCTCTTGGAGCCCTGCTTGATCGAGAGGCGCGCCTTTTCCACCAGCGCCGCCCGGTTACGCCCGCCGCCCGGCTGCGAGGGTGTGTGGCGGACATAATCAGGGGCTAGGGGGCGTTCGCGCGGCATAGTCAGGCGATCAGAGATCGTCGGCCTTCATCCGGAAGATCGGCGTGTGCGGCACATAGGCCGCCATCTTCTCCAGCAGCTCGTCCAGCGTATCTGCCGCGATCAGGATGTTCTGGTGCGCCGGGCGGACGAAACCGACTTCGGCCATCTTGCGGTTGAAGGCGATCAGATGGTCATAGAAGCCGAAGGCGTTGAGCAGGCCGACGGGATCCGAGTGGTAGCCCAGCTGCGCCCAGCTCATCGCTTCCCACAGCTCGTCCATGGTGCCGACCCCGCCGGGGATGGTGACGAAACCGTCGCTGAGATCGGTGAAACGCTGCTTGCGCTCGTGCATCCCGCTGACGGTGATCAGTTCGGTGCAGGCGTGGTTGGCGACTTCGGAATTGACCAGCGCCTCCGGGATCACGCCGATGACTTCGCCGCCCGCCTCCAGCGCCCCGCTCGCGATCGCGCCCATCAACCCGAGCCGGCCGCCGCCATAGACGACGCCGATCCCGCGCTCGGCCAAGTCTCGGCCAACGTCGCGAGCGAGATCGATGTAGCGAGTGTCCTCCGGCGTGGCGGAGCCGCAATAGACGGCGACTCTTTTCATCCCGGACACCATCAGTTGCAGGCAGCGTCCAGGATTGCCGCATCGTCATTGCCGAGCGGCTCGGCTGCCAGGTCCATCTCGACATAATCGATCGGCATGCGGATCCCGTTGCCGAAAGGTGATTGGAAGAAATAGGCCTCCTTCAAGCCCAGCTCAGCATTGGCACAATCGGCTGCAATGATTGTGTCCATCACGATCTCGTCGCCGGAATCTACCATGTCGACCCGCAAGAGGATGAGATTAAGGGTGCGCCCGTCCTGCGCCATGGTCGCGGACCAATTGCGATCGTGCAAAGCGGTTTCGCCTTCCCCCTGATTGGTCACGGGAGTCCATTCATGGTTATGCTGACTATCGACGAGAGGCGAAGTGCCAAGTCCGATCAGGGTGGCAGCGGCGGAAAGAAGGAGAGCGTACATCATGCCGAAGCTTTAGCGGCCAAATCTTCCAGCACAATGGCCGCCGTCGCCTTGGCACTACCGACCACGCCGGGAATACCCGCGCCGGGGTGCGTTCCCGCCCCGACGAGGTAGAAGTTCCCGATCACATCGTCGCGGTTGTGGCCGCGGAAATAGGCGCTCTGGGTCAGCACCGGCTCGAGGCTGAATGCGCTGCCGAGATGCGCGTTGAGGTCATGCGCAAAATCGGTCGGGGCGTAGTGGAACTTGGTCACGATCCGGTCGTGGATGTCGGGGATCAGGCGGCGGCCGACTTCGTCGAGAATCCGCTTCTCCAGGATCGGGCCGATTTCGTCCCAGTCGATCTTGAGCTTGCCCATGTGCGCGACCGGCACCAGCGCATAGAAGGTGCTCTTGCCCTTGGGTGCCACGCTCGGATCGGTCACCGTAGGGTGGTGCAGATAGATGCTGAAATCCTGCGGCAGCACGCCGTTGCTGTAGATGTCGTCGAGCAAGCCTTTGTAGCGCGGGCCGAACAGGATCATGTGGTGCGGGATGCCGGGCCAGGTGCCCTCCAGCCCGAAATGGACCACGAACAGCGACGGGCTGTAGCTCTTGCGCTTGAGCTTGCGCCCCATCGACCAGCCGCGCTGGCTGCGCCCGA
Organism: Erythrobacter sp. SDW2; assembly: GCF_021431965.1. Taxonomy (NCBI): domain Bacteria; kingdom Pseudomonadati; phylum Pseudomonadota; class Alphaproteobacteria; order Sphingomonadales; family Erythrobacteraceae; genus Erythrobacter; species Erythrobacter sp. SDW2. The sequence goes on from NZ_CP090370.1 coordinate 947,884, forward strand.
GCAGGTCTTTGTAGCTGTGGACGATGTCGGCGTTGCTGGCGAACGCGTCGAACCGCTGCCTGAATCCACTCTGGGTTTCGACCTCCGTGGCGCGCTTGCCTTCGACATGGACCTGCACCACCGGGTCGCCGATCATCATCTTGCCGCCGAGCCGCTCGAAATGGCGGATCATGCCGGCGATCAGGCGGTTGGTGCCGCCGCGGGTCCACCACACGCCGCCGTCCATCTCCAGCTTGTGGATCAGGGCATAGACGCTGCTGGTCTTCATCGGGTTGCCGCCGACCAGTAGCGTGTGGAAGCTCAGCGCCTCGCGCAGCTTCTCGCTGCGCACGAAGCTCGAGACCATCGAATAGACGCTGCGCCAGGCCTGTTTCTGCGCCAGCGCCGGCGCGGCCTTGAGCATCGACTTGAAGTCGAGGAACGGCACGGTGCCAAGCTTCAGATAACCTTCCTCGTACACCCCGGCGCTGTATTCGAGGAACCGCTGGTAGCCGTCGACATCGCGCGGATCGAGCTTCTCGATCTCCTTGAACAGCTTGGGCTTGTCGTTGGAGTAGTCGAAATTGTGCCCGTCGGGCCAGTTGAGCCGGTAGAACGGGCTGACCGGCATCAGCTCGACATCCTTGGAGATATCGTTCCCCGACAGCGCCCACAGTTCCTTGAGGCAATCGGGGTCGGTCACGACAGTCGGCCCGCCGTCGAAAGTGAAGCCGTCGCGTTCCCAATAGTAGGCACGGCCGCCCGGCTTGTCGCGGGCCTCGATCACCGTGGTGGCGATCCCGGCGCTTTGCAGGCGGATGGCGAGCGCCATGCCGCCGAAGCCCGAACCGATCACGCAGGCCGTTTTGGTGGTGTCACCCATTTTCCTAATCCCTGTTGACCGCGAGCGGCCTGCCTTTGCCGAACATCGCCTTCAATGCCGCAGGGATCGAAACCGGCGGCTTCCCGGCGAGCACCCGGAACTTTTCGAACGGTATCGAGCGCGCGGCATAGAAGCGTTCGATAAGCCGCTCGTCCAGCCGGTAGAACCGCTGGAAGATCCGGTACCGCGCATTGGGCTTGGCGGCGTCAAAAAGTAACCTGCCCAGAAGGCGGTAATAGCTCGTCCGCTTCCAGTGTCGCCTCGCATGTGCAGCCAGCAGCGCGGCGAGCTGGTCGCCCGGCAGATCGGCATTGGCGGCGATCAGCTGCGCGGTCTCGACCGCTTGCGGCACGGTGTAGCTGGTGAGCGGATGGGCGAGTAGAGCACGGGCCCCGGCCTGCGGCATCCGGTCCAGTTGCTGCTCGCGGGCATAGACGCTGAAATCGCCGCCGCTGATGACGGGCAGGATCCCGGTCTCGCTGCCGAGGAATTCGCCGTCCCAGCCATTGCCCGCAGCATATTGGTCGAGCCGCCGGGAAAGTTCCGACCGATCGAGCACCGGATCGTCCTGATAATAGGTGTCCTCGAAGAAGATCTCGTTCGCGCCCAGTGGCAGGACATAGACGAAGCGGTAGCCGCCAAGCTGCTCGACACTGGCGTCCATGATTACCGGGCGGGTAATCCCGTGCGGCTTGGTCGTGCGCATATGCCGACCCATGAACACCTGCCATCCGCCGCGCAGGTGTGTGGCCGCGCCGAAGCCCCGGCAATCGATCACCGCTCGCGCGGGAATGACCTCGCCCCCGCTGAGCGTCACGCTATCGGGCGTGCAATGCTCCACCTTCCTGCCGGTACGGATGGTCTGCTGTGACAGCTCGCGCCTCAGGCCCGCATCGAAATCGGGCGAAGCGAGCGAGAAATAGCGCGCCTTGAGCGTGCGGGAATGCTGGGGGAAGAAGACATCGTATCCGCTCCACTCGGTCTTGCGGAACGGCGCCATCAGCGCATGGCCGGTCTCGTCCAGATCGGTTTCGAACCAGCTCCAGCGGTGATTGCCGCCCAGCGCTTCGCCAGCTTCGACCAGTACCACGTCAAGCTCGGGCCGTGCCTTGCGCAAGGCGAGCGCGATCAGTCCGCCGGACAGCCCGCCGCCGACAATCGCCACATCTGCTCTGCGCCCGCTCATTGCGGCTAGGCTCTAGTCACCGGAGCGCCCTGGCACAATAAGATGATCGAGGGCAGCGTTTCTGCGGGTGCCGGATTTACTCGGCCAGGGCAGGGCAGCTCGCCAGATGGGAACCAAGGGCCTGTTCCATGGCTGCCTCCAATTCGGGGTCTTCCTCGTTCGCCGTTTCCAGCTCGATCCGTGTGCGAATGGCCACCAGCTCGTCCTGTATGGCTTCGAAAGCCCTGAAACCCGGCGACTTGCCGAACAGGTCAGACAGTTCCCGCTTCTCTGCCAAGGTCAGGCGCTGCACCACTTCCCGCAAGGTACGCTCGTCGTCCTTGGCGAGGGCCTCTGCGGTGGTATCGCCGTAGGGGTCGGCTAGGGCCTCCTCCATGACGAAATCGAGCGACTGGTTGTCGCCCACTGACTGGACCAGCTTTTTGCCAAGCGGAGTGGAGTACAGTGCAGCGACCTCCGCCGCGTGCTCCGGCGACAGGCGGTCGGCAAACAAGGCCGCGACTTCTCTGCGGTAGCGGTCCTGATCACGGATGAAATCTTCTTTCAGCAAGGATCGACCTGACTCCACCAATACTGTCAAGGAACCCGGACACACTTCATCGAGGGCCATCAAGTCCGGATCCTGAGCCAGGGTTTCCGGAATATCCACCTCCATCCACCGGTCGAAGACCTGTTGATCAGTGGCTGGCGGATTGAGTGCATTGGCCAGGTCTTCGAATGGTGAGGAGGCCACCTGTGCCAGGGCTGCAACCGAGATGGTCGAGAGGAGAAACGCCGAAGCGCATTTGATCGCGAGATTGTGCATGTGTCCCGGCTATCCTCGAACTGGTGGGCTGCCAAGCGCTAACACGCCTGCGTTGCTACTTGGTTGTGAAAGTGGCGCATGGCGGGTTAATTTGCGGAACCGGTTTCGGCGCGTTCCGTTAGATGGACATGACTCCCAGATACCTGATGTGCTCCCTCGCTGCTCTCAGCGCCTTTGCCACACCCGCGTACGCGCAGGAGGAACAAGGCCCGCCCGAGCGGCCGGAGACCGTGTTCGACGGAGACTTTCTCTCCATCGGCATCGGAGCCGGTATCGGCCCGAGCTATTCCGGGTCCGACGACTATGTCGTATTCCCCTTGCCGGTGGTGCAGGCCAGCATCGGCGGCATCGACATCAACCCGCGCCCTGCCGGGCTGGCGGTCGATTTCGTGCCCGATGCCGAGGAAGGCGTTGCTTTCGACTTCGGCATCGCCGGTCGGGTGCGCAGCGACCGGGCCAGCCAGATCGAGGATCCGGTGGTCAAGTCGCTGGGAGAGCTCGACCGCGCGGTCGAGTTCGGACCGACTGCGGGGATCAAGTTCCCGCAACTGCTCAATCCCTATGACAGCCTGACGGTGAGCGTGGACGCCCTCTGGGACGTGGCGGGCGCGCATGACGGGATGACGGTTTCACCCCGCGTGACCTATTTCACCCCGCTTAGCCGAGGGGCAGCCGCTTCACTGAGCGTAGGCGCGAGCTTCATCGATGACGACTTCGCCGACTACTACTATTCGGTCTCGCCGACCCAAAGTGTCGCGAGCGGGTTGCCGGCTTTCGGTGCCCGGGGCGGACTGGAAAGCATCGGTACCAACCTGCTGCTGGCGTTCGACCTCAACGGCGACGTGACCGACGGCGGTCTGTCGCTCGTTGCCATTGCCGGGTATTCGCGGCTGATGGGCGACGCGAAGCGTACGCCGTTGACGAGCGAGCGCGGCAGCGCCGACCAGTTCCTGGCGGGGCTGGGGATAGGCTATACCTTCTAGGGCATGCAACGGGAAAGGGCCCCGGTTTCCCGGAGCCCTTTGATGCCTATTCGGCGGGTTCTTCCTGCCCCAGGTCGGGCCGGGGCGGCGGGAGCGGGGCATCGCGATCACCGGTCTTGAGGTAAGTGTCGAACCACTCCATCATCCGCAGATTGTAGTCGTAGCGGCTGGCTGCGCGGCGGTTGCCGTGGCCTTCACCCGGATAGAGCACCAGGCGCACCGGCGTATCGGGCTGGCGCACCTTGATGTTGCGATAGAGCTCGTAGCTTTGCGTCGGGCTGACGCGCGGATCGCTGTCTCCGTGCAGGATCAGGATCGGCGTTTCGGCCTTGTCGACATGGGTGATGGGGCTGCGTTCCATCAGGTGGTCCCATTCTTCCCACGGCCACTTGCGCTCGTGGACGAGGTACATCTCGTTGGGAATGTCGGTGGTGCCGAACTTCGAAACGTTGTTGGAAATGCCGACGAACATCACGCTGGCGGCATACTCCGCCGAGTAATAGGTCGCGCCCCACGCGCTGGCATAGCCGCCGTAGGAGCCGCCGGTGATCCCGACGCGGTCGGGATCGGCGAGCCCCTGTTCCACGAAGAAGCGCTTGGCATCGACGATGTCGTCGAATTCCTTGCCGCCATAGTCGCCCTGGTGCTCCTTGGCGAAGGCGACGCCATAACCGGTCGAGCCGCGATAGTTGGGCAGGAACACGGCATAGCCCTTGCCCGCCGCGACCTGCCCGGGCTTGCTGTAAGCGGTCTGCCAGCCGTCCGATTCATGCGCTTCGGGGCCGCCGTGGACATTCATGATCAGCGGGGCGCCGCCCTCGGGCGCGCCGCCGACCGGTTCGATCAGCACGCCTTCGATGATCCGGCCGTCGCGCGCGGTATAGGTGACGGTGCGCTGGGTGCCGAAGTCGATCTCGGCCAGCCACGGGTTGTGGCTGGTCCAGCGCTGGAAGGCGCCGCCCTGCCACACGAACAGCTCGGTCGGGTGCTTGGGGCTATGCGCTTCGACTGCGATCTTGCCGCCCGCACTTTCGACGCCGACGAGGATCAGTGCGCCCGGATCGATCTCCTCGACCGTGTCGCCATAGATGCGCAGCACGCTCTTGGTGCCCTTGTGGACCACGACCGCCAGACGCCCGTCGGCGAGCCACTCGGCATCGACTGCAGCTTCTGCGGCCCCTGCGTTGAGCGGGGTGAAGGTGCCCGAAGCCGGGTCAGCCTTGAACAGGGTGGTCGCTGCCGGGTCGTTGGCATCGATCGCGGCGATCATCGACAGCGCACTGCCATCGGGCGCGACTTCGACATCTTCCAGCTTGCCCGGGGTGGCGACGACCACGGTCTTGCCGGTGGCAAGGTCGAGGATATTGACCCGGGTCGAGGTGTAGCTGTCGTCGACCAGCGAGGTCGGCGCGGTCTTGATCATCGCCCGCTTGCCATCGGGGAAGATCGCGATCTCGCTGACATAACCGGGGACCTTGATCTCGCGCGGAGCAGCATCGGGCTCGGCACCGACAGTCGCGGCGAACAGACGGTTGAGCGGCAGTTCTTCCTCGTAAACGACTGCGTCGAAACCCTTTTTCTTCTCGGCATCGCGGGTCTTGTCGGGGGCCGGTCCCGTCAGCAGGTACAGCGTTGCGCCATCAGGCGCGAAGGCATAGCTCGAAACGCCGGCGTCCTCGATCCCTGCCAGCTTTTGCGGTGCGCCGCCATCGACCGGCACGCCCCACACGCTGCGCTTCTCGTCCTTGGCAGCCCAGAGGTAGGTTACCATGCTGCCATCGGGGCTGAAGCCGACTCCACCCGGACTCACATCCTTGGGCAGGAATGCGCGCCAGGCGTCCGGCCCCCAGGCGAGTTTCAGTTCCTGCGTGGTGGCGCCGTCATCTTCGCCTTCGGTCACGTCGGGCAGGCTGGCGGTGGTGTAGGCGATCCGGCTGCCGTCAGGGGAGACGGCGATTGTCCCGACCGCCTCCAGCCTGGCGACGTCTTCGGGTGTCATGGGCCGGGCAAGGGCCGCAGCGGGGATCAGCAGCGAAGCGGTGAAAAGTGCAGTCCGCAGGGTTTTCATGTGGGGGCATTACCTCTCGTTTGTGGATTCCATGCGCGGCGGTATAGCGAGGCAAGCCCGGAGCGCAAACCGGGGACAAAGCAGGGGCCGGAAGAAGGGCCCGAGAAGAGGAACCTGAACATGTTCAACCCACTTGCCCGTCTGGTCGTGACTACCGCGCTGACCCTCGCCGCCACTCCGGCTCTCGCGGATACCACGATCATCCATGCCGGTTCGGTCATCACCGATGCTTCGGCCAATCCTACCGGCCCCGCCACCATCACCGTCGAAGACGGGCGCATCGTCAGCATCGTGGACGGTTTCCAGCCGACTCCTGAAGGCGCGACCATGGTGCACTTGCCCGAATACACCGTACTTCCGGGCCTGATCGACCTTCACGTCCATTTGACCGGCGATCCCGGCGGCGATTTCTGGAAAGAAACTGTCGAGCCAGACGAATGGGGCGTGGTTGTCGGGGCCAAGAATGCCCGGCTGACCGCGCTGGCCGGTTTCACCACCGTGCGCGAAGCCGGCAGCGCGCAGCAGACCGCTTTCGTCCTGCGGCGCGGCACGGCCGATGGCATGATTGTCGGCCCCCGTATTGTCGCCGCCGGTCCCGCGCTGTCGATCATCGGCGGGCATGGCGACACCAACGGCTTTCGTCCGGAAGTCAACGAACTGCTCGACAGCGGCTTCACCTGCACCGGCGTGGTGGAATGTGCCGCCAAGGTCCGCCTCGCCAGCCAGAACGGGTCCGACGTCATCAAGATCACCGCCACCGGCGGCGTGCTCAGCCAGCAGGGGCGCGGGCTGGAGGCCCATTTCACCCCCGACGAGATGAAGGCGATTGCCGACACGGCGCATTCGCTCGGGCTCAAGGTCATGGCCCATGCCCATGGCGCGCGCGGGATCGAACAGGCGGCGAAGGCCGGGATCGATAGCATCGAGCACGCGACTTACATCGACAAAGCTGCCGCCGACGCGATGATCGCCAACGGCACAGTGCTGGTGCCCACGCTGATGGCGTTCAAGGGCGTGACCGAACGGCTGGGCAAGGGCATCTACACCCCCGTCGTCGAGGAGAAGATCGAAGCCGTGGCGGAAACCGCCAAGGTCTTCATGGGCAAGGCCTACAAATGGGGCGTACCGATTGCCTTCGGGACCGATGCCGGCGTGTTCGACCATGGCCGCAATGCCGAGGAGTTCGGCCTGATGGTGTCGCAGGGAATGTCGAACCGCGACGCGCTCGCCAGCGCCACCACGGTCGCCGCCAGGGTGCTGGGCATGGAAAGCGAGATCGGCCAGCTCGCGCCGGGCTTCTCCGCCGATATCATCGCCGTGAAGGGCAATCCCCTGGACGATGTCACCGTGCTGGAAGATGTCGAGTGGGTAATGGTGCGCGGGAAGGTGATCGAGTGAGCCTAGCCGCCCCGGCGCTCGCCGCAGCGCCGCTGGCCGAGGAACCGGCGTTCTGCGCAGGCGAGCCGGTGACGCTGGGGGCGGGGCAGGATGCCGGCGCGCAGCCGATCGGCAATGCCGGGGATGACCGGTTTTGCCTTTCGCCGGAAGATTGACGACAGCGATTGTGTGAAAGACCTAAGCGCCATTGTTGCCGACCCGAACTGGCTGCCGCACGAGATCGATGCGGCCGGGCGGAAGGTCCGCTTTCTCAAGCTGCATCCCGATGTCTTCCGCAGCCGCGGGTTCCTGGCAGAGGTGCGCAGCGCGCAGACCGAGGCGTGGGTGGGGTTCGACCAACTGCTGGCGATGCAGCCGCTGGCGGGTCCGGTCCATTTCATCTTCCACTCGGGCTTCTGCCGCTCGACCCTGTTGTTGCAAGCTGTCGGGGCGGCGACACGGGCGAGCTGCCTCAACGAGCCGGGTATCCTCAACGGACTTGCCCGGATGGAGACGATCGAGCAGTCACTGGTCGATGCAATTGTGGCCCTGCTGGCGCGGCCGCATAACGCGGGCGAAGCGGCGGTGATGATCAAGCCCAGCAACTTCCCCAACCGCCTCATCCCGCAACTGATGCGCAGCCGCGCCGATGCGAAGGCGATCATTATCACCAACGACCTGCGCTCGTTCCTCGAAGCCGTGGTGCGAAAGGGTCTGTTAGGGCGGCAGTGGGGCCGCCAGGTGTGCCTGACGACGCATGGCTACGCCACCGGCTCCGGCGGGTTCGATCTCGCCACCATGGCGGGGCTGACGGACTTGCAATTGTCGGGGCTCGGATGGCTCTATCTGCAAAGCTGGTTCACCGACCGGCTGGCGGCACCCGGAGGCGAGCGCATGGCGGTGGTCGACAGCGCGTTCTTCAACGACAATCGGGGCGAGGTCATCGCGGAGGCGGCTGCGCACCTTGGCCTTCCCCTCGATCGATCGGATCTCGGCGCGGTGCTGGAAGGCCCGGTGTTCCGGTCTCACTCCAAACTGGGCGGCGACTTCGCTGCGAAGGAGCAGCGGGATCGCGAGCGTTCGCACAGCGAGGTCAACGACGAAGAAATCGCCTCCGTCCTGCAATGGATCGGCGAGATCGCGCGGGTTTCGGACCTGACAGCTCCGGTCGCCCGGACGATTCTCCCGAACGCCCCTCGTCGATAGCTGCCGCTGCTTCGGCGAAGCCCGCTGCCATTGTTTTGGGCGCACGCTAACCCGGCCCTTGCGATTGGGCGGATAGTGTATTATTCGCATAACACACTCGGAATTCCTAGAGGGGACCTGTCACGATGAAACTGATCCGCACCGCGCTGCTGGCGACGGCCGCTTTTGCCCTGCCGGTTGCTCCGGCGCTGGCCCATGAGGAAGGCACCGAAGCCACGCTCGCTGCGTCGGCGATGGTTGTTGCCGATACGGCCGAAACCGCTGCCGAAGCGCCGCAGAGCGAGCATGACAAGCTTTTCGCCCTGTTCGAGGATTCCGACAAGCGCAGCCTCGAATTGAACCCGCTCGGACGCCTGTTCCGCGGCGATGACAGCAATGCCGGGCGGCTCGGCGATTTCCTGACCGATTCTTCCTATTACGCCAATCTGCGCGACACCCAGCTCAACCTCGCGCTGCTCGCCCAGATCGACCGCGATCAGCTCGATGACACCGACAAGCTCGCCTACGACGTGTTCAAGTGGACGCAGGAAGATGCGCTGCGCGGCCAGACGGCCGAAATCCGTGCGCTGACCGAAGTGCGCCCGGTCAACCATTTCTTCGGCTTCCACACCTTCTACCCCAACTTCGCCAGCGGCAAGGGCGCGGCGCCCTTCAACACTTTGGCGAATTACGAAGACAACCTGACCCGGCACGACGACTACATCGCCATCACCGACCGGGCGATCGCCAAGTCGCGCGAGGGGATGAAGTCGGGCGTACTCGAAACCAAGCTGACCATCGGCATCGTAGTCCAGCAGCTCGACACGCTGTTGGCGATCCCGGTCGACGAATCCCAGTTCATGGGCCCGACCACCATGTTCCCGGAAAGTTTTTCGGCTGAGGACAAGGCCCGCCTGACCGACGCCTATCGGGCCAAAACCGGTGAAATCTACGCTGCGCATACCCGCCTGCGGGACTTCCTGCGCGACGAATACCTGCCCGCCGCACGCGAGGAAGTCGGCCTCAGCCAGATGAAGGGCGGGGCGGATCTCTATGCCCAGCTGATCGAGAGCACGACCACCATCCCGATCACCGCCGACGAGATCCACCAGCTCGGCCTGAGCGAGGTCGAGCGGATCAAGGGCGAGTTCGAGAAGATCAAGCAGGAGGTCAAGTTCAAGGGCACGCTCAACGAGTTCTTCGACTACGTCCGCACCGATCCCAAGTTCAAGCCGAAGAGCCGCGAGGCGCTGACCCAGCGCTATTACGACATCGGCAAGATGGTCGACAAGAAGATCGGCGACTACTTCTCGCTGCTGCCCAAGTCGGAGCTCAGGATCGAGCCCTATGACGAGTCGATCGAGCAGTTCAGCGCCGGCGGTTCCTACCAGCAGGGCACGCCGGACGGGTCGCGTCCGGGCACGTTCTATTTCAACGCCTATGACTTGCCGAGCCGCCTGACGCCGGGCGAAGTGACGCTCTATCTCCATGAGGGCGCACCGGGGCACCACTTCCAGATCAGCCTGGCGCAGGAAAACACGGCGCTGCCGGCCTTCATGCGCTTCGGCGGCAACACCGCCTATGTCGAAGGCTGGGCGCTCTATGCCGAAACGCTCGGCTACGAGATGGGCTTCTACAAGGACCCGTGGAACCGCTATGGTACGCTGGGTGACGAGCAGCTGCGCGCCATGCGGCTGGTCGTCGATACCGGCATCCATGCCAAGGGCTGGACCCGCGAACAGGCCATCGACTTCATGCTCGAAAATTCGCCGATGACCCGCACCGAGGTGGTGGCCGAGGTCGAACGCTACATCGCCATCCCCAGCCAGGCGGTTGCCTACAAGGTCGGCGCGCTGACCATCCAGCGCCTGCGCAAGAAGGCCGAGGATACGCTGGGCAAGAAGTTCGACATCAAGGAGTTCCACGCCCAGGTGCTCGGCACCGGCGCGCTGCCGCTGGCGGTACTGGAAGCCAAGATCGACCGCTGGATTGACAGCCAGCAGTAACGCGCTGACCATCCCCCCCCCCCCCCCCCCCCCCCCCCGACTTACGGGTCAGTGCCAGGGCCGGTTTCCTTCGCGGGAAGCCGGCCCGAACTTTTCCCGCAAGCGCATCTTGATGCACATCAATGTCACATTGCTGCCTTGATCGCATGGTTTCCGTGGTATCGGAGAGGAGTCGAAGGCATGAACGCAATGGGAGAGGTGCGCGGCGACACAACTTATGTCGATGTGTTGATCGTCGGGGCGGGGATATCTGGCGTGGGTTCCGCCTGGCACCTGCAACAGCAATGTCCCGGAATGAGCTATGCCATTCTCGAGCGCAAGGATACCTTCGGCGGCACCTGGGACACGCACAAATACCCCGGCATCCGCTCGGACTCCGATCTCTATACCTTCGGCTACCGGTTCAAGCCGTGGGTCGGCCCGCCGATCGCCACGGCCGGGGAAATCCTCGCCTACATGGGCGAGGTGATCGAGGAGAACGGCATTGGCGAGCATATCCATTACGGGCATGACATCGTCAGCTGCGCATTCTCGCGCGCCAGCGACCTGTGGACCGTCACTGCCATGGCCGATGGCAAAGAAGCGACCTGGACCTGCCGCTTCCTGTGGATGTGCTCGGGCTATTACGACCACCGCAATCCCTACATCCCCGACTGGCAGGGGGTCGAGGATTACAAGGGCCTGTTCGTCCACGCGATGCAATGGGATCCAAGGACCGACTACGCCGGCAAACGGGTGCTGGTGATCGGATCGGGCGCAACGGCGGCAACGGTGATCCCCGAGTTCGCCAAAACCGCCGCGCATGTCACCATGTTGCAGCGCAGCCCGACCTATTTCTTCTGCCACCCCAACCAGAACGAACTGGCCGACCGGCTGCGCGAGATCGGCATCGACGAGCCGACCGTGCACCGCGTGGTGCGCCAGCAGATCCTCTATGACCAGGACGTGCTGACCAAGCGCTGCATCGAAGAGCCCGAAGCGGTGTTCGAGGAGCTGAAGGAACTGGTCCGCGCCTATGCCGGACCGGATTTCGACTTCGAACCGCACTTCACGCCGAAGTACCGCGTGTGGCAGCAGCGGCTCGCCTTCTGCCCCGATGGCGACGTGTTCCAGGCCATCGCCAGCGGCAAGGCCAGCGCGGTCACCGACACCATCGACCGCTTTACCGAGAAGGGCGTGCTGACGTCCTCCGGGCAGGAGATCGAGGCCGACATCATCGTTGCCTGCACCGGCTTCAACCTCTCGGTCATGGGCGACATGGACGTCAGCGTCGACGGCGAACGGGTCGACTGGCACGAGACCGTCAACTGGCGCGGCATGATGTTCGACGGCGTGCCCAATCTCGCCTGGGTGATGGGCTATTTCCGCGCCAGCTGGACGCTGCGGGTGGATATGATGGGCGACCTCGTCTGCCGCATGCTCAACCATATGCGGGAACGCGGCGCGACTTCGATCGAAGTGGTCCCGCCGCCCGGCCTGGTGCTCGGGCCGTGGATCGAGGCGGACAACTTCAACCCCGGCTATCTCCAGCGCGGGATGGACCGCTTGCCCAAGGCCGCCGAAGGCTCCGAATGGCGCCACACGCAGGATTACTGGCGCGAGATCGAGGAGTTTCCGGCGATCGACCTCGACGGGCCAAGCTTCGCCTATCACACTGCCAAGGTTGCCGAAGTCGCCGCCTGATTGGCGATAGACACGCCGCTCATGCCGCGCCACAAGACGCGGCATGAGCGACAACATCATCTGGTGGGGCGGCGAGCTCCCGCATCTGGCCGACTTCAACGCCCATGCCGAGGGGCATCTGCAGGGCTATCTCGGGATCGAATTCGTCGAGGTCGGGGCCGAAAGCATCACTGCGCGCATGCCGGTCGATGAACGGACCCGCCAGCCCTATGGCCGCTTGCATGGCGGGGCCTCGGTCGCGCTGGCGGAAACCGTCGGTTCGGTCGCGGCCTCCTCCACCGTGGACCGGACTCAGTTCGCCACCGTGGGGATGGAGATCAACGCCAACCACATCCGCCCGGCCTATGAAGGCTGGGTCTATGGCACGGCAACGCCGGTCAATCTGGGCCGCACAACGCAGGTGTGGTCGATCCGGATCGTCGACGAGGCAGGCAAGCTGGTCTGCATTTCCCGACTGACGATGGCGGTGATTTCGCTGGACCGGAAGTAGGGGGCGGCGTGCGGCTCAAAGCTAGATAGCCAGCGCACTATTGGCGCAATGTCGCCTCATACAGCTCGGCCACCCGGTCCGGGTCATCGGCGTCGGTGACGCAAAGCAGGCGCAGACCACCGGGTGCAGGGTACGCGGCGATGCCCTCGACCTTGAGCGGCGGTTGCAGGACGTGTGTCCTCAGTACCTCCAGTTCCACGTCGAGTTCGACGATCGCAGCGCCCGCCAGCGCGCCGTCGGCGTAGCTGTCGGAGGTAGCTTCCGCGACGGCGGAGAGCAGGATTTGGCCACTGTCGAGGCGGAATGCGTCCGTGACCGTGAGCGGCACGCCTGCAAGGGACGGCAGCGATAGCTCGGCGCGAAGCGCGGCGCTTACCTGCCCGCTGGACAAGACGTCCGCCAGCGGCACGGAAATCACCTGCGAAGCCGGCGCGCGCATATTGCCGCGGTTGAACAGCAGCAGTTCGCTGCCCGCTATCACCGCGCCTTCGATATTCACTTGCCGCACCAGCGGATCAATCGCTGCGAACAGCGGGCGCAGATCGAGCGGGTGGACGCCGGGCACTTCGCCGCTCGTTGGCAGCTCGATGATGGCCCCGCGCATCCGCTGCGGGGTCGATCCCGAGCCGAGCGCGAGCAGGCGCGTGCCCGGCGTTTGTTCCAGCGCAACCAGCACCTCGAAGTCGGGCTTGACCCGCTTGCGCGCGGCCGGATCACGCGGAAGTTCGTCCGGGATCAGCGGTACCAGCGTTCCGGGTGCATCGTTATCGAGCGCGAACACCGCGAGGCAAGAGGCGTCATCGGCGACCACGCACAACCGCGTCCCCACGACTGCCATGCCGCTTGCCGCCGAAAGAAACGCATGGCCCGAGGGCAACGGCGCTTCGGTCACCAGATCGCGGACACGGGATAGCTGCATCGTGCGGGCATTCTCGGCGCGTCAGGCCGTTTCCACATCGCGTGGAACTTGCCGCCCGGGAACCGGAAGCACTTTCCCCCGCGCCGCCGCCCGCTTGGCACCGGCCTTGATCTCCTTGTGCAGGTCGCGGACGTAGCTGTCGAAGTCGAGCTGGATCGTGTGCCGCCGCGCCTTGTAGTACTGGCCGGTGTGGTACTCCTCGTCCTTGACGATCACGCGGTGCATCTCTCGTCCTGATGGCGGGGCGTATTCGCCGGCCAGATAGGCCGCGACAAGCTTGCTCTGCTGCTCGGCGAAATTGACCAGCGTCGGCAGCGGTTGGGCGAGGCCCATGTAGAACAGGTCGGGCACTTCGGGCTTGAGGATGCGCTTGAACAGCGGCGGCGGGCGGTTGTCCTCGTCGGCGGTGAAGGATGGATCGCTGAAGAAGGGGAAACGGATGTCGTATCCGGTTGCCCAGATGATCGCATCGACCTGTTCGCGGGTGCCATCGGTGAAGACGACGCCGTCACCGTCCAATCGCTCGATCGCGGGCTTCATCGTCAGGTCGCCCGAACCGGCGCGGACGAGGAACTCGCCACTGACGGTGCCGTGGCTTTCGAACGGGCCGATCTCCGGTTCGGGCAGGCCGTAATCGCTCATCTTGCCGACGAGGTTCTTCACCATGCGCGCGCCGAGCCACTGGCGCACCGACTTGGGCATCCAGGCCGGGGCGGGGTTCTTGTCGAGCGGCTGGCCGCGGAAGTACTTGGGGAAGATCCACACGCCGCGCCGGGTCGAGACGAACAGCTTGCTGGCAACCGTGCGCTGCGACAGCTCGCTGGCGATATCCATCGCGCTGTTGCCCATGCCGACCACCAGCACCCGCTTGCCCATGCAGTCCACGGGCTCGGTCGGGGTGCGGTAGTTGTGGCTGTGGATCTGCGGTCCGGTGAACTCGCCCGGATAGTCCGGAATCCGCGCCGCCCAGTGGTGGCCATTGGCGACCGCCAGCGCGTCATAGTGCCGCGTCTCGCCGGTCGAGAGGGTGATGTCCCACCCGCCCTCGCTGCGCCGCTCGGCCTTCTCCACCCTTGTGTTGAAGATGATGTGACGGCGCAGGTCGAAATGGTCGACATAGTCGTGGAAGTACTGCAGCAGCTGCTCATGGCTCGGGTAGTCGGGCCATTCGGCCGGCACGGGATAATCCTCGAACGCCAGCCGCCATTTCGACGTGTCGATGTGCAGGCTCTGGTAACACGACGACATGCCGTTGGGGTTGTTGAAGTACCAGTTGCCGCCGATGTTGTCGGAAGCTTCAAAGATGTCGAACGGGATGCCGTAGTCCTGCAGCCGCTTGGCGGTGGTGAACCCGCTGCACCCCGCGCCGATGATGCAGACCTTCGGGAGCGCTGTCATGCCAGCAGCCCCATCATCCGTTCATAGGCGGCGGCGAAGTCTTCCTTGAAGTCCTGCACCACCTGCCCTGCGCCGCGCTGTTCCTTGACCATGCCGACGCCCTGGCCGACGAAATAGGTCGCCAGTTCCTGCGCCGCGCGGTTTCCGTTGACGCTGGCCTTGTCGATCGCGCGCAGGGTCGGTTCGGACAGCAGCATCATCAGCGGCATGGGCAGGGCCGGGATCTCCGCCTCTTCCCATTTCTGGTGCCATTCGCTGCGCAGCTGGCGGCTGTACTTGCCGGTGCGATGCTTGGAGCGGATGGTGTCGCGGCTGGAGGCGGCGATCATCTTCTCGCGGAACACCTCGGTCGTCTCCGCCTCGCTGGTGGCGAGCCAGACGCTGCCGCACCACACGCCTTCGGCCCCCATCGCCATCATCCCGGCCATCTGCTTGCCGGTCATGATCCCGCCGGCCGCCAGCACCGGGATATCGGCCCCGGCCTCGGCAATGGCGTCGAGCACTTCGGGGATCAGAACGACGGTGCTGACCTCGCCGCAATGCCCGCCGCCTTCGCCGCCCTGGGCGACGATGATGTCGACCCCGGCGGCGATCTGCTTCATCGCATGCTCCTTGGCCCCGACCAGCGCGGCTACGGGAATGCCGCGCTTCTTGCCGGCCTCGATCATCTCCGGCGGCGCGGTGCCGAGCGCATTGGCGATGAGGCGGACGGGGTGATTGAAGGCGACTTCGAGCAGTTCCTGCCCCAGCGAGGTGTTGGGCGGCTGCTTGCCGCCCATCGGCTCGGCGTTTTCCTCCGCGATGCCCGCCTCGCGCAGGATGGCGCGGGTAAAATCGCGATAATGGGCGGGGATCTGGGCGATGATCTCGTCGGCGGTGATGTCCATCTTCACCGCCTGGACCTCGGGGATCAGCACATCGACGCCGTAGGGCTTGCCGTCGACATGGTCGTCGATCCAGCGCAGCTCCTGCTCGAGCTGGTCCGGGGTCGAGCTGACCGCCCCCGCAACCCCGAACCCGCCCGCGCGGCTGACAGCGGCGACCACGTCGCGGCAGTGCGAAAAGGCAAACAGCGGGAATTCGCATCCCACCAGCTCGGTCATACGAAATGCCATGGTATCAGTCTCTCCCTGCAACCGATCCCTTTGTGCATGGGAGCGGGGGGCAAGTCCATCCCTGGCGGCGGGAATGGTCTTGCATTCAGGCAGGCGTGGAGTAATCCTTCACCACGGGCCGCACGATGCATTCCTTTCTGGAAGGATTTGGCAAATGTGGTTTTCGATGTCCTCGCTTCGCCTTTTTGTTGCGATGATTGGCATTGGCCTGTGGGCAACGACCCAAACAGTCAAAGCTGAGGGTTTCGACGCCTGGCAGATCCACACGACCGACACAGGCTGTCTCGCCTATTCCTACCAATATTCTTTTGCCGACATGGAAAATGACCCAAGCCCAATGAGCTATGTCTGGCTTGGCCCACCCTGTACCCCTGGCCAGCCGATCAACGGCGAAGGGATGATGCTGGTCATGCAAAGACAGATTTGGGAGGATGGTGAAATCTACAGGGTTGCCTGGCTTGAGAAGGGGCGCTGGGCCAATGGCTATAAGGAAGGCCAGTTCGAAACGCGCGAGTACGAAGTCGATGCGGCCGGCCGCATCCCGCTCGATAATCCTAGGGATCTGCCGCCCGATTTCATCTATTCGACCTTCACTGGCGGATGCCTGCCGAACCAGATGATGATGTCCGGCGTGACGGACTTCCCGGGCTTCAACGCCGACGATTATACATGCAAGCCGAGGCAGATAAGGAACCCAATCCGGATTCGGCAAGTCGCACCTTACTTTGAGGTTCCGGAATCGCTGCGACCCAAAACAACCGTTGCTGCTGGCCCGCCCGCCCTCTTTGCCAAACCGGCACCGGCCTCTGACAGAACCGCTGCAATCAGTCCGGCCAAGCCCGTGTCGGGCCCCCCTGCTGCGGGAGTATATGGCAGCTACGGCAATCCCCTGGAGGTGATGGATGCTTCGGATTGCTTGATCTATAGATCAGGCCCGGGCAGCGGGCTGTGGAACAAGTGCCCCTACGACGTTGTGTATGAGGTGTGCGTGGTCAATCCGCAGACCTCATCCGGGCAGTGGTATCCCTGTGTCCCCGGCAAACCTTCCGGGGGTCTGTGGACCGCGCGAGCCAGCCAGGTCCCTAGTGATGCGAAATCCGAAGCCGACGGCTCAGGTGCGCATCTTTACTGGTTCGCTTGCCGCTACGACCGGACCGAGGGGCCGCAGTTCTTCGATCGGGACGCGAAGAAAGAGGCCGTGTTTCAGACCGGACGTGGACTTGTCGGAGGGCAATGCATCGCTTGGGCGGACCTGGGCTAGCGCTCAAGGTCCGGCTTTAACGCTTCTCGATCTTCACCGGCATCTGGGTGAAGCCGTGCAGGAACGGACTGGCGAGCCGGGTCGGCGCGCCCTGCGGGACGATCCGCCAGCCGCGCTCGACGATTTCCTCGATCACCGTCCCGATCTGCGCCTCGGCCAGCCGCGCCCCTACGCAGCGGTGGATGCCATGGCCGAAGGCGAGATGCCGCCGGGCGTTCTCGCGGGCGACATCGAAGCGGTCGGGGTCGGCAAACACTGCCTCGTCGCGGTTGGCCGAGATGTACCACATCACCACTTTCTCTCCCGCCGGGATGTGCTGCCCGCCAAGCTCGGTGTCGCGTGTGGTTGTGCGGCGCATATGGGTAACGGGTGACTGCCAGCGGATGATTTCCTGCGCGGCGTTGGGGATCAGCTTGCGGTTGCCATGCAGCGCATCGAGCTGTTCGGGAAACAGGTCGAGCGCTTCGACCAGTCCGCTGATCGAATTGCGCGTGGTATCATTCCCGCCCACGATCAGCAGCGCGATATTGGCCAGCCGCTCCATCGGCGTCAGGCTCCCCATCGCTTCGGAATGGACCATGCGGCTGAGAAGGTCGTCGGCCGGCGGGGCGGCGCGCCGTTCGTCGAGCAGCTGGTCGAAGCGGCCCAGCATCTCGTGCATCTGCTTAACCCATTCCGCCCGGTACTCGTCGCTCTGGCTGTTTTCGCCCACTCCGCTGGCATAGTCGGACCAGCGCTTGAGATCCGGCGTTTCGGCATCGGGGTCCATGTCGAACAGGATGCACAACATGCCCATGGTCTGCGGGATCGAGACCTCGGTTACCCAGTCGAAGGTCTCGCCTAGGGGCAGCTTGTCGAGCAGGTATGAGCACCGTTCGCGCACCTGCAGCTCGCGGGTCTTCATCTGGCTCGGCGCAAAAGCCGGCTGGATCACCTTGCGCTGCGCGGTGTGGACCGGCGGGTCGGCGGCGATGAAGTTGGGCAGATTGCTTTCCGGCGGCGGGGTGGTGATGGTGATGTTGCCGTTCATCCAGCTCGACGAATAGGTCTCGTGATCGAGCTCGACCGCCGCGACCAGGTCATGCGTCACCACCGACCAATAGGGGCCGTAGAGGCTCTCCGGGCAGTAGCTGACCGGCATCTCGCGCCGCAGCTGCGCGAAGGGTTCGTGCCAGCGGTTTTCGACATAGAGCGCCTCACGGCTGATATCGACCGGCGCGATCGCGCGCGGCTCCTGCACGGCTGTGGCCATGGCTCTCTCCTCTTCCCGACGCGAAAAGTTGCATAGTAAGACGAATCTGGCAACTTGTTCATGAGGGGAGAAGAAACGCATGGCGGCAACCGCACCGGCAATCGACAAGAACGCGCTCAAGGCGAAATATGCCGAGGAGCGCGACAAGCGCCTGCGCGCCGATGCCTCGGCGCAATATGTCAGGCTGGAAAGCGAATTCGCCGACCTCGCGGTCGATCCCTACATGCCGGTGGCGGCGCGGGAACCCGTCACCGATCACGTGATGTTCGCCTTCGTCGGCGGCGGCTTTGCCGGACTCTGCGCCGGCGCGCGCCTCAAGCAGGCGGGTTTCGACAGCGTGCGGATTATCGACAAGGGCGGCGATTTCGGCGGCACCTGGTACTGGAACCGCTATCCCGGCGCGCAATGCGACACGGCGAGCATGGTCTATATGCCGCTGCTCGAGGAAACCGGCCACATGCCGAGCGAGAAATACGCCCATGCGCCGGAAATCCGCGAGCACTGTGCACGCATCGGGCGACAGTTCGGCCTCTACGAACATGCACTGTTCCACACCCAGGTGACGGCGATGGAGTGGGACGAGGCGCGCACCGTGTGGGTAATCGAGACCAATCGCGGCGACCGCTTCACCGCCAAATATGTCGGCATGGGCACCGGGCCGCTGCATGTCGCCAAACTGCCGGGTCTGCCGGGGATCGAGACTTTCCGGGGCAAGAGCTTCCACACCAGCCGGTGGGACTATGGCTATACCGGCGGCAATCCCGAAGGCGCGCCGATGACCGGGCTTGCCGACAAGCGGGTGGCGATCATCGGAACCGGTGCGACTGCGGTGCAATGCGTGCCCGAGACTGCGAAGTACGCCAAGGAACTCTACGTCTTCCAGCGCACCCCATCCTCGGTCGATGTCCGCGCCAACGAACCGATCGATCCGGAATGGTTCGCGCAGATTTCCGGCGAGGGCTGGCAGAAGAAGTGGCAGGAGAATTTCACCGCGCACTTCGGCATGGGGATGCCGGCCGAAGACCTGGTCGACGACGGCTGGACGGACCTCGCCAAGCGTATCCGGTCCAACATGATGCAGGTGCCGCCGTCCGAATGGACGCCGGAAAAGGTGCTTGAGCTGTTCGAGGATGCCGATTTCCAGAAGATGGAGGAAATCCGCCGCCGCGCCGAAGCATTGGTGGACGATCCCGAGACGGCGGAGGGGCTCAAGGCCTGGTATCGTCAATTGTGCAAGCGGCCGTGCTTCCATGATGAGTATCTGCAGGCCTTCAACCGCCCGGGTGTGAAGCTGGTCCACACCGACGGGCTGGGGGTCGAGCGGATTACCGAAAAGGGCGTAGTGGCGAACGGCACCGAATACGAGGTCGACTGCATCGTCTATGCCTCCGGCTTCGAGGTCTGGACCGATTTCGAAAGCCGCACTGGCTTCGATCCGGTCGGGCGCGGCGGGCAGAAGCTGTCGGAGCACTGGGGCGATCACATGCGCACGCTCCACGGACTCCAGATGCACGGCTTTCCCAATGCCTTCCTCGTGCAGGCGACACAGGGCGCGGCCTTTATCGCCAACTATCCGCACAACCTTGTCGACCACGCTGATACGATCGCTGCGATCATCGGCCACATGGAGAGTGAAGGTCTCGATGCGGTCGAGCCGATGGCACAGGCCGAGCAGAAATGGCTCGATTTCCTGCTCACCGGACGCGGCAATGCGCTCGCCAGTACCGAATGCACGCCGGGATACTACAACAACGAAGGTGCCGGCCTGCGCGAGCGAGACAAATACAACCTCGGCCATCCCGGCGGGGCGCTGGCGTTCTTCACCCACATTGCCGCGTGGCGGAGCTCGGGCGCGTTCGAAGGGCTGGCATTCCGCTGAAGGACATCCAACGCAAATGGCTTGACCGAGCGCCGCGCATGCCGTTTCGTGAGCGCATTCAACGAGGTGAGGGAACTGCCTGCATGTTTTTTCGAGGATCGATCGCAGCTGTCATGGCGCTGCTGGCGGCAACCGGCGCGAATGCCCAGCAAGCCGCCGAGCCATTGACCCGGCAAGTGTTCATCACTCAGATGGATGCCGAGTTCAAACGGCTCGACGGTGACGGCAATGGCATGGTCGTCGCGGCGGAGATCGTTGCGTCGCAGCAGCAGGACGCGCAGGCCGAGGCGCTGCGGCAGAACCAGATTGTCTTCGGCCAGCTCGACAAGAACGGTGACAACCAGCTCAGCCCCGAGGAATTCTCCGCCCTTGCCAACCCGTCGGCCATTCCGGTCGATGCCACCCCGCTGTTGAACCAGTTCGACACCGATCGCGACGGCATCATCACTCTGGTTGAATACCGCATCGCAACCCAGGCCAATTTCGACCGCGTCGACAGCGACCGTGACGGGGTGATCACCGACATGGAAATGCGCGCGGCGGGTATCCAGCCTTAGGCATTGATCGCCCCGGGTTCCCCCGGGACGTGAATCAAGGCCTCATCAGAGCAACCGCGCGCCAGATCCTCCTAAGAACTGCGTCAGAACCCGAAGGTCGCCGCCACGCGCCCGCCGACGCGGTCGTCGCCGGTGTTGCCGGTGACACCCGCCGAGAGGTAGACGCTGTCCGAGACCTTGCCGGTGACGAGCCCGGCAAAGGCTTGCTCCCCGCCATAGGCCGCGCCTGCAACGGTGATCGAGAAGGCCTTGTCAGGCACGATCGCCACCCCGCCCAGCGCCATGGCGGCAGCGACCCCGCCCGAGAGCGACTTGTCGAGTTCATCCAGGCGGAAGTTGACGTTGGCGAGGCCGCTTTCGAGGCCGGAGACGCGGCCGGTCAGCGCATCGAACTGCGCATCGGTGACCGCTGCGATATAGTCGAGCCCGACGCGGATGTCCTGCACCGCCGCCATGGACGCGACCGCGGTGGTGCCGAGGGTACCGCTGGCATCGACGGTCACTGCCTGCACCGGGCCGACCTGCGCCGCGGTCGAGGCGGCGATATCACCGATCCGGACCGAGCTGCCGGTCCCGCCGAGAGTGACCTGGTTGGCTGCTGTGGTGGCCGCTCCCTTGCCGATGGCGGTCGAGTTGGTGAAACTCGCCGTGGCGCCATTGCCGACGGCGGTAGAGCCAAGACCGGAGCTCGAGGCGTCCGAGCCCACTGCGGTCGACAGCTGTCCGCCGGCGCTGGCCTGATAGCCGAGCGAAGTGCCCTGCGGCCCGCCCGCTGTGGCGAAGCGTCCCACCGCAGTGGCGTTGCCGGCGGTCGCCTGGGCGCCGCCGCCGATGGCGGTCGCGCTCCCGGCGGTGGCGCGGGCGCTGAGGCCGATGGCGACGCTGTTGTTGCCACTGCTGAAAGCCAGCACACCGAGCGCACTGGAATTGATCCCGCTGGCATTGGCGTCCGCCCCGAAGGCGGAGGCGCGATCTGCGTTTGCCTGCGCTCCGATTGTGCCGACGTCTGTCCCGTCAGCACCGATGGCAATGGAGCTGATGCCGGAGGCGGCAGAGCTTGCGCCGAACGACATGGCGCTTGCGCCAGTCGCCTGGGCACCCGATCCGATCGCGATGGCATTGCCACCATTGGCGGTGGTTGGTGTGCCCTGTGGCGTGCCGCTGACGCCTGATGCGTTGCCGCTCGCACTGGCAGTGATCACGCCGCCGATGGCGATATTCCCCGACGCGCCGATACCGCCCGCAGTGGTCGCGAAGGCACCCAGGGCCACTTCATTGGAACCCAGCGCCGAACTGCCAAACCCGCCGGCAAAGCTTGCCTGCCCGGCCTTGCTCGCGGCACCCACCGCAGTGGCGCCTGTATCGTTGGCCTGAGTCGATGCGCCGAGTGCGGTGCCGCCGATGAATGCGGTCGAAGTGGCGTTGTTGCCGATCGCTACGCTCGAATTGCCGCCGGCAGTGGCGCTTTTGCCGATCCCGATGGTGAAGGCGCCGGTGGTCGTGACCGTATCGCCGATGGCGAGGGCGGAAAAGCCGTCGGCATTGGCTTGCGGGCCGACCGCCACCGAGCGTGTGCCATTGCTCGAGGCCTGCCCGCCGATGGCGACGGTCAGTTCACCCACCGCGTCTGACTGACCGATGGCAATGGCCCTGTCGCCGTCGGCCCGGGCCGCCGCGGCGAAGTCGATCCCGCCGCCGATGGCAACCGAATTGAGGCCCAGCGCCTGAGAGAACTGCCCTCCGGCAAACGAGTGGATCCCGCCACCCTGTGCGCCTTGGCCCACCGCGGTGGCCCCGTTCGCGCTGGCACTGGCCTGCCCGCCCAGCGCGGTCGCGTTGATCTGCGCCGTGCTGTCGAAGCCCAGAGCCACGGCGCCGCCATCGAGCGTGCGGGCGTTGTTGCCGACGGCGACGGACTTGAGCCCGGCAGCCTGGGCATCGGCCCCTAGTGCGACCGTCCCTGCAGCGGTCGCGCGGGCACCTGCCGAGTCTGCGTCATCGCCATCGCCGCCGATGGCTACGGCCCCGGCCGAATTGGCGAGCGAGGTGGTGCCGAGGGCAATCGAGCGGTCACCCGAAGCCTGGGCACCGGCATTTACGCCTTGTTCGCTGCCGATGGCGATCGAGGCGACACCGCTTGCCAGAGAGGAACTCGAATTTCCGCTGCCGATCGAAATGGCTGCAATGGCCGATGCGCGTGCATTGATGCCCAATGCAGTTGCATACTGGCTGTTGGCATTGGCGCCGCCCCCGAGCGCCGCCGATTGGACTCCCGTCGCGCTCGAAAAGGCACCCACTGCGGTGGCAACGAATTGGGTGGCCTGCGCACTCGGCCCGACTGCAATCGCTGCGCCGCCCGTCGCCGCCGCGCTGACTCCGCAGGCGAGATTGTTGTCGGCATCGTTCGAATTCGCTCCGCCATCGTTGTCGGTCGCAGCATCGACCACTCCGTCATTGTCGCGGTCGAGCAGGCAGTCGTCGGCCTGCACAGGCGTGCCGTAAGCGGCAATAGCGATGGCCAGCGCAGCGGCCGACGAAGTCAGGATCAGGTTTTTCATCACAGCAACTCCCTGGGTTTACCGGGCGTTGCCGACAGTCATTGACGCTGTTCTTGTATTCCCGAATGCGACCCGCGCGTCCCCCCGCCGGCCACGTCCTTTCTTGCGACCGAAACGGCGGAATGCGGTGTCGGTTCGCTGCGGACTGTCCGCCGTTTCCCTTTGGTTGGCAAGCGAATTCTGGCGGCGGACGTATCAGAATGGCACGCCCGCCGCTGAATCTTCAGAACCCGAAGGCGACCCCGACCTGGCCGCCCCAGCGGTCGTCACCGGTGTTGCCGGTCACCCCCGCAGTGACCACCATAGCATCGGAAACGCGTCCGGCGAGGACCCCGGAAAAGCCCTGTTCGCCGCCGTAGGTGGCCGCGTTGATGGCGATGGAGAAGGCCTTGTCCGGCACCATCACCGCGCTGCCCAGCGCCATCGCCGCAGCGATCCCGCCGGAGAGGCCCTTGTCCATTTCCTCGAGCCGGAAGTTGGTCTGGGCGAGGCCGTTCTCGAGGCTGGATACGCGTCCGGTCAGTGCATCGAACTGCGCATCGGTGATCGCCGCGATGTAATCGAGCCCGACGCGGATGTCCTGCACCGCTGCCATGGACGCGACCGCGGTGGTGCCGAGTGTTCCGCTGGCATCGACGGTCACCGCTTGCACCGGGCCGACCTGTGCTGCGGTCGAGGCGGCGACGTCACCGATCCGGACCGAGCTGCCGGTGCCGCCGATGGTGACCTGGTTGGCGGCAGTGGTGGTGGCGAGCGCACCAATCGCGGTCGAGTTGGTAAAGGCGGCGGTGGCGGTGTTGCCGATGGCGGTCGACCCCAAACCGGTGGCGTTGGCTTCGGAACCCACAGCGGTCGATTGCTGTCCGCCGGCATTGGCCTCATAGCCGACCGCGCTGGATTGCGGTCCGGTCGAGCTGGCAAAGCGGCCGACGGCGGTGGCATTGCCGCTGCTAGCGATAGCCCCGCCGCCCACAGCGGTGCTGCTGCCGCCGGTGGCCTGGGCATTGAAACCGATGGCGGCGGTGTTGTTGCCGCTGGCGACAGCGAAGCGCGATATCGCCGTGGCATTGATCCCGCTGGCGCTGGTCCCGGCACCCATCGCCAGCGCATTGGTGTTGCTGGCTACCGCGTCGGCACCGAAGGCAGCAGAGCGGTCGCCCGTCGCTTGCGCGCCAAGGGCACCGCCGTCATCACCGTCACCACCGACGGCGATCGAAGAAGCCCCGGACGAGATTGCGAACCCGCCGATGCCGATGGCATTGGCGCCCGTTGCCAGCACGGCCGTGCCCAGCGCAATGCTGTTGCCGCCGTTGGCAGTCGTGACGATGCCGCCCGAACTGCCCGTCACTGCGCCTTCGCTGCTGCCAATGGCGATATTGCCGCCGGTCTGAAGCGCGCTGTTGAAAGTGCTGGCTTGCGCGCCCACGGCGATCCCGCCATCGCCTGCACCTAGGCTGCTGTTGCCGACAGCCGTGCCGAGCCGCCCGATGGCCGCTGCCGATGTGCCCAGCGCCGTGGCCCCGGCTGCAGTGGCAGCCGCGTTCAAACCCACGCCTGTTGCTTCGAGGTCCGTGGCCTGCGCGCCGTAGCCCAAGGCGGTGGCCCCGGCAGCGGTAGCGTCCGTTTCGGCACCGACCGCTGTCGAGCGGATGTCGAAAGTCGTGGCCAGATAGCCCACTGCGGTCGAATTGCTCGATTGGGCCCGCGACCTTGCCCCGATACTTGTACCAAGCGAACCCGCCCGCGCATCGAAACCGAACGCGCTTCCCTGTACGCCATTGGCGAGAGCGGTAGCTCCAGCAGCCGTTGCGCCCTCGCCGGAACTGTCGGCAGAGAAACCCAGTGCGGTGGAATTGAGTCCGAGGGCCGTCGCAGTATTGCCGACTGCCGTCGTTTGTGGCGACAGCGCGAGGGCGACTCCGCCGACCGCCACTGAAAGGCTGCCGGTGGCTTCCGACCCGGCGCCGACCGCGACAGCGGCCGGACCAGTGGTCGTCGCCTGAAACCCGATCGCAATGGCATTTGTCTGCGATGCATTGGCGGAACCACCGAGGCTCACCGCCCTGAGGCCGGTGGCCTGCGCCGCGACGCCCAGGGCAATCGCGCTGTCCTGCGTCGCGTCGGAATTGGTGCCGATGCTGATCGCCGACGGGCCGGTGGCGGTAGCCGCTTGTCCAACCGCAACGGCACTTGCGCCAGCGGTTGCGGAGGTCCCGACGCTCGTTGCGTTTACGCCGTTGGCGATAGCCTGGTAACCGAAGGCGCTGGCGCCGAGTGCTGTCGCTTGCGAATTACCGCCAACTGCGACCGATTGGTCGCCGCTTGCTGCGGCGGTCCAGCCGACTGCGGTCGAGCCGGAGCCAATGGCATCGGACAAGTTTCCAAGCGCGGTCCCGCGCAATCCCGATGCGAGCGCATCGTAGCCCAGCGCCGTACTGCCGATCCCCGTAGCATCGGCGCTTGCCCCGATACCGGTGGCGTCTGCGGCGGTTGCCTGCGCGCCAGTGCCAAGTGCGGTCGAGCTCGTGCCTGTCGCATCCGATCCCTGGCCAATGCTGGTCGCGTCGGCACCGGTTGCCGCCGCTCCGTTGCCGACGGCCGTGGTATTGATGTTGGTCGCGTCCGCAGCCGTACCGATCGCCGTAGCGAAGTTGGCCGTCGCTTCGGCGTTGACACCGCAGGCCAATGCGCTGTTGTTGTCGTTTGAATTGGCTGAACCGTCATTGTCGGTCGCTGCATCGACCACGCCGTCATTGTCCCGGTCGAGCAGGCAGTCCTCGGCCATTGCGGTCTCGGGCGCTCCTGCAAGCAGAACGATAGCCAGCGCCAATGTGCTTGCACCTGCAGAGCCGTTGAAATGCCCCTTCGCAACAACTGCACGAACCATTGTATTTCTCCCCTGAGTAGACTGGTTCGGGCAGATAAGTCGCGGCAGAATCGGTGTCATACCCCAGCTGGTGTATGACTAAATATCGGTCGACATTTAGTGCTCGGCGGACATAGCGTGACGGGATCGAGGGGTTGTTCCATGAGTGAGGATAGGACCGATGGCGCCACCGCACAGGCCGCAGGAACGCCTGGCGGCGAACGCGAAATCGAGCTGGAGATCATTTCCAATTCATGGCTTTCGCTGACCTGTTCCGGCGGGTTCGACGCCATGCTGGCAAGCTGGGCGCGGAAGATCGACGCGCATGAAGCACAACTGCGCGACGATGCATTGGTCGACAGGGTGGTAATGCGCCAGTTCGAGCCGATAGACAGCCTGCTGAAGGCACAGACCGAATTCCGCCACGCGGACCCGTTAGAGCGCGAAACCCAGATCACCGCCAACCCGGTCATGATCCTCTCTCCCGATGGCACCGTCGCAGCCGCGGCAAACCGCGCGGAAAGTTTCTTCCGCATCGCGCTGGGCCGCAGGGCCGGGCGCGACTGGTTGTGCGATGAAAGCGAGCGGGACTTCGACACCCTGCGCCGCAGCGTGGTCAACCGGGGCAACACCGGATATGCGATCCTCAAGGTGGTCGGCCCCGACGGCATGGAAACGCTGGCTGAAGCCTATGGCCTGGTGATCGACGAATATGTCGGCGCGTTTACCGTGGTCCGCTCGCTAGCAATGGATTGGAAGCCGCAGGTCGGCGACCGGTTGGAGCAGGCCTATGGCCTGACCGCCAGCGAAGTCGAGATTTGCCGACTGGTCTTCGAGCTGTGCGACCTCGAGGCTGTCGCGGAAGAGCGCGAAGTGTCGATCGAAACGGTCCGGACCCAGGTCAAGCGCATTTTCGGAAAGCTTGGTCTGCACTCGAAGGCGGAACTCGTCAAACTGCTGGCAATGCTTTGCGCGCGTACCGTGGCAGAAGCCGAGAAGACCGACCTTGCCTGGTCCGATCCTCTGGGACGCGAGAGAATCCTTACGCGACTGGACGGGCGCAAGCTGGCCTACAGCTGGATCGGCGCCGAACATGGACGCGAGGTGTTGTTCATCCATGGCGACTTGCCGATGTTCTATCTCGAAGTGGGAACGCAGGCCATGCTGGCAGAGGCAGGGGTCAAGCTGATCTGCCTGTCCATGCCGGGCCATGGCAGCAGCGACCCGCCGCCGAAAGGCGTAATGCAGCTGGACGACGGCCTCGATGCCATCGAGTTCCTGATGCAGCAGCTCGGCCACACCCGCATGCCGATAGCCGCATCCTTCAGCGGCATGACCTATCCGATGGCGCTGGGCGGCCGAACGGCGCCGCCGGTTACGGCAATCCTCCTGATTGGCCTGCCGTGGAACCTGACCCCGGACATCTACAAGGCCATGGCCAGCAACAACAAGACCATATCGCAACTGGCGTTGCGCGCGCCGCGCATCCTCGATCTGGTCTGTCGGCTCGGTTTCCGGATGATGCAACGCGAAGGGCCGGACTTCTTCCTCGCCCGTGCTCTGACAGGCTCTTCGTTCGATCGCACACTGCTCAAGCGTGCCGACATTCAACCTCATCTTCGTGCAGCTGTGCAGCATCTCGTGGCACAGGGGCATAGTGCCTTTGTGCGCGAGGTCATCAAGACGGCAAATGCCGAACCGGCGCGTTTGCTCGCCGATCTCAAGGTGCCGCTGCACTGGATCGCGCCCGAGCATGTCACCACCAGCGGGCCGGAATATCGCATAGCTGCGCGGGCAATGAGCCCGCTGATCTCGGTCGAAACAGTGCCTGACGCCGGGGAATTGTTCCCGTTCGAGCGCCCCGAAGTGTTTGTCAGGGCGATGAGCGATCTCGCTTCCGACAACCCGGCCAGACGGTTTGCCGACCATGACGATCTCGCCAAACCGGCCGGTGACGCGTGATGCGTGGCGCATGATACAAGGCGCGCCGACAGATGGCCGGCCGCCATTGCCGGACTATCCACCGTTATCCGGCTGAGGCCCGGTCCCGCACGCACGGGCAGGGGGCGGGAAGGGATCGCGCAATTGTCGCGCGATCCCTGCCACCCTGCTCAGAACCCGAAGGCGAACCCGGCCTGCGCCACCACTTCGCCGTCCCCGGTGTTGCCGGCGACGCCTGCGCCGATGGCAAAGCTCTCGCCGACCCGCGCGGTCAGGCCCAGCGCATAGCCCTGCTCGCCATTGTAGGTCGCGACATTGCCCGCCAGCGTGAAGCTCTTGTCGGGCATGGCGATGGCGCTGCCCAAGGCCGCCGCCGCAGCGATCCCGCCTGAAAGGCCGGTGTCCAATTCCTCGAGCCGGAAGTTGGTCTGGGCGAGGCCGTTCTCGAGGCTGGATACGCGTCCGGTCAGTGCATCGAACTGCGCATCGGTGATCGCCGCGATGTAATCGAGCCCGACGCGGATGTCCTGCACCGCTGCCATGGACGCGACCGCGGTGGTGCCGAGTGTTCCGCTGGCATCGACGGTCACCGCTTGCACCGGGCCGACCTGTGCTGCGGTCGAGGCGGCGACGTCACCGATCCGGACCGAGCTGCCGGTGCCGCCGATGGTGACCTGGTTGGCGGCAGTGGTGGTGGCGAGCGCACCAATCGCGGTCGAGTTGGTAAAGGCGGCGGTGGCGGTGTTGCCGATGGCGGTCGACCCCAAACCGGTGGCGTTGGCTTCGGAACCCACAGCGGTCGATTGCTGTCCGCCGGCATTGGCCTCATAGCCGACCGCGCTGGATTGCGGTCCGGTCGAGCTGGCAAAGCGGCCGACGGCGGTGGCATTGCCGCTGCTAGCGATAGCCCCGCCGCCCACAGCGGTGCTGCTGCCGCCGGTGGCCTGGGCATTGAAACCGATGGCGGCGGTGTTGTTGCCGCTGGCGACAGCGAAGCGCGATATCGCCGTGGCATTGATCCCGCTGGCGCTGGTCCCGGCACCCATCGCCAGCGCATTGGTGTTGCTGGCTACCGCATCAGCCCCGAAAGCGGCAGAGCGCTCGCCCAAGGCCAGCGCACCGACAGTGTCGCCATCGTCGCCGTCGGTGCCGATGGCGATGGATGCGAGCCCGCTCGCCTCGGTGAATGCGCCGAGCGCAGTCGCCCCGACCGCGCTGGCGATCGCGCCATGGCCGAGAGCCGAGGCCCGTTCCTGCGACGCGCTGCTGAAGGAACCGAGCGCAATTGCGTCAGCTCCGCCCGCCTGCGCAAAGAAGCCGACAGCAGCGCTTTGTGAGCCAGCGCCGGCTTGTCCACCCAGCGCCGTGCCCCGGAACGATCCACCGGTCGCGGCAGCTCCGAGAGCGACCGAGTCTGGTCCTCCCGAGTTGGCCAGGAATCCGATGGCGACCGCTCCGGCACCTGCGGTCTGGGCGCTGGTCCCCACTGCCGTACTGCCTATCCCGGCGGCGATGGCCAGCGAACCGATCGCGGTCGTTTCGACATTGGTGGCCTGCGCGGCAAAGCCCAGCGCCAGCGCCTGGGCCTGGTTGGCGAGCGAATCCGTGCCGATGGCAATCGAATTGGTGCCCGAAGCCTCAGCACCGACGATCGCCGCGTCGCCGCCATCGGTACCGATAGCGAGGCTGCCGATTGCGGTTGCCAGGGCATTGTATCCCATGGCCGTCGATCCCTGCGCAGTCGCATCGGCCCCGGAGCCGAGGGCGGTTGCTTCAGACGCAATGGCTCGCGCGAAAAAGCCGACTGCAACGGTGTTGTTGTTGGTTGCGCCAGACAGATTGCCCAGGGCCGTGGAAGCCTGGCCCGAAGCTGACGCATTGGCACCCAGAGCGGTCGACAAGGCGCCCGAAGCCAGCGCCTCGTAGCCGACTGCGGTTGCTTCGACCTGCGTGGCATCGGCGCGGCTGCCGATGGCGGTTGTCTGGCCAGCCACCGCCTGGGCCAAGGAGCCCACTGCGACACCGCTTTCGCTAGTGGCGTCGCTGTCGCGGCCGACCGCGATTGCGTCGGTTGCCGTCACGGTAGCGCGTGTGCCCACTGCGACGCCTTCGGTGCCGAGAGTCGCGACCAAGGCAGATCGGCCGATCGCCGTGCCGCCGATTGCGTTTGCAGTGCTACCCTGTCCGACTGCTACGGAACTGGTGGCAGTCGCGGTCGCGCTGTGCCCGATGGCGGTGGAATCGCTGCCTGTGGCCGAGGATATGCGGCCGAACGCAGAGGAACGGGCGTTGTTGGCGACAGCATTGCTGCCAACGGCAGTGGCGAACTGTGCGGTTCCGGTCGTCGCGCTGACGCCGCAGGCCAAAGAGGTGTCGTCATTGTTGGAGCTGGCCCCGCCGTCATTGTCGGTGCCGGCGTCGACTACACCGTCATTGTCGCGGTCGAGCAGGCAATCGTCGGCCAGCGCGGGGGCACTGTGAACAGCCGCCACGGCGCCAAGCGCAATGATGGACGCGGTCAGGAACAATTTCTTCATTGGAGCAACTCCCTTGCTGCGGGCGTTGCCAGGCGTGAGTGAGCCTTAAGGCTTCTTGTACCGAATACGACCCGCGCGTCCCACCGCCGGCCACGTCCTCCTCTTGCCGTCGGCTGAGCGGAATGCACGGCCGGTTGGTATGGGAGGACTAGCGCATAGGTGGATATTCGCAAAGGGTTGCCTCGGGCGGCTGGCGTGCCATCGCGGCACACCAGCCCATGCGATTCCGCTAAAACCCGAAAGCGACACCCACACGCCCGCCGGTGGTGTTCTCCGCCGTAGAGCCGGCCACCCCGGCGGAGACATAGACCTTCTCCGCGACGCGCGCCGTCACCGCCCCGGCAAAGCCCTGCTCGCCCTGGTAGGTCGAGGCGTTGAGGCTGACCGAAAAATTACTGTCGGGCACGATCATGGTTCCGCCAAAGGCCATTGCCGCCGCAATGCCGCCGCGCATGCCGCTGTCGAGCTCATCGATGCGGAAGTTGACGTTGGCGAGGCCGCTTTCGAGGCCGGAGACGCGGCCGGTCAGCGCATCGAACTGCGCATCGGTGACCGCTGCGATATAGTCGAGCCCGACGCGGATGTCTTGCACCGCCGCCATGGACGCGACCGCGGTGGTGCCGAGCGTGCCGCTGGCATCGACGGTCACTGCCTGCACCGGGCCGACCTGCGCCGCGGTCGAGGCGGCGATATCACCGATCCGGACGGAGTTGCCGGTCCCACCGATGGTGACCTGGTTGGCTGCTGTGGTGGCCGCTCCCTTGCCGATGGCGGTCGAGTTGGTGAAACTCGCCGTGGCGCCATTGCCGACGGCGGTAGAGCCAAGACCGGAGCTCGAGGCGTCCGAGCCCACTGCGGTCGACAGCTGTCCGCCGGCGCTGGCCTGATAGCCGAGCGAAGTGCCCTGCGGCCCGCCCGCTGTGGCGAAGCGTCCCACCGCAGTGGCGTTGCCGGCGGTCGCCTGAGCGCCGCCGCCGATGGCGGTCGCGCTCCCGGCGGTGGCGCGGGCGCTGAGGCCGATGGCGACGCTGTTGTTGCCGCTGCTGAAAGCCAGCACACCGAGCGCACTGGAGTTGATCCCGCTGGCATTGGCGTCCGCCCCGAAGGCCGAGGCACGGTCGGCGCTTGCTTGCGCTCCCAGCGTGTTCACGTCGGTTCCGTCCGCGCCAATGGCGATGCTGGTCAAGCCTGTGGCCTGGGCTGCGCGTCCGATGGCGATGGCATTGCCGCCATTGGCGGTGGTGCGATCACCCGATGGCGAGACGTTGACGCCGCCCGAGCCATAGGAGCCGCCTGCCGAAGTGGTACCGCCGATGGCGATATTGCCGCCGGTTATCGCACCGCCTGCCGTCGTGGCAAAGCCGCCGATGGCGATGTCTGCGGCAAGCCCTGCTTGGGCCCCGACCCCGACGGCAAGCGCATCCTGCCCGGCCGTTGTAGCAACCCCCAGTGCAGTGCCATTGATCGCGCTTGAAATTGCCGACGCACCAAGGGCGGTCGAACCGAGGCCAGTCGCCGAGCTGCTGTTGCCGACGGCCGTGCCAGAATTGTCGGCAGCATTGGCGCGGTTGCCCAATGCTATCGTGTGCGCGCCGTTGGCCTCGCTGTCGCTGCCAATGGCGATCGAGTTGGTACTGGTCGAACGGGCCCCGATGCCGCTGCTGTCACCATCCGAACCAATGGCGATGGCGCGCAGGCCAGTGGCGTTGGCGCGCGATCCGACTGCGGTGGTGAACGTGTTGTTGGCAATGGTGTCTGAGCCGATGGCGGTCGAATCCGCCCCGCTGGCGGACGCCCCTGTAACGCCCCCATCCGATCCGTCGCCACCGATCGCCACGGCCCCGGCGGCGCTGGCACCCGCGCCGCGACCAACCGCCAGCGCGCCGTCGCCAGAGGCCAGAGAGGCCTGGCCGATGGCCGTCGCGTTGGCGACATTGGCAATTGCGCCTTGCCCGACGGCCAGCGAGTTCTGACCGGTAGCGTCTGCATTGTGGCCGAGCGCGGTGGCATCGGCAGCAGTGGCATCAGCCAGCCGCCCGATTGCAACGGTGCGATCGGCCGTGGCATTGCTGTTGGAGCCGATCGCGGTCGCAAAGGATGCCGTGCCCGTGTTCGCTCCTACCCCGCAGGCAAGCGAGGAATCGTCATTGTTGGACGCCGCCCCCCCGTCATTGTCGGTCGCGGCATCGACCACGCCGTCGTTGTCGCGGTCGAGCAGGCAATCGTCGGCCCGCACCGTGTCAGGCTGCAAGGCAAGCAGGGTCAGCGCCAGCGCAGATGTGCCTGAGAATGCAGCGGTCTTGCGGGTGGTCATGGAAAGTTTGGTCATGTGGGTCCTCCTCCATTGGCCGTGCGGAGAAGAGACAGCGGTTCCGCACGGCGATTAACGCCGATTGTCGTGCGGCCCGGATGTGATCGCGTGGAGCGATTCTTAAGGATGGGCTGAATGCGCCTGCTTGCGACCTGCGTCAAACGTCGAAAAAGGGCAGGCAAACGCAATCGGGGCCGCGTACCGGATTGGTACGCAGCCCTGTGCAGGTCTTTCTGCAGAATTACCCGGTGCGCCCCGGCGTTTCCCGAGCGCGCCGCGGTGTCTTCCCTACCGACATGGGCGGCCCTTTCGTGGGGCCGTCAACCACGCGACTTGCGATATGACGGCCCCGAAGGCACTTATCAGAAACCGAAGGCAACCCCGACCCTGCCGCCAGTGGAGTTGTCGGCGGTCGATCCAGCCACCCCGGCCGAAACATAGACCTTGGGGGCGACGCGCGCCGTCACCGCCCCGGAAAAGCCCTGTTCGCCGCCGTAGGTGGCCGCGTTGATGGCGATGGAGAAGGCCTTGTCCGGCACCATCACCGCGCTGCCCAGCGCCATCGCCGCAGCGATCCCGCCGGAGAGGCCCTTGTCCATTTCCTCGAGCCGGAAGTTGGTCTGGGCGAGGCCGTTCTCGAGGCTGGATACGCGTCCGGTCAGTGCATCGAACTGCGCATCGGTGATCGCCGCGATGTAATCGAGCCCGACGCGGATGTCCTGCACCGCTGCCATGGACGCGACCGCGGTGGTGCCGAGTGTTCCGCTGGCATCGACGGTCACCGCTTGCACCGGGCCGACCTGTGCTGCGGTCGAGGCGGCGACGTCACCGATCCGGACCGAGCTGCCGGTGCCGCCGATGGTGACCTGGTTGGCGGCAGTGGTGGTGGCGAGCGCACCAATCGCGGTCGAGTTGGTAAAGGCGGCGGTGGCGGTGTTGCCGATGGCGGTCGACCCCAAACCGGTGGCGTTGGCTTCGGAACCCACAGCGGTCGATTGCTGTCCGCCGGCATTGGCCTCATAGCCGACCGCGCTGGATTGCGGTCCGGTCGAGCTGGCAAAGCGGCCGACGGCGGTGGCATTGCCGCTGCTAGCGATAGCCCCGCCGCCCACAGCGGTGCTGCTGCCGCCGGTGGCCTGGGCACCGACCCCGTCGGCATCCGCACCGTCACCGCCGACCGCAACCGCGTTGTCGCCATCGGCGCTGGCGTTGGGACCGACAGCTGTGGAATTGGCTCCGTCGGCACTGGAATCGGGCCTGCAGGCTACGCTGACGTCGACATCGTTGGCGCTGGCGCCGAGAATGCCGTCAAGCAGCAAGGTGAGAATCCCGTCGCCATTGGCATCGAGCAAGCAAGATTGTGCCTGCACTTCCTCCGTAGGAGCGAGCGCCAGGGCTGCGGCCAGTGCGAGTGCCGATGCAGTTGGAAGTTTCGTATGTGTCATTCACTTATTCCTTCTGCGATCGAGCCTCGTCCCCACATTCGTAGAGAGCGAGTTTTTCGGAGTTGAACAATGCAAATTAATAACTATACGCATTGAAATATTTGCCATTTTTCACATAGAGCCAAGTTGCTATAGAATACGATGATTTAAAACTGTAAATAATTGCATTTTTATGTTTCTTTTGTCATATTTCTTTTATATGATATTTGCTCGTTGCGGTGTTGAAAGAAGGGGCCTCATCCATTGTCCGGATTTCGCGATGCGCCCGCTGGACGTCGTCTGCCAAAATGCCTATTCCTCGCGCATCCCCGGGGAGCCCGCTTGTGGCTGAGAGGGGCGTGTAAGCAGCGCCCGACCCGTCGAACCTGATCCCGTTAGCGCGGGCGGAGGGAAGGGTGGTCGGCGCCACATCTCCCCCCTGTCCGCACTGGCCGGATCGCGAGGAGCCTTGCCGTGGCCACAGCTGCTGACATGTCCGCCTGGATCGCCCTGTTCCTGGGGCTGGCAATCATGGCCGCGAGTGTTGCCGAGCTGCGCGCGCCGGGCGGCTGGATGAAGCTGGTCGAGGAACTGGAGGCGTCCTTCGCGCTGCGCTTCGTCGCCGGTTTCGTCACCGTCATGTTCGGCGCGCTCGTCTATCTCGCCAACCCGTGGGACCGGGGCGACTGGCTGAGCGTGCTGGTCACCGTCATCGGCGGGATCGGGGTGGCCAAGGGGCTGCTGATCCTCGCCGCGCCCGACCGGATCATGGGGCTGGGCCGCAGGATCCTCGGCAACCGCTCCACTGTCATCGCCGGGATCGACGCGCTGCTCGGCGCCGGCCTCCTCTTCGCCGCGCTCTCGCGGCTCCAGACCCTTTAACGAAAGACCTGACCCATGGCTGACATCAATTCGAAGCTCGAAATCGGCGTGACCACCGGCCCCATCCGCGGCTCCAAGAAGATCCATGTCGGTGCCCGGACCGGCAGCGGCGTGCGTGTGGCGATGCGCGAGATCTATCTCGAGGGCGGGGAAGAGCCGGTGCGGGTGTACGACACCTCCGGCCCCTATACCGACCCCGAGGCGACCATCGACATCCAGGCCGGCCTGGCCCCCTTGCGGCGCGAGTGGATCATGGCCCGCGGCGATGTCGAGGAATATGCCGCGCGCGAGGTCAAGCCGGAGGACAACGGCCAGCTGGGGCCTGACCGCTCAGGCGGCGTTCCGGCCTTCCCGAATGTCGCGAAGAAGGTGCTGCGCGCGAAGCCGGGGCAGAACGTCAGCCAGATGCACTACGCCCGGAAGGGCATCGTCACGCCCGAGATGGAATATGTCGCCGAGCGCGAGAACCTCGGGCGCGAAATGGCGCGCGAGCTGATCGCCGCCAACCGCGAAGGGACGCAAAGCTGGGGCGCCAGCATCCCCGATGTGATCACACCGGAGTTCGTCCGCGACGAGGTAGCGCGGGGCCGGGCCATCATCCCCAACAACATCAACCACCCCGAGAGCGAGCCGATGGCGATCGGCCGCAACTTCCTCGTCAAGATCAACGCCAATATCGGCAACAGCGCGGTCGCCAGCGACGTCGCCAGCGAGGTCGACAAGATGGTCTGGTCGATCCGCTGGGGCGCGGACACGGTGATGGACCTCAGCACCGGGCGCAACATCCACGACACCCGCGAATGGATCATCCGCAACAGCCCCGTCCCCATTGGCACTGTGCCGATCTACCAGGCGCTGGAAAAGGTCGGCGGCATTGCCGAGGAGCTGACCTGGGAAATCTTCCGCGACACGCTGATCGAGCAGGCCGAGCAGGGCGTGGACTACTTCACCATCCACGCCGGGGTCCGCCTGCCCTTCGTGCCGATGGCGGCCAACCGCGTCACCGGCATCGTCTCCAGAGGCGGCTCGATCATGGCGAAATGGTGCCTCGCGCATCACAAGGAATCGTTCCTCTACGAACGCTTCGACGAGATCACCGAGATCATGAAGGCCTATGACATCGCCTATTCGCTGGGCGACGGCCTGCGCCCCGGCAGCATCGCCGACGCCAATGACGAGGCCCAGTTTGCCGAGCTCTACACGCTCGGCGAGCTGACCCACCGTGCCTGGCAGCAGGACGTGCAGGTGATGATCGAAGGGCCGGGCCACGTGCCGATGCACAAGATCAAGGAGAACATGGACAAGCAACTCGAGGTCTGCGGCGAAGCGCCGTTCTACACCCTCGGGCCGCTCGTCACCGATATCGCGCCGGGGTATGACCACATCACCAGCGGCATCGGCGCGGCGCAGATCGGCTGGTACGGCACCGCGATGCTCTGCTACGTCACGCCCAAGGAACACCTCGGCCTGCCCGACCGCGACGATGTGAAGGTGGGCGTTGTGACCTACAAGCTCGCCGCCCACGCGGCTGATCTGGCCAAGGGCCACCCGGCCGCCAAGGTCCGCGACGACGCGCTGAGCAAGGCCCGCTTCGAATTCCGCTGGCGCGACCAGTTCAACCTCAGCCTCGACCCCGACACGGCCGAGCAATACCACGACCAGACCCTCCCGGCAGAAGGCGCCAAGACCGCGCATTTCTGCAGCATGTGTGGCCCTAAGTTCTGTTCGATGAAGATCAGCCAGGACGTGCGGGACTTTGCGAGCAAGCAGAACCAGGGCGCGGACGGCTTCGTCGCCAGCGCCCAGAGCGGGGCCGAAGCGGCTGCGGCAAGCCGCGAGGCGGCGCTGAAAGGGATGGAGGAGATGAGCCGCCGCTACAACGAAGGCGGGCGGGAGTTGTATATTGGGCAGGGTGACCGAGAGCGGGATTGATCGCGGAGCGAAGTGCAGCGACGAGCCTCCTCGAACAAATCATCTCAAGCAAATCGGGGCCTTCGGGCCCCGTTTTCGTTAAGCGACGGCGAGCGTCACATAAGCGGACGATACGTATCAAAAAGTGCGAAGAATCTTCATGAGTTGAAACAGCAAGTTACGTGGACAACACGCCTGATATGCTACCTTTTGCCCGCCTTTGTGGCATTCGCCGCTACCTATCAAGAAATCCTAGAGGCAATTTCTCGAAGAATTTCTGCTAATTTTCACCTCAATCCATTAAGGGTCAAAGAAACGAGAAAA
Organism: Erythrobacter sp. SDW2; assembly: GCF_021431965.1. Lineage (NCBI taxonomy): Bacteria > Pseudomonadati > Pseudomonadota > Alphaproteobacteria > Sphingomonadales > Erythrobacteraceae > Erythrobacter > Erythrobacter sp. SDW2. The sequence goes on from NZ_CP090370.1 coordinate 985,664, forward strand.
AAGGTATCCACAGGCAATTTAGGTTAGCACTTGCGATTATCTCCATGGTGTCTAGATGTGATTCCTCGGAGGATCGCTCATGACGGTCAAAGTTCATCTTGAAGTAAAAGGCGCGGTTGTATCCGCGGAGGGTGACCAGGCGTTTGTTGAGGCGACCATCGAGCGTTGGAAGCATCTTCTTGAAAGGGAAATGGAGCGTACGGTCCCTGTAGCTACGCAGCCTCGGGAGTTGGCGCATGCGCCAAATCCTGGTGCTGATCCCAGCCAGCAATACGATAGCGTATTCGCCATGCACAATGACCGAATCAAGATAATTGCCACTATCCCCGGATCGTCCAAAGCGGAGCAAACTCGAAACGTGGCATTGCTGCTTTTGTACGGCGAGCATTTGCGCGGTGCCGACGAAGTCACCGCTGAAAGCATCAAGGACGCATGTGTCGATCAAGGATGTTACGACAACAAGAACTTCGCCACGCATCTGAAATCTCTAAAGCCGAAGGTGGTGATGGATCCTAAGCCGGGAGGAGACTACACTGTCAAATTGACCGCGCCTGGGCGAAAATCTGTGAAGGAATTAGTTGAACGCTTGAACAATCAGTAGTGGAGGCAAGCCGTGGGCGAAATCGATGCTATGAAATCCTTGGACGATTCCCTCTCGTCCTTAGAGAAGGACGCGCAGAGAAGAGTTCTGTCTTGGGCATGGTCAAAGTTCGTGGGCGCAGATTCCGGTGAGGCTGCACCGAACATCCAGGGCGTCAAGTCATCCGGCAAGAAGGTAGGAAAAAAGAAGGTCCCAAATAAGGGCGCTGCCCCAGCTTCCGGCAAGAAGACCGTCATTTCCATGGACAAATCACTGAACCTAAATCCCAGCGGAAAGACATCTGCTGAAGATTTTGTAGCGGCAAAGAAACCGTCCAACGTTCAGGAGAAGTGTGTTGTGGCCTGCTTCTATTTGCGCGACATGATGTCGGTGGCGCAGGTCAATGTGTCAGGCGTGTACACGTTTTTTAAACACGTGGGCTGGCCGTTGCCGACAGATTTGAAGAATGCTTTGCAAAAGGCGGGTTCGTCTGGATGGCTCGATACGGCCGATTCTGAAAACATCCTCATCACTTCGACGGGAGAGAATCTGGTCGAGCATAAGCTACCGAAATCAAAGGACTGAAGGCATGCTCAGCGGCATCCCAAGCGCCTTCGAACAAGAGCTCTTCCGGTGCTACAAAGAAATTGAGAGAAATTTCAGGGAGCGTCGTTGGGAGCCGGCAGAGCTTAATGGCGGCAAGCTTTGTGAGGCGAGTTACTCGATTCTCAAGGGCCATGTTGATAACTCATTCCCAGCAAAGCCATCGAAACCAAAGAACATGCTTGAAGCATGCAAGGCGCTTGAAAGCGCGCCGTCCACCTTCGGCAGGTCGATACGCCTCCAAATCCCTAGAATGCTCGTTGCTCTCTACGAGATACGAAACAACCGCAACGTCGGCCATATCGGTGGCGATGTTGACCCGAACCACATGGACGCAGTCTGCGTTTTGCAGATGTCAAAGTGGATTGTGGGAGAGTTTATCAGGCTTTTCCATAACGTCTCAGTTGAAGAGGCGTCCAACCTCGTTGAGGCACTCACCGAACGTCACATCGACGTTGTATGGCACACGGGGTCGAAGAAGCGCATATTGAAGCCTGGGCTTTCGATGATCCAGAAGGCCCTTCTTATGCTATATAGTGAGGCCGAGCCGATGAGTGAGGCCACGCTGGTGGATTATATTGAGCATTCCAATCCATCGGTTTTTCGCCGCGATGTGTTGAGAAAAGCGCATAGGGAAAAGCTGCTTGAATATGACGCGGTCAATAAGACGGTCGAGATTTCGCCACTTGGGATAAAGCTGGTCGAGGAAGGCATCCTGATTTAGATCGCGCCTAGTTCGACATCGAGAACAGGATTCGCATGTGGCCATACTACCGCTGCGGGAATTCGAAATTCCGGGGACAGGGAATTCCGGGGACAGCATACTTAATTCAAGCTCCTTGTGGGCACATCCTGCTGCTGTTATAACACCCGTATGAACAAGCCGCTCAAGATCACCCGCATCGGCAATTCCGCCGGGATCATCCTGCCCAAGGAGGTGCTGGCGCATCTCGATGTGGATGTGGGCGCTTCCCTGTCGATTGTCACCACGCCGCGCGGGATCGAGCTGTCAGCGGCAGAGCCGGACTTCGAGGCGCAGATGGCGGCGGCGCGGGAGGTCATGGCACGGCGCAAGCGTGCTTTGCGCGAACTCGCCAAGTAGGCGTGTCGAACCCCATCGTCTGGATCGCCACCGAAGTGGCGCTTGCTGCCCATGCCGAACAGCTGGCCGAGCATGGCGGAGGCGAGGGTGTGCGCGATGCCGGGGCGCTGGAAAGTGCCATGGCACGTCCGCGCTATCTCGCCGAATATGGCGATCCGGACATCACCGCGCTGGCCGCAGCCTACGCCTTCGGCATCGCCCGCAACCATCCCTTTGTCGATGGCAACAAGCGGACCGCGGCGGTTGTCAGCGAAACCTTCCTGATACTCAACGGCCATGCTTTGGAAGCGAGCGATGCCGAGGTGGTGGTGGCGTTCGTGGCCCTTGCCGCCGGGGAACTCAGCGAAGCCGAACTGGCCGACTGGTTCCGCACGCACCTCGCGGTCGGCTAGGCGGCGCGGCCTCCGCGTGCGGGTACCGCAGTCGGGGCAACCAGCTTTTCCACCAAGGCCCGCAATTCCCCCGGCGTCGTGTGCCCCGCGACGACCTCGTGGTACCCGATTCCCGCTTTCCTCAGCGCTTCCTTCTTCACCGCGTCCCGGGCGGCCGCCGCGCCGCCGTCCTGGTGGTGGCCGGTGCCCTGGTATTCGATCACGTGGCGCACGCAGGCCTTGTCATCCATCAGCGCGAAATCGACGCGCTTGCTGTTGATGGCGAAGAAGGCGTCCTTGTCCGGGCTGGCTAGAAATTCCCCCAGCGAAACCTGCGCCATCACCTGCCAGCCGGGGTTGCGCGCGATCACCGCCTTGTCGAGCGCGGAAAACACCGCCGCTTCGGGCCGGTTGAGCAGCGGGCGCGGGGTGAACCTGGCCGCCATGACGGTCTTGAGCTGGTCGGCTGCCAAGTCCGCGCGCTGCGCTTCCGGCTCTTTCCTCGGCGCTGACGCAACCCCCTTACCCTTACCGGAGCCCTTGCCAAAGCCCTTCCCCGAATTGCGCCCGCGCCAATAGGCTTTGCGCTTTTCGCGGTCGAACCCTTCAAGCGTCCGCTCCACCGTCGCCCCGATCAAAGCGCCGATCGCCAGGACGATGATCAGGGAAACCGGGCGGTCCAGCAAGAAGTTGATTGTTTCCATTTCTCTGTGTCCATCCGTCCAATGCTTGCAAGCGATCCAACCCTGGCCGCATCTCCAATACCCGGCCCACCGCAATATGTTGAAGCGCAATAGCATGGCGCACCTTTTCTTTTTATTACCGGGCCAGCGCGAAAATCATGCAAAACAATCGGCAACGTCATCGGGAAACACTTATCACATTCCCGTCACCCCGGGCTCGACCCGGGGTCCCGCTTTTCTGTCGCCGCACTTTAAAGAGAGCGGGACCCCGTCTCGGGGGCCGGGGTGGCGGGTTTGGGTGGTGGGGTGATGACCTGGCGCGCGGCGATAGGAAGACCGTCGCAGCCTTCTGAACGGCTCTCTGGACGTGTCCGACGCTTTGGCCCGCGCCCGATAACGCCAGCCACACCTCCGGCACCGGGAACCCCGACGCCCCGTTCGCGCTGTTACCTGCATGACGCACATCGCAGCCCCGCTCGCCTTCCTTGCCATCGCCCCGTTGGCACTCGTCGCCTGTTCGCAGGAGCCGTCCGCGCCTGCCGACGAAGGCGGCGCTCCTGCCGTCCCGTCCGCCACGCCCGCGCCCGCGCGTTCGATGCCGCCCGCCGATGCCGGCAAGACGTTTCCCTCCGGCGCATGGGAGACGGTGGCCAGCGGCGAGGGCGACGGGTTGTTCTTCGGCGTGACCGAGGGCGAACCGGCCCGGGTGCACCTGTTCTGCCCGGCGGAGGGCGGGCTGCTGGTCAACGTCAACGGCTTCCGCCCGATCGGCAGCGAGGAGCGGATGGCGCTGGGTTCGGGCGGCACGGTCGTCACGCTGGTCGCCGATCCGGCGGGCGATGCGAGCCGCGGCGGGGTGAGCGGGGAAGGGCCGGTGCCGGCCGAGCTCCCGGCGATCCTCACCGGGGCGGAGGGTGTGGGGGTCAGTTACGGTGCGCAGACCGTGGCGCTGCCGCCGGTGCCCGCCGCGATCGCGCGCGCCTTCGTCACCGGCTGCACCGACTGACGTCCCAAAACACTTTCCTACACACCCCCGGCCGTGGCTTATCTTCAGCGATGAGCGACGAACCCGAACCGCACCCCGAACCGCACCCCGATCCGGCCCCGCCCGCCCCGTCCCCCGACAACACTCGCTGGACGGGGGCGAAGGCGATGGCGTTCCTCAAGGCGCTGGCGCAGCATGGCAAGGTCGCCCGCGCCGCGCGCAGTGTCGGGATGAGCCGGCAGGCGGCCTATCGCCTGCGCGCACGGGCGCCCAATTTCGCCGATTTCTGGGACGGGGCCCTGGTCGAGGCGGCGCGGCGCAAGGAACTCGCACGGCAAGCCCGCGCGCCGGTCCATCCGATGCTCGCCAGGGTGCGGTTGCCGCAGCCGCCCCGGCCTTCGGCCCCGCCTCCACGTGCGGGCGAGCGGCGATGACCGCTCTCGCCGGGCCGGGCGGCGGGCGCGAGGGTGGCCGGGTGACAGTCCGGGCGTACAAGGTTCACACTACCGGCCCGGCCGGTGACGCTCTGCGCCGCGACAGTGACGCTTCGGGCCGGACAGTGACAGTTTCGCCGCCGACAGTCACACAAGCCGGGTTTTTCCCTCAGGACAGTGTGACAAGTGTCACATGCGGGGCAGGGGTGGCGGTGCGGCAATCGTTAGGCGATGGGCCAATCCTGTGCTACGGTGCCCCCGCTGACGTCGAATATTGCGACGGACTTCGAAATTTGCGCTCCGCCGCTTGCCTGTTCCGACAGGCCCCGGCGTTAACCGGACGACGACTTCCTTTCACTGGACGAACTGACGCACGACCGCGCCGCATGTCGCTGCGCGGCAACCACACGCGTTCTTGAAAGGAACACATCATGGCCAAGACCGGCACCGTCAAATTCTTCAACATCGACAAGGGCTACGGCTTCATTTCGCCCGATGACGGCTCGAATGACAGCTTCGTCCACATCACTGCCGTGCAGGCAGCGGGCATGACCACGCTCGACAAGGACCAGCGCCTCAACTTCGACGTCGAACAGGGCCGCAACGGCAAGGAAAGCGCCGTCAACCTGTCGGCTGCCGACTGATCGGGTTCCCGCCCGCCCTGCCTGTGTGGCGGGGCGGGCGGAGCCACCACCATACGAGGCGGGACAATGATGAATCACACCTACGAATTCTACATGACCCGCGCCCGCGAGGCCGAGACCGCGGCTGCCGCCGCGACACTCGACAATGTCCGCGACCGCGAACTGCGCGCCGCGAAGACCTGGATCGGGCTGGCCGACCAGGCTCACCGCGTCGCCGCCGAACGCGCCAAGGGTGAACGCGCCAAGGTCCTGCAACGCGAACAGGAAGCCGAAGCCCGGCGGCTGTCCTGAAGTCGGGAACCGCGAGGCGAGCCGATGGTTGCTTTCGAATGGACCATCGCCTTACGCCGCTCGCCATCCTGTCCGCCGTTGCCTTGCTCGCCGCCTGTTCGCAGGAGTCTGCGCAAGTCGAGGAAGAGGCTGCAAGCGAGACACTTGCGAGCCCGAGCGCCGCGCCCGATGCCAAGCCGCTCAATAGTCCGTCAGCAACACCTGTGCTCGCGCTCGATGGGTTCGATGACCTGGTCATCGGCAAGCCCGTGCCCGAGAGCAGCAGCTTCGCCCTGCGCGGCGCACAGGCATCGGACACCTGCCTGATCTACAGCTCGACCGAGTATCCGGGGCTTTACGCCATCGTCGAAGGCGATGCGGTGCGGCGGATCACGGTCGCCGGCGATTCGACCGTAAAGCTGGTCGAAGGGATCGGCGTCGGCTCGACCGAGGAGGAAGTGCTCACCGCCTTCCCGGGGTTCGTCTCGAGCCCGCACAAATATGTCGAGGCGCCTGCCAAGTACCTCCAGCAGCCCGGCAACGAGCCGCGGCTGCGGTTCGAAATCGACACGCAGGGCAAGGTCAGCGCGATCCACGCCGGCATGCCACCGCAGCTCGAATACGTCGAGGGCTGCTCCTAGAGACAGGGGTATCCGTCACCGCTTGCGGACGAACTCTGCGCACTGGACCAGCCCCTCGATGCCGGTAAACTTGGAGTCGATCTCCTGCGCGTCGCCGGCCCGCCTCCGATCGCTTTGCCGGGAGTTCGGACGCAGGCATCCACTCGCCGCTGTCGTCATATACGTAGTCGTCGCCACTCACCGGTGGTGCTTTCGGTGGGATCGCAATGGTTTGCGCGCACTTTCGGCATGGCGGAGGCCGACACCATTCTCGAACCGCGACACCCCACCAACGTTCCGCCGCTAGCCAATCTCTCATTGCCGAAATCGCTGGCAATTCCCGCCATGCTTCCCACATCGAAGATACAACATCACGACCGAGAGGAGCTTTTCCCAATGCAGATACAGTTCAACTCCGATAGCAGCGTCATGGGCACGCAGAACGTCGCCTCGCGGATCGAGCAGAAGGTTCGTGAGAAGCTGGCGCGGTTCGAGGAGCGGCTGACGCGGCTGGAGATCCACGTCCATGACGAGAACGCGCACAAGCACGGGCATGACGACAAGGCCTGCACCATCGAGGCGCGCCCGCGCGGTGGCAGGCCGATCGGAGTGACCGAGAACGCCTCCACCGTTGACGATGCCGCGCGCAAAGCGGCGACGACCCTGGCCCAGCGGCTCGAACGCTTCTTCGGCAGGAACGAACGCCACGGCCACGATCCGCGACCCGACAAGGCGCTGTGACTTCAGCCTTTCCCGCTACTGGGGTTGACATCGCCCAGCCCCGGCAATGACTACTCCACCACCATCAGTTCGACCCGGCGTGCCTGTTCGGGCGTCACTGCGGTGGTGGTCGTGTTATCCGGCCTGACGAGATCGGTCCGGCCTTCATCAACACCCAGAGCCACCAGCGCGGCCTGTACCGCCTGGGCGCGGTTCTTGGATAACTCGGCATTGGCGGTGGCATCGCCCGACGGGTCGTTGAATCCGGAAATGGCGACCTTGGCGTCGGGATTGGCCTTGAGGTACTCCAGCACCGGCGCGGCAGCGGCGGCGAACTCAGGCGAGACTTCGGTCTTCCCGCTCTCGAAATAGGTCGTGACCATCGGCGTACCATCGCGCTCGCCCGCGACGACACCGGCACCATCGGGGACCGCGGGCTCTGCAGTGTCGGCCGGAGCAGCCGCGGGCGCAAGCGCAGCGACTGGAGCTGTGGGCGGTGCGGCCTCTTCGGCAGGGCGGCTGATCCAGTAGGCCAGCAACGCAGCCACGGCGATCCCGCCGACCACGACTGCAAGCGCCAGGCACCCCATCCCGACAATGCCGTCATCCTGGTACCCACCGCGCCGCTCCCCGCCTGAAGCGGCAGGCGACGGCTTGGATGCGAGCTTGGCCTGGGCTACAGGAGCTGCAGTAGGTTCAGGCGCTAAAGGGACGGCGTTTGGCACCGGATCGGGCACCGGCGCAACGGGTGGCTCGGGCGCTGCGGCAGCGATGGGCATCGACGCGAGCGACGCAGATCCCCCGACTGGAGCCGCTGCTGCGCTGCCACCGATGCGCCCGGTTTTCGTGCCCCCGAACAGGTCGAGCATGTCGAAGTGTTCAGCCAGCAGGTAGTACACGGTGACCCGGTTCTTGGAGGAATCGCCCTTCATCCGCTCTCCAACGCCCGCAATAGCGCTGTCGAGCGTGGCATCGTCATCGGTCAGCGCCAGCTTCTTGCGGAGGAAGTTGTCGCGGACCCGCGCCGTCTCCTTGGGATCAGCAAACGAAACCAGCGAAGTGTCGCGCTTCCTCAGCGCGATGCCGCAATAGTTGACGATCTTCTTGACCACGACCTCATCGGCATCGGCGACGTAGGTGCGGACATGTGCCAGCCAGTCTTGATCCATGACGTACTCCCGCAGGCCGCCCAAGCGGCAGCATCGGTCAGCCCGTCTGATATGCTTCGTATTCCCTCGATGGACTCGGGCCGAGCGGAGTAAGTCTATCCCATTGCTTGGTAATGGCCAACCATCGCCTTCGGCGAACCGCGAGAGTTAACGTCCCGGTTACCCCGCCATCCTAGAAACGCGATTTCCGAGAGCGCGGGATCCGTGACCGGACCGGGGGAAACACGCCGCATGACGCTCCATCCGCTGCAACACGCTTTCGCACCGCTGGAGGGAGAGACTGCCTGGCTTGAAGGTCTGCGCCATCTTGCGGAGCGTGGTGACTTCGCCGCCATCGAAGCACAACTGGTCGAAGCGCTTGCCGCGCTCGACAGCGACCTGGCGCGGCAGTGTCTGGACCTCGCTGCCAGCAAGGTTCGCCTGTCGGGCTGGCAAGCGATGGTGGAAGCGATCGAGGAGTGGGAGGGCGACGCGGTTGCCGGCGTGGCTATCGGTCTCCTCAACGATCCCGATGTGGCCTTCGACAAGGAAGGACAGCACCGGCCCGAACTGACCTATGGCGTCTATTGCGATGGCGAATTCGCCTGGTCGCAGGCCAGCAATGCGGACTTGCTGGCGGCGACAGCGAGCGGTGCGCCGGAATGGGCCGGGTCCGAGGAGGACATCGAGCTCTTCCTCGCGGTCGACGGGCTCGAATGGCTCAACACGGCCCTGCTTCGCCACAAGCATCGCCACTTCTTTCGCGATGGCCACCCGCATGTGGCACCGCGCGGCTATGTCGAGTTCGTGCTCGCCAGCTGGTTTCGTGCGCTGCGTTTCCACCAGGCAGTAGCTGAAGAGCAGGCGCGGCAGCCGCTGCCGGGTGGGGCGCGGGTGCTGTCGGGTCTGATCGACATGCGACCCGATGTGGCAATGGTCCATGGAGCGGCGCCGCTGGCCCGGCCGGCGGGCGAAGAAGCCCACGTCGAAACCGCATCGCTGTTGTCGCTCCCGAGCCAACTGCGCGGGGCCATTCTGGAAGAAGAACCCGACGTGCCAAACATTCGCCAAAAGGTTGCCCGCAACGCGCCGCCTGTCGCAGTGGAGGAGCAGCCTCAACGCCCCGGCTTCTTCGCCCGGCTGTTCCGGCGCAAGGCAGCCTGACCGGGGTACTCTGCCGCACCGTTGACTCGCAAGCGAACGCTCCGCACAGCGGCGCGCAATGAGCATTCTTGTTGACCAGGCCGAAGCCGCGATGCGGCAGGGGCGCTTTGCCGAGGCGCGAGGCGCGCTGGAGCAGGCACTGGCCAGCGAGCTGACTGTGCAGCAGGCAAGCGAGGCTCGGTCGATGCTTGGCCTCGCAATGGTAGCGCTTGGGCAGGCGAGTGAAGCGCTGCCGCATTTGCGCGCCGCGGTGGCGGCAGAGCCGGGCGAGGCGATGTTCCGCTACAATCTGGGCCGTGGCCTGACGGCAGCGGGGGACCATGCGGGGGCACTGGCAGAACATGCCGAGGCGGTGCGGCTCGCGCCTGACATGGCCGCGTTGGAGATCGCGCTGGCACAGGCGCAACTCACCGCCGGAAAGCCGGGCGAAGCGCGCATCTTGCTGGAGAAGTACGCCGCCAATCCGCAGTCCCCGGCTGTGCTCACACGGTTGCTGGTGCAGGCACGGGCTGGCACAGGCGATACCCATGCCGCGCTGGATGCGGCAAGGCTATTGGTGCCCGATGACGTTGTGAGTGCGGATGCCCAAGCCCGTGCCGATGTAATGACAGCAGCCAGCCTCGCGCACGCTGCTATGGCCTATGGCGAGGCAGTCAGCTTGCTGCAGGACCTGGTAAGACGCGATCCCGCCGATGCCGATGTGGCGACGATGCTGGCGCAGCTGCTGCTGTGGACCAAGGGACCGGAGGACGCGCGCGAACTCCTGGTGAAGGCGCGCAAGGCGGGCGCGACATCTCCGCGCTTGCTGGTAGAGCTCCTGACCCATGGCGAGCCTGTCCATGCCGAAGCCGAAGCCATGGCGGATCGCGGCGACATTCCGGCAACCGAGCGTGCCGACCTGCTGCTGGCACTGGCGCAAGCGGCCGATCGGTCTGGCAATGCGGCAAGGGCCTGGGACCTGGCAGCACAGGGTAAGGCCCTTGTCCCGCGAGAGGCCCGACGCGATTGGAGGGCCACGCTCGAGCGGCAGATGGCGATCTATCGGGGGAGCAGCCCTGCCAGTATCAACCATGCGCCGCCGCAACATCTCTACCTGCTCGGCACCCCCCGTTCGGGACAGTCGCTGGTGCAGTCGATCCTCGCTGCCGAACCAGGCGTTGCCTCGGCGGGCGAACGCGGTGCGCTGCTGCAACACCTGCTGTTTCGCGATGCGGAGATCGCCGCCATGGACAAGCTTCGGCGCCATGGCCTGTTAAACGATCTCGCCGTGGCGGATCGTCGCGGGATCGAGCGGCTGGTGGGCACACCGCAATGGGTGGTCGACAAGTCACCGCTGCATTTCGCGATCGCGGGCAACATCGCGCGGGTCCATCCCGGCGCGCGCTTTGCAGCTGTGCTGCGCGATCCGGCCGATGTCGCGGTCTCGATCTGGCTGCGGCGTTTCCCGCCCGTCTACGATTACGCCAATGATTTCGGCGCGATCCTCGAGCATCTCGATATCGCACTCGATGCCATTGCGGCGTGGCGATCAGAAGGTCTGGCGATCAGGTTCGTCGACTTTGCCGAATTGGTCGCCGATCCGGCGGGTCAGGGCGCAGAGCTGTTCGGCTGGTTGGGACTCGACTGGCAGGATATGTATCTCGATCCGGCCAACCGGACGGAACCCGTGCCGACCTATAGCGCGGCGCAAGTGCGCCAGGCCATCGGGCAAGGCGGTTCGCGGGGGGCAGGCCCGTATGCATCGCAGATCGCGCCCTATGCCGACAAGATCGACGCGCTTCGCACGAAGCAGCAAAGGCTGCTCGCTTCCGGCTAGCGGCCATTCGGTTGTAGACAGCAACCGGTATCGGTGGAATCCTGTCCCGCGACATCGATCCATCAATGCGGAGGGAGGGGCTGCATGGGCGAGACTAAACCCAGGTATCGTGTCGAATTCGTCGAACGCACCGGCATGCGGCGGCTGGAGGAGCGGCGGGGCTATGCCAGGCTGCTGATGCCGCTGGCGGGCAATGAGAACCACGTCGATGTGATGTATCTTGGCGCCTACACCGTGCTGGCGGAAGCGGTGGCGGCGGTCCCAGGCATCTCGGTGCTCGACACCGCGCGCTTCTTTCCGATCATCAAGGATATCTCTGTCGACTTCCACAAGTCGGCGGCGAGCGATGTGACTGCGGAGTATGGTCTCAGCGACGAGCATATCGAAGAACTGCTGGCCGATCTCGAGCGCAAGGGCAGCGCCGGATACGTCGCCGAGTTCCCGATGCACGATGCGGATGGCACCCATGTTGCGACCGGGCGCGTGACGGTAAAACTGCTCAGCCACGGCTGGAAGCGGCCCACCTAGGCCGCGTCGCTCTATTGCGGCTTTGCGAGCAGGGCCCGCGGCGAGCTCCTCCGTTCCGCATCCGGCTCCGGCTCGACCGTGGCGACTGTCGTCTCGGTTCCTCGCGAGACAGTCACGGTCGTCAACTCGGGCCGTGGGGAAAGCAGCGGCTCGTCGAGCGAAGGCGAATCGGCATATACTGCTGCCTCGACGGCAGGCGCGGGCTGGGCCTCAAGCACCGCTTCCTCCCGCTGCGCAAAAACCGGCTCCGGGAAATCGGGGTACCGGTTGGCGTAGAGGCCCCGGGCGGACAGTTCATATACTTCGTACCGACCGCTCGGCGTCTCGATCGGATAATGATCCGGCAGTGGTGGCTGGACTTCGGCCGATCCAGCGACATCGCTGATCGGTTGCGGTTGCGGTTGCGGTTGCGGTTGCGGCAATTCGAAATCGTAGGCGGTGCGATACTGCATGGCTGAAGAGCCAACGGCAGTGCCCGTCAAGGCTCCGGAAATGCACGCCGCGATCCCGGCGATTGTCAGCACGGTCATCACGTCCCTTCGTCTATTCGCGGGTTCAAGGCTGCGCATGCGATACTCTCCGACTTTTGCGCCAGACGTCCCGTTATCAACCGATCGGGCGGGGTGTATGTTCCCGGCACATCTGGGGCAGAGACGGCGGGCGCAGGAGGAGAAGCGGCAGCCATTATTCGCGCGACTTCCGTCAGCCTCCGGACGCCGGATGCAGGCGGCGAGGGTCGGCCAGCCCGGCAGGCCTAGTCGAAACTGAAGCCCTCGGCTTCCGCCTCGGCGATCACTTCCGCCCCGGTCTTGGCCGGCGCACGGTCGGCAAAGCTGTAGTAGCCGGGTTTCTCGTCGATGAAGATCTGTTCGCGCATGGCGTACTCCTCGGGCAGATCGAACAGTCCGGCGAGGAAGCAGATGTGGTTGCCCGGCTTGAAGTGGTACCACAGCCCGCTGCCGCAACGGTTGCAGAAGGCCCGTTCCGCCCATCCCGAGGAGACGTAGCGGGTGATGTGCTCCTCACCGGTCAGAGTCATCGCCTCTGGCTTGATTCCGCGCAGCGTTAGCAAGGGTGCCCCTGCCCACTGCTGGCACATCTTGCAGTGGCAGGCATCGATACCGGGGCGCTCCTGCTGGAAGGCCAGGCGCACTGCACCGCACAGGCATTGGCCCTGTAAGTGGTCGGACATTGTAACGCTCCCTCCGCTAAATCAACGGGCGCTGGACGGTGCTGCGCCGCTCGGTCTAGGATAGCCGCAAGGGATAGAGGGGAAAACAGCAATGGCGAGTTTGCAGGCGCGTCTGGTCAATCTCGCCTTGCCGCTGCTGGGTATCAAGGCGTTCTTTTCGCAGCCCGAGAAGATGGCAACCCGCCTCCGCAAGGCACGCAGCGAAAAGCCGCAGCGGCCCAAGGCAAAATGGCACGGCAAGTTCGACATCGTTGAGGAAAACACCCGCGGTTATCCGGTGGTGACGATCACACCCAAGGGCGGGGTCGCGCAGGGCAGGCCGCACCTGCTCTACCTTCACGGCGGGGGTTATGTGCTCGATGTGGCGGCGCTGCATTTCGAGACCGTTTGCCGCCTGTGCGAACGGCTCGGCGCATCTGCAACAGTGCCCGTTTATCCCCTCGCGCCCGAGCACAAGGCGCCCGAAGTGCTGGCGGCGATGCGCTCTCTTTATGGCGAAGTGGTTGCGCAGCACAGAGCGGCGAATGTCACCGTCATGGGCGACAGCGCGGGCGGCGGGATGGCGCTGGCACTAGCCCAGATGCTCAAGGCCGATGGCGGCGCAATGCCGGCCTCGTTGGTGCTGTGGTCACCCTGGCTCGATGCCACTGCGACGGCCGAAGGACAGGCCGCGATCGAGCGCCATGACCGGATGTTGGCCCAAACCGGGCTGCGTGCCTGCGCGGCGGCCTATGGCGGCGACCTGCCGCTCGACGATCCACGCCTCAGCCCGCTGTTCGGGCCATTGGAAGGCCTGCCGCCGATGGCGATTTTCTCCGGTACCAGCGATATCTTGCTGGTCGACGGGCAAAGGCTGGCTGGAAAGCTTGAGGCGATGGGCGTTACCGGCTTCGAGTATCACGAATATCCAGACATGTTCCATGTGTGGATGCTGCTGCCGGTGCCGGAAGGTAAGCAGGCGCTGGAGCAGACCGCGCAGTTCATCGAGCAGGCGAGGGCGGTATGAGCAGGAACTGGACCTATTTCTTCTGGGCGGCGGCGGCCTACAATCTCGTCATCGGAACCCTTGGTTTCATCGATCCCGCCGGGACCGCCGACAACAAGGCGATCGCGTTGCTCGTGTTCTCCTTCGGGATTGTCTACGCACTGGTCGCGCGGCAGCCACTGCGGCTCGCGCCGGTCCTGTGGGCCGGGGTCTTCGGCAAGCTTAGCATGGTGGCGCTGATGGGGCCGGTCGCGCTGGGCGAAGGGGCCGACGCCAGGTTGGCCCCCATCCTTGTCGGCGATTTCCTCTTCACTTGCGGTTTCCTTGCCTTCCTGCTGGGACCTGCCAAACGACATGCTGCAACGGGAGGGGCACGATGATCAGGATGACCGGCGGCTGCCTGTGCGGGCAGGTGCGTTATTCGGTGGACGGCGATGTGGCGATGCAGGTCAACTGCCACTGCAAGAATTGCCAGCGCCAGTCGGGCTCGGCCTTCTCGACGATCATCGGCGTGCCGCAGGATGCGCTGACAATCGAAGGCGAATACAAGACCTATGACGACGAGGGCGAAAGCGGCGAAGCGGTCTTGCGCGACTTCTGCCCCAACTGCGGCTCGCCGTTGTTCAGCCGAGTCGCCGTTGCGCCGGGGCTGATCTTCATCAAGGTCGGCACGCTGGATGACACCAGCGGTTTCACCCCCGCGATGCACCTATGGACCAAGAGCAAGCAGCATTGGGTCGACCTGGCTGGTCAATTGACTTTCGAAACCAATCCGGGATGATGATAGCGATGATCCGAACCCTTGCCATCGCGAGCGCCGTCATGCTCACCGCCTGCCATCAAGGGGCCGAGGACGGCACTGTTCCCGGCACGTCGCCGCAGGGCTTCACTGGAATTGCACCGGATGAGATTATCACCTTCACCGGTACGGAGCCTTTCTGGGGCGGCAACATCGCAGGCGACAAGCTGACCTACTCCACGCCGGAAGACATCGGAGGAACGGTCATCCAGGTCGAGCGCTTCACGGGGCAGGGCGGGCTCGGCTTTGCCGGCACGCTCGACGGCAAGGAGTTCGACATGCTTATCACTCCAGGCGAATGCTCGGATGGCATGAGTGACCGGATCTATCCCTACGTCGCGACGCTCAAACTGGGCGACGAACTGCGCGAAGGCTGCGCGCATACGGACAAGCAGACGTTCAGCGGGCCGGAAAAGCCCTGATCCCGCGGCCTGCGACTTTCGGTTCGCCGCAAATCCCGGAACCTGCCTTCGGATCGGCGCGTTAAGGCGTTGGATGGCGTTTGCGCCCTCCGGCTTGGGGAGGGACGCCCTCAAGATACGACTTCCGAAAGGATACCCCCGACATGAAGACTCCAATCAAGCCTGTCTCGATGACATTGTTCGCCGCCGCCAGCGCATTTGCGCTCGCCGCCTGCAGCGAACCGGCACCAGATGTCGCGACGGACGACACCGCCATGGCCGAAGACACGGCCCCTGTTGCCGATGAACCGGGTACGGTCGTCGCAGTGGCGCAGGGCAATCCCGATTTCTCGACGCTGGTGACTGCCGTGAACGCAGCCGAACTGGGCGAAACCCTGTCTGGGTCCGGCCCCTTCACCGTCTTCGCCCCGAACAATGCGGCTTTCGCCAAGCTTCCGGCAGGCACTTTGGAGACCCTCACCGCGCCAGAAGGCAAGGAACAGCTAACCGGCATTCTGACCTACCACGTTGTCCCCGGCCTGACCGATGCGGCGACACTGACCAAGGCGATTGCCGACAACGGCGGCACTTACGAGCTTACCACCGTGAATGGTGCCAAGCTGACCGCCGCGCTCGATGGTGACAAGGTTGTCCTGACCGACGCCAACGGCGGCAAGTCGACGGTGACCGCGACCGATGTGGCGGCGTCGAACGGTGTCATCCATGTCATCGACACGGTCGTTATGCCGGGCTGAAGCCCATATTCATGACGATTCCTGACAAGGGCGCTCCGGGTGGGGCGCCCTTTTTGGTTCTGTACGTTATCGCACCCCGGCCCGTTCCAGCTCCGGCCCGAGCCGGCCTGTCAGCCACAGCGCCCACATGCGGAAATCCGCCAACAGACTCCAGAGCGGATAGGTGAAGGTCGCAGGCCGGTTCTTCTCGACTCCGAAATGCGCGATCCAGGCGAAGAAGTAACCCGCCACCGGCAACGCGACCAGCCACCACCAAGCCTGAGCGGCCAAGGCGTATCCCGCCAGCATTACCACCAGCGAGGTGCCGACATAATGCAGCGCTCGCGTCGTCGGCTTGCTGTGCTCGCGCAGATAAAATGGCCAGAACTCGGCGAAGCTGGTGTAGCGCGGTGCTGTCATCGCAACCTCAGAACAGTCCGGGGATCTCGTATTGCGCTGCAGTCGGCCGTTGCGGTTGCATGAGGATCTTGTCTGCCGAAACGCCGCGCGCCGACTGCACGCCCTGCTCGCCGCTTGACGAAATGGCGGTGCACGCTCTTCCGCCGAGGAAGTCCAGCGCTGCCTTCACCGAAGCCTCGTTGGGATCGCCAAGCTGGGTGAAGATATCGTCATCGGCGCGACATGTCCGGGTGTAAGCGGTGGCGAGGCCGGTGAAGTAATTGCTACCTCCTGCGCTGTTCTCGGTCTGGAAGGCCACGACACGCAGGCGATCGTCGCATGCGTCCCGGTCTCGGGCAATCTGGCCGACTGGCTTGCCAAAGGTGTTGGAGCCGATCAAGGCGGTATTGTTGCCGAGATACGGGATGAAACTGTTGGCGACCAGCTCGCTGGCCGAGGCGGTGCTGCGGGTCCCGATGACGGCAATCTTGGTAGCGGCAATGGCTTGGGCCTGGGTTTCGAAATTCTTGGTTTCGTTGTTGCTGGAGAGCGACTGGCGGAAAGTGGTGCGGCTGAACACCTGTCCGACTTTGTCTGCCCCCAGCAGGTCACCAAGCAACTCTGCCACCGACACAAGTCCGCCGCCGTTGTAGCGGAAGTCGAGAATCACTTCGGTCACGCCCTGATTGCGCAATTGCAGCACTGCATCGCGCAGCTGCTGGCTGGCCGAATTGACGATAAAGGTGCGCAGATTGATGTAGCCGACCTTCTTGCCGCCATCGTCGAGGACCTTGACACCGTACCGATCAGACACGGGATCTAGCTCGTACTCGGCCTTGGCCACCGAGACATTGGTCGTCACGCCTGCGGCGCTGCGGATCGAGAAGCTGCGGCTCAGGCCGGCTGTGCTTGGCCCGAGCGCGTCAATCACCGCTTGCGGGCCGCCAGTCGACATCAGGTTTGAAACGCTCGCTCCATTAATGGCGAGGATTTCCGTGCCGCGATCGAAGCCTTGTGCGAAAGCAGGGGCATTCTCGTAAGCCTCGACCACGAACACGCGATTGTTGGTCGTGTCATAGGCCAGGCGGATGCCGAAGCCCGCGCTGGAACCGGAATTGATCAGCGCGTTTTCTTCCGCAATCGAGGTGATGTAGGTAAAAAACCTGTCACGCGATTGTGCCCGGGCCGGGGCGACCAGCGCATCGATATAGGACTGGACGTCGTTGTAGGCTGCCTTGTTGACCGTGGTGTCGACCAGCGTCGGGAACAGGTAGAATTCGTTGATCTGCGACAGCACCCAATCCTGCCGCGCCGACAGCGAGCACGTCCCGCCGCCACCGGTACCGCCGCCACCGCCGCCGATGGGGCCACCGCCGCCGCTCCCAGAGCCTCCGCCACCGCAGGCGACGAGCGACAAGGCGACAACGGATGAGACAATTGCGCGACCAATCGACATGAAAACTGTTCCCCAAGACAAGGCGAGTGCCGCCCCCGTTCAGGGGCGAAAAGCAGGAATACTGCTGAACATCGGCTGAGCAAGGGGCATTTTGCCCCATATCCGGCCCGTTTCCCGGTGCTAGCTGTTGAAAAGTGACCGCCCGCTCCCTCGCCAAGCCCCTCCTTAGCGCCTAGCACCATGCCCCCAAGGAGAGGATTTTCATGGCCGCATGGCTTTCCAGCGTTCTACCGGCAGGTTGCCCCGCGAATGGCGGGCTGGCCATCGCGCGCGTTGGGTCTGACAAGGTCATTGGGCGCGGCGGTCTCCAGCTGACAAGCCCGGCGTTTCGTGCCGGCGGTGAACTCGATCCCAGCTTCACGGCCGAGGAAGAGGACGCCGTCGCGCCGCCGCTCGAATGGAGCGCGCCGCCTCCGGGGACGCAGGAGCTGGTGGTGGTGGTCGAAGATGCCAGCACCGATGATCCCAAGTGCCACTGGCTCGTGTGGGGCCTCGCAGGCCAGCGCGGCAAGCTGCTCGAAGGCGAAGCCCCGCCGCGTGCCGGCAAGAACAGCCAGGGCAATTCCGAATGGCTGCTGCCGGCACTGCCGGAAGGCAGCGATCCGCACACCTATGTTTTCCAGCTTTTCGCGCTCGACCTGCCGCTTACATTGATGCCTGGTGCGACGCGCGAACAACTGCTTGGGGCAATGGACGGCCATGTCGTCGCCGCCGCTGTCCTTACTGCCACCTACCGGCCGTCGGAGGGGGACGACTGGGAAGAAGACGACGATGATTTTGAATAGCCCAAAGAAAGGAACTTACCATGGCTAACGCACTGCAAAAGCCGGTCACTCTGTCGGCAGATCTCGAAGCCGTCGTCGGCAAGGGTCCGATGACCCGCGCCCAGGTGACCTCGAAGGTCTGGGAATACATCAAGGCCAATGGCCTGCAGGACACCAAGGACAAGCGTCAGATCAATCCCGATGCGAAGCTTGGCGCGGTGATCGGCAAGGACCAGATCTCGATGTTCAAGATGACCGCTGCGGTTTCCAAGCACCTCAGCTAAGTCGGACTAGTTTGTGGGGCGGGGGAAGGGCCAGTCGGTTGCTTCCCCCACCCACAACGCCAGCCAGATTATGACAGGCTGCGCGAACATCCGGGGCACGTGATAAGCGAGCCCCAGCCCGCCATCTTCGCGCGCCATGTCGAGCGCGAAGTGGTGGACATTGGCCGGAAAGACACAAACGGCGTAGCCGGCAAGGCCAATCGCAGCTGCCCTTCGCAGGGAAGGCCAAAGGGGCTGGGCAAGCCCGATTGCACCGGCAATCTCGGCCACCCCGGTCCACAACACTACCTCTGCGTGCATCGGGACCCATGGCGGCATAATCGCAAGGAAGAACTCGGGCGAGCGCAGGTGCGCAATTCCGGCTGCGAGGTAGAATATCGCCAGCAACCAGCGAAGACCGGTGCGGATCATGCTCCTGGTCTCCATCCCGCTGCCGCCAGTTCGAACCCGGCAAAATCGAAACCGGGCGCAACCACGCAGGACACCAGTACGTAGCCTGCCGGCCCTGCTGCCGGACGTGCAGCCTGCCACCAGTGTGGCGGGATGACTTGCTGGACCATTTGCCCAGCCAATATATCGGCGCCCAGTGTGACGGTTTCGACTGGCCCTGCATCGGTCTTACAGAGCGACAGCTGCAGCGGGTCGCCGGCATGCCATAACCAGATTTCGGCTGCATCGACCCTGTGCCAATGCGATGACTGTCCCGCTTCCAGCAGGAAGTGAATGGCCGTCGACCCTGCCCGCTCGCCGTCGGGCGCATGGGCGCGCCAGGTTTCGGCATACCACCCGCCTTCGGGGTGCGGCTGCAGCTTCAATCGCTCGATCAGGTCACTCGCAGTGCTCACGCCTCGCTGACCTCGACCCCTTTCCAGAAAGCGATCCGGCCCCGGATATCCTCGGCGGCGGGGGAGGGTTCGGGGTAATACCACGCAGCATCGCGATTGGTTTCACCGGCGACGGAGATGGAATGATAGTGCGCCTCGCCCTTCCAAGGGCAGCGGGTGGTGGTGGGGCTGTCTACAAGCACGGCCGGATCAACGTCGGCACGGGGGAAGTAGTGATTGCCTTCCACCACCACCGTGTCCTCGCTGCGGGCTATCCGGTGTCCGTTCCAGCGGGCTTCGATCGGCATCTTCTTTCTCCTCCGGGTTGCGGTGCCTGGGCCTTGCGCAGCGGCGCGGGCGGGCTAGACCCTGCATAACCATTTGCCGGGGAGTTGTGCCATGAAATCCGCCGCCTTGCTGCTGCCGCTGTTGTTCCTTGCTGCCCCGCTTGCGGCCGAGACGCCGGAAGAGATCGCAGCGGCTGCGCTGGAGGCGGCACCGGTGTGGGACGGTCACAACGACGTCCCGATCCAGCTGCGCGGGCGGTTCGGCAATGTCATCGAGGACTTCGACTTCGAGGACACGACCGACACCGGCCAGCCCGACGGTTCGCGCGTCATGCATACCGATCTGGCACGACTGGCCCAAGGCAAGGTCGGGGCGCAGTTCTGGTCGGTCTATGTCAGCGCTGCGCTCGACGAGCCGGAGGCGGTCCAGGCCACGATAGAGCAGATAGACGTAACGCTGCGCCTGATAGAGCGTTATCCGGACCGGCTAGAGCTGGCGCTTACCGCCGCTGATGTCGAGCGGGCCATGAAGACAGGCAAGATTGCCTCGCTCATGGGGATGGAGGGCGGCCATTCGATCGGGTCGAGCCTGGCGGTCCTGCGCCAAATGTATGCCATGGGCGCGCGCTATATGACGCTGACGCATTCCAAGACGCTCAGCTGGGCTGACAGTGCCACGGACGAGCCGAAGAACGGCGGCCTGACCGAGTTCGGCAAGGACGTGGTGCGCGAAATGAACCGGATCGGGATGCTGGTCGATTTGAGCCATGTCAGTGAAAAGGTGATGATGGACGCGCTCGATGTCGCTCGTGCTCCGGTGATCTTCAGCCATTCGGGTGCGCGGGCGATCAACGGCCATGCCCGCAATGTGCCTGACGCGGTGCTGGCGCGGTTGAAGGATAATGGCGGGATCGTAATGGTGGTCGGCCTGCCGGGTTTCCTCAACGAGGGCGCGCGACAATGGAACGCTAATCGTGCAGCGGAAGAGGCACGGCTCAAGGCCCTGTGGCAGGGCCAGCCGGACGAGGTCGCGAGCCGACTCAAGGCATGGGATGATGCCAATCCGCTGCCCAAAGCCATTATCGCCGACTGGGCCGATCATATCGATCACGTCCGCAAGGTCGCGGGGATCGACGCCATCGGCATCGGCGGTGACTATGACGGCATGCCCTCAGGCCCGGTCGGAGCAGAGGATGTTGCTGGCTACCCGGCACTCTTCGTCGAACTGGCACGACGCGGCTACTCGCAGGAAGACCTCGAGAAGATCGCCTCGCGCAACATGATGCGGGTCATGCGGGAAGCCGAGCGGGTGCGCGACGCGATGGCATCCGTGCCGCCTTACGAGAAACCGGTAGGCGAGCCGCGTTAGGCCGAACCGGCAGCAGACTGCGATCCGGTGAGGACGCTCCCCGAGCGGGCCTCGCTCACGTTCTCGTCGATGCTCGTCGATGCACTCCGGACGTGCAGCACCGGCTGGTCGACTGCAATGGCGGGCGCTTCCCGCCAGGGCTGAACCTAACCGGCTAGCCTTACTCCGCCGGAGCGACGGGCTGAGGCGGCGTGGTGACTGTTGGCGGCGTCGTATCGACGGGACCGCTGGGATCCACGACGTCCGTGGCACCGTCGTCCTCGTCTGGAGAGGCAGCCTCGATGCGGTCGCTCAGCGTCCCTTCGGACTCGACTTCGCCCTGCGTCAGGGCACCCGTTATCCACACCGCCGAGAGAGCGATGATAGTCAGGGTAAGGCTGATGCCGAGCACCCAGCGCATGGCCCCGGTCTTGACCGCGCCGGTTGCTTCGTCGTCCTCGATATGGATTGTGCCGTCGGGGTCCTGTGTGGACATGCTACCCTCCAATTATGCGATGAAACGTCCCTTGTGGATGTTCAACGCGGCTGGAGAATACAGGTTCCTCAGTCGCGGAGCAATTCGTTGATGCCGGTCTTCTCGCGCGTTTGCGCATCGACGGTTTTGACGATGACCGCGCAGGCAAGGCTCGGGCCACCGTTCTTGCCTGGGAGCGAGCCGGGGACCACCACCGAGTAGGGCGGGATATGCCCGTAGATGACCTCGCCGGTGTCACGATAGACGATCTTGGTCGACTGGGTGATGAAGACCCCCATCGCCACCACGCTGCCTTCGCCGACGATCACCCCTTCGACCACTTCGGAGCGGGCACCGATGAAACAATTGTCGCCGATAATGGTCGGATTGGCCTGCAGCGGCTCCAGTACGCCGCCGATGCCCGCACCAGCCGAGATATGGCAATTGGCGCCAACTTGCGCGCAGCTGCCAACGCTGGCCCAGGTGTCGATCATGGTGCCGTCGCCAACATGCGCGCCGATGTTCACGAAGCTGGGCATCAGCACGACGTTCCTGCCGATGTGGGCACCGCGTCGGACGATGGCACCGGGGACGACGCGGAAACCAGCCTCGCGGAAACGGGCATCGTCCCATCCGGCGAATTTGCTCGGCACCTTGTCGAAGGCAGGGGCACCAACGGCACCTTCGATCATGGCGTTCTCGCGCAGGCGAAACGAGAGCAGCACGGCCTTCTTGAGCCATTGGTTGACCTGCCAGCCGCCCTTTCCGTCGGGCTCGGCCACACGGGCAGTGCCATTGTCGATCATGGCGATGGCTGCCTCGACCGCTTCCGCTACGTCGCGGCTTTCGGGCGAAACGTCGGCACGGTTTTCCCACGCCTGTTCGATGGTGGTCTGGAGGTCGGTCATGGCTTGGCCCCAAGCTGGATGGAGGATTGGCCCGGCTGCTAGCGGGGCAACACAGGCAGGGCAAGCGGGCAGCACGGCAGAATTGCACTGGCGATTCATACCATCTTTAGGATAGTCCTGCGAA
Organism: Erythrobacter sp. SDW2; assembly: GCF_021431965.1. Taxonomy (NCBI): domain Bacteria; kingdom Pseudomonadati; phylum Pseudomonadota; class Alphaproteobacteria; order Sphingomonadales; family Erythrobacteraceae; genus Erythrobacter; species Erythrobacter sp. SDW2. Next base: position 1,008,312 of record NZ_CP090370.1, read on the forward strand.
AGGAGCCGCTTGCCGAGGGGTTGCAGATGAAAAAGTTGGGGCGGACAACCTTGCTGCTGAACGGTGCAGGCCTTGCCGCTTGCCTGGTGCTGGCAGCGTGCGGAGGAGGTGGCGGCCCGCCGCCGGTCAGCACCCCGCGCCCGACACCCACACCGACGCCCACTCCTACTCCCACACCGAGGCCGACACCGTCGAGTTCCTTCAACACGCAGGAATTCCGCCAGTCGGATGGCCCCGAATTCCACGGGGCGGTGACGGCCTGGACGCAAGGTATCACCGGGCGCAACCAGACCATCGCAATCATCGATACCGGGATAGACCGCGACAGCCCCGAGTTCGCCGGTCGCGTCCATCCCGATTCCCGTGACGTTGCCGGCAACGCCAGCTTCGACGCTGTGGACGACCACGGCACCAATGTCGCAATGGTTGCGGCTGCGGCGCGTGACAATACCGGCATCCTTGGTATCGCTTTCGATGCCAGCGTGCTGGTCTTGCGGGCGGACCGGCCGGGTAGTTGTACCACGACCGAGGCCGACGGTGACCTGGCCGGCTGCGAATTCTTCGATCGTGATATCTCGATCGGCGTCGATCAGGCGATCAGCAGCGGAGCCGCGGTCATCAATCTCAGTCTCGGCGGCAGCCGACCTTCGCAAGCCCTGATCGATTCCATCCGGCGCGCTTCTGCAGCAGGAATCGTGGTGGTGGTGGCGGCGGGCAACTCAGGCGATGGCAGCGACCCGGATATCCCGCCCGACCAGCCAGACCCTTTTGCGGCTGGCGTGCTCGATGCGGGGATCAACAATGTCATCATCGTCGGGTCGGTCGATGACAATGGCAATTTCTCCGGCTTCAGCAACCGCGCCGGGGCCGATGCGCAATTCTACCTCACCGCGCGCGGGGAACGGATCTGCTGCGTCTACAAGGACGGAGTGCTGGAAATCACCACCGATTCCAGCGGCAACCGCTTTGTCACGCTGTTCTCCGGCACCAGCTTTTCCGCGCCGCAGGTGGCGGGGGCGGTGGCCTTGCTCAAGCAGGCGTTCCCCAACCTGACAGGGCAGCAGATCGTCCAGATTTTGCTCGAAACGGCACGCGATGCCGGGGCCGCAGGGACCGATACGACCTTTGGCCGGGGGATTCTCGATATCGCCAGGGCGGTTTCTCCTCAGGGGACGACGACACTCGCCGGCAGCACCGTGGCGCTCAAGCTCGGCGATGATACGGGCACGGCCTCGTCGGCAATGGGGGATGCCCTTGGCGGCCAGTCGCTGAGCGCTATCGTTCTCGACAAGTATCAGCGGGCCTACAATTACGACGTCGGAACGCGCTTGCGCGGGGCTTCGGTTACACCCCGGCTAGAAGGCGCGGTGCAATTGGGCGGCCGCCGCGTGGCGCTGGGCAATGACGCGGTGTCGATGGCCTTCACCATCGACGCCAACGCGCCGGTCGGTTTCGGTTCGACTGCTTCGCCGCTGCATCTCAGCGGCAAGGACGCGGAAATGGCGCGTGTACTCGCGGGGCAGGTGGCGCTGCGGATTGCGCCCGATACCCAGCTTGGCTTCGCATTCTCGCAGAGCAGTGACGGGATCGCGGCGCACTTGCAGGGCAAGCGGCGGCCGGCATTCCTGATTGCCGGCGAAGCGGTGGGCGACACGGGTTTCATGATGTCGGAGGACGCTTCGTTCGCTTTCAGGCGAGAGGTGGCCGGCTTCGGCCTGACTTTCACCGGCACAAGTGGTGAGGCTTTGCTCGGCGCACGGCGGAGGGCCGGCGATATAACTTCGACCGACCGCGAGCGCTATGGTCTTGCCCGGATGGGCATCGCGGCTGATCGCCGGTTCGGGCAACTGCAAGCGGTGCTCGGCGTCGATTGGCTGAGCGAAGAGCGCACCGTGCTTGGCGGCTATTTCCATGACGCCTTCGGGGCGGGCGGGGCCGACAGCCTGTTTCTCGATACATCGCTGGGGCTGGATGTTGCCCCGGGCTGGTGGGCTGGTGCCAACATGCGTTTCGGCTACACCAGGGCGCGACAGGTCGGGATCATCGCTGATGGATCGAACTTCACAAGCAGCGCATGGTCGATCGATCTGGTGCGGCAGGGCGTGTTCCAACAAGTCGATACGCTTGGCTTCCGCCTGTCGCAACCGCTGCGGGTCGAAAGCGGCGGGCTCAGGCTGAGTCTTCCGGTCAGCTACGACTACACCCTCGAAAGCGCGGACTTCGATATTCGCCGACTGAACCTGTCACCAGAGGGGCGCGAATTGATTGGTGAGCTGGCATGGCGCGGAGAAGCATTTGGCGGCGACATGGCGGCCAGCGCCTTCTATCGCCGCGATCCGGGCAATTACGCCGACGTCCGGGACGACAAAGGCGTCGTCATGCGCTGGATCCGGGAATTCTAGACGCTACTCCGGCATTCCGGCGGCAAGCAGGAAGTCATAGGCCCGTTCGATCAGCGGGGTGACCCGCTCGCTCATGCTCTTGGCATGGGCGCTGGAAGCGGTGCCGTCGATGACGCGCTTCTTGATGCCCTGCATGATGCCGGCGAGGCGGAAGAGGTTGTACCCGAAATACCAGTCCATCGGCGGCACCGGGAAACCGGTCCGCGCGACATAGCGCTCCACGGCTTCCTCCATCGACGGAATGCCCAGCGCGGCGAGATCGACATCGGCCAGGCCCGCGCGACCGTCGGAGGCATTCTTCCAGTTGAGCATCAGGTAGCTGAAGTCGGCGATGGGATCGCCGAGCGTCGACAGTTCCCAGTCCAGCACCGCGATGACGCGGTTCTCGTCACGCGCGAAGATGACGTTGTCGAGCCGGTAGTCGCCATGGACGACCGAGCTGCCATGCTGCGGCGGGATCGAACCCGGCAGCCACTCGATCATCCGTTCCATCTTCGGCTGGTGCTCGGTTTCGGAAAGCTTGTACTGCTTGGTCCAGCGGTTGATCTGGCGCGCGCAGTAATCGTCGGGCTTGCCGAAATCGCCCATGCCGATGGCCTGCGGGTCCTTAGTGTGCAGGTCCGCCATGGTATCGATCAGCGAGTTATAGAGCTCTCGCCGGTCTTCCTTCGAGCACCCCGGCAGCGCCCCGTTCCACAGCGAGCGGCCATCGGCGAGGCTCATGACGAAGAACTTGGAGCCGATCACTTCGGGGTCTTCGCACAGGCCATAGGTGCGCGGGACGGGGAAGCCGGTGGGGTAGAGCCCTGTCATCGCGGCATATTCGCGGTCCACCGCATGGGCGGAGGGCAGCAGCTTGCCGAAGGGCTGGCGGCGCAGCACGTAGGAGGTACCCGGCGTGTCGATGCGATACGTAGGGTTCGACTGGCCGCCCTTGAACTTGGTGTAGCTGATCGGCCCCTGGTATCCCTCGACATTGGCTTCGAACCAGGCCGTCAGCCGACCCAAATCGAGCCGATCCGCCTCCGGCACCTCGATGGTGCCGACCATGACCTTGTCGAAATCGATCGCTGGTTCGTCGGCCATCAGTCGAACACCACCACGCTACGGGCCGAATGGCCGCCTTTCATTTTCTCGAAGCCTTCGTTGATCTTTTCCAGCGGGATGCGCTCGGCGATGATGGTGTCGAGATCGAGCAGGCCGCGCATGTAGAAATCCACGAGCCGGGGAAGGTCGACCGGGAAGTGGTTCATCCCCATGATCGCGCCTTGCAGCTTCTTGCCGCTGAGCAGGTCCATCGCCCCTAGCCCGACCTTGCAATCCAGCGGCATCATGCCGAGGATCGTCGCCGTTCCGCCGCGCCGCAGCACCTTGACCGCGAGATCGGCCGAGGCCTGCCGGCCTACGGCTTCGATGGCGTAATGCACGCCGCCGCCGCTGATTTTCATCACCTGGTCGACCGCATCGCCGGCCATGGCATCGACCGCGTGGGTCGCGCCGAGGACTTGTGCCAGGTCGCGCTTCTCCGGAATCGGATCGATGGCAATGACCTTGCCCGCCCCGGCGATCTTGGCCGCGTTGATGGCGGCGAGGCCGACCCCGCCGCAGCCGACCACGGCGACTGTTTCGCCGGGGACCACCTGGCACGCGTTGAAGATCGTTCCGGCACCGGTGGTGACGGCGCACCCGATGATCGCCGCGCGGTCGAGCGGCATGTCCTTGTCGATGGCGACGCAGGCATGTTCATGGATCAGCATCTGCTCGCAGAAGGCCGAGAGGTTGAGCATCTGTGCGACCGGAGCCGAGCCGTCGGCGCGCATGATCCGCGGCGCGGCATCGGGCGCACGGCGGGTGTCGGCCCCCATGCACAGCGCCATCCGTCCGGTGACGCAGAATTCGCAGTGGCCGCAAAAGGCGCTGAGGCAGGAGACGACATGGTCGCCCGGCTTGACCGTCTTCACTTCGCTGCCGACCGCGCGAACCACGCCTGCGGCCTCGTGGCCCGGAATGGCCGGCAGCGGATGCGGATAGGACCCTTCGATGAAGTGCAGGTCGGAATGGCACAGGCCGCAGGCCTTGGTGTCGATCAGTACCTCGTGCGGGCCGGGGTCGGCCAGTTCGACCTCGCCGATGGTGAGCCCGCCGACCTGTTCCAGAATTGCAGCTTTTGCCATGAATCTCTCCTCGTTTCCCCCTCCCGCTTGCGGGAGGGGCAGTGAGACTTGGCCCCGCGCAGCAGGGCCTAGTCGCAACGGGGTGGGCTTCTCCGTTTACAGGCCCACCCCCGACCCCTCCCGCAGGCGGGAGGGGAGAAGCGTTACCGCGCCACGCCCATGTCGCCCGAGCTGAAGGCATTGTCGTTGCCGAGGGTCGGCCCCTTGCCGTCGCGCAGGGCGTTGGCGGTGGGGCCGGCTTCGGGCAGGTGACGGGCGAATTCGATTCGCGCGATGGTGCGGGCGTGCACTTCGTCCGGACCATCTGCCAGGCGCAGTGTGCGCTGGTGGGCATAGGCGCTGGCGAGGCCGTAGTCCTCGGAAACACCGCCGCCGCCGTGCGCCTGGATGGCATCGTCGATGATGCGCAGCGCCATATTGGGCGCCTGCACCTTGATCATGGCGATTTCCTGCTTGGCGTTCTTGTTGCCGACCTTGTCCATCATGTCCGCCGCCTTGAGGCAGAGCAGGCGGGTCATGTCGATATCGATCCGGGCACGCGCGACGCGTTCCTCCCACACCGAATGCTTGTAGACCGGCTTGCCGAAGGCTTCGCGCTCCTGCAGCCGCTTGCACATCTTGCTCAGCGCTTCCTCGGCCACTCCGATGGTGCGCATGCAGTGGTGGATGCGGCCGGGCCCGAGGCGGCCCTGCGCGATCTCGAACCCGCGGCCTTCGCCCAGCAGCATGTTGGTAACGGGAACGCGGACGTCCTTGAGCTCGACCTCCATGTGGCCGTGCGGCGCATCGTCATAGCCGAACACGGGCAAGTGGCGGATCACGTTCACGCCGGGCGCATCGGTCGGCATCAGGATCATCGACTGCGCGGCATGACGCCCGGCGCTGAAATCGGTCTTGCCCATGACGATGGCGATCTTGCAGCGCGGATCGCCGAGGCCCGACGACCACCACTTGCGACCATTGATGACATATTCGTCGCCATCACGCTCGATCCGGGTCTCGATATTGGTCGCGTCGGACGAAGCGGTGAAAGGCTCGGTCATGAGGAAGGCGGAGCGGATCTCGCCGTTCATGATCGGGGTCAGCCATTTGTCCTTCTGCTCGCGCGTGCCGTAACGGTGGAACACTTCCATATTGCCGGTGTCGGGCGCGGAGCAGTTGAACACCTCCGAGGCGAAGCCGATGCGGCCCATTTCCTCGGCGCAGAGCGCGTATTCGAGGTTGGTCAGGCCGGGACCTTCGAACTCATAGCTTTCGTCGACATGGTGGTGGCCGTCGTTGCGCGGCGGCATGAACAGGTTCCAGATGCCTTCGGCCTTGGCCTTGGCTTTCAGTTCCTCGACAACCGGGATCACTTTCCAGCGGTCGCCCTCGGCATCCTGCTGCTTGTAGGTCGGCACGGCGGGCCGCACATGCGCGTCGATGAAGTTCTTGACGCGGTCGCGCCAGTAGACCTGCCGTTCGGTGGGTTCGAAATCCATGGGATTGCCTCTCTTCCTGTCCTGCGTTGATCTGATTCTTGTCGTGCGACCGTGGCACGGCGGCTTGGCCGCGCCAAGGGTTGATTGGGTTCTATTCCGTCTGCTGCGACGCAGCCGCCTTGGCCGCTTCCTCCAGCTTGATCAGCGCTTCGAAGGCGCTGGGTGCCTCGACATCCCAGCTTTCGCGCGGGCCGATGGTGATGCCGCCGTCGACGATCAGCGAGGTGCCGGTGACGAAGCCGGCGGCCTCGCTGGCGAGGTAGGCGCAGGCCTCGGCAATGTCGCGCGGCTGGCCGCCGCGCTTCACCGGCTGGGCGTTGCTGCTCATCTGGGCGATGAAGCCTTTGGCCATTTCCTTCTGCTCGTCCGGGATGTCCAGCGAACTGGTGAAGATGTTGGTGTTGATGAAGCCGGGCTGGATCGCGTTCACGCGGATGCCGAACTGGGCCAGATCGGCGGCGGCCATCTTGGTCAGGTGGAGCACACCGGCCTTGGCGACGGCATAGGCGGTCGGCGAATAGCCCGGCCCGACGGCGGCGACGCTGGAGACGTTGACGATCGCGCCACCGGGGCGGCCCATCATATGCGGCACGGCGTAGCGGATGCCGAAAGCGACCGAGCGCAGCAGCAGGTCCATCGTCCGGTCCCAGGCAGCCGGTTCGATCTCGTGGATCTTTTCCCGCGCACCGCCGGCACCGGCGTTGTTGAAGACCACGTCGATCCCGCCGGTTTCTTCCGCAGCACGGTCCATCAGGGCCTTGATCTCGCCCGTAGAGCAGACGTCGCAGTGCTGGTAGCGGATGGTGCCTGCCGGGTCATTTTCCAGCGTAGCCCCCGCTTCGTCATTGATATCTGCGGCATAAACCACCGCGCCTTCGCGTGCGAACAGGCGGGTGCTTTCGAGGCCGATGCCCGATGCCGCGCCGGTTATCACCACGGTCTTGCCGGTGAATCGCATGTCCGTCTCTCCCTGGCCCTGTGGCCCATTTCATTTTGCAACCAGCTTACGCCTGCTTACGTTCGCGTCAACGCGCTTTCGCCTGACGCTACGGCATGGCGGCAAGGGCAGACGGCGCTTGCAGGGAGGGGTCGAATCAACTTAACGTAAGCGTCAAGTTCAAGACTATGAGAGGAGTCGGAACATGTCCGATCTGGAGACTTTCCGCAGCGAAACCCGCGCCTGGCTGGAAGCAAACTGCCCCCCCGAAATGCGCGAACCGGTCCGTGACGACGGTGACGTTTACTGGGGCGGGCGCAAAGCGACCTTCAAGAACGCTGCGCAAAAGGCCTGGTTCGAAGCCTGCGTCGCCAAGGGCTACACCGTGCCCGCCTGGCCCAAGGAATACGGCGGGGCCAGCCTCTCTCCGGCCGAAGCCAAGGTGCTGCGCGAGGAAATGGCCGCGATCAATGCGCGCCCGCCGCTGTCCAGCTTCGGCATCTGGATGCTCGGCCCGGCGCTGCTGCACTTCGGCACCGAGGGGCAGAAGAAGAAGTTCCTCAATGAAATCGCCCGCGGCGAAATCCGCTGGTGCCAGGGTTACTCCGAGCCGGGCAGCGGCTCCGACCTCGTGAGCCTGCAGACCTATGGCGAGGACAAGGGCGACCACTGGATCGTCAACGGCCAGAAGATCTGGACCTCCTACGCCGACAAGGCCGACTGGATTTTCTGCCTTGTCCGCACCGACAAGGAGAACAAGTATCAGGGCATCACCTTCATGCTCTTTGACATGGAGAGCCCCGGCGTTTCGACCAAGCCGATCCTGCTGATCAGCGGCAACAGCCCGTTCTGCGAAACCTTCTTCGACGATGTGAAGGTGCCTAAAAGTTACGGCGAGGATATCCCCGGCTATGTCGGCGAGATCAACCGCGGCTGGGACGTCGCCAAGTATCTGCTCGGCCATGAGCGCGAGATGATTTCCGGCGCCGATGGTGGCAACACCGGCACTATCGGCGCGGCGCTGAGCCGCAGTGCGGGCGAGATCGACCCGGTATTGCGCGCGGAACTGGCGATGTTCGATGTAGACGCGCTGGCTTACGGCGCGATGGGCGAGAAGTTCCTCGACGAGATCAAGGTCGGCAAGGCCCATCCGGCCCAGCCGAACATGATGAAATACGCCGGCACCGAGCTCAACAAGCGCCGCCACGAGCTGGTGATGAGCGCGGGCGGCAGCCGCGCGCTCGAATGGGAGAGCGAGGAGACCGGCGGCGGCAAGGCGGCGCGGGGCTGGCTGCGCACGAAGGCCAACTCGATCGAAGGCGGGACGAGCGAAGTCATGCTCAACGTCATTTCCAAACGCATTCTCGACCTGCCGGGAGCCTAGACGAGTTCTCGTCACCCCAGCGAAAGCTGGGGTCGCGGTCCGCACGGGCTGACAGGTCGAAAAGATCCCGGCTTTCGCTGGGATGACGAAAAGGGATCAGTGGTATGCCACTTTATCACAACGAAGATCAGGCCATGCTGGCCGAAACCGCGGCGCAGTTCATGGCCGAGGAAGGCAGCATTGCGAAGCAGCTGCGCCACTGGCGTGACCGCAATTGCAAGGACGGCTTTGGCCACGGCCTGTGGGAACAGATGGCCGAACTCGGCTTCACCGGCATCCTCGTGGGCGAGGAAGATGGCGGGCTGGGGATGGGCCATGTCGAGGCCGGGATCGTGCTCGAGGAAATCGGCCGCAATCTCACCCCGTCGCCGTTCCTGACTTCCTCGGTCCTCGCCGCGACCGCGCTCAAGCACGGCAGCAATGACCTCAAGGGGCGCTATCTGCCCGGGCTGATCGAAGGCAAGAGCGTGTTCGCCGTGGCGATCGACGAAGGGGCCAAGCACCGCCCCGAAACGATCAAGTGCCGCGCCGAGCGTTCGGGCAATGGCTTCAAGCTCTCCGGCCAGAAGGACTTCGTGGTCCATGGCGCCAGCGCCGACATGCTGATCGTCGCCGCGCGCACCTCGGGTTCGGACAGCGACGACGATGGCATCACCCTGTTTGCCGTGCCCAGGGATGCGGCGGGCATGAACCATGATGCCGTGCGGCTGGTCGACAGCTCGATGGCCACGCATACCAAATTCGACGGGGTCGAACTCGATGGCGATGCGGTGATCGGCGAGGTCGATGGCGGCCGCGCGGTGCTTAACGCCATGCTCGATGCCGGACGCGTCGGCAGCGCAGCCGAAGGCGTCGGCGTCGCGCGCGGAGCGATGGACATGACCGTCGACTACCTCAAGCAGCGCAAGCAGTTCGGCAAGGTGATCGGCGAGTTCCAGGCCCTGCAGCACCGCGCCGCGCACCTCTATTCCGAAGTCGAGATCGCCCGCGCCGCGGTGATCAAGGCGCAGCAACTGCTCGACGGCGGCAGCGAGAAAGCCTCGCTGATGGCCTCGGTCGCCAAGGCGAAGGTCGCCAGGACCGCCGGCCTCGCGGTCCGCGAAGGCGTGCAGATGCACGGCGGGATCGGCATGACCGACGAATATGACATCGGCCTCTACATGAAGCGCGACCGCGCGCTGCAGGAGTTCCTGGGCGATGCCTATTACCACGCGAACCGCGTGGCGGAATTGCAGGGGTATTGATTTCATCGCTCCTCGTCATTGCGAGGAGCCGGAGGCGACGCGGCAATCGAGCGAGGACAGGACCGGATTGCTTCGTTTCGCTCGTACTGACGAAGAAAGGCTATTCAATATGATGAAACTCAATGAGCTGTTCGGCCTGCAGGGCCGCGTGGCGCTGGTCACCGGCGGTAGCCGCGGAATCGGCAAGATGATCGTCGAAGGCCTGCTCGAGGCAGGCTGTGAGCGCGTCTATATCAGTGCGCGGAAGGTGAACGAGATCGAGGAGACCTGTGCCGAACTCGGCGACAAGGTCATCGGCATCCCCGCCGACCTCAGCCAGATGGACGGGATCAAGGCGCTGGCCGACGAACTGGCCAAGCGCGAGAGCAAGCTCGACCTCCTTGTCAACAATGCCGGTGCCGCCTGGGGCGAGCCCTTCGAGGAGTTCACCGAAGCCGGCTGGGACCGGACGATGGACCTCAACGTCAAGACGCCTTTCTTCCTGACCCAGAAGCTTGCGCCCCTGCTCAAGGCGGCGGCGACACCTGAACGCCCGGCCAAGGTGCTGATGATCGCCAGCATCGACGGGATGAAGTCCAACCCCTGGCCGACCTATCCCTACCAGGCCTCGAAGGCAGGTCTTATCCACCTAACCCGGCGGATGGCAGCGGAGCTTGTGCGCGACAACATCATCGTCAACGGCATCGGCCCGGGGGCCTTCCCAAGCGCCATGAACCGCGCCGCGCGCGACAACCCGGAAGCCTCGGCCCGGGGTATCCCCTCGGGCCGGGTCGGCGTGACCGAGGACATGGCGGCCGGTGCGATCTACCTGCTCAGCCGCGCCGGAGACTATGTCGTCGGCACGACGCTGGCGATCGACGGCGGGGTGGTCAACGCCAATGTCGGCGCCGGCAACTTCGTCGATCCGTCAGGTAAATGAAACGTCCTGTCGATCGCCGAATAGCTGCGGGTTTGTCCTGCCAAGACACGGGATTCCAGCAGGGTATGGTCCGGCGCGGGCATATGAAAGCCTTGCCTTGATTGCGAGCGGCGGATGCGGCCGCAAAATGGCCGAGCAGGACCACGCGGAACTCCAGCTTGCAGGACAAGAATGATGGGACCGCGATGTAGATGCCCATCTCCTCGCTCCGCATAACGGCTCGGCGGGCAAAACTGTCGTGGGTCTGCGCCGGAAATTTATGTGCGTGAGTTGAGGGCGCCTGGACGGAACTCGTCGGATGACAATTGCAGTCCCCCTTTGCATAGCATCTGCGGGAGCGTAGGCTCAGGCGCAATCCGGCATGACCTGCATCGAATGTACCCCTGAAAAACATTCATCCTTCGCATTCACGCTCGATTGCCTTCACCGGCGCTTGACCTGAGCGGCCTCGCGTTCTGGAAAGTCGCTGGCGAGTACAGGCACCGCTACCGATGCATGCATGGGGTGCGTTGCAGCGTCGATGCCAATACCTGCCGCGCCGTTCTCAATACGGGTGGCAAAATCACGATTTCCCACGCCACCAGGGCCATCGCAGTCGTCCAGAATCAATGGGGTAAATGCTGCCAACGAAAAGGGCACTTATATCCGAGCAGATCCCCCCATGTCGCGGAAGAATGCTTTTTGAAGCCCGTTTCGTCCGAGACAATTGCATAGTGAAGTTGTGGCGTGCCGAGATGCCGATACCAGCAGACTGTTTCGGTGTGTCGACAGAATACACTAGCGTTGCTCCATCAGCTCAGCGGCGACTGCCTCCGGGTGGGTGTACATCAACATTTGACCAGCTCCACGGATTGTGCGGCATCGCAAGCCACGCACCTTCTGCGAAAAGTATTTCTGTGCGTGTCCGGGATCGTGGAGGACGAACGCGGATCCGAACAGGGCCACGCAGTCATGTTTAAAGGTCCCGCCGCACGGCTCCCACCCGCGTGCCCAGCCTACGTTTTCGATCACGTAGCCGTCGAGGTTGGCTTTCAGCGGACTTGTAGCGCGGAGATAATCGTTCACCATGACGGGATCGTCGAGACCCTGCAGGTCGGGTGGACTTTGCGCAAAGGCGCGGCGCATGGAGTTGCGCAGGCGTTCCGGTGATGTCAGGCGTAATAACAGGCTGATGAGAGCGCGCATCGATGTGGGATTGCGAGTAAATCTCCGTTTGATCGCGCCGAGCGGTCCGCGATCCACAGGTGTAAACGAGACGGCTGGCGTAGGATTTATCAGGACTACCCGATCAACGAGATCGGCCAGAGCAGCTGCGATGGCGATCGTAATCTGTCCGGCCCCCCGCCCGACAAGTGACACGGGACCAAGAGCATGATGCGAGATGATCGAACGCAGATCGCTGACGGCGGTCTCGAAATGTCGTTCGGCATCCAGGGTAGCGGGGCTGTCCGTCGTTCCGAAACCCGGTCGGTCGATTGTCACGACCCGCCAGCCACCTTCCAGCATCAAGCGCACGAATCGTGATGGCGGGTGACGACAGCTTATGGTGCTGTGCATAATGGCTGCGACTGGACCGGTGCCCTCACCATACATCGAGTACCCCACGTTGCGACCGTCATCCTGACGCAGTGTGCGATCGATGCCGACGGGCAATCTCTGCAAAGCTTGCCCGTCGATCGACGCAAGATGTTCCAGCACGAGCCGCGCCTGACCGACAAGCGAGGAGAGTTCGGCCGTCGAACCGAGAGCAAAATCGTCGAAGACCTGTCCGAGAAGCGCCTTCACAGTCGACAGTGATTTGCCCACGTCCTTCGCGACCCGGCTACGTGAATTGCCGTCGGCCAGCGACAAAACGATGGCGAGTTGGCGTGGGGTTAGATCAAGAAGGTCCGCCAGTACATTGTCGACAGCCACGCCACCCTTGTCATGAGGCTGGCACATCAGCGTCAGGACGTGGCTCACGAGCTCTGCTACATTGCGCGCACCGCATTTCTGGCGCAACCTCACAAGTGCGTTTCTCGAAGTCGTTGGTCCGACCCCGATCCGGCCCGATGCGTCGTCAAGTTTGCCGAATTCGATCAGTTCTCGAACGAGGCGCTGTTCGAGTTCGGTAAGTCCAAACGCGTGCGCGACTCGCGCCACCGCGCGGTCCCAGTATTGCGACGTGAATCGGACGAATAGTCCAGCAGGCTCTCCGCACGCGGAGGCGCATGCCGTCCACTGATGCCAGTCCGGCGCCAAGACCCCCCCAGGCAAGTGAAACACCCTGCCACGCTCGTCCCACGTTGGAATAAGCTCGGCCCCCAGGATGGAAATGCCGCCATCGCGGCGTAACGCTTCTGCCGCCTGATCGATTTCGATCTGTAGCGCAGCCTTGTCCGCTGCGACTGTATCCAGGTTTGTACCGGTGCCATCCCGGTCCAATATGATTGCCGCGAAGATCGTCTCACGCATACTTTTGAGATGACGCCAATTATTTTCGCGCGCAAGCATACAAATGGCCATTCCTCCGAATGCTCGCGGGTGAGAATGATTACACCACGAGGTCGCTTTATGGTCTCGACCAAGGGAGGAAGCACATGTTGAGAAAGAAATCTTCGTTCGCAGCGCAAATCATTACGGCATCGACCGTCTTGGTTTCCGCAGCGGCCATCGCGGGAACCGCCGTTTACGGTTACGGATCGACCCGGGCCGACGCGATCAGGGACGCGAACGCGCAGGCGGAGTCAGCTTCGATGGCGCGCTTCGGCAAGCGGACCTGTATCACTCGCGCCACGCATTCCACCTGCAGCAAGGACAGCGAAGGTTGGGTGTGTACTGCGTATGTCGCCAATCATGCCGGAAGCTGTCGTTGATACGGAATGCGGGGCGCAGGATTAGGCGCGCCCCGCACTTTCGAAAAGGGGAACGCGATGAAGAATTTGATCCGGTCAGCCATTGGCGCGGTCAGTATTGGGTTGTGCCTGACGCCGACCACTGCACTAGCCGATTTCGCCAGCCACCCCATAGACAGCAGCGACCGCACTCTTGATCGCTGGAATCTTAGCGATGCCGACTGGCTTGTGCTGACCGGGCCGGAACTGCGGCGGAAGGCAGGTCTTCCGGAGAATATCGCTGCAGTCATTCGTGAGGCGAAAGGAGGGGATGCCAAGGCGGCAGCACTCTTGTCGGGAGCTTATGCGACAGGTGTTGGCGTACAGAAGAATCCGCAGGAGGGCCTGCGCTGGGCCAAAGTGGCCGCCGATGCCGGTCTGCCTTTCGGCCTGTTTGTTTACGGCCAGTACTTCCGCAACGGAATAGGCGTGACCGCCGATTATCGCCAGGCTGCCCAATTGTACGCAATTGCCTACCAAAAGGGGGTTAGGGCCACTGCAGTGGAATACGCAACCCTTCCCGCGTTTAGCGAAACAAAAGACATTCTGCCGATCTATACCGATCAGATAGATATGCTCGAACAAGCGCGAGATGATCAAGCGCCGCTGGCTGCCGAGTTCCTTGAGATATTCGCGCTACAGGAGGAGTTCGGCAAGATAATCGACGGAATGCCAATGTGGAAAACATCCCGCGGCTTGCTTTCGGGACATGTTGATTTCGCCCTCCCGCTGAACGCCTGCACAACAGTCATCAGAACGACTGGAGGTACCCGATTCACGCTCCTTTGGAATTTGGGATACAAGGGCCGCAACCCACAGAGCACTAGCTTTGTCCTCGAAGGGCGCATTATGGCGGGTTCGTCATCGAGCCAGTCCATCAATGGGCCGCATGATGGCACTTGGGAACTGGGCGTGTTCTTGAAGGAAACCAACACGTCTTTCACGCCGTCCGAAACCCGCGCGAAATTCGCCCGACTGAGCACGCTTGCCAATCAGCTTTCCAGTAAATGCGTGACTTACGTCGGAAGCTGACACGAACCAGCTACTAGCCCGCAACAACGTATTTGCCAGCGGCCCGCAACCGCCTCGCCTCGCGGAAGGTCACCAGCTTGCGCTGCTGCTCGTCCCACAGCGCCAGCATCATCGGCTTGACGGTCTGGCGCAGGGTGAAGCGGTTGAGCTCGGCCAGCCGCGGATGCGCGCGCAGCGCTTCGGGCAGGCGGTAGAACGGGATCCGGCTCGCCAGGTGGTGGACATGGTGGATGCCGATATTCCCGGTGAACCACTGTAGCCACGCCGGCAGCTGGAGATAGGAACTGCCCCCCAGCGCCGCCTCGTGAAACTCCCACTCGCCCTTGCGGTCCCAATGGGCATCCTCGAACTGGTGCTGGATATAGAACAGCCACACCCCCATGCTCGCCGCGGTCAGCAGCACGGGGAAGAACACCGCCGCCACCGCGCCGATCCCGAAGGCCCAGATCAGCCCGCCCAGGATCGCCGCGATCATCGCATTGGTGCCCATCGAGCTGATCCAGTACTCCTTGCCTTCGCGCATCAGCCCGATCGGCAGGCGATGGCGCAGCAGGAACAGATAGGCAGGGCCAAGCCCCATCAGCACCACCGGATGGCGATAGAGCCGATAGCCGAAGCGCTTGAGCCGGCTCCCCTCGAAATACTCGCGCACGGTCAGCGTATCGACATCGCCGAACCCCCGCGCGTCGAGATTGCCGGTCGCCGCATGGTGCAACGCATGGCTGCGCCGCCAGCAGTCGTAGGGGGTCAGCGTCAGCACGCCGAGCGCGCGCCCGACCCAGTCGTTGCCGCCGCGCTTCTTGAAGAAGGCGCCGTGGCCGCAATCGTGCTGGATGATGAACAGCCGCAGCAGCAGCAGCCCGGCGAGCGGCGCCAGCACCAGCGCCGCCCAGTACCCGCGCTCGACCGCGAACAGCATCGCGCCGAACACCGCGATGAAGGGGGCGAGGGTGATCGCCAGCTCGGTCCAGCTGCGCAGATGGCGCGGCTCGTAGAACGGCTTCAGTTCGCGCGCCAATTGACGCGGGTTGATCTCTTCTGCCTGCGCCAACTGCGCCGGGGCAAACTCTTGCGGCCTCACTGCGATCCTCTTGTGCGATGGGTTTGGCAGCGATGTAGCAGGCGGAGTGTGAATGTCACGTGGCAGCGGTGCATTGGCTGGCGAGAAGGCGGCGGCAGCGGGGTTGTTGCACGCCACGCAAGTTGATGAAGTACAGGCGGAACGCAGGGCCGGAAGAGATCCATGGAGGGAGCCCAGATACGACAAAGCCCCGCGGATGAGACGGGGCTTTGTGGCGAAGGCCTGGGATGGCGGGCGAGGCGGAGGCATGGCGGCGGCGCGGTGGTAGCGGGGAGGGGGCGTGTAGGAAAATGGTTTGTAAGGGACGTGGCTCTCGAACTCTATCGACGATAGTTGCCTGTTGGCGATTTGCTGACAATGAAGTCCAAAATCCGGACTTGATCACATGTATTAATCTACTACGGTCCGCATACTGCGAACATCGATGCATTGTGAGGAAAGCTGGAGCGAGAGTTGAGCGGAAAAGCCACCCTATCGAATGACAAGATCGTCGTTCTTGCAGCTTTTCTCGCCGGTGCGGACAAGGGGCTCGCAGATACTGAAGATATCGCAATGCGAGCCAATGATCTTGCCCCCGGAAAATTCACTTGGAGAAAATACCAAGAGCAAATCAATATCGAGGCCGTGCGGAAGAGACTTTACGACGCCGCGAAGGAATCTCGTGGCGGACTAATAGCGGGAGGAGAACGTGAGGGGTGGCTACTGACCTCCGCTGGCATTGCGTTCTGCAAAGAACATGCGGGACTGTTGGAGCGGGGGTTGAGCTTTTCACCGCGCCTCTCTGCCAAGGAAAGAACTTGGCAGCATAGGGAAAGGATCAGAATGCTGGCGGAGGCTGCCTACAGAAAATGGAAGGCCGGCGAAGCCGACCAAATTTCTAAACAGGAAGCCGAACGATTTTTTGCGGTGGATGATTATATCAAAGATGCAGCACGAGCGAAGCGAGTAGAGCGATCAGGGCAAGTATTCCGAGGTGATCCAGAGTTGGAGGAAGCGATCTCGGAGATTGGTAGGATTCTAGGAGGATATCATTGACGGGCCTTTCGGTAACAAGCCATGTGGGAAGGGACATCCTCCAGAGCTCGGCCCTTTTTAAGCACGAGCATCAAGTAGTATGGGAGTACGTATCAAACGGCCTCCAATACATAGCGAACGAACAGCCGCTGGTCAGGGTAACCATCGACCAAGTTGCCAAAAAAATCACTATCATAGATAATGGTCGTGGAATGGGTTTCGCGGATTTGCACCAGTTCTTTCAGATGCATGGTGAGAATATCGACCGCGCGTCAGGAAAACCAGGGCGTGGCTTCTTCGGTACAGGTAAGTCGGCAGCTTTTGGAATTGCCAACAAGTTGAGAGTGACAACCGTCAAAAATGGGAAACGATCAACTGTTGAGCTCACGCGGAGCGACATCGAATCGCCAGCTGCAGAGACGAAGGTCCCGGTTACAGTAGTTGAACGCGAGGTAATTGTTGAACGTCACGATGGGACACAGATTGATATCGAAGAGATCAACATCAAGAAGATTGATCGAAACAGCATTATCAAAGAGATTGAGCGGCACGTTGCCCACTGGCCCAATGCAACGGTTTATGTCGATCACCACAAATGCGAGTATGTTGAGCCAGTTGCGGGGAGGCAGGTTGCTATTCCGGTTGCGGGAACCCCTTTCGAGGGACACCTAGGAGGAGTTGAGCTTGTCCTGAAGGTTGCGAAGGCGCCACTTGAGGAGGGGTTACGAGGCATTGCCATTACATCCAAGGGCGTTCTGCACGAAACGACGCTGGCGGGATGTGAGTCAAAACCCCTCTCGAGATATGTTTTTGGTGCGATCGAGGTTCCACAACTTGCGGAAGACACGAGCGGCATCTCGCCGTTCGATATGTCTCGATCAATGATCCTCAACCGCCAAAACGAGACCGTACGAAGCCTAATCGCTTTCATCGGTATGAACGTTCAGAATCTCATTAGCGAATTGGAAAAAGAAGAGAGGGACAGAAAGGCGTCTGAGGACGCAAAAAGGCTCAAAAAGGAAGCAGACAAGATCGCAGAAATAATCAACTCCGATTTTCATGACTGGAGCGCCCAGTTGAAGAAGGTTGTTGCCGATGCTCAGGGAACGTCGGACATGCGCGACGGTCCGAGTGCCTCAGGAGAGACCGAGATCCTTACTCAAGGAGATGACATACTCGCAATCCTCATTGATGAAGAAGCCGGTCTAAACGTCATCCATGATCAGTCCACGCCACCTGGCGCGAACCCAGAGCCTAGGCCCGGACCGGAGTTCGAAGCGAACGAAGATGGCGAGAAGCAGGCTCAGGCAAAGCCTGCATCGCCAAATATCAAGCGAAGGCGAGGGGGATTCAATGTTGATTTCCGCGAAATGGGTGAGGAGAACGCGCGGGCCAAGTACGAAGATAATACGAGGACGATTTTGATCAATTTGGACCATCCACAGATTTCGGCGGCGAAGAGAAATAACGGAATTGAAGACCCGCTGTTCAAGAGAATGGCTTACGAGGTTGCGTTCTCAGAATATGCAATTGGCTTGGCAGCCGAGTTCAACAACGCGGGTTGGTACATTGACTCGGCCGAGCCTATCGTAGCCATCCGCGAGACGCTAAATCGCCTGTCTCGCGCAGCTGCCTCACTTTACGAGTGACGGTGGGCGCGACCCTCCCCTTAGGCCCAGCTGGCTTCACCCAGCTAGACTTCCTCCTTTCTGCTGAGGTTACGGAGCTAATGCTTCCACCGCGAGCGGAAAACGCATTCAAGCTTTCCAATATACGATACGTCGGTCAACTAGTCCAAAGGCGACCAGCCGACTTTTTACGTATGGCTAATGTAGGAAGGACATCGCTTCGAGCTACAGAACATACCCTTTCAATCCTCGGGCTCCATTTTGGGATGGATGTTGGCTGTTGGAATGTCGAACGCGCTGCTTCTGTTCGAGCTAGTCATACCGAACAATGCAGGAGAGCTGTGGCAGTTGCGCTGGGTCTCTTTAAGTCAGCCTATCGGTGTATCGGGGACGAAATTGAAGCAATATTGTCTGTCGTCTTGGAGGGTCGAAATAGGGAGCTTGCTTCCAAGTATTGGGGCTTCTCTGGCGAGAAACCTCGGACTTTGGAATCGGTGGGCCAAGAATATGCCATGACCCGCGAGCGTGTAAGACAAATTGTCCAACGAGCGGAAGACCTGTTGCGACAATTGTGGTTGCCGACCGCGAATTTGCGGATGGTCCTTACACGCCTTTCAAAGAGAGCTCCGCTTCCCATTCGAGATGCGGAAGGTTTGCTAGCGGAGCGCACGGGCGGAAGCTCATTGAGCATCGAATCAATCTTGAGGGCTGCTGAGATATTCGAGGTTTCAACCGACGTCATTTTGATCAGGGAAGGTTCTGACGTTTTTGTCGATCAAAGGGGGCGTATCCCGAGCGTCCACGAAGTTGTTATTGATTTCCGCAAGGCTACCAGCACTAGCGGCTGTATCAACGTGGACCGGATGAGCCTGCGGCTCACTGGAGGACTAGATGTCAGTCGCGCGATTCAAAGCATATTAGGTGGTCTCGAAGAAGCGATTTGGCTAGATAGCGCGCAAACCTGGGCTTGCTCTTTGCTGCCGGAACGCAGCCGTTTGGACAATATCGTAAACAAGGTTCTATCCGTCTCGGAGACAATCCATATTTCGGAGCTTCGACAAGCGATATTGAGGTATTATCGTGTCAGCTTTGTCCCGCCGCAGCCAGTCCTTGCCAGCTTTGTCGAAACCATCAGTGGCCATTGTGTAAGAGACGGAATGGTCCACCGTGGATCAAGATTCGTTCCTACAAATTTAGGTGATGTTGAAAGTGCATTTGTCGCTTGCTTCCATGAACTTGGATCTCCTCTAAGACGAGAAGTTATTGAAGATTTTTGCATAGATCGGTACTCGATCAATGCGAATACATTTTATGTCTACTTGAGTTATTCGCCGATAGTGCAGAAAATTGGAACAGGCATTTACGGTCTGGTGGGAGCGCACGTTCCGGTCGGTACGGTCGAACAGTTCGAAGCTGAAAAGAAAGCCGAGGTGAGAACTGAACACGGCTGGGACAAGGCTGGACGCTTGTGGTTCGCTACGCGCTTGAGCCGGATGAGCATACGAATGGGAATATTCTATCTGCCATCATTTGTGCTCAATCTGACAGTTGGAGAATGGTTTGCCAAACTTTCCGACGGAACTACATCCGGGATTCTAGAAATAACTGAGAGGGGAATGACTGGCCTCGCCCCCATCCTCACACTTGCTGGTGCAGAGTCTTCTGACGTCCTCTGCGTGAGGTTCGATTTCAATGCGAAAGTGGCGGAAATAGAAATTGGCAGCGATGAGCTATTCGATATGTCATTTGTTCCGGTTTCTGACGGTGGAAACTTTCAACTTGAAGCCGAAGAAGAGCAGATGGAGAAATCTGAAGACCGCGATTGCTGAGAGGGGCGATCTCCACCCCCTACCCCATCAACCCCCGCACAAACGGGATCAGCCCGGTCTGCCGGGTCCGCTTCATCCGCTCGGCGTGCAGGATCTCGCGCACCTTGACGAAACACGCGTCGACATCGTCGTTGATCACGACATAATCATATTCCGCCCAGTGGCTGATTTCGGCCCGGGCGCGGTCCATGCGGCGGTCGATCACGTCCTCGCTGTCGGTCCCGCGGCCTTCCAGCCGCTGGCGCAGCGCCTCCAGCGTCGGCGGCAGGATGAACACGGTGACGACGTCCTGCTCGTCCTTCTGCTTCAATTGCTGGGTGCCCTGCCAGTCGATATCGAACAGGAAGTCGCGCCCTTCCTTCAGGCCGCGGCGGATATAGCCCTTGGGCGTGCCGTAGCGGTGGCCGAAGACATGCGCCCATTCGTAGAAGTCGTCTTCCTCCACCATCGCGTCGAACTTCGCATCGCTGACGAAGTGGTAGTCGACCCCGTCGATCTCGCCGCTGCGCGCAGGGCGGGTGGTGGCCGAGACGGACAGCTCGATCGCGTCGTCGGCGCCCAGCAGCATCCGGCTGATGGTGGTCTTGCCCGCGCCACTGGGCGAGGAGAGGATGAACAGGAGGCCGCGCCGGTTGAGCGCGTCGGATTGATCGTGAGCCATGCGCGTCCTTGCACCGGCAGGGGGACGGAAATCAAGTCGCAGGCGCGCTAGTCCTCGCCTTTCGCCTGCCTGGCCAGCTTGCGCTCGCCCTTCAGCCGGGCGCGGCGCTTGTTGCTGAGGTCGAGCAGCATCTTGAGCCCGATCCCGGTGCCGACCACCGCCGCGCCGGGCACCGAGCGGGTCGCCAGCCGCGCGGCGGCGAAGGCGGCGAAGGTCTGGCCCGGCTTCCGGTTGGCGAGGATTTCCTTGGCCGTATCCTTGCCGTACCGGCCCTTGAGCAGGTTCTTCTCCACCGCACGCCGGACGATATAGCCGCCCGCGCGGATGAGGATGTCGGCCATGACGAGATTGGTGACGGGATCCGGGCTCGGGCCGGGGACGGCCGGCTCCGCAGCAAGATCGACCTCAGGCCCTGCAGCCGGTTCGACTGTCTTGCTGCTGGCTTTGCGTGTGCGCTTTGCGGCCATGGGTCCCTTCCGTGGCGCATCTTCTGGCGGTGCGCCGGTTACTTCTTGCGGCCGAAATCGACCGTGACGACATTCGATCCGTCGTCCTTTTCGGTAACGGCTGGATGGGTGCCGTGTTCCGACTGGTCGTTTTCCGGATCGTCATGCGGCTCGGGCGCCATGTCGGCGACAGTGGCCTGGAACTGCAGCCCGAAATCGACCGCCGGATCGACGAAGGCGGTGATCGCGGCGAAGGGGATGTCGAGCTTGGCCGGCATCTGGTTGAAGCTGAGCCCGACGGAAAAGCCGCTGTCGCTGACCTTGAGGTCCCAGAACTTGTTCTGCAGGACGATGGTCATCTCGTCCGGGAAGCGTTCGGACAGGTGCTGGGGGATGGAGACCCCTGGCGCACCGGTCTTGAAGGTGATGTAGAAATGGTGGCTGCCCGGCAATTCGCCGCCGCCCTGCTCGATTTCCCCCAGTACGCGGCCGACCACGGCGCGCAGCGCCTCCTGCACGATCTCGTCGTAAGGGATGAGGCTGTCGGGGGTGTCGTCGCTCATGCGCGTCACCTGACTTGTGGCGCGGCGCGGGTCAAGCGCAGATTGCTTGCCTATCCGCCACCTAAGGTTGTAGCGGGCCCGCATGCGCAGCGGCAGAATCGAGCGGAACACCGCGGAAACGAAGATCCTCGTCGAGGTCGGCCTCGACGGGACCGGCAGTTATGACGTTTCGACCGGGATCGGCTTTCTCGACCATATGGTCGAACAGTTCAGCCGCCACTCGCTGATCGACGTGACCATGAAGGTCGACGGCGACCTGCATGTCGACCAGCACCACACCACCGAGGATAGCGCCATCGCGCTCGGCCAGGCGCTCAGCGCAGCGCTGGGCGACAAGGGCGGGATCGGGCGTTACGGCCAGGCCTACAGCCCGATGGACGAGACGCTGAGCCGGGTGGCGCTCGACATTTCCGGGCGGCCCTACCTCGTCTGGCGGGCGGGCTTCACCCAGGAGAAGCTGGGCGAGTGGGACACCGAGCTGATCGAGCACTGGTTCCACTCCGTCAGCCAGAGCGCCGGGATCACGCTGCATATCGAGCTGCTGTACGGTTCGAACAACCACCACATCTGCGAGAGCATCTACAAGGGCTTCGCCCGGGCAATGCGGCAGGCGGTCGAACTCGACCCGCGCAAGGGCGGGGCGATCCCCAGTACCAAGGGGCAACTCGGTGGGTAGGTTTTTTTATTTCCGCACGCCCCTCCGGGCGCGCGATTTCCTCGCTCATGCGATCGAAGATCGCGTCGCTGCGGGCGGGCGGTCGCCCTTGCGGTCGCTTCGCGCCCGAAGGCGCTAGCAATGGCTGAAACCATTGCCTTGATCGATTACGGCGCGGGCAATCTTCACTCGGTGCACAACGCGCTGAAGGCGGCGGGGGCGCATGGGGTGAAGGTGACCCACAACCCCGATCTCGTGCGCCGGGCCGACCGGGTGGTGCTGCCGGGCGTGGGCGCGTTCGGCGCCTGCGCGGCGGGGCTGCGCGGGGTCATCGGCATGGTCGATGCGCTGGAGGAGCGGGTGCTGCTCGGCGGCGTGCCATTCCTGGGCATTTGCGTGGGGATGCAACTGCTCGCGACGCGCGGCCTCGAGCATCTCGAGACCCCCGGGCTCGACTGGATCCCGGGCGAGGTGCGGCTGATCGAGCCGGCCGATGCCAGCGTCAAGGTGCCGCACATGGGCTGGAACGATGTTGCGCTGACGCCGCATGCGCGCGATCACGCGCTGGTGGCGGCGGGCGAGGCCTATTTCCTCCACTCCTACCACTTCCATGCGCGCGAGGGGCGGCATGTGCTGGCGATGACCGACCACGGCGGCGGACTGGTGGCGGCGGTCGCGCGCGACAATATCGTCGGGGTGCAGTTTCATCCCGAGAAGAGCCAGGCCTACGGGCTGGGGCTGTTGTCGCGTTTCCTGGAGTGGAAGCCTTGATCATCTTTCCCGCCATCGACCTCAAGGGCGGCGACGTCGTGCGGCTCGCCGAGGGCGATATGGCCCGCGCCACCGTCTATGGCGACAACCCGGCGGCGCAGGCGCTGCTGTTTGCCGAGGCCGGGGCGCAGCATCTGCATGTGGTCGATCTCGACGGCAGCTTCGCCGGGCGCGCGGAGAACCGCGAGGCGGTCGAGGCGATCGTCGCGGCGTTCCCGGGCTACGTCCAGCTGGGCGGCGGGATCCGCACGCGCGAGGCGGTCGAGGGCTGGTTCGATCTCGGCGTGGCGCGGGTGGTGATGGGCTCTGCGGCCTTGAAAGACCCCGAATTCGTCAAGGACATGGCGCGCGAGTTTCCCGGCGGGATCGTGGTCGCGGTCGATGCCAGGGACGGCATGGTCGCGACCGAGGGCTGGGCCGAAGTGTCCGACGTGCCGGTGGTCGAACTCGCCCGCAGGTTTGAGGATGCCGGGGTCGCCAGCCTGCTGTTCACCGATATCGGCCGCGATGGCCTGCTCAAGGGGGTGAACATCGAGGCGACCGTGGACCTCGCCCGCCGGGTCGATATCCCGGTCATCGCCAGCGGCGGGGTCAAGGGACTGGACGACATCCACATCCTCTCACTCCACGCGCATGAGGGGATCGAGGGGGTCATCACCGGGCGCGCGCTTTACGAGGGGCGGCTGGACCTCGCTGCGGCGATTGCGATGGGCCAAAGGGCGGAGGCACGCTCGTGATCCTCCCCGGAACGGAGAGGGGGACCAGCGAAGCTGGTGGAGGGGCAGGCTCGGCTGCTCCGTTCGTCGGCGGTGCGGCTCACACCCATGTGCCCCTCCACCATCCTTCGGATGGTCCCCCTCCCCGTTCCGGGGAGGATCTATGACCGTCCGCATCCGCGTCATCCCCTGTCTCGACGTTGCCGATGGCCGCGTGGTCAAGGGGGTCAATTTCGTCGATCTGGTCGATGCGGGCGACCCGGTCGAGCAGGCGCGGGCCTATGATGCGGCGGGCGCGGACGAGCTGTGCTTCCTCGATATCTCCGCCAGCCACGAGGGGCGCGGGACGCTGCTCGATGTCGTGCGGCGCACGGCGGAAGTGTGCTTCATGCCGCTGACCGTCGGCGGCGGGGTGCGCTCGCCTGAGGATGCCCGCGCGCTGCTGCTGGCGGGGGCCGACAAGGTCGCGATCAACAGCGCCGCCGTCGCCCGGCCCGAACTGGTGCGCGAGATCGCGGAGAAGTTCGGCAGCCAGTGCGTGGTCGCGAGCGTGGATGCGCGGCGGGTCGGCGCGGGCAAATGGGAAATCTTCACCCACGGTGGCCGCAAGCCGACCGGCATCGATGCGGTCGAATATGCCGGGCTGGTGGCTGACCTGGGCGCGGGCGAATTGCTGGTCACCTCGATGGACGGCGACGGGACCAAGGTGGGCTATGACCTCACTTTGACCCGGACTATCGCCGACAGCGTTTCCGTGCCCGTGATCGCCAGCGGCGGGGTCGGCAATCTGGAGCATCTGGTCGAAGGCGTGACCGAGGGCCATGCCAGCGCCGTGCTCGCGGCCTCGATCTTCCATTTCGGCACCCACACCATTGCCGAGGCGCATGCGGCGCTGCGGGCGGCGGGGCTGCCAGCGCGCGGATAAGTGTCGGGCTGGCTTACAGCCTTCACCAGCCGGCACATATGGTTAACCATCGAATTGGCGGAGATGCGGGCCGCTGCGGATTATGGCGCGGCTCTTGCTTAACCACGGGCATGGACCGCTTGATCGCCGCCGCTGCCCTGCTGCTGATCGCTTCGCCCGCTTGGGCAGAGGGCGGCACCGCGATTCCGGAACCGAGCAACTGGGCGCTGTTCGCGCTGGGCGTTGCCGGGATGCTGATCGGCCGTTTCGGGATGCGTAGCCGCAAGCGGCCCGATGACAAGTAGGCTGCCTCACTTCCCCGCTTGACGAGAGCGCCTGCGCACCCGCATGGCGCAGGGCATGGATACGCTAAAGCGCCTCGAACAGACCATCGCCGCGCGCCGCTCGGCCGATCCTGACAAGAGCTATGTCGCCAGGCTTCATGCCAAGGGCTTGGGCGCAATCGCGCAGAAGCTGGGCGAGGAAGCGACCGAGACAGTCATCGCCGCGCTCTCCGGCACAGCCGAAGAGCTGACCGGCGAAGCGGCAGACCTGCTGTTCCACCTCACCGTCCTGCTCGACGCCAAGGGGGTGACGCTGGCCGAGGTGATGGCCGAACTCGACCGGCGCGAGGGCGTGTCCGGTCTCGATGAGAAAGCTTCACGGAGCGAACGGGGCCTGTCCTTGTGAGCTGGAAACGTTGTCATCGCGTCAGGAAGCCCGCTGGACAGGAGCGGCGTGCAGCAGGGGCTGGTTGCCCCTGCAATCGCTGCGACGAAGCCAGCGGGCTTCCTGACGCGACCCCGCAGAGGCGGGCCGCTTTTGGCCCAGCGCCACTTCGCTCGTCGGTCACGATGCGTAGACATCGCTCCCTCCTCGCTTCTCGCGCTGGGCCAAAAGCGGCTCCGTGCCAATGCTTCCAGCTCACAAGGACAGGCCCCTATGCCGATCGACGCCACTCAGCCCTATGATGACAACAATATCTTCGCCAGGATCCTGCGCGGCGAGATCCCCTCGAACAAGGTCTATGAGGACGAATGGGCCTATGCCTTCGAGGATATCAACCCGCAGGCCGAAATCCACACGCTGGTGATCCCCAAGGGGCGCTACGTCAGCTGGGACGATTTCTCGCACCATGCGAGCGACGCGGAAATCGCCGGCTTCGTCCGCGCGGTGGGCGAAGTGGCGCGCGCGAAGGGGGTGGTCGAGCCGGGTTACCGCCTGCTCGCCAATATCGGTGGGCACGGCCACCAGGAGGTGCCGCACCTGCATGTCCATATCTTCGGCGGCCATCCGCTGGGGCCGATGCTCGCACGCCAGGCACGCTAGGCCGCGCATCCCCCGACGAATAAAAATCCCATACTTGCGGTGCGACTCGCCGCTCCGCTAAGGGCGGCGTCAAGCATGGTGGCACACAATCATCCCGATCTCCCGCGGCCAGGCGGCGTCTTCGACGGCGCGGTGCATCTCTATGCCGTGCGGGTGTATTACGAGGATACCGATCTTTCGGGCATCACCTACCACGCCAACTACCTGCGCTGGTTCGAACGGGCGCGGTCGGACGTGCTGCGGATGCTGGGGATCGACCAGCGCGCTGCGATCGAGGCGGGAGAAGGTGCCTATGCCGTGGCGGACCTGTCGCTCAAATATTTCCGGCCCGCCAAGCTCGATGACGATGTGATCATTCATACGCGGTGCAGCCAGATCAAGGCAGCCAGCGTCACCATGCACCAGCGCGCCTATCGCAATACCGAATTGCTCACCGAAGCGACTTTCCGCGTCGGCTTCGTGGCCCCCGATGGCCGCCCGCGCCGCCAGCCCGAAGCCTGGCGCACGGCCTTCCACACCGTTCTGTCCGAGGACCCTGCCGAATGATGCTCGAAATGCTTGCCGTTGCTCCGACCAGGCTCGAACCGATGAAGCTGTTCATGGATGCCGATATCGTGGTCAAGGTCGTGATGATCGGCCTCATCCTGGCGTCGATCTGGAGCTGGATGATCATCGTCAGCTTCATGCTTCGTCTCGGCAAGCTGCGCAGCACCTCGGCAGCGTTCGAGAAAGAATTCTGGCAGGCCGACGATTTCGAGACGATCATGCGCGAATATGCCCGCAAGGACGTCCCCAGCGCGCGCATCGCCGGGGTGGCAATGAGCGAGTGGAAACGCTCGACCGCGAAAGGCCTGAAGGATCGCGATGCCGCCTCGCAGCGTATCGGCGCGGCCATGGCAGGGCAGGTGGCGGAGGAAGCGGACAGCCTCGCCGCGCGATTGAATTTCCTTGCCACCACCGGTTCGGTCGCGCCCTTCATCGGGCTGTTCGGCACCGTCTGGGGCATCATGAACAGCTTCTTCCAGATCGGGCAGCAGGAATCGAGCTCGCTCGCGGTCGTCGCACCGGGGATTTCGGAGGCGCTGTTCGCCACCGCGATCGGGCTGTTCGCGGCGATCCCGGCGGTTATCGCCTACAACCGCTTCAGCGCCAGCGTGAACCAGTACGAGGCCAAGCTGCAGCGCTTCGCCGACAAGTTCCACGCCAACCTCGGCCGTGAGCTGGAGCGGCTGTGATGGTACTTCGCTTTTTGCACCCGTTCGCCTCGAGCGTAGTCGAGAGGCCTCACGTGGAGTGTCTCGACTTCGCTCGACACGAACGGGAAGGGGGGCGCTGACATGGCGATGGGTGTCCTTTCCTCGAAGCGCGGGCGCAACAGCCGCCGGGCGCCGATGGCGGAGATCAATGTCACGCCGTTCGTGGACGTGATGCTGGTGCTGCTGATCATCTTCATGGTCACCGCGCCGCTGCTCAATGCGGGCGTGCCGGTCGATCTGCCCGAAAGCCGCGCCAACCCGCTGCCCGAAGAGCCCGATCCGGTTTCCATCTCGATCGCGCCTGACGGGGTGATCTATATCGACAACGAGGCACAGGCCCCGGGCCGGCTGGCCGAGGGGTTGGCGAGAATCCCGATGGCGGCTGACGGCGCACCGCCGCAGATCACGCTGCGGGCGGACCAGACGCTCGATTACGGCAGGGTGATGGCGGTGATGGGTGAGTTGAACCGCGCCGGCTTCAACTCGATCCAGATGGTCACCAACAGTTCATCTCAGGAACCATAGCCGTTCATCATGAGCACAACCGCCCTCCGCCGCGAAGATGGCCTCGGTCTCGGGGTGGCGGTGGTGTTGCACCTGCTGCTGGTCGCCGCGTTGCTGACGCAGGCGCCGGATAGGCTCAAGATCGGCTCCAGCGGGACGATGACCGTGACCATCGGCGACGGCGACAGCGAGGCCGGTAGCGCCCCCGCCCTCGGTGTGCCCGACGCGCCCGAATTGGTCGAGGAAGCCGTGGCGCAGGACGAACTGGTGATGGAGCCGGAACCGCAGCCGACCCAGAAACCCAGGCCTGACGCCAGGCCGAAGCCGCAACCGACGCAGAAAGCCCAGCCCAGGAAGACCCAGACGCAGCAGCAGCAGACAGGCTCGCCCAAGACACCGGTCAGGGGCCAGCAGGACGGTCAGGCGGGTGCGACGGGCAAGAGCAGGGAAAGCGTCAAGGACGCCTTCGGCGACATTGGGCAGGGCAGAGGCAGCACCGCCGAGGTGCAGGCGGAGATCCAGTTCAGCCTGCGCGGCAAGGTTGCACCCTTTTGGAGCCGTTGCAGGATTTCCGGCTTGGACACCGACAAGCTGAAGGCCGTAGTGCGGTTCCGGCTCAATAAGTCCGGCAGCCTGTCGACCTACGATCCGCCCCGGGTAACCGGCCAGACAGCGAGCAATGCGCCCCAGGTGTCGATCTTCGGCGAATGCGCCGTGCGAGCAATCCGCCAAGCCGCCCCCTTTACCGATCTCCCTGCTGATCACTATGATCTGTGGCGAGAAAACGAACTCACTTTCACTGCAACCGTAAGGTAACCCATGCAGCGCTTCCGCATTGTCCTTCCCATCGTCCTCCTCCTTTCAGCGCCTGCGCTTTCGGCACAGGAGGTCTCGACAGTCGATCCAACCGGTGAGGCGCCGTCACAAGGCACCATCAACCGTGAGGAGGTTACGGGGGTCTTCAGCAGTGACGACCTCCAGATGGCCATCCCCGCCTTCGCGGCCGACCGCGATACGCCCACGCCTGCCAACGCCAGCGGCACCGCTGCGCTCGGCGTTGAGTTGGCCCGCGTTATCACCGCTAACCTGCAGAACAACGGTTTCTTCAAGCCGACCGGCCCCGATGCTTTGCCCAAGCCGAGCTATTCGCAGATCACCGATCCGCAGTGGGCCACCTGGTCGAGCCGGGGCGCGGAGATGCTGGTGCAGGGCTATGTCCGCGCGCGCGGCGACGGCAAGCTGATCGTCGGCTGCTATCTCTATGACATGGCCCTGCAGGACGAGCTGGCCCGCAGCGGCTGGGTGGTCGAGCCGCAGGACTGGCGCCGCGCCGCGCACAAATGTTCGGACCTCGTCTATTCGCGGCTGACCGGCGAAAGCCCGTTCTTCGACAGCCGCGTCGCCTTCATCGCCGAGACCGGGCCGAAGGACAACCGCACCAAGCGGCTGGCGATCATGGACAGCGACGGGGCCAATCTGCGCTTCATCACCAGCGGCCGCGCCACCGCGCTGACCCCGCGCTATTCGCCCGATTACAAGCGGCTGATGTACCTCAGCTATGTCGACGGCAACCCGCGCATCTACATCTACGACATCGGCACCGGTCAGCAGCAGCTGGTGACGCAGAGCACCAACCCGACCTTCGCCCCGCGCTGGAGCCCGGACGGCAAGTGGATCCTCTATTCCATGGCGGTGGGCGGCAATACCGATATCTATCGCGTCAGCGCCGAAGGCGGGCCGAGCGTGCGGCTGACCAATGAGGCCGGGATCGACATCGGCGGATCCTATTCGCCCGACGGCAGCCAGATCGTTTTCGAAAGCGACCGTTCGGGCAGCCAGCAGCTCTATGTCATGAACGCCGACGGCACCAACCAGCGGCGGATCAGCTTCTTCGGCGGCCGCGCTGCGACGCCCGAGTGGAGCCCGCGCGGCGACCAGATTGCCTTCACCCACATCGCCGGCGACTTCAACATCGCGGTCATCAGCCCCGACGGGCGCAACTTCCGCAAGCTCAGCAATGGCTGGCAGGACGAGGCCCCGACCTGGGCCCCCAACGGCCGCATCATCCAGTTCTTCCGTACCGAGCGCAACAGCGGCAACACCGCGCTGTACCAGGTCGACCTGACCGGCGAGAACCTGCGCAAGCTCGATACGCCGGTCGATGCCTCGGACCCCGCCTGGGGACCGATTCTGCCTTAGGATCGTTCATTGAATTTATGCGGGTCGCACCGTGACGAATGCCAAGTAACGCCCATCTGTGAGGAGATGCCCGATGAATGCTCGTATCGCCACCGCCACCATGCTCATCGGCGCTGTCGCGCTGGCGGGCTGCAAAACCAAGGTTCCCGACGATGTCGTCGATCCGGGTGTGGCCGTCTCGCAGCCTGACACGCGTGACACTGCCACTCAGCCGACCGGTCCCACTCTCGGCACACAGGCGCATTTCGAACAGGCGGTCAACGGCCGCAACGTGATCTTCTTCGACACCGACCGCTACAATATCGACAGCGCCGATGCCGCCGCGCTGCAGACCCAGGCGCAGTATCTGGCGCAGTATCCGCAGCTCAACATCACCATCGAAGGCCACTGCGACGAACGCGGCACCCGCGAATACAACCTCGCGCTGGGCGAACGTCGCGCCAATGCGGCGAAGAACTATCTCGTCAGCCTGGGCATCGACGCCAGCCGGATCCAGACCGTCAGCTATGGCAAGGAAAGGCCGGTCGCGCTGGGCTCCAACGAAAGCGCCTGGGCCCAAAACCGCCGCGCGGTCTCGATCGTTATCAGCTAAGCGGGAATACTCCGCCCTCGTCCGGCCTCAGTGCTGGACGGGGCATTGCACCCAAATCCGTTCGGGCTGAGCTTGTCGGAAGCGAAGCTGGCCAAGGGCCAACCCCAGCCACCATGCTCGATGCGAGGTCGAGGCTGTCCTTCGGAAGCGAAGCTGTCGCGAAGCGACACTGGCTCGGGGTGAACGGAGAAGGGTTCTGAATTAATCGGGCGTCAATTCTGGACCGGTGCGGCAATCGCCAGCACTTCGGCACCACCTGCGCCGCCGCCGGCCTGGCCCACGCTCATGGTCAGCGCGAACAGCGCCATTGCCAGCACACTCACGGTGGCGGCAAAATTCAGCTGCTGGCTCATATCGCGGAACATGGTCGGGGGTCTTCTCGTTGGATTGCGGAGCGCCTGTAGCGCCAGATAGTGAACGATCTGTTGCAGCGCAACATTTCACATTGCAACTGGTTCCCGAACTATCTTTCCGCCGCAACAATCCCTAGACTGGACGCCATGACTGCCCGACCAACGACATTGCCGACAGCAAGTGGCTTGGCCGATGGCTAGGGCCGGACGATCGAGCGACTGGGGCTTTCCCCGCTGGCGCGGCTATGGCGCGACGCGCGAAGCGGTTAATGTCCGCATCTGCGACCGCCACGGGTGTGACGAGCCGGGCGATTGCCCTGCGCCCAAGGCCCCCAACAGCCCCGAACGCTGGTATTTCTGCCAGCGCCACGCCGCCGAATACAATTCCAAGTGGGACTATTTCGAGGGGCTGGAGAAAGCCGACCGCGAAGAACGCGCCCGCGCCGAACAGGCCGAAAGCGCCGGCTATGCCGAGGCGCAGCACTATGGCTGGGCCGCGTCCGGCGACGGCAGCCGCAGCGCCGACGAAATGCGCGCGCTGGAAGTGCTGGAGCTGGAAAGCGACGCGGAGTTCGTGGCGATCAAGAAAGCCTGGCGCGAAAAGGCCAAACTGGTCCACCCCGACGTAAAACCGGGCGACAAGGACGCCGCGGCGGAGTTCCAGAAGCTGCAACTGGCGTATGAAGTGCTGAAAGCAGCCGAGGAGCGCAGGGTTTGGCGGGGGTAGGGTTTGTCTGCTTCCGACTCCATAACGGACATTGCGCTGACCGATCTCAATGATATTCTCCATCAATGGAAAACCTACGAGAAGCGATCGATTTCATCGGGGGTCCGTCGGCGATCTGGATTCTCGCAACGGTCTATTTCGGTAGCGTCATCGGTGAGCGGATATGGGCAATCCGCGGCAATCCGGAATACAACAACAAGGACGCGCTCTGCTCGATCGGGCTGAACCTGCTCAGCAGCGTGCTGAAGCTGCTGACGGGCATCGTGATCCCGCTCGCGATCTATGTGCTCGTCTACGACAATTTCCGGCTGTTCGACGGTCTTCCGCTGTTGCTGGCCATTGTCATCGCCTTCTTCGTTCACGACCTCAGCTATTACTGGGAGCACAGGCTAGGCCACCGGGTCGGACTGCTCTGGGCGTTTCACTCGATCCACCACTCCTCGAACGAGTTCAATCATTCGACCGCGGCGCGGGGGTTTTTCCTCGACGGACTGCCGCGCCCGCTGTTCGATAGCGTAGCAGCGCTGCTCGGAGTCCCGCCGGTGGTGTTTGTCGCCGTCAGCGTCGTCAAGAACGCATTCGGGATATGGAACCATGCCAGCTACGTAGGACGTCTTGGCTGGCTCGACCGGTGGCTCGCAACCCCGATGATCCACAAGGTTCACCATGCCAATCAATCGCAGTATATCGACAAGAACTATTCGCAGGTGCTGATCGTCTGGGATCGGCTGTTTGGAACCTATGCCGAAATCGACGAAGAGCCCAATCCTGGCCTTGTCAAACCGACCTACGACTACAATCCGCTCACCGCGCAGTTTGTCGGACTTAGGCAGCTAAAGGACCGGGTGGACACGGCAGATCGCTGGCAGGACAAGCTGGCGTATCTCTGGCGCCCTCCCGAATGGTCGCATGATGGCGTGTGTCGGTCGGACTGCCCCAAGTATGCTGGCATGAACCCTGCCTAGCAAATGCAACTGGAATACGTGTCCGGTTTCCACCCCATATCGGACGCTGCGAATCTCTGGGCGAAGAATAGACAGTATTACTCCCAATCAATTATCATTCCACCACGGCACATCCGTCCACGGCCGCAAGTCCAGCTCGTGCGTCCATGCGCTCCTTGGCTGGTGGGCAAGGTGCCAGTAGGTCTCCGCCACTGCCGCCGGGCTCAGCACACCGTCCTCGCCCTTGTGGTCCTTGAAGGCCTCGAACTTCTCGCCCAGCATCTTGCCGAGCGTGTCGGGTGCGTCGACCGGGCCGTCGATCACCACATGGGCGACGTGGATACCGTTTGAGGCGAATTCGGCGTTGAGGGTCTGGCACAGCATCCGCCGTCCGCCCATCGCGGCGGCGTGGCTGTGCTGGCCGGCATTGCCGCGCACGGCGGCGGTGGCGCTGGTGACGATCAGGCTCCCCGATCCGCGCTCGACCATGCGCGGCATCAGCGCGTGGGCCAGGCGGAACAGGCCGAAAGTGCCGAGCCGCCAGCCCAGTTCGAAGGTCCGGTGCGGCGTGTCGCCCAGCGCGCGGTTGCCGATCTGCGCGCCGAGATTGTAGAGCGCGCCGCTGATGGGGCCGATCTCGCCCTCGACCTGCTCGACCAGCGCTTCGATGGTACCGTCCTCGCTGGCGTCGAGCAAGGTGCCGGTGGCGCTGCCGCCCGCGTCCTCGATCTCCGCCACGAGGTTTTGCAGCCCCTCCGCGCCGCTCCTGCGCGCGAGCACCACGTGATATCCGCCAGCGGCGAACCGCTTGCCGACATGCCCCCCGATCCCGGCCCCCGCGCCGATCACCAGGAAGACCTTTTTCGGATCGGCCATGTCGCTACTCCCCGTAGTGGATCCGGATCTTGCTCGCGGCGCTGACCGCCGCCTGGCGCGCGCTGTCGGTGTCCGGCCCCGTCGCCAGCGCCACCCCCATGCGGCGATAGGGGCGGGTAGTCGGCTTGCCGAAGATACGCACATCCGCCCCCTCGGCCATCGCCTCGGCGAGACCCGAATAGCTGACCGTGTCGCTCTCGCGGTCGGCCAGGATCACCGAGCTGGCGGCGGGGCGGGCGCGGATTTCGTCGGGGACATGCAGACCCATGATCGCGCGCGCGTGCAGGTCGAATTCGCTCAGGTTCTGGCTCAGCGAGGTGACCATGCCGGTGTCGTGCGGGCGGGGGCTGAGTTCGGAGAAGATCACGTCCTCGGTGCCGTTTTGTCCCTTGGCAACGAAGAACTCGACCCCGAACAGGCCCCAGCCTTTGCCCTTGCCCTGCAGCGCGGTGACGACCTTGGCCGCCATCTCCTGCGCCGCCGCAATCGCGGCGTCCGACATCGGCGTCGGCTGCCAGCTTTCGCGATAGTCGCCGCGTTCCTGCCTATGGCCGATGGCGGGGCAGAAGGTGATCCCGCCTGCGTGGCGCACGGTCAGAAGGGTGATCTCGTAGTCGAAATCGATGAACTGCTCGACGATCACCCGCGCCCTATCGCCGCGCATATTGGCGACGGCATAGTCCCACGCCGCCTCCAACTCATCGGCGCTGCGGACCGTGCTCTGGCCCTTGCCGCTGGAGGACATCACCGGCTTGATGACGCAGGGCACGCCGGTGAACTCCGCCGCCGCGCGGACCTCCTCGATGCTCTCGGCATAGCGATAGCGCGAGGTGGTGACGCCCAGCTCCTGCGCCGCCAGATCGCGGATCGCGTCGCGGTTCATGGTCATCTGCGTGGCATAGGCGCTGGGGACGACATTGGTGCCCGCTGCCTCGATCTCGGCCAGCACTTCGGTGCGGATCGCCTCGATCTCCGGCACGACATAGTCGGGCGCGTGCCTGGCGACGACCGCACGCAATGCCTCGGCATCGAGCATGGAGAAGACTTCGCAGGCGTCCGCCACCTGCATCGCCGGGGCGGCAGCGTAGGAATCGCATGCCACCACATAGGCGCCGAGCCGCTTGGCCGAGATCACGAACTCGCGCCCCAGCTCGCCCGAGCCGAGCAGCAGGATCTTTGCGGTGTGTGCCATGGGTGCGCGAGTCCTCCGCTTGCGGTCAGGCCGCCAGCGTTGGCACAGGGGCGCTTGAAAGGCGAGCCTTGCACATCATCGATAGCACAGATGGACCCCGGCCTTCGCCGGGGTGACGTGGATGGCTTGGACAAGGACACACTTGCCGTCACCCCGGCGAAGGCCGGGGTCCAGATATCGTCAGCGGCCTCGTGTCCCCCTCGCTGGTGATCCTAAACCGCGTCGAGCGCCTGCGCGAAGTCGGCGATCAGATCGTCCGGGTCCTCGATGCCGATGCTGATGCGCACGAGGTTGGGCGTGATCCCCAGCGCCGCCTTGCGCTCGTCGGGGACGGAGAGGTGCGTCATCGCCGCCGGGCAACTGGCGAGCGTTTCCGTGCCGCCGAGGCTGACCGCCAGCTTGGCGATCTTCAGGTTGTCGAGGAAGCGGAACGCCGCCTCCTCGCCGCCCTTCACGAACAGCGAGAAGGTGCTGCCCGCGCCGCTGCAATGGCGCTCGAAGATGTCCTGCTGGCGCGGATCGGTGATGAAGCCGAGATAGCCGAGCCCTTCCACCTTCGGATGATCCTTCAGGAAGGCGCAGACCTTGGCCGCGTTCTCGCCCGCGCGCTGCATCCGCAGTTCGACCGTCTCGAGGCTGCGCATCAGCATCCACGCGGTGTTGGGGTCGGCGATTCCGCCCATGGTGTTGCGCAGGGCGCGGACCGGGTCCATCCAGCGCTTCGCCCCGGCGATGCTCCCCGCGACGAGGTCCGAATGGCCGCCGACATATTTGGTCAGCGAATAGACCACGATATCCGCGCCCTGGTCGAGCGGGCGCGCCCACAGCGGCCCGAGGAAGGTGTTGTCGATCGCGATCGGAGTGACGTGCGGGTCGAGAATCGCGTCGCGCGCGCCCTTGACGGCTTCGACATCGACCAGCGCATTGGTCGGGTTGGCCGGGCTTTCGAGATAGACCATCGCCACCTTGCCGCCCTGCGCTTCGGCCTGAGCCTTGGCACGCTCCAGCACCGCGTCGATCTCCCCGCGCGTGGCCCCGGCGGCGAAGTCGAGATAGGTGATGCCGAACTTGCTCAGCACCTTGGCGATGAAGCCCTCGGTCGCGGCATAGAGCGGGCCGGAATGGACGATCACGTCACCGGCGTTGCAATAGGCCAGCAGCATCACGGTGATCGCGGTCATCCCGCTGGAGAAGCTCAGCGCGTCCTCCGCCCCGTCCCAGATAGCGAGCCGGTCTTCGAGGATCTCCTGGTTCGGCCCGTTGAAGCGCGAATAGACCAGGCCTTCGGCCCCGCCGGGACGCTTGCCGGTGATGCCTTCGAAGTGGCGCTTGCCGGCAGCCGAATTCTCGAAGGCGAAGGTGCTGGTGAGGAAGATCGGGGCCTTGAGCGAACCTTCGGACAGGGCCGGGTCATAGCCGTGGCCCATCATCAGCGTGCTGGGCTTGAGCTCGCGGCCGCCGATGGTCTTGATCGGCTGCTTGGGATTGCGGCGGGGGGTGGGGGTGGTGACTGCGTCGGTTGCGTCCGTCATGCGGGCGGCCTTCCTTGCTTGGCACGCTCCCAGGAAGGCAGGAGCTGGCAAGGCCGCCGGTGGCACCCGTTGCTAACCTCCGCAGCAACGCCTCTCCGCCCGGGGCCGAACGGTGGCCCCCGGATAGGGCGGAGCGGCGGGCATTTCAACCGGCGATGATGCCGGTTTCAATAGTGTCCGAACCGCAGCAGCTTGCGCAGATCGCCCGCCGCATCGGGGTTGAGCGTCGCGGCGCGATCGTAATAGCGCCGTGCCTCGCCGTCGCGCCCCAGCGCCTCCAGCACTTCCCCCCGCGCCATGTCGAGCGAGACGGCGCGATAGCCCTGCCGCTCCGCGCGCTCGAGCCAGGCGAGCGCCTCTGCCGGTCGGTCGTTGGCGAGATAGGCGGAGGCGAGCACTTCGATCGCTTCGCCGAAGGGGCGCTTGGCAACCTCCTCGCGGGCCAGCGCCAGTGCCTTCGCCGGATCGCCGAAGTCGAGATGGTGCTCGGCCGCGTGCAGGCGGTAGGCATCGCGTGCTTCGGCGAGCTTCGCGTCCCACTGGCGCGTGGCGAGGCGGGTCCAGCGACCCGCCTCCTCCTCGCGTCCGGCATGGCGCAGCAGGCCCACTAGCGTATCGATGACTTCCGGTTCGGAATCGCGCTGCGCCAGCCGCTCCAGCGCTGCGATGGCGGCATCTGCCTGGCCTGCGGCAGCGAGCCGCTGGGCGGCATAGGCTTCGACCAGCCAGAAACCGGTGAAGGCGCGCTCAGCCTGCTTTGTCCAGTTCCCCGCCGCCTCGAGCTGGCCGGCGGCATAGGAGAAATCGGCCAGCATCAAAGCTGCACGGGCTCGATCCTGCGGGGTCAGGCGGGATTTCTCGAGTTCCTGCCGGGCGATCGCCAGAGCTCGGCCGGGGTTGCCGCGCCACAGAGCGACATTGGCCAGGCGGGCGGCAGAACCGAAGCCGGGGCTGGCGGCATGCGCCTGGCGATAGAGTTTTTCGGCCTCATCGATCCTGCCGCGCTGGAACGCCACATCGCCGCTCAGCGCCAAACCGGCGGCCGCTTCATCGGGCAGCTTCACCGCAGTCCGCTCGAAGCGGGCGAGCGCGGCCTCGGCGCCATCCAGATCGTGCTGCATCAGGGCAAGCTGGGCGGCAGTAAGGCTGGGACCGGCCGGATCTGGCGCGGCGGCGAGGGCGGAATCCAGCAGTTGCTCCGCTTCGGCCAGATCGGCCGTGGCCCCGGTCAGCCGGAACCGTGCAATAAGGCCGAGCGAGAGGACTTCCCGCGGCAGCCATTCGCCTGGCGCGGCCTCGACCATGGCCCTGCCGCTGGCGATGGTCTCGTCGGCCCGCTGTGTGGCGGCGGCATGGCTGGTCGGGCCGTAGCCGGCCATGACCCATTTCCGTTGCGGCGGTTCGCGGTCGGTATCCAGCCAGATGGCTCCCCCGACTGACAACAGTCCGGCAGCGGCAAGCGTAAGCGCGATATTCTTCATGGCGTCACCTGGATTGTGGCAGCGCAAGGGCGGCAGGGGCTGGCAAGGCGCGGATGCCGTCTGTCGCTGCCTCTTGTTACCGAAGCGCCAGCGACAGACGGTCTTCAGCCGCGCCTCAGTCGGCGCAGATGTTGAGCCCGGCTCCGGTCAGATCGTCCCGCAGCGCCTCGGTCAGCGCCGTCAGGGTCGCCACGATGCCGGCGGCATATTGTCCGCTGGCATCCTGCACCGGGCCGCCGTCGTTATAGGCCAGCTTGCTGCCGCTCGGCACCAGCGCGGTCGAAACCGCCGGGAAGCCCATCCGGTCGACCCGCTCGTAGGCCGAATCGGCATCGGTGCGGAAATTGAACTGCGTGCCGGTTGTGGCGGCGATCGGCGGGCTGCCCTGCGGCGGCGCGAGGAACGGGAAGCCCGATGGCAGCGCGACGTCGTTGGCACTGGGATTGAGCGGGATCTGCGCCAGCGTCGCTGCACTCTGCCCTGGTGCGTCGATGTCGAGGAAGATCGCCGCCAGCGTCACG
Organism: Erythrobacter sp. SDW2; assembly: GCF_021431965.1. Classification (NCBI taxonomy): domain Bacteria; kingdom Pseudomonadati; phylum Pseudomonadota; class Alphaproteobacteria; order Sphingomonadales; family Erythrobacteraceae; genus Erythrobacter; species Erythrobacter sp. SDW2. The sequence continues at coordinate 1,046,532 of NZ_CP090370.1, forward strand.
TCGATGACCGGATCGGCCAGCTTGCGGCCATTGGGGAAGCCCGCTGGCAGTGCCGGGTCGATCGTCAGCACATCGGGGATGACCAGGTTCTGGACTGTCGTTCCGTCGGCAAAGACGACTTGCGACAGGCACCGGCTCACGTCGAGCGTGCCGGTCGTGGGGGTCGGTGTCGGCGTGGGTGTCGGGGTCGAACCTATGGGAGGCGGAGCCATCGTGGGTTCGTCGGACTCGCAGGCGGTCAGAATCGCAGCCAGGGCGAGGGCGGCAGCACCGGTGAAGCGGCGCGTCATGGTTTTGGTGTGGCGCATCAGAGGTTCCCTCCGAACCGAAGAGTTTCCGCCCAGACCGTGATCTTGCCTGTTGGCGCGACGCTGGAAAGCGGGATTTGCAGGGCAAAGGCGGTGTCGTTCTGACCGGCGAAGAAATCGCGCTGGTTGTTGAAGGCCAGTGTGCCGGTCTGGACCGTCTGCTGGAATCCTTGCAGGTCGAAGAAGAACGGATCGTCGAACAGGCCGGCGCGCAGGGTTGCACCGTTGCTGCTCAGATTGGTGTTGACCGGACCCGCCAAAGTGTTGGCCCCGGGGATACCGGTGGCTTGCACCCCGAATTCGTTCGGACCATCCTGGCCGAAGCGGACCCGGATGACATTTTCGGTGTTGCGGGCGTCGCCATCGGTCGAGATGTTGACCCTGTAGAGCACATCGCGGTCGAACGTGGCGGGCCGGTCGGCAGCCGCAGGGCCGGCAAAGGTGACAATGACATTGAGGTTGCCGTCTTCGGCCCAGGCGAAGACATCGGCGATGTCGGCGGCGGGGTCAGGGGTGTTGTCGACACTCGGGTTGGTGCGACCCGGCGGATCGAGGTGGTCGGCAGTGCGGGCTGCATCGCCGGGTAACAATGCAATCCCGCCCACCACGGCAGCGACGGCCCCGGCGGTCAACAGATAAGGCTTCATGGACATGACTCTCTCCTGCGCATGGCAAGGGCCTGCGAGGCCCTGCGTACAGCTACCCGCAACGAGCTGATCGGATGCGGCAGGACAGAAATTTTTCAGATTATGGCCGCAACGCCCCACACCACTCCGACAATCAGCATGATGCCGAAGATGTCGAGCCACAGTCCGGCCCGCACCATTTTGCGCATGGAGATGTGGCCGGTCGACCAGGCGATGGCATTGGGGCCGGTCCCGGCAGGCAGCATGAAGCCCCAGCTGGCAGCGATGGCCGCGGGCATGGCCAGCAGCATCGGATCGACCCCCAACGCCACGACCAGGCTCGCCACCACCGGGATGATCCCGCTGGCGGTGGCAACATTGCTGGCAAACTCCGTGATCAACACCACCATGGCGACGATGGCCAGTGCCACCACCACCAGCGGCAACGCCTCCAGCGGCAGCAGCGCCTGCCCCAGCCAGTCGGCGAGGCCCGAGGCGGCCATGCCCGCGGCCAGCGCCAGCCCGCCGCCGAACATCATGATCACGTCCCACGGGGCGCGGTTGGCTTCCTGCCATACCAGCAGCGGGCGACCCGTTCCGTCAGGGATCAGGAACAGCGCCATGGCGGCGAGGATGGCGATGGTGCCATCGGTCCAGCTGCCCTTGGGCAGGTAGGGCGCGGCCCAGTATTGCGTGACCCACAGGAAGAAGGCGAAGGCGATGACCGGCAACAGGCGCTTTTGCGCGCTGGTCCACGGCGCGCGGTCGTCGATCGCCGCGCGGGCGGCATGGACGTCGAAGGGGTGGGCAGAGACCCTCTGCACCCTGGCGATGATGAACGCCGCCAGCGGGATACCGAGCAGCACCACCGGAACGCCATAGGCCATCCATTCGACGAAGCTGATCTGCACGTCGATCACGTTGTCGAGCAGGCCGACGGCGATGCCATTGGTGGGCGAGCCGACGATGGTACCGAGCCCGCCGATGCTGGCAGCAAAGGCGATCCCCATCGGCAAGGCCCCGGCAAGCCCGTCCCTGTCCTCCAGGTTGACCCCGCCGCCTGCCAGCACCGCCAGCGCCATCGGCATCATGATCAGCGCGGTCGAAGTGTTGGAAATCAGCATGGAGAGAACCGCCGCGCTGATCATGAAGGCCAGCAGCAGCCGCGACTGGTCGCCGCCGCTCCCCACCACCTTCAGGATGGCGAGGCTCAGCCGCTTGTGCAGCCCGGTCCGCTCGATGGCGAGGGCGATGAAGGCCCCGCCCAGCAGGAGGAAGAGGATCGGCTCGTAATAGGCGCTGGCCGTCGCTTTTGCGTCGAGCACACCCGCAAAAGGCAGCACCAGGAACGGCATCAGCGCGGTCGCGGTCAGCGGGATCGCCTCGGTCATCCACCAGCTCGCCATCAGCACCACCAGCCCGGCGACGACAAAAGCCTCGCGGGTCATGCCCGCCGGCGGCGGCAGGAATATCCCGGCCGTCAGTGCCAATGCGCCGATGATGAGGCCGATCCGGCTAGCTGTCATGCAAACTCCCCTTGCGCGCCAGTCCTACCGGACCTTAGCGCAAGGGCAAGCGCGGCCAGCGGTTATTCGACTTCGTAAGCGTCGCCTTCGGCGCTTTCCATGTCGATCACCAGAACCCGCGGGGTCAATTCCTTGCGGCGGATCATCTCGTTGATCTTGCGGCGATGCTCAAGGATCAACCGGGCGACCGAGCTCGGTACACGGGTGCTCTGGGCCACGGTGATGCCGTCTTCGCCCAGCGACTGGATGTCGGAATAGCTCGGCTCGCGCTGGCCCCCGGCGAGGTCGGAGATATCGGTTTCGTAAAGCGACGCCTCGCTACGGTCGGTCTTGGCGAGGATATCGGTCACGTCCTCGCGCGCGTACTTGCCGACATGGGCGCGCAGGTCCGCTTCCCAGTTGCCGAAATAGAACGGGCGGGCTTCCTCGTAGATCTTGGAGACATGCATGGTCGAGCCGATCTTCTCGACCCCCCGCAGGCTGTTGACGAATTCGCGCGCATTGTCCGCCAGCAGTTCCGAGATATTGTCGGCGGTAAAGGCTTCGCCGGCGATGGACGGCCCACCGATCTCGCCGCGGAAGAAGCCGTAGATCACCTTGGGATCGCTCCAATTGGGATAGACGATCTTGGTGCGGATGTCCTTCGGGCTCATCGCCACGCCGTTGACGGTGATGATCCTCGCTTCGTCGAGGGGGAGCTGGTCCGGGCCGAATTCGCCCAGCGAGGGCGAACGAACGGGATATTCCTGTGCCAGTTGCTCGATCACGGCGGCATTGTGCAGGTTTATCCAGAAGGCCAGCTGCTCGTTGCGCGGCAGGGAAGCGATATCGACCTGGTCGGCGACGCTTTCGAGGTCCTTCTTGTAAGCCGTGAGGCTGTCGATGATCTCCTGTTCAAGGAACGAGAAGATGATCCGATTGCCTTCCAGCCGGTAACGCGACTGGTGGCCGCGCTTGATCCGTCCGGCGAGGCCGACCTCGACCGACGGCGCGGCCTCGCGCGAGGAGCGGCCCATGCGGTAGACCATGTAACGCAGCGCCTCGTCCCACACCGAATAATCGAGCTTGGTCTTGCTCGCCGCGGCCTTGGGCGTGAAGCGTTCGAACCCGGCGCTGGTTGCCGCCGCGTCCTGCGCCGCGACGGGCGTCGCACCGATCATGGCGAAGGCGGCACCTGCGGAGAGAGTGGCAAGCAAGCGGCGGCTGAGAGGGGTCATGGGGGCGGAACTCCGTTGCGACGAGGGAGGCAGGTTTGCACCAGTTGCACCGCAGGCCCTAGGGCCTGTGGTGCCATGGCCAAGCCATGGGTCGATCAAACAGCCGCAGCACTCGACGAAGGGCAGGAAAGTCTTATCCGCCGCTTCGCCCAATGCCCGTGGCTGCGATTACTTATTTGGGTGCCAGCACCATCAGCATCTGGCGCCCTTCGAGGCGCGGGAAGCTTTCGACCTTGGCGATTTCCTCGACATCGTCGCGGACGCGGTTGAGCAGGTCCATGCCGAGCTGCTGGTGCGCCATTTCGCGGCCGCGGAAGCGCAGGGTCATCTTGACCTTGTCCCCTTCGCCGAGGAACTTTACCACGCTGCGCATCTTCACGTCATAATCATGCGTGTCGATGTTGGGGCGCATCTTGATTTCCTTGATTTCCTGGGTCTTCTGCGTCTTGCGCGCCAGGTTGGCTTTCTTCTGCGCTTCGTAGCGGTATTTGCCGACATCAAGGAACTTGGCCACCGGCGGGTCTGCGTTGGGAGACACTTCGACGAGGTTGAGGCCGAGTTCGTTGGCCTGCTCCATCGCTTCGCGGGTGTACATGACCCCGAGGTTCTCGCCTTCGTGATCGATCACGCGGACCTTGGGGGACTGGATGAGATTGTCGTATCGCGGACCGCTCTTGACCGGCGGCTGCATGGAACGACGAGGTGGACGGGCTATGGGGCGCTCTCCTGTAATGGCCTGTTAGAAGCGGGCTATGTAGGCGTGACCGCGCGGATTCGCAAAGGTTCAGGCCGCTGCGGGAAAAATTCCCTCCGCCCTGTTGCAAGGGAGCGCCTGTTACGCAGCTTCGCGCCATAGGGGGAAGGTCGATAGCTTGCCGCGCACCGGCAGCAGCGCATCGATGCTGCGTGACGGTTGCAGCGCCCCCAGGATCGCCGGATCGCCTGCGTCCATCCCGCCGGTCAGCGTGCCGAAAGCGGGCAGGATCATGCGGTCGCTGTTCGCGCCTCTGGCCCGCACCGCACAGGGCCGGCTGATATGGCGGGTACGGACCTTGAGCCGCAGCTTGGGGTGGTAATGGCCCGACAGTTCGGGCCGGGTCTCGCCCCTGCGCGCCTCGTGCCGCAGCACGATCCCGCCAATCTCCATCTCCTCCGCCACCGCGCCGCCGAAGCTGCGGTGCAGCACCTCGTCATGATTGCCGGTGATCCAGACCCAGTCGAGCGAGCGGGTCAGCGCCTCCAGCATCCCGGCGGCATAAGGTTCGAGCCGGGTGGTGCCGTCCTCGTCATGGAAATTGTCGCCCAGCGTGATGACCCGCCGCGCACCCGTCGCCTTCACCGCGTCCGCCACCCGCTCCAGCGTCGCGCGGCTGTCATAGGGGGGTAGCATCTGGCCATGGCGGGCGTAGAAGCTCGCTTTCTCCAGATGCAGGTCGGCCACCAGCAGTGCCCGCTCGGCCGGCCAATAGAGCGCGTGGCCTTCGGTCAGGACCAGTTCGTGATGTGCGAACGAAAGGGGAACCATGGCTTTCACTTGCCGCCTTCGGCGCGCTTTGGCAAGTGTGCTGAATGACCGACTGGACACCCCACACCGCCCGCGCCCGCGAATGGTTCGAAGCCTTGCGCGATTCCATCTGTGCCGAGTTCGAGGCGATCGAGCGCGAGGCCGGTTCGGACGCCGCCTTCCAGTACACCGCGTGGGACCGCGAGGAAGAGGGCAATTCCGATCCCGGCGGCGGGGTGCAGGGCCTGATGAAGGGCAAGGTGTTCGAAAAGGTCGGGGTCAATGTCTCGACCGTGAAGGGCAATTTCAGCAAGGAATTCGCCGGGCAGGTCAATGGCGCATCGGCCGAGCAGCCGGGCTTTACCGCCACCGGGATCAGCCTGGTCGCCCATATGGCCAACCCCCATGTGCCCGCGGTGCATATGAACACGCGCTTCCTGACGACGCAGACCGCATGGTTCGGCGGCGGGGCGGACCTCAACCCGCCGCTCCCCTATGAGGAAGACACCGAGGAGTTCCACGCCCGGTTCCGCGCCGCCTGCATGGCGCACAACCCGACCTATTACGAACGCTTCAGGAAATGGGCCGACGACTATTTCTTCATCCCCCACCGCGGCGTGCATCGCGGCGTCGGCGGGATTTTCTACGACCATCTGGAATGCAGCGATGATGCCGCGTTCGAGCGCAATCTCGCCTTCACCCAGGATGTCGGCAAGGCGTTCCTCGATATCTATCCCAGGCTGGTCCGCCGCCGGATGGAGAGCGCCTTCACGCCGGAAGACAAGCTGACCCAGCTCGAATGGCGCGGGCGCTACGCCGAATTCAACCTGGTCTATGACCGGGGCACGCTGTTCGGCCTCAAGACCGGCGGCAATATCGACGCCATCCTGATGAGCCTGCCGCCCGAAGCGGTGTGGACTTGATCGAGATCACTGCCGCCGACCGCGAGGGCTTCTCCGGTCGCGCCAAGGCGATTGACTATGCCGTCACCGGGCGGCTGCACCATGTCGGCAACTATGTCCGCAAGATCCCGTCGAACCTGACGCGGATGATGGAGAACGCGCACGACTGGGAGCATCTGCCCTTTGTGCATCCGTCGTCCTTTGCGGCCATCGCCGAGGTCGAGAGCGGTCCATGGGGCTGGCGTTGCAAGACCGCGCTCCCCCACGGCGGAGAGCAATTGATCGAGCTGCTGGTCGATAACGACCGGCACTATTGGGCCACCACCGTGGTCGACGGCCCGGGGCAGGGGACGCAGATCCACACCCAGGCGAGCGCGCTCGATGCGGGCGGGATCGAGGTCGATGTGCGTTTCTACCTTCCGCAAGCGCCGCAGAGCGTGGAACAGCAGGCGATGATCCTCGGCTATCTGCAGGCGCAATACGCGGCCCTCTATGACGAGGACGAGGCATTGATGCTCGGGCGGCAGGCGGCGCTGGACGAGCGCAAGGCCCTTCGTTCGGTGACGCCGGCGGAGGTGCTGGACCTTGGACCCGAGGCTGCCCTGGATCGCGACGCGGTGCAAAAGGGCATGCTGGGCCGCGAGAAGGTACTGGTCCGTTTCTGGCAAAGCCGCTGGATCGCCCATTCCGCGCGCTGTCCGCATGCGCTGGCCCCGCTGGACGAAGCCCAGCCCGACGCGGAGGGTGGCCTTACCTGTCCGTGGCACGGTTACCGCTTCGATCTTCGCACCGGGGCCGAGGACTACAAGCGCTGCGGCTCGCTCCCACTCTTTGAGACTGTAATCGAGGGCGCTCGACTGATCGTGCGGCACGCTGTATCGCGCCGCTGATGCGGGCGTTCCTCCACCCCGTGCGGCTTATCCCGCTGCTGTTTGCCGTCGCCATCGCGATCGGCACCGTGGTGCTCATGTTACCGGTTTCCAGTGCCGATGGCAGCGGCACCCCGTTCCTGACGGCGCTGTTTACCGCGACCTCGGCGGTCGCGGTGACGGGATTGATCGTGGTCGATACCGCGACCTATTGGTCGGGCTTCGGACAACTTGTGATCATGTTGCTGTTCCAGCTCGGCGGCCTCGGGATCATGACGGCGGCCACGCTTCTCGGCCTGATGGCCGGGCGAGGCTTCGGGTTGCAAATGCGGCAGGCAACCCATGTCGAGCGCTCGCGTCTAACCGGTCGCAATGCCGCTTCGGTGCTCAAGCTGGTCCTGGTGATCACCGTGGTGGTCGAGGTGACGATTGCGCTTGCACTCGGCATCCGCTTCGCCACTGCGCATGCCATGCCCGCCGGCGAGGCCACCTGGCACGGCATTTTCCATGCCATCAGCGCTTTCAACAACGCCGGTTTTTCCAGCTTCTCGGCTGGCATGATGGAATTCCAGCTCGATGGACTGATCCTGGGCCCGGTGATGCTGGCGGTGGTGATCGGCTCGCTCGGCTTCCCGGTGTTCGAGGACTGGCGCGAGCATGGGATCGATACGAAGCACTGGACCCTGCACAGCCGCATCACGCTGGCGGGCACCGGCTTCCTCCTGTTGACTGGGGTCGTCGCCCACCTGGCGATGGAATGGAGCAACCCTGCGACCCTTGGTCAGATGGCGACAGGCGACAAGGTACTCAACGCCGCGTTCCATTCGGTCATGCCGCGCACCGCCGGGTTCAACAGCCTCGATGTCGGTGCCTTCCGTGAAGAGACGCTGGTGACCAACTATGTTCTGATGTTCATCGGCGGTGGATCGGCCGGGACCGCCGGGGGCGTCAAGGTGACGACTTTCTTCGTGCTGGTGGCGATCATGCTGGCGGAGATACTCGGCCGCCGCGATGCCTCCATGTTCGGGCGGCGGTTCGGCCATGCGATCGAGCGGCAGGCGCTGGCGGTGATCATGATGGCGCTGATCCTGATCCTGAGCGCGACGATGTATATCACTTCCGTGACAGACCTGATGCTGGAGGAGGTGTTGTTCGAGACGATTTCGGCCTTCGCCACCGTCGGGCTCTCGACCGGGATCACCGCCGACCTGCCGCCATCGGCTCAGTTGGTGTTGATCCTGCTGATGTTCGTCGGGCGGGTCGGCACCATTACCGCTGCGACTGCGCTTGCCCTTGGCGGGTCGACCCGCAAGTATCGCTACCCTGAGGAGAACCCCATTGTCGGCTGAGAAACGCAAACCTGTGCTGGTGATCGGTCTTGGCCGCTTCGGCAGTGCCGTTGCCAGCTCGCTTGAACGCATGGGCCACGAAGTGCTGGGGGTCGACCACGATGCCGAGATCGTAAGGGACCATCGCGACATGCTGACGCAGGTGGTCGAGGGCGATTCGACCGAAGTCGAGACGCTCGAGCAACTCGGCTGTGCGCAGTTCGAATCCGCAGTCGTCGCGATTGGCACAAATATGGAAGCCAGCGTGCTTTCGGTGCTGGCGCTGGTCGACCTCGGTGTCCCCAATATCTGGGCCAAGGCCAATAACGAGCGCCACGGCCGTATCCTCCAGCGCACCGGAGCGCATCATGTCGTGTTTCCCGAGCAGAAGATGGGCGAGCGGGTGGCGCGGCTGGTAAACGAGCGCCTGCTCGACTTCATCGCCTTTGGCGACGACTTCGGCATTGCCCGGCTCAAGGCACCAGAATCGATCATGGGCCTGCCGTTGGTGATGAGCGAGTGTCGCAAGAAGCACGATATCACTGTAGTTGGAGTCAAGCGCCGAGGCGAGGATTTCATCCACGCAACGCCTGACACGATCATCCTGCCCGATGACGAGCTGGTCGTGTCGGGCCTGGTCGAAAAGATCGAGGCATTTGCGGCCCAGAGCTGATTTGCGCTAACGCGCTCGCCAACAGATTCCACCGGAGTACCCCCATGCGCCTGATCGCCGCTGCTGCCTTGTTTTTGCTGTCCGCCTGTTCTCTGACAGGCGAGGCTCCTGCCGAAGTGCCAAAAGTCGCGCCGATCCTCGACAGCAAGGATGCCGAAGACGCCTACAGCTTCGCCAAGCCGCTCGAGGCGCGGGTCAGCCATGTCTCGCTCGATCTCGATCTCGACTTCGACAAGAAGGCGGTGTCGGGCAAGGCGGTGCTCGACGTGATCGCCGAGCCGGGCGTCGATGAGGTCATCCTCGACACTGACGGGCTGGACATCGCCAGTGTCACCGACGCTGAGGGCAAGCCGCTCGAATGGGAGCTGGGCGAAGCGGTCGAAGGCGATGACGAGGGCCTTCACGGCGCGCCGCTGACGGTCAAGATCGGCGCCACCGAGAGCGAGGAACCGCGCCAGATCACCGTTACCTATTCCGCCGCCAATGCCGATGCGCTGCAATGGCTCAGCCCCGAACAGACCGCCGGGGGCAAGCATCCCTATCTGCTCAGCCAGGGCCAGCCGACACTCAACCGCAGTTGGATCCCGACGCAGGACAGCCCGGGCATCCGCCAGACCTGGGACGCGCGCATCACCGCGCCTGAGGAACTGACGGTGGTTATGTCGGGCCTGTCGGGCGGCGAACCCGAAGAACTCGACGACGGGCGCCGCGCCTTCCGTTACAGCATGGACAAGCCGGTTGCGCCCTATCTGATCGCGATCGCGGCGGGCGATATCGTGTTCCGCGAGCTCGGCCCGCGCACCGGCGTGTGGAGCGAGCCGGCGATGATCGAGGCGGCGGCCAAGGAGACCGAGGATACCGAAGCGATGGTCGAGGCAGCCGAGAAGCTCTACGGCCCCTATCGCTGGGGTCGCTATGACATGATCGTGCTGCCACCAGCCTTTCCTTACGGAGGGATGGAAAACCCGACGCTGACCTTCCTGACGCCGACCTTCATCGCCGGCGACAAGAGCCTCACGGGCCTCGTCGCGCACGAACTGGCGCATAGCTGGTCGGGCAATCTCGTCACCAATGCCAACTGGACCGATAGCTGGCTCAACGAAGGGGTGACGAGCTATTTCGAGAACCGCATCGTCGAGGAAATCTACGGCGAGAAGCGCGCCGTGCAGGAGGCGCTGCTCGATTTCGCGGCAATCGAGGAGACCTTGGCCGAGGTCGGTGCGGATGCGCCGGGCACCGCCCTGCACCAGCCGATCGGGACCGAAAGCGCGGGCAGTGCCATCGTCTACAACAAGGGCGCCGCGTTTCTGCGCACGCTGGAGCATGCGGTGGGGCGCGAGAAATTCGATGCCTGGCTGCGCAGCTGGTTCGATCGGCACGCCTTCCAGCCCGCCACCTCCGCCATGTTCCTCGCCGACCTGCGCGAAAACCTGGTCAAGGGCGACAAGGAGCTCGAGCAGAAGCTGATGCTGGAGGAATGGATCTACCAGCCCGGCCTGCCGGGCAATGTCTATCGCCCCGATGCGACTGCCTTCGCTGAGATCGATACGGCGGTGAAGGCCTATGCCGACGCGCGCACCATCCCGGCTGCCGCGACTTACGACGGCTGGACTTCGGCCGAGCGCCAGCGCTTCCTCGACAACATTCCCAAGACTCTAACCGCAGCTGACCTCGCCAAGCTCGAAAGCACCCTTGGCCTGTCGAAGACCGGCAACAACGAAGAGCTGTTCCTGTGGCTCGAGCTGGCACTGCAGAACCGCTACGAACCTGCCGTGCCCCAGGCCGAGGCGTTTCTCTCGCGGGTCGGGCGCACCAAGTTCGTCCGCCCGCTGTTCGAAGTGCTGATGGAGCAGGGCAGCTGGGGCGAACCCATTGCGAGGCGGATCTATGCCAAGACACGGCAAAGCTACCACGCGGTCACCCGCGGCGCGGTGGACAAGGTTGTGGGGGTGAGCTCCTAACTCCCCCAGCCAGCGGCCGCGACCTTGACCTGCCCATAGGCGATCAGGCAGCGCATATAGCGCTTGTGGAACTGGATCGGGTTGTCCTGCGCGATGTCCACTGCTATCCACTGCGCGCAGGTCAGCTGCCCGGTGTTGCCGGCGTTGAGCGGGGCGGGCAGGGTGATGCCGAACTGCGCCACATCGGGCTCGATCCGCAGAAAGTTGAAGCAGCCCGCATCCTCGCAGGCCTCGGCCTCGACCGAGGCGGCGGAGAAGCGGTAGACCTGGTTGACCAGCAGCCGCTCCGACCGCAGCGCCAGTTGCAGGATGTTCCAGTCCTTGTGCTGGCCCGCGCTGGTCCAGGTTGGCGGATCACCGCTGCAATCGGCCGGGTTTTCCTTGGGGCAGACATTGGGCGGCAGAGTCAGCGTACCGTCGATCACTGCATAGACGCGCGGCGGGGTGGGGGCATTGTCGTCGTTCCGGGCGGCTTCCTTGCGCGCCTTGAAGGCCTCGATCACCGAATCCCCGAACAGGCCGAAGCGGACCCCGCCGTCGATATACATGGTGTTGTCGATGAAGACGGGCGGTGCGGCCATCGGGGTCGAGGAGGACGCCACGATGGCGTCGATATAGCAGTCGAGCCAATGCGCCGCCTTGCCGTTCTGGTTGGCGATAGTGCGCGCGGCCATGTCGCCCATGTCGAACGCCACCCCGTCGCCGCTGTCGGCATCGACCGCCCCGACATAGAGCCGCCGCCCTTCGGCATGGCGCTTGGCCACTTCGGCCAGCGCGGTGGTGGTGATGATGACCCCGGTCGGGCCGGTGGTCTGGTAGCTCTGGGTCAGATAGCCTTCGAGCCGGGTCTTGAGCGGCTCGAGATCGGCAAAGGCCCCCTTCTTGAGCAGGTCGATGAAGTTGCCTACGTCCGGCTGGCCGTTCTTCGGTTTGCTGTAGACGTTGAGCAGCTGGCTCTCGCTGTCGATGGTGTAGCCGTCAGCGGCGAAATCGCCCTTGTCGACGAAGGCGAAGGTGGACAGGATCGACCCCGTCGATACGCCGGTCACCACCTGCAGGTCGGGGATATCGCCGTCGCCGCCCCAGCCGCTGAGGATGCCTGCGCCGTAAGCCCCGTGCTCGCTGCCGCCGGACAGGAACAGCACCTGCGCTTCCTCGCCGCGTTCCACACCCGTGTCATGCGCGGCCAGGCTTTGCTCGATGGCCTGGGCAAAGGGCGAAAGCGGGCTATCGATCCCTTCGCGGTCCTCCGGGATGGCCACGGCCAGTTTGTGGGTGACGAAATTGCACATGTCGCCCTGCGCGGTCAGCGGAGCCTTCTGGTTGATACTGCATCCGGCCAGCATGGCGCCCAGCGCCAATGCCCCGGCCACGAACCTCGCTTGCATGTTAGGCCCCTCTTCCACCCCAAGATGACCGCACGATAGCGGCGCGTCACCAAAACGCGATAGCGCCATGATACATTTCGCCTGGCGCACCTTTTTGCATTGCAATATGCCCTGATACGGCCACATTCTGATGGACGATGCTGCGCCAGTACGAACTGATCGAACGGGTCAAGGAATACGACCCCGACGCCGATGAGGCGCTGCTCAACCGCGCCTATGTCTATACCGTGCAGAAACACGGCAGCCAGAAGCGTGCCAGCGGGGATCCTTACTTCTCCCACCCGGTCGAAGTCGCCGGGTTGATGACCGATCTCAAGCTCGACCAGGATTCGATCATCACCGCGCTGCTGCACGACACGGTCGAGGACACGCTGGCGACGATCGAGGACATCGAGCGCAACTTCGGCCCCGATGTCGCGCGGCTGGTCGACGGGGTGACCAAGCTCAGCAAGATCGAGCAGATGCCAGAGAACGAGCGCGCGGCGGAAAACCTGCGCAAGTTCCTGCTGGCGATGAGCGAGGATATCCGCGTGCTGCTGGTCAAGCTGGGCGACCGGCTGCACAACATGCGCACGCTGCACCACATCAAGAACGAGGAAAAGCGCCGCCGTATCGCTCGCGAGACGATGGATATCTACGCCCCGCTCGCCGAACGCATCGGCATGTACGAATACATGCGCGAGATGCAGCTGCTGGCGTTCGAACAGCTCGAGCCAGAGGGCTACAAGACCATCACCGACCGGCTGGCCAAGCTGCGCCAGCAGGACGGCGGGCAGGTCGATGCCATCGCGCTGGCGATCAAGCAGGCGCTGGCCGAGGCTGGGCTCAAGGTCGAAGTCAGCGGCCGCGAGAAGCATCCCTATTCGATCTGGACCAAGATGGCCGAGCGCCACGTCAGCTTCGAACAGGTCAGCGATATCTTCGCCTTCCGCATCATCACCGACGGTGTCGAGGACTGCTACCGCGCCATGGGGGTGCTGCACACGACCTGGCAGTTCCTGCCGGGGCGGTTCAAGGACTATATCTCGACCCCCAAGAACAACGGCTATCGAAGCTTGCACACCTCGCTGATGTACGAGAATTCCATGCGGGTGGAGGTGCAGATCCGCACACGCGAGATGCACCAGCGCAACGAATTCGGGTTCGCGGCGCACTGGGCCTACAAGCAGCACGAAACGCCCGATGGCGCGGTCGGCTGGCTGCGCGACCTGATCGAGATCGTCGATGCCAGCCACGATGCCGAAGAATTACTCGAGCACACGCGGATGGCGATCTACCAGGACCGCATCTTCGCTTTCACCCCCAAGGGGGCGCTGTTCCAGCTGCCCAAGGGCGCGACCCCGGTCGATTTCGCCTTTGCGGTGCACACCGATCTCGGCGCGCAGACTGTCGGCGCGAAGATCAACGGACGGCACATGCCGCTGCGCACCGCACTCAACAATGGCGACGTGGTCGAGATCATCAAGGGCAAGGAGGCCGAACCGCAGCTGAGCTGGCTCGGATTTGTCGTCACTGGCAAGGCGCGGGCCTCGATCCGCCGCGCGGTACGACTGAAAGAACGCGCCGAAGTCGCGGAACTGGGCCGCAAGCTCTATGAAGACATCGCCGACCGTGTCCCCGCCAAGATCGGCAAGAAGGCGCTTCGGCTCGCGCTCGGCCGACTGGAGCTGGAAGACGAGGAAGACCTGATGTACGCCATCGGCGCAGCGCAGATTTCCGACCTCGCGGTGATGGAAGCGCTGGTCCCGGGCTGCACCGCCGAATTCGCTGACGAGGTGCCGGACTGGTCCAAACGCGACAAGGCGATCTCCATCCGCGGGCTCACCGCCGGGGTCGGCTTCAAGCTGGCCGATTGCTGCCACCCCGTTCCGGGCGACCGGATCGTCGGTACGCGCAAGCCGGGCGAGGGGGTGGAGGTCCACACCATCGACTGCCTCACGCTCGCCAGCGGGATCGACCAGGACTGGATCGATCTGCAATGGGGCCAGCGGAGCCAGGGTGCGGTGGGGCGCCTCAGGATCACCTTGTACGACCGGCCCGGCACGCTGGCGGAAATGGCCGGCATTTTTGCCAAGAACCACGTCAATGTGACCCATCTCGAGCAGACCCAGCTCGACCATCCCTTCACCGCCTACGAGGTCGATCTGGAAGTGCAGGACCTCGCCCACCTGACCCGCATGCTCAGCGCGCTGCGGGCGAGCGATGCGGTGGCGCAGGCCGAACGCATCTGATGCCAGTCTTGGGCCTCGATCATGTCCAGCTGGCCATCCCGGCTGGCGGCGAGGACAAGGCGAGGGCGTTCTGGACAGGTTTGCTGGGCCTGACCGAAGTGCCCAAGCCGCCGCAGCTTTCGCCGTCCGGCTGCTGGTTCACAGGCGGGGCGCTCAGCCTGCACCTGGGCGTCGACAAGGACTTCCGCCCGGCGACAAAGGCGCATCCCGCGCTGCTGGTCGATGATCTCGCCGACCTGCGCGCAAGGCTGGAGGCGGCAGGCCACACCACCCGCGACGACACGGCGATCGAGGGCTACGCCCGCTTCTTCGCCGATGACCCGTTCGGCAATCGCTTGGAGTTCATGCAGCGGACTTAGAGCAGTTCGAGCGTGAGGTGGACCGGATCGCCCACGGCCAGATCCTCCGCCCGCAATACCTTCTTTCCAACCAGCAGTATCCAACCGACCTCGCGCGAGGGAAACACCGATGTCTTCCACCGCGTCTCGCCGACCTGCGCCCAGCATTTGACCGAGCCGAACCCGCGCCGCGTGCCGAATTCGAGCCTCTGCAACGTCGCATGCATGGTGATCGCCTCGGCAGGCTCGCCGCCAAGGCGGACGAGGTGATAGGCGGCTGAGCCGTCCCACAAGACGAGCGGGGTGGTGAGGATGAGGTGGTCGCTTGTCATGGTTCGCGCAGAGGGCGCAGAGGAAAGGAGAACGCTGAGGTGAAGCCGACAGCGGCGAAGCCGCACTCAATTGTTTCGCGCCAAGACGCAGAGACGCCAAGAGAGAGTGCATCGGGCCAGCCTGGCGCAACTCCTTCGCGCCTTGGCGTCTTGGCGCGAACAAAATTACGGCTTCGCCGCGAGCACGAAACCTCCGCGCTCTCCTTTCCTCTGCGGTCTCTGCGTGAACCCATCCTCACTCCGCCACCGGGCGCACCGGCACGGGGATGTTGCAGATATCCGCGCCGCCCGCCGGCACGATGAAGAACGGATCGCGGCGGTTGGCGCGGGCGTCGGCATAGCGCGCGAAGCTTTCGCTCTCGGTCGAGAGATACTCGAAGCGCGGGCGTGTTTGTTGGCCTACCGCTTCGCTGCTTGAGGCCGGGTCGGCTTCGGGCAGGTCGCTGGCGACGCGGACGGTCAGGATCGGGGTGCGCTTGTCGAACTCGTCCTCCGCATAGAAGCCCAGATCGCCCTTGCCGCGCGGCAGGGAGGAGAGGAATTCCATCCCCGAAATCACCCGCCCGACCAGCGCGATATTGCGGTCGAGATGCCGCGGCGCATGGCCGATCACGGTGTAGAGCTCCGCCCCCGAGCCGGTGTCCGGCGAATAGTTCCGACCGACGCCGACCATGCCGTAGCAGTGGGTGGGCCAGAATTTCTCGTCAGTACCTGCTATCGGCCAGCCTTGGGCAAAAGTCGCAAAGTCGGAGTACCGATCCGCGACGGCTTCCCGCCCCAGCTGATATTGCTCTGCAGCTGCCAGCTTATCGAACGAATCGATGTCAATGCCCGCAGCGATCAATGCTAGTGTAGTTGCCTTGCTTGCTGCCGCATTTCTTCCGACGCCTTGGGCCTTTAGTGCTGAAGGGTCATAAAAGAATGGAGCAATATACGCATCCTCCCCCATGACCTTCAGCCCCTCGGGCAGCGGCTTGGTCTCGCCGGTTGCTTCGGGGTTGTCGTAATTGGGATCGCCCCACTGGACGACGTAATTGTCCTGCACCCGGTTGACGCTGATGTTGTCGTACCACTTGGCGCGGGCGAGGGTGCGGATGTTGCTGACCCACCCTTGCGAGAACGGCGCGGGCATCAGCTGGATCACCACCTGGCGTGGATTGCCCTCGGCATCGGGGGCAAGGGTCATCACCAGCAGGTCCTCCGCCGGGATCGCCACCCAGTCCGACGCGGGCGCGGCGGCGACGATTTCGCCCGGCGAAGGCGCCCCCTGCGGTTCGTCCTGCGCGGCAAGCGGCAGAGTGAAGGCAAGGGCGGCTAACGCGGCGGTGACGGCGAGGTGTTTCTTCATGGAGAAGGTCATGCCATGCCCACCCCGCTCCGGCTAGCCTCTCCTTGCGGATCGGCAAGCCTCGCTCCCCTCCCGCTTGCGGGAGGGGCTGGGGGTGGGCGCGTCAATCGCCCGCCATATCCTCAAGCGCATGGATATCCTCGTCGCTCAGCCCGAAGTGATGGCCGACCTCGTGGATCACCACATGCGCCACCAGATGCTCCAGCGTCTCGTCCCCGCGCTCCGCCCATTCGTCGAGGATCGGGCGGCGGAACAGGCGGATGCGGGTTGGCAGCGTGCCGGACATCTCGATGCTGCGCTCGGTCAGCGCATGGCCTTCATAGAGCCCGGTCAGTTCGAACGGATCCTCGATCCCCATTTCCGCCAGCGTCTCCTCGTCGGCGAAATCCTCGACCTGGAACACCACATCGCCCATCTCGGCGCGGAACACCTCCGGCAGCCGCTCCAGCGCGGCGAGGCCGAGTTCTTCCATCTCTGCGAGGCTGATCGGGGTGCCGAAAGTGCGGGTCATGCCGCGCAGGTAAGCGGCGACGCTTGCAAGGGCAAGCGCCCCCCGCTAGAGGCGCGCGTTCTTGTTTGGCCTAACGCTTCGCTGCATGAGGCCATGACGCGCTCAAGCAGCGAAGCGATAGCGCGGACAAGAAACGGAGCAGTGGCCGAGTGGTCGAAGGCGCACGCCTGGAAAGTGTGTATACGGTAACCCCGTATCGAGGGTTCGAATCCCTCCTGCTCCGCCACCTCCCGGAGAGGAGCTTTCAGAAGTTCGCCTCGGTCCACGCCAACGTCCACAACCAGTTCGCTTCGCGGCCCTGCGGGTCAATCTCGAACGCCACCTGATCGACAGGGAGACCTACAAGACCTGCCGCTCAGCCGCACTGGCTGGGTTGCAGAGCTTCATGGCCGATAGCTGCGCCGATCCGAGACGAGTTGCGGTTGGACTGCCAGCACCCCCGGAAGACCTGTCCCTTCCGCCAAAAGCCGCGGGCGGAGAGGCCAGCAACCCGGTCCGGACCGGCAAAGTGCTCTTGTCCTGACAACACCGGCTTTTCAGTCTGCGTCGGGCTCGGCGCTGCTTTCGACAGAACTTGCTGCGGCGGAATGAAGCGAGATGAAAGCGCTGGCCAATGCGGCTGCATTGTCGAGTTGCGCCTGCCTGCTTGAAATCAGCTGGCGCTGCGCATCGAGAACGTCGAAGAGAGTCGCCAGGCCTTCCCGGTATAGAGCATTCGATTGGGACAGGGCTGCCTCGCTCTGTTCGATTGCAGCAGCCAGTGAGGCATCTCTCTCCCGGAAGGCTTCGATCCCCACCAAGGCGTTCTCCGCTTCTCCCACCGCCACCAGGAAAGCCTGACGATACTCCGCCAAGCGAGCCGCCAATTCGGCCTCGGCGGCCTCGACTTCGGCTCGCCGTCGCCCGCCGTCGAACAGCGGCAGGTCGAGCGCAGCACCCAAGCTGGCGATGAAGCTTGAAAACAGGCCGTCCAGCGAACCATCGCCGATCAGGATCGATCCGGGCACGACCAGCGATGGTCGCAGATCCGATCGCTCGATCCCGATCTCGGCCGCCGCTTCTACCAGGCGCGCTTCGGCGGCGAGTATATCACCCCGCCGCCGCAACAAGTTTGCTGGAGTACCCACCGGTGGGCCGAGCCGGTATTCGGGTATGATATCGTTTTCTTGCGCCCGTTCGATCTCCAGTGACCCGGGCGTTACCCCGACCAGCACAGCCAGAGCATGCGCTGCTTCGGCCCGGGCTATCTCGATCAGACCCAGCCTTGCTTCGGTCTGTGCCAGATCGGCTGCAGCCCGTCGCACATCGAGATTGGCGGCAAGGCCCGCTTCGAAGCGCAGGGTCACGATCCGCAGGGTTTGCTGCTGCAATTCAGTCGATTGCTTCAGAAGTTCGAGCTGGGCGCCGGTACGCCGGTATTCCACATATTGCGCTGCTATCGCTGCTGCGACCAGTCGACGCTGGTCGGCACGCAGGTAGTCAGCTTCGGCGTAACGCGCGGCTGCCGCTCTCGTTTCTTCGGCGAGGCGCCCGGACAGGTCGGGGTCGAAGCTGCCAAGCAGTCCGAAAGCGGTTGTGGCAGATGTTCCGCCATCGCTCAGTTCCACCCCCCCTTCCAGGAAGCCATCGAAGCGGGGCAATCCGTCGGCCCTTTCGGCACGCAACAGCGCCTGTGCGGCCTTCATGCGTTCGCGTGCGGTCGCAATTTCCAGATTCTGCGCAAGGCCCCGCTGGATCAGGCCGTCGAGTACTGGGTCGGAGAATGCCGTCCACCAAGCCTCATCGACGCCGGACGAAGGAAGGTCCGTAGCATACTGTGTCGGCACGTCGAAAGCCACCTGGGGCACTTCCACCATGCCGGTTGCGCAGCCTGCAAGGAGAAATGCGGCCGCTGTCATGGGGACCACCGCTTTCATTGCTTCACCGCCCCAGGGCCTGGCAACGTCCCTGTCGCGCTTTCTTCGGCCAGTTCAAGCTCAAGTCGGGCCAGATCCACACTTCGTGGTTTGCCCAGCGGGGCAATAAGCGCATAGAGCGCCGGCACCAGAAACAGGGTGAAAACTGCCGCCAGGCCCAATCCTCCGAAGATTACCCAGCCAATGGCCGTGCGGGCTTCCGCGCCTGCGCCGCCGGCCAGAACCAGCGGCACCGCCCCCAGCACGGTTGAGATCAAGGTCATCGCAATGGGGCGCAACCGCAGGGTTGCGGCATCCAGGATCGCTTCGCCCACGCCAGCGCCTTCCTGTCTGCGCTGATCGGCAAACTCGACCAAGAGGATGCCATTCTTCGCCATCAGGCCGATCAGCATCACCAGACCGATCTGCGAGTAGATGTTCAGCGATGTTCCTGAGAGGAAGAGCGCGAAAACGGCCGCTGCGAGCGCGAACGGCACCGACAGCAGGATTACGAACGGACTGGCAAGGCTTTCGAACTGCGCCACCAGCACCAGGAACACGATGAGGAGGGCAAAGGCGTATGTAAGCAGCAGTTCGTTGGAGCTTTCTTCAAGCTGTTCTGCTTCACCCTGGAGGATCATGTCGACGTCCTCGGCCACAGCCATTTCAGTCAATCGTTCGATCTCGGCGACGGCTTCTCCCAGCGAAACACCCGGAGCAATCTCTGCCTCGACCTCGATCGCGCGACGTTGCTCGGTCCGGTCCAGTTCGGCAGCGATGCCTTCTTCCCGAAACTCGGTGAGCGAGGACAGCGGCACCAGTGCACCGCTCCCGCTGCGTACGAACAAATTTCCCAGGTCGTTGGGGCGCGTGATAGAGACCGTCTCGGAGGTGAGATAGATCGGTATTGCCTGGTCGTTGACGTTGAGATCGACCACCTCCTCGCCATCAACCATTGCCCTCAGGGTCAGTGCCAGATCGTCGAGGTCGACGCCCAGATCCGCCGCGCGCGCCCGGTCAATGCGGATCGAAAGCTGCGGCTGGGTAGGCTGATAAGATATCTGCGGGTCAGAAAGGATCTCGGACTCCGTGTCGATCGCTTCGGCCAGCGCCTGCGCTGAACGGTAGATGCCCTCATAATTGCCACCGGTAAGCGCGACCTGCAATCCGCCGCCTCCGCCACCGAACCCGCCGCTCAATGTGCCGCGCCCGCGAGCCGATGCTTGCGAGCCAGGCAGCGCATCGAGCTCATCTTTGAGCGAATCAACAATCTCTCCCTGACTCCGATCACGCTCACCCCAATCGGCCAGGGTGGCAGTTACCTGGATGCGGTTCGGATCGTAGCGGCCGACGATGGAAAGAGTGGATTCGACCTCTCCGCTTTCCAGCAGCGGTTCGAGAATGAGTTCGATCTCATCCATCTCGCGGTCCATGAACGCCAAGCCGACGCCGTCCGGCCCGCTGGCATTAACGTAGAAAGTTGCGCGGTCCTCATCGGGCACGAGCTCCTGTTCGATCTGCGTGAACAGCAGGCCGGCACCCACCACGGCGACCAATGACAGCCCCAGTGTTCGCCAAGGGTGCGTGACGCATCTCGTCACTGCGTTTCGATAGCGAATTGCCGCACGGGTGGCGAAAGCCTGAAGCCTGGGGTCGGGTTCGGCGGCATCCCCGCCGAGATCGATCTTCGCTGCCAGCGCTGGCACAAGGGAAATCGAGACGAAGGTTGACAGGATAACGGCAGTTGCAAGGACAAAGCCGAATTCACGAAACAGACGGCCTGTCTCGGAAGGAAGGAAACTTATCGGCACGAAGACGGACACCAAGACGGCAGTTGTGGCGATCACCGCGAAATAGACCTGCCTAGTGCCAAGCACAGCTGCGGCCTTGCGTCCCAGGCCGTTTTCCTTCTGCAGTCGCTGGGCATTCTCGAGCACCACGATGGCATCGTCGACAACAAGTCCGGTCGCCAGGACCAGCGCGAGCAGGGTGAGCAAGTTGATCGAAAAGCCCAGTAGCCAAATGCTGGCGACAACCCCGATGAGGGCAACGGGAATTGCCGTGCTGGGGATCAGCGTGGGCTTGAGATGGCCGAAGAAAAGGAAGATGGTCGCCATCACCACTCCGACTGTCATGACCAGTGTAATGGCCACTTCACGCACCGAAACCTCGATGAAGGTGGCGTCATCGGCAATCACCCGGATTTCAAGATCGTCGAACCTGGCATCGATCCGCTCGACCGCGTCACGGGTCGCCGCTGAGATGGCGATGGTGTTGGAATTGGCCTGGCGGATAATTCCGAGCCCGATGACGGGTTCACCATCCAAGCGTACATAGCTGGTTGCATCGGCCGGAGCGAAATAGGTTTCGGCCACGTCCGCGATGCTTACTTCGTCACGGATAAACACAGCAGCCACTTGCTGCGGGTCGGCAGCATTGGCCTCGGCCCGCACGACCAGTTCCTGGGCATTGGAACGGAAGGAGCCCACCGGAGTGTCGAACGGTGCCTGCCGGAGCGCTGCGGCAACATCGCTCATCGTCAGGCGATATCGTGCCAGCCGGATCGGATCGACCGCCACACGCAGCTGCTGCTCGCGCGTACCGAAGGTATCCACACTGGCAACGCCTGCGGCGGTGAGAAGCTCGGGGATGATGTCGGTTTCAACAATCCGGGTCAACTCGGCGACGTCGTAGCGGTTGCTAGAGACCGCCAATGTCATGACGGCTTCGGCGTCTTCATCGGCTTTGACCACGCGAACCTGTTCAACGCGGTCAGGTAGCTCGCGAGTCACCCGGCTGACTGCTTCGCGGATATCCGAAGCTGCAGCATCAAGATCAGTCCCGGGAGTGAACTCGATGCGAATTCGGCTGTTGTTCTCCTCGCTCGATGACTGGATCTGGCGGACGCCATTGACCCGCGCTGCTGCATTTTCGAGGATCGAAGTCACCTCGGCATCCATTGTCTCGGGAGCCGCGCCCGGAAGTGTCGCGCTGACGGTAACGATCGGACGATCGACATTCGGCAGCTCGCGCACCTCGACCCCCAGAAGGGCTGCGATGCCGGCAATGACGATAAGCAGGTTCAGGACCAGTATCAGGAGCGGCCGCTTGACCGCGAGCAAGGGCAGGTCCGTCTTCATTGCGCGCCGGAAACCTTGACCTTGGCCTCGCGTGGCGCTGGCGGACGGACCAGTTTCACCGTCTGCCCTTCGCGCACTTTCTGGACACCTTCTACGATCACGAGCGCTTCCGCGCCGAGGTCTGCGTCGAGCAGGGCCAGCCCTTCGCGCCGAGAAGTAATCGTGACCGGCACTCTCACGGCCTTGCCATCGCGAACTGCGAAAACCGAAGAACCTTCACCGCCCCAAACTACTGCGGCTTCGGGAACCGCGGGCCGGCTCACGCCGCTATCGACGAAGCGCACGCTGAAGCTCATGCCCGGCCGGAGGCGGTCGCCTGTGTTGTCGATTACTGTCCGTGCCCGAAAGCTCCGCTGTTCCTGTTCGACCGAACTGTCGATCGCTTCGATCCGGCCCGATATCGCTTGTCCGGGGTCGGAGAACGCGACGACTTCAACGGTTTCTCCCGGGCGGAGGCGGCGGAAGACGGCTTCGGGCGCGTTGAAGTCGACGAAGAGGCGTGCACGCTGGTCAAGTTGGGCGATCAAGGTTTCCGGAGTCACGCGATCGCCGACATCCACCTCGGCCAGGCCGACATTCCCGGCAAAGGGCGCGCGAATGGTCCTTTCCGCAAGGGCGACTGCCGCTTGGTCACGTTCGATCCGGGCGGCGGCCAGCGCAGTTTCGCCTGCTTCGATCTGGCTTTCCGAAAGTGCGCCGGTATCCTCGATCCGGCGGTAACGGGCGAGCAGTTGCTCAGCCTCGCGGACGCGCACTTCTGCAAGCCGCAACGCTAGCCGTTCGCGCCGGGAATCGAGCTCCACAAGCACTTGACCGGCCTTCACGAAACCGCCCTGGCGGAAGCGGACGGCCACGACTTGCCCCGAGACCTCAGGGTAAATCTGTGCTGAGCGTGCTGCACGCGCCGTACCGATTGCTTCGACTACAGTTTCATCGGGCAGGTAGTTTACAGGTTCAGCCACCACGGTGACGCTGCGATCTGGGCGCTGCTCCGCTTCTCCGGAGCAGGCGGCTGTCAGCATCGCAGCCGCGATCAGAAGCAAATTGCGCATGGAGGATAATCTTCGCCAGGCCAGGTGAACAGTTTCGCGAACGGGAGTTCCAGCGAGATGTTCCGCAAGACACGTCCCGACTACATCATGCAACACCAGGACAGAATAGGCGATACGGCATTTCAGGTAAGTTGCAGAATGACATAAGCGGATCCTGGCAGACCGCCGGATCGACATCTGCCCCGAAACTTTGAGGCAACGGCGAAACCGTTCCGGTCCCCGCTTCGCTGCCGTTGGCAGGCGCCAACGGGCCAGCCCCTCGCAGGGCCTTCGCCAGTGATGCTGGACCCTCGGCAAGGTCTGCGTAAAGATCAATGGCGAGATGCACCACCTGTGGCGAGCGGTGGGCCAGGACGGAAGGCGCCTGAGAGCTACATCACGAAGTCGAAGGAGATGAAGGCAAAGCTGCAGTTTGCGAAGGAGCCTCTGAAGCACGAAGGCTTGCCAGAGCCCACGCCTCCACACGATCCGCGCCCCTGCAGCGCATCAATGACCGAATTGGGCAATGTCGACAAGCAGGGCTTTCCTCTCATTTCGGCGTCCCTTCCTTGCAACAACCGCCGATCGTGCCCCCGAGAGCAGCCTTCGACGCAATGCCGGTGCGCGTTTGCCCAAAGTCGAGGGGCGCGCAGCGAATTGCCCCGCTTCCGACCCGCCATCGGGTCCTCATGATTGGAAAATCCCGTTGATTCTGCAATGAGTGGTCGATGCCAATTCCGATATCTTCCGAGCCGGAGAATGCAGGGGCCCAGAAAGCGGGCATCAGCCCCGCCCTAGCCCTCTTGCTGGCAGCAGGATACGGACTGCTGGCCTACGCCTCGATCCAGTTAACGATCTCTTCCGGTCGAATTGCCGCGTTCTGGATCGGCAACGCTGTCCTCATCGGCCTGCTGCTTGGAAGCAACCTCCGGTCCAGGGTAATCGTTGTCGTGCTGTGCTCCGTCGTCAGCATCGGGGTTAACCTGGCTGTTGGCGACGTCTGGCCGGTAGCGATTGGGTTGAGCTTGGCCAACGCCGTGGAAATCATGGCCGTGCTTTACCTGCTTGACCGGCTCGTGGGTTCCGACAGCAATTTCGGCTCGCTCAGGGACATCGGACTGCTCGTCATCGTGAGCGTCATTGCGCCGGTGGTGCCCGGGATCGGAGTGACTGCTCTGTTGCACGGCTTCACGGATGCGGAACCTTTGTCGACACTGGTCCGGTGGATGGCTGCCCACAGCCTCGCCATTCCGATTTTCGGCTCCATGGCACTGATCATCAGGAGAGAGGCCAAGCAACCGTCTCTCACCGGTCTGTGGACGTCGAAACGCTGGCTCGCTGTGTTGCTGGCGCTTGCCGTGGCGGTGCCGGCGATCTTTGCCCAGTCCACCTACCCCTTCCTGTTCCTGGCCGCTCCGGTGGTGGTGCTGGCCGCTTTCATGACGGGAAAGCTCGGCACCGCGATCGTGGTCGCGGTTTTCGCGCTCGCTGCTTCCATCGCGACACTGCTTGGTTCCGGTCCCATCACGCTGGTGCAGGGCGGCACCCGCGAAGAGGTTGTCGCAATGCAGGCGTTTCTTGCCTCCTGTCTCGCCATTGGCCTGCCGGTTGCCACCACTCTCGCCAACAGGTCTGAGATAAGGAAAGAACTCAAGGAGAGCCGCGATTTTGTCAGCTCCATCCTCGAAGGCATCAGCGAGGCGGTCTTTCGCGTCGACCGGGAGTGGCGCTGGACCTATCTCAACCGCCGCTGGACCGAGATCACCGGGGAAAGCGCGGAAGACCAGATCGGGCGCTTGGCCTTCGGGACGATCGCAGCGGAAGACACCGCTGACTTCGCTGCCTTCAAGGCGGAAGTCGAGAACAGTCCGTCAGGGCACCGGCGTTGCCTGCTGGACCTGGTAACCGACGGCGGCGAAACAGTCCATCTGGAGGTCGACATTGTCGGTCAGTTCGATGCGGCCGGGGCATTCGTCGGCGCCATCGGGACGGCCAGCGACGTCACAGAAGCGCTTCGCCAGCAAAAGGAACTTGCGCATAGCCGGGAACAGCTTGCCCTGCTCGCCGACAACGCAACAGATGCCGTCTTGCGGCTCGATCTGAACGGGATTTGTCGCTACGCTTCGCCTTCTTCGCGCGATGTATTCGGGATCGATCCTCGCCTGTTTGTCGGCAACCAGTTCATTACCGGCTTTCACCCCGACGACGAGAGAAGAGTTGAGGAGCAGTTTGCGCTCCTGAGGAGCGGCGAGATCGACAGAGCCCGGCTGTCGTTCCGTTCCGCCAGCCTGGTCGAGGCGGGAACCTATAACTGGCTCGAAGCGAACTGTGGCCTGTTGCGCGACCCCTTCACCGGCGAACCGCGCGAGATCATCGCGTCGCTACGCAACGTCAACGAGACGAAGCGGCTTGAGGCGCAATTGGTCGAAGCAAAAGAAGCTGCCGAGGTGGCCGCAGCGGCGAAATCCACCTTCCTTGCCAATATGAGCCATGAAATCCGCACGCCGATGAACGGTGTGATCGGCTTTACCGAAGTGGCTCTTGCCGGCGAACTCGATCCGGATCAGCGGCATAATCTTGAAATGATTGCGGAGTCTGGTCGAGCGATGCTGCGCCTGCTCAACGATCTGCTCGACTTTGCGAAGATCGAATCCGGCCAGATGACGATCGCGCCAGAAGCGACCGACCTGCGTCACAAGCTCAAGAGTGCGATCCGGCTGATGGAGCCGGTGGCCGCGCAGAAGGGACTTTTGCTTTCGCTGGAAGTGGACCCCGACGTCCCCGACTGGGTCGAGCTGGATGCACTGCGACTGCGGCAGATCGTTCTCAATCTGGTCGGCAATGCGCTCAAATTCACCGACCACGGCGCAGTGATGGTTCGTGCCAGTGCCGACAATCACGGCAAGGAGCTTGCCATCTCCGTCGCCGATACCGGGATCGGCATCGACGGAGACAAGATCCAGCACATTTTCGGCATGTTCACGCAGGCCGACGATACGATTGCCCGGCGATACGGCGGGACCGGTTTGGGCCTGCCGATTTGTGCCCAGCTCGCCACCATGATGGGAGGCACTCTCACCGCCGCAAGTAAACCGGGTTCGGGTTCGACTTTCACGCTAACCTTGCCACTGACAGCTTGCGATCCTCCCGCCGAAGCGCCCACCACAAGGGTCGGAGATCCTGCGACTTTCATTCCCGGAACCGGCCGCATTCTTGTCGCCGAGGACAATGCGATCAATCAGGAGCTTACGACGACGATGCTGGCCAAGGCGGGTTACGAGGCCGAGGTCGTTGCGGACGGCCAGGCTGCCGTAGACCTGATCCTCGAACGCCGTGCCGCGGGCCAAGGCTTCGATGCGGTGTTGATGGACATGCAGATGCCGCGAATGGACGGACTACAAGCGACCCGCGCCGTTCGTCTCGCCGGGATCGACGAGCGCGAACTGCCGATACTGGCACTGACGGCCAATGCCTATGCCGAGGACATCGCTGCGTGCCGCGCGGCAGGGATGCAGGGGCATATCGCCAAGCCCTTGCGGATGAGAGACTTGACTGCAAAGCTTAGCGCCTGGCTGGGTCAACCGACGAAGCTCGACCCTGACACCGTCGAGCAGGAACAAGACCCGCGGCTCATCGCCATGTTCGCTGAACGAAAGCACCACGCGCTCACCCTGATCGAAAGGTCACTTGGCGCTATCGACCTCGACGATGAAGCACGATTGGAATTGGCGTCGGCGCTCCACCAGATCGCTGGAGTAGCGGCATTCTTCGGAGAATCGGAACTGGGAGAGGATTGTCTCGAAGCAGAGACCGCTATCGAGACCGGAGAGGCCGGTAAGGTGAGAAAGCTACTGGGCTTACTGCGCGACCGCTTGGCAAAGTAACCCCGCTTAGCGGTTCAGCGGCTGGCAAATCCGACCCGCGGGACCGCCGCCCATGCGGTCTCCTTCTTCAGGAAGCTGCGGATACCGCGCACCCGGTAAAGCAGGTTGATCTGCCTGAAGCCGAAGTTCTCGATGAAGGCTGCGGCACCGATCCTGGCGAGGTCGCGAGCGCTGGGGGCGCGACGAAGTTGTACTTCTTCGAGCGCCAGAGTGCCGAAACTGATTGCTGTCCCGAAGAGGACCGTCAGGCACAGGAAGGCAAGCGCGATGAGCGGATCGAGCACACCCAGCAGCGCCGCAGCGGGCACCACCAGATAACCCAGCAGCTCCGCCGGTGGCCCGATGACGTCCTCCAGGACCAGCTGTGGCATGCCGACGAGGCCGATGCGGCCATAGCGCGGGTTGAAAATCATCCGCCGATGGGCCGCCAATGTTTCCAGCGCCCCCTGCTGCCACCGCGCCCGTTGGTTCTTCAGTCCGGCCAGATTGACCGGCGCTTCGGTCCAACAAACGATGTCCGGCACGAATTTGACCGCGTAGTCTTCGCCCTTCTCGCGCATGTAGCGGTGAATGCGAACCACCACTTCCAGATCCTCGCCTACGGTGTCATGACGATAGCCCCCGATTTCCAGCAATACCGACCGCCGGAACATGCCGAATGCTCCCGAAATCAGCAGCAGCGTATCGATGCTGGCATTGGCGACGCGCGCGGTCAGGAAGGCGCGCAGATATTCCACGATCTGGAACCGCGGCACCCATTCGCGGGTCACGCCGATCTCGCGCAGGGCACCGCCTTCGATCGTGCAACCATTGGCGATGCGGATTGTCCCTCCGACCGCCATCAGGCGACCATCATCGTTCATGAAGGGCTCGGCGGCACGGAGCAGCCCGTCGGGTTCGATGATCGAATCCGCGTCGATGACGCAAACGAGCGGTGTCCTGGCAAAGCCGATCCCGGTGTTGACCGCATCGGCCTTGCGGCCGTTCTCCTTGTCCACCACCAACAGGTTGGGGAACTTGCGCGAGCGGAATGTTCGCAGCACCCTGGTATGCTGCAGCACGGCAATCTGCTCGCGCTCGCATTCGAACAGGTCGAAACCGTTTATCAGTGCCCCGACCGTATCGTCCTTCGAGCCGTCGTTGACGACTATCACCTCGTGATGCGGATATTCCAGCGCAAGCAGCGCCTTGACGCTGTCGACAATCGTCAGTTCCTCGTTGTAGGCGGGCGCAATGACGCTGACCGGCAGGGTCAGGTCGCCGTAGCGGTGCCACAGCTCGGCAGCGCTCTTGCCCGGCCTGATGCGGGTGGCGAAATGCCACGCGGCGAGAATGAGCTGGATCACGCTCACCGCGTTCCGGGCAATGACCACGGCCAGACAGACCAGCGCCAGCGCGAGGATGCCATCTGCCAGGGCTGCTCGGACGACTTCCCAGTTCACGCGACTTCCCCGAATGTTTCGTCGCTGGGGTAATGCCGGACCAGCACGTCGAGCGCGTGCTCGGCCCGCAGGCGGACCCACAGTTCCGGATCGCCCAGCAATTCCTCCAGCTTCGGGACGGCGTCAGACAGTCCCAGCGAGGCGCAGCAATTGGCTGCCTGAACCCTCACGAACGGTGTCGGATCGTCCAGAAGCTCGATGACCCAGTGCGCGACGGAGGGATGACCAATCTTCGCTGCCGCGCGCAAGGCTGCGCTGCGAAGTTCCGGACTGTCTGTGGCGGCAGCACGGGCAAGGACGGCGAGGACGTCGGGATTGTCGGCCCAGCCGAGTGCCTCCACGATCCCCGCCCGCCGCCAGTGCGGCATCGGGTCGTCGAGGATTTGCAAGAGATGATCGCAATACATTTCGGCACATGCCCGCAGCAATGCCTGGTCAAGCTTGGTCGGCTTGCGATCGAACATGCCGAGAATGCGGATCAACTCTCTTGGCGGCGGCAATGCCCGCATCGAGGCCAATGCGAAGGCTGCTTCCATTTGCACCGTTGCATTGGGATCCTTGACCAGCATCTGCCGCAATCGGGCAATGCACGCCTCGCTGCCGAACTGCTGGAGCATCCTCACTGCTTCGATCCGCTGTGCTGCCCGGATCCGTTTCGACTGGCGGATGGTTGCTTCCAGCAAGCCGTCGAGCTCCGCCATCTGCATGAGGCGATCGCGTTCTCCCCCGCGCAAGAGGAGGTGCAAGTGGCTGACGGCCGCCAGCTTCACCTTTACCGGCCAACTGCCCTCGGTGGACACCGGCTGGCCTGAAACGCGCTGCAGATAACTTCGCGTGATTGCTGCCAGCATCACGCGATGACGCGCCTCGATCCGTTCGAGGCGCCAGCGGCGATAGAGCAGCGCGATGAAGAACACGATGATCGCAGTCGCACTGATTGCGGTCGCTTCGATGATGAGGGCAACCGGATCCATTCAGCCACCGAACGACCAGACAAGTCCGATGTTGGCACCGACCCGTTCGTAGCTGTCCTTGCGGTCCTCGTATTCCCCTGCCAACCGAAGCGAGAATCCGTCGCCGAGCGGGATTGCGGTCCCTGCAGCGAGCGAGCGCAACTGGCGGGTGCCGTCAACTTCGGCATCGGGATAGCTTGCCGCAATGATGAAAAACGAAGGTGCGTTGATCGGCGACAGGTCGGCACGCAGGGAGCCGCCCAAGCGGTAATCTTCACCGCCGCCAAACAGTTGGATCGTCTCCCCGGTAACGGACAGCCAAGGTGTCACTCGCTGTCGAAGACCGAGGCGAACGATCGCGACGTCATCGAAGCGATAATCGGCGTAGCGCAGGCCGAGAAGCAGCTCGGTTCCATCGGTCAGACCAACTTCGGCACCGGTGCCCAGGCTCCAGCTCTCGCGAAAATCGGCGTCCGGGGTGATACTCCCCGTCAGGAAGACCCGGTGCGGGCCCGCCGCAAAATCCAGTCGCCCCGCAACGCGCGTGTCGATCAGGCCGCGATCCTCGCGCTCGATTTCCAAGGTCGCGCGGCTGTTCTCTCCCCAACCGACACCGAGTGCCGCCTGCTGCGCGGTCCAGGTGACCCCTTCGGCCAGGGAAAAGTCGGCTCGGGAAACGGTTGTGCCCGCCGAAACAGAGCGAATGCGCAGTTGTCGCGAGGCGTCTCGCGCCGCGGCGGCCGCGGCAAATTCAGCCAATCCGGGATAATCCGGCCGTTTCTGCGCGACCACTGCTGCTTGGGCTTGCGCTTCCGTGAGTTTGCCACGCCACAGCAGGATATTGGCTCGTCCAAGCTGGACGTCCGGGTCATCCGGTGCCAGCTGCAACGCCCGGTCGATTGTTTGCTGGGCAGCGAGAAGATCGCCTGCGGCCGCCTCGACCGCAGCCAACCGGCGCCAGAGGTCGGCATCCTTGGGCGAGGCCAACAACAGCTCCTGCAGGATTACCTTGGCGCGATCGAAATCACCTGAAGCGAAAGCCGACTGGGCGGCTGCGATGTCTTCTGCCGCAGCAACGTCCTGTGCCATGGCCGGGGCTGACCCGGCGATACTTGCAAGCAGCGCAAGCGACAGGCTGATCCGCGACCTCATCGCCCGAGCAACTTGGCTATGCGAAACAGCAGTTCCTGCGGGATGAAGGGTTTGGTGAGATACTCGTCCACACCCCCCTTCAGCGCGGCGAGAACATCGCTTTCGCTCTTGCGGGCGGTCAACATCACAACCGGGATTTGCGCTGTGGCCGGATCGGATTTGATCCGGGCGAGCACCTCCGGACCTGCGACCACGGGCATCATGGAATCGAGGACCACGAGATCGACCGGTTCCTTTTCCAGGGCCTCGATAGCGGCCATTCCATCGGGCGCGATGATGACTTCATGCCGCAGCGCTTCGAGCCTGAAGCGGAGCATTTCCGTCAGAATGACATCATCGTCAGCAATGAGAATCCGAGCCACGGCGACCTCCGGCAATGGCGAATTTCTATCAACCCATGGTTAATGTTGACTAAACAGGGCCGACGAAAACGGCGGCTAGGGACTGTCAAAGCAAATGGACGCGCTCGCCGAAGGGGGCCAATCGATTACTGGCGGGACATCTCACGTGCTGAAGCGGCATGGGACACCGGGCGCCTTCCTCATCGACGGTCTGCCATCCTGCGGCGCATCGCCCAACTCGCGGTGGATGGTTGGCATAAGATCGCGCAACGCTGGCTCTCTCGCACTCAGACGAGTTGCGGTTATCCTGATAGCAAAGTCAGGAGCAGGAAACGACAGGGTCCTTTTCGCAGCGTGGCTGGCTTCCCGTCGCATCGGTATCGGGCAACTTCTCGAGCTCCTCATCCAGTTCCGCGGCCCTGTTTCCTATCTCCTCGGTCGTTTCCTGATAGCGCTCGTCGAAGCTAGGCTCTCCCTTGCAGGCTGCCATGACCAGGAACGCCAGGAAGATGAGCATGCGTCGCATCAGTAGTTTTTCCGGTACTGCACATTGATATCGGTCTGGCCCGATCCGCCTGTCTGGCTGAGGATGGAGAGCGCGGGGGTTAGGCTGATCTCGAGCTGGGTGGCCGTGTAGCCACGGGCGTCGGTGATGAATTCGATGTAGATGTCATCGGTGATGTACTGCCCGGCCGCAAGCGCCGTGCCGCGCCCTTCGGTCTCATCGGCACCCAGGATCCGCAGCCGGTCGATCCCTGTGGCCGAGCGCAGCCTGCCGAGCGGGTCCAGCCCGCCGCCGGTGCCACGCAGCGAATTGAGCGATGCAGCCAGTTGCACTGCCTGGATGGTGGAAAGATTGCCGATCGAGCTGCCGAACAGGATTCGGGCGAGGATTTCGTCCTGCGGCAGGCCGGGGACGCTGGTGAAGGCAATCCGGGGATCGAAGGCCCGGCCGGTGACGGTGACGTTGACGCGGACATCCTCGATGGTTTCCGCCGCGACCAGCGTGATGGTGGGATCGAAGGTCTTGCCGCCGGTAAAGCCGATCCGCCCCTCGGTAAGTTCGAACGAGCGCCCGGCGAAATCGAGCGTGCCGCGGATCAGCTGGACGGGACCCACAATGCGCGGCTCGGCGCTTGTGCCGGTGATCTTCAGGTCGGCCCGCCATTCGGACTCAAGCCCCATACCAGACACATAGAGCTGGTCGTTGGCTTTGACGTCGAGATCGAGCCTGACCAGGGCAAGCAACCCCGCGGAAGGTTCGGCCGGTTCGTTTCCGGTAATGCGCGCCGGCCCGCGCGGAGGCTTGAAGCGGACACCCGAAAGTTCGGGCACTTCCGCCGCGCCTTGGCGGGTCAGCTGGTAGCGTGCTTCGGGCATCGCAATGGTACCTGACAGCAGGGCGGTCTGGCCCGCTGTCTTCGTCAGACGCGCGTTCCCGGTGGCTGACATGGCAAGCGCACCGCTTCGCGACAGGCGCGCGTTCTTCATCTCGATGGCGATGTTCATCGGATAGCCCTCGGCCGCAGCGAGGCTGGCGTAACCCGTTGCGCTGACAGTGCCACTGCCCGCAGCAGCGGTCAGCCGCTCTATCTCCAGCCGCGCCCCTTCGAACCTGCCGACCAGCGTCATGCCGGTGAGCCGGGTGCCATAGGCCTGGTACTCGTAGGTGAGGTCCTTGCCGCGAACGATGCCGGCGAGTTGGGGTTGCGCCACTCGGCCGGAGAAATCGGCTGCCATGCCGATCGATCCGGCCAGGCTCTGGTCGCCGAGGCCTGTAAAGGAGAACAGCGTATCAGCCGGGCCGTTGTAGCGGATACCTCCGCCGAGCGGTGCGGAAAGCAGGCGATTGGTCCAGGTGCCGGTGCCCGGCGGAAGCGGGCGCAGCGAGGCGACCATGCGCCCGATCACTGCTCCGCGCTGGCGCAGCACGGCACGTGCCTCGCCCCCGTCGGGCAGCAGCTTGCCGACGAAATTGACATCGACCGGCTGGCTGACCGACGCCGAAGTGGTTCGGGTGAAGCGGGAGATGGAAAGCCTCGCGTCCGCGCGCGGGAAGGCGTTCGAACTTGGCTGCTCGAAGTCGAGGCTGCCGCTCGCCCGGCCGTTGACGCCAAGCGAGGGGTAGAAGGCATTGGCAATGCCGAGATCGAGCGCGTCGAGGCGGCTCTGGATCTTGAGGCCCTCGCCATAGGTGCCGGCGATCCGCGCACTGCCGCGCCCGAAGTCGACCTTGGTCGGCAGCAGTTCATAGCCATCGGTGCCAGGAATGATCCGAGCCGGACTAGTGGTCCTGAAGTCGATCCCGCGAACCCGGCCGGTTAATGCCACGCGCCAGAGTTCGGGCTGAAGCTCGGCGTTGGCAGCAATACGGAACGGGACGCCGCGCACCCCCTCGGCAACCAGCTGCGCCTTGCCCCTGCCGCCGCGATAATCGATCTTGGCCCGTGCCGCATTGATGTTCGTGCCGTTGAAGCTGGTGCGGTTGATCTGCGCGTCAGCGATCACCTGAGGCTGGTCGAACAGGATAACCCGCGCATCAACGATTGCGGAGCCGACCGAGAGCTGCGCGGGGCCGGGCAGGACGGTGTTCTGCGCACGCAGGTTGACCAGTGCTTCTTGGTACTTGCCGCTGGCATCGAGCCGGGCCAACCCGCTGACCCCGCGCCCGTCCGCGACCAACTGGCCCTTGAAGGGGCCCGCCGCAGTCTGGACCAGCGAACCGGAGAAGGCGATGCCGGCGAGGTCAGCGCTGTTGATACCCAGCGTAAGCTGCTTGCCCATTCCCAGCGAGACATCGGCGGTCAGGGGGCCGTAGTCGGTCTGCCCGCGTGCATCCAGGCGATAGCCGCCGGGCGCGGTCACGACATCTGCCTCCAGATCGGCGAGGCCGATACCCAGACCGGGGCGTGCGGCTGTCACGGTGGCGCGGATATCGTCCATCGTTCCGGCCAGCCGCACCCCGACCGGCCCGTATCGGTCGGTTACGCCACTGGCTGCAAGGGCGAGCGTGCCATCGGGTGCATAGGTGCCGCTGCCGCCGGTGACCCTGACATCAGGGGCGGTCAGGCGAAGGTTGGAAAAGCGAAATATCCCGTCGGTGCCGTAGCGGACATCGCCCGCGGCCACGAGATTGCCGCCGAGGAAGGCGCGCACACCTTCGCTGAACAGGCTGGTCGAACGGGCGCGCAACTTGCCGGCAAGGGCAAATCCGGACTCGCCTGATCGCTCGAGATCGGCATCGGTTTCGATGTTGAATATGCCGACGCTTTCAATGCGGTAACGGTCGATCTTCCCGTCGATCGCGCCAGAGTAGAACCCCTTCGAGGCATCGGCGAGCAGGATTAGCCCGGCATCGATCCGGTCGGAACGGATCCGCATGTTATCCGACAGGATGCGTGGCCAATCGACCGCGAGATCGCCCGCGAGCGTGACATTGGCAAGGCTGCCCCCGGCCACCGTGTCGAGCCCGGCGATGCGCGCCACCTGGGCCTTGAGCGGGATCATGATCGCATCTGCATCGACCACCGCCTTGCCGCTGGCCCGCAGCTGTTCCAGTCCAATGTCATCGAGGACCAGCCGGTCGGCGTTGATGGTGTATTCGACCGTGGGCGTCGCAAAGGCTCCGTCGAGTTCGAGCAAGGCACGCAGTCCGCGCCCCTGGAGGTTCTCTGCCATTGCCGAGGGGCGCAGCAGGGTAAAACCGAGTTGCAGCCCGTCGAAACTGTTGTTCGACAGGTCGACCATCCCTTTTGCGTTGAGCCGGAATGCGTCCGACGTGACATTCCCGAGCAAGTCGACTCGCCTGTCGGCCAGCGTGCCTTTGAGATCAAGAAGGGTCTCGGAACCGAGCAGGGCGGCAGTGGAGCCTTCGAACAATCGGGAAAGCTGCGTCGGACCAGCGACAGAAAAAGTCCCGTCGCGCGCCTGGAGCGAAAGTCGGGCCAGTTCGCCGGTGCCATAGTCGGCCTCCGCGCGCCCGTTCCACGCTGCCCAGTCACCCTTGCCGCTGATGCGCAAGGCCAAGGGCTCGGACAGTCCTGCGAGGGCCGCAAGTACGCCGTTCTGCGGAGCGCGGAGATCGAGTTCGAGGTCGAGCTTGTTCTGTTCGGGAATCGCATCGAGCACCAGCGCAAGTCGGTCGCCACCGGCATTGCCGCCGCCGGCGATGCTCACTGCATTGAGGGCCACCTCGGCGCGACGGTCGGCGATATGGGCGGTGCCACCGACGCTGACCACTTGTCTCTGCCCAGCCACTGCCGGCTCGGCCACGAGCCGGGCAATCCGCAAGGTGCCGATATCGATGTCGAGGTCGGGCAGCAGCGGTTCGTCGCTGGGCGGAGTGGGGGCAAACTCCGGTACGCGTTGGAGTGTCGCCAAGTCGGCGGTCAGAGACTTGATGTCGATATGACTGCGCAAATAGGCGAACGGTCGCCAATCCACTTGCGCCCGGGGGACGACCAGGAACGTGCCCTTGGGGTCCGACAGTGTCAGGTCATACACCGTCATCTTGCCGTAGACCGATCCCTCGATCCGCCCGACTTCGATCTCGAGGCCGTTTTCGAACTGGAGATCGCCCACCTGCCGGGCAAGGTATCGATGCCCGGAATCGCTATCGATCCACAGCAATGCCGCCCCGACTAGCAGCAGCAACATGGCGAACACGGCGCCGATGCCGAACCCGATGCGTCGGGCAAGCGGTGATTTGCGTTCGGGTGGCAATAGGGGTGGTTCGGTATCGGCCATCAGAACGCCTGTCCGATGCCGACATAGACCGCGAAGCTGCTTTCCCCGGTCCGCCGATCGAGCGGCATGGCGACATCGACCCTCAAGGGTCCGAAATTGGTGTAATAGCGCCCGCCGAGTCCGATCCCGATACGCAAGTCGGAGAAGTCGGGCACTGTCTCTCCATAGACCTGGCCGACATCGGCGAAGCCGACCACGCCAAAATCGCCGAAGCGATAACGCAGTTCCAGCGAACTTTCGACCAGGCTGCGGCCGCCAAGGGGCCGGGTGAGGAAGGGCGAGGCAGTGTTGTCAGGGTCGGTCGGGTCAAACCGCGGATTGGCCAGCAGCGCCTGAGGGCCGAGTTTCTGGTAGCCGAAGCCGCGCACGGAACCTCCGCCACCGGCGTAAAACCGTCGCGAAGGCGCGATATCGGCGCGCTCAACACCCTGGATCGTACCGACGCGGAAGCGCCCGGCCACGACCAACGCGTTGGTCGGCGAGAAATAGGCGGACCCATCGAGCCGCGCGCGAACATAGGGGCTGAAACCGCCCTGCAGCGATCCCTCGGGTTCGAGCAGTGCCGTGAGGCGGAAGCCCTTGGTCGGATTGAGCAGATCGTCGCTCCGATCGATGCCGATTTGTCCTGTCAACCCGCCGATGAAGAATGTCCGGCGGTCAAGCTGACTCCGCGCCACGTCGTAGACCTGTTCATTGGTGGCGAGGATCTGCGCGCCGAAGGCATAGGTAAACGGCTTCTGCCAGATTGGTGTGGAATCGTAACTGATGAGCGCTGCCAGGCGGCCGGTGTAGGCTTCGTAAGCGTCGTAGTCGGCGTGCAGGAGTTCGGCCCCGACCTGAAAGGTCAAATCGCGCTTGCCCGCGTTGGAGCGGCGGAAGGTGACGCTGACGCCCTGTTCCTCGGTCCCGGCGACAGCGCTGGCGATCAGCGCCCCTTCGGGCGGGAACAGATTGCGGTGCGTCCAGCTGCCTTCGATGCGGAACCCTTGCCCCGTGCCATAACCAGCACTCGCGGCGATGGTGCGGGGCGGGCCTGCCTCCTGGGTCACTACGATGGTTGTATATTCGGTGCCGTCACCGGCGTCTTCGCCGGTCTGCTCGGGAACCACCGACACCGAAGTGAACAATCCGGTCACAACCAAGGCCTGCCGCAGGTCGTCAACTTCCCGACTGTCATAGAGCTCGCCGCGCTCGAACCGTGCCAGCAACTCGACGTGGTCGGCGTCGAAGGCGAGATTGCCCTCTGTCCGGAACCCGCCAAACCGCGAACGCGGCCCCGGTTCGACCGGGAGCGTATAGACCCCCTCTCCGGTTTCCTCGTCGAGCAGAATGTCCCGCTGGCCCACCTTGGCGAAGGGGTAGCCGTTCTGCGGCAGAGCCACGGCAACTTGCGCCTCAGCCCCTTGCACGCGGGTAGCGACAATCGGCTCCCCTGCTTGCAGGGCCAGACTGTCGCGGATCAGCGTTTCGGGGACGACCGGGCCGGATTGAATATTGATCGCGGCAAATGTGTAACGTTGACCAGGGACAACAGTGATCCTGGCAGTGACGCGGCCATCGCCATCGTCGCTGGCCGGCTCGATTTCGGTCCGCACGGTGGCCGAGTACCAGCCTTCAGACGAGAGGATGCGCTGGAGCAGGACGGAATCGTCGATCAGTCTTGCGCGGAGCTGGGACATATTGGCGGCACTATCGGTTTCCAGGCCCAGCGCCGACAGATCGGAGAACAAGTCGCGCAGGTTCGTCGGGGTCTGCTCGTCGGCCGGATCGAGACCGGTGAGCTGTACCTCATAACGAATTTCCGTCGCGTCGTCGTCATCGCTCGCCGGTTCGGTGAATTCGACGTCCTCGAGTTCGAATGCGTTCAGCGGCGGCAGGGGGGCGGCAAGCTCCGCATCGCGGATCGGGGCGTCACCGATCTCCTCTACCGGGTCTCCATCGGCAAGAGCGGGTATCTCAAGTGGTGCCTCCTGTCCCTCGAGCGGTTCTGCTTCGGTCTGCTCGGCTGCAAGGCGGCGCTCGAACTCCTCGATCGATTCGAGCGGCATGTCGAGTTCGGGGTCGTCCCGGGGCGAAAGTTCAGGCACCCGCGCGTCGAATTCCTCATCGTCGATGACCACCTCGACATCCGGCAAGGGTAAGCCGGGAGGCGACTGCGGGACATCGAATTCGCTGTTTGCAGTGTCAGTACCCGATGTTTGCTGTTGCTCGCTTGCAGGGACGGCCTGGGCAGCGAGGGATGAAGCAGTCCCGAGCAGGAGCACGGCAGAGGCAGGGAGCCAAAGGCTACCTGACACCATTTTCTTGCGGGTAGTGCCGAGTTGAAATTCCAAGGGCAAAATCACGGGCCCGTCGCGTCCTCCGCACCGAATGTAATCTGCGATCGCCCGATTGATCAGGCACCAGACTAGCCCGCGATCGCGCCGGGCCGCAAGCTATTCGGTCATCAAACGATCGGCGCTAGACTTCGATCCCCCGTTATGAGCCGTTTCGGGCGGCTGCACCTGCTATCGGGATGAAGCAGCGTTCCGCCCGGTGAAGACCCTATCAGCCGCCTGTAGTCGGGATATCCTTGAACGGCACATCCTTGTCGACCCGGATATCGCCGGGCAGACCCAGCACGCGTTCGCCGATGATGTTGCGCAGGATTTCGTCCGAACCGCCTTCTATGCGAGTCGCGGGGGAGCGCATCAGCATCGCCTGGAAGCGGCCGTTCTGTGGGCTGCCTTCGTCCCAGATGGCACCGGACTCGCCTTGCAGGTCGAGCGCGAACATCGCCAGTTCCTGCAGGGTCGAACCGGCCACCAGCTTGCCGATCGAGTTTTCCGGACCCGGGGTCTCGCCTTTCGACAGGGCCGAGATGGCGCGCATGCCGGTGTATTTGAGCCCGCTCTGCTTGACTGCGAACTGCGCCAGGCGTGACCGCACTGCCGGGTCGGCGACCGCCGGTTCGCCGTCGATCTCTGCTTCCATGCAGAACTTGAACAGGTCGGGGAAACCCGTCGACATGCCCGATGCGATGGAAAGCCGTTCGTTCATCAGCGTGGTGAGCGA
This sequence comes from Erythrobacter sp. SDW2, assembly GCF_021431965.1. Lineage (NCBI taxonomy): Bacteria > Pseudomonadati > Pseudomonadota > Alphaproteobacteria > Sphingomonadales > Erythrobacteraceae > Erythrobacter > Erythrobacter sp. SDW2. The sequence goes on from NZ_CP090370.1 coordinate 1,085,232, forward strand.
GACCTTCCAGCCCTCACCGACCGGCCCGAGGCGCTGGGAGTCGGGGATGCGCACGTCGGAGAAATAGACCTCGTTGAAGCCGGAGGCACCATTGGCCTGCTTGATCGGCACGACCTTCACCCCCGGCGTGTCCATTCGCAGGAAGAACATGGTCAGGCCCTTGTGCTTGGCCACATTGGGATCGGTGCGGGTGATGAGCAGGCCCCAGTCGGAGATATGCGCGCCGCTGGTCCAGATCTTCTGGCCGTTGATGATCCAGTCACCGGAGCCATCCTCGGCCGGGACCGCACGGGTGCGCAGGCCCGCGAGGTCGGAGCCGCTGGCCGGCTCGGAAAAGAGCTGGCACCAGATCTCCTCCCCGCTCGCCAGCGGCGGCAGCAGCTTTTCTTTCCATTCCTCATTGGCCCAGGCCATCACCGTCGGTCCGCACATGCCCTGGCCGATGATGAACAGGCCGGATAGCGTGCCATAGACGCCTTCCTCCTGCCCCCAGATCACCCGCTCGATGGGGGTCCGCGCGCCGCCGCCATACTCCTTGGGCCAGTGCAGGCAGGCCCAGCCGCCTTCGGCCTTGGTCTTCTGCCAGGCCTTTGCCGCCTGGACGGGATCAACACTGCTCAGCCCGTTGGAACCGAAGCTGGCGCGTTTGAGCTCAGCCTCGAGATGCTTGGGCGCATTGGCGTCGATCCAGCTGCGCACTTCCTGGCGGAAGGCGGCTTCTTGCGGTGTGTCGTCGAAATTCATGTTCCGTGCCTTTCGGTCAAGCAGCCGCTTCGAGGTTGCCTGAGCTCATCCGTTCGATGAGCAGGCTTTCCCAGGTGGAGAGCGATCCCAGCGCCAACGCCAGCGCGTTGGAGCGGCGGTAGTAGAGGTGGCAGTCGAATTCCCAGGTGAACCCCATGCCGCCATGCGTCTGGATGTTGTTCTTGGCGCAATGCTGGAACGCATTGGTCGCCGAAACGCGGACAGTGGCCGCCGCGACAGGCAATTCGGCGGCACTGGTGGCCAGGGCCCATGCGCCGTAATAGCAGTTGGAGCGCGCCAGCGTGGCCGAGACATACATGTCCGCCAGCATGTGCTTGATCGCCTGGAACGAACCAATCTGGCGCCCGAAGGCCATCCTCTCCAGCGCATAGTCGCGCGCCATTTGCAGCGCCCGGTCGGCGCCGCCCAGTTGTTCGAACCCCATCAGGATGGCGGCCCGGTCCATGACCTGCGTCACTATATGCCAGCCGTCGCCTGCACTGCCGAGCGAAGTGGCCGGCGCGCCGCCGAACACCAGCCGGGCCTGTCCGCGTGTCGGGTCGATCGACTTGAGGCTTTCGCGGCTGACGCCTTCTGCGGAGAGATCGACCAAACACAGCGACAAGTCTTCGCCTTCCTTGGCCAGCACGATAGCAAAGTCCGCGATCATACCATCTGCGACCGGGGACTTGGTGCCGGTCAACCTGCCGCCTTGCAGCTTCGCGGCAACTTTGCCCGGACCCATCCGCCCGCTGCCTTCGTTGATCGCCCAACAGCCAATGGCTTCGCCAGCTGCCAGCCTGGGCAGCCATGCCGACTTCTGTTCTTCGGAGCCGGCCTGCAGCAGACACTCGGCGGCAAGATAGATCGACGACGCGACGGGCACGGGGGCAAGAACCCGCCCCAGTTCCTCCGCCACGACACACAGCTCCAGATGGCCGAGGCCGACGCCGCCATTTTCCTCGGGGATCGCCGCGCCGAGCACGCCCAGTTCCGCCAGACCGGCATAGAGATCGGCGTCGTATAGCGCCTCGCCTTCGAGGACCTTGCGGACTGCCGAGGGCGGGCAGCGATCCTCCAGGAAGCGCCGCACCTGTTGCCGCGATTCGTTCTGTTCGGCCGAGAAATCGAGATTCATGTCTGCTGTGCTCCCCCGTTCACGCGGCGACGGCCAGGTTCTGGCGCCGGACCAGCCGTCCGGGCAGCGCCCCCGTGTGGACCCCGTCGCGATAGGTCACCTTGCCGGAAACCACGGTCGCAACAATGCCTTCCGCCCGCTGGTGCATGCGCTTGCCGCCTGCGGGCAGGTCGTATTCGATGGTCGGGACGTGCAGCCTCAGCCGGTCGAGGTCGATCACGTTGAAATCGGCCTTCATGCCCGGCGCTATCCGCCCGCGATCGGTCAGTCCGACCAGCGCCGCGGGGCGGCTGGTGAGTTCGGCAATGGCATCCGCCAGATCGATCCGCTCGTCCGGCGCGGCATCGCGCACCCAGCGCTGCAGGAAGAAGGTGGGGAAGCTGGCATCGCAGATCAGGCCATAATGCGCGCCGCCGTCGGCCAGCGCCATCACCGTATGCTGGCTGCCGAGCATTTCCCTGACCGATTTGAGATTTCCCTCGGTATAATTGGCGGCTGGCAGGTAGAAGACCGCGTGCCCGTCCTCCGCCAGCAGCGCGTCATAGGCATATTCGTCGATCGGGATACCGGCTGCCTCGGCCCGGGCATCGACCCGGTCCTGCCTGTCGGGCTCGTAGTTCGGCTTGCCCTGCCACTGGTACGCCCCGCGAAAAGCCGCAATCAGCGCCAGCGTGGTAGGGTTGGTATCCTCGGGCTGTTCGGCGAGCAACTTCTCGCGGAAGGCTGGGTCGCGCATCGTCGCCACGCGGTCGGCCAGGCGGAGGTGAGCAATCGCCCTGTAGCTCGGATGGCTGCTGAAGTGGTGCAGCGACAAGTCGAGCCCGAAGAACATGCCGACCGGTCGCGGCGCGACCTGGCCACGGATGGTGAGCCCGTCGGCGGCGGCCTGCTCCAGCCCCGCCATGTGAAAGCGCCAGCCGTCGCCCGGCTGGTTCGGCACGTCGAGCAGGGTGAAGGACACCGGCCGGCCGGATTGCTCGGCCACCTGGCGCAGGATCGGAAACTCCTCTTCGGCTGGTTCCATCGGTGCCGGGATGATCTGAAATACCCCGCCATCGGCATCGGTCAGGCCGCCTGCCAGCGCGCACAATTCATCGACATCGGAATAGAGGCTGGGCGCAAGGTCGCCGGCCTTGGTCCGGTGCATGACATTGCGCGAGGTGGTGACGCCGAACGCGCCGGCCTCGATCCCCTCCGCCACCAGCTTGCGCATGGCGGCAAGGTCCTCGGCGGTGGGCGCTTCGATGCGGGCGGCACGCTCGCCCATGACATAGACCCGCAGCGCGGAGTGCGGGATTTGCGTGGCGATATCGATGTCGAGTTCGCGCTGTTCCAGCGCATCGAGGTACTCGGGAAAGGTCTCCCAGTTCCAGGGCAGGCCTTCGACCATCACCACTTCGGGAATGTCCTCGATCCCCTCCATCAGCTTGACCAGCGTATCGCGCTGATCGGGGCGGCAGGGTGCGAAGCCGACGCCGCAATTGCCCATGACCGCCGTGGTCACGCCATGGCCGGACGAGGGCGAGAGCCGGTTCTCCCACGTCACTTGGCCATCGAAATGGGTGTGGACGTCGACGAAGCCGGGGGTGACGATCTTGCCAGCGGCGTCGATGATCTCGGCGGCAGTCCCGTCGATCTGCCCGACCGCAGCAATGCTCCCGCCGCTGATCGCGATGTCGCAGACCTGCGGCGCAGCACCTGTGCCGTCGTGCATGGTCCCGCCCCGTATGATCAGGTCGTAATGTGCCACAGTCCGCCTCTCCCATCCCGCGCTGGACCTTTTTCGGTCCCTTTTCGCAATTGATTTCACATGCGGGCCTAGGACGCAAAGGGATTCTGCCCCGATTGATGGCGGCACTGCCGATGGCAAGTCTGCTGAAGTTGCCGCCATCGTCGACCAGCCGTCCCTCAGGCTCGGAACCTCGACAGGACAAAACCGGATTGCCATTGTGAAGGGCTCGGGTCCCAGCCCGTTCGAATGGTATGCTTGAGGGTCGCTGGAAGTGTTCAGGCGCTGATCGGCAGGGTCGGCCAGCGCTCGCGGATCGCTCCGCCGTCATAGACGGCGATATCGCCGAATTGCAGGAACAGGGCCTCGCTCTGGTCGGGGCGGTAGAACACCGTGTCGCCCGGCTGGAGGTCGATCCTGTGCGATCCGGTCAGCAGCTCCTGGTTGGAGGAGCGGCCGAACAGAGAGGAATATTGCAGCCCCGGCGGCGAGACCGGCTTGGCCAGCCAGTGCCCGCCATGGACGAAGAAGCCGCGCTCGGTGTTGCGATCAAACCAGTGCATCGGGCCGGACAGCGGCTCGAGGCCGGGCAATTGCAGATCGCCATCGCGTTTCAGCACCGGCGTAGCGATGAAGGCAGCCGGAAGAAGGTCGCCGAGGTCGTCATAGTCGAAGTCGCCCGGCTTGACGAAAGCCGAGCCGACGGAGACCTCGTTTGCAACTGTGCTGCGGCAATGCCAGCGGAAGGTGGGGCTGCCGGCGCTGTTGAGCGTCAGTGCGCCCGGGTCGGCAATACCCGCGTTTTTGAGCGCGGCGATAGCGGTCGAGTAAGCCCCCTGTGACGCCTCATAAGCGCTGTCGGGCGAGGGCATCTTGGGCACATGCGGGTCATAGCCCATCAGTCCGGCGATGGTGGCGCCGTTTGCCTGCGCCTTGCGCGCGACATCCGTCAGCATTGCGGCATCGGCAAAGCCGCCGCGATGCAGCCCGACATCGATCTCGAAGCTGACCTGCAAGGGCACGCCGCGCGCCTTTGCGGCGGTTGTGTATTCTTCCAGCCGCTGCGGCGTGTCGATCAGCCACTGGACTCGGCCGGTTGCTTCGCTCCCAACAGCTTCGGTCACCCGGACAAACTCGCTTACGGGAAGCGGCTTGCCCATCAGGGCACTGGCTTGGGGCTGGAGCGGGATCAGTTGCAGCAGCATCTCCGCGCTGAACACCATCATCCGGTCGGTCCCCATGCCCTGCATGACATGGGCCAGCAATTGCGGCGAGGGGAGCGACTTGGCGACCACCCGCAGTGGCAAGCCGGCCGCATCGGTGCTCTGGCGGATGGCGGCGATATTGGCGTCGAGCCGCGCGCGGTCGATCACCAGCGTGGGCCGCATCAGGCCTGCCTCGCGCAGCGCCTTGGCCAGCGCGGAGTAATAGGGATCGTGCATTCCGCCTCCCACCGCTGGCCGTGCCAGCATCGTGCCTATCCCGGCGACCGCGACGACACCGCCGCTGATCAGCAGGCCCCGGCGTGACAGCCTAGGCATTGCCGAAGATTTTCGAAAGGAAGGGATTGAGCATCCGCCCTTGCGGGTCGAGCGCCTTGCGCACCGCCATCGCTTCGCCGAACATCGGGTAGAGCGCCTTGAGCTCTGCCGCCCCCAGCGAATGGAGCTTACCCCAGTGCGGACGTCCCCCCGCCTCGCGGAACACCGGCTCGATCAGGCGGAACATCCAGTCATGCGCTTCCTTGTAATAGGCATGGACCGCGATGGAGCCGCTTTCGCGCCCGGTGAAGGGGGAGAGCCAGGCGTCATCAGGCGCGATGATGCGCGCTTCGATGGGGAAGAACACGTCCTTGGCGTCGCTTTCGATGCGGGCGATGATTTCGCGCAGCGCGCCGACCTGCTGCTCGATGGGCAAGTGGTACTCCATCTCCTTGAACCGCACGGGCCGCGCATTGGCGAGCAGCTTCCAGCCTTCATCGACCGCCACTTCGTCCGGGGCCTGGTCAAGGAAATGCGCGGCCAATTTCCGCCGCAGCGCGGGCACGAATTCGAACATGTCGCGCAGGCTCTTCAATTCCATCAGCGCTTCCGTGTCGGTATCGGGGCCGCGCGGCTTGACCGGCTCGGTGGTGATGTCGTGCGTCACCAGTGCCGACTTGCCGGTGAAGGGCAGGACGAGGAATTCGGCGTTGCGGTGCTTTTCCGCAAGCGCGGGCCATTCGCTCAGGACCCACTCGGTATCGACCACACGCACGGTCTTCTTGACCCGGCTCAGCGGCCAGTTCTCCAGTGTCACCTGGCTCAGTACACCGAAGGCACCGAGCCCGACGCGGGCGGCGTTGAACACCTCGGGCCGCTGATCCGCGTTGCATTCGATCACCGAGCCATCGGCCGCGACCAGCCGCATGGCGGTGACCCGGCCATGCAGCGCCGGTACGCCCTTGCCGGTCCCATGCGTCCCCGTCGCCAGCGCTCCGCCGAGCGTCTGCTTGTCGATATCGGGAAGGTTGATCATTTCCTGCCCGATGGCGGCCAGGGCAGGGCCGAGCGCGGAGAGCTTGGTCCCGGCACCGACGGTGGCGGTCATGGCCGCCGCATCGCTGCCCGCTATGCCGCTGAGGCGGTCGAGCGAGAGCAGCGTGCCTTCGGTCGGGACAATGGCGGTGAAGCTGTGCCCCGCGCCGACCGGGCGGATCGGGGTCGGCGCAGCGGGCAACAGCGCGGCCAGCTCCGCTTCGTCGGCGGGCGCGGCGCGGCGGGCGGGGTAGGCATGTTCCAGCCCCGACCAGTTGCTCCACAGCGCGCGGCCGTCCTTGTCGAGCGGGGGCGGGACCTCGGGTTCGCGGTCGCGCCAGGCGACCCGGCCTGCGAGACCGCCTGCACCCACGGCAATCGCGGCCGCCGAACCGAGCAGGACCTTGCGCCGTGTCGTCATTGTTCTCTTCCCGCCATGAAGCGCACCAGCGCCTTGAGATCCTCCGGCGTGCATTCGAAGCATTGTCCGCCCGCCGGCATATTGCCCATGCCGCCAATCGCGCTGGCCAGAAGCGCATCCTCGCCCTTGGCCCAGCGCGCGTCCCATTGGGTGCGGTCTCCGGTCAGCGGGGCCTGCGCGTCCTTGACCGTGTGGCAGGCCTTGCACGACCCGTCATAGAGTGCGGCAAGGCGCGCATCGGCGGGTGCCAGGGCGGCGCTCTCGGCTTCAGTCAGCGGCCTGGGGGGTGGCTCGGTTTCGCCGCAAGCTGCAAAGGCCAGAGCCAGCCAGGGCGTGATGCCGCGTATCATCGAGTTCCTCCGAATTCCCTTGAAGTTTTATAGTCATCGCTATATTTCGAGTCAACGGCAAATCCCATGGCACGAAAACCGACCCAGCAGCGAGCGATCGCCACCTATGAGAAGCTGCTCGATGCGGCGGGGGCGCTGCTGGAGGAATTGGGGGTGGAGCGGATTTCGACCAACCTCGTGGCCGAGCGCGCCGGGGTCAGCCCGCCGACGCTCTACAACTATTTCACCGACAAATACGACCTGCTGGCCGCGCTGGGCGAGCGGCTGATGGAGCAGCAGAATGCGCTGGTCGTGCTCGATCCCGCGCAGGACGAAGCGGCGCTGGCGGCCTCTCTGGTCGAACATGTGCGGGTGACGTTGGCCTACCCGGGCGGGCCGTGGGTGATGCGCATGCTCCGCGCCGTGCCGCAACTGGCGGAGGTGCGGCTCGCCTCGCATCGCAGCGTCGCCGCGCAATTGGTCGAGGCCCTGCTGGTGCGCGACCCTGCGCTCGATCGGGCCATCGCCGAGCGCCGGGCGCGGCTGGCGGTCGAGTTTGGCTATGCCGCGGTCGAACTGGTGTTCGACGAGGACGGCCGGGATGTCGACGCCATCATGCGTGACACCGCCCGCGCCATTCGCGGCTTGCTGGACCTGCGACCATAGGCGAAGCCCTAGCGCTGCCGCAGCCAATGCTGTTAGGTTCTGCGCGATGAGCCCCACCGACCATCCCAAGCGCGTGCTCCTGTTCGGGGCGAGCGGCACCATCGGGCAGGCCGTGGCGCAGGAACTGGCCCGCGCCGGTCATGCCGTGACCTGCGTGGTGCGCAGCGATCCGGGCGAGAGCGCCTTTCCCGGCTGCGCGGTCCGTGTCGCGGAGGTGACGGCCGGGGGCGTGGATGATGCCTTTGCCGGTGACATTGAGGGTGCTGGCTTCGACGCGGTCATCTCCTGCCTCGCTTCGCGCAGCGGCACGGCGGAGAATGCACGGAAGGTCGATTACGCCGCCAACAAGGCCGTGCTTGACGCGGCCCGGCGGCATGGCGCGGCGCACATGATCCTGCTCTCCGCCATCTGCGTCCAGCGGCCGCTGCTGGCGTTCCAGCACGCCAAGCTCGCCTTCGAGCAGGAGCTGCGCGCAAGCGGCCTGACCTGGACCATCGTGCGCCCGACCGCCTTCTTCAAGTCGCTCTCGGGCCAGGTGGCGCGGGTGGCGGCGGGCAAGCCCTTCCTGCTGTTCGGCAATGGCGAGCTGACCCGGTGCAAGCCGATCAGCGACGGCGACCTGGCGCGGTATATCGTCGCCTGCCTGGGCGATCCGGCGCGGCACAACCGCGTGCTCCCCATCGGCGGCCCCGGCCCGGCCATCAGCCCGCGCGAGCAGGGCGCAATGCTGTTCGAACTGACGGGCAAGCCACCCCGCTATCGCAGCGTCCCTGTGGGGGTGTTCACTGTGGCAGCAACCGTGCTGGGCGCGCTCGGCAAGCTCTCGCACTGGGCGGCGGAGAAAGCCGAATACGCCCGCATCGCGCGCTACTACGCCACCCAGTCGATGCTGGTGCTGGACCCCGCGAGCGGTGAGTATAGCGAGAGCGCAACGCCGGAGACGGGTTCGGAGACGTTGCGGGAGCACTATGCGGGGATTCTGAGTGAGCGCTAACCATCTGCGGATGGATCAGCGAGTTCCAGCAGCGCATTGTTTGAAAGTTTGATCCTGCAAACCGCTGGCCAAAGCTCAAACAGAACTTGATGTCGCGTTCGCGGAATTGGTCACGCTAATTGGCTACATGCAATTCGACATATCGATGCTGTTCAGCACCATGCACCGCCACATGGTTTTGGACGTATAGAGCCTTCGCCTCGGCCGCTATGCGATTGTCATCGGCAATCGAGATGAAAGCTAGCGCGCTGTCGACATAGCCGAACGCAAACGCACCGCGGGGGCGAACAGTCAGCCGGTACTCCCTGCCGGCGGAGAGCTTGACATCGGTGCGATAGAAGAAGCGGTTCCCGGGATCGAGATTGGCTTGCCCGTCCTTCCATATCCGCACATTGCCTACGCCCGTGTCCGACCAGTTGGCGTGCCACATGATGGTCCCCGACCCGAGGAAATTATTGGTGGATAGCGAGATGGTTGCCAATGTCGAGGTTCCGGCTGGGGCATCGCGAAAGTAATCGGCAGTGAACTCCGAAATCTGTCCGGGGATATCGAGCAGCATGAAATAGGCGTTGCCATCTGCGGTGGCATAACCGCGCGCAGCATCCACCAGTGCGGTGGCGAAGGCAGGACCGGACACGACCCACTTGATCGGGCCAACACTTCGTCCTGCCAGCGGGCCGCCATCGGTGCTGAAATCGTCCTGCAGGAGTAACCGTTGATTGGGAATCAGATCGAGCCGCTCGAAATGAGCAGGGTCTGCATCGGGCGTAACTCCATGCGGTGCATGTGCCGCAAAGGCGAAATACAGCGCGCCATTGTACTCCACGAGGTCCCGTTCGGCATACGAGGCGGAGTCTGCAAAGAGCTCTTTCCACTGCGAAATGCTCAAAAGGCTGGCTAGCACCGGGTCGGTGCTGGTCGGCGCGGGTGTCGGCGTGGGGGTGGGAGATGGTGTCGGTGTCGGTGTGGGACTTGGCGTGGGGCTGGGTGATGGCGTGCCGGAGGTCGGCGGGGGGCTGGAACCGTCGCCTCCACAACCACTCGCCAGCAGCGCTATGGCCGCAGTTGCGCCAAGTAATGTCCTCAAGACCCTGTCCCCCTGTAACGCGATCATTGGCGACCTGATCTTGCTTTGCGGGGCACGGATGCATGATTCGATATATGGTCTAGAGTAACAGAGCCCAACAAAAGAGAAAGGGGGCGCGAGATCGGAATTTGTAAAATTTTCGCCGGAGACGTCCGCCAAAAGAATCCGGATGTCAGTACCCCTATCCTGCCGGATTCCCCTCAGCCCGGCTCCCGATTTTCCAACATCGCCACCTTCCGCTCATGCCAGCGTCGCTCTTTCCCATCGTCAGCCCTGCACAAGGACCAGCACAGCGGCGCAAGGCCCTAGCCCCCGCTACAGCCACGAGAATCCCGCCCGCCGCTATGGGGTTTTGGTGTGAGCCCTTCGACAAGCTCAGGACAGGCTTCGCGTCACTTTTCACCGGTTTCCCGGTGCAAGATCGCCCCTAAACCCGCGCCAGCGCTCGCTCGAACGCTGCCAGTGCGGTGTCGATATCGCTGTCGTCCAGGGCAGAGGACATCTGCGTGCGGATCCGTGCCTTGCCGCGCGGGACCACGGGGAAGGAGAAGGCGGTCACATAGACGCCTTCGGCCATCGCCTCCTGCGCAAACCGCGCCGCCTTGTCGGCTTCGTAGAACATGATCGGGATGATCGGATGTTCGCCCGGGATCAGGTCGAAGCCGATCGCCTCCAGCCCCTCGCGGAACCGCTTCGTGTTGCGCATCAGCTTCTCGCGCGCTTCGCCGCGGCGGACCACTTCCATTGCCTTGAGCCCGCCCGCGACCACCGGCGGGGCGACGGTGTTGGAGAACAGGTAGGGGCGCGAACGCTGGCGCAGCAGCGCGACGACTTCCTTCCTGGCCGAGGTATAGCCGCCGCTCGCCCCGCCCAGCGCCTTGCCCAGCGTGCCGGTGGTGATGTCCACCCGGTCCATGCAGCCGCGATATTCATGCGTCCCGCGCCCGCTCGCGCCGAGGAAGCCGGTGGCGTGGCAGTCGTCGAAGTGGACCAGCGCGCCGTATTTCTCGGCCAGGTCGCAGACCTCGTCGAGCCGGGCGATGTGGCCGTCCATCGAGAACACGCCGTCGGTGGTGATCAGCTTGAACCGCGCGCCTGCCACATCGGCCGCCTTGAGCTGTTCCTCGAGGTCGGCCATGTCGTTGTTCTTGTAGCGATAGCGCTGCGCCTTCGACAGGCGAATGCCGTCGATGATGCTGGCGTGGTTGAGCTCGTCGGAAATGACTGCGTCTTCCGCGCCCAGCAGCGTCTCGAACAGACCCCCGTTGGCATCGAAGCAGCTGGGATAGAGGATGGTGTCTTCCATCCCGAGGAAGTCCGACAGCTCGGCCTCGAGCTCTTTGTGGATGTCCTGCGTGCCGCAGATGAAGCGGACCGAGGCCATGCCGAAGCCGCGCTCGTCCAGCCCCTCGCGCGCCGCCGCCATGATCTCGGGATTGTTGGCGAGGCCGAGGTAGTTGTTGGCGCACAGGTTGATCAGCTCGCGCCCGTCCACCGTCACCGTCGCATCCTGCTGCGAGGCGATGCGGCGCTCGTTCTTGGTCAGGTTCTGCGCTTCGATCGCGTCCAGTTCGGCCTGCAGATGGGCCCGGAAGTCGCCGTACATTTGGTTCTACTCCCAGTTGAGGACGACCTTGGCCGCTTCGCCCGAAAGCATCGCGGCAAAGCCCTGCTCGAAATCGTCCGCCTTGAAGCGGTGGGTGATGATCGGGGTCAGGTCGAGCCCGCTCTGGATGAAGACCTGCATCTTGTACCAGGTCTCGAAAATCTCGCGGCCATAGACGCCCTTGAGCGTCAGCATGTTGAAGATGACCTTGTGCCAGTCGATCCGCACGTCGCCCGCCGGCAGCCCGAGGATGGCGATCTTGCCGCCGTGCGCCATGTTGTCGACCATCGAAGCGAAACCGGCTTCGCTGCCCGACATCTCCAGCCCGACGTCGAAGCCTTCGGTCATGCCGAGATCGGCCTGCACCTGCTTCAGATCCTCGCGCCCGACATTGACGGTGCGGGTCGCGCCCATTTTCGCGGCAAGCGCCAGGCGGTCGTCGTTGAGGTCGGTGATGACGACATGCCGCGCCCCGGCATGGCGGCAGACGGCAGCGGCCATGATCCCGATCGGCCCGGCGCCGACCACCAGCACGTCCTCGCCCAGCACGTCGAACTGCAGCGCGGTGTGGACGGCATTGCCATAGGGATCGAACAGCGAAGCGACATCGAGGTCGATCTTCGGATCGTGAACCCACACATTGGCGGCGGGAAGAGCGAGGTACTCGGCAAAGGCGCCCGGGCGGTTGACCCCGATCCCTTCGGCATGGGCGCACATGTGGCGGCGGCCCGCCATGCAGTTGCGGCAGCGGCCGCAGACGACGTGCCCTTCGCCCGAGACGATCTGGCCGGGGTGGAAATCGTTGACGTTGGACCCGGTCTCGACAATCTCGCCGACGAATTCATGGCCCACGATCATCGGCACCGGAATGGTCTTCTGGGCCCATTCGTCCCACTTCCAGATATGCACGTCGGTACCGCAGATGGCGGTGCGGCGAACCTTGATCAGCACATCGTTGATGCCGATGGCGGGAACGGGAACGTCTTCCATGGTCAGCCCGATCCCGGGCTTGGACTTGACGAGGGCCTTCATTCAAAACTCCTCAATATTGGCTGGCCGATGAGGCTTTGGGGGGATGCCAGCACAGCGTGACCGGTTGCCCTTGGGCCGCATCGTCCGATGGAACTGGACCACCACCTTGCCGGCCTGGCAGGTTGGCGCGGACCCTTGCGGGGCCCGTCTCTCGATGCAGGAACGCATGCACGTTCCGTGGCGCTCCCAATAATGGACGCCGCGCAGGTAGCAAGCGGCAAATGGTCGTTACGGCGCGGCCGTTTCATTGCCTCCGGGCGGCACTGCTTGGCGCGGGTTCTGGCCGGGCCTATATCGGCCCTGAAGGAGTTGCTCCCATGACCAAGACCGATCTACCGTTGGCCGAAGCTGCGGCGCAGATCTCGCGGGCGCAGCGTGACGTGCAGCGGCGCCCAACCATTGCCGGATTTTTCGACGAATCGACCTTCACCGTCAGCTATGTCGTCAGCGATCCCGCCACCGGTGGCGCAGCGGTGATCGATTCTGTGCTTGATTACGATGCGGCGTCAGGCCGGACCTCGTTTGCCTCGGCAGACCGGATCGTCGAGTATGTCGAGCGGAATGGGCTGACGGTCGATTGGCTGATCGAAACCCATGCCCATGCCGATCATCTCTCGGCCGCGCCCTATCTGCAGGACAAGCTCGGCGGCCGCCTGGCCATCGGGGCCGAAATCGTGCGGGTGCAGGAAGTGTTCGGCAAGCTGTTCAACGCCGGGACCGAGTTCCAGCGCGACGGTTCGCAGTTCGACCGGCTGTTCACCGATGGCGAGACTTTTCGCATTGGCGAGCTGGAAGGGATCGCGCTGCATGTGCCGGGGCATACGCCAGCCGACATGGCCTTCATCATCGGCGACGCGGCCTTCATTGGCGACACCATGTTCATGCCCGATTATGGCACCGCGCGGGCGGATTTCCCCGGCGGCGACGCGGGCCAGCTCTACCGCTCGATCCGCCGCCTGCTGTCGCTGCCAGGCGAGACGCGGCTGTTCCTGTGCCATGACTACAAGGCGCCGGGGCGCGACGTGTTTGCGTGGGAAACCACCGTCAGCCAGCAGCGCGAAGGCAATGTCCATGTCCGCGACGGGGTGAACGAAGACGAATTCGTCGCTATGCGCACCAGCCGCGACAAAACCCTGGCAATGCCCAATCTCATCATGCCCAGCGTCCAGGTCAACATCCGGGGCGGGCACTTGCCAGAGCCGGAGGACAATGGCGTGAGCTACATCAAGATCCCGGTAAACGCCCTGTGATACTGCCCGGATATCCTGAAGCCGCCCCGCTCGGCGGTTTGGCCGGCGGAGTGCTGATCGGCCTCGCGGCGGCGCTGATGCTGCTCGGCGCCGGCCGGATCGCCGGAGTTTCGGGAATTGCCGCGCGGGCCACCGGGATATCCGGGGGCAATATGGCGACATCAAGCGCATGGCTGTTCCTGTTGGGCCTGCCGCTCGGCGCGCTGGCAGTGATGATGTTCAAGGGCGGGCTTGAAGCCAGCTTCGCCAGCCCGCTGGTGTTGGTGCTGGCAGGTCTGCTGGTCGGCATCGGCACCAGACTGGGCAGCGGTTGCACCAGCGGCCATGGTGTCTGCGGGGTAAGCCGCCTGTCGCAGCGTTCGCTGGTGGCAACGGCCAGCTTCATGGCGGCAGGGATCGCCACGGTCGCTGCGATGAATGCCCTCGGCTGGGATGTTTTGTCATGATCCGCCAGTTCGGCCCGCCTCTCGTATCCGGCGCGTTGTTCGGTTCGGGATTGGCGCTGGGCGGAATGACCGATCCCGCACGGGTGCGTGGTTTTCTCGACATTTTCGGCCGCTGGGACCCGACTCTCGCTTTTGTCATGGGCGGGGCAGTATTGGTGATGGCAATGGCCTGGCGCATTCAGCGGCGCATGGTGCGCCCGCTCTTCGGAGCCGCATTTGCCTTGCCTGACCGGGGCGATCTGACGCCCCGGCTTATCGGCGGCTCGGCGCTGTTCGGAGTTGGCTGGGGTATCGCCGGATTATGTCCGGGGCCAGCTTTGGCTGCGCTTGTGATCGAGCCCGTTTCAGCCGCTATCTTCATTGCCGCGATGCTGGCGGGCATGGTTATTTCCGAACGGTTCGTGCCTTAAGTCCACCGGTGGACATAAGCGCGATATTGCGGCACATGGTGAGCCTGCGCTGACGAGGGAGAACCATGCGCCTGAATCCGTTCGAGACCGTGAAGGAAGATGTGGCGCTTTCGCCGCGCGTCTCGGACGAGGTCAAGACCTCGACCTGCTACATGTGCGCCTGCCGCTGCGGCATCAAGGTCCACCTCAAGAACGGCCAGATCCGCTATATCGAAGGCAATCCCGATCACCCGGTCAACAATGGCGTCCTCTGCGCCAAGGGCAGCGCCGGGATCATGCATCAGCGCTCGCCGGCCAAGCTGACCAAGCCGCTGCTGCGCACGGGCGAGCGCGGCTCGGGCGAGTTTCGCGAGATCGAGTGGGACGAAGCACTCGGACTGGCGACCCAATGGCTGGGCGAAGTGCGGCAGCGCGATCCGTCGAAGCTGGCCTTCTTCACCGGGCGCGACCAGTCGCAGTCGCTGACCGGCTGGTGGGCGAGCCAGTTCGGCACCCACAACTATGCTGCCCATGGCGGGTTCTGCTCGGTCAATATGGCGGCCGGCGGGCTCTACACGCTGGGCGGGGCGTTCTGGGAATTCGGCGAGCCCGACTGGGAGCTGACCAGGTATCACATGATGTTCGGCGTGGCCGACGATCACGATTCCAATCCGATCAAGATGGGGCTGGGCAAGCTCAAGACGCGGGAGGGGACCAAGTTCGTTTCGGTCAATCCGGTCCGCACGGGCTACAGCGCCATCGCCGACGAATGGATCGGCATCCGCCCCGGCACCGACGGACTGTTCCTGTTCGCGATCATCCACGAGCTGCTCCGCGCCGAGAAGATCGATTTTCCCTACCTCGCCCGTTACTCCAACGCCCCGTGGCTGGTGATCTGCGAGCCGGGGGCGCCTGACGATGGGCTGTTCCTGCGGCACGAGGACGGCCAGCCGCTGGTCTGGTGCCTCGACGAGAATCGTGCGCGGCGCGCCAATGCGGTGCACCGTACGCCAGCCTTTGCGGGGGAGCGCGAGGTCAATGGCCGCAGGGTCGTGCCGAGTTTCCAGTTCCTCGCCGAACGCTATCTCGATCCGCAGTATACGCCCGAGGCGGTGGCGGAAACCACCGGGGTCCCGGCCGAGACGACCCGCCGCATCGCCGCCGAACTGGCCGAGGTCGCCTTCGAGCAGGAGATCGTCATCGACCAGCCTTGGACCGATAGCTGGGGCCGCAAGCACAAGCAGATGGTCGGCCGCCCGGTCAGCTTCCACGCCATGCGCGGCATCTCGGCGCATTCCAACGGTTTCCACACCTGCCGCGCGATCCACATCCTGCAGGCGCTGCTCGGCAGCGTCGATGTGCCGGGCGGCTGGCGCTACAAGGCCCCGTTTCCCAAGCCGATCCCGCCCGGCATCAAGCCGGCCTGGCCGCAGGCCGAGGCTGGCGTGCCGCTCAATGGCCCACCGCTCGGCTTCCCCAAATCGCCCGAGGACCTGGTGGTCGATCATCACGGCGAGCCGCTGCGGATCGACAAGGCCTATAGCTGGGAGCACCCGCTGGCGCTCCACGGACTGATGCACATGGTGCTGCATAATGCGGCGAAGCAGGACCCCTACGGTATCGATGTGCTGTTCCTGTTCATGGCCAATATGGCCTGGAACAGCGCGATGAACGTGCCCGACACGCTGGGCTATTTCACGGCGAAGCGTGAGGATGGCGAGTATGTGATCCCGAAGATCATCTATTCCGATGCCTTCTGGTCGGAGACGGTGCCCTATTGCGACCTGATCCTGCCCGACACGACCTATCTCGAACGGTTCGACTGCATCTCCATGCTCGACCGGCCGATCAGCTCGGCCCACGGCGGCGGGGATTCGATCCGCCAGCCGGTGCTGGAGCTCGACCGCGATGTGCGTCCGTTCCAGACCGTGCTGCTCGACCTCGGCGCGCGGCTTGGCTTGCCGGGCATGACCAATGCCGACGGTTCACCCAGATATCCGGGGGGGTACGAGGACTATATCGTCAACCACGAACGTGCGCCGGGTGTGGGGCCGTTGTCGGGCTGGCGGGGCGAGGATGGCAGCAAGTCCGGCGTGGGGGAAGTGAATCCGGACCAGATACTGCGCTATATCGAGAACGGCTGTTTCTGGCATGAAGAGCTGCCCAAGGCGGCGCAGTTCTTCAAGTTCGCCAACCGCCAGTACCTTGAATATGCCGAGAAAATGGCGTGGATCGGCCATGCCGACCCGATCGTGTTCCAGCTTTACAGCGAGGATCTGCAGAAGTTCCGCCTCGCCGCACGCGGGCACGGTGCGGTGCTACCGCCCGAGGAGCACCGCCAGCGCATCGACACCTATTTCGACCCGCTGCCGATCTGGTACCAGCCCTTCCTCGAAGCGCAGGAAGGCGGCGACGAATTCCCGATCCATGCGCTGAGCCAGCGGCCCATGCACATGTACCACAGCTGGGGCAGCCAGAACGCCTGGCTGCGGCAAATCACCTCGGCCAACAAGCTGCATGTCCACCGCACATTGGCAGCGCAGCACGATCTTGCCGACGACGACTGGGTCTGGATCGAGAACCCGCGCGGCCGGGTCAAGGCACAGGTCAAGCTGGTGACCGGGGTGAACGAGAACGTGGTCTGGACCTGGAACGCTATCGGCAAGCGCAAGGGGGCCTGGGCGCTCGACCCGGGCAGCCCCGAGATGACCCGCGGGTTCCTCTTGAACCACATCATCACTGAAATGCTGCTGCCGGAGAAAGGCTCGCCGGCCTACTCCAACTCCGACCCCGTCACCGGCCAGGCGGCGTGGTACGATCTGCGCGTCCGCCTGCGCAAATGTGCGGTGCATGAGGCGGGCGAAACTGAGCCGATGTTCGAGCCGCTGGCGCGCTACAAGCGCGCGCCGGAGGGGCCCTCCGACTTCGGTAAAGCGCTGAAGGGGGAGCCCGCATGACCAGCCTCCCCAAATGCACCGACAAGAAGCTCGGCCTCGTCATCGATCTCGATATCTGCGTCGGCTGCCATGCCTGCGCGGTCAACTGCAAGGAATGGAACACCGCGGGCAAGAGCGCGCCGCTGACAGACTATGACCCATACGGCAAGAAGCCCGACGGGGTCTGGTTCAACCGCATCCATACCTATGAGACCACCGACGAGGCGGGGCAGGGTCAAACGGTCCACTTCCCCCGTTCGTGCCTGCACTGCGAGGATGCGCCCTGCGTCACCGTGTGCCCGACCGGTGCCAGCTACAAGCGCACCGAGGACGGCATCGTGCTGGTCAACGAGGATATCTGCATCGGCTGCAAGCTCTGTTCGTGGGCCTGCCCCTATGGCGCGCGCGAATATGACGAGCAGGAGGGCGTGATGAAGAAATGCACGCTCTGCATCGACAAGATCTACAACGAGACCCTGCCCGAGGCGAGCCGCGTCCCGGCCTGCGTCTCGACCTGCCCCTCGGGCGCGCGCCATTTCGGCGATCTGGGCGATCCGGACAGCGACGTGTCGAAACTGGTCGCGGCGCGGGGCGGCTACGACCTGATGCCGGAACAGGGCACGAAGCCGGTCAACAAGTACCTGCCCCCGCGCCCGCGCCAGCGAGGCGAGGACGGGAAGGCGCCGCGCATGCTCGATCACGCCGAAGCAACGGACGGCGCGGGCCTGATCGCCCGCTGGGTCGACAAGATCCTTTCGTGAAAGTCTGAACGATGCATCCGGCGAAATCCGTGATCTTCTTCACCACCGCCAGCGGTGCCGGCTATGGCATGATGATCTGGCTGGCCGTGCTCGCCGCATTGGGCATCCTGCCGCAGGACATGGCCTTCGGCCTCGTCGCCTTTGGCCTCGGCTTCGCCCTGATCATCGGCGGTCTGCTGTCCTCGACCTTCCACCTCGGCCATCCGGAACGCGCCTGGCGGGCGCTGTCGCAGTGGCGCTCGAGCTGGCTCTCGCGGGAAGGGGTAGCGGCGATCCTGACCTTCATTCCGCTCGGCCTGTTCGCGCTGACGTGGATCTTCGGGCTGGCCCCTCCGCAGGTCGCGGCCGCACTGGGCGTTGCAGGTGCCGCGATGAGCCTCCTCACGATCTTCACCACCTCGATGATCTATGCTTCGCTCAAGACCATTCCGGCCTGGCACAATGGCTGGACCGTCGCAGGCTATCTGGTGCTTGGGCCGATGAACGGGGCGGCTATCCTCACATTGCTGCTTTATGCGTTCGGACAAGACGCTGCGGCGGCGCTCGCGACCTTGATTGCGCTAGTGCTGCTTTTTGCAGGCTTGATCGTGAAGGCGGCCTACTGGAACCACATTCACGGTGGGCCGCCTCTCAGCACCATCGGCTCTGCCACCGGCCTCGGCCACCTCGGCAAGGTCGAGATGACGGCTAGCCCCCACGACATGGACAACTACCTGCTGCGCGAGATGGGCTTCCGCATTGCCCGCAAGCACGCCGACAAGTTGCGACGGATCGCCATGCTGCTCGGTTTCGTCGTGCCGATCTTTTCGGTTTGCGGGGCGATCGGCGTGGGCGAGCCAGCCGTAGCTCTGGCCCTGTCGCTTGTCGCTGTCATCTCTTGCCAGATCGGCATCACCTGCGAACGCTGGCTGTTCTTCGCCGAGGCGAGGCATGCCGTAACCCTCTATTACGGCGAGCAGGCCGTCTGAGCGAAGATTCGGTTCATCCCCGCACAGGCATCGGGCGAATAGAGGCCCACTCCACTCGATTCGTCGCAATAATCCTGCCCGATTGACTCTGTCACAACTTCGCCAGACCGATTGATTTGCTTGCGCATTTATCGCGATTAGCCAACCCTCCGGCCGCTCGATCCATCGCAACCGTGTTGGCAAAAGAACCGAATCGGAGTAATTCTGCGCACGCAATCGCAGGATTGCCAACAGCGGCACAGGGAGCAGCTCGGCATGGGGACACCGGCTCTGCTTTCCACCACGAACCGACTTACGACGGGGTTGCGCACTACTTGTCCGGCACCGGAGCGATCGGCTCCGGTCCAAGGAAAGAACGTCGATCGCAGGCAGCCAGGTCTTTTGGCAGGTACGTCTTGGGGTGGGAATGCAGAACGGACCGGTCCCCGATATCGTCATTATCGATGATGACATGCTGCACGCGCGGCATTTGGGCAGGATTGCCTCTGCGCATCATCTTGCCTGTTCCCATATCGGCACCAGCGAGAATGCCCTTGCTCACGCGCCCGCAGCGCGCATGGCGCTGATCAACAGTGGTAACAATCCCGATGTCGTGCGCCGGATCACAGCGCGCCACCCGGGCATGACCACTATCGTCCTGGGCGACCGCGACCGCGCCGACCATGTCGTCGATTGCCTGCGCGCCGGGGCCAGCGACGTGCTCCCCACCGACCTCTCGCATCCGGAGGCGCTCGCACGGCTCAAGCAGCATTTCGGCGAGTGCCGTCCGCGCGAAGGGGCTGCGGACCCGAAGGCGGGCGGCGATCTGGGACTGGCCGGGGAAAGCCGCGCCATGGAACGCATTCGCGAACGCATACGGCTGCTCAGCCACGGCGATACCACTACCCTGATCGAGGGGCCGACCGGCGTGGGCAAGGAACTGGTGGCGCTCGCCCTGCATCGCCAGAGTCGCCGCCGCACCGGACCGCTGATTGCGGTCAATTGCGGCGCGATTCCTGACGACCTGATCGAAGGCGAATTCTTCGGCTACGAGAAAGGCGCCTTCAGCGGTGCAGTCAATTCCTACCCGGGCAAGCTGGCGCTGGCGCATGGCGGCACGCTGTTCCTCGACGAGATCGGCGAACTGAGCCTGTCCGGGCAGGTCAAGCTGCTGCGCGCCATCGAGGCCCGCCAATGCTATCGCCTGGGCGGGCGGCAGCCGCACGACTTCGACATCCGCATCATCGCGGCGACCAATCGCAAGCTGGAGGACGAAGTCGCCGCCGGGCGCTTCCGCAGCGATCTCTATTACCGCATCGCGGTCGCCCGGATCGAAGTGCCTCCGCTGGCCGCCAGACCTGACGATATCGTCCCGCTGGCGCGTTTTTTCCTGAGCGAATTTTCCTCCGCTGCAGGTCCGGTTCCCGGCTTGCGTGAAGACGCGAGCAAGCTGCTGCGGAGCCACGGCTGGCCCGGCAATGCGCGCGAATTGCGCAATGCCATCGAGGTTGCCCTCCTCGGTTGTATGGACAGTCAGCTCTCGGCGGGTGATTTTGCCCTGGATCGCAAGGTTCCGTGTGCCGGCAATGTTCCGTCGGAACGAGCACCCGCTCACGCGTTGACCGCCAGCGCGATCGATCGTGCCTTGCAGGGCTGCCGTGGCAACAAGAGCGAGGCCGCGCGCCAGCTCGGCTGTTCGCGCATGACCTTGTACCGCCACCTGCATCGCGGATAGACATCCCCGAAAATCAGGCTGCCCCAGCGCACCGGCTTCGCGGCGGCGCAGCTGTGTCACAGTCGGGGCTGTCACATGTTCGATACGTACCATGTGACACTGCTCCTGTGACACTCTCCCGAGAATTGCATGGCTGAGTCAATGAAGTGGATTCTGGCACGGCGTTTGCTCCGCTGTCCCCGCGCACAACCGCGCAGGGGAGGGAGAGCCGGCCACCGTGTCCGACGACGAGGAGCACTCCGCGCGAGCACGAGAAGCCGCTTCCAGCGTCGATGACGCGCGGGTCTATTTCAACCATTGCACCGTCAATCTTTCGCTGACGACGGCGGAACTCGATTTTGGCCAGGCGTCCGAAGCCGATCAGTCGGTCCGCGTGACCAGCCGGATGATCACTTCGCCCAGCTATTTCCGCCAGATGGGCGCGCTCATCCGTGCCGAGTGCGCACGCTACGATGCGACCTACGAGCAAGGTTCCGAGGGTCATCGACCCGAGGCGGAGGGCTGAGCGATGGCGGGATTTTCGGCAGCCTATTCGGTCGGGGAATCGCTGGTCCAGTACCTGCGCAACATCTATCCGGCCACATTGCGCGCCGATCATCCGTGCCGGTTCGAGCTGGCCAAGAGCGCCGACTTTGCCGAGGCCGACAGCTTCACCGAGAACACGATCTCGCTGTTCCTGTATCGCATGTCGATTGCGCAATATCTGCATCCGGCAGGCTCGGGCCGCAAGAACCCGCCGACCGCGCGCGCCCTGCCGCTCGACCTCCATTACATGGTCACGGTCTGGTCGGACTCGAAGCACACCGAACAGATGTTGATGGCCTGGGTGATGGCGCAGCTGCACTGGAACCCCAACCTGGATGCCTCGACGCTGATGCAGGTCGGCGGCTGGCGCAATGACGAGAGCATCCAGATCTCGCCGACCAACATCACGCAAGAAGACCTGTGCCGGATCTGGGACGTGATGGAGCCGACTTACCGTCTCTCCACCACCTATGTCGCCCGCGTCGTGCATATCGATGCGCCGCCGGCGGACGATGCGCCCAATGTCATCGCCACCCGCTTCGAACATGCCCAGATGCAAGGGGAGGACGCCTGATGCTCGCGCCTTCGCGCTCCTTGCTCGACCGCCGGGTGCTGGCCGCGCTGGAGCTGGTCGATGCAGCGACAGCGGAGCGGATCACCGCACCATTGGTGCTCTCCTCGCCAAGCCTCAGCTTCGTCCGCAACCGCGCCGGGCTGTTCGTGATCAACGCGATGGTGCCGCGTACCGCGCAGGAGCGCCAACTGGCTGAACACCTGCTGGCCTTCGATGCAGCCCCCGCGGGTCTCGCCATCGGGGCACTCAGCTTTCCCATCACCATCACCGATCCGGGCGGGCGCTATGTCCCCCGCATCGTATCCGTCGCCTTGCCGCGCGGCCCGGTGGCTGGTGAAGCGATCCAGGTCAGGATGTTCGCCGGGCCCGCGGCGCGTGTGGGCCAGAACTGGTCGGGCGTCCGCGCTTCGCTCAAGCGCAAGGTCGGCAGCGCCACCGAACCCCTCGCCGGTGCGCGGATCAGCCTGCTGCGGGCGAGCGACGACCAGCTGCTCGGTAGCGGCATCGCCGACGAGCGTGGCGAGGTGCTCGCGCTCGCGGTCGGCATCCCGATCATAGACTTCACGACCTCTCCTCCGCCCCCGCCTCCGCCGCCGCCCCCGGGCGGTGGAGGTGGCGGCGGCGGCGGCGGCGGGGGTGGCGGCGGTGGTCCCCCGCCACCGCCTGCCCCGGTCGGGACCAAGAAAGTCGTCACCAAGCTGCTCATCGAAACCGCTCCGGGCCGTCCATGGCCGACCGACCCGGACACGATCACTGCCTCCGGCCAGCAATGGGTGCCCGTCAGCGGGAGCCTGCCGACTGTCGAGCTGGAGACTGGCCGCATTCTCGCGGACGGCCTCGGCTTCACGCTGAAACTCAAGCCATAGGAAACGAAAGGTCCTGTCATGCCTGAATATCTAGCTCCTGGCGTCTATGTCGAAGAGACTAGCTTTCGCGCCAAGTCGATCCAGGGGGTGGGCACCAGCACCACCGCCTTCGTCGGGCCGACCCGCAAGGGCCCCCTCGGCATGGTTTCCGATGTCATCACAAGCTTCGGCGAGTTCGAGCGGATCTATGGCGGGCTGGCCAATCTGCGGATCGGGACCACCGATACGCCCAACTATATGGCGCATGCGGCCAAGGCCTTCTTCGATAACGGCAGCGGGCGGCTCTACGTCGCGCGAACATTTACGGCGCGCCAGATAACCACGCCTTCGACCCGCACAATCGAGGCCAATTCCGCAAGCGCCAATGTCGTCGATTCCGGTGACGCGACCGTCGCCAGCTTCCGCGCCCGCTCGCCGGGATCGGGTCTCAACGGCTTTGTCCTCGCGTACCAGAAGCTGACCCCGGCTACGGCCACTACGCTCAATGCCGCGCCGACCGGTTCGATGGTCCAGTCCGGCGGCAGCAACTATTTCGTCAAGGCGGCGGACGGAGTGTGGAACGTCGAGGCACCGATTGGGGACGGAACGGACGCGCTCGATCTGGGGGCGGTGCCCGCCGATGCCCGGCTTGTCACAGTAAACCTGGAGATCCGGCCCGGAGCCGGAAGTGCCGACGACGATGCCGAGGGCGGACCGATCGTTATCGAGGGCCTCGGTCTCGGTCCCGGCCATCCGAGGCGTTTGGCCGACGCCCTGCCGCGCAACCCGACCAGCCGGGGCGCGGCTCTGGCGCAGCCATATTGGTTCGACGACGATCCCGACCCGACTGCCCACGCGCTGCGCGCAGCGCTGTTCGGCGACGATGACGAAGTCAGAGTGCCATACCAGCTTACCGGCGGGGTCGATGGCGATGCCAGCGTGACCAGCGACGCCGACCCGCAAAACCTCAGTTACGAGGAAGCGCTCGCATTGGTCGAGGAAGTGAGCGATGTCGCCATCGTCGCTGCACCCGGCAGCTCGGCCAACAGCGGCGCCGCTGCTGGCACCCGCCTTGCGCTGATCTCGCATGCGGAACGGATGCGCTATCGTATTGCCGTGCTGGACACGCAGGCCGGGGCCTCGGTCGGCGATGCCCGCGATGTGCGGGCGGCGATCGATAGCAAATATGCCGCGCTCTATTATCCGTGGGTTGTCGTTCCGAATCCGTCGGCCCGGCCGTCGGACGACACGATCCCCAAGGAACTGGTGTTGCCGCCATCAGGCTTCATTTGCGGCATCTATGCCCGCAACGACATCCAGCGCGGGGTGTGGAAGGCGCCCGCCAACGAAGTCGTGCGCGGGGCGCTGCGGTTCGAGCGCGAGTTGTCCAAGGGCGAGCAGGAAGTGCTCAATCCCGAAGGCATCAACTGCCTGCGCAGCTTTTTCGGCCGCGGCAACCGGGTATGGGGCGCGCGCACCATCAGCAGCGATCCCGAGTGGATCTATGTCAACGTGCGGCGCTACTTCAACTATGTCGAGAACTCGATCGACCGTTCCACCCAATGGGCGGTGTTCGAACCCAACGGGCCGGCGCTGTGGTCCAACATCACGGACACGATTTCGTCCTTCCTGTTCGCCGAATGGCGTTCGGGCGCGCTCCTCGGCGCGACCCCGGAAGAGGCCTATTTCGTGCGCTGCGACCGCTCGACCATGACCCAGGCCGATTTGGATAACGGCCGCCTGATCTGCGAGATCGGCATCGCCGCGATCAAGCCAGCCGAATTCGTCATCTTCCGCATCGGTCAGAAGACCGCCGATGCCACGAGCTAAGGAGGTAAATCATGCCTGACCGCAACGCACCCTACAACGCCTTCAACTTCACTGTCGCTTTCGGCAACGGCGATATCGAGGGCGGATTCTCCGAAGTTTCGGGGCTCGGCACCGAGATCACCGTCGCCGAGTATCGCAACGGCAGCGACAAGCGCAATGTCGTCACCAAGATCCCCGGCATGTTCAAAGTGTCCGATGTGACGCTGAAACGCGGGATCATCAATTCCGACGCTGTCTTCCAGATGTTCAAGAACCTCCAGGACGGCAAGGTCGAGGATGCCAAGCAGACCGTCACCGTCACGCTGATGGATGAGACCGGGGCCAACGCCGTGCAGAAGTGGGTCCTCATCGACTGCTTCCCGACGAAGTACACCGGCCCTTCGCTCTCGGCCAAGGGTGGCGGCGATGTCGCCATGGAGGAACTGGCGCTGTCGGTCGGCGATATCCGCTACGAACAGGTCGCCTGAAGGGCCTGACTGGTGGACGTTCCCGGCATCAGCTTTCTCGACGCGCCCGTCGCTGCGGCAGCGGACCCCAACCGCATGGATATCGCCATGTTCGTGGGCTTCCTGCCGCTGCGGGCGGGTGACGAGGGCTTGCGGGCACGAAATGTCGTTGCTGCACGGCTGGCGCGGCAGGGCTGGGCGGCCAGGGCCAACGACACGCTGACCGATGTCCCGGTGCGGGTGACCTCGATCGAGGAAGTCGAGCAGTTGTTCGACACCGGCGGCAGGATGGATCGGCACGCGATCGTCCGCTCGCGTCCGCTGCCTGACAGCGTCGAGTTGCCAGAGGGCGGTTTGCTGTTCGTGGTCAATCTCGACGGCAGCGATCAGCGGGTCGAACTGACGGCGGGCAGCTTCACCAGGGTGCAGTTGAGAGACTTGCTCAATGCGGCCCTCGGCGGGATTGCCGTGACCATCGACCCGGTGCTCAACGGAACGGCAGCGCTGGTTTTCCGCCGCCTCGGAGCGACCCCCGGTTCGCTGACGGTCTATACCCACACAGCGCTTGGCTTCCCGGTCGCAGCCACTGCCGCCTCGCAAGCGGTCGGTGCGCCGATGGGGGTAGCGCTGCGCAGCTTTTTTACCAGCGGCGGGCGCGAGGCGGTGATCGTTCGGATGGGTGATCCCGTGCCGCTGTTTGCCCGCGAGCGCGGCCGTGTGAACGCATTGGCGACGCTGGTAGGCGGGGAATACGGCGCCGGGGCGGCATCGCTGGCCGACCTGCTCGGCACGGTCCTGCCGCAACTCCCAGCCGAATTCCCGACCCGCGATCCCTGGCATGGCCTGGCGCATCTTCACGGCTTGCAGGACATCGCGTTGGTCCTGCTGCCCGATCTGCCCGATCTCGTCGCAACGGTACCCGCACTGGTGCCCGAGACCGAGACCTCGCCCCGACCCAGGGAGACCTTCGCCCCCTGCGCGCCCGAGCCGCCCGCGACCATCAACGGCGCGATCCGGCAAGCGCGCCCTGCCTCGGTCAATGCCGGGGGGCTGGAGCTGTGGTCGCGTATCGTGGTCTGGGCAGCGGAGCAGGTCGAGCGGATCACGCCCGAGGCCATGGTCGTCACTGCGCTACCCTTGGTGGACGAGGATGCGGAGGTGCTGACGGCGCACGAGGCGCTCGGGGTCGTGACCTCGGGCAATGGCGGACAGGGCATGGCCCACCGCCAACTGCAAATCGCCGCGCCCTGGATTGCCAGCAACGAAGCGCGCGACATGCCTGCCGGGGCCAGCCCTGCCGACGGCCTGCTGGCGGGACATATCGCTGCCTCCACCTTGGCGAGCGGGGCCTGGCGGACCGTGGCTGGGCGCACCCTTGCACCTTCACAGCGGCCCTATGCCGCGCCTACCATGCTGGGTTTCGACACGTCCCCGCAGCTCAGCGTCATCGGCTACGGCGTGCGCGGGCCGACGATCCTGTCCGACCGCACGACCGATCCGGGCAGTTTCAACCAGGCCAATATCCGCCGCCTGACGGGCCTGATCCTGCGCGCCGCCCGGCACCGGGGCGAGACTGCCGTGTTCGAGGCAAACGGCAACCGCTTCTGGCGCGATGTCGCCATGTCGATCACCACGCTGATGCGGCAATTGCATTCGGCCGGGGCACTGCGGGGGCTGACCGAGCCCGAAGCCTTCGATGTGCAGTGCGGTCCGCAGACCATGTCGCAGGCCGATATCGACGCCGGACGCGCCATTGCCGAGGTCACGTTCGCGCCTTCGCACTCGCTCGAATTCATCGAGATCAGCCTGCTCGCCGCCTCGGGCAGCATCGAGCAGCGGAGGGCGGGCGCATGAGCTTCCTGCCGCTGTTCCGCTTCCGCGTCGATTTTCATGCGACCACGCTCGATGATCCGAGTTCCGGCGCGGCGCAGCCGGTCTGTTCGGGCCAGTTCTCCGAAGTCAGCGGCTTCGAAGCGAGCATGGAGCCTTTCACCATCACCGAAGGCGGGCGCAACTGGGGCGAGATCCACCGCGTGGGTCCGACCAATTTCGCCACGCTGGTGCTCAAGCGGGGGATGACGGCTGACCACGGATTGTGGACCTGGTTTCACGGCGTTGCCTCGGGTTCCTACGCCTACCGCCTCAACGCTACCGTCGTGATGTTGGGCGCGGACGAGGACATCGGCGGTGCGGGCACCATGGCGTGGGAATTCGCCAATTGCCTGCCGATCAAGCTCAAAGGCGCCGACCTCTCGTCATCGTCCAGCGAGATCGGGATCGAGGAGCTCCACCTCAACCATGAAGGCATGCAACTGGTGCCGGGAGGTGCGGCATGACCGCCGATGCCGGGCAGGGCGTGACCGTGGCCAAGGCCAAACTGAAGCCGTGCACCGACCAGAACGGCGCGCAGTTGTCCGATAGCGCCAAGGATGCGGCGGCGGTCGAAGTCCAGTTCAATCCCGAAACGCTCGACATCACCCTGTCGAATAATTTCAAGGAAAGCAGCGGCGACAGCCCCACCCAGCTGGTTGACGAAGCCTCGGCCCAGCTCAGTCTCGAGCTGCAATTCGACACCACCGACAGCGGCCTCGACGTGCGGCAGAAGACGCATCAGGTGGCCAAGTTCCTAAAGCCCCTCGACACCACCATGGCAGTCGAACGGGGCGATCCGCTGCCACCGCCGATGGTGGTCGAGTTCGACTGGGGGGCAATCGTCTTCCAGGGCTACATGGACAGCTATTCGGAGACGCTGGAGTTCTTCTCCCATGACGGCGTGCCATTGCGGGCCAAGGTCTCGATCTCGCTGACCCAGCAGGAACGCAGCTTCGATCCGCGTCAGGGGCAGGACAGCGCCGGCAATGACACCGGCCCGTTTTCCAGCGACGGGGTCAGCAGCGATCCCTTTGCATCGGGCGCAGTCGAGCAGGATGTCGATCCCGACGCGCCGATGGACAATGCTGCCGCAGCCGCCAACGGCATCGAGGATGCGCGCCAGCCCGGCGTCGACAAGGTCGCCTTGCCGGAGAAGTCGGGGGGCCAGTTGGGCCGGGGTCCGGCGGCCTTTGCCCAGGCCGGGGCCAGCCTTGGTGGGGGCCTGAGCGCCGGGATTGGCGCCGGGATTGGCGGCGGTATCGGCGGCGGGATTGGCGGCGGTATCGGTATTGGCGGCGGCGCCGGGATCGGATTCGGTGCCTCGGGCGCCGCCGGGATGGATTTCGGCGCATCCGCGGGCATCGGTTTCGGTGCGAGCGCAGGGGCAGGCTTCGGAGCCGGCGCAGGCGCAAGCTTTGGCGCAGGCGCGAGTTTCGGGGTCGGTGCATCACTAGGCGCAGGTTTCACCGGCGGCACCGCCGCTGCCTTTGCGGGACTTTCGACCAAGCCGCCCAAGCTCGAGCTGAAGCCGGCCACCCTCGGCACCTTCAACGCCGCTACCACCGCCACCACCGGCACCGCCTCGCTCGGCGGCTCGCTCAAGGCGAGCGCGGGCGGCAGCCTGTCGGCCAAGGTCGGCACGTCGATCACCTTCGGAGAGGGCTGAAGCCATGCCGATCATCATCGAGGAAGTCACCGCCGAAGCGATCAAGCCGGTCGCGCCGGTGCGCAGCGCCCAGCCTCCAACCGAACAGCCCGGCGATGCCAAGCCGGATATGCGTCAGGTCCAGGCCCAGATCCGCCGCGCCGAGGCCCGGGCCCAGCGCCTCCGCGCCGATTGAGGAAAGGACACGATGAACGCGCCTGCCGAGTCCCTGCTGTTCTACAACGCCGTCCCCCGGCTCGAAGTGGACGGCGAGGAAGACGTGATGGCGGCGATGCTGCTGCAGTCGATGGAAATGAGCGAGAGCGAAGGCGGCATGTCTTCGCTCGAAGTGGCGTTCAAGAACGCCGCCAATGTCGAGAACGCGGGCAATGAAATGCCGTTCGAGACGTCCTCCAACACCAAGCTCACGCTGGGCAAGGAAGTGCGGGTGGTGACCGGGCCGAACCACGATCCGCAGGAGGTCTTCATCGGCCAGATCACCGGGGTGGAGCTGGTGCTGGACGGGGCCAGTGTCCCGACATTGGTGATTCTGGCAGAAGACAAGCTCCAGACTGCAAGACTGAAGCGCCGGACCAAGCTGTTCAGCGATACGACGCTGGGCGGGTTGGTCGATACGGTGGCGCAGGAAAGCGGGCTGACGGTTGTCGCCGCGCAGCTCGACAATGCCATTGCGCAGGAATTCCAGGCCAACGAGACCGACCTCGGCTTCCTGCGCCGGGTCTGCGCGCGGTTCGATGTCGATTTCCAGATTGTCGGCAGCGAACTGCATATCTCGCCCCGCGCGCTGGTCGATCGCGGCAGCAAGGCGGTCGAATTCGGGCAGACGCTGACCTGCTTTCGCGCGCTCGCTGATCTCGCCGAACAGGTCAGCGAAGTGACGCTGGCCGGCTGGGATCATGCCGCCAACGCCGGGTTCGATGTCACCAGCGGAGCGGGAGTGCAGTCGGGCGAAGGCGAGGGGCGCAAAGGCAGCGAATTCCTCGCCGAGCATTTCTCGCCGCGTTCCGAACATATCGGCGAGATCGCGGTATCCTCGCAGGAGGAAGGGCAGGCCATTGCGGATGCGATGCATTCGGCCCGCCAGCGCCGCTTCGTCAGTGCCGAGGGTACCGTCACCGGCGATCCGGCCCTGCGCGTCGGCACGCTGCTGGAAGTGACCGGGGTCGGGCCGAGGTTCGAGAACAAATACTACGTCACCCACGCGCAGCACCACTTCAGCCGCGCCGATGGTTACACCACCGACTTCCGCGCCGAATGCGCATTCTGGAGGGGCTGAGATGACCATGCTCGCCCCCATCCACGCCATGACGCTGGCTTATGGTGAAGTGATCGATGTGCAGGACCCGCAAGGCATCTACCGGGTGCAGGTCAAGCTGCACGGCTATTCCGGGCCGGAGAACCAGCAAGGTTCGATCTGGGCCAGGGTGGTCGCGCCTTTCGCCGGCAATGGCCACGGTGCGGTGATGCTGCCCGATGTCGGGCACCAGGTGGTGGTCGGTTTCATTGCCGGGGATCGCAATTATCCGATCGTCCTCGGCGCGCTCTATTCGGGCGAGGCGACGCCCAATGACGAGCCGACCCAGAGCGGCGCGGTCAAGCGCTGGAGCCTGACCGGGAGCGGCGGCACCCACTTCATCATGGACGAAAGCCAGGCCTCCGAAATCACCATGGAGACCGCTGGCGGGGTCAAGGTCACGGTGACCGATTCCGGCAACAAGGTGGAAGTCACCAACGGCTCCTCCAGCATGACCATCGAGCCTAGCGGGGTCACCGTCCAGACCGGCGCGCAGGTCAAGATCGACGCCAGCACTGTCGAGATCAATTCGGGTATGGTTACGGTCAATGCCGGGATGTCCAGGTTCTCCGGCGTCGTCCAGTGCGACACGCTGATCGCCACCACCGTGGTTGCCTCGACCTATACCCCGGGGGCGGGCAACATATGGTAGGGCACTCCGTCATCCTGCGTGGGCTGTCGCTGCCCGGGCTCCAGACCGACACGGCCGGGCCCACAGTGCTGTCGATCATCGAGCAGGACTTCCTCGGCTGGTTTCTGTCGCGGCTGGAGACGGACAGCGGGCGGGCCGCGCTGGGGCCGCGCGATGCCTTTGCCCGGGTCAACAGCGCGGGCCAGCCGCGCTTCTTCCAGCCGGTCCACCGCGCCTTCAATATCGTCGCGGTCGAAGTCGCCTGCGAAGTCGAGGGCCTGCCGCGGATCGATCCGAAGAAGATCCTCGGGGCAGGGATGACCCTGCGCCGCCGCGTCAGCACAGCCGAGGCCGCCCGCGCTGGTCGCGGAGATACATTTAAGAGCTATGCCTCGGGCCTTTACGGCTGGAAGACGCGCGAAGGGCGTATCCTCGGCTGGCGGCCTGTCACCGGCGGGACCGGGCGCTTCGCCCCCGATGTGGCGGCGCAATACCGCCAGCTCGCCGCGCAGGGCCGCAACGGCAAGGTGCTGGGCCAAGCGGTGGCGCTGATTAATGACGAGGCACAGGCGGACGAGGTCTTCACTCCGCTGTTCGCCGCGCCGGAGGATCTCTGCCGCAAGCTCGGCAAGACCGTCTACTATGGCTATCTGCCGGTCACCTCGGACGAACGCTCCGAAGCTGATGCAATGCCCCCGGCCCCCTTCGAGCGGGCCGATATCGCGGCGCGCCTGCCCAGCTTGCTGTGGAGCAGCGGACGGATCGCCAGCGACGGCGCGGTCACGCCGCAATCGAACCGGACGGTCGCAGCGGTCGAGGCGGCCAATCCCTCATCCTCGCTCGACGTCATCCTCGGTGCACTGCGTTACCTCTCGCAGGAAACCGGGCTGTTTCTGGAGGATGCGGCCAGCAGCGCGCTGCGCAATGCGCTGAGCCAGCACTCGGTCACGTTGCATGGCTCCTCTCAAGCGACCGGCTTCTACGAATTCTTGAAATCCGCCAACCGCTCGCTGGTCGAGCGCAATCCGGCCTTCCCCAGCCAGCCATTGCCGATCAACTGGCCCAGCTTCACCGCCGCACAGGAAAGCGGCTTTGTCTCCGCCGCGCTGCAAGCGGTTACCGCCCGCTGGACCGAGCTCAGCCCCGGCGAGACGCGGTACCAGAACCTCGATGCGCGCTATGAATTGCAGGCCTTTGTCCGGGTCGACCGGTCGGACTGCGGCTGCCCTCCGCAGACCGTGTGGACCGCACCGCGTCAGCCGATCGAGATCGTTCCCTGGTATGAAGGGGGAGAGGCTCCGCCGCGGGTGATCGAACTGCCCAGCCCGTCGAACCTGATGGGCAAGATCACCCCCAACGTGGCCTTCAAGGTGCCAGAGGAAATCCAGAAGTTCATGTCGGGCCTCAAGCTCGACAAGCTGATGGAAGGCGAGCAGCCGCCCGACAAGCTGGGCTTCGGAATGATCTGCGGCTTCTCGATCCCGATCATCACCATCTGCGCCTTCATCGTGCTGCAGATCTTCCTCGCGCTGTTTCACATCCTGTTCTGGTGGCTGCCGTTCATCCGCATCTGCATCCCCTTTCCGAAGAAGGTATAGGCGATGGCGAGCAATCCCCTCACCGATCCGCGCCCGTCGCACCTTCCCCGGCTCCAGCTCGGCTGGCCACTGGCCCCGGTGCCGGTGGCAGGTGCTCTGCCCTATCCCGATCTCGATCGCTCGATCCGCGACCAGATCAAGGTCATCCTGCTCACCCACCCCGGCGAAATGCTGCTCCACCCCAGCTTCGGCGCAGGGCTGCAGGCGATGCTGCACGAGCCCAACACGCTCGGCACGCGGCGGCGCATCCGCGACCTGGTGCAAAAGGCGGTGGCGCGGTGGGAGCGGCGGATCATGCTCGACGCGGTCGATGTGTGGGAGGTCGAAGGCCGCCCCGACGCGGTGCGGGTCGAGCTGGCCTACCGCATCCGCCGCACCGGCACCGCTGCACAGTTCAATTTCGACCTAGTCCTGGGAAGCTGACCCATGCCGATACCGTTCTACAACTTGCACGATCAGACGGCCGAGCAGCTTGCGGACGAGATGATCCGGCAGATCCCGGCACATACGCCCGAATGGCGCAACCCCGCGCCGGGCGATCCTGGCCGCACACTGATCGACCTGTTCGCCTGGATGGGCGACAAGCTGCTCTACCGCATCAATCTGCTGCCCGAACGGCAGCGGCTGATGTTCCTGCGGCTGCTCGACATGCCGATGCGCCCGGCCACGCCTGCGCGCGGGTTGCTGCAACTGCGCCATGCCGCGCCCAAGGACACCGCTATTGCCGAAGTTCCGGCGCGCACTCTGGTGTCGGGGCCGGTCGAGTTCGAGACCACCGATGCCGCCTGTGTCCTGCCGCTCAGCGGTGCGGTCTATGTCAAGCGGCTGCCTTCCGATGCAGAGGCAGCGACTGTTTCGGGCATTCAGCAATCGCTGCAAGCGGTCTACGACCTGCCCAGTTCCGCGCCTTATGTCACCACGCCGCTGTTCGCCAACGGTCTGAGCGTGCCCGGAGGGTTCGACGTGGCGCGCCAGACGCTCGACCAGAGCCTGTGGATCGCGCTGCTCGCGCCGGAGCCGCCAGCCGACAAGCTGGCATTCCGCGACAAGCTCTTTGCCCGCTCCGGGTCGCAGCCGGTGCTGCTCAACATCGGGTTGGCTCCCCGGGCCGAGGCGCCGCTGGAGACACTCGCCATCGATGCGCCGCGCCCGCGCCCGGAGAACTGGATCTGGCAGATGCCGACCCCGCGCAAACGCAATAGTGGCTTGCCCGAATACACCACTCTGCCTCCTGCGATCACCAACACCACGGCGGGCTTCACCCGTACCGGCGTGCTGCGTCTGATCCTGCCCGACGCGGGCGATATCGGCCTGCCGGAGAACGATCCCGACGTGGACGTGCTCGCAGGGGTCGGCGACCGTCCGCCACGGATCGACGATGACAAGGTTTCCGCCCGACTGGTCGGCTGGGTCCGGATGGTCCCGCGCGACCGCGCCGAGACGTTGCCGCTGTCATGGCTGGGCATCAATGCGGTCGAGATCGAGCAGCGCCGTTCCTTGCGCAATATCGTGCTGGGCGCGGCCACCAGCGGCTCCGACCAGACGATGCAACTGCCCACGCAGCAAATCGATGCGGCGAGCTTCGTGCTCGATGTCCAGCGCAGCGACGGGGCCTATGAGACCTGGCAGCAGACCGATTATCTCGGCGGGCACGGGCGGCATGAGCAGGTCTACCGGCTCGATGCCGAGGCCGGGCTGGTTCGCTTCGGCAACGGCGTCACCGGCAAGGTGCCCCCGCGTGGGGCCAAGGTGCGTGCGACATTGCTGCGCCACGGCGGCGGGCGGGTGGGGAACCTGCCGCCGCAATCGATCGAGAAGATCGCCCATCCGCGCCTCAGCGCTTCACAGCCAATTGCGACACAAGGCGGCGAGGATGCCGAAACGCTGGCGCAGGCGGAAACGCGCTTGCCCGGCTTCCTGCGCCACGGCGACCGCGCGGTGACCGAGCAGGACTACAAGGATCTTGCCCCGCTGACACCCGGAGTCGATATC
Organism: Erythrobacter sp. SDW2; assembly: GCF_021431965.1. Classification (NCBI taxonomy): domain Bacteria; kingdom Pseudomonadati; phylum Pseudomonadota; class Alphaproteobacteria; order Sphingomonadales; family Erythrobacteraceae; genus Erythrobacter; species Erythrobacter sp. SDW2. Next base: position 1,119,231 of record NZ_CP090370.1, read on the forward strand.
GCCCGCGTCGAAGTGATGCCGCGCTTCAAGCCGTACCAGCGGCTGTCCGATGTCGCAGGTGCGGTCTCCGTCATGGTGGTTCCGCGCCCGATGCAGCTCAAGGGACCGGGGGCGCGCCCTGACCGGGCGATGCTGCAGGCGGTGCAGGACTATCTCGACGCGCGCCGCCTGATCGGCACCGAGCTCCATGTCATCGGGCCGGAATACAAGCCGATTTCCGTCAGCACTTCGGTCAAGCTGGTCGACGGGATCGACCCGGCCAAGGTGATGGGCGAGATCGAGAACGCGCTGCGACTGTTCCTTGCACCCGTGGCCCCCGGCGGGCGCGATGGCAATGGCTGGGGGCTGGGCCGGACGGTAACCAATCTCGAGCTCGAAGTCGTCGTCGCGCGGTTGCAGGGCATCGAGGCGGTCTACGGCGTCAGCCTGTTCGAGCGGGCCACCACCGGCAGCGGTTGGACGCAGCGCCCGCAAGAAGGCAGCGGGTTGCAGTCGGTGACAATGGAAGCCTGGATGCTGCCCGAACTTGCGGAAGTCGTGGTCGCGCTCGATCCTTCCGGAGTACCCGGCAGCATCGAAGGCGGTGCCGGCGGCGCCAGCGGCGGCGGAACTCCGATCCCGGTCGTGCCGGAGATGTGCTGATGGACGCCAACGGCCATCGCTTCTGGATGCTGTCCGAACCGGGCGATTTCGACCTCGCCGATGGTTCGTGCCAGTTTGGCGGCGACTGCCTGCACCTGTCAGGCACGATCACCCTGCCGGACCAGGCGGCGATCCGTTCGCAGGCGCTTCCCGCAGCCGACATGCCGGCGGTTGCGGTGGGCAGGTTCGACGATTGGGCGGTGTACGATCCGTCGCATCCTGTCGGAACACAGCCAGGCTGCATTCTCGGCGCGACCGGGAACGGCGAACCGACGCCGGTGATCGGCATACCCGCCGGGGCGCAAATTCGCGACATGTGGATCGACGACGAAGGCGTGTTGCGGATCGCCGGCAAGCTGGCCGATGGCGACGAGGGCCTGATCTACGTCGACCTGCGTGGGCGCTTCGGCAACCCCGTGCTGGTGGAAACTCCGGGCGCAACGCCAGACCGGGGGGCCGGGCGCTGGCTGGTCGAGCGGATGCGCGGGCGGCTGTGGCGCGAGGCGGGGGCACAGCTCGCCGATTTCGCGCTGCGCACCTATGCCGACCACATTTTCCGGCCCGATCCCGAATACGCCAACCCGTTGCGGCTGGAGGAGCAACCGCGCATTGCCAAGACGCCCCAGGAACGCATCGTCGATTGCGCCGCGCGCAGCGATGGCACGCTGGCGGTGCTGGTGCACAGCTCCCCGCAGGCCAAGAAGAGCATGATCGAATTCATCCCGGTGCGCGGCGAACGGGTGCGGGTCGAAGTGCCGCTGCAGGGCTTTGCTACCTCGATAGGCTTCATCTCCGATGGCCAGATCGCGCTGACCTATGTGGGGGCCAAGCGGGGGGTGGTGCTCAATGTCGGTGAAGGCGAACGCCCGACCCTGTCGATCGAGCCCAACCGCATGCCGCTGGTCCAGCCGGGCACGGCCCGGATTTGCCGGGGCACGGTGATGCCTGCCCGCGTGGTACATTTCGAAGAGGGTTCCAAACTTCCCAACGCTGCTCCGCGCGCCCTGCAAGCGCTCTCCATGCCAAGCTATCGGAGCGAGGGCCTTGCGCGTTCCGGCACAGTGATCCGCGCCCCTGATGGCGGCACGATCTGGCACCGGCTGGTGTTCGAGGGCGATCTTCCCGCCGGCACCGGTCTTGCCATCGCCCTGCAAGTCGCCGACCGTCAGGACGAGCTCGAGGCGGCCAAGTCGCATATGCACTACGCGGGCGATATTCCGCTTCCGGCAGGCGCACCGCAATTGACCTGGCTCGATGCGGCGAACGAATTGCCACTCCATCCGGGCCTGTTGCACCAGCCGCGCGTGAAGGGGCGGACAGGATGCTTCGCCGGGCTTGTCCAGAACACCGACAGTGTCTCGCGCGAGCTTTCGGGCCGCTTCGCAAGGATCAGCTTGCGCTTGTACGGCACCGGGCAGGCCAGCCCATACATTGCCGCGGTGCGCCTCTACGGCAGCCGCTTCTCGCTCGTCCGCAATTACCTCCCGACCGTGATGCAGCCACCGCTCGATCCGGCGCTGCGCGAGACGCCGGGGCAGGCCCATTCGCTCGACTTCCTCGATCGCTACGTCGCCAATTTCGAGCGCGTGCTGACGGGAATGGAGGACCGGGTCGTTGCGGCCCCTGCACTGACTGACCCGATGGCGGCGCCCGTCGATGCGCTCGACTGGCTCTCGGGCTGGATCGGACTGGTGATGAAGAGCGGTCTCAACGAACGCCAGCGGCGGGTGCTGCTGGCCAACGGCATGCGGCTCCACCGGCGGCGCGGAACCATGCCGGGATTGCGGCTGGCGCTCGATATTGCTTCCGAAGGGCAGGTGGGGGCGGGCGGCATCGTGGCACTGGAGGACTTCCGCTTGCGGCGGGTCTTCGCGACCATCCTCGGGGCGGACCTCGGTAGCCAGTTCGACCCCCTGCTCGCCGGGCCGGTCGAGAGCGGCAATTCCTTCATTGGCGAGACGCTCCATCTCGGAGATGCGGACGAGTTGGAGGACGGGAAGGCCGTACTCTCTGCTCAGCAATTGACGGAGATCGCTGCGCTCTATCGTCCACCGACCGATCCGGAACAGCTCGACAAGGTACGCGGCTTCTTCGCCGAACTGGCCTGGAAAGTAACTGTGCTGGTCCATCACGAGGCCGATGAAACGCGCTTGGCGCTGATCCGCGATGTCGCGGCGCAGATGACCCCTGCACATGTCCGCCTGCGGGTGGAGCGCGCCTCGCGGCCGCTGATCCTCGGGCTTTATTCGCTGCTCGGCGTCGACAGCTATTTGCGGCCCCGCCCCGGGGCTTCGCCCGTCATTTCCGATGTCAGCGACCTTGGCGTGCAGGACCAGATCCTCGCGCTGCCCTCGCTCGACCCTGCCGCCGACTACGGAGGATTGCCGTCATGAGTGTTTCGAACCAGCCGCCCCGCCGCGCCCTGTGGGCCGAGCGTGTCGCCTACACCAACGGCATGTTGCTCGACTCCGCCGATTTCGCGGCCGAGCAAAGCTATCACCGTGGGCGGCTGTCGATGCTGGCGCGCTATCTCCACGGCACGGGGACCGTCGCCGGGCTCAATGTCGAGCCGCATGCCGACAGTCCCCGGCGGCTCGCGATCCAGCCGGGACTGGGGGTCGACCGGGCCGGGCGCATTATCGAGAGCCCGCTGACGCTGTGCCTCGATGTCGATCGCTGGTTCGCCGACCGGGTCGCCGAGGATCAAGATGCCGTCGGGCGCGCCTTCGCCACCGGCAGCGGCGGCGATCCCGACCATATCCTGGCCGATATCTTCCTCGGTTTCCGCGAATGCGAGACGGCCAAGCGCCCTGCGTTCCAGAGTGGCGAGTTCGACGCGCTGGGCTCGGTTGCACCCTTGCGGCTGCGCGATGCTGTCGAAGCAACGCTGGTGCTGCGGACTGAAGATGCCCCCAAGTTGCCGCGCCCAATCACCTTGGTGCAAGGGCCCAATTTCCAGGACCGCCGGGCCAAGCTCGACAAGACCAAGCGCGAAAGTGGCTGGCTCGAAGACATCTGGTGGGACGATTTCGACAGCGAGCTGCGCCCCGATATCGAGCACCCCGACAATGCGCTGGCGGCCGACATCTTCCTCGCCCGCATCAAGATCCCCGCGACCGCCGGCACCCCGCCGACGCTCAACACCGGCATGGCCCCGGTCATCCACAATGACGGCAGGCGGATGGTTTATTCCACCGCCGACCTCGTCGCGCTGAGCCGCTGAAAGGAGAGGTCCGATGAGTGAATTCGTCAAGCCCGCAGAGCCCCCCACCGTCAGTGAGGCCGATGCCGCCGATCTCCAGCGCCAAGGCGTGCTGGCAGTCGATCCCGACCGCACCTTGCCGCTGTGGTTCGATGGGAGGTTCCTGACCGCGCGCGACCTCAACCGGCAGCAGTCATACTTCATGGCCCGCCACAATGCGCTGGGCCGCTCGATCGGCAGCGGCGTGATCGAAGGGCTCGACGTCTCGATCGGCGAAGGCGCGAGCGCACAGGACACGATCCGGATCGCGCCCGGCCAAGGGATCGCTTTCGACGGGGCGCATATACACTTGCCTTCGCAGATGGTGCTCAAGCTGTCGGACCTGGCGGTGCAGGTCGCGCTCAATGCGCAGTTGGGTCTGTCGGTGCATCCTTCGGCTCCGCTCCACGCGCGCAGCGGGCTGTTCGTGTTGTCGCTTCGCCCGGTCGAATATACCGCCAACCAGACGACGGCATTCCCGACGACGGTTACCGGCCAGCGCACGGCGCAGATGGGCGACAAGATCGAAGCAGTCGCCGCGACGCTGACGCCCTATGCCCCGACACAAACTGCGCTCACCAGCCTTGATGCCCGCGCCGATGCGGCGCAGCGGATATTCTCGCATGGCAAGATCGACGGCGTGCCCGGCTTCGCTCTGCCGCTGGCGATGCTCTCGCTGCGCTATGGCGTGATCGAGTGGGTCGATGTCCACCTCGTCCGGCGCGACCTCGTCGCTGCGCGGCGCGAATTTCTCGGCCTGGGGCTGGCGCAGGACCAGTTGCGGCTGGCCCATTTCGAGCAATACCGTGCCGCCTTGGCCGATGTGATGGACCAGTATGCCAACACCAGCCAACCCGCACGCTTCCCGGCCGAGCAGCATTTCAAGCTGTTGCCTCCGGCCGGGCCGCTGCCCGCTGACGCGGTTGATCCGGCGGCGATGGCGCAGGTGTTCTTCCCGGGCGAAGTCGAGGTCGAACTGTCGATCATCCCCGATGACGAACTGCCCGCGCTGATCGAGGAAAGCTTCGACCTGCCGCCAATCGACCTGACCCGCCCGGTCGAGGAGCGCGACAGCCTCAACATCATGATCGTCGCCCCGATGGCGCGGCATACGCTGCGTAGCCAGATCGCCAGCCTGCAGCAGCTGACCAAACCGCTGCGCCCTCTGAGCATGTTGGGGCAGGGACCGCAAAAGCCGCTCGACCGGTTGGGGGCGATGAAGATCAGCCTCGCCGATGCTGCGGTACGGGCAGCGCCGAACGAGTCCGTCGCAGCTGCGGAATGGGCGAGCGTGGTGACCGCTCTGACCCAGTTCGGACTCGACGGCGATTCCTCGCGCAAGACCCTGTGGTACATGCGCCGCCGCACCTTGCGGCGCAGCGCCGACCTCGAAAGCGTGCTGGTCGCGATCAGCCATGTCGATCCGGTCGATGACGGCGAAGTGCCCGCGCCGACCGATCCCGTCACCCCCACGCCAACGCCCAGCGAACCCGACCCGCTGCCGGACGAGTCGCGCGCGGCCTTGCTCAAGCTCGCTGCCTTTGGCGACCTCGCCAAGATCAGCGAAGTCCAGTTACGCCGGGTCACTGCGCCTGTCGCGGAAGTCTTCGCCAAGGCGGTTCTGGGCACGCCCATTGCCAACGACGCCATCTCCATCACCGGCCTCGTTGCGCGGATGAGCGCCAATGCCGCCAACGCCAAGGCCAGGCTGGAGGAAGCGACCGAACTGATCCTGAAGTCGAGCGAGAAGGGCCGCGCGGTACTTTCTGCCGGGCTGGTGGGCACCGGACGGACCGATATCAGCACCGAGCGGTTCGGGCAGCTGATCTTCTTCGTCACAGAGAAGGAACTGCTGGAAACCTTCGCCAACGCGCTACCCCAACTCAAAACCGAAATGCAGAAGGAATTCGTCCTCAAGCTCGAGTCCCTCGTCTCGGCCGGCGAAAAGGACGAGATCGTCAAGCTGGCCGAAGCAGTGACGAGAGAGGCCGAAGACGCCTCGCGTCCCGCCCCTGCACCGGCCCCGAGCGGGCCGACCCCTGCACCGACCCCTGCGATCGATCCGGCCGCAGAATCGGCCGCCCGGCGTCTCGCCGAGGTGGAAAGAGCGGCCACCAAGCTGCTCCAGGCCTTGCCACAAAGGTCCGATCAGAATGCACTCAAGAATGCGCTGGACAAGGCAACGCTCGACCAGCGCGAGGCCATCGTTACCTCGATGATCGATGCCAAGGTGCCAGATTCGCGCATCGCCACCGGGGTCGCGCTCAATGCGCTGGCGACCGGCGGTCAGCTGACCGATGCCACTATCCAGCGTGTGAGAGCGGTTGACGCCGGTTTCGTCCAGGGGATCGCAGTGTTGGAAGATGGCCTGCTCGAGGTCGCAGCACCGGCACCCGCGCCGCGCCCGTCACCTACTCCGCCACCGCCCCCACCGCCCACACGTGGGGGTATCGGGGGCCTGTCTGCGGTGAGCGGCATCAACCGGGCCCGAATCCTGGGCATCGAGGGATCCATTGTCGCCAACCGGATCGAGGAGCGGGCCATCGCCGGGATCATTGTCGGCAACACCACATCGGTGGTCGAAAAACGTGTGGGCCTGCTCTCGCAGGCGGGAAGCATCGGCGCGCTGGCCAGGTTCGGAGGCGCGAATGTGCGCAACGCGGCCAAGCTCAAGACCGTGACGAAGGACGTGGTTGAGGCACTCGATGCCAATGGCGCGACGCCGACCAGCGTCGACAAGGCGATCAAGGTCACATTGGGAAGGAACGGCTGATGGCACACCGGCCGGATACCGGCTTCCTCCCCGACGAGCGCGTGGTCGATGTCGCGCCGCGCTTCTCGCCGCGGGTGGGCGAGCCCTTCGTGCGGCGGCTCAACTTCGTGCCGGGCCGGGCGCTGACCGCCGATGCGCTCAACTTGGAGCGACGGTTCTGGGACACCCAGACCGAGTTGCTGGGCCGGGCGGTCAACGCCGGCATTGTCGACGGGCTGGCGCTCGAGCTGCTCGATGACCAGCCCGGCCATGCGGCGATCCGGCTGACGCCGGGTTCCGGCATTACAGACCTGGGCGAGGATGTGTGGCTGGCCCGTCCGCTGACCGCAAAGCTGGCCGATCTTCCCGCGTCGGAGCCCCTGCTGGAAGAAACGCTTCATCCTGTCGGGCTGGTCGGGTTGTTCCTCAAGCCGGTGCGCGCCATCGGCGCACTCGCCTTCGATCCGGAGGATCCGTGCCCGGTCGACCCTGAGGCCTATGCCTACAACGATCTCGTCACGCAGGACGGGGTGCAGCTGTGCTGGGCACGCCTCGACAGCGGCGATGCTGTGGCACTGCCCCCAGCGGCGAAGCGGGCGCGCCCTGTGCGTCCGGTCGGCGGCGCGGCGGGAGACGAGGCCGTGCTCGGCCGCCTCAGCAGCACCAATGTGCTGTTGCCCCCGGCGCCACTGCTGGGACAACCCGATCCGCAACTGGTGCCCACCAGCGTCTACCGCAGCATGGTCGCGCAGCGGCTGATCGAACAGGAAAGCGCTGCCCGGCGTCGCAGTTCCGATCCCCCCTGGGCGAAGCACGGGCTGCCTGTCGGGGTCTTGCAGGTCACCGAAGATGGCGGCGTGCTGTTCAGCGACCGCTTTGCTGTGGCGCGCGCCGGTGGCGCGGTGCGTGATCCGGCGATGGGGGCAAGCCTCGGCATTTCAACCACCCTGAGGCGGGCCCGGTTCGACCAGTTCCTCGATCACTTGCAGGGCCTGCGCGGCGAAGCGGCCGACTTGTCGCCGGCCACGCTGTTCTTCCGTGAATTGCCGCCGGTCGGCGTACTGCCGGCGCGCGTGCTCGATCGGGTTTCGCTGAGCTGCGGTTTCTTTCCGGCAAACTATGTGTTGGAGGCCGCCCCGATCCAGCTGGCGCAGATGGAATCGCTGCTGGCCGCGCGTGCGGGCCTCGCCCCGTTCGACCTCGCGCGGCGCGACTATGTGCAGATCCTCGTGCCGGTGCCCGACCACCTCTATCATCCGCGCTTGCTGATCCAGGAAGTGATCTCCGACAAATTCGACAAGGCGATCATGGAGGCGCAGGTGCGCGAGGGGCAGCACCGTGCCGAACTTGCCGAGCTGCAATCGGTCGAGACCTTCGTCACGGCCGTGCTCGATCTGAAAACCGCAACCGGCAAGGCGCTGGCGACTGTCGAAGAAGGGAGCGCTGCGGCTGAACTGCGCGATCGTTCGGTCAAGATCCTCGAAGAACTGGCAGGCCAGACAGACACGGTACCGCTCTCGACCAGCGAGAAAGCCCAGATCGCACCTGACCTGTTCGCCCAGGCCGCGATAGCGCTGGCGCAAGGCAAGCCGGTTGAGACCGAATATCTGGGCCTGCGCCCGGTAGTGGAACGGATGGCGCAACAGATCGACACCGGCAACGACCAGGCCGACATGGGCTTCCTGCGCCTGCAATCGGACATCTTCCGCCTGCGCAAGCAGATGGTCGGCGAAAGCGATGCGACGAGGCTGGCTGTCTCGCCGGTGCTGGCAAATCTCGCGGCCACCACCACCGGTCTCGAATCGGGCAAGCTGTTCAGCGCGCTGGTCAAGGACCTGCCCAAGCCCAAGACCCAGCTCAAGCTGACGACGGCAGCCCAGCCGCAAGTGACGTTCGCGCTGGCTGCCATGACCACGCCCGATGCGCCTCTGCGGATGGCGTCCGAATTCGTCTCCGGTTCGATCACAACCAATTTCCAGGCGAAGGCAAGCTTCACGGATGTGATGGCGGGATCGTTCGGGAAATCCATCACTCCGGTCGAACCTGTTGTGACGAAGCCCGCCGCTGAAAGTCCGACAAAGTTCGCTGACATGGGCCTCGCTGGGATCAAGGTGAACCTGCAGGACAGCATCATCCAGGCCAAGGACATCGCCTGGCACAGCCTGATCTACGGCAAGAGCAGCCCCATTCGGACCGCTACGGTGGCCGAACGCCTGCGCCCGTCACCGGCACAGGAAGCGAAGAATTCTTCGGTCGCAACCAAGGCCGAGATCGTGCGCGGCATGCAGGATCTCGGTCTGAATCTCGCCGGGCTGCAATTGCCGATCTCTGCGTCCCGGGTGACGCTGATCCCGGCAGCGGCGCGCGACGCTGCGCTGGCGTCGCTGGGTACCGGTTCGACCGATGCGGCGATCAAGAAGCTGCTCGGCGACCCCAAGGTGATGCCGGTTGATGGCGAGGTTTGCGTCCTAAGCGACAAGCACATCCTGAAGAATGTGGTGCTGGAATTCCCGCAGGATGGCGATAACGCCGCCGCCAACACCGCAATCTACAACAAGATGCAGACGGTCACTGCGGGGCTCTATCCGCAGCGCCTGACTCTCGACCATCCCAACCTTGCCGGGCTGATCCTGGCCGACCGGCTCGATCCCGACCCGGAAGACCCGGACGAAGCAGCCTTCTTTGCCTCGGCTGTCGATGCTCTCGAATCGGCGGTCTCGATGCTGCGGCTGTTCGAAGGGCGGGTGCAGTCATACGCGGCCTTCCTCGACCTTGCCCGTAAGGCGATGGTGCAGGCGATCGAGCTGGCCGAGAAGTGGCAGGGCACAATCGACGATACCAATGCCGAGATTGCCGAGGCAGTCCACGATGGTGCGGTCGCGCTGGCGCTGAAGGTCGAGGAGCAGGCACGGCTCGATGCGATTAATGCCCAGCGGCGCGACATCCTCGACAAGCATGTCGATATCATCGCTTTTGCCCGGCCGATGACGGCAGACAGGTTGGTCACCGCACCGGGCCTGTCGCTGTTCCGGCCGCTGGGGGAACTGCTCCCCGCCTGCCTTGAAAGCAGCGCCGAATTGCCCGACGAGATCGAGGAAATCCTTGAAGCCATGGGCGATGCTCCGGTCGGCTGGTATCCCGAAATCGCCACCGAGCTCGACGGCTTGAAGCGGCCCGAGCATTATCTCGGAGCGTGGCAGCGGGCGCTCGACCGGGCGGGGCTGTGGCTGGCGCGCAATGCGCAGGCGACACCCCGGATCGGCTATGCCGGGACACAGGAACGGGTTGCCGGCAAGGCCTCGACCGGGGTCTACACCGCTCTCACGGGCGTACTGGCACAGCGCAAGGCAGTGCTCCAGACGCGGACAAGGCGAACGATGGACAGTCTGGTCGGGGTCAGTTGGCTGACACTGCGCCAGGCGGCGCTAAGCGAACTGTCGATCGAGGACCTGGAGCAGGGCGGCAAGGCCGGACGCGACGCAGCGCGCAAGGGGGCGAAGATGCTGCGCCAGGTGGGCGCGGTGGCTGCTTGCTTCCTCGCCGGCCTGCGCAAGGTGCCCGCCGAACTCCGGCTGCTGTGGGCCGAGACGCTGAGCGAGCACGACCGGGCAGTCGAGCTGATGGATGTCGGGGCAATCCCGGGCTGGGCGGCCGTACCCCTGGCCGAGCGCCGCCAGTTGGAGGTCATGCACGCGTGGCTGTTCGGGCGCATCGACAAGTCCAACGGCGAGGCTCGGGCGATGATCTCCACGCTGGTGCGGGTGTGCCTGCTGATGGCGAGCCATGCCCCGGTCAGCTCGATCGTCGAAGGGGCCGTGGTAGAGACCAGGAATGTCGGCCCGGGCGAAAGCTTCGAAGTCGATGTCGGGCTCGGTCGTCCGCAGATCGGCATGGTTGCGACGATCGGCTCGGGCACGGTGCTCAACCGCGGGATCATCGAGGACATCGTCGGCACGCGGGTGCGGGTACGGGTCAGCCAGGTCGCGGGCCCGCGCATTGCGCTCAGTGCCAATACACCGGTGGCCTTCTCCGCACCGGTCTCGGTCCAGCTGGCCAAGGTCGGGCTGTAGCGGTGCGCGAGGGCGTCCGGATCGAGCGGCTGCGCATCAGGGCGCAGGGGCGGCGCGCGGTGCCGCTGGTGCAGAGCACCGTCGAGGATGCCTTCCGCACCCAGCTTTCGGCTGCCGGTCCGGCGGTCCAGCGCGGTCTGCTGGTGGTCCGCAAGATCGATCTCGGCCCGATCGCCTCCCGGCGCGACCAAGCCATGGTCAACCGCAGGCTTGCGGCAATCCTGCGCGATGCGGTGCGGCAGGCCGGGCAGTTCGTTTCCACGCGGGAGCAAACGAGCGACGCGGTGCTGTTTCCAGATCCGCTTTACCCCTTTGTGCACCTTGCCCGTTGCATCGGCTCGAGCCGAGCCATTCCGCAGAGCTGGCCATGGCGCGCAGTGCTGGGCGAAGCACTGTTCGCCTCGCGCGGGAAGTTGGCGGCGGAATTGGTTTTGCGGCAGTTGGATACGGCGCAGGCGGGACCGGCAGTCAGGGCGATCTTGCGCGCGTTTGGTGCCGCATTGCCGGAGGTGGTGTCGAGTTGGTCAGCTCCGCTGTGCGCGCTCGTTATGGCCGCGATGTGCGTCGACACTGCTGATATCGGCAAGCGCCCAGTCACAGTTCGCGGGGTGTCGAAGCTCAGCCAGGATCTGTGGACCCTTGCCGACAGTGCTCCTTTCCAGTCCTTGTGGCGGCGCTTGCACCGGGAGGTCGACCTTGCGCCGCAAATCCTACCGCTCGCGGTAGCGCTGCATCTTGGGCAGGACAGTCGCCCCGTTGCGGCGAGGCGAGCGACGCTGATCGCCGCACTGCTCGAGCAGGTCTTGAGCGAGCGGGTCTGGGCGAAGGCGTCGCCACCGCCGCTCCAGAACCTGGCTGAGTTGATCGAATGCCGGTCGACGGCCTTGCGGAAGCTGCCGGCAGGATACTCGCCGGAGATGACCATCGCTCAATTGGTGCAAATGGTGGCAACCGCGTCCATCCCGACTGAAGACAGGCAATCGAGCAATGCGGCTGTTCTGCCTGAAGTCGCGCAGCGCACTGCTGCCGAGAGGCTGGAGATCGAACCCCGGCCATCGGAGTGCGGGGCAGGAGAAGCGTCTCCTGCAGGTTTTCGGCACTCTGCCTTCGAACCGACCCGCCATGCCGGCATCGCCTGTCTCGTCGCCTTGATCCAGCGCAGCTACGGCCGCTGGCTCAATCACGACGAGCATTTGCTGGCAGGCACTGGACAGCACCTGTTGGCACAGGTGGTGGGGCGGTTTGCGCTGCACCCCGAAGACCCGGTCCAGTGCTTCCTCAATGCGTTGGGAGACCAGCATCAGGGCGAGGAGGAGCCGATGCAGTTCTCTCTCGCCGAGGAAATGCTTGGCGAGATAGCAGGGCCGGTTCGGGTTGCCCTGATCGCGGGGTATCGGGGTTGGCGCATGGCGCGGTCCGAGCGCCTGGTCATCGCCTGCTGGCAGGGGCGGGCCCCGCGTGAAATCCGCAGCCTGCTGAGGGGGCGACCGCGCGTCGGGCGTGCCATTGCAGAACCATGGTCGAACGCTGCGATGCTCGCCAGTTGCGAGATGGGAATGCGCCGATACCTGCGCTTCGGCCCGCGTCTGCGAATGGCACAATTGGTTCAACGCAGTGGTGAACTCGCCCATACCGCGACGCATCTCGACATATCTTTCGATGCTTCGGTCATCGATCTGGCGGTCCGGCGCTGGGCGCTCGACCTCAGCCCCGGCTGGTGCCCATGGCTGTGGCGAGTGGTGACGATCCACTACGACTTCGGAGAAACCGATGCCGGCTGAGGCTGCTCCTGTGCCGGCCACTTCAATTCCGGCAGCTCCGTTTGCGACGATTGGGGCACCGAGCATGGTCGAGCTTGCACTCGGCCTGCTCGGTGCCGCCTTGCCGCCGGGCGGCGAGGACACTGCGGAGGCCCAGTTCCTCAAGACCGCCCGAGCGCGGATCGGCAGCAACCATGTCGCGGCCTTGGCGGCGGCAGACGCGCGTGAGGCAGGCAACCCGCTCGGCCTCGTGGCGGAGGCGCTCGATCTCTCGCCGCAGGAACGCGCCGCGCTCGGCCTGGTGCTGGCGGTGGAGAGCGATCCGATGGCGGGCCGCTGCGTCACTTACCTCCAGGCCCCTGTCGGGGGTTCGCGTCCGACGCTGGGACTGGTGGCGAGCATCACTTCGGGGCTGGTCTCCGATGGTGACATGGTTGCGCTGGCGGCGGGACAAGCCGTCCGCTCCGGGCTCCTGCGGATGGGCGAGAGCGGCCCGATCCCGGAGCGGCCGATCTGGCTTGGCGATGCCATGACCGCCTGCCTTGCCGGCGCGCAACCCCACTGGCCCGGCCTGATCGAATTTGCTCCGCCAGCGAATGCCGCCTGGCCGCAAAGCCTTGTCGCGGCCCTCGCTCCGGTCGCCCGCGGACTTGCCGAGCAGCCTGCGACCTTGCTGGTCCTGCGCAGCCTGTCGAAGGCCGACCGGCGCGAGGTCGCCGCGCGAATTGCCGCCGCAACGGGACGCACAGCCGCGCTGTTCGATCTGGACCTTGCCGAGACCGGCGGACTCGGGCCGTTTCTCGCGGCGGCCGGGCTGATGCCCGTATTCGAACTGGAAGTTGCACCTGGCGAGCATAAAACTCTTCCCGCTCTCCCCGGGTACGCGGGCCCCATACTGGCGTGCCTCGGACCGGAAGGCGGGGTCGGCGATCCCGCGCGCAGCATCACCGAATGGCGCCTGCCCCTGCCCGAGCCGGAGGAGCGCGCGGCGCTGTGGCAGGCTGGCTTCGCCGACGCCGAGCTTTGCGCGGAATTGGGGCGTGAGCATTTGCAGAGCGCCGGGCGGATCGCCGAAATCTGCCGCCATGCCCGCTCGCAGGCTCTGATCAGCGGCAAGGCCGAGCCTGACCGGGAGGCGTTGCGCGCGGCTATCTGGTGCGCCGATGGCCCCGGCCTCGGCGCGCTCGCGCAGCCGGTCCATGACGTGATTTCAGACGACAGCATGATCACTACCGCGGGATTGCGGCGCGATCTCGGCCATCTGCTCGCCCGCTGCCGTGCGCGCGAAAAGCTGACCGCCAACCTCGGCGGGGCGATGCAGGCGCGCTACAAGACCGGGGTCCGCTCGCTCTTCGCAGGGCCTTCGGGGACCGGCAAGACGCTGGCGGCGAGCTGGCTGGCCGGGCAGCTTATGCTGCCGCTCTACCGGGTCGACCTGGCGGCGGTCAGCTCGAAATACATCGGCGAAACCGAGAAGAACCTCGCCACCCTGCTGGCCAAGGCCGAGGAGCAGGATCTCGTCCTGCTGTTCGACGAGGCGGACTCGCTGTTCGGCAAACGGACCGACATTTCCGACAGCAACGACCGCTTCGCCAACGCGCAGACCAATTACCTGCTGCAGCGGATCGAGACCTTTACCGGCATCGTTCTGCTGACCTCCAACGCCAAGAACCGCTTCGACGAGGCCTTTACCCGCCGGATCGACGCGATCGTCGATTTCAACCAGCCCGAGGTCGAGGAGCGCTATGCGCTGTGGCTGGCGCATCTCGGCACGGCGCATGTCCTGACACCGTCCGACCTCGGGCGGCTGGCGGCCTTTGCCGATCTCACCGGCGGACATATCCGCAATGTCGTGCTGATGGCGGCCGTGCTGGCCCGCTCGCAATCCGGTCAGGGCGGCGGGGTGATCGGCTATGGCGAAGTGCTCGAAGGCTTGCGCTCCGAGTATCGCAAGCTCGGGCTGACTGTCCCGCCCGAATTGATCATGCGCGGGCAAGCGGCATGAGCGCGCGTCCGCACGCGCCCACGCGGCACAGGGGGCGGCGCAAGGGCAAGCGCGGGAATGCGAGCGAACAGGGGCCGTCGCGGTCGGGGATGGGCCGGGGCATGCCGCGCTATCTCGCCCGGCCCAAGCCGAGCGAGGCCGACATCTCGTCGTCATCCGAACACGAAGCGCGCAGCGGCGATGTCCGGCAAGTTAGCGAAGCGCCGGTCGCGACCCCGATGGGCCGCGCGGCCGCGAGTGCGATGCAGGCGGGTGAGGAGCGGGGGCGGACGCTGGGCGAGGGCGAGCGCGCCCCGACGGAAAAGCGCCTTGGGATGGATTTCGGAGACGTTCGGGTGACCGAAAACAGCGAATTGGTCGCTGCTTTCGGAGCCAATGCCATGACTTTTGGCAACGCGATCCACTTCGCTCCGGGTTGTCGTCTATCCGGCGAGCTGCTCGGGCACGAGCTGACCCATGTCGCTCAGCAACGCCGTTTCGGTGCCGAGGGTGCGCAGTTCGATGTCAGCATCGGCGCGGCGGGCGAGGAAACCGGGCTCGGCCTGATGGATATCTCGCTCGTCACTGCAACCCAGGGCAGCGGGGCTTCGATTTCCCACGGCATGCTGGCCGATATCGAGTTCATGCCCCACACCACGGCGCCCTATGCCAACCGCATCGGCTTCATCCAGACCGCCGATCTGGAACAGACCTCCGTGCCGGGCGACCCGGATTTCACCTGGACCGGCGCCGAGGCCAATCGCGAGCACGTCAAGAATTCCGAAGGCAGCTTCGTCGATATGCTGCACGGCAATCTGCCGGCCGATCGCAACACCGAACCCTGGTACTGGCAGGGCTTCACAGGGAATGATGCCGAGGACCCGAGTTCGCGCCATCGGTTCGGCTGGAACAGGGCCGACAACGACCAGCATTCGGCGCATCTCGGCGACTTCCCGCGGGCCAATTTCCCTGGACGATTCTCATTCGAGACGGTCGCCTACGGGCGGGACAGCCAGGTGGCCTACGGTGCGGTGCGCTGGGGTTTCGAGACCGATGGCACCACCGGAACCAGCAACGAATGGTTCGATGTGCAGGAGATCACCACCTCGGGTGGCGACGAGAGCTTCCGGTCGGAGGCTTTCGACGAGGCACTGGGCAACTTCCGCGCCTTCTACGTCCACGATCCGGTGATCGTCTATTTCGGCTACAACGAGTCCGTCGCGACCGAAAGCGAAATGGGCAAGCTGAGCGACGCGGCCAGTTACATGACCGAGAACCCGGAAGTCGACATCACGCTCACTGCTTCGGCCGACATGCAAGGGGGGGGTGGCGCAAGCAATCGCAGACTGGCGCTGGAACGGATGAATTCGGTCCACACGCAGCTGTTGTCGATGGGCGTCCCGGCCGACCGGATCCACCGCGACGAGACGGGCGCGAATGCCTCGCGGGCTCGCGGCAGCACCGATCCGACCCTGCGCGACACGGAAGGCAGCTTCCACGCCAACCGGCAGGTCACGGTGACATTCGAGAATGTGCGGAGCCTGCCGCCATGAGTGCGGCCGCGGCCCTGAAGAAGAAGCCGGCGGAAACCAGCGAGCAGGCGGGCAAGGCTGCAAGGCCGGACGCTGACCCGGTCGCCAACGTCGGCATGCCCGCCTATCTGGGCGGCATCGCGGGCGGAGGCGGCGCGCCGGCCTTCCTCCAGCGCGCTCCGCTCGACGGCAAGCCGGAGATCGAGGAAGAGGAGCCGCTACCCGACGCGACGATCCAGCGACTGCCGCAGGACCCTTTCCCTGCCGAGGATGAGGAAGAGGAGCTTCAGGACAAGGCGGGTGCCCCGGTCCAGGCCAAGCTGGAGATCAATACGCCCGGCGACAGCTTCGAGCAGGAGGCGGACCGCGTTGCCGCGGCGGTGATATCAGGGGGGCCGTCTGCGCCTGTCTCGAAAGGCAGCGCTGCACCCCCGGTCCAGCGCAAATGCGCCAGCTGTGGCGGTGACAGCGAGGACGGCGGCACTTGCCCGTCGTGCGCGGCCAAGGTCCAGCGCAAGGAAAGCGGCAGCACCACGCCCAAGCCGACCGCAAGCGTCGTTCAAGCGGTGGCCAGGCCGGGATCGGGCTCGCCAATCCCAGACAGCACCCGCGCACCCATCGAAACTGAGCTGGGCCAGGACCTCGGTCATGTCAGGGTCCACGAAGGTGGCGACGCGGCGGCAGCGGCCAGCTCCATCGGTGCCAAGGCCTTCACCCACGGCAACCACATCTGGCTCGGTCCGGGCCAGAGCAGCAGCGATACGGCGCTGATGGCGCATGAAGCCACTCATACCGTTCAGCAAGGCAGCGGTGGAGGGACCGGCCCGGCGCTGGTCCAGCGGGCGCCGGCCGACTATCGCCATCCGGAGGACGGTGCCGCCCCGCAAGCACGCATCGATGGCGAGCTCGAGTCCGAGCGCGAGGATCAGGGTGAGCGCGACGAGGACGAGCCTGTCCCCGAGATCGATCCAGCGGAAAAGCGCGCCAAGGCAGCACCGCTCGAAAGCCAGGCCAAGCCCGATACCGACCGCGCCACGCAGGAGGCACCCGGCATCGCCCAGGCGGCAGGCGAGGTCCAGGCCGAAGTCGACAGCCCGTCCGAACCGATGGTCGAAGGCCAGAGCGAAGCCCCCGACGCTTCCTCTGCCGAAGCTGCTCCCCCGCCCGCCGCCGCCGATCCGGTGGGCGAGGCCGTGGCGCAAGTCGCCAGCCTGCCCGAGCCCGAAGCCCCCGAACCCGTCGAAGCGCCGCCGATTGCCCAGCCGGTCGATGGCGACGGCAACCCGCTTCCGCCCGAGGCGCAGGCCGAAGCGATGGTGCAGGCCACTGCGGCCATGCTGCAAGTCTCCCGCGAGGCGGCCTATGGCCTGCGCCGCAAGGCCAAGCAGCAGCGCGCCAATGCCATCGTGCTGCGCGGCAATCTGGCGCTGGTCGACCAGCATGTCGCCGAAGCGGAGACGGGGCTGACCACTGCGCACGGCCATATGGAGGTCCGCCACGAAGCGCTGAGTGAAGCCGACAATGCCCATGCGACGTCCGAAGCCAAGGCGCAGACCGTGGCTGCCGAGGCACCGGGCGTGCAGGCGCAGTCCGAGGAAGCGCAGGGCGAAAGCGGCCCGATGGCCTCGGAAGCGTCGGACACGGCGGCGCAGGCCTCGGCCAACCAGTCGTCCGATCCCGATGCCGCTGCCGAGCAGCAGCAGAACAGCGGCCAGATGAATTCTGTCGCGGGCGATGCCGCCTCGATGGATCAGGCCACCACCGGGACCCAGCAGCGCGCGGTACAGTTGCAGGACGACGCAGCGCAGGCGTCCGAAAAGAACGCCGAGGCCCGCGCGACCATCGACGAGGCGCGCTCGTCGGCGGAGCAAACTGATGCCAAGCTGGTGGAGATGGACGGGCAGGCCGAGCAGGCGCGCGGCGAACTTGCTCCGCTCACCGGCACACCCGATGCCGCCGAGGCCGAAGCACAGCGGCTCGACGATGCTGCTGCCGCCGCCGACCAGCGAGTCGACACCATGGCCGCGCGGCTGCTCCAGGTGCAGGACCAGTATGTCTCCGACATGGGCCGGGTGCCAGGATCGGAAACCCTTGCCGAACAGAACCAAGGCCAGGCGCAGGGAGCCATCCAGCGCACCGAAGATCCGGCAGCGCCTGCTCCCGCCGCTGCTCCGGCAGCCGCTGCCCCGGCCTTCGCCCCGCGCGGGTACGAAGGGCGCCGCAAGGTCGAACTGCCGACCTTCTCCATGGGCCCGCCGCTGACCGAGGCGCAGCGCGCCGAACAGGCCGCTGCCGCTGCCCGTGCGGAAGAGGCCCGGCGCAACCGCATCCGTGCGATCCAGGACGGTACCTACGGCAATTTCAACGAGATGGACGGGCTCGACAAGGCCGGCCTTGCGCTCGATTTCATGATGCAGGACGCCTTCGCCAGCGCCTCCAATATCAAATGGCCTGACTTCTCGGCAGGGAGCGTCGGCACGGCGTTGCTCAACATCATCGATCCGCGCGGGCCGCTCAACGGGATCATGGGCGGGTTGTCGCGGGTCGCTTCGGGCACGCTTAACCTGTTCGATATGGACCAGTGGTCGCGCGATCCGCTCGGCAATCTGCTCAAGTCGGCGGCAGATATTGCCACCGGGATTACTGTGATCCTCGGCTCGATTGTGGCGCTGCTCGGGGTCGCGGTGGCGATCATGGCGGCGGCCATCGTGCTCAGCTGGTTCACGCTCGCGCCGGCGCTGACGCCGATCATTGCGTGGTGTACCAGCACCGGCATCACTGTCGGCGGCTGGACCATTGCCGTCGGCAAGCTGGCGCTGCTGTTCCAGGGTCTGTTGATCATCAAGAACATCGTTGATGTGATGACGGCAGAAACAGCCGAGGAACTGGTCGTCAACACCGAGCAATTGGGCAGCGATTTCAGCCAGGTGGGCGAGATCGGGATGCAGATGGGCACGGCCTATCTGGCGGCCAAGGGCGGACCCGGCATGCTCGATGATATCGCCACCAATGGCATGCGCACCGTGGCCCAGCAGGAGGTGCTTGAGGGGCTCAAAGGTGCGGCCATCGAGGTCGTCACCGGGCCTGATATCTCAGGCGTCATTGGTGTGGCGAGGATGGCCCACGGCGTCCACGCCCATGCCACAGGGGGAGGGGGTGGGAGCACACCGCGAGCGGAGGACGGCAGCGCGCCCCGGCCTGCCGATGCCGACGCCGCTCCCGCATCCCCCGCTCCCGACGCGGCCCCGCGTACGGATGCGGCGGCACCCGAAGCGCCTGTGGTCAGGGACGATGGCGGCGCGCCGCCGCCTGACACGCCGACGCCCGACGCGCCGACTCCCAATACCGATGCTCCCGCCGCTGAAGTCCGCCCGCCCGCGCCGGTCGAGGGTCCGCCGCCCGAGCCCAGCCGACCGCTGGACACGACACCGCCTGAACCTCCGCAGCCGCGCTCCGACGCGACCGGCGACAGCGACGCCAGTGCAAGGACCGATCCGGGTGAGCCGACCGCCGCGCCGACCCCTTCGCCAACGGTCGATGGCGGCGGTGCGGTCGCGCGGCCCGATACGCCCGAGCGCGTGCCGACGGCCGACGCCGAAGGTGGCCGCGCGCCGGTTGGTAGTGATCCGGCAACTCCACGCCCCGATGGCGAGAGCGGCCCTGCACCTCGGCCCGATGGCGAGGGACCTGCTACCCCCAGACCCGATGGCGAAACGGAGGGAGCGCGGCCGCAGGAAGGCTCCGACCCCGCCGCTCCGCGTCCCGACGGTGAAGACCCCGCGTCGCTGCGCGAGAGCGCGGGCAGCAAGCCGATGGAGGATATGTCCCCCGCCGAACGCCGCGCCGAGGCCGATCAGGCCAACAGCGCCCCGCGCGAAGATGTGACCGACCCGGCGCTGCGCGATGCGGGCTTCGACGACATCACCCGTCTCGACAACGACATGGCCTACATCCGCTCCGAAGAAATGGGCTCGGCCTGCCGGATCTCGAACAACACCTGCGGCCCGACGGATGGTGACGGTACCATCCCACCTGAGGGGCTGGCAGGCGACCCCAAACTCGAAGCAGAGGTCGACGCGGTGCTCGCCGGCGGCGACGGCACGACGCCCAAGACCGGCGGCGAGGATGGCCCGGAAGCCAACCCGCCGCGCGGCGACTCTGGTGAGGAAACCGCCCCGCCCAAGAACGGCACAGATGGCGAAACCGACGTCAACCCGCCACGCGACGGGGCCGAGGAAAGTGTTGTTCCGAAGCCTGAAGGCGAGGTGGAACCGGCAACGCCGAAGCCGGAGGGCGAAGTGGAGGCTTCGACACCCAAGTCGCCGGAAGATCAGGTTCGGGAGACCGCCGATGCCATCGCACGGAGGATCGACGAAGCCAAGGACACCGGGAATCAGGATGCCTTGATCGCTGAACTTGAGGCGTTGGGCTACACCGTGGTGCGCAAGGGTGGAGGCGACACCGGACCGATCGCGCGGGTCGACCGGCCACGTGGGGCAACCGAGACATTGCCGCCCGTCAATGTGCGCGGCGGCACGATTGTCGGGGTCGAGGGCACGACACCGCGCCGAATCGATGTCGATCCGGAGAACATGACGCCCTTTACCGAGCGCTATCTGAGGGAAACCGGAGGGCGCTGGGGCAACGCCGAAACGCGTCGGCAAAACTATGATATCTCGCAGGCCTTGGCCGGTGAAAACTGCACCTTCCCCGAACGCTGCGGTGGCGGTCTCGGACCCGAAGAGTTCATTCCCGGTATCGGCGATGGCTCCGCAACGTTCGTTGATATCACGGCTATCGACTCCACCGGCAGAACAGTTAGGGTTCAGACGGTCGATACGACTGATGGCAAGACACCGACTGATCGCGAGAGTGCGGCAGCAGACCGGATACGGGAAGCCTTCCCCAACGATGTGCTGATTATCGTGCCCAAGGGTGGCCGCTATCCACAGGATGCCATCAGGATCGAGCCGAAAGGAGATGAATGATGAAGGTGCATTTCTTTGCCACCCCGGCAGATATCTCCCCGGCGCTGGCGGAGTTCGAGAGCAAGCTCGATGTAAAATTTGTCGAGATGGGCGTTACAACCACCCCCAATCGCGCGATCTATCTTGAGTCGGATGAAATCCCCGAGCCGGGTCTTGCCACCCACGAGACCGCCAGCCGCTCCAAGGCCTATCTTGTTTCTCGCCGTGATACGAAGAACAACATCCGCAGCGACGCCGCCCCGGACGGTCAAAAGCGCTGGAACCTGGTCAGCGCCGACAATGAAGAGGCCGTTATCCTGAGTCTTGGCGGCCTTTGGACGACCGGCACACTCCTGCCCGGCCTGATGGACAGCATGCATGACAACCCAGTCGTCAAGGAGCTGCTGAAATCCTTCGCCGCAGCGTTGAAGAAGTCAGGCTTCAAGAAAGTGAAGCAGTGGTGGGTGGGACCGGAAGCCATGGAAATGCTCAAGGCGGGCAAGCGCCTCGCTACGACCGCCGAACAATCACCCCCTGCATACGACCTGAAACTGCCCGAAAAATGACCCCCCGCAAACCCATCCACACCCGCGACAAGGACGGGCGACACCGCATCGACCTGCGGCAACTGCCTCCGTTCCCACGCTATGCCATCGCTGTGGCGGTGGTGATCTTCGTGTTCGGTCTTGTCGTTCGCGTCGGGGGTGGGGATCGCGTCTCGTCCGAGGATGTAGCACCGTTCATCCCCTGGGTCGGAGGCGGGGTTATCCTAATCGTGGCCGTGGCAGTGGTGCTTATCCTAAAGGACCGCCGCTGACCGGCGCACGGCGCGACACACCTCTGGCATTTGTTGCAATGGCCATGACGGGGGCGATGCCCTAGGGTCCAGCCATGTTCGATCAAGCCGACGCGCTGGTGCTCGCCCGGATCCAGTTTGCCTTCACGGTAAGCTTCCACTTCATCTTCCCGGCTTTCTCGATCGGGCTGGCCAGCTTTCTGGCGGTGCTCGAGGGACTGTGGCTCAAGACCGGCAAGCAGCTCTATCTCGACCTGTTCAAATACTGGCTCAAGATCTTCGCCATCGCCTTTGCCATGGGCGTGGTGAGCGGGATCGTGATGTCCTACCAGTTCGGTACCAATTGGTCGGTGTTCTCGGACAAGGCCGGGCCGGTGATCGGGCCGTTGATGGCCTACGAGGTCCTGACCGCCTTCTTCCTCGAGGCGGGCTTTCTCGGCGTGATGCTGTTCGGGATGAACAAGGTCGGGCCCAAACTGCACTACATGGCGACCCTGATGGTGGCGGTCGGGACCTTCGTCAGCGCCTTCTGGATCCTTTCGGTCAACAGCTGGATGCAGACCCCGACCGGGTTCGAGATGGGCGCCAACGGCCAGTTCCTGCCCGGAGAGAGCTGGTGGGACATCGTTTTCAATCCCAGCTTCCCTTACCGACTGCTGCACACGGTTACCGCTGCTTACCTGACCACCGCCTTCGTGGTCGGCGCGGTCGGGGCCTGGCATCTGCTGAAGGACTGCGCCAACCCGCATGCCCGCAAGATGTTCTCCATGGCGATGTTGATGGCCGCGCTGGTCGCCCCGTTGCAGATCTTCCTTGGCGATATGCACGGTCTCAATACGCTCGAGCATCAACCGGCCAAGGTCATGGCGATGGAAGGGCATTTCCAGAGCCACCCCGACGGTGCGCCGCTGATCCTGTTGGGGATTCCCGACAGCGAGGCCAAGACCGTCAGATACGCCATCGAGATTCCAAAGGCTTCGTCGCTGATCCTCAAGCATGATCCCGACGCGCCACTGGCCGGGCTCGATACCATTCCGGATGACGAGGAACCGCCCGTCGGGATCGTGTTCTGGGCCTTCCGCATCATGGTCGGCATCGGCTTTGCGATGCTGGGCATCGGCCTGTGGAGCCTCATCGCCCGCTGGCGCGGCAAGCTCTATGACTGGCGCTGGCTGCACCGCGCCGCGATTGCGATGGGGCCGTCAGGTTTCGTGGCGGTGCTCGCAGGCTGGATCACCACCGAAGTCGGCCGCCAACCTTACGTCATCTACGGCCTGCTGCGCACCGCCGATGCGGCGAGCCCGCTCGATGCACCGGCAGTGGGCGCGTCCCTGATGGCTTTCGTGGTGGTTTACTTTGCGGTCTTCGGTGTCGGCACTTGGTATATCCTGCGTCTGATGAAGAAGCCGCCGCACTTTGGCGAGCTGGGGGTCAAGCGGACCGAGAAGGGACCTGTCCGCACGGCGGGCATCACCCCGGGGCCAACCCAGAATCCCGGCCATGATCCCGATGTCCTGCCCTCTGGCAAGAAGGAGGCGACCGATGGCAATTGATCTCACCGTCGTCTGGGCCTTCATCATCGCCTTTGCCGTGTTCGCCTATGTGGTGATGGACGGGTTCGACCTCGGCATCGGCATCCTGTTCCCGACCTTCGAGGTCGGGCCGGAGCGGGACAAGGCGATGAACTCGATCGCCCCGGTGTGGGACGGCAACGAGACCTGGCTGGTGCTCGGCGGCGGCGGCTTGTTTGCAGCGTTTCCGCTGGCCTATGCCATCATCCTGCCCGCGACCTATCCGCTGATCACTGCCATGTTGCTGGGGCTGGTATTCCGCGGGGTGGCGTTCGAGTTCCGTTGGCGTGATCCGGGCCATCGGGCGATCTGGGATTTCGCCTTTACCGCCGGATCCTTCATCGCCGCCATGGCGCAGGGAATGACGCTTGGCGCGCTGCTGCAGGGGATCGAGGTCGTGGGCCGCGCCTATGCCGGCAGCTGGTGGGACTGGCTGACGCCCTATACGCTGCTGACCGGACTTGGCACGGTGGCAGGATATGCGCTGCTCGGCAGCACCTGGCTGGTGTGGAAGCTCGAGGGCGAGGGACAGGCGCATGCCCGCAAGCTCGCCGTACGCGCCGCCATCGCCACGTTGGCGCTGCTGGGAGCGGTAAGCCTTTACACGCCGTTCCTCGAGGCCGAATATTTCGCCCGGTGGTTCACAATGCCCAGCATATTGTTCGCCAGCCAGGTGCCGCTGCTGACCGCCATCGCCAGCTATTTCCTGTTCCGCGGGCTGGCAAAGGGGCAGGACGCCATCCCGTTCCTGATGAGCCTCGCGCTATTCCTGCTCGGCATGGCCGGGCTGGGGGTCAGCATGTGGCCGCATGTCGTGCCCGACAGCGTGACCATCTGGGACGCTGCCGCGCCCTATCGCAGTCAGGTGTTCATGCTGATCGGCGTCGGGCTGACCCTGCCGCTGATCCTCGGCTACACCGCGTGGAGCTATTGGGTGTTCCGCGGCAAGGTCGGGGTGGAGGGTTATCATTGATGGAGCAAATCGAACCACAAACGCCGCTCTGGAAACGCCTCGCGTGGATGGCGGCGATCTGGGCCATGAGCGTCGTCGTGCTGGGAGCTGTCGGATATATCCTGCGGTTGTGGCTGGCACCGTGAGCGGACAGGCTCTAGGCACCTCGCATGGAGAGCTTGGGGCCTTGGCGTTTCGCGATTGATCGCGGGGGGACCTTTACCGACGTCGTAGCGGTAACCCCGCGCGGGCGGCTGGTAACGGACAAGCTGCTGTCGGAGAACCCCGGCCGGTACGATGACGCCGCCAGCGAAGCCGTCCGCCGCTTGATGGCGGCCCATGGCGCAGGGCCGATTGCGGAGCTGCGCATCGGGACCACGGTCGCCACCAATGCCCTGCTCGAACGCAAGGGCGAGCGGCTGGCGCTGGCGATCACGCAGGGCTTCGGCGATGCGCTGCGGATCGGGACTCAGGCGCGGCCCGAAATCTTCGCCCGGCATATCATCCTGCCCGAGCAACTGCCCGAAAAAGTGGTCGAAATCGCCGAGCGCGTGGCGGTCGATGGCGAAGTGCTGTTGCCGCTCGACGAAGATGCGGCGCGGGCGCAATTCGCGGCGCTGAAGAGCGATGGCTTCGATGCCGTTGCCATCGTTCTGATTCATGGCTGGCACCATTCCGCGCATGAGGCGAAATTGGGGGCCATAGCGCGTGAGTTGGGCTTCGCGCAGGTCAGCGTCAGCCATGAAGTCGCGCCGCTGATACGTCTGATCCCGCGCGGTGATACCACGGTAGTCGACGGCTATCTTTCGCCGGTGCTGGGTCGCTATGTTGCCGGACTGCAAGCGAACCTGCCGCCGCATGAGCGGCTGTTCTTCATGCAGTCCAACGGTGGGCTGGCCCATGCCGGATCGTTCCGTGGCAAGGATGCGATCCTGTCGGGTCCGGCGGGCGGGGTGGTCGGCATGGTGGCGGCGAGTGCGCCGCTCGGTTTCAACAAGCTGATCGGCTTCGACATGGGCGGGACCAGCACCGATGTCGCACATTATGCCGGCGAATACGAGCTGACCGGTGACAGCATTGTCGCAGGAGTCCGCGTCGCCGCGCCGATGATGCAAATCCACACCGTGGCGGCGGGCGGCGGTTCGATCTGCCGCTTCGACGGCACCCGCTTCCGCGTCGGGCCGGAGAGCGCCGGGGCCGATCCGGGGCCGGCCTGCTATCGCAAGGGTGGGCCGCTGACGGTGACGGACTGCAATCTGTTCCTGGGGCGGATCGACCCGGCGCTGTTCCCGGCGGTGTTCGGGCCCGGCGGTGACGAGCGGCTCGATCCGGCGGCATCGCGGGCAAGGCTCGAAGCGGTCGCAGACTCGCTGCCCAACACCATGACTCTGGAACAGATTGCCGAAGGCTTCCTCGCCATCGCGGTCGACAACATGGCCAACGCCATCCGCAAGATCAGCGTCGCGCGCGGGCATGACGTGACGCGATATGCACTGGCCTGCTTTGGCGGGGCTGGGGGGCAGCACGCTTGCCGCGTCGCCGATGCGCTGGGGATGTCGACCGTGCTGGTGCACCCGCTGGCGGGCATGCTCAGTGCCTATGGCATCGGCATCGCCCCGGTGAAGGCGATCCGCGAACAGAGCGTGGTGCAGCCTTTGGGAGCGGACTACTCTGCAGTGCTCGAAGCGCTGGAGGCGCAGGTCCATGCCGCCATGGCGGAACACGGGCTTGACGCCGCGCAGGTCGATCTCGCCCGCCGCGCCCGGTTGCGGCTTGCCGGCAGTGACAGCACGCTGACGCTCGACCTCGATGACGATACCGCGCTTGCGGAGCAGTTCCGCGCCGAGCACCGCCGCCGCTTCGGCTATTCCGATGCCGAGGGGCAGATCATCGTCGAGGCCCTGAGTGTCGAGGCAAGCGGCTTGCCGGGCGCGTTCGATGCCGATGCGCTGGTGCTGGACGAAGGGAGTGTCGCGGCTTCGGGCGAGTGGCCGGTGTTCCAGCGCGGCCAGATCGGCGAGCCGGTCCCTGGACCCGCTCTGGTAGTCGATCCCGGTTCCACCACCGTCATCGAACCGGGCTGGTCGGCGTCACGTGCAAGGGACAACAGCCTGGTTCTCATTCGCACCACGCCGCTCGAGCGTGCCCATGCCGATGGCACGGCGGTCGATCCCGTCCGGCTTGAGATCTTCAACAATCTGTTCATGGCGATTGCCGAAGAGATGGGCGTGGTGCTGCAATCGACAGCCACGTCGGTGAACATCAAGGAGCGGCTCGATTTCTCCTGCGCGCTGTTCGATGCCGGGGGCGCGCTGATCGCCAATGCGCCGCATATCCCGGTGCACCTCGGCAGCATGGCCGACAGTATCCGGCGTATCCTGGAGGCACGAGGCGATGGAGCGGACGGGCGCGGGATCCGGCGCGGCGATGCTTATGTCCTCAATGATCCCTATCGCGGCGGGACGCATTTGCCCGATATTACCGTGATCGTGCCGGTGTTCTATTCTGACGTACGCGAAGCGCCCGACGCCTTCGTCGCGGCCCGCGGGCACCATGCCGATATCGGCGGGATCGCTCCAGGCTCGATGCCGCCCGAAAGCGCGACCATCGAGGAGGAGGGCGTGCTGCTCGACAATCTGCTGATGGTCGATGAAGGCACTTTCCGCGAGGCTGAAATCCGCTCCGCACTGGCGTCAGGCCCATGGCCCACGCGCAAGCCCGACCGCAACCTGTCCGACCTGCGGGCGCAAGTCGCGGCCTGCACGCGCGGTGCGGAACTCCTGACCGGGGCCGCGCGCGACAATGGCGGGGACGTTATCGCCGCCTACATGCGCCACGTCCTTGCCAATGCCGAGGAGAGCGTACGCCGACTGCTTGACCGGCTCGAGGACGGGGAGTTCACCTGCGCGATGGACAATGGCGCGCAGGTGACGGTCGGCATCCGCATCGACCGCGGGAGCCGCTCCGCCGTGTTCGACTTCACCGGCACCAGCGCGCAGCAACCCAACAATTTCAACGCCCCGCGCTCCATCGCCCGCGCGGCCTCGCTCTACGTGCTGCGTACGCTGATCGACGATGCGATCCCGATGAACGACGGCTGCCTGCGCCCGGTCGAACTGGTGGTGCCTGAGGGCTCGATGCTTAATCCGGCGCCGCCTGCGGCGGTCGTGGCGGGCAATGTCGAGACCAGCCAGGTCATCACCGATGCGCTGTTCGCCGCCACCGGCAAGCTCGCGCCGAGCCAGGGGACGATGAACAACTTTACCTTCGGAAATGCGGCGCACCAGTATTACGAGACGATTTGCGGCGGCTCTGGCGCGGGGCCGGACCATGACGGGACCAGCGCGGTGCAGACGCATATGACCAACAGCCGCCTGACCGATCCCGAGATATTGGAGACTCGCCTGCCGGTTCGGCTCGACAAGTTCGCCATAAGGCGCGGGTCGGGCGGCGAGGGCAGGCATTGCGGCGGCGACGGGGTCGAGCGGCGGATCACCTTCCTTGAACCGATGCGCGCCAACATTCTCGCCAACCGCCGCGCCATCGCGCCGAGCGGGCTGGCAGGCGGCGGCGACGCGCTGCCGGGCCGCAACTGGGTCGAGCGGGTCGATGGCACTATCGAGGAATTGAGTGCCACCGCCTCGGCGCAGATGCAGCCGGGCGACGCGTTCGTGGTCCTGACGCCGGGTGGCGGCGGATTTGGAATTCCTCCCCAGAATGGGGAGGGGGACCATTCGAAGAACGGTGGAGGGGCGGATAATGCGTGAATGCACGCATAGTGCCGGGTGGATGGCGGCTCGCCCCTCCACCCCGAGCCTGCGGCTCGCGGTCCCCCTCCCCGGTTCGGGGAGGAAAGCATGAACTACTGGCCGCTGGCGGGGATCGCCATTGTCGTGGTCGGCTTTGCCTTGCGGTTCAATCCGCTGCTGGTGGTGGTCAGCGCCGCTGTGGCGACCGGCCTGCTCGCCGGTCTCGATATCGTCGCGGTGGTCGAAGCGCTGGGCAAGGCGTTCAACGACAACCGCTACATCTCCGTCACCTGGATCATCCTGCCGGTGATCGGGCTGCTGGAGCGATACGGCTTGCAGCAACGTGCACGGGCGGTGATCGAGACCATGCGCGGGGCGACCATGGGGCGGCTGCTGGTGGCCTATCTGGCCTTTCGCCAGATTACGGCTGCCATCGGCATGAAGGATATCGGCGGTCACCCGCAGGCGGTCCGCCCGCTGGTCGCGCCAATGGCCGAAGCCGCGGCGGAAAAGACCCACGGCACGCTGCCCGAGGACGAGCGCCAGAAAGTGCTCGCCATGGCCGCGGCGACCGACAATGTCGGGCTGTTCTTCGGCGAGGATATCTTCTTCGCCATAGCCTCGATCCTGCTGATCCAGGGCGTGTTCGAAAGCGCGGGCTATCCGCTCACCCCGCTGCAGCTGTCGGTCTGGGCTATCCCGACCGCGATCTGTGCCTTCCTGATCCACGGCTGGCGCATCACCGCGATGGACCGCCGATTGGGGAGAATTCCTCCCCTGACCGGGGAGGGGGACCATGCAAAGCATGGTGGAGGGGCGGCAGATCTCGCAAGGCCTCTCCACCCCTCGCTGCGCGAGCGGTCCCCCTCTCCCAAGGGAGAGGAATGATGATCACCTACGAATGGCTCTATATCCTCGCCGGGATGTTCTTCGCTGCTTGGTCACTGCTGAGCCTGCGGGACAAACGCTGGGGCAACGCCGCCTTCTGGGGCGTGCTGGCGGCGAGTTTTTTCCTCGGCAGCCATATCGGTGATTTCGCCAATGGGGTGCTGGTGCTTGCCTTGGTCGGCATTGCCGGGTTCGGTGGGCTGAGGCGGAGCGATCCGCAGACGACGACGGCGGAGGAGCGCTTCAACTTCTCGGCGTTGCTCGGTAACAGGCTGTTCCTGCCCGCGCTGATCGTGCCAATCACGGCGGTCGCGGGCACGCTGCTCTATAACTACACTCCGCTCAAGGAAACGGGTCTGTTCGAGGAGCGGCGTGAAACGCTGCTGCTCTTCGCCGTCGGCGTGCTGCTGGCCCTGGCCTATGCCTGTGCATGGCTCAGGCCGCCCGCGCTCGCGCCGATGCAGGAAGGACGGCGGCTGCTCGATTCCATCGGCTGGGCCGCGATCCTGCCGCAGATGCTGGCGGCGCTCGGCGCGGTCTTTGCATTGGCCGGCGTCGGTGACGTGATCGGCGCGCTGGCAGGGAACATCATCCCGCAAGGCAATGTGCTGGTGGCGGTGGTGGTTTATGCGCTGGGCATGGCGCTCTTCACCATCATCATGGGCAACGCCTTTGCCGCGTTCCCGGTGATGGCGGCCGCGATCGGCATCCCGCTGCTGGTCGAGGGCTATGGCGGCAACCCGGCGGTGATCGGGGCAGTGGGCATGCTGGCGGGTTTCTGCGGCACGCTGATGACCCCGATGGCGGCGAACTTCAACATCGTCCCCGCCGCCTTGCTGGAGCTCAAGGATCAGAACGGGGTGATCCGCCAGCAGATCGGTACCGCAGTGCCGTTGTGGGTCTGCAACGTCGCGATCATCTATGTCGGGGCGTTCCTGCTGTGGAATTGACGGAAGAGATCGCAGGCAACTTCGCCCGGATCGCGCTGGGGCATGTCGCGCGGCCGTACCCGTACAAGGATGACCACGTCTTCGAGAGCGAGCAGGATGTCCGCGCCCCGCGCGCAGCACATCCGGTATTCTTCGGCAGCTTCGACTGGCACAGCTGCGTCCACGGCTGGTGGACCCTGCTGACGCTACGGCGGCTCTTTCCGGATATGCCCGAAGCGGCACAGATCGAGCAGCTGGCAGAGGCGACCTTCACGGAAGAGAAGCTGGCAGTCGAACTGGCCTATCTCGACCGGCCGACCTCGCGCGGGTTCGAGCGGCCCTATGGCTGGGGCTGGCTGCTCTATCTCCAACTCGAAGCAGAACGGCACGGCGACCGGCAATGGGGCGAGCGGCTGGCTCCGCTGGCGCAAGCCTTCGCCGCACGGCTCGGCGATTATCTGCGCGTGCTGACCTATCCGATCACCGTCGGCACGCACTTCAACACCGCCTTCGCGCTGACATTGGCGCGGGCGTGGGCCGAAGCGCATGATGCCCGGCTGCTCGCCACCATCGACCATTGGGCGCTCACCGCCTTTGCGGGCCGCAGCGACTATCGCGGGTGGGAGCCGGGCGGTGATGAGTTCCTCTCGCCCGTCCTCAGCGTGGCGATGCTGATGGGCCGGGTCATGCCGCAGCTGCAATTCGCGCCGTGGTTCGAAGCGCTGGTGCTCGCCAATAGCTGGGTCGAGCGTGAGTGCCGCCCGGTCACCGTGTCCGATCGCAGCGACGGCAAGATTGCCCATCTCGACGGGCTCAACCTCAGCCGCGCCTGGTGCCTGCGCGGCGCTGCCCATGCGCTGGGCGAACATCCGGCCCTGCCGCTGATCGAAGCGCGCGCCACCGAGCATCTCGACGCCGCCATGCCGCATGTGGCGGGTGACTATATGGGCGAACACTGGCTCGCCAGCTTCGCACTTCTGGCCTTGCTGTCCGCGCTGCCGGGTGACACAGTTGCCGAATAAAACCTGTCGGAGAGGGCAGCCATGAACATCGATTTCGCGCCCGAGCTGGAGGCCTTCCGCGCCGAAGTGGCGGAATTCTTCGCCACCGCGCCGACGCCCGCCATCCGCGAGGCCGGGCGCAAGACTACCAGTGTCTTCGCGCCGTTCGACCAGTGCATGGAATGGCACCGGATTCTCTATCGCAAGGGCTGGGCCGCGCCGCACTGGCCGGTCGAATATGGCGGTACCGGCTGGAGCGTGGAGCAGCGTTTCATCTTCGCCGAGGAATATCGCAAGGCCGACCTGCCGCCGCTGCTGCCGCAGGGCCTCGGCATGGTCGGGCCGTTGCTGATCGATCTCGGCACGCAGGAACAGCGTGATCGCTACCTGCCCGGTATCCTCAAGGGCGAGGATTTCTGGGCGCAGGGTTACTCCGAACCCAATGCCGGGTCGGACCTCGCGTCGCTCAGCTGCCGGGCCGAGCGCGACGGGGACGACTACATCATCAACGGCTCCAAGATCTGGACCACTTATGCCCACCACGCCAATCGCATGTTCATGCTGGTGCGCACCAGCAACGAGGGCAAGAAGCAGCAAGGCATCACTTTCCTGCTGCTCGACCGGTCCGACTATCCGGGCATGGAAATTCGCCCGATTATCGGCCTCGACGGTTTCCCGGAGCAGTGCGAGGTGTTCTTCACCGACTGCCGCGTGCCGCAATCGGGCCGGGTCGGCGAGGAGAACGACGGCTGGAGCGTCGCCAAGCACCTGCTCAAGCACGAGCGCGGCGGCGGTTCGGCGGCGAGCCCGACGCTGATGCGCTATCTCGAACGGGCGCGGCAGGCGGCAGCGGAAACGCCATCGCCGTTCGGCGGGACTATGGCCGAGGACCCGGTGTTCCAGCGCGACTTGGGCGAGCTTGAGGCGGACGTTGCCTCGATGGCGCATTTCGAGAAGCTGGCGATCAGCGGCCATGAGATCGCCCGCGACCCGGCGTTCCCGTCGATGAACAAGACGATGAATTCGGAGCTGGTCCAGCGTGCTTCGGTGCTGATGACAAGAGTCTCAGGGCTCGACGGGATGGCGCGGCAGCTTGAAGCGCTGCGGGTCGGCTCGAATATCGCGCCGCTAGGAAGCGAAATCGACCTGATCTCCATGCCGCTTTACCTCAACAGCCGCGCGACGACGATCTACGCGGGCGCAAACGAGGTCCAGCGCGACCTGATCTCGCGCACCGTGGTTGGGGGCTGAGGCGATGGATTTCGGCTTTACCGACGAACAGCAGATGCTCCGCGATGGTGTCGCCCGCTATCTGGAGAAGGAATACCACTTCGACGCCCGGCAGAAAATCGTGCGCGGTGAAGCGCCATGGTCGGCCGAGGCCTGGGCGCAGTATGCCGAATTCGGCCTGCTGGCATTGCCCATTTCCGAGGACGCAGGCGGGCTTGGCGGTTCGATCAGCGACTGCGTGGCGGTGGCCGAACTGTTCGGCAAGCATCTGGTGGTCGAACCTTATCTCGGCAGCGTGATGCTGGCAGGCGCGGCGCTGGCGGTGGGCAACTCCGGTAACGAATGGCTCGACAGGATCATGGCGGGCGAGGCTGTTGCGGCTTTTGCGTTCGAGGAGGGCAAGGGCACGCCTTCGCTGGATCACGTCACCATGGTCGCGACAGCACAAGGCGATGGTTTCGCCATAACGGGCGAGAAGCGGTTGGTGCTGGCAGGCAAGCAGGCTGACGTTCTGGTTGTTGCCGCACGCAAGGGCGAAGGTGGGCCGGTTGGTCTGTTTTTCGTGCAATCGGATGGCGTCGAGGCGCAGGACTTCACCACCATTGACGGGTACAGTGCGGCGCACCTCGCCTTCGAGAACGCCGCTGCCACCCTGCTGACCGAAGACCGCGCCATGATCGACCGCATCATGACCCACGCGATCATCGTCCAATGCGCCGAAGCGGTCGGGGCGATGGAGGCGCTGCTGGCGATCACCGCCGACTATGCCATGACCCGCAAGCAGTTCGGCACGCCTATTGCCGCGTTCCAGGTCGTGGCGCATCGCCTCGCCGACATGAAGATCGCCTGCACCAAGGCGCGCGCGACGCTGCTCTACACCACGGCGCTGGCGGAGGCAGGGCAGGTCGGACCGCGCGAACTGGCGACACTCAAGGGTCAGACCGGCAAGCTTGGCCGCATGGTCGGTGAGGCGGCGATCCAGACCCATGGCGGGGTCGGCATGACCGACGAACTCAGCGTCAGCCATTATCACAAGCGGCTGCTGGCGCTCGATGCCCGGTTCGGCAGCCACGAATACCACCTGCGCACGCTGGGGGCGCGCTGAGCCGGTGCGGCTGCTCGGCGCGATCCTCGCCGGCGGGCAGTCGCGGCGGTTCGGCAGCGACAAGGCGCTGGCGCTGGTGGATGGCGAGCGGTTGATCGACCGGGTGGCGACGGCGCTGGCTGAGCAATGCGAAGCAGTCGTCGTCTGCGGTCGCGAGGAAGCAGACTTTGCTTGTCTTGACGACATGCCGGAGCAGGGACTTGGTCCGCTCGGCGGCCTGAACGCGGCGCTGCACCACGCCCTTACGGCCGGTTACGACGCGGTGCTCAGCAGCGGTTGCGATGTCCCCAACCTCCCTGCGGACCTGGCGCAGCAATTGGCCGGAGACGGCGCAGCCCATGCTTCCGAGCAGCCCGTCGTCGGGCTCTGGCCGGTCGCGCTGGCCCCGCAGTGCAACGCGTTCCTGCAATCGGGCGGACGCTCGCTCTACGGCTTCGGCGAGCATGTCGGGGCGCGGCTGGTGGCGGTCAGCCCGCCCTTGCGCAACGTCAATGCACCTGAGGATCTCGGTCTGCCGGAGATTCAGTAGCAATCGAAAACTTGGGGGCGACAAACCCCGCCGCGCCCTGCTATCCCGCGACTCAAACGAGAGGAGAGACCCATGGCAAAAGACTATACCAATCTGATCGATGGCGAATTGATCACCAACGGGCAGTGGATGGACGTCGTCAATCCCGCCAACGAGGAAGTGATCGGCCGCGTCCCGGCTTGCGGCAAGGACGAGCTCGATCGCGCCGTTGCAGCCGCCCGCCGCGCCTTCAAGACCTGGTCCAAGACCAGCCCGGAAGAGCGCCAGAAGGTCGCCCAGGGCATCGCCGCCGCGATCAAGGACAATGCCGACGAGCTGTTTCGCCTGCTCACCGCCGAACAGGGCAAGCCGCATGCGCAGGCCCAGGGCGAGATCTACGGCGCGGCCGGGCTCGCCGCGGCGCAGTCCACTCTCCGTCTGGAAGAGGTCATCAACCAGGACGATGACGAGCGCCTCAGCCGCACCCGCCGCGTGCCGGTGGGCGTGGTCGGCGGGATCGTGCCGTGGAACTTCCCGGTCATGATGGCGATCCAGAAGATCGTCCCGGCGCTGATCTCGGGCTGCACCATCGTGCTCAAGCCGTCCCCCTTCACCCCGCTGACGACGCTGCGGATCGCCGAACTGATCAAGGGCGTTGTGCCTGCCGGCACTGTCAACATCATCACCGGCGAGGACAGTCTCGGCCCGCTGATCACCCAGCACCCCGATATCGACAAGATCACCTTCACCGGCTCGACCGCTACGGGCAAGAAGATCATGGAAGGCGCCAGTGCCGACCTGAAGCGCATCACCCTCGAACTCGGCGGCAACGACGCCTCGATCGTGCTGCCCGATGCCGATGTGCAGAAGGTCGCCGAACAGCTGTTCTGGTCCAGCTTCACCAATGCCGGGCAGATCTGCGTCGCGGCGAAGCGCATCTATATCCACGAGGATATCTATGACGAGCTGAGCGCAGCGATTGCCGAATATGCCAAGACCGTGAAGGTCGGCGACGGTTCCGAACAGGGCACCGGCGTAGGGCCGATCCAGAACAAGAAGCAGTACGACCGCGTGCTGGAGTTGATCCAGGATGCCAAGGACAACGGCTACAAGTTCCTGGTCGGCGGTGAAGTCGATCCCTCGGGCTCGGGCTATTACGTGCCGATCACCATTCTCGACAATCCGCCGGAAGACGCGCGGATCGTGGCCGAGGAGCAGTTCGGTCCGGTCATGCCGCTGATGAAGTTCTCGACCGAGGAAGAGGTCATCGCCCGCGCCAACAATTCCGAATACGGCCTCGCCGGCGCGGTCTGGACCGGCAACCCGGACAAGGGCGTCGAGATCGCCGAGCAGCTCGAAACCGGCACGGTCTGGGTCAACGAGTATCTCCACCTCTCGCCCTTCGCGCCGTTTGGCGGGCACAAGCAGTCGGGCTTCGGGGCCGAGTACGGAATCGACGGTCTGAAGGAATTTACATATCCGCAGGTGATAACCGTCAAAAAGAACGCTATGGCATAAGTCCTCAAGGGTCGTTGAGGTCAGCAGGGGCGGGGGTGCGAACCTCCGCCCCTTTGCTTTGGGCCGTCAGGCTTGCACCACTTGCTGCTCGATCGCACCGAAGATCGAGTGGCCGTGATCGTCATCCATCCAGATACGGACAGAGTCGCCGGGGGCCATGAAGCGGGTCTTGGGCTCGCCGCTGGCGATGGTCTCGATCATGCGGATTTCGGCGATGCAGCTGTAGCCCAGTCCGCCTTCGCTGCACGGCTTGCCCGGCCCGCCGTCGGGGTCGCGGTTGGAGACGGTGCCCGAACCGATGATCGAACCCGCGCCGAGATTGCGGGTCTTGGCCACATGGGCGACAAGATCGGCCAGGCTGAAAGTGGCATCGACCCCGGCATTGGCGCGCCCGAAGGGCTGGCCGTTGTAATCGACCTTGAGCGGCAGGTGGATGACATTGCCCTGCCAGGCGTCGCCCAGCTCGTCCGGCGTCACGCAGACGGGCGAGAAGGCGGTGGCAGGCTTGGACTGGAAGAAGCCGAACCCCTTGGCCAGCTCGCCCGGGATCAGCCCGCGCAGGGACACATCGTTGACCAGCATCAGCAGCTTGATGTGCTCAGCCGCCTGCTCCGGCGTCGTGCCCATCGGCACATCGTCGGTGATGCAGGCGATCTCGCCCTCCATGTCGCAGCCCCAGGCGGTGTCCTTCAGCGGAATGGGGCTGCGCGGCGGCAGGAAGTCGTCGCTGCCGCCCTGGTACATCAGCGGGTCGTGATAGAAGCTCTCCGGCACCTCGGCCCCGCGTGCCTTGCGCACCAGTTCGACGTGATTGATGTAGGCGCTGCCATCGGCCCACTGATAGGCGCGGGGGAGCGGCGCATGCGCCTCGCGCTCGTGGAAGCGCTCGCACGGCACGACCTGATGCTCGACATCGGTGTAGAGCGCTTGCAGCTGCGGCGCGATATGCTCCCAATCGTCCAGTGCGGCCTGCAATGTCGGAGCGATATGCGCGGCCGAGGAGTAGCGGGTGATGTCCTTCGAGACGACCACCAGCTGACCGTCGCGGGTGCCATCGTTCAGTGTGGCAAGCTTCATCCTTTGTACTCCGGGCTGTCAATCTGGTTGTCGGGATAGGCGCGCTGGAACGCCGGCAGCGCCAGGCAGGCGGCCTCGATCCGGGCGATATGCGGCTTGTCGTCGAAGCCATAGGCGAACTTGCGGGCGTTATAGACCTGCGGCAGCAGCACGATCTCGAACAGGCCGGGCCTGTCGAACAGGAAGTCGCCCGTCCCGATCTCGGCCAGTCGCCGCTCCAGCGGGTCGAGCGTGCGAGCCAGCCAGTGGCGGTACCACACGTCGATCTCGTCCTGCGAATGGCCCAGCGGATCGGCGAGGTACTTGAGCACCGGCAGGTTGTTGACCGCATGGATCTCGGTCGCGACAGCATAGGTCAGCTCGCGGCAGGTGTAGCGATCCTCGATATCGCGCGGCAGCAGTGCTGGCTCGGGATAGGCCTCGTCGAGCCATTCGAGCAGTGCCATCGACTGCGCCCGGTCGCGGCCGCCCGCCTCCAGCATCGGCACGCTGCCATAGGGATTGCGCGCGGTGAAGCCCGCGTCCTTCTGTTCCGAGGTGCGCAAGTCGACCGGGATCACCTCGTAGTTTAGCCCCTTGAGATTCAGCGCGATTCTAAGGCGATAGCTGGTGGAGCTGCGGAAGTAGGCGAAGAGGCGGATCATTGCCCGGGTCGCCCCATGTCACACTTGTCACACTGTCCTGGAGCAAAAATGCGGGGCACTGAAATGCCATCGTTCGGCCGCACGAAGAAGCACAAAATCATCATGCCGCCGTCATGCCACAATGACGCCCTGTAGGACACCCGGCTCGCCATCGATCGGTCAGAATGCCGCAATCCCCGTTACTGCCCGGCCCAAGATTAGCGCATGGACGTCGTGCGTGCCTTCGTAGGTGTTGACCGTCTCGAGGTTCACCATGTGGCGGATGACCTGATACTCCTCGCTGATGCCGTTGCCGCCGTGCATGTCACGGGCGTGGCGGGCGATCTCGAGCGCCTTGCCGACATTGTTGCGCTTGACGATGCTGATCATCTCCGGCGCGAAGGTGCCTTCGTCCATCAGGCGGCCGACCCGCAAGCTGCTTTGCAGGCCCAGCGCGATCTCGCTCATCATATTGGCGAGCTTGAGCTGGTAGAGCTGCTTCGATGCCAGCGGCACACCGAACTGGTGCCGGTCGAGCCCGTATTGCCGTGCGGCGTGCATACAGAACTCCGCCGCGCCCATCGCGCCCCAGCTGATGCCGTAACGGGCGCGGTTGAGGCAGGAGAAGGGACCCTTCAGCCCCTGCACATCGGGCAGCAGAGCGTCGGCCCCGACTTTCACCTCGTCCATCACGATCATGCCGGTGGTGCTGGCCCGCAGCGAAATCTTGCCTTCGATCTTGGGCGCGCTGAGGCCCGGCATGCCCTTTTCCAGCACGAAGCCGCGAATGCCGCCGCCATGGGCCTCGCTCTTGGCCCAGACCACGAAGACATCGGCGAAGGGGGCGTTGGAAATCCAGGTCTTGGAGCCGGAGATGACGTAGCCGTCGCCATCCTTCTTGGCGACGGTCTTCATCCCCGCCGGATCGCTGCCGGCGTCGGGCTCGGTCAGGCCGAAGCAGCCGATCAACTGGCCCGAAGCGAGGCCGGGCAGGTACTTGCGCTTCTGCTCCTCAGAACCGAAGGCATGGATCGGGTACATCACGAGGCTGGACTGGACCGAGGCCATCGAGCGATAGCCCGAGTCGACCCGTTCGATCTCGCGCGCGATCAGGCCGTAGGCGACATAGCCCGCACCCGCGCCGCCGTATTCCTCCGGCACCGTCGCGCCCAGCAGCCCGGCCTGGCCCATCAGGGGGAACAGCTCGGGCGCATCGATCTCCTCGGCAAAGGCCTTGATGACGCGCGGTTGCAGTTCGGATTGCGCGAAGCCGTGCGCGGCATCGCGGATCATCCGCTCTTCTTCGGTCAGTTGTTCGTCGAGCCGGAACGGATCGTCCCAGGCGAAGGGGGTCATGCCCGAATTGGCACCTGCCATGGTAACTCCTGCTTATGGCCTGCTTGGCCTTGCAGGTGCTTTGTCAGGACTGGCACGAGGCTTCAAGCCCGCTCTTGGCCGTGGGTCTCCAGCACCCTGTGAACTGTCGCCAGCAGCGCGCTCGGCGGACAGGGCTTTCCGACCATTACCGCGTCGGGGAAACGCTCCTGCACCTCCTCCGAAAAATAAAGGGCCGAATGGAAGATCACCTTCACGTCCTCGGCCAGCAGTTTCTCTGCCAGGGGGTAAACTTCTTCGCGGCCGAGGTTGATATCGAGGATGGCGAGGTCCGGCTTGCGCCGCTGACAGGATAACATGGCGGAGGAAACATCCGGCAGCGGCCCTTCGACCTCGCAGCCGGCTTCCTCGACCGTAAGGCACAGGTCGTAACCGATGATGGGCTCATCCTCGGCAATCATGACAAACGGTTGATCCACTGCATCCTCTCCCAAGGAATTCCCCAACGGAACAAACGGAAGAGGGCAGGATTGGTTCCCGCCTGGGGATCAGCCTTCGAGCTTGCCGAACCGGGCCTCGTATCCGGCAGTATCGCCGCTGGCGAGCAGCTTCGCCTGTGCCACCCAGTCGTCACGCCGGATACGGCCCTGGAAGCGACCGAGCTCGGCATCGATCCGGTCGATGTCGGCATCGCTCCAGTCGGCAATCTGCTGGAAGCTGGTGACGCCCAGCCCGCGCAGCATTTCGACCAGCTTGGGGCCGACGCCCTTGATCCGCGTCAGGTCGTCACCGCTGATTGCCTCGACCGCCGCAGCCTGGGCGGCAGCGACCGCGGTTCCGGCCCCTGCGACCCCCATAGGCGCGATGGGCATGACGGGCGCAGCAGCAACCGGTGGCGCGTCGATCAGGGCCTGGTTGCGCGCGGCAGGCTTGCCTTCAGTGTCATCGCTTTCGCGCAGGACGGTGGTCCGCCGGCTGCCCTTGAACAGGAACCAGGCGACGGCAAGACCGATCAGCAGGGCAACGAGGAACAGCGGCCAGTTGGCTTCGACCAGCTCGATCATTTGGCGGAGTCTCCCAGAGGTTCAGGCGCAGGTTCGGCAGGGGCGGCAGGGTCTCGTCCCCACAGCAGCCAGCCGATACCTAGGCCCACTGCATAGGTGAATAACATCAGCAAGACGAGTTCGAACCAGATCGGTATCATCGGCAATCCATTACCTGGGACCCGGCGTATCGATGGGGCTTGGCTTGACCTGTAGGCGAGCCACGACCTTGAATTCGATCCTGCGATTGGCGGGATCGGACGGATCAAGGCCAGCCACAGGGACGGATGAACCGAGACCCTTGGTTTGCAGGCTGGCTTCGGGAATGCCGCGCGCGACGAGGGCGCGCTTCACCATGTCCGCGCGTTCCAGAGAGAGGACCTTGTTGGCCGGTTCATCGCCGGAGCCATCGGTATGCCCGGTAATCGCGATCCTCGCCCCGAAGCACGGGCGCAATGCGGCAGCGACCTCGTCGAGCAAGTCGGTGCCGCCGGCAGCAAGTTCCGCGCTCGATTCTTCGAAGCGGATGGTGCGGGCACCGAGGATAGCGGCGACATCGTCCTGGCATTGCAGCGCCTCGAGCGGGACTTCGCCCGCATCGGCCAGCATGGTGCCATCGGTCCAGTGGACTCCGCCCACGCCGGGTATGGCGGCGACTGCCCCGGCCACTTGGGCGCGGATCTTTTCCGGCACATCACCGCGCGGGGTCAGCATGGCATGGCGGCTGGGCGAGCCGCCTTCGGATGTAAAGCGGGCGGTGACCGGGCGGCCGTCGATCGCCGCCTTTGCTTCGGCCGAAAGCCGCTCTGACAGCTCCTGCGCACTCATCCCCGCACCTACTAGGGCGAGAGCGACGGTGAGCAAGGCACCGGCAAGGATGGCGATGGCAGGGCGGAACATGACTCCGCCCCTCTAGCCAAGTTGGTGCGGATTAGGAAAGGGGGCTACTGGCCGCCCTGTCCCTCGTCACCACCCATCGTCCTCAGATCGGTCATGCCGCCGGCAACACCAGCCAGCTTGACGAACTCCTGGCGATAGAAATCGTCCTGCTTGCCGGCGAGGCTGGCGAGCTGGTCATAGCTGAAGCCATTGAGCAGCGGATCGCCGCGCAGTTTCTGCCCGAACCCGGCGACCGCAGCGGCAAAGGCGAAGTCACCTTTGGGCGCCCCGGCAGCCTTGAGCTTGCTCGCGGGCAGGACGAAATCGATCAGCTTCGACGTCTCGCCATCGGGCAGCTTGTAGCGCAGCTTGACGTAAGCCGCTTCATCGGCCTGGTCGAGCGCGCTGGCGGGCAGCTTGTCGCCATAGCGGCGATCGGGGATCCAACCCTTGCTACCGTTCAGCACGACCTCGTAGATTGCGGTGACCTGGTGCCCGGCACCGATATCGCCGGCATCGACCGCGTCATTGTCGAAATCCTCGTTGCGCAGAGCGCGGTTCTCGTAGCCGATCAGGCGGTACTGGCTGACCACGGCGGGATTGAATTCGACCTGGATCTTCACGTCCTTGGCGATGGTGAAGATGGTCGAGCCCATTTCCTCGCCCAGCACCTTCTTCGCTTCGATGGCGCTGTCGATATAGGCGTAGTTGCCGTTCCCCTTGTTGGCGAGCTGCTCCATCAGCGCTTCGTTGTAATTGCCCTGGCCGAAGCCGAGCGTGGTCAGCGTAACGCCGCTCTCGCGCTTCTTCTCGATCATTTCGATCAACGCATCGGTGTTCGACAGGCCGACATTGAAGTCGCCGTCGGTGGCGAGGATCACGCGGTTGACCCCGCCCTTGATGAAATTGGCCTCGGCCACGCGGTAGGCGAGCTCGATCCCGGCCCCGCCCGCAGTCGAACCGCCGGCTTCGAGATCGTTGATCGCGTTGCGGATTTCGGCCGGGTTGCTGGTCGCGTCGAGGACGAGGCCTGCCGCGCCGGCGTAGACCACGATAGAGACCTTGTCCTTCTTCGTCAGCTGGTTGGCGAGGCCGATCAGTGCGGTCTTGACCAGCGGCAGCTTGTCGGCGGCGAACATCGAGCCCGAGACATCGATCAGGAACACCAGATTGGCCGGCGGTCGGCTGTCTTCGGGCAATGTGTATCCGGCCAGGCCGATACGGACGAGCCGGGTCTCGGCGTTCCACGGGCTCTGCGCGGCGTCGAAGCTGACGCTGAAGGGCTGCGCCTCGTCCGCCGGACGGGTGTAGTCATAGCGGAAGTAGTTGATGAACTCCTCCGTCCGCACCGCATCCTTGGGCGGCATCTGGCCCTGGGTCAGGAACCGCCGGGCGTTGGCATAGGCCCCGGTGTCGACATCGACCGAGAACGTCGAAAGCGGCTCGGCTGCGGCAATCTTGACCGGCGAGACTTCCTTGCCGTCGTAGCGCTCGGTGCCGGGATCGGTCGGGACGATCACCGGCGGAACATAGCGGTAGTCGGACTTGGCCTGTGCCTGCGAGGCATCGACGACCGATACCGGGGAAGCCCACTCCTGCACTGCGCCTGCCATACGCGATCCCGTTACGACGATGCCAGAGGGCGGAGGTGGCGGAGCCATCACCACGGGCGGCGGGGAAGGGGCGATGAC
The DNA here is from genome assembly GCF_021431965.1 of Erythrobacter sp. SDW2. Taxonomy (NCBI): domain Bacteria; kingdom Pseudomonadati; phylum Pseudomonadota; class Alphaproteobacteria; order Sphingomonadales; family Erythrobacteraceae; genus Erythrobacter; species Erythrobacter sp. SDW2. The sequence goes on from NZ_CP090370.1 coordinate 1,161,074, forward strand.
GAGATCTTCGGAGGCGGGAGAGCTCTGGCACCCGGCGACCGCCACGGCGAGCACACTTACGACAGCAAATCCGGCAACACGCATGGCAGTCCCTCCAATCACTTCAACCCCTGCTCCAGCATCGACCAAACGCGTGAACACCTTCTGAATGTATGCGTCAGAGTGTCGTCAGGATTGGGGGGTGGGGGGTACCTCCGGGGTCGCATCGCCGCCGATATTCTTGCGGAACAACACCCGGTCCTCCGGTCCGAATCCGCGATGCCAGATGACATAGCCATAGGTGCCGAGGATCAGCGGAATCCCCACCACCAGTTCCACCCATTCGAACGAGCGCGGCAGCCGGGTAATCAGCCACCCTACAACGACGGCCGGGGCGGCCGCCCAGACCAGCGCCCAGCGCCAGTTGTTGATCGGATGGCCGAGGATGCGGCCGAGCAGCAGCGCCTTGATGATCGAAGCCAGTCCCAGCGCCGCCATCAGCGAGATCGCCGCCCCTGCGGCCATGTAGCCTGCTCCCCAGTCCAGCCGGTCGATGGTCGTCAGAACCGTTACCGTAAGCGCGCCTTGCAGCAGGATCGTGCCGATGGAGATCCAGAAATTGCGGATGCGGGCGACATAGACCAGCGCCGCTTCGGAGACGACGGCGGTTGCCGCCACAACCTCGGCGGCGAGCAGGAAAGCCAGCGCCCCGGTTCCGCCGACGAATTCGCCGTCACTGCCGAACAGGCCCATCAGTGCTTCGCCCGGGATGCCCAGCGCCAGCGCGATCCCGGCCTGCGCGGCGATGATCCAGAAGCCGACCTGGCACACCTGAGCGGCAATGGCGGCGTAGTTCCTGGTCTGCAGGTTCTTGGTGATCACCGGGCCCAGCACCGGTTCGAAACTGGTTTTCAGCTTCTGCGGCAGGCTCGCGACCTGCTGCGCCATGTAGTAGATACCGACCGCCACCGGCGAGGCGAACAGGCCGAGAATGAAGATATCGAGCCGCCGCGTGCCCCACTCGATCGCATCGGCGGTCGCCAACGGCAGCGCGCGGGCAACCAGCTTGGCCATGTAGACCGGGTGCGGCCGCCAGCCCTGCGGCGGGCCATAGGTCTTGAGGAAAGGCCATAGCGCCGTCACCAGCCCGGCATAGATCGAGGCGAGATAGGCCATGGCCAGCCCGCCGTCCGGGTGCACGAAATAAAACACCCCGGCCATGATCGAGATCGTCCACGGTTCCACCACGGCGCGGGCGCGGACGGTGGTGGCGATGTCGAACTTGTAGGCCTGCGCAGCGAGCGCGATTTCGGTCAGGGCAAAGCCGGGGATGGCCAGCACGAGGAAGATATCGAGCGGGCTGCTCATCCCGTTGGGAAACATCGGCGCGGGGAAGAACCACAGCACGGCAGCTGCCATGCTGGAGAAGACCAGCGCCAGCAGGAAGCCGTCGAGCACCAGGTTCGATTGCGGGCCTTCGCCTTCTGTAAGCCGCTGGGCGAGGCCACGCTTCTCGCCCATCGAACAGATCATGGCGAGCAGTTCGACCACCACCAGCGCCGAAGCGAAGCGCCCGATGGCTTCAGCACCGTAGAGCTGGCCGGCAATGAACAGGAACGGGATGCGCGCCAGCAGGCGCAGCAGGAAACCGATGAAGTTGGTCCGACCGCCCTTGGCGAGCGCGGCCATGTCCTCGGCATCGTCGCGCGCCGGGGGCTCGGCTGGTGGCAACGTGCTCAAACGCCGGTTGCCTGTTCGGCGCGCAGAGGGCGAGCCAGCAGCTGCTGCACGACCCGTGCTGCGGGCTCGCCGCCCAGCAGCGCGCCAACCGCCTCGACTATCGGCATGTCGACGCCGTGGTCTGCCGCCAGCTTTGCCAGAACCGGGGCAGTATGCGCTCCCTCGGCCACGGTGCGTCTGTCGGCCATCAGTTCAGCCGCCGAACGGCCTTCACCCAGAGCCTTGCCGAGCGAGAAATTGCGGCTCGAGGTAGAAGAGCAGGTCAGGACAAGGTCCCCCAATCCGCACAGCCCGGCGAGCGTTTCCGGACGCGCGCCCAGCGCTTCGCCAAAACGCAGCATTTCGGCATAACCGCGCGCGATCAGCGCGGCGCGGGCGTTCTGCCCAAGGCCAAGCCCGTCCACCACCCCGCAAGCGATCGCGAGCACGTTCTTGACCGCGCCGCCGATCTCGGCCCCGGTCACATCGTCGCTGTAATAGGGGCGAAAGGAAGGCCGCGCGATGACGGGCTTCAAACGCTCCCACTGGCTCCGGCCGCCACCGCAGGCCAGCGTCACGGCGGTCGGCAGGCCAGCGGCGACCTCGTGCGCAAAGGTCGGGCCCGACAGGACCGCGACTTCGCTGCCGGGGCAGGCTTCGCCCGCGACATGGTTCATCAACCGGCCCGAGGCCTGCTCGATGCCCTTGTTGCAAAGTACCAGGTCCTGCGGCGGGGCTGGCAAGGTCGAGAGCACGCCCGCGCTGTGCTGCGCCGGGCTGACCACCAGCACCACGGGAACGCCTGCAAGCTCTGTAATATCGCCCGTCGCGCGGATAGCGGCTGACAGTTCCGCGCTCGGCAGGAATGGGGTGTTGCGGTGGCTGGCGTTGATCTCTTCCACCACCTCCGCCTCGCGCGCCCACAGCAGCACGTCGCGCCCGTCGCTCGCCAGCATCTGGGCGAGCGCGGTGCCCCATGCGCCTCCGCCGATCACTGCTACCGAGTAACTCAAGCCCACCTCGTCACGCCTTGTACCCCGCGCCGCGCACCGGCTCGGCCTCCGGATCGAGCGGCCAGCGCGGCCGTGCCTGGAAATCGAGCGGATCGTCCTGCCCGCTTTCTAGCCGCTCGCATCCGGCCCAGCCAATCATCGCGGCATTGTCTGTGCACAACGCCAGCGGCGGGGCGACAAAGTGCATCCCACGAGCGGCGGCGAATTCCTCGAGCGCGGCGCGGATGGCCTGGTTTGCCGCGACGCCCCCGGCCACGACCAGCGAAGGCATCGCTGCGGAGTTGTCGAGCGCCACCTGCAGCCGGTCGAGCACACAATCCAGCGCTGCCTGCTGGAAGCCGGCAGCGATATCGGCGTCGCTATGCCGGCCGCTATCCTTCGCTCGCAGCACCGCGCTCTTCAGTCCTGCGAAACTGAAGTGCGGCTCGCCACTGCCCACGAGCGGGCGGGGCAAGGGCACGGCCATCGGATCGCCCTCGCGCGCCAACCGCTCCACCGCCGGACCGCCGGGATAGCCGAGGCCGAGAATCTTGGCAGTCTTGTCGAAGGCCTCCCCCAGCGCATCGTCGATGGTGGTCGCAAGCCGCCGGTACTGCCCGACGCCCTCGACCCGCAGGATCTGGCAATGGCCGCCCGATACCAGCAGCAGGGCATAGGGGAACTCCAGATCGCTATCGGCCAGTCGCGGGCTCAGCGCATGCCCCTCGAGGTGGTTGATCGCCAAGAGCGGCTTGCCCGCCGCCATCGCCAGCGCCTTGGCGCTGACCAGCCCGACCATGACCCCGCCGATCAGGCCCGGGCCGGCGGTCGCGGCAACGGCAGCGAGATCCCGGTATCCGAGACCTGCATCGGCCATCACCGTTTCGATCATGGGGGCCAGCCGTTCGGCATGGGCGCGGGCGGCGATCTCCGGCACGACCCCGCCATAGGGCGCATGCGCCTCGTCCTGCGAGGCGATCCGCTGGGCGAGGATCTGCCGATCCGTGGTCACCAGCGCCACCGCCGTCTCGTCGCAGCTCGATTCAATTCCGAGGACAACCGCCATCAAGGCTCTCTGAAGCCGCCAGTCGTAAGCATGGCTTCCCCTTAGACGAAGCCCCCGCTAGAGCAAGCAAAGCCGATGCCTACTATGCCCATCCTGAAACTAGGGACCCGCAATTCCCCGCTTGCCATGGCGCAGGCCGAGGAAACCCGCCGCCGCCTGTGCGATGCCCACGGCTGGCCTGACGGCGCGGTCGAACTGGTCCCTGTGGTGGCCAGCGGCGACAAGGTGCTCGACCGTCCGCTGGCCGAAATCGGCGGCAAGGCGCTATGGACCAAGGAGCTCGACGGCTGGCTCCACGAAGGCCGGATCGATGTCTCGGTCCATTCCATGAAAGACGTCGAAACCATCCGGCCAGACTGGCTGACCATCGCCGCGATCCTGCCCCGCGCCGACAAGCGAGACGTGCTGGTAGGGGCAGAGAGTATTGCGGGGATCCCGCAAGGCGCGGTTGTCGGCACCAGCGCGCCGCGCCGGGCCGCGCAGATGCTGCATCACCGGCCCGATGTGACCGTGGTAACCTTTCGCGGCAATGTCGCCACCCGTCTGCGCAAGCTGACGGAGGGCGAGGCCGATGTGACCCTGCTCGCCGCTGCGGGTCTGGAACGGCTGGGCCAGAGCGAGATTGGCGTGTTGCTGGACGAGGAAGCATGGCTGCCTGCCCCCTCGCAAGGGGCGATCGGGCTGGAATGCCGGGCCGGCGATGCGCGCGTGCGGGAACTGCTGGCCCCGCTCGACCATGCGCCCTCGCGCGCGGAAGTGATGGCGGAGCGGGGATTGCTCGAGGCGCTGGAAGGCACCTGCCATAGCCCGATTGCAGTCCTGGCTTCGGCGCAGCGAGGAACCATCCGCATGCGCGCCGCGATCTACAGTCCCGACGGGCGCGAACGGATCGAGGCCGAAGCAACGGTCGCTCCGGGCGATAATGCGGCATTGTCGGCCTTGGCAGCGGACCTGCTGTCGAGCGCAAGCCCCGCTGTCCGCGCCGTGTTCGGGGGCGGCGATTGAGCAAGGCGGTTTACGTACTGCGGCCCGAACCGGGGCTGACGTCCACCCTTGTCGGAGCCTTCGGGCACGGCATTCCTGCACGCGGTATGCCACTGGCCAAGGTCGAACCGGTCGCCTGGAAGGCCCCCGCCGAACCGTTCGACGCGATCCTGATCAGCAGCGCCAACGCGATCCGCCATGGCGGCAAGGAGCTCGACAAGGTACGGCACTTGCCGGTGCTGGCGGTTGGTGGGGCGACCGCGCAGGCCGCGCGCGAGGCGGGTTTTCGCGTCGATTGCGTGGGGGAAGGCGGGTTGCAGCGTCTGCTCGACAGCCTCGACGATGCGCCACGCCGGCTATTGCGTCTCGCTGGCGAAGCCCATTTGCCGGTGGATTCGCCTGCATCGACCACAACAGTCACTGTCATTGCCTATGCCGCGCATTTTTTGTCGCTGACCCCTGCGCAAGGAGAATTGCTGGAGCAGGGTGGAGTGGCGATGCTCCATTCAGGCGAGATGGCACGCCATTTTGCAGAGCAATGTGAATGGCTTGGCATCGACAAGGTGAAGATCGCGCTGGCCGTGCTGGCACCACGCATTGCCGAAATGGCGGGCGGAGGCTGGAACTCTGTCCACATCGCACCGGCCCGCAGCGACGCAGCACTGTTGGAAATGGTCGCCGGACTGTGCCAGAAACAGCACTGGTAAATATTGATTGCGCGAGAAAGCGCGACAGCGGGTCATGAACAAGACGGGACGGACGGTTTGACAGGCGAGTCGACGGCTAGTGGATCCTTCAAGGGCATCCTCGGGATAGCCCTCTTGGTGCTCCTGCTCGGCGCATCGGTGGCGGGCTATATGTGGTGGCGCAGCGGTTTTGACGGCGCGCAGGATGGGGCTGGAGCGCTGCAGGATGTGCCACCGCCCGAACAGCAGGCGCTGGCGGGTGCACCGGCGTCACCCACTCCCGAAGCCTCGGCCTCTGCGGCGGCCGAGGCAGTCGAGCGGGTTGCCGAGCAGCAGGGCGGCATCGACGCGCGCCTGGCGGCGGCAGAGCAGCGACTGACCAGGCTCGACCTTCAGGCGCAGGCAGCGGCAGGTAATGCGGCCCGGGCGGAAGGCCTGTTGATCGCTTTTGCTACCAGGCGGGTGATCGAAAAGGGTGGGGAGCTGGGCTATCTCGCTGACCAGTTGCGGCTGCGGTTCGGTGATGGCTGGCCCAATGCGGTCGAAACGATCATCTCGATGTCGCGCAATCCTGTCACCCTGGATTCCTTGATAGCCCGGCTCCAAGGGCTTGAACCCGACCTCCGAAATGCCGAAACCGAGCCGAGTTTCGCCTGGTTGCGTCGCGAAATCGGCGAGCTGTTCATTGTCCGCCGCGAGACTTCGCCATCCCCGCAACCTTTGCGGCGGATGGAGCGAGCGCGGCTATTTCTCGAAAGCGGGCGCTACAATTCGGCGATCCAGGAGGTGGAGGCCATGCCCGGGGCGGCTGCGGCCAAGGGGTGGCTCCAGGATGCCAAACGTTATGCCGCAGCCCAACGTGCGCTTGACCTGATCGAGACTGCGGCGCTGGTGGAACGCCGCCGCCTGCGGGACGGGGTGGGCAATCCCATCGGCCAGCCGAGCCCGCTCGACCAGGTGCCGCAGACCGAGGTACCCGCCCGGCGCTGACCCTTAATGCCGGAGCAATTCCGGCCGCTGACCGGTTACACCGCGCGCCTCGTTCATGAAGAAATCCTTCAGCATCGGCGTGCGCTGGACCGCACCCATGCCCAGCCGCCGCACCGCGCTGGCCGCCTTGCCCGGCACGCCGAACAGGCGGGTGAGGCCATCGGTCGCGCTCATCACCATCAGCGCATCGAGCGCGCGCCAGTCCTCGTATTTCTTGAGCATCTGCGCATCGCCCGGATCGAGCCCGAGCCGCCGCCCCTCGGTCAGTACCTCGACCAGCGCCCCAACATCGCGCAGCCCGAGGTTGAAGCCTTGCCCCGCAATCGGATGCATCCCGTGCGCCGCATCGCCCACTAGCGCCAACCGCTCGCCGACGAGCTTGGAGGTATGCTGGAAGCTCAGCGGATAGGAAGACCGCTTGCTGTTGAGGGTGATCGTGCCGAACAGCCCGCCCATGCGTTTCTCGACCTCGGCGAGGAATGCACGATCGGACAGTTTGAGCACACCGGCCGCGTCGGATTCGTCCACCGTCCACACCAGCGCGCTGCGATGCCGGCCATCCGGCCCCTCGAGCAGCGGCAGCAGGGCGAAGGGGCCATCGGGATAGAAGATTTCCCACGCGACATTCTCGTGCGGCTTCTCGTGATCGAGCCCGACGATGATCGCGCGGTGGCTGTAATCCCACTTGGCGAGGTTTAGCCCTTCCTCGTCCCGCGTCGGCGAGCCGCGCCCTTCGGCAGCGATCATGAGGCGGCCCTTGAGCATCGTGCCATCTGCCAGCGTGGCCGAAACGCCGAAGGCATCGCGGTGCCGCTCGATCACCTGCACCGGGGCGTGCCAGGCGATGTTCGTTTCAGCGCGTGCGGCTTCGAACAGTGTAACCCTGAGCGTGCGATTGGCGAACATCCGCCCGAGCGAATCCTCGTGCGGTTCGGGCCGGAAGTCGATCCGGCCGGGCTTCATCTGGTCGGAGACGGCAATGGCATCGATCGGGCAGCCATGCGGCTCGAGCGTATCGGCAAGGCCGATATGGCGGAACAGGTTCCAGCTGGCGGTGGAGATGGCCGTGGCGCGTCCGTCGAAGCCATCGGCGGTCACGTTTGCCGGATCGGCATTGTCGACCACGTGGCAGGTAAAGCCGCGCCGCGCCGCAGCCAGCGCCAGCGTCATGCCGACCAGCCCGCCGCCCAGGATCAACAGATCGCGTGTCTCGGCCATGGATTCCCTTTGCTTAGCCATCTACAGGGCGCGATAGGACCTTATTGATGCTCTCCGCAAGATCGACCTTCAGCCGCATTGTTGCCCTGTTCGCCCTGATGCTCGCGGCATTGATCGCAGCGCAGCCTGCGCAGGCGCAGGAAACCTATATCCGAGCTTCGCTCCTGGTGGAGGGGCCGGTTGCGCCCGGCGGCGAGGTGATGCTGGCGCTGCGGTTCCAGCCGGTCGCGCCCGAATGGCACGGATACTGGAAGAACCCGGGCGATGCCGGGCTGGGGATGCAGCTCGAATGGGACCTGCCCGATGGCGTGACGGTGGGCGAACCGCTCTATCCGGTGCCCAAGCGGCTGCTGATCGACGGGCTGATGAACCACATCTTCGAAGGCGACTATGCGGTGCTGGTTCCGCTGAAGCTGGCGCAGGACTGGCGCGGCGGGGACCGGCTCAATATCGGCGTCGAGGCCTTCTACCTCGCCTGCACCGACGAAATCTGCGTGCCGCAGGATGCCAAGCTTTCGACGACTGTCCCAATCGGCATTAGCGACAGCGACAGCAGCGACTTCACACAATGGCGCAGTGCGCTTGCTCCTCTGATCGAGAGCAAGGGCACCTTTGAAGTGAAAGGCGAGCTGCTGCGGGTTGCGATCCCGGTCCCGGCCTCGCTCGATGTCGGCATGCCGCACCTGTTCGTCGGCGCGCGCGAACTGGGCGATGGACTGCAACCCGCCTATGCCGCGCCGCAAGGCTTTGCCCGCAAGGGCGACTGGCTGGTGGCGGAAGTGCCGCTCAACCGGTTGGTGCTGCCCGCCGGGTCCAGCGTGGAGTTTGCGCCCGCACCGGATCAGATCGACGGCATCATCGCGTGGAGCGACAGCGAAGGCCTGCGCTTCGTTGCCGAACGCGGCAAGGTGCCGGGCGGGGGCACGCGGCTGATGGCGCGAGACAGTGAAACCCCGGCCCTGTGGCTGCTGCTGGCGGGGGCGCTGCTCGGCGGACTGTTGCTCAATGTCATGCCCTGCGTCTTCCCGATCCTGAGCCTCAAGGCGCTGAGCCTCGCCTGCGCCGGAGAAGGCGAGCGCGAGGCGCGGATCGAGGGGCTCGCTTATACCGCCGGGGTGGTACTGGCCTCCGTCGCGCTGGGCGCGATCATGCTGGCGCTGCGGGCGGCAGGCGAGCAGGTCGGCTGGGCCTTCCAGTTGCAGGAACCGGCGGTGGTCGTCGCACTGCTGGCGCTGGCAGTGCTGATCACGGCCAATCTGTGGGGGCTGTTCGAATTGCCGGGGCTGGCCATTTCCGGCGGCAGCACGCCGCGCGGGGCATTCACGACGGGGCTCCTGGCAGCGTTTGTGGCTACGCCTTGCACCGGCCCCTTCATGGCGGCGGCGCTGGGCGCGGCGCTGTTGCTCCCGACGCCTGTGGCGCTCTTGCTGTTCGCGGCCCTCGGGCTGGGGTTGGCGCTGCCGTTCCTGCTGCTCGGCTTCGTCCCCGCGTTTCGCAACCGCTTGCCCAAGCCGGGGCTGTGGATGGTGACCTTCCGCAAGGCACTGGCGGTGCCGATGGCGTTGACGGCGCTGGCGCTGATCTGGCTGCTGTGGCGGATGGGCGGCGCGATGTTTGCTGGAGCAGCATTTGGCGCGGCGCTCGGAGTTGTCCTCACAGTTGTTGCCATTCAGAAAGGCCAGAGGCCTCTAGCTGCAATCGAGCTGGCTGGTGCATTGATCTTCGCATCCATTGCGTACGTGCAGTTCGCACCGACGGCACCATCAGCCAACGAAAGCGTGCTCGAATCCGCTTCTTTCTCCCAAGATGCACTCTCTGAAGCCCGCGCCACCGGCCAACCCTTGTTCGTCTATTTCACCGCCGACTGGTGCGTCAGCTGCAAGGTCAACGAGAAGGTCGCCATCGAACGCGAGGCGACCCGCGCGGCGTTCGACAAGGCGGGCGTCATCACGCTCCGCGGGGACTGGACCCTGCGCCAGCCGGAGATTACCGAATTCCTCAGCGAACGCGGGGCGGCCGGCGTGCCGCTCTACCTGTGGTACGAGCCGGGAGCTGCTGAGCCGGAGCAATTGCCGCAACTGCTGGGGCCGGACAGCCTTATCGAGCTGGCTGGGCGGGAGCGGTAGCTTCCGCCCCGCTGCGGCAGGCATCGATCAGTTCGCGGGTCAGCGGGCTGGGGGCCATCACCAAAGTTCCTGCGCCCGGTACTGTCGCTTCGACTTCCCGGGTGCCGGTCAGCGCTTCGAGGTCAGGATTGTCGGCCGCAACCGATCCCTGCCACAGCCATGCGCGACCGTTCCAGGTCGAATCCACCGGCAGGCGCAAGGCATGGAAGTTTCCGACCAGCGCCATCATCGCCTGCGCCTCGCGGTCGGCCCGGACGAAGCGGGTGAAGGTGAGCTTGGCCTTCTCGCCCGTCCCCTCGCACTGCATGGCGAGGAGCGGCGTTTCCCCCGGCACACCGAACAGCAACCGCTTCGGCTGCTTGGCCGGGGCCCAGATCGCTTCGGTGGTGTCAGGCGAGGGAATAGGGGCCGAGGCTTGCGGCAGGTCGTCCTTGGCCAACCCGCGCTCCAGATAGTCGTCCGCCGCCGGCGGCTGGCACGCGGCGAGCAGGAGCAGCAATGCGGGGGCAATCCTCATGGCTGCGAAATGCGCGGGGCTGCATCCAGATGCAAGCCGTGTGTCCGCGCTGTCCTCAGCCCCCGCGAATGAACGCGCGGATATCGCGTGACAGCTTGGCCCGGTCTTCGTCGCGGACATACATCATGTGGCCCGCATCGTAGTAATGCCACTCGACCCGGTCCTGCGGGATGCCGGTCCGCTTGAGGGAATATTCGGCCCCGAAGAACGGCGTGGCAAAGTCGTAATAGCCCTGCGCCACGAAGGTCCGCAGGCCCGCATTCTGCCGCATCGCCTCGCCGATAAAGGGTGCGACATTGAGATAGGCCCCGCGGCCGCCGCCCGACAGCGACCATTCCCAATACCGCCCTGGCTCGCGCCCGATCGACTGGTACTCGCGGTCCGTCTGGAAGCCGAGCGTCTCGCGCGCCCAGCTGTTGATCGCGGCGGAATAGCCCGCGTCGATGCCGTAGAAACTGGGGTCGTTGTCCGGCGTTTCCCCGGCATTGTCGAAATCGCGCCCGGTGTAGCGGGAATCGAGCCGCCCGATGGTCAGGCCCCGGTCGCGCAGCAGTTCCTTGTAGAAGCGCTCCGAGGTGACGCGCAGGTTCGCCTGGTCGAGATAGGTTTCGGAAAGGCCGGTCAGCCGCGACAGTTCCTTGCGCACCGCAGCACGCTCGTCGGCAGGCAGGTCCTGCCCTTTGAGGAGCGCAGTGGCGAAGGGACCTATGGCGAACTGCCGCGCCTCCTCGACAATGGCTTCGACCGACGGAGCCTCGACCTTGCCGTGATAGTATGCGGCAGCGGCCATATTGGGCAGGGTGACGATATAGGCCAGCTCGTTGCCCGGCGTCGGCTCGCGCCCGGCGAAATCGAGAATGGTCGAGATCAGGATCAGCCCGTTGAGGCCGACATCATTGTAGGTGTTCCCCTCCAGCTCCCGCGCGACCATGGCGGTGCGGGTGGTGCCGTAGCTTTCGCCGCCGAGATACTTCGGGCTGTTCCAGCGGCCGTTCTGGTTGAGCCACAGCCGGATGACCTTGGCCACCGCGCGGGCATCGGCTTCGAGGCCGTAGTACTTCTTGGGATCGGTCCCCTCGGTCAGATAGCTGAAGCCGGTGCCCGGCGGGTCGATGAAGACGAGGTCGGCGACGTCGAGCAGGCTGTCGGGATTATCGAGCAGCGGATAGGGCGGCGCACCATCGTCGCGCGCGTCGCTGGGAATCGCCACCCGCTTGGGTCCGAAGGCGCCCATCTGCAGCCAGACCGAACCCGAGCCCGGCCCGCCGTTGAAGAGGAAGAACACCGGCCGCGACGGATCGCGCCCGGCCTTCACATAGCTGGTGGTGACGATCACAGCTTCGGGCGTGCCGTCATCGCCGGACAGCAGGTTTTCCTGGATCGTCGCCCGGTAATCGACCCGCTGCCCGCCGAAAGTGCCTGACATGTCGCGGGTGCGGGTCTGGAGTTCGGGGGTGGCGGGCTTGGCCTTTTCGGAAGCTGGCTTGTCCTGCGCGATAGCAACGGACGCGGCGGTGGTCGCAAAGCTGGCCGCGGCCAGAAGCGCAATTTGGCGGACGGATTTCATTCGGATAACTTCCCCTGATCTGACCCAAGAATGGCAGGGTCGCGCGGTCTGCGTCAACGCCTAGCTGGCCGCCCAATGAGTCTGTGAGCTAGCGGATTTCAGGGACAACCCCCGCTTCGGCGAGAAGCGCAAGATGATGATCCGACAGGAAACCATTGAACAGGTCTGGTTGGTCGACCGTTACATAAATGATGCCCCTCTCACCGCGCTCGACCCCGCCGGCTCCACACAACGATTGATCAACCGTACGCAGTTTGAGCTTCGCTCCGGTTCTGGCATCTCCGCGCAAAACCTTGAGTATCCTGAATTTCGCCTTTGAAACATTTGCTCCTGAGGTCGTGAGCGCCTGAACTTCCAGCACGAGAACCGCTGACCGCACGCGCTCGACGAACTCCCGGTCTTTCTGCAAAGCAAGCGCGGCCTTCTCCTCTGCCGTCATGGGCGGCGGAGGCGGTATGGTGCAGGCAGCGGCGGGGACAGCAAACGCCGCCGCCAAGACCAGCAGGACGGGGACAAGAAACCTCATGCCGGATGGCGTAGCACCGCAGGCCCGCAGGTCAATCAACGCATCTTCCGCTGCGTCCGCCCGTACCGCATCTTCCGCGTCCCCGGCTTGCCCTCGTTGCTCCGGCCCACCAGTGGAGCCTTCTTCTCGCCATCGGGGATGCCAAGCTCGTCGGCTTCCAGCCGCCTGATTTCGTCGCGCAGCCGCCCCGCCTCTTCGAACTCGAGGTTCGCCGCTGCATCGCGCATGCGTTTTTCGAGGTCTTCGATGTAAGCGCGAAGGTTATGCCCGACGAGGTTGTTGCGCTCGTCGTCGCCGGTGTCGACCACCACCGCGTCGCGGCTGGCGGCGTGGGCGACGATGTCGGCAATGTCGCGCCGGATCGTCTCGGGCGTGATGCCGTGTTCTTCGTTGTAGGCGCGCTGCTTCTCGCGGCGGCGGTCGGTTTCCGCAATCGCACGCTCCATGCTCCCGGTGACCCGGTCGGCATAGAGGATCACCCGGCCATCGACATTGCGCGCGGCGCGGCCGATGGTCTGCACCAGCGAGGTTTCGGAGCGCAGGAAGCCCTCCTTGTCGGCATCGAGGATGCACACCAGCCCGCATTCGGGAATGTCGAGCCCTTCTCGCAGCAGGTTGATCCCGATCAGCACGTCGTAGACGCCCAGCCGCAGGTCGCGGATCAGCTCGATGCGTTCGAGCGTCTCGACGTCGGAGTGCATATAGCGCACCCGCACCCCGGCCTCGTGCATGAATTCGGTCAGATCCTCGGCCATCCGTTTGGTCAGCGTGGTGACCAGCGTGCGGTAACCGAGTTTGGCCGTGGCGAGGCATTCCTGGATACAGTCCTGCACCTGATCCTCGACCGGGCGAATCTCGACCGGCGGGTCGATCAGTCCGGTGGGGCGGATGACCTGCTCGGCGAAGACGCCGCCCGATTGCTCCATCTCCCAGCCGCCCGGCGTGGCGCTGACGGCGAAGGTCTGCGGGCGCATCGCATCCCATTCGTTGAAGCGCAGCGGGCGGTTGTCGATGCAGCTCGGCAGGCGGAAACCATATTCGGCCAGCGTCAGCTTGCGGCGATGGTCCCCGCGCGCCATGGCCCCGATCTGCGGCACGGTCTGGTGGCTTTCATCGACGAACAGCAACGCGTTTTCGGGCAGGTATTCGAACAGCGTCGGCGGAGGCTCGCCGGGCAGGCGGCCGGTGAGGAAGCGGCTGTAGTTCTCGATACCCGCGCAGCTGCCGGTGGCGGCGATCATCTCGAGGTCGAAATTGGTTCGCTGCTCCAGCCGCTGGGCTTCGAGCAACCGGCCTTCGGCATGGAGCTCCTTGAGCCGTTCCTCGAGCTCGAACTTGATCGCTTCGGACGCCTGTTTCATCGTCGGGCCGGGGGTGACATAGTGGCTGTTGGCGTAGACCCGCACTTTCTCAAGCGTGTCGCCCTTCTTGCCGGTCAGCGGATCGAACTCGGCGATGGCCTCGATCTCGTCGCCGAAGAAGCTGATGCGCCACGCGGTGTCTTCCAGATGACTTGGGAAGATTTCCAGGCTGTCGCCCCGCACGCGGAAGTTGCCGCGCGCGAAGGCGGTATCGTTGCGCTTGTACTGCAGGGCGACCAGCTTGCGGATGATCTCGCGCTGGTCCTCGCTCGCCCCGACCTTGAGGTCGAAAATCATCGCCGAATAGGTCTCGACCGAACCGATACCGTAGAGGCACGAGACCGAGGCGACGATGATCACGTCGTCGCGCTCGAGCAAGGCGCGGGTGGCCGAGTGGCGCATCCGGTCGATCGCCTCGTTCACCGAGCTTTCCTTCTCGATATAGGTGTCGGACCGGGGCACATAGGCCTCGGGCTGGTAGTAGTCGTAATAGCTGACGAAATACTCGACCGCGTTGTTGGGGAAGAAGCTCTTGAACTCTCCATAGAGCTGCGCGGCGAGGATCTTGTTGGGGGCCAGCACCAGCGCGGGGCGCTGCAAGGTCTCGATCACCTTGGCCATGGTGAAGGTCTTGCCGCTGCCGGTCACCCCCAGCAGGACCTGGGTCTGTTCGCCGTCGCGCGCGCCCGCCACAAGCTCGGCAATCGCGGTCGGCTGATCGCCTGAAGGTTCGTAGTCGCTGACCAGCTCGAACCGCTTGCCGGGGAGCGATTTTTCGGGCCGCGCGGGGCGGTGGGGGACGAAATTCTCGCCGGTCTCGGGCTCGTCCAGCCCGCGCCTGATCACCAGTTCTGCCATGCGGTACATATGGAGAACCAAATCGCCCGCCACAAGGACCGGAATTGCGCATGTTACAGCTTCGCAGGTTCCCTTCTGCAGGAAAGGCTCTATCCTGCCGACAGTGGGCTTGAAGGGAGATGTGCGATGCGCAGGATTATTTCATGTGTGGCAGCCGGGGCAATCGTTTCGGTTCTGGCGGCGTGCTCGTCGGAGGCGGATAGCAACAGCGATGGCAAGATAACCGCCGAAGAGGCTCGGGCGGAGATGGCGGACGCGTCAATCAAGCCACTGCCGGGACAATACAAGATGACGATGACCTTCAAGTCGGCCAAGATCCCGGGTGCTCCGGCCAGCATGATCGACATGATGGGCAAATCGATGTCCCAGACCATGGAATATTGCCTGACCAAGGAAGAGGCCGACAAGGGCTTCCAAGATGCGCTGAGCAAGGGGCAGGATGACAACTGCACGATCGAGCGCATGGACATGGACGGCGGCCAGGTCGACATGGCGATGAAATGCAACGATCCCGCGTCGGGCCCGATGGACATTGCTTTTACAGGAGAGGTTACCCCGACCAGTAGCGACCTTTCGATGAAGATGAAGGGCAAGCTGGGCAACCAGTTCGACGCCGACATCGAGATGACAATGCAGCAGGAACGGCTGGGAGATTGCGCCAAGTGATAGCGGTGAGAGCTATCGCGACTGGCGTTCTGGTGTCGGCGGCGCTCGCCGGGTGCAGCGAGCCTGCCCCCATGACCGATGCGGACGTACTGGCCGAAGCAGGCAAGCTCGCAAATCCCGGACCGGGTCTGTATCAGCAGACCACTGAGATTGTGTCTGCCGAGGTCCCGGGTGCGGCGCCGGAACAGGCCGACCGGCTGCGCGACCAGTTGTCCGGCATCGAGAAGAAATCGGCGCGCCTGTGCGTGACCGAGGAACAGGCTGCGGCGGGTTTTCAGCAGCTGCTCAAGGAAATTGCCGATGGGCTCAACGGGATGGAGTGCGGTTTCACGGCGTTCGAAGCCAGCCCGCCGCGAATGAATGCAACCCTGGCGTGCACGGGTGCCGGGGAAGCGAAGGCCGGCCTCAAGATGGCGGGCACGACGTCTGCCGACGGCTATGACGTGACGATGGACCTCGATGCCAGCGGCCCCCACATCGCCGGCGGTTCGATGACCATGCGCATGAAAGTGGTGTCGCAACGAACGGGAGATTGCCCGTCGCCCGGCAGCACGGAACTGCCTCCAGAAGTCGAGCGGTAAAGCCCGCAATTATTCGGCTTGCGTTCAGCGGAACCGTCGCAGAGTGTGACGGTTGCATGACCATGACCGCCCCTCTGACACCAAAACTTCGCATTCCGCTCGATCGGGCGGAGCTTGCGCGGCGCGTTGCCCTGGCACGCGAGGCCGAGGACCAGGCGACGCCGCGCCCGCATATGCGCCATCTCTTGGGCGAGTTCTCGGCTCTCTCTTATCCGTTCCGCAAGCTCTACGCCCGAAAGGTGCAGCGCTATGCCTTACCCAAGGCCAAATCGCCGCAGACGGTCATGTTGCTGCCCGGTTTCGCCACCCATCCGGAGCGGATGCGCTATTTTGCCGAGACGCTCGAAGCGGCGGGACACACCGTCAAACGCTGGGGTCTGGGGTTCAATTTCGGGCCTAGCGAAGAGAATTTCGCCGCGCTTGAGCAGCGGCTGCTCGACCTGCACCGGCGGGCCGGTGAGCCTGTCACCCTCGTTGGCTGGAGTCTCGGTGGCCTGTTCGCGCGCGAACTGGCCAAGTTGCACCCTGATGCGGTGGCCAAGGTGATCACCATGGGGACGCCGTTTTCCTATTCGCCGCGCGCCAATAATGCCTGGCGGATCTACCAGTTTGTCGCCGGTCACCGGGTCGAGGCACCGCCAATTGCCAAGGACATCAGGGCGAAACCGCCGGTCGAGACCGTCGCGCTGTGGAGCGCCAATGACGGCATTGTCCATCCCCGTGCGGCTTGCGGCAAACCTGGCGAACGCGATCGGGCGGTCGCCCTTCGCTGCCGCCACATGGGCTTTGCCCATTCGCACGAAGCCATCGAGGCAGTTGCAAGGGAACTCGATCGGAGCTAGCCCATTGAGCGGGAGAGACAAGGCGACCGCCTTGCGACTTCCTTTGGGGATCCGATG
This sequence comes from Erythrobacter sp. SDW2, assembly GCF_021431965.1. Taxonomy (NCBI): domain Bacteria; kingdom Pseudomonadati; phylum Pseudomonadota; class Alphaproteobacteria; order Sphingomonadales; family Erythrobacteraceae; genus Erythrobacter; species Erythrobacter sp. SDW2. The sequence goes on from NZ_CP090370.1 coordinate 1,177,809, forward strand.
CCAGAAGGGCGCGACTATTTCGATGAGCGCAGCGATAGCGAAGGCGCGATCCGCCCCGCTTACCGCGATTATGACGCCTGGTACCAGTCGCAGGACAATGGCTATCTCCGCCGCAAGCACCTCGAGGCAGAGGGGCAGTTTCGCCGCACCGGGATCACGTTCAATGTCTATGGCGAGGACGAGGCCGAGGAACGGCTGATCCCTTTCGATATGGTGCCGCGCATCATTACCGCGCCCGAATGGCGTCGGCTGAGCCGCGGGATCGAGCAGCGCGTTCGGGCGATCAACGCTTTCCTCTATGATCTCTACCACCGGCAGGAGATCGTCCGCGCCGGGCGCATCCCTGAGCGGCTGTTCCGCAACAATGCGGCCTGGTTGCCGGAAATGGTCGGCTTCACGCCGCCGGGCGGCGTCTATACCCATATCGTCGGGATCGACCTGGTCCGGACGGGCCCTGACGAGTGGTACGTGCTGGAAGATAATGCCCGCACGCCCAGCGGCGTCTCCTACATGCTGGAAAACCGCGAAACGATGATGGGCATGTTCCCCGAGCTGTTCTCCAGCGTCGGGGTCGAGCAGGTTTCCAACTATCCGCGCCGGCTGGCCAAGAGCCTGGCCGATTGCGCTCCCGATTGCGCCAGCGGCAAGCCGGTGGTCGCGGTGCTGACGCCGGGTATCTACAACAGCGCTTACTTCGAACATGCCTTCCTCGCCGACCAGATGGGGGCGGAACTGGTCGAGGGCAGCGATCTCAGGGTTATCGATGGACGGGTGCAGATGCGTTGCACGCGCGGGTTCCACCCGGTCGATGTCATCTATCGCCGCGTGGATGACGAATATCTCGACCCGCTGACCTTCAATCCCGCCAGCGCGCTGGGCGTTCCGGGAATCATGGATGTCTATCGCGCGGGAAAGATCACCATCGCCAACGCCCCTGGTACAGGCGTGGCGGACGACAAGGCGATCTACAGTTTCATGCCGGAGATCGTGGAGTTCTACACCGGCGAGAAGCCGCTGCTGCCCAACGTCCAGACCTGGCGCTGTGCCGACAAGGACAGCCTGAAATACGTGCTCGACAACCTTGCCGAACTGGTGGTCAAGGAAGTCCACGGCTCGGGCGGCTACGGCATGCTGATCGGGCCGACATCGTCGAAGCGCGAAATTGCTGCCTTCCGCAAGAAACTGGAAGCCAACCCGACCAACTATATCGCCCAGCCCACGCTTTCGCTGTCGACCTGCCCGATCTTCACCAAGCAGGGCCTCGCTCCGCGTCATGTGGATCTGCGGCCTTTCGTGCTGGTTTCGCCTGACCGGATCGACATCACCCCGGGCGGTCTCACCCGCGTGGCGCTCAAGAAAGGATCGCTGGTGGTCAATTCCAGCCAGGGCGGCGGGACCAAGGATACGTGGGTGCTGAAGGAATGAGCGACGCTGAAGGCAAGAGGGGGGCGAAAGCGTGCTAGGCCGGACAGCTCACAGCCTGTTCTGGATGTTCCGCTATCTGGAACGGGCAGAGAACACCGCCCGCATCCTGCAGGCAGGCCTGCGGATGGCACTGACCCGCGATATCCAGCTGGCCGAAGCCGAATGGCGCTCGATCCTCCAGACGACCGGCCGGCACGAAGCCTATGAGCTGCACAACGGAACCTACACCGGGATGCAGGCATGGAACTTCATCCTGCGCGACAAGGGCAATCCGTCGAGCGTGATGGACATGCTCGATGCGGTCCGAAACAACGCCCGGACATCGCGCAACGCGATCAGCAGCGAGCTGTGGGAAGTGATCAACGAAAGCTGGATGCTGGTGCGCGACATGCTGGCGCGCCCTGTCACCCAGGGGCAGGTCGGCCATGTCCTCGCCGCGATCCGCCGGGCCGGAACGCTGGCGCATGGCGCCATGGCCGGCTCGATGCTGCGCGACGAGGGCTATCATTTCGCTCGCGCCGGGACCTTTCTGGAGCGGGCCGACAGCACCGCCCGCATCCTCGATATCAAGTACTACCTGCTGCTGCCGTCGCTGTCCTATGTCGGTTCCAGCCTCGACACCGGGCAATGGGAGAACATCCTGCGTTCGGTCTCCGGCGACCGCGCCTATAGCTGGCTCAACGCCGGGCAGATCGAACCGCGCGGGATTGTGCAGTTCATGGTGCTCGACCGACGTTTCCCGCGCAGCCTCGCTTTCTGCCACGACGCTCTGCGTGACGAGTTGGCAGCGCTGGCCAGGCTGCATCGCGAGGAAGGGCGCAGCAACGAACTGATGCGGCAGGCGGATATGCGGCTGACCGACCTGACCGTCGATGCAATCTTCGAACAGGGTCTGCACCAGTTCCTGATCGATTTCATGGCCACCAATGCCGATATCGCCAATGCGATCGGCGAAGACTATCGGTTCCTTGTCTGATGCGCCTCGCTGTTCGCCATACCACGCACTACACCTACGATGTTCCGGCCATACACGGGCTGCAGCGCTTGCGGCTGACACCCAAGTCCACCCAGGGGCAGCAGATCATCGACTGGCAAATGCGTTACGAGAACGCGCGCGAGGAGTTGTCCTACGAAGACCAGCACCACAACACTGTTACCCTGGTGTCTGTCGCGGAGGGGGCTCGCCACGTCGCCATCGAATGCACCGGCACGGTCGAGACCGAGGACAAGGCCGGGATAATTGGCCGCCATTCCGGGCATCTTCCGCTGTGGAGCTTCATGGGCCAGACCCCTCTGACCAAGCCGGGGCCAAGGTTGCGCGGCTTGCTCCGCGAAACTGGTACGGTCGGCGATGACCGGCTCGACTGGCTCCACCGCCTGTCCGCCGCCGTGCGCGAGGGTGTCGCCTACCGCATCGGCGAAACAGGTGTCACCACCACCGCCGAACAGGCGCTGGAGCAGGGCAGCGGTGTGTGCCAGGACCATGCCCATGTGTTCCTTGCCGCCGCGCGCTTGGCCGATGTTCCGGCGCGTTATGTCAGCGGCTACCTGATGATGGACGACCGGGTCGAGCAGGATGCAACCCACGCCTGGGCCGAAGCGCATGTCGACGGGCTGGGGTGGGTCGGGTTCGATATTTCCAACGGGATCAGCCCCGATCGCAGATATGTCCGCGTCGCCACCGGGCGCGACTATCGCGATGCAGCCCCTGTGACGGGCATCAGCGTCGGAGGACGGCAGGCGGGGATGGAAGTGCAGGTGGCGGTGGCACAGCAGACCGCCGAACAGTAGGGCAGACCTGCGGGAACGATTCGGGGAAGCGGACAAATGACCTATTGCGTGGGCATGGTGCTGGACAAGGGACTGGTGTTGATGAGCGACACCCGCACCAATTCGGGGGTCGACAACATTTCCACCTTTCGCAAGATGTTTCACTGGACGGTGCCCGGAGAGAGAGTGATCACCGTCCTTTCCGCCGGCAACCTCGCGACCACGCAGGCGGTGGTGAGCAAGCTGGAAGAGCGGACCAAGCTGCCCGGGGATCGCGAAAATTCGCTGCTGGGCATGCCGACCATGTTCACTGTCGCGACGGAAATCGGCCGCCTGTTGCGCGACACGATCGACACGCGGCAGAAGGCCAATGGCGACACCGCGCGGACCCGGTTCAACGCCTCGATCATCCTTGCCGGCCAGATCGCCGGGATGGAGCCACGCCTGTTCCTGATCTATCCCGAAGGCAATTTCATCGAGGCGAGCAGCGACACGCCCTTCTTCCAGATCGGCGAACTCAAATATGGCCGCCCGATCATCCTGCGCGCCTATGACCGGGGGATGAGCTTCGAGGATGCGGTCAAGCTGCTGATGGTCAGCTTCGATTCCACGCTCAAGGCCAACCTTTCGGTCGGTATGCCGCTAGACCTTATGGTAATCGAACGCGACCGGTTCGAGCCGAGCCATTCGCGCCGGATCACTCCAGAGGACCCCTTCTTCCAGGAAATCTCCTCGCGCTGGGGCGATGCACTGAAAGATGCCTTCCACTCGCTCCCGGCGTTCAGTTTCGACGAATAGGTAAAGTCCCCTAGAAATTCCCCTTATCCGGTCAATTACGATCCGATTCTATACTTAGAATTCGTCCATTTCGGATGGAAAAGCTCGCTGGCTCGCCACTGGCGAATTGTAAAATCATGGCGTCCTAATAAATCGGTTCCGGTTGGAACCCCCGTTCCGTAGCTCGACGTGTTGCGACAACTTGATGTCATGATACGTCGACTGATCCTCCACTGCACCGATCATGACAGCCGAACCCGAGCCGAGTTGTCACGGGCTGCGTTCGCCCTTGGCCACCATGCCGAAGTCTATGGTTCGATCGAGGATCTGGCCGAGTACCATCCGCGTGACGGCATCATCCTGGCACGCGACAATTCGGCCGATGGCGGAATCGCCCAGTTCATTGCCGCGCTGGCCGATGGCGGCATCTGGCTGCCCGTGGTGGCAACGGCTACGCATCCCACCACCGCGCAGATCGTGGCAGCGGTGAAGGGCGGCGCGCTGGATTACTTGACGCTACCTGTCGAGACCGAGCGGCTAGCCGCGATGCTGGAACGCATCGCCGATGATGTCGAACGCGTGCAGGCCGAGCGCCGCCGGATGCTGGAAGCGCGCGGGCGTATCGCCTCGCTTTCGGCCCGCGAGCGCGAAGTGCTCGAATGGCTCGCGGAGGGCAGCAGCAACAAGACCATCGCCCGGGAGCTCGAGATCAGTCCCCGTACGGTCGAAATCCACCGCGCCAACATGATGAACAAGCTGGGCGCACGCCACGCCGCTGAAGCGGTGCGGCTGCGGATCGAAGCCCGAATCGATCCTGCTCCCTTTGACTGACTCCGACCCGAAGTGTGTGCGCGGCTGGCAAGAACCGGTCACCTCCTGTCCCCATGCGGGGTGGCCTGCTCGCAGCATCAGCGGCAGAAGCTGGACGGACCCCATTCCAGGTGCAGATGGTCGTGGTGTGCGGCGTTGTATTCCGGGCTCAGCACGGTGCCGAACCGCTTGCAGGCGCTTTGCTGCACGACGCGAAGGAACTCGCGCTCTTCCCTGCTGCCTCCATGCCAGTGGTCGAGCACACTGATCCGGCGGCCATCCTCGAGAACGAATGCTGCGACATCGACTGCTTCGGCGCGGGCGTGGGCGGAGCGCTTGGAACTGCCTGCGACATTCCGGCAGGCATAGCTGCCCATGGTTTCGATCCGGCGTAGCGGGCTGCCGAGGATCTTTCGCGCCGCGCGATCCACACCGAAGCGAGCCCAGCCGCTCAACGCCTCTGCCGTCGGGCAGGTCACCGGGCCGATATTGGCCAGCTCGAGCGATGAACGGTCACCGGCGAGGCTACTGAGAGATACGGCGTTGATGGCCGAGCAGCCGGCGCCGTAATATTTGTCGGGCAAGGCCTCGAAGCGCGAACCAGTCGCACTCAGCTGCGCGAGGCATTGTTGGCCCTGCGGGCTGATTGCGATGGCTTGCGATCGCGCCGGAGCTGCGGTCGTACGCTGTGACTTGCCGTCGGGCACGAGATTGCCGCAGGCGGCGAGGGCCGGAGCCAGAAGCAAGAGAACGACAAGACTGCGCATACGCGCATTGTCGTGAAAGATGGTTAACAGCGTCCTAAAGCACGCCCGCCCTGCCGCAGATGCGCTTCGTCAGGGCGCTTCCATCTGCTGCCAGAGCTCGATCTTGACCCCGTCAGGGTCGAGGATCCAGGCAAACCGGCCGTAGCCTTCATCGGCATAGCCAAGCACCTCTACGCCCTTGGCCTTGAGCTGTTCGACGATGGCCACGCAGTCATCGACCCGCAGGTTGATCATGAAGCCGCCCTTGCCGGGCCGGACGTACTTGTCATCCGCGAAATGGCTGATGAGCGAATAGGGCTTCTCAGCGGTCTCCTCCGACCAATCGAGCTGTGGGCCGTATTCGCCGTCGATGCCCAGCACCTCACGGTACCATGCCCGCGTCGCTTCGGGGTCTTTCACGACGTAGAACACCCCGCCCAGGCCGGTCACCTTCGCCATGACGTCAGCTCCTTTGCATGGCCCCCGATACCAGCCAGATCGCCAGCCACGAAGCGATGAAGCCGGGGATGATCTCGTACACGCCGGGTCCGCCCATGAAGGCGGCATTCCAGCCGAGCGCAATCCAGACGATGACCACCACCGCGCCCGTGACGAGGCCTGCCAGCGCGCCATCGCCGGTCATGCGGTCCCATGTCAGCGACAGGATGATCAGCGGCCCGAACGCAGCACCGAACCCGGCCCAGGCGTTGGAGACCAGGCCCAGCACCTGGCTGTCCGGATCGCCCGCAATCACGATCGCCACCAGCGCGACTGCCAGCACGCTCAGCCGCCCGATATTGACGCTCTCGCGCTCGGTGGCGTTCTTGCGCAGGAACAGGCGGTAGAAATCCTCGGTCAACGAACTCGAAGCGACCAGCAATTGCGAGCTGATGGTGCTCATCACCGCTGCCAGCAAGGCAGCAAGCAGGAAGCCGGTCACGAGCGGGTGGAACAGCGTTTCGGCCAGCAGGATGAAGATCGTTTCCGGATCCTCCAGCGTCATGCCGTTGCGTTCGACATAAGCACGGCCCGCCAGGCCTACGCCAATGGTGCCGATCAGGCACACGCCCATCCAGCTCATGCCGATGGCGCGCGCCTTGGGCACGTCTGCAACGCTGCGCAGCGCCATGAAGCGTACGATGATATGCGGCTGGCCGAAATAGCCGAGGCCCCATGTCACCGCACTGAGGAACCCGATGAAGGTCAGCCCGTGGGTCAGGCTGAGGAAGCCTTCCTGCGGCACCGCCACGATGCTGGCGCCGGAAGCGCCGCCGGGGCCGAACATCACCACCAGCGGCATCACGACCAGCGCTGTGACCATGATCAGGCCCTGCACGAAGTCGGTCAGGCTGACGGCCAGGAACCCGCCGACCATGGTGTAGGCCAGCACCACGCCGGCAGTAACCCAAAGCCCCGTGGCATAGTCGCTCATCCCGCCGATATTGCCGAACAGCCCGGCAAAGCTGGTCTCGAACAGCTTGCCCCCGGCGACGAGGCCCGAAGCGGTATAGACGCTGAAGAAAGTGACGACGATCACCGCGCTGATCACCCGCAGAGCGACCGCGCGGTTGGGGAAACGGTTGGCGAGGAATTCGGGGATGGTCAGCGCATTGCCCAGGTCCTCGGTCTGCTGGCGCAGCCGCGGGGCGACGACGATCCAGTTGACCAGCGCGCCCGCAAACAGTCCGATCCCGATCCACGCCTCGACCAGCCCGGCTGCATAGAGCGCACCGGGCAAGCCGAGCAGCAGCCAACCCGACATGTCCGACGCCCCGGCAGAGAGCGCCGCGACGGCGGGTGAAAGGTTGCGGCCACCGAGCAGATAGCCTTCGCTGTCCTCGGTCGATTTGCGCCAGGCATACAATCCGATGCCGAGCATGAGGATGAAATAGACGGCGAGTGAAATCAGGGTTCCGGTCTGCATGGGGCAGACGGGTAACAAACCGGCGAACGCTTGGCCACCGCTGTCGTCGGAACCGGAAAGAGGCGGACTTCAGGGGAAGTCCGCCTCTCGGGTTGGGGCCTGCCATTCTTGGAGGCGTGACCGGCAGGCCCGGGGAGCCCGTTACTTGGCTTCGGCAGGGGCGCTTTCAGGCATCGAGCGGGGACCGCTGGCCGCTTCGCCCTGCGCTTGACCGGCGACCAGCGCATTGCCGCTGGCACTGAACATCCCGGCCGGCAGTGTGCGGGTAACCTTGCCCTGCTTGACCACAACTTGCTGCACCTGGCCGCGGCCATCGGCGATCACTTCCTTGACCTTGCCCAGCGAAGCACCGTCGGGTGTCATGACCGGCATGCCGGGGGTGACCGTCGCCGCTCCATTGCCTTGGCCGGCTGCGCTTCCTGCGACTGCAAGCGGCGCCGCCATCAGCGAGCCCGTGGCCGAGCCCGAGCCTTCACCGCCCGCGTTGGCGCCGCCGAGCGCGGGCAGGCCGGGGCTGGGAACCCGGGACAGCGCGCCCTGGGCGGTCGAAGTGGCCCGGCCGCTGGCGTTGCCGGCAACCGTCTGGGCCCGGCCGGCGACGGGGGCGATGGCGCCGGTGACAGCGTCGGTGCCGATCAGCTGCGCACTGGCATTGCCATCGGCCGAGCCGGTGCCACTGGCGGAACCGCTGAACATCGAGGGGATGGGCAGGTCGGCGAGGCTGGCGGTCGAGGCGCTGGCCGAGCCCTTGGCGCTGCGGCGAGCTTCGACCTTTCCGCTCTTGGTGTCGACCGACTGGTTGCCTTCGGTAGACACGCTGTTGTCCACGGTGCTGCGGACACTGCGGGTGGTGTTGTCGACGGTCGAGCCGATGGTGCCGCCGATTTCGCCGCCGAGTGTTCCGCCCAGCGTTCCGCCGATGCCGCCACCGCCACCAAGCAGCTGGGCGCTGGCGGCAGAGGGAACGAGGGCGAGAAGGCTGGCGGTAAGGAGGAGCTTTTTCATGTCGGTTTCCTTTCGTCTGTTCGCAACCGGACGATGATCGTTCGCTTGCTCGAAAGGAAAACGGGCGGGCCTTCGGGTTTAATTCACGGTTCGCGAAATTTTCTCGCTTTTGCTCATTTTTTCCGGGCGCAGGTGCCGCACAGCAGCCCGCGACCATAGGTGGTGTCAGGGCCCTTCTTGCCCAGATCCCTGGCCTCGGCATCGAGCGTGCTGCGCCAGTTTCTCCCGCGCGAAAGCGCAGCGGCAAGCCTGGCGGCGGCGAGCGGCGCGGCGAACGATGTCCCGCGCCATTTCACCCGCTTGCCCCTGGCATCGAGCGCATAGATATCCGCCCCCGGTGCCGCGTAGTCGAGGTTGAGCGCGCGCCCGGCTTCGATCAGGGCGCGGTTGCGTCCGTCCACACCCGTGATGGCGATGACGCCGTCGTAGGAAGCGGGATAGGCAGGTGGCGCGGCCGGACCATCATTGCCGACAGCCGCGACGATCACGACGCCCTTCTTCTGCGCGGCGGCGACAGCCTTCTGGACGACGCTGTTCTTCGGCCCGACCAGGCTGATCGTCACGACCTTGCTGCCGCTCGAAACCAGCCAGCCGAGCGCTTTGGCGATCGCCAGCGCATTGCCGCCCGCCGCATCGGTACCATAGACATCGGCCACCCGCACGCGCGCAACGCCCGCGCTCTTGAGTAGCGATGCCACTGCGCTGCCATGGTTGGCCGCCTTGGGTGCGCCCTTGGCGAAACCCCTGGTGGCGACGGTCGAAACACTCGCGCCCGGTGCGCTGTCGATCACGCCGACTTCGGTGCCGATGCTTGCGCTCTGCAGAGCCATCGGGGCGATCACCGTGCCGGCGACTGCGCCGGACTGGTAGTGCAGATTGTCGGCGCTGATCTCCGCCCCGGGTGCCAGCTCGCGGGCGAGGCGCTCCGCCTTTGCCAAGGGCAGCCGCTCCGGCACGGCGAGCCGGGTGACGATGAAATCCAGCCCCTCGATCTGTTCGCTCGAAAGCACGCTGAACCCTGCTTCATCAAGCACCGCTAGCTGTGCCGCGGTCGCACCATCGACCAGCAATTCGCCGCGCCTGGCAAGATCGCCCCGCGCATCGGCTTCGATGGTCTCGCGGTTCTGGCGCAGCAGCTTTCGTATCGTTCGCTGGCGCAATTCCAGCAGCCTCGCAGCTGTGCGCTGGGTAGTGGCGTCTACGTCCTCGAGCGCAATCCCGACCGTGTCCGTCACGTCGCCCACCACCCCGCCGGGATCCGGCAGCTGCACCTGCGGCAGGGCCAGCTGCGCTGCCAGCGGGCTGGCCAGAATTGCGGCAGCAAGGATGGTGGGGAGAATCCGGCGCATCATTGTTTCTATCCTGTTTTTTGCATTAAGCGTGGATGAAACGCGTAGCCGCGTTCGTTTCATCCATCGAAAGGCACGAAAACTGGGCCAGACGTTCGAACAGCAGGTGCTCGCGCTGCTGCCGCGCTTGCGGCGGTTCGCGATCGGGCTTGCCGGTTCGCCGTCCGATGGCGACGATTTGTGCCAGATGACAATCGAACGTGCGCTGACCCGCCGCGACCAGTGGCAGGAGGGAACACGGCTCGACAGCTGGATGTACCGTATCATGCGCAACATATTGATCGACGAGAAACGCAGCAATGCCCGCCGCAGCCGGACCTTCGTGGACGAGGAGGCGGGCCTTGCCGTGGGTGCGGACGGCGCGCAGGAATCGCAGGTCGAACTCTCCATGGTCGACCGCGCCATGCAGCGTCTCCCTGACGAACAGCGCGAGGCAGTGCTGCTGGTGATGGTCGAAGGCTATGCCTACAAGGAAGCGGCCGAGATCGTCGGATGCCCGGTCGGAACGCTCAATTCGCGGCTGGTACGCGGGCGTGATGCCTTGCTCGAAATTCTGGAGGGCGCGCAATGACTGTCACTCGCGAACAGATTGCCGCCTATGCCGATGGCGAGCTGGGAGGAGCCGAACTGGCCGACGTCGAGGCGGCGATTGCCGCAGACCCTGCGATTGCGGAGCAGGTGGAGAGGCATCGGGAGCTCAAGAAACAGCTGGGCGCTCATTTTGCACCTTTCGCTGAGCAGCCCGTTCCCGAAAGGCTGACGACGCTTCTTCAGACAGGCGCCGAATCCGCCGAGGTCGTCAGCTTCGCCGCAGAACGGCGCCAGCGCGGGCTGGCTCCGATGGTCCGGCGCTGGGCGCCGATCGCCGGTCCCGCGCTCGCTGCTTCGTTGGTATTGGCCCTATGGCAGCCGTGGCGAGGCGGCGACGTGCCGGAGGGCTATGCGCAAGGCGAACTTGCGACCGCCCTCGATACCCAGCTGGTGGCGAGCCAGGGGTTGGCGGTCGAACCGCGCATCCTGCTGACATTCCGCGACCGGGCAGGGCAGTATTGCCGCGTCTACCGCGAAGCCCGGACCGGCGGCATCGCCTGTCACGACGAGACCGGCTGGAAGATCGAGCGGGAGCTCGGTGCGGGGCTGGCCCAGACCACCGACTACCGGCAGGCCGGCAGCGATACCCGGATCCTCGCCGCGGCTCAGGAAATGTCGGTCGGCGAAGCGCTCGATGCTGTGGCAGAAGCGGAAGCGAGAGATCGCGGCTGGCAGTAGGCGACCGAGCGGGGCCATCCGCTCAGCCGCAAAGATGATGGAAAAGGGGCCGACTTTCGTCGACCCCTCCTGCGGCCCTTGGGGCTCTTGTTGTCCCGCATCTAGCCGTTCGGCAGCACCGTCACTTCGCCCATGCGATAGCCGCGCTCGGCCATGTCTTCGATGTAGTCGATCCGCTCGTGGCGCAGTTCCTTGCCGTACTCCTCCCACGCGTCGCGCAGGTCTTCGATGTCGCTGGCCTTGCGCAGGTCGCGCGACAGTTCCTTCTGCGCTTCGGTGACGTCGATGAGGTAGTCGAACCACAGCGAGTTCTCGATCCCGGCGATCGGCGAGGTGATGATCTGCTTCTCTTCCTCGCGAGCGAAAGCCTCTTCATAGAGCATCGGCATGGCGGCCTGCGCGGCAGTGCCGAGGGTCAGGGCAGCGAGGGCGAGGGTGGTCTTGGTGAGTTTCATGGGATGTCTCCTGAATTCGGGCCGGAGCCTCCAGCGGTCCGGTTGACAAGGAAACGGGTGGCCTGCGAGGTTTAATCCTTGGCTCAGGCGATTTTCTGGCCATTGCCAGCGCGCCGCCTTCGCGCCATCACCTGGTGGACATGCACCGAGAGAGGATTTCGCCATGACATATGCCAACCGTTTCGCCGGCAAGACCGTGATCGTCACCGGCTCCTCCATGGGCATCGGCGAAGCGATCGCCCGGCGCTTTCATGCCGAAGGGGCCAATGTCGTGATCAATTCGCGCAAGCAGGCCGATTGTGATGCGGTGGCCTCTTCGCTTGGGGATCGGGCCATTGCGGTGGCGGGCGACGTGTCCTCCTCTGCCTTCGCGACAGAGATTGTCGAGAAGACCGTCGCCGCCTTCGGCGGCCTCGACGTGCTGGTCAACAACGCCGGGGTCGGTTTTTCCGGGCGGCTGAGCAAGGCGAAGGACGAGGACATCGACCGCATCATCGACATCAATCTCAAGGGCATTCTCTACCTCACCCGCGAGGCGTTTCCGCACCTGCTCGCGGCCAAAGGCAATGTCATCAACATATCCAGCGTCTCCGGCCTCGGCGGCGACTGGGGACTGGGCATATACAATGCCAGCAAGGGCGGGGTCTGCAACCTGACCCGGGCGATGGCGCTGGAGTTCGGGCGACAGGGCGTGCGGGCCAATGCGATCTGTCCGTCGATGACCCGGTCCGACATGACCACCGGCGTTACCGAGAGCGAGGCAGCGCTCAAGCTGCTCGCCAACCGCATGCCGCTGGGCCGCCCGGCCGAACCCGAGGAAATCGCCGGCCCGGTGCTGTTTCTCGCGAGCGACGACGCCTGCTTCGTCAACGGCGTGAACCTGCCGGTCGACGGCGGGGTGACTGCGTCGAACGGCCAGCCGAACTTCTTCGGCGGCTGAGGGAATGACGAGGGGGAGAAGCAGGATGAGCGTCGCCGCCTGGACGGGCGCTGCATCGCTGGCATTGGCCGCTTGCGCCACAACCCCGCCAGCGCCCGAAGCGGCGACCGGTTTCGCACCCGATTGCGCGGCTGTCGCCGGCTTCCTCGATAGCGCGGTCGAACAGGGGCGCACGGTCGGCGCATCGACGCTGATCTGGCACGAGGGGCGCGAGGCCTGCTTCCATGCCTCAGGCCTGGCATCGCGTGAGGAGGGCCGGGCTTTTGCGCGGGACACGCTGGTGCAGATCTTCTCCATGACCAAGCCGGTCACCGGCGTGGCGTTGATGCAGCTGTGGGAGCAGGGCAAGTTCGGACTCGACGATCCGCTGGCTTTGCACTTGCCCGAATACGCCGGACTCCGGGTCGTTACCGGGCGCGATGCCGACGGCCAGCCGATCCTGCGCGATCCCAAGCGTGCGCCGACGATCCGCGATGTCCTGCGGCATACGGCGGGCTTCACCTATGGCGACGGCGATGCGCCGGGCGACGTTGTGTGGAACGAGCTGCAGCCGCTTTCCTCCGACAACACGCTGGCCGAGTTCTCGCAGAAGATGGCGCAGGTGCCGCTGATCGCCGATCCGGGCACGCGATGGCACTATTCCGCCGGGGTCGATGTCCAGGCGCGATTGGTGGAGGTGCTCTCCGGCATGGCCTATGCCGACTATGTCCAGCAGCACATCTTCGGCCCGCTCGGCATGAAGGACAGCGGGTGGACACGACAGTCGGCCGATTTGGCGCGGTTGGCCCGCATCTATGTCGCCGACGAGACGGGCAAACTCGAACCAATGGAACGGGGCACCTGGCTGGAGGCCAACTTCGCCGGCAAGCCGATGACCATGGGCGGTTCGGGCATCGTCACCACGGTGGACGACTATATGCGGTTTGCCCGGATGCTCTTGGGCGAGGGGGTGCTCGACGGGGTGCGCATCCTGCGTCCGGCGACGGTGCGGCTGATGTCGACCGATGTGCTCGATCCGAGGATCACGCCGGAAAACCGCTCATGGCTCGTCGGCAAGGGCTCGGGCGGGTTCGGGATCGATTTCTTCGTCCGCACAGCACCGCCACAGTCGCCGGAGGAGAACCGCGGCACCGTTGGCGAATTCTTCTGGGACGGCTATCCCTCGATGCTGTTCTGGGTCGATCCGGGGCAGCGCATGGCGGTGGTCTTCGCCACGCAGAAGATCCCCTTCGACAACGCGCTGCACCACGATATCCGCGATGCGGTCTATGGCGCGGAGTACGACGGGTTGCCGTCGGAATAGAGCCCGGCCCTAGAACTCGTTGCTCGGGCGATAGAACTCCAGGATCAGGATATCGAGATCCTGCGTCGGTTCGAAATCGGTCTTGCGCACTTCGAACCGGGTGGGGCTGATCTTCGTCACCCCGTCCATGCAGAAGCTGACGAGGTTGTCCGGATCGCCCTTGTCCACCACCAGCCGGAAGTCCTTGATCGGCCCTGCCCAGTTGGCCCCGCTGCCGAGGACATAGCCGAGCCAGGTCTCGCCGTAATAGACCGGGTCCTCTTCGGTCCCGGCGCCCAGCTTCCTGTCGACGCCCGCCAGGAGGCCGTCATCGACACACCACTTGTCGCGATATTCCTGCATGCTTTCGGGATATTCCGACCGGATGGCCGGATAAAGCATTCCACCGACGCTGCCTCCTGTCCACGGCCGATAGACATGGCTCACCGTCACGGCAGACTTGGCCGGGAACAGCTGCGTGCGAACGAGATTGCGTTCGACCTGCCAGGCCGGATAGACCCAGCTGACTTCGCCGGTCAGCTCGGCATCGTCATCGGTCCGGAGCAGTCCCGCGGCGAGCAGCCGGTCGCGATCGGCCACGGGCAGGTCCTGCAGCCTGTCGGGAAAGCCCTCTTCGCGGAACCAGAACAGCGGGAAGCCTTCTGCCGCCACCGCGTCGGTCACATCGCGGTCGCCCACCAGGGCCCGGTCGGCGACTTCATATTCCACCGGCACGCCATCGACCTTGGTGGTGAATTCCAGCTCGTCCCAATCGGGCATGGACCAGGTGTCATAGAACCCGTCAGCCGCCGGGACGCGCGGCAGGGGGAAGGTAATCATCACCTCGCGCTCTTCCGGCGAGTGGTTGGTATAGACATAGTCCACCCGCACTTCGGTGGCGGAAATATAAAGCTCCTCCTTGTCCATCGAGATCGCTGCATTGGTCTTGAGCACCAGCCCGCCGATGGCCCACTCGGCCTCGCTGTCATTGGCGAGCGCGGGCGTGGCCGGCGGCGCGGCGAGCAGGGCCAGTGCGGCAAGCCAAGGGCGGTGCGTCATGGGCGGGAGATTACGCCGGGCGGTGGGGGTTGCAAGGGGCATGCACGGGGGGTGGTGTGGGGGTGTTGGTGTGGGAGTGGAGCGCGAAAGGTAACACAAAAATCCGACGGTTGCGGGGCGGCAGAGAACGCCATTGCGCGACCCTTGCGGGTGGCTGCAGGAAAGGTGAGGAGTTCAGACGATGATTGGCGCCTTCACATGGCATTTTAATGAGGCGGGGACCGGGACACCAATGAACTGATACCGTAATTGCGTGTCGTTCCCTTGTCGAAAATGGGAACCATGCCGGTTCTCGAGTTTTCAGGTAGGGAACACCGCAATCGAAAACCCCGTATCCCCCAAACCGATAAGGACATCACCTATGCTGCAATTGACCAAGGTTTCCTTGGCTGCCCTGGCTATTACGTCCAGCGGCGCCGCTATTGCCCAGGACAGCGAAGGCCCGTTTTTCGATGGATTCTACGTTGCCGGATCGATTTCGCTCGACGCGCCGGAAGGCGACGACGGCACGGTGGTATTCGACACCAACCGCGACGGCGAGTACAACGAAACCGTCCGTACGGTCACCGGTGCCAATGCCTTCAGCCCGGGCTTCTGCGATGGTGCGGCCATCAATCGCACGGCAGCGGGCGGATGTACCCGCGACGACGACGATCTCGGTTACGGCATCCGCCTCGGCTACGACCAGCGCATCGGTTCGAACTTCGTCGGCGGCATCCTGGTCGAAGGCACGAAGTCGGATATGCGCGATTCGACGACCGCGTTCAGCACGACTCCGGCCAACTACGTTTTCACAAGGGAACTCGACTATGCCGTTTCGGCCCGCGGCCGCCTCGGCTTCTCGCCGGGCGAAGGGCGCGGTCTGCTCTACGTGACCGGCGGCGTGAGCTACGCCAAGCTCGACCAGAGCTTCAGCTCGTCGAACACGGCCAACGCCTTCACCATCGCCAATGACGGTGACATGGTGTGGGGCGGCCAGGTGGGTGGCGGCGCCGAGCTGATGCTGAACAACAACATCTCGATCGGCCTTGAATACCTCTACAACTCGTATGACGCCGGCGACTCGTTTGTGGAAGTCGGACCGGGTACTGCGGGCGCCACCAACCCGTTCCTGCTGGTCTCGGGCGGCACCAACATGCGCCCGGCGAACAACAATTTCGACTTCCATTCGTTCAAGGCGACTATCGGTTTCCACTTCTGATGAAGTGACGACGGACCGCCAGCCGCAAAACCAAGGGGCGCCCGGTGGGGCGCCCCTTTTTCGTGTCAGGCTTCAAGTTTCCGCTTTGCCTTCTTGCGCTCGTGCGGATCGAGGATCGCCTTGCGCAGACGGATGCTCCTGGGCGTCACTTCGACCATCTCGTCATCGTCGATGTACGCAATCGCCTGTTCCAGCGTCATAACGCGGGGCGGGGTGAGGCGGATGGCGTCGTCCTTGCCGGTGCTGCGGAAGTTGGTCAGCTGCTTCGACTTCATCGGGTTCACTTCGAGATCGTCGGGCTTGGCGTTTTCGCCGATGATCATGCCTTCGTAGATCTTGGCCCCGCCGCCGATGAACAGCTCGCCGCGTTCTTCCAGGCTGTTGAGCGCATATGGCACCGCCTCGCCCGGGACCATCGAGATCAGCACGCCGTTCTGGCGGCCTTCGATCGGGCCCTTGTAGGGGCCGTATTTCTCGAACAATCGGTTCATGATGCCGGTGCCGCGCGTGTCGCTGAGAAACTCGCCGTGATAGCCGATCAGGCCGCGGCTGGGGGCGGAGAAGGTGATGCGGGTCTTGCCCTGGCCGCTGGGGCGCATCTCGGTCATCTCGGCCTTGCGGCGCTGCATCTTCTCGACGACCGTGCCCGAATGCTCGTCATCGACGTCGATGACGACGGTTTCGTACGGCTCGGTGCGCTTGCCGTCTTCCTCGCCGAACAGCACGCGCGGGCGGCTGATGCCGAGTTCGAAGCCTTCGCGGCGCATGGTTTCGATCAGCACGCCGAGCTGCAGTTCGCCGCGCCCGGCGACTTCGAAGCTGTCCTTGTCGGCGCTTTCGGTCACGCGGATGGCGACATTGGTTTCCGCTTCGCGCAGCAGGCGGTCGCGGATCATGCGGCTCGTTACCTTGTCGCCCTCGCGGCCCGCCAGCGGACTGTCGTTGACGGCAAAGCGCATCGCCAGCGTCGGCGGATCGATCGGCTGTGCGGCGATCGGCTCGCTCACCGAAGGATCGGCGATGGTGTTGGAGACGGTCGCCTTTTCCAGACCGGCGAGCGCAATGATGTCGCCCGCCTGGGCGCTATCCACCGGCACGCGCTCGAGCCCGCGGAAGGACATCAACTTGGTCGCGCGGCCCGTTTCGATAACCTTGCCGTCGCGGTCGATGGCGTGGATCGGATCGTTGAGCTTGATCGTACCCGACTGTACCCGGCCGGTGAGCACGCGGCCCATGAAGTTGTCGCGGTCGAGCAGCGTCGCGAGGAAGCTGAATTTGCCGGTGGTGTCGAGCCCGGGCGAGGGGACATGGTCGACGATCAGCTGGAACAGCGGGTTGAGGTCGCCGCTGCGGGCAGTCTCGTCGTCGCTGGCATAGCCGTCGCGGCCCGAAGCCCAGAGCGAGGGGAAATCGAGCTGTTCGTCATTGGCGTCGAGCGAGGCGAACAGGTCGAACACTTCGTCGAGCACTTCCTGCGGGCGGCCATCGGGGCGGTCGATCTTGTTGACGACGACGATGGGCTTGAGGCCCAGCGCCAGCGCCTTGCCGGTGACGAACTTGGTCTGCGGCATCGCCCCTTCGGCGCTGTCGACCAGCAGGATGACCCCGTCGACCATGCTCAGGATGCGTTCGACCTCCGCGCCGAAGTCGGCGTGGCCCGGGGTGTCGACGATATTGATGCGGTAGCCGTTCCACTCGACGCTGGTGCACTTCGCCAGGATGGTGATCCCGCGTTCCTTTTCGAGGTCACCCGAATCCATCGCCCGCTCTTCGACGCGCTGGTTTTCGCGGAACGTGCCGGACTGGCGGAACAGCTGGTCGACAAGGGTGGTCTTGCCGTGGTCGACGTGGGCGATGATCGCCACGTTGCGGAGGTCTGCGGACATGGGGTTCTCTGGTTAGGGGCCAAGGCGTTCGAGCGCGCGATTGTGCGCCGCAACATTTCGAGCGCGCCCCTAGCGGAGAGTTGCGCGCGCGGCAACTGTGTCTGGCAGTCAGCTTTGCAGGATGCGCGTTCTATTCGGGAGTTTGTGCGTCATTTTCGGCATCGCTGACAACATCCATGCGCGATTCGAACCAGTCCCGGTCGCGCTCAAGCAAGGCAGAGGTGACACCTTCCTTGCGGAACGCCACCTTGAACCTGTCCTCTCCCTTGAGCTGCTCGAGCTTGTCGGTGTAAGCGATGGCTGATGCGAGATCGTCGGCTTGCGAAGCTTCGATTTGCTGGTCTTTCAGGTTCGAAACCTGCAAACGCGCGACAAGCTCGCCGTTGATCCGGGCAGCGGCGAAGCCATCCTGCCATTCGGGGTCATCCACCTTCAGCAACAGCTCATCGATCAGGGTCTGCGCCTCAGCCGGGGAGGCTCTTTTTGCCAGTTCCCACGCCTTTGCAACGTCCGTCTTGAGCCCACGACCCCTGCAATCGTTCAAGGTGCTTCTTTTTTGCGGGGAATCAGGCAGGGCACGAAACCGTTCGCTAGCGTCGCGATGGATCGCGAAGAACGTATCCGGATCCCCCGCCAACGAGCAACTGGCGCCATAATAGGCCCGAACCAGCTTGGCCTGCTCGTTGGCCAATCCTGAACATAGATCGATCAGCCGGCGGGCCTCGATCAGCAGCTTGAGGCGCTCGTCGATCGTGCCGGTGAACCGGGCCCCTGCGACCCGCATCACATCGGCCCGCTCGCATCCGGTGAAGGACGGGCCCTGCACCGCGAAGCTGATATTGCCCGAACGCCGCGGGCTGACAATCAGACGTAGGGGCACCTCGAACTGGTCGAAGCGGATCGAGACATCGCGGGTGACCGAACCATCGGTGATCGACACGGATGTGACATAATTGCCCGATTGGGCACTGAAACTGTCGCCACCATCGAACTTCACTTCCTTTGCCAGCGGCTGACGTGTCTGGACCGTGATCGACTTCTTGGCATCCTGCGCCAGCGCAACCGATGGCATCGCTGCGGTTGCCACGGCGGCCATCATGAGTGCCTTCATGGTGTGCATCGTCAGTTCGCTCGCATTGCCCCGCATCCGCCCAGTCCCCGCCCTAGTTCCGATCGACCAGGTCGTGCAGGGTGCCCTTCTTGTCCATCAGGCTGATGCCCAGCACCGCCGCAAGAAAGCCACCGAACCAGCCGATCAAGCTGCCGAAAAAGCTGTTCACCCAACGCTCCGACACTTCCGCCGAGACCGGTCCGAATTCGCCGTAATAGTCGAGCAAGACCACCGGGGACGTCTGGTCGCCAACTGCGGGCTGGCTGACTTCGATCATCGCCATCGTGGCAGCTCCGATGCCGGTCAGGCACAGGATACTGATCGCTGCGATTTCCCATTGCCGAGAGTGGACTTCTGTCACCTTGGCGACTGCAACCGAGACCACGGTCAGGAAGGCGGCGAAGACGGTCGTCGCCAAGGCCCCGTTTCTCATGAAGAATGCAGCCGAACGCCAGAGCCTGCTCAAGCCCACATCCTCGCCGGTTCCTGCCGGGACCAGATAGCTGCCATTGGCTGCCGATGCCGCCAGTGCAATGGCATAGGCGACGGCCAACGCCAGCAGGCCGACTGCTATCCAAGCGGCGACGCGTTTTTGATAAGGTGTCATCATTCCCCACCCCCGATCACCACACAATAGCAAGCCGACAATACTATACAATGCCGTCAATCCGGGGTGGTTTGTATCCCTTGGTCATTCATTGCCGCATCCGGGCCAAAGGATACTCAGGGACACGGATTTGCCGGGGCACCGTGTGTGACCGCACTGCAACAACTCGCACGGAGATATTCTGCAATTCCCTTCGTCGCTTGAGGGACGCCCGCATGCCAAGTAATCGCGTAACTTAGCCGTAGCGTCCCCACTCCAAAAACCCCCGCGACGGCTCAGGAAGAGGAACGACCTTCATGAAGTTTACTGCTTTTGCAGGCGGCGCTACCACGCGCCTCGCCCTGCTGGCCGGTGCCGCCACGATTGCTATCGCCCCGACCACCGCTTTCGCGCAGGACGCCGAAGAGCCGGTTGAGGACGGCACCGAAGCCGTCGACAGCAACATTATCGTCGTGACCGCGACCAAGCGCGAACAGACGCTGCAGGAAACCCCGATCTCGGTTTCCGTGACCAGCGGCGAAACGCTGGAGCAGGCGCAGATCCGCGACGTGCTCGACTTGCAAACAGTCGCTCCGTCGCTGCGCGTCAGCCAGCTGCAGAACTCCTCGTCCTCGACCTTCATCATTCGCGGCTTCGGCAACGGCGACAACAACTTCGGCATCGAACCGTCGGTCGGCGTGTTCATCGACGGGGTGTTCCGCTCGCGTTCGGCCTCGTCGCTCAACGACCTTGCCAACGTCCAGCGCATCGAAGTTCTGAACGGACCGCAGTCGACCCTGTTCGGCAAGAACGCGTCGGCCGGGGTGATCTCCGTCATCACCCGCGCCCCGCAGTTCCAGTTCGGCGGCTCGATCGAAGCTGGCTACGGCGAATTCAACGACATCCGTCTCAAGGGCGACATCACTGGTCCGATTACCGATACGGTCGCCTTCGCCCTCGACGGCAGCTATAACAAGCGCGACGGTTACGGCCGTATCGTCAACCTCAACAATGCCGACATCAACGATCGCAACCGCTACACTGCGCGAGGCCAGCTGCTGTTCGAACCGTCGGACTCGCTGCGCATTCGTGCGATTGCCGACTATTCGAAGATCGATGAAGCCTGCTGCGTTGTCAGTACGCTGGTGGCCGGCCCGACCGCCCCGGCGGTGTTCGCTGTCGGCGGCGCGCTCAGCACCGATTTCTTCAGCTACGACATCTTCCTCAACAAGGTTCCGGTCAACGAAGTCGAGAACTACGGTGGTTCGGTCCAGGCCGATCTGGAATTCGGCGCATTGTCGCTGACTTCGATCACCGCCTACCGCGAACTGAAGAACTTTGTCGACCAGGACGTCGATTTCACCAGCGCGGATATCGTCAGCGAAGTGCGCGACCAGCAGGTCGAAACCTTCACTCAGGAACTCCGGCTGACTTCGGACTTCGACGGCCCGCTTAACTTCCTGCTTGGCGGCTTCTTCTTTGACGAAAGCGTCACGCAGAACAGCGCGCTGACCACCGGCCCGCAGGCGCGGCCGTTCTTCTCGCTGCTGGCCGGCAATCCGCTGGTCTTCAACGGGGTCGAGGCCGCGCTGGGTCTGCCGCAGAACAGCATCTTCTCGCCCGGCCTGCTGACCAGCGAAGTCTATTCGATGGACAACCAGTCGTGGTCGGTCTTCGGGACGGTCGATTTCGAGCCGTTCGAAGGCCTCGTCCTTACCGGCGGGTTCAACTACACCGACGACAAGAAGGACTTCGCTCTCAGCGGCGTGGCCTTTGACGAACTGGCCAACATCAATCTGGTCGATGCCTTCATCACCGGCGCGACCGGCGGCACGGTGACCACCCGCGCCCAGTTCCGGGCGCTGCCGCTCGCGACCCAGCAGGCATTGGCTGCCGCTGCGACCAATCCCGGCGTCAATCCGCTGCTGGCTCTGGCTCCGTTCCAGTTCCAGCCGCCGTTCCTCAACACTCCTAACGCGGTCGAGAATGGCAAGACCCGGGACGACGATCTCAGCTACACGCTGCGGGCGGCCTATCAGTTCAACGACAACATCAACGCCTATTTCAGCTATGCCACCGGCTTCAAGGCGAGTTCGGTCAACCTGTCGCGCGACAGCCGCCCTTCGGCAGTCGACTTCACTCCGGGGCCGCGTCGTTCGACCTTCCTCGCTCCGTCGTCGCCGATCACCGACGCGGGTCTGATCGTGCCGAACCTGACCACCGGTTCGCGCTTTGCCGGCCCGGAAAATGCCGAAGTGTGGGAACTGGGCTTCAAGGGCCAGTGGGACGGGCTCAGCGTCAATCTGGCGCTGTTCGACCAGACGCTGAAAGGCTTCCAGTCGTTCCTGTTCACCGGCACGGGCTTCCAGCTCAACAACGCCGGTGAACAGTCGGTGACGGGCTTCGAACTCGACACCCGCATCCAGCCGACCGATGGCCTGGTCTTCACCTTCGCGATGACCTATCTCGACCCGCTGTTCGACAGCTTCACGGAAAGCCCGGTGGGCGATCTGTCGGGCCTGCGTCCGGGCGGCATCCCCGAGTTCAACATCGCGACTTCGGCGACCTATACCCACGAATTCGGTGACAGCGGCAATCGCCTGATCACCCGCGTGGACTACAGCCACGAGAGCAACACCGACATCAACAACGGCCTGCCAACCTTCAACGCGGCCCTGGGCAACACCCAGATCTTCCGCCGCGAAGTGAACCTGGTGAACGCGTCGATGACCTTCGCCATGGAGAATGGCATCGAACTGGGCGTCTATGCCCGCAACCTGCTCGACGACCAGTATATCATTACGGTCTTCGACGGCGTGGCGCAGGCTGGCACGGTCTCGGGTTACCCGAGCGCACCGCGCACCTGGGGCGGCCTCGTCCGCTTCAAGTTCTGATCACAGGATCGTCACGGCCCGCTCCAGGGGATGGAGCGGGCAACGACGCCAAATATCTGAATGTGGGAAGGGGGCCGCTCGGCCCCCTTTTCTTTGCGTCGAAGCGATTTCGCTTGATACGGCCCGCAATCTATTGCCACTTGGCATCCGCTTTTAATGGGGAGCCTGAAATGCACTGGATGCTGTTGCCATTCAAACGTTATGCCGATTTCGGCGGCCGGTCGCGCCGCATGGAATTCTGGATGTTTTCGCTGCTGGGTTTCCTGGTGGCCGTGGCGACCGTCGGCCTCGCCATGGCCGTGGCGCCGGGCGCTGGAGAATCCGAAATGATCTCGGGCGACGGCGGCTTTCAGGCATCGGCTGCCTTTAATAGCGACTTCTCCGGCAGCCCGCTGGCAATGGTCCTTGTCGGCGTCTACGGCCTATTTGTTCTTGCTGCCTTCATTCCCGGAATCGCGGTAACGGTTCGCCGTTTGCATGACCGCGACATGTC
The DNA here is from genome assembly GCF_021431965.1 of Erythrobacter sp. SDW2. NCBI lineage: Bacteria > Pseudomonadati > Pseudomonadota > Alphaproteobacteria > Sphingomonadales > Erythrobacteraceae > Erythrobacter > Erythrobacter sp. SDW2. The sequence continues at coordinate 1,200,791 of NZ_CP090370.1, forward strand.
GGGCTGGTGGTATCTGGGCGCGGTCGTTGCCGGCCTGCTCCCGCTGATCGGCATTTTCGTGTGGCTGGCCTTTTTTGTCCTCATGCTTCTGCCCGGCACCACAGGTCCCAATCGCTTCGGCCCCGACCCCAAGGGTGACGATCTGGAGGAAGTTTTCGGCTAGGTTCTAAAGCGTCCTCAGCGCCTGTGCCGGTTTCGCCCGCAGCAGCGGTAGCGACCCGGCCAGCGCGAAGGTGACCACCAGCACCAGCCCCGCACCGAGCACGGCGAGCACGGTGGCCCAGTCAGGGAGCCAGTCGAACTCGAACAGCTGGGTGATCACCAGCCATGCCAGGCCGCTGCCGATTGCGAGCGCCAACACCGCCAACACCGCTGCCAGCAGCAAATACTCGACCAGTTGCATAGTAAGGATCTGTCCCCGGCTCGCGCCCAGTACCCGCAGCACGACAGTGTCATAAGTCCGCGCCGCGCGGGCGGCGGCAATCGCGCCGAGCAGTACGGCGAGGCCGGCCAGTACCGCCACGGAGGCCGCCGCCAGCGTTGCAACGCCGACTTGCGACAGGATCGTGCGCGCCTGAACGAGCACCTGGCCGACCTCGATCACCGAACTGGAAGGGAAAGCCTGCACCAGCTCGCGCAACAGCGGCCCCGTGGGCGTGTCGCCCTTGAACTCGATCGTCGCGGCATAATTGTGCGGGGCATCGGCGATGGCGTTGCGGCTGAACACCAGCGCATAATTGAATCCCATGCTCTCCCAGTCGATTTGCCGTGTGTTGGCGACGCGCATGGTCCGCTCGACCCCGAGCAGGGCGATGGTCAGGTAATCGCCGGGCCTGAGGCCGATGGCGTCGGCAAGTTCGACATCGACCGAGACCGCGGGCTCGCCTTCGTAGAACGGCCCCCACCATTCGCCGTCGACGATGGTGTTGCCCTCCGGAACTTCGTCGGCATAGGTCAGGCCGCGTTCGCCCCGCAGCGCCCAGGCACCGTCGGGAATCTCCTCGAGCTCGGCAACACGGGTCATATCGTCCTTGGGCCCATAGGCGATGATCGAACCACGCATGGCGGGTAGCGCGCGGATCATCGCCTTGTCGTCCTGCGCCCAGACGATCTGTTCGAATTCGCCGATACGGTCGCGCGGGATGTCGAGCACGAAATAGTCGGGGGCCTCCTGCGGCACCCGGCTCTGGATATTGCCGTCGATCGAGGTCTGGATCGCCGCCAGCAGGACGAAGGCGCTGAGGCCGAAGCCGAGCGCGGTCACCAGCGCACCGGTCGAGGTGCCAGGGCGGCTGAGGTTGGCGAGGGCGTTGCGGATCAGGGGATTGGCGGGCCGACCGACCCTGGCCGATACTTTACGGATCGACCAGCCGAGCAGCGCCAGCACCGCCAGCATGGCGGCTGCGCCAGCCAGGAATCCCCCGGCCAGCAGTGGCTGACGCGAAGTGAGCAGAGCGAGCGCGACGATGCCGGCGAGGCCACCACCGACCCACAGGAACGCGGTCCTATCGCGGGCGAGGGGCGTCACGCGTGATCGCATCAGCGCCATGGCAGGAAAGCGCCGGGCGCGTAGCAGCGGCGTGGCGGCGAAGACCAGTGCCACCAGCAGGCCGTAGCCGCTCGCCAGCAGCAGGGCCAATGGTTCGAAAGTGAAGCCGCTCTGGACAGGCAGCAGCCCTTGCAGCGCCACACCCAGCAGCGGGGTGACCGCCAGCCCGACTATCAGTCCGGCGACACTGCCGACCAGCGCCGCCAGCCCGATCTGCAACGCATAGATGCGGGCGATATCGCCGCTGGTCGCGCCCAGCACCTTGAGCGTGGCGATGCTCGAACGCCGTGCTTCGAGATAGGATGACACACCGCCGCCGATGCCGATCCCGGCAATGACCAGCGCAGCAAGGCCGACCAGCGTCAGGAACTCGCCCATCCGCCCGACAAACCGGTCGGCCCCGGGGCTGGCGCGGTCACGGTCGCGGAAGTCGAACCCGGCGAGCGGAAAGCGCTCGGTCAGCTGCTCCTGCGCCGTTTCCGGATTTGTGGCCGGATTGGCGAAGGCGATACGGGTTTTCGACTGGTACATCGCGCCTGGCTGGATCAGCCCGGCGTCATAAGGCGTCTGCAGATTGGTGATGACCGTGGGGCCAAGCTGGAAGCCTTCGGAGAGCTTGTCCGGCTCATCCTCGATCACGCCGGCCGCCTTCAGCGTCAGCGTGCCCAGCTCGAATGTGTCGCCGACTTGCATGTCGAGCCGGTCCATCGCCCCCTGGCCGACCCATGCCTCGCCCGCGGGCGGCGGGCCGACGGTACGGCCGTCGGTCAGGGTCAGCTTGCCATACAGCGGGTAATTGTCTTCGACGGCTTTCAAACCGACGGGCGCGGTCCGTTCGCCCTTGCGGGCGACGACCTGCATGCGGGTGCCCTGCGAGACTTCGCCCAGCACCTTGAGCGCGGCCAGCTCCTCCTCGTTGGGGCTGCGCTGCCAGATCTCGACTTCAAGGTCGCCGCCGAGGAGTTCTTGCCCGCGATTGGCCAGTTCCCGTTCGATTGCCGCGGTCAGCGTGCCGATGGCGGCCAGCGCCCCGGTGCCGAGGAACAGGCACACCAGCAGAAGCCGTAGCCCCTTGAAGCGCAGTGACAGCTCCCGCCGCGCCAGTGTCCAAGCGGTGCCCCAGGGGATCGTATGGCTCATGCGGCGGTGTCGCTCGCAATCTTGCCGTCGGCTAGGGTGATGATGCGGTCGCAGCGTTCGGCCAGGCTCGGATCATGGGTGATGATCACCAGCGTCGCCCCGGTCTCGGCGCGGCGCGCGAACAGCATGTCGATGATCTCGGCGCCCGTCGCGGCGTCGAGATTGCCGGTCGGCTCGTCGGCGAAGATCAGCGTCGGGCGCGGCGCGGTGGCGCGGGCGATGGCGACGCGTTGCTGCTCGCCGCCGGAAAGCTGGGTCGGGTAATGGTCGAGCCGGTGGCCGAGGCCGACCGCCTCCAGCTCCGCCTTGGCGCGAGAGCGGACATCGCTAGCGCCGGCCAGTTCCATCGGGGTGGCGACATTCTCCGTCGCGGTCATGGTCGGTAGCAGGTGGAAAGCCTGTAGCACGATGCCGATGCGGCCACGGCGGGCGCGGGCAAGGCCGTCCTCGTCCATACCGCCGAAATCGGCCCCGCCGACCTGCAACGTGCCCGAGGTAGCACGTTCGAGGCCGGAGAGCACCGCCATCAGCGAGCTCTTGCCCGAACCCGACGGACCGAGCAGCGCCAGCACCTCGCCCCGCTTCACATCGAGGTCGATCCCCTTGAGGATCTCGACCGGATGCTTGTCCTGGCCGAGCGTCAGGGTGAGATTGCGGGCGGAAATGGCGAGGCCTACGGAACCCGATGCGGGCGAAGGCGTGTTGGGGGTATCAGTCACAATAATCCGATGGCATAGGCAAACCCATGGAACAAGTAAGGTGGGCGAAAGCCCTAAGTCGTTTGTCGATGGCGCCGCTGGCGTTGATGCTGGTTTCCTGCGGGTCGGAGGCTCCTGAAGCAGCTGCTCCTGTGGCGACAGAGGCCGCAGCCGAGGCTGTGGGTGAGGTGCCGGTGATGGGTCCCGAACGGCATATCCTGGCCTTCGGCGACAGCCTCTTCGCCGGGTACAACGTCGCCAAGGAGGACAGCTATCCCGCCAAGCTGGAAGCCGCCCTGCGCGCCCGGGGCATCAATGCGCGGGTGACCAACGCCGGGGTTTCGGGCGATACCAGTGCGGCGGGGGCACAAAGGTTCGACTTCACGCTCAAGTCTATGGAGCGGACGCCCGACCTGCTGATCCTGGAACTGGGCGGCAACGACTTGCTGCGTGGGCTTTCGACGGAGCAAGTGAAGGAAAACCTACGCGACATCATCACCAAGGCACAGCGCGAAGGGATCGACGTGCTGCTGATGGGGATGCAAGCCCCGCCCAATGTGGGACCCCGATATGCCGAGGAGTTCAAGGCCGCTTATGCCGACCTCGCCAAGCAGTACGGGGTCGATTTCATCCCCTTCTGGGTCGAAGCGGTGGCGGACAAGCCCGAACTGATCCAGAGCGACCGGGTGCACCCGACCGAAAAGGGCATAGAAGTGCTGGTCGGCGATACGGTGGACGAAGTGATCGCGGCGCTACCGAAGAGCTAGCTTAGCCGCTCCAGCTCGCCGCCGCTGACGCGCCAGACCGCAGCCTCGCCTTCGATGGCGGTGAACGGGGAAAGCTCGGTCCCTGTCATCCAGACCTGCGCGCCGGTTTCCCGCAACCGTTCGAACAACGCCTCGCGGCGGAGGGGGTCGAGATGCGCGGCGACTTCGTCGAGCAGCAGAATGCTCGGGCGGCCTTGGGCCGCGAGCGCGCCGTGGGCGAGGGTGATAGCGATCAGCATGGCCTTCTGCTCGCCGGTCGAGCAGGTGGCGGCCGGGGCCTGCTTGCCCGCCATGGTTACGCTGAAGTCATCGCGATGCGGTCCGACCAGCGTGCGCCCGGCGCGGCGATCCTGCCGGCGGTTGGCGCGAAGGGCTTCGCGCAGGCTTGCTTCGTTCGAAGGCGAGGCAGTTTCGATGGCGAGCAACGGGCGGGCGAAGGGTTCGTCGGGGTGATCCGCCAGCGTCGCTGACAGCGCCTCGACAAGCCGCGCACGGCCTTGCGCCAGCGCGCTGCCATAGCGGCCAAGGTGCGATTCGACCCCGTCGAGCCATGCCGCTTCGGGCTCGCGTTCGTCCGCCAGCAACCGGTTCCGTTCGCGCAGTGCCGCTTCGTAGCGGGTGGCATTATGCGCGTGGGCGGGATCGAGCGCCAGCGCCATGCGGTCGACGAAACGCCGCCGGTCGCCCGCCGCGCCCATGAAGATGCCGTCCATTGCCGGGGTCAGCCAGCCGACCGCGAGCCATTCGCCGAGCGAGACCGCGCTGGCCTCTGCCGCATTGATCCGCACCCGCCTTCTCCCGGGCCGCGCCGGATCGACCGTGGTGCCCAGTTGCACCGGCTCGCCACCATCGGCGGGCGTGAGACTCGCACCGACCGTGAAGCCTCCCGGAGCTCCGTTGCGCCCGATTTCGGGCAGGGCGGCACGGCGCAGGCCGCGACCGGGCGCGAGCAACGAAATGGCTTCGAGGATGTTGGTCTTGCCCGCGCCGTTCTCTCCCACCAGCAAGTTGAACCGCGCGGCCCCGTCGAGGCGGGAACGCGCGTGGTTGCGGAAGTCGGACAGGGTGATGCGATCGAGCGCCATGGACCATCTAGCGCCTAGCTTGGAGCGCGTTTCACTTCCACGAAAAAGCCTAATCCCACCAATTGGGAAAAAACCCCAACCTTTCGCTTCGGTGAACAGCTTGTAATCCGAGGTTTCACGCGAAAACGGCAGAATTCCGTCATTTTCTGAAACTGGCACACCTCATGCATTACTTCGTTCGTCCAGCGGGATGGCCCCGCTCTGACAGAAACACAGAAGGAAACACAGACCATGACGTTCGAATTTGCCGCCAACCGCTTCTTCGCCGCCGCTTTCGCAGTTGCCCTTTCGGCTGTTGCTTTCGCGACCGCGATCGTCCCCGCCAGCCCGATGCTGGTTGCCTGATCCCCAGGCAGTAACCCCCGACGCAAGGAACACCCCCATGTTCGATCTCAACAACGCCGGCAGCCGCCTCTTCGCAGCCCTCTCGGCCCTCGCAATTTCCTCGCTGGTGATGGCTTTCGCCATCATCCCGGGTAGCCCCGCAGGAGTTATCGCATGAACCAGCTTTCGAACAACCGCAGCGGCCCGCCGGCCAAGAGCTTCCGGCTCGACCGCAGCAACGGCAAGATCTGGGGCGTTTGCGCCGGGATCGCCAACTACTTCGGCATCGACCCGATGCTGGTCCGGATCGGTTTTGCCGGTGCCGTGATCCTGGGTGTGGGCGCGCCGATCCTGATCTACGCCGCGATCGCTTTGATTGCCGATTGACGGACCCCCGAAAGGGGGCCGTCATCCCAGCGAAGGCTGGGATCTCCATCCACCGGGTGGAACCTGTTTGAAACCGATCCCAGCTTTCGCTGGGATGACGAAGGAGCAGGAACCTCCTTCGTCACATGGCCGAGATACCGCCGTCGAGCTTGAGCTCCGCCCCGGTCATGAAGCGGCTTTCGTCGCTGGCGAGATAGAGCACCGCATTGGCGATATCGCTCGGCTCGCCGACGAATTTCAGCGGTATCTGCCGCGCCAGCTTTTCCAGCAGCACGCCCTTGTCGAGATTGTGATTGCGCGCGGTCCCGTCGAGGATCGGCGTATCGACGAACGTCGGATGGACCGAATTGCAGCGGATCTGCATGTTGTTCTTCGCACAGTGCAGCGCGATCGACTTGGTCAGCATCCACACCGAAGCCTTGGAGGCGTTGTAGGCCGGCATGGTGTCGCTGGCGATCAGCCCGGCGATGCTCGAGATATTGATGATCGAACCCGGCGCATGTTCGCGCATCAGCGGCAGGGCTGCCTGGCAACCGTGGAAGATGCCATCGACATTGATCGCGAAGCAGCGCTTCCAGTCATCGAACTTGCAGGTCTCGATATTGCCGCCGACGCCGATCCCGGCATTGTTGACGAGGACATTGAGCCCGCCCATCGCCTCGCGTGCCAGCGCCACGGCGGCGTCCCACTGCGCCCGGTCGGTCACATCGTGCTGGATCGAGAAGGCGGTTCCTTGCCCATAAGCGGCGTTAATGGCAGCGGCGGTCTCGGCTGCGCCCGCCCCGTTGACATCGGTGCACAGCACTTTCGCCCCTTCGGCTGCCAGATGATGGCAATGCGCCGCGCCCAGGCCCTGTGCCGCGCCGGTAACCAGCGCCATTTTTCCTGCAACACGTCCGGTCATTTGATGTCCTCTCCCAGAAAATTCGGTGCCATCAGCATGGCGATCCGCACATCCACCCCGTGCCCCCTTGCGCGCCAATCTGCAACGAATTGCGACAACTCGCTCAGCGGGACGCGGTGGACGGTGATGTTCTCGCCCTCGGTCCCGCCACCGGGGCCGACTTTGGTCAGCCCGCGGGCTCGCATCAGAGTGAAGCTTTCGCTGACCATGCCGGGGCTGGAATAGAAGTCGCCGATTACCTCGATGCTTTGTGCGGTGTAGCCGGTCTCTTCCTCAAGCTCGCGGATGGCGGCCTCGATGGCGTCCTCGTCTTCCGCCCCGTCGTGGTCGCCGATCAGCCCGGCGGGAATCTCCAGCGTGACCGTGCCCAGCGGAATGCGGTATTGCTCGACCAGCAGGACATGGCCCTCGTCATCGATGGCGATGATCGCGGCGGCGCGGATCCCGCGCGAACGGCTGGCATATTCCCACCGCCCGCGGCGCTTCATGGTGACGAACTTGCCCTGCCACATCACTTCTTCGGGCAGGCTGGCATCAGGGTTCATTATCTAATCCCGTTCGGGCTGAGCTTGTCGAAGCCCATCACATCGCACTCGGGTCCTTCGACAGGCTCAGGGCGAATGGGTCAAGGGCGCAGATGTGCGGATCAGACCTCGATCAGGCGATCCGGCAACTCGTTATGGTCATCCTCGCCGCGCGGAAAGTGCTCGCTCAGCACCTTGCCGACATCGCGCACGCCCGCCGCCATGCCCTCGGCGATGGCTCCCTTGCGGATTTCGACCAGCATATCCGCCATCGCCTCGCCCCACACCTCTGCCGGGACCAGCCTGGCAATCGGTTCGTCGGCGACGATCTCGGCCCGGTGCTCGCGCATCGAGAGATAGATCAGGATTCCGGTCTTGCCGGTGGTGCGGCTCTCTGCGCCGACCTTGAAATGCTTGACCGCTTGGGCATGGACCCGCGCGGTCTTGAGTGGGCCGGGAATACACAGGAACCGCAGCGGGTCCCAGCTCAGCGCCAGCCAGCTCAGCGCGAAGGCGATCACGCCCAGCGCAATGGTCATGCTGGCGAGTTCGCCGGTGGTCCAGGCATGCCGCCAGCCCCCTGTCAGGCTGTCCCACAGTTCCATAAAGGGTTGCGGCAACAGCGCGAACAGGCTCATCGCTGTGAAGGCGAGGGCGACGGCCCACACCAGCACGACATCGGAGTAACCGTCCGAGCGGTCGGCGATGACCGTGACAATCTCGCCCGAGGTATGATCCTCGGCCGCAGCCACTGCGTCGGTGACAATCTTGTGCTGGGCTGCATCAAGCCAGGCCATGGCTCACCACCCCCCGGAGGCGCCGCCGCCCCCGAACGAACCGCCACCGCCGGAAAAGCCTCCGCCGCCGCCGAAACCACCGCCTCCGCCCCAGCCGCCACCGCCGCGTCCACCGCCGTCGACCAGCGATCGCGCGATGGCCGTGCCGGCTTCCCACAGGATGATGTCGCCGACGGTCCGGCCCAGGCCGCTATGGTATTTGCGGCGCCGGGCACCGCCCGAAACGATCGGCAGGATGAAAAAGAAGAAAGCGAAGGCGACCCAGATGATCGCGCCGACCGGAAATCCCCCGTCGCTTTCTCGCGCTTGGGCAGCTTCGGTGGCGATCTGGGCGGCTTCCTCGGGTGGCAGCTGCAGTTGCTCGATGATCGCATCGGTTCCCGCCACGATCCCGCCCGGCATATCGCCTTCCTTGAAGCGGGGGATGATGGCGTTGTTGATGATCAGCGAGGAGATCGCGTCGGTCAGATATCCTTCTAGACCATAGCCGACCTCGATCCTTACCTTGCGATCATTGGGCGCGACCAGCAGCAGTGCGCCATCGTTGCGCCCGGCATCGCCGATTCCCCAGGCGCGGCCCAAGCGGTAGCCGTAGTCGGAGATATCGTATCCTTGCAGGTCGGCGACCGTCGCGACCACCAGTTGCCGCTGCGTGGTCTGCTCGAGCGTTTCGAGCTTTGCCGTCAATTCCGCCTCGGTGGCATCGGGAATGATGTTGGCCTGATCCACCACCCGCCCGCTCAGCGCAGGGAAATCCTGCGCCGAGACGGGAACGGCCAGCAGCGCCGCAATGGCGGCGATGACGAGCGCAATCGAACGCATCGGGTTACTCGTCCGGCTCACTCGCCGGAGGTCATGTCGATCTTGGGCGCTTCCTCGGCGCCTTCGGTCGTGGCCTTGTAAGGCACCATCGGCTCGGCGCCGTGAATGATATTGGCGCCGATGCTGTCGGGGAAGGTGCGGATGGTGGTGTTGTACTGACGCACCGCCTCATTGTAGTCGCGGATGGCGACGGCGATGCGGTTCTCGGTCCCTTCGAGCTGGCTCTGCAGCGTCAGGTAGGCCTGGGTCGACTGGATGTTCGGATAGGCTTCAAAGCTCGCTAGCAGGCGGCCGATGCCGGCGCTCATCTGCGACTGGGCGGCGGCGAATTCTTCCATCTTGGCTTCATCGCCCAGATCTTCGGCCGTGACATTGACGCTGGTCGCCTTGGCGCGGGCCTCGGTCACTTCGGTCAGGATCGCGCGTTCGTTCTCGCCCGCGCCCTTGGCCACTTCGGCGAGGTTGGGGACGAGGTTGGCGCGGCGCTGGAACTGCGCCTCGACATCGGCCCACTTTGCCTTGGCGTTCTCTTCCGCCGTCGGCACGGAATTGATGCCGCAGGCGGCCAGCGAAAGCGCGCCCAGGCCGATCAGGGCCGAGCGAAACAGGGTGTGAAGATTCATCGACGTCTCCCGAGAGAAATACTGTGTTGCGAATATAGGACAGTTGGAGGCCGGATCAAGCGGCTTCGCATGGGCCGACTGGACCCTTGGCAACTGCCCGAGGCCATGACAGACACACAGCAGGAGACACCCCAGGGGAGTGCAGCCATGCTGAAGGAATTCAAGGAATTCATTGCCAAGGGCAATGTCATCGACCTGGCCGTGGCGGTCATTATCGGCGCTGCGTTCAGCACCATCGTCAAATCGCTGACCGACGATGTGATCATGCCGCTGGTCGGCTATCTGTTCGGCGGGGCTGATTTCTCGCGCTATTTCATCCTATTGAGCACGCCGGAAGGCTATCGAGGATCGCTGACCGACTATGCGGCACTCAAGGAAGCGGGCGCGGCGATGATCGGCTACGGCGCGCTACTGACGACGATCGTCAACTTCCTGATCCTCGCCTTCATCATCTTCCTGCTGGTTCGCTATGCCAGAAAGGTCGAAACCCAATTCGCCAAGCCGGCCGAGGAAGAGGCCGCGCCGACGGGTCCGAGCGAGATCGACCTGCTGGTCGAAATCCGCGACGCGCTCAAGGCCAGGACATAATTTTGACATTTTCAGGAACCTTCGCCCGATCCGGGGTTTGAGTACACAGTCCGATTTTCGAGGCTGAGAGACTCTAACGAGAGGGATTGAAATGCGTAAAATCGCTTTGTTCGCTGCTGCGGCCGCATCGCTGACGCTCGTCGCCTGTGGCCCCGGTGCCGAGACGGAAACCGAAGCCCAGGCCGATGCCATGGAAGAGCAGGCCGACGTGACCGAGGAAATGGCCGAGGAAGCCCCGACTGAAGCGCAGGAAGACGCGCTCGAGGCCAAGCAGGATGCCCAGGAGAACAAGGCTGACGCACTGGAAGACCAGGCCGACGCCGAAGAGGGCGCCACCGGCATGTAATTTCCAGCCTCAAGCTGGATTGGGAAGAGGGCGGGCCTGCGGGTCCGCCCTTTTTCTTTTGCGGCAGCCGTTATGGCACCTGCTCACTTCACATTAATCCGGAAACGCCTATATCGGTCGGGCCCGTTTCGGCGGGCTATGGTGATAAATTGCGGCGTGCAATAGGCACAACGGACCCGGGGGCAGTACCCGGCGGCTCCACCAAAAGCCCCTGAGCATTCGGGGGTTCCTGACGGGGCCGAACCAGGATCGACGTGTGTTGAAAGACGTTGTTTTCACCCGGGCTGAGTAACCCGTAAAACTGTTCACAAACCATAAGTGCCAACGATAACGAAGCACTCGCTCTCGCTGCGTAATGTGACGGGCTAACGCCCTGAAGTTACAAAGCTAAAGCGCGGTTGGACCGACCGGGCAACAGAACGGATACCGGGGGCCCGGGGGAGCCTAGCAACAGAATCCCCCACCCGATTTCCACTTAACGCCGATTTAACTGTGTCGGCGAGCAAACCGCATAAAAGCAACAAATAGTGCTGCTGCACCGAGCCATCCTAAAATCCTCGGTAGTGGCGATACAAAGTAGCGGCCAACCAACTCTCCGAGGCCGACCGTAGCCATGCACAGCACAATGGTTCCTGCCATGATGCCGCAACCTGCCACGGTTGATGACATGTAGTGCATGCCCCCAGACATCCGGTCGAAAAGTTTGTGCCCTCGGGGCTTCAAGCCTTGTTTGACTTTAGTCGGAGTGACTCGGCCTCGCGCCTTTCGCGTTCGAAGCGCAGCGCGTCGAGGATCTTTGCCCCTGCCAGAAACACTGCGCCGCTACAGGCCCAGAACAGCATCTTGCCGGGAAAGCCCGGATACTGGTGCAGATAGGCGGTGCCGCGCTCCATCGCGCCGAGGGCCAGCGCATAGATGATCAGGAACGCCTCAAAGCGGTTCTTGATCACGAACAACCGGCCAACCTTGCGTAGCATGCACCCTCTCTTTTCTTAACCTTTGTATCTGCACAGGCCGTGCCAAGCACGGTTCCCTGCGGGATGCGATGGTTAACATGAGAGAGATTGTAAAGCCTGCCGACTAGGCGGCAAGCGCGTTAACCCAGAATTGTGAGGTCCAGCGATTCCAGCAGCTTGTACCGAGCGGTTCGCACGGTTTCCGCCAGCGCTTCCGAGCCGATATCGGACGGATCGATCTGCTCTGGCCAGTATCGCCCGATCACCTGCTCGAGCAGTTCTGCGCGGGTTTCGCTCAGCATGAAGCGTTGGTCGACCGTCGCCGGATCGGCCACCACCCGCAGCCGCAGGCAGGCCGGGCCGCCGCCATTGGCCATCGACTGGTGCACATCGACCGGGATCACCTGGCGGATCGGGCCGTTGCCGACGAGCATCGACTCGCACCAGTTCCACACGCTGGCACTCTCGCGGCATTCCTCTGGCACCACCAGCGCCATGCTGCCATCCGGCAGGGTCAGCAACTGGGCGTTGAACAGGTAGGTCTCGATCGCTTCGGCAAGGCTCACCGCGCTCGACGGCACTTCGACCACTTCGAGCGCCGGGAAGACGGCGCGGATCGCGGCATAGGCCCCTTGCCGGTCGGCGAAGGCTTCCTGGTGGGTGAACAGCACCCGCTCGTTGGCAACGGAGACGACATCGTTGTGGAACGCGCCCGCCTCGATCGCGGCGGGATTCTGCTCGATGAAGACACAGCGCGCCGGGTCGAGCCCGTGCAGCCGGGCAACCGCGCGGCTGGCCTGTTCGTGCTGGCGCGCGGGGAACCGGCCACCTGGCTTGCCATAGACGAACACTTCGACGCCTGCTGCGCCATGCCCCTCGCAGAAGCGCATGTGGTTGGCCGCGCCTTCGTCGCCGAAGCTGGGCGGCACCGCCTCGTGCACGGTAAAGTGGTCGCGGTTGCCGAAGGCCACGTCGAGCTGCGCCTTGGTGTCGCGCCATTCCTGCGCCCGGTGGACCATGGTGACGAGGTTGGCCGGGGTCAGGTGGCACTTGCCGTCGGCGGTGTCGGGCGCGGGGCTGACGGTGGCGGCATTGGCGGTCCACATGCTCGAGGCGGACCAGGCGGCTGCCAGCAGCGCGCGGTCTTGCGCGGGATCGACCGCCAGCCGCCGCAGCGTCTCGGTGTTAGGGCGAGGGAGGGGCAGCAGGTATCCCTGCGCCAGACCCCGCGCAATATTGCCGCGCATCTTGGCGACGCCCTGCAAGGCGGCAGCGCGAGGATAGGACGGATCGCCCTTGTGGCTGGCGCTGGCGATATTGCCGAGGCTGAGCCCGGCGTAATTGTGCGAGGGGCCGACAATGCCGTCGAAGTTGATTTCGACCAGGGTCATGCAATGGCCCTCGTCGCCCCGGACTTGATCCGGGGCCTCGTGCCACAAGTTCCGGACTTGGCGAGAGCGATCCCAGCTTTCGCTGGGATGACGAATTGAAGTCCATTCACCGCGCCACGCTCCACACTTCGTCGCCTTCTTTTACCCCCAGTGCTGCAGCGCTGCGAGCGTCGATATGCACGCTCCCGTCATCCTGGAAATCGCGCATGCCGAATGCGCTGCGGAAGCCGGTCAGCGTGCCGGTGGCGATGATCGCGCGTTCGCCGATGTCGAGATCGGCGTAGGAAACCGTCGCCGGCCGGGCCTGGGCGATGCTCTTCACATCGTCGGTCCGCGCAACCATGGTCGGGCCGCCGTCGAAGATGTCGACATAGCCGTCGAAGCGGAAGTTCTCGTTCTCCAGCATCCGCATCGCCGCGCGGCCGGTGGGGTGGGGCAGGCCGATGACCTTGGTCGCTTCCTCGTCCAGCATGGCGACATAGACCGGGTGTTTGGGCATCAGATCGGCGATGAACTGGTTGCCGTTGATGGCGTTGAAATAGTCCGCTTCCTGGAACGTCATGCCGAAGAAACGCCCCGCGACCCCGTCCCAGAAGGGCGAGCCGCCGCGCTCGTCGATGATCCCGCGCAGCTCCGCCAGGATGCGGTCGGCAAAGCGGCTCCGGTGCATGGCGATGAAGAGGTAGCGGCTGCGGGCCAGCAGCAAACCGAGACCGCCGGCGCGCTCGTTGGGATGCAGGAACAGCCCGCCGACCTCGCTCGATCCCTCGAGGTCGGTGACGAGGCTCAGCAACTCGGCCCGCACCGTGCGGTCGAGTTCCTTGGAATACTGCGTCAGCGTGTTGAGGCGATAGGAGTAGAACGGCCAGCGCTGCCCCACCTGGGTCATCATCTGGCAAGTCCCGCGCACAGCGCCGGTCTCTGTGTTCTCCAGTACCAGCACGAATTGCTCGTCGCACAGTTCGTCATCTTCGTTGGTGAAGGCCTTCTCGGACCGAGCCAGCTTGGCGGCGAGCGCATCGCGGTCGGCCGGCAAGTTGGTGAACCCGCCGCCCGTCAGCTTAGCCATTTCATAGAGCGGTTCGATATCGTCGGTATGCGCGGCGCGCAGGCGGAAACTCAAAGCTCTTCTCCCCTCGCCAGCCGGTGGAGGACGAGCGCGGACAAGGCCGCCCGCTCGCTGAGGCTGGACACGATCATGAATTCTTCCGGCGAATGGATCTTGCCGCCGCGTACGCCCATGGTGTCGACCACGGGGACGCCGCAGGCGGCGATATTGTTGCCGTCGCACACCCCGCCGGTCGCCTGCCAGTCGATGCTGAGGCCCAGCCGGGTGCCGCAATCGCGGACCAGATCGAACAGCTTCTGCGCGCGGCGATCGACCGGCTTGGGCGGGCGGGTAACGCCGCCGTGCAGGTGGACCGAGACGTCATGCGCCTGTCGCACCTCGCCCATCAGCGCGTGGAGCCCGGCCTCGAACCGCTCGCCCGCGCTCGGCTCTTTCGGGCGGATGTTGAAGCGCAACACGGCATTGTCGGGCACGACATTGTTGGCCGCGCCGCCTTCGATTCGCGCCGGGTTGACCGGGCAGTCCTCGGTCTGGAGTTCCTTGAGCCCCAGCGCCAGCGCGGCTGCGGCGACGATGGCATTGCGGCCGTCCTGCGGGTTGCGGCCGGCATGGGCCGAGCGCCCGCGCACGATCAGCGAATAATTGCCTGTCCCCCCGCGCGCATGGGCGAGATTGCCTTCGGGCGTGGCCGAGGGCTCATAGGTCAGCGCCGCGTATTTGCCGGCCGCCAGTTCCTCGATCAGCTTCGCCGAGGAAAGCGAGCCGGTTTCCTCGTCCGAATTGATCAGCACATCGTAGCCGATCGCTTGGCCCGCCTCGCTCCGCTCCAGCGCCATGAGCGCATGCAGCATCACCGCGATCCCGCCCTTCATGTCGGCGGTGCCGGGTCCGTTGACGGTGTCGTCGTCGAGCCAGCTATTCGCCTGGAACGGATGATCGACCGGATAGACCGTGTCCATGTGCCCGGTCAGCAACAGCCGCCGCGCTGCTTCGGGCCGGACCCGGACAACCAGGTGTTGGCCATGCGGTTTCTCGAACTCCTCGCCGTCGGCGCTGATGGCGGTGACGGGGGCAGGGTCGACCAGCGAGACTTCGCCGGGCAGCACTGCAAAGGCGTCGGCCAGCATACCCGCAACAGTCTTCAGCCCTGCCAGGTTGGCGGTGCCGGAATTGATCGCGCTCCACGCCAGCGCCTGCTCGGTCATGCCGGCCTGGTCGATCGCATCGAGAAAGTCTGAGGTTTGTTGCATCTGCAACCGCCTCTAGCCGCCCCGCCGCGCAGTTCCAACCCGTTGCAATTGCCCGTCCACTTCGCCATAGCGCGCCTCGTCCTCCCCAGACAGACATTGCCATGATTCCCGCGCGGTGGTTCTATTGCGTGGTGCAAAGAGTGAGGACGCATGCCCGAATATGTTCTGCGTGACCGTTTGAAGGTCGATCTGGCGCTCGCGGAGTTTGTCGAAAGCAAGGTGCTCGCGCCGCTCGGCATCGACGCTGGCGCATTCTGGGAAGGCTTCACCGACCTGTGCCAGGACTTCGTGCCGGAGAACCGCGCCCTGCTGAAGAAGCGCGACGAGCTGCAATGGCAGATCGATGACTGGCACAAGGAGCGTGCCGGGCAGCCGCACGACCACGAGGCCTACAAGGAATTCCTGCATCAGATCGGCTACATCGTCCCGCAGCCGGGTGACTTCGAGATCGGAACGCAGAATGTCGATCCCGAGATCGCCACCATGGCCGGGCCGCAGCTGGTGGTGCCGATCCTCAACGCGCGCTTCCTCCTCAACGCCGCCAACGCGCGCTGGGGAAGCCTGTATGATGCGCTCTACGGCACCGATGCGCTCGACGCGCCGCCTGCGCGGCCGGGCGGTTACGACGAGGAACGCGGCGCGGCGGTGATCGCGCGGGCACGCCAGTTCCTCGACCAGGCCTTGCCGCTGGTTGGCCAGAGCTGGGCCGATATCGCCGACGAACACGACGGGAAACTGCAGGACGAAAGCCAGTATGTCGGCAAGACCGGCAAGGGCCTGCTGTTCAGGAACAATGGCTTGCATATCGAAGTGCAGTTCGACCGTGAGCATCCGGTCGGCCGTACCGACAAGGCGGGGATCAGCGATGTCGTGATCGAAAGCGCGCTGACCGCCATCGCCGACTGCGAGGATTCGGTTGCCGCCGTCGATGCCGAGGACAAGCTGCTGGCCTATTCCAACTGGCTCGGCGTGATCCGCGGCGACCTGGAGGAAAGCTTCGAGAAAGGCGGGCGGACGATGACCCGCGCCCTTTCGCCCGACAAGACCTACACCGACCACGACGGCAATGCGCAGACCCTGCCTGGCCGCAGCCTGCTGTTTGTCCGTAATGTCGGACACTTGATGACCAATCCTGCCATCCTGCTGGAGGATGGTAGCGAAATCCCTGAAGGGATCATGGACGCGGTCATCACCAGCGCGATTAGCGCGCATGATGTGCGGAGGCTCGGCAAGTTCGGCAACAGCCGCACGGGCAGCATCTATATCGTGAAGCCCAAGATGCACGGGCCGGAGGAATGCCGCTTTACCAACGACTTGTTCGATGCTGTCGAGCGGTTGCTCGACATGCCGCACAACACGATCAAGGTCGGGGTGATGGACGAGGAACGCCGTACTTCGGCCAACCTCGCCGCGTGCATCCATGCGGTGAAGGACCGGGTCGTCTTCATCAACACCGGCTTCCTCGACCGCACGGGGGACGAAATCCACACCTCGATGCAGGCCGGCCCGATGGTCCGCAAGGGTGCGATGAAGAACAGCACCTGGCTGAAGGCTTATGAAGACCGCAACGTCAGCATTGGCCTAGCGCACGGCCTTTCGGGCAGGGCGCAGATCGGCAAGGGCATGTGGGCCGCGCCCGACATGATGGCCGAGATGATGGTGCAGAAGATCGGCCACCTGCGCGCCGGAGCCAACACTGCCTGGGTCCCGTCACCGACCGCCGCAACACTGCACGCGCTGCATTACCACCAGGAAGACGTGTTCGAAGTGCAGAAGGGGCTGGGGAATATCCCCCCGCTCGATCTGCTGCTGCAGATCCCTCTCGCAGAGGGAGCGAACTGGTCCGAAGAGGAAGTGCGCGAGGAGCTCGACAACAATGCGCAGGGCCTGCTCGGCTATGTCGTGCGCTGGATCGACGCGGGGGTCGGCTGCTCGAAGGTGCCTGACATCAACGATGTCGGTCTGATGGAAGACCGCGCCACGCTGCGCATCTCGAGCCAGCATATGGCCAACTGGCTGCTCCACGGCGTCGCCACCGAAGATCAGGTGATGGACAGCCTGCGCCGCATGGCCGCCAAGGTCGACGCCCAGAACGCGGGCGATCCGTTCTACGAGCCCATGGCCGGCAATTGGGACACCAGCCTCGCCTTCCAGGCCGCCTGCGATCTGGTGTTCAAGGGCACCGAGCAACCGAGCGGCTACACCGAACCTCTGCTGCACCAGTGGCGGCTGAGAAAGAAGGCGGGGTAGGTACCCTCATCCAACAGCGCCTGACCACCATCATCACTTGGCTCGCGACGTTCCGCAGCAACAGGCTGGTGCTGCTGGTTTGGGTACTGCTTTTCGCTCCGTTGCTGTTTGTGGAGATGATTCCGCTGTTCCTTGGCCTGCTGGTGGCACGGCGGGTGCCGGGGCACGTGAAATGGCATCTCAATCGCCGGGCGGTGATGGCGACTTGACCCGAAAATGTCGATTTCAGCCAAGGCATTGTGCTGCCGTGCGGAATATGCTTCGTACCAATCTGGTCGGAAGGAGTAATCCAATGCGTATAGGCAGAGTTTTCGCAGGTCTGGCAGCGGTGGGACTGGCGATGACGCCGGCCACGGTCTCGGCGCAGGATATCGCGGCACAGTCGATCTTCAAGAGCGGTCAGCAATTGCTCAACGAATGCGGTTCAAGCGACTCGAACGCGCTCGCACGTTGCGACTGGTACATCATGGGCATCTGGGATGCGTTCGGCTTGCTGGCGGATCTTGAAATCACCGAGCGCTACATGTGCCTCGAAAACGGGACGACGGTTGACGTCCTTCGCAGTGATGTGATCCGCTATCTTAGAAATGGCAGCACCGACCTCAACAAGTCGGCTGTCAGCGCTGTCGCCAACGCCATCATGGAAGCGCATCCCTGCTGACGATCAGTCGGCGCGGGTGAGATCCCGCGCTAGCGCGACGAACTCGTCGACTGACACGGTCTCGGCGCGGCGCGTGTCATCGATGCCGAGCCTGGCCAGCGCCTCCACTGCGCCCGACACGCCCTTGAGGCTCTGGCGCAGCATCTTGCGGCGCTGGCCGAAGGCGGCCTCGGTCAGGCGCTCCAATACGCGGGCCGAGACACCATCGGGCATGGTGGCCGGGGTTACATGGACAATGGCGCTCATCACCTTGGGCGGGGGAGTGAAAGCGCTGCGGTGCACCTTCATCGCCATGGTCGCCGCGCTGCGCCACTGGGCAAGCACTGCGAGGCGGCCATAGGCCGAGCTGTCAGGGGCGGCCACGATGCGCTGGGCGACTTCCTGTTGAAACATCAACGTCAGCGAAGTCCACTGCGGCGGCCAGCTTTCGCCGCTGAGCCATCGTACGAACAAGGCGGTCCCGACATTATAGGGCAGGTTGGACAGCACCGCGAAGGGCTCTCCGCCCATCACTTCGCAATGATCGAGCTTGAGGGCATCGCCGTCGATCACCTGCAGCCGGCCCGGGAAAGCCTCGCCGAGTTCGGCGAGCGCAGGCAGGCAGCGCTTGTCCATCTCGATCGCGGTCACCCGGGCCCCTGCCTTGAGCAAAGCGCGGGTCAGCCCGCCCGGGCCCGGTCCTACCTCGAGCACGGCCTTGCCCTGGAGATCGCCGGGAACGGCCGCAATCCGGTCAAGCAATTGTGCGTCGAACAGGAAGTTCTGCCCCAGCGCCTTTGTGGCGAAGAGGCCGTGCCGGGCAATGACTTCGCGCAGGGGTGGGAGATCAGCCATTGGCCCGCCGGACTGCACATTCGCCCGCCATGCGGATCGCCGCGATCATCGCGCCGGGATCGGCAATGCCCTTGCCCGCGATATCGAACGCCGTGCCATGGTCGGGGCTGGTGCGGATGATGGGCAGGCCCAGGGTGACGTTGACACCCGCGTCGAAGTCGAGCGCCTTGACGGGGATCAGCGCCTGGTCGTGATACATGCACAACGCCGCATCGAAGCTCGTACGACCGCGCGGCGTAAACAGCGCATCGGCGGAATGCGGACCGGTGATATCGATACCTTCGGCGCGCAACTGCTCGATGGCCGGACCGATAATCTCGATTTCTTCGCGCCCGAACTGCCCGCCTTCGCCGGCGTGCGGGTTGAGCCCGGTCACGGCGAGGCGCGGACCGGCAATGCCGAAGTCGCGATGAAGTGCGGCGGCCGTTATGCGGCCCCTTGACACAATCAATTCGCTCGTCAGCATGGAACTAACAGCCGCCAGCGCGACATGCACTGTCAGCGGAACGGCGCGCAGGCTTGGTCCGGCCAGCATCATCGCCACGCGGTCATGCCCGAGCCCGCAGAGGTCAGCGAGCATTTCCGTCTGACCACAGAACCCGGGGGCGATCTCGGCAATCCCGGCCTTGCTCACCGGTGCGGTGACGACGCCCGATGCTGCACCTTGCAGCGCCCTGGCGATGGCACGTTCAAGCGCACCATAGGCCAACTGCGCTGAATCAACGCCCGGCCGGCCCGGACGGTAAAGGTCGGTCTCCTGCCCGATCACAGGGAGCGCGCGTGCAAAAGCGGTCTCGACTTGCGTAAGTTGCGCGACGGTTTCGACCGGACAGGCAAGGCCCAGCGTGTCAGCCGCCGCTTGCAGCACGCCGTCACCGTCCACGACACAGAAGGGCGGCAGCCCCTCTGCCTCGCGCGCCAACCAGGCCTGCACAATGATTTCGGGTCCGATCCCCGCCGGATCACCGATCGAGACGACCAACGGCGGCAAGCGTGGCGGAGGCATGTCGGCCGTCAGTTGTACTCGATATAGGCGTCGTTGCGCAGATCGCGCAGGTAACGCTGGGCGCGCTTCTGGATCCGCTCGTTCTCGAGGAGCTCGATCACCTCGTCTACCGTCGGCAGGCCCGCCACTTCAGGATCGTCGCGACCGCACAGCAGCAGCACGCGGACACCATCTTCCAGCGAGCCGAATGGCGGAGTAGCCTGGCCGACCTGGAGGCCGAGCATGGTTGGCTGGAGCTGTTCGGGGAGGTCGCGGACGGCGATATCGTCATTGACCACAACTTCCGCATTCACGGTTGCCGCGGCCCGCTCGGCATCGCCGCAGCCGCGGATCGATTGCACCGCCGCCTGGAAGGCGTCGAGCTGCTGGCCGGCCTGCTCCTCGGTCACGTTCGGAGCGAACTGGATCGAAATCTGCTTGAGGCTGAGTTTCGCATCGCGCGGGTCGGCCATCAGGATCCGGCGCTTGTCGCGCAGGTAGATGATCACGAACCCGCCCGGAATTTGCACCGGTCCGGTCAGCTGGCCAGGCTGCATCGACTGGATCGCAGCCGCCATCGGCGCCGGCAACGTGCCCGGCTGGACATACCCAAGGTCACCGCCGACTGCAGCGGTCGAAGCTTCCGAGAATTGACGGGCATAGCCCTGGAAACTGCCGCCTGCCCGTAGCTGCTCCATGATCTGGCGCGCGTTCTCGACCACGGCGGCTTCGGTCTCGCTGGTCGCCGAGAGGTAGATTTCCATCACATGGAATTCTTCCTCGCCACGCGATTCCTCGAGCCGCTTGATGTATTCCTGCGCCTCGGCTTCCGAAACGTTGACGAAATTGCCGATGTTGCGACGGATCAGCCGCTGCCAGGCGATTTCGCCCTGGATTTGCCGCTTGAGCGAGGCCGGCGAGGAACCGATCGAAAGCAGGTATGCGTCCATCGCGTCCTTCTGCCCGAAATTCTGCACCGCCAGCTGCTCGTAACGCTGGTTGACCTCCGCGCTGGACACTTCGATTTCCTGCGCTGCCGCTTCCTGCACCTGCAGCGTCTCGTCGATAAGGTTGCGCAGCACCTGCATCTTGACCCGGGCGACTTCCTCTTCGCTCAGGCTCCCGCGCGATGCGGAAACGATCAGCGCGGTCCGCTGGTCGACGTCGGTTCCGGTGATGACCGTACCGTTCACCACGGCGGTGGCGACACGCACGTTCGGATTGGCTTCGCCCAGCAGCGAGAAGTTTTCCGGAATGCCGAGCGGGTTGAGCGCCGAAGGTGGCGTCGCAACCGCATCGGGTGTTTCGGCGTCCTGCGCCGAAACCGCCACCGGGGTGACAACCAGACTGAACATCGCCAGCGCAGCAGTAAAACGACCGGCCAGCGTGGAAACGGAACTTGTGATCACATTCGATCCTGTCTTGCGCCCCATGCGAAGAGTCCTCCGGGGCAAGTCAACGGCGGGTGCGCCGCTTCGCAAATGGCGGCTTAACCTCGGCTGAGTGCCGCCTAGCGCACTTGCCGCGCCAAGCCAATCGCACATTGCCCATGCTCGCACGGAGGCGGTGGATACTCAGCGGAAGCCGAGGTTGCGGAGCGAGAAATAGATCTGGAAGGTGTCGCCGCGTTCGGCGTCACCCTGGTCGACATAGTCCCGACGCCAGGTGAAGCCGAATTCGAGACAATCGTCTGAATAGGCTATGCCGAGTCTTGTGCGCAGCGGCTCGAACCCGTCGGAAGTCAGCGTCGGGTCCTCGTTGCGGTCGGTCAGGTTGACCACACCGGCGCCGAAGATCGACCAGTTGTCGGCAATGGCGAAGCGGGCCGCGGCGCGCACTTCCTCGCGGTCCTGCAAATCCTCGATCCCGAAGGCGATGTCGCGGTTGAGCCGCAGATAGCCGATTTCGACATAGTTGCGGCGGCTGCCGACCGTGGCGTCGATCTCGTTGCGGCGGATCGCGAAATTGTCCTTGTCGAGCCGGTAGCGATGGGTGAAGGACACGAAGTCCTTGAACCGCACTTCCGTGCGCCCGACGAAGTCGCTGACCCGCTCGGAGATCCCGGTCCCGTCGATCAGCACATCGGGATCGCGTCCGACGCGGTAGGACTGGCCGATGGTGGTCTTGACCCGCCAGCCGGGGCGGTTGAGTTCCCAGTCGAAACCCCAGGTGATCCGCACCCCGTCCTCGATCCGATCGTACCCGGGAAAGCGGTTGAGCGCGAACAGGTTGGAGTCCTCCAGATCGATCGCGCGGGCATCCTCGTTGGGGACTGCGAGATTGCGGATCGGCGGGCTGGCAACGATCTGGACGCGCGGCGTGAACACTTGCGTCCCGCCAAAAGCCGGCCCGGCGAAGGGCCACTGCATGTCCGCTGCCACCAGCGCGATCCCGCGGGCTTCCCAGCCGGGATTGCCGCGATAGATAGCGGTCGCCGTCAGCCCGTTTTCGTCCGAATGATAGACGTCCCCTCTGGCAAGGGCGGTCAGTTGCAAAATCTGCCCAAGGCCGGTGACTCGCCGCAAATCCCACCGGGCGCTGGCGAAGGCACGCTGGGTGTCCTGACCTTCGTCGCGGGTGATGGCCAGCGTGTTGACCTGCAGTTCGACCTTGCCGCCGATGATCGGATCCGCCAGGCGGCGACGATAATCGAACACTGGTAACGCAACCGGCACCTGCCCTTGCGGCTGGTTGAGGCGCAGCGTCTGCGTGGCGTAGCCTGCCAGTTGCAGATAGCTGTCCTGGTCGATCCGCTCGATCTCGACCAGCGAGCGCAGCCGGTCGTCGCGGCTGATGTCATAGCGGCGAAGGAAGGTGCGGTCGCTGGCGCGACGGATCGAGGCCGTGACACTCCAGTTCGGATCGAGTTGGAACTTGCCATTGGCAAAGATGTAGCCGCGAAAATCCTTCTGTGCGGTCGGCGTGCCGGTGATGTCCGAAATGCGGCGCGAATGGGTGGCGTAGGCGGTGATCTGGTATGCGCCCTCGTCCATCAGGTGACGCCACTTGGCCGAAGCCATCGGCGGGGCATCGGTGTAAAGATAGGCCCCCAGCGTCAGGTCCTTGTTGTCTGCCAGGCGCATGTAATATTCGCCTGACAATTCAAGCCCGTTGGACTGCGACACACGAATATCGGGAATGAGGAAGCCCGAACTCGCCCCGCCATCGGTGCGGATCGACAGGCCGGGCATGGGCAGCAGGCGGGCGCCGAAAATCTCGAGATAGGCCCCACGAAACCGGACGCGCTTGTTGTCGGGATCATATACCACCCGATCGGCGGTGATGCGCCAGCTTGGGTTCTTGGCGCAGCCTTCCTCGTCCACCACGGCGCAGCCGCTGTAGGCGGCGCGGGTCAGGATGATCGAGCCATCCTCGTTGCGCTCGCCCGACACCGCCGCCAGCCGCCCGCCTTCGCGCAGTGCAAGCAGCAAGTCTTGCATCGCCCCTGCTTCGAACTTGTCGTTGAGCTCGATACTGCTGGAGAAAACCTGATTGCCGTCGGCATCGACAAAGCGGACGTCGCCGGTGGCGGTGATAATGCCGGTCTTGCGATTCCACGATACGACATCGGCGCGGACCGACTGGTCCTCGCTGCGCAGTACCACATTGCCTCGTGCATTGATGGTGTCGTTTTGCGAATCATAGTCGACCGCATCGGCTTCGAAGTCGACCTGGCGCGGTTCACCCGGGGTGGCTGGACCGGGTTCGTCCGTGACCGGCAATTCCTGCGCCGCGGCAGGTGCCGCCAGAATTGCGCAGGCAAGCGCCAACAGTCCCGGGCGAGCCGCATGGTGCAATAACCGAAGACATGGCGAAGCCGGGGCGGGGCGCATGGCTTGCCTATTGCACTTAGGACTCCTAATCGCAATCGCGCTTCAACGCTTTGCCGAACCATTCCAGCCGGATGGACGGCGAAGAGACAAGAATTCTCCCGGAGAGACCATGGATATTACCTTCGCCAGTAGCCTTCCCGCCGACGCCATGCTGGTGGCGCACGTCGTCAATCGGGGCGATGCTCCTGCCGGATTGGAGCCCGTTTTGGTCGAAGGCGCGCGTGCAGCCCGCTTCAAGGGTGGGGCTGGGCAGCTGTTCGAGGGTTTCGTAGAGCGCGGCGGCAAGATCGTGCGCGTCGCGCTCAGCGGTGCCGGCGAGGGCGATGCGGCAGATCGTGGCATCAATTGCGAAAAGGCCGGGGCGGCGATCGCTGGCAAGTATCTGTGCTCCGGCGAAACCGCCGTGGTGCTCGACCTGACAGGTTCGGGCCTGTCGGCGGCAGAAGCAGCATCGGTCCTGTTCGGCCTGCGGCTGCGCAGCTGGCGCTATGACGCATACCGCACCCGGATGAAGGACGAGCAGAAGAAGACCCTTGCCGGTGTGACCGTGGTCGGCGCGCCTGACGGGACGGAAGACGCCTGGGCCAAGGAAGCCGCGCTGGCGGAGGGTGTCGAATTCGCCCGCGTGCTCGCGGCCGAGCCGCCGAACCTGCTCTACCCGGTCGAGTTCGTGGCTCGCTGCGAGAAAGCGCTGGCCGGCACCGGGGTCGAAATTGTCGTGCTGGACGATGCCGAGATGGAAAAGCTCGGCATGGGCTCGCTGCTCGGGGTCGGGCTCGGATCCGAACGCGATTCGCGGCTGCTGTGCATGAAGTGGATGGGCGGCAATCCGGGCGATCGGCCGACAGCCTTCGTCGGCAAGGGCGTGACCTTCGACACCGGCGGCATCAGCCTCAAGCCCGGTCCCGGCATGGAAGACATGAAGTGGGACATGGGCGGCGCCGGCGCGGTTGCGGGCGCGATGGTGGCGCTGGCCCTGCGCAAGGCCAAGGCCAACATCATCGGCGTGTGCGGTCTGGTCGAGAACATGCCCGACGGGCGGGCACAACGGCCGGGCGACATCGTTACCTCGATGTCCGGCCAGACCATCGAGGTGCTGAACACCGATGCCGAAGGGCGGCTGGTGCTGTGCGATGCGCTGACATGGACGCAGCAGCAGTTCGATCCGGTGGCCGTGGTCGATTTCGCCACGCTGACCGGGGCGATGATCATCGCGCTCGGCAATGAGCACGGTGGCCTGTTCTCGAACGACGATACGCTGGCGGAAAGGCTGCTCTCCGCAGGCCAGGCGACGGGCGACAAGCTGTGGCGCTTCCCGCTCTCTCCGGCCTACGACAAGCTGATCGACAGCCCGATCGCCGACATGAAGAACGTCGGTCCGCGCGGGGCCGGTTCGATCACGGCGGCGCAGTTTCTGCAACGCTTCATCGACAAGGATCGCCCCTGGGCGCACTGCGACATCGCCGGCATGGTCTGGGCCGACAAGCCCGGCCAGACCTGGGACAAGGGCGCAACCGGTTATGGTGTGCGGATCATGGACCGGTACGTCCGGGACGTGCTGGAAGGCTGATCAGTGCCTATCCGACCTCAAATTGCGAAGCGGTAGGTCAACCAATGCCCAAAATGCGCAAGAAGTCGGATCTCCCGACCAAGACCTGCGCATCCTGCGGCCTGCCTTTTACCTGGCGCAAGAAGTGGGAGCGCGACTGGGACAATGTGAAGTATTGTTCCGACCGCTGCCGCCGGAATGCCAAGGGGGGCTCGCCTGCCTCAAGCAGCGGAGCGGTAGGTCAACAATGACAGCCTCCAGCAGCGGAGAGGTAGGCCGACCATGAGAGTCGATTTCTGGCAACTCTCGCGCGATCCGGCGGAAAAGGTGGTGGCGCTGATTGCCGCCCGCGTTTTGGGCGAGGGCGAGCGGCTGCTGGTCGTGGCTGCCGAGGCAGAACAGCGCGCGGCAATCTCGCGCGCTTTGTGGGAGGCGAAGCCTGACGCTTTCCTCGCCAATGGCGGTGCCGGCGAGCCCCATGCAGATCGCCAGCCAATCCTGCTCTCCGATGCCTGCGAACCACTAAACGGGGCCAACCACGTGATTTTCGCCGATGGCCAGTGGCGCGCGGCGGAAGGGTTCGCCCGCGCCTTCCTGCTGTTTGACGACGCGACGGTCGCGGCTGCGCGTGGGGTGTGGCGCTCGCTCGACGGGGGCGAAGGGCTGGAACGCGCGTTCTTCCGGCAGGATGACGGCAAATGGGTCAAAGTCGCCTGAGGCATTGCCCCCGGCGGCAGCTTCTGGAATCATCGTCCTACCAGATGGGAGACCTGACCATGCGCCTTGTCCTGCCGATTGCCGCCGCGATTGCCCTTGCGGCCTGTAGTTCCGAAAAATCGGGTAGCTTCGAAACCGAAGGCGGGGAGAGGGGCGAATACACCGTCGACAGCATCGATGGCGGGATGAATGCCACCATCACCACCAAGGACGGCACAGCCACGATGCAATCGGGCGAAAACGTCAAAGCCGACTTGCCCGACGGCTTCACGGTCTATCCTGGCGCCAAGGTGGTCAGTGCCACCAATGTCGACTCGCCCGAGAGCAAGGGATCGCTGCTGATGATGGAAACCAGCGACTCGCCGGACAAGGTGGCGGCGTTCTACCGCAAGCAGGCCGAAGCGGCCGGCATCAAGATCGAGATGGAAATGACCGTCAACGGCGGCAAGATGATCGGCGGGAAGGGGCCCGATGAGCGCGTGTTCTCGCTCAACACCACCAACAATGACGGCAAGACCGGCATCCAGCTGACCGTGGGCCAGGGCAAACTGGGTAGCTGACCCACCTGCCGGGTAGTCTCCGGCTCAGCCTGACGCTTGGGCTTGCCCGCCGCGTATGGCGGCGCTAAGGGCGCGCGCAACATTCTCCCCCTACCATCGAAGGATATTCCCATGGCGGTTACCCGCACATTTTCGATCATCAAGCCGGATGCCACCAGGCGCAACCTGACCGGCGCCGTCACCAAGATGCTGGAAGAGGCCGGCCTGCGCGTCGTCGCCAGCAAGCGCATCCGCATGACCCGCGAGCAGGCCGAAGGCTTCTACGCCGTCCACAGCGAGCGCCCCTTCTTCGGCGAACTGTGCGATTTCATGATGAGCGAGCCGGTGGTGGTGCAGGTGCTCGAAGGCGAAGACGCCGTGAAGCGCAACCGCGACGTGATGGGCGCAACCAACCCGGCCGACGCCGCCGAAGGCACCATCCGCAAGGAATACGCCCTGTCGATCGGTGAAAACACCGTCCACGGCTCGGACAGCGAAGAGAACGCAGCGATCGAAATCGCCTTCTTCTTCAACGACGACGAAATCGTCGGGTAACGCCCGCGATCAAGCGAATGCAGGAAGGGCCGCTCCGGTTGGGGCGGCCTTTTTCGTTTGCCGGTTCAGAATTCGTCGGCGATGTCGAGCAGCCCCGTCAGCCGTTTCGGAGCTACGGCGCGCCAGCTGCGCTGGAGCCAGTAGTCGACCTGGTCCCAGTCGCAGCCAGGGCGGTTGAGGATCACGCCGACCCAGCCGCTCGCGCCGTAATAGGCGGGTCGATAGAACGCATCCGGATCGCGCTCGACCAGCTCGGCCAGTTCGTCCTGGCCGCTGGTCTTGGCGATCAGCGCGATGTGCTGTTCGCCGTGATGCTGGTCGCTGAAATAGGCGAAATACTTGCCGCTATTGCCGCCGGTGCGCCAGCCGGGGGCGCCGTGGCTGGGGCGCTCCTCGGCTTCGGGCAGGGCCAGGGCGCGCTGGCGGACCTGCTCCAGCAGCCAGTCGCGATTGTACGGACGAGAGACGAAATCGGCGAGCACGCGCGGGTAGAGCTGGTGCTCGGCCAGCTTGACCCGGTAGGCAAGTGTTTGCTCGGTATCGCCGGGGATGATCGCGACCTTGACCTGCCCCAGCACTTCCCCTGCATCAAGATCGCCGGTGACGAGATGCACCGACGTACCTCCAAACTCATCGCCTGCATCGAGCGCACGCTGGTGGGTGTGGAGCCCCTTGTACTTGGGCAGCAGCGAGGGGTGGATGTTGAGCATCCGGCCTTGCCAACGCGCCACCATCTCTTCGGACAGGATGCGCATATATCCGGCCAGCGCGATGAATTCGGCCCCGGCCTTGCGGATCGCGGCGTCCATGGCGCGGTCGTGTTCCTCGCGGGTCATTCCCTTATGGCTCAGCGCGAAGGTCGGGATGCCTTCGGCCTCGGCCACGGTCAGCCCGCCCGCATCGGGATCGTTGCTGGCGACGAGGACGATTTCGTAGGGGCTGTCAGGCAGGCGGCTGGCATAGAGCAACGCGGCCATATTGGTGCCGCTGCCGGAGATCAGCACGGCGACTTTGGCCAGCCCGCTCTCAGCCAAGGTGGACCGCCTCCCAGTCCTCCTTCGCCGACCAGGTCCCGGCCGATCCGCGCACGGTGCAGCCCTTGTTCCCGGCCTCGATCATGCCGATCCGCAGCACCGTCTCGCCTGCTTCGTTCAGCGCCTGCGTGACGGTTTCGACCTTGCCCGGCGCGACTGCCAGCACCATGCCGACGCCGCAATTGAAGGTGCGCGCCATTTCGCCCGGCTCGATTCCCCCCTGCGCCTGCAGGAAGGCCATCAGCCGCGGCTGTTCCCACGCATCGGCATCGATCACCGCGTGCGCGCCTTGCGGCAGGACGCGGGGGATATTCTCCAGCAGGCCCCCGCCGGTGATATGCGCCAGCGCGTCGATATGCCCGGCGCGCACGACAGGCAGCAGGCTGGCGACGTATATGCGGGTGGGTTCGAGCAGATGCTCGACCAGCAGCCGTTCGTTGTCGAACACGGCCGGGCGGTCGAGCTTCCAGCCCTTGTCCGCCGCCAGCCGCCGGACCAGCGAATAGCCGTTCGAGTGTACGCCTGACGAAGCCAGGCCGAGCAGCACATGCCCCGGTGCAACTTTCTCGCCCGTCAGCTGCTCGCCGCGCTCGACCGCGCCGACGCAGAAGCCCGCTAGGTCGTAGTCGCCCGCGGCATACATGCCCGGCATTTCTGCTGTCTCGCCGCCGATCAGCGCGCAGCCGGCGATCTTGCAGCCATTGGCGATGCCGGCGATGACCCGCTCGGCGACGCCGTTCTCCAGCTTGCCGGTGGCGAAATAGTCGAGGAAGAACAGCGGTTCCGCGCCCTGGACGATCAGGTCGTTGACGCACATGGCGACAAGGTCGATCCCGACGGTGTCGTGCCGCCCGGTGTCGATCGCCAGCTTGAGCTTGGTGCCAACGCCATCGTTGCCCGCCACCAGCAACGGGTCCTTGTAGCCCGCCGCACGCGGGTCGAAGAAACCGCCGAAGCCGCCGATCTCGCCATCGGCGCCGGGGCGCATGGTGGCTTTCACGAGCGGCCCGATGGCCTTGACGAGAGCATTGCCGGCGTCGATCGAGACGCCGGCATCGGCATAGGTGTAGCCGGTTTTTCCAGAACTATCCGCAGACATGGCTGGCCCTTTACCTATTCGCGCTTGGAATCACACCATCCTTTGGGCAAAAGGCGCGGGATTTTCCCCGATGGCACTGAACGCACTCCTCCCTCGCCCGCAGGGCCTCCTCGCCGCCACCCCGGCACGGCTGGCTGTGTTGGCATTCGTGGTGGCTTTTCTCGCAGGACTGGGGTTGGCTATTGCCCAGGTCGATGGCGAGCGCGGTATCCCTGTCATCTCGGCCTCGAGCGATATCGATGTGGCCGGTATCAAGGTCGATGTCACTGCCGACAGCGACGAGGAGGCACGCCGCAAAGGCTGGCAGGAAGCGGTGCGCAAGG
This sequence comes from Erythrobacter sp. SDW2, assembly GCF_021431965.1. Classification (NCBI taxonomy): domain Bacteria; kingdom Pseudomonadati; phylum Pseudomonadota; class Alphaproteobacteria; order Sphingomonadales; family Erythrobacteraceae; genus Erythrobacter; species Erythrobacter sp. SDW2. The sequence continues at coordinate 1,230,390 of NZ_CP090370.1, forward strand.
GGTGGGAAAAGCTCGGCGGGCCGAAACTGGCTGACGGGCAACTGCTGTCGCTGGTTTCCGCCGTGGTAATCGAAAACGAGCAGCTCGGCGGCAACCGCTACATCGCCACCCTCGGTGTGACATTTGATCGCCAGCGCGCGGGTGGATATCTCGGCGGACTGGCACAGAAGGCACGCTCCGGTCCCATGCTGCTGATCCCGGTGACGATGTCCGGTGGCAGCGCGATGGTCTATGAGCAGCGCAATCCGTGGCAGAGGGCCTGGGCCGAGTACCAATCGGGCACCAGCCGGATCGACTACGTCCGCCCTTCGGGCGCAGGAAGCGATTCGCTGCTGGTCACCTATGGCCAGACGGGGCGCCATAGCCGCGCCTGGTGGAACACGGTTCTCGACCAGTTCGGGGCTGCCGATATCCTCGTGCCCATTGCCGAGCTGCACTACCAGTATCCGGGTGGTCCGGTGCAGGGCGAGTTCACCGCCCGCTATGGCCCGGACAATGCCTATCTCGACAGTTTCACCATGACCGCTGCCTCGCCGGATGAACTGCCGCAGATGCTGAGCAAGGCGGTGCTGCAGTTCGACCAGATCTTCACCAAGGCGCTGGAAGAGGGCAAGCTGAGGCCCGACCCGACGCTCAGCCGCAGTGGCATCGAAGTCAGCCCGATCATCCAGCGCCTGATCGAAGCCAGCCGCGCCGCGCAGGCAGCCGAGACTGCCGCTGCGAGCGGTTCTGAAGCCTCGACCGACGCCTCTTCGCCGACACCCGCTCCCAGCACTTCGGTGGTGACCGCGAGCGGCACATATGTCGTCCAGTTCGCCACACCGGATGGTGGATCCTTCGATGCGACACTCTCGGGTGTACGGGCGATCCCGGGTGTGCGCGGGGTCGGTGTGTCGAGCACGGCCATCGGCGGAACCTCTGTGATGCAGGTGACCTTTGCCGGGACGCTCGACCAGCTCGCCGCCGCGCTGCGTGCTCGCGGGTTCAACGTGACGCAGGGCAGCAACGCGCTCCGCATCAGCCGCTAGGACACTCGCGTGGGCGAGCCTTCGCAATTCGCATTGCCATTGTCGCAAGGGCTCCCGGCCGATCCTTCGAGTATCGTCGTCGGCAACGCCAATGCGCGGATCATCGAAATCCTCGCCGAACCCAGCGCATGGCCCTTCGGTACGGCGATCCTGATGGGCCCGCCGCGTTCGGGCAAGTCGCTGCTGGGCCGGTGGTTCGCCGGCAAGGGGCTGGGCACAGTGATCGACGGGGCCGACCGTCAGGACGAGACGGACCTGTTCCATCGCTGGAACCGGGCGCAGGAAAGCGGCGAGAAGCTGCTTCTGATCGCCGATGGCGAGGGCTGGGAGATCGCGCTGCCCGATCTGCGCTCGCGACTGGGGGCGGCGCAGCATCTGGAAATCGGCACGCCGGACGATGCCATGGTGGGCGAACTGATGCGCAGCCATGCCGCGCGGCTGGGGCTTGTGCTGGGCGAGGATGCGCTTACCTATCTCGTACCGCGGGCCACCCGCAGCTTTGCCGAGATCGAGAAGCTGGTCGCCGCCATCGACCGCCTCAGCCTCGAGCGCAAGTTGCCGCCGACCCTCGGTATCTGGCGCGACGCGCTGGAGGCAGTCCAGGGTCCGGAGCAGGCACGCTTGCTCTGAGTGAAAAAAAGTGGGAGAATCCGGCCAATGCTGAAAGGCCTGATCGACTATCTGGACTCAGTCCACGCCCGCGATCCCGCGCCGCGCACGCGGTGGGAGATTCTGCTGTATCCTGGCGTCCTGGCGCTCGGCCTGCACCGCGTGGCCCACTGGCTGTTCGAGGCGAGGATGTTCTTTCTCGCCCGTTTCGTCAACCATTTCAGCCGCTTCCTGACCGCGATCGACATCCATCCGGGTGCCAAGATCGGTAAGAATTTCTTTATCGACCATGGCTTCACGGTGATCGGCGAGACGGCCGAGATCGGCGATAATGTCACCATCTACCAATGCGTCACGCTGGGCGGGACCAACCCGACCAATGGCGTCGGCGGAAAGCGCCACCCGACCATCTGCGACAATGTCATCATTGGCTCGGGCGCGCAGGTGATCGGGCCGATCACGGTGGGCAAACGGGCGCGGATCGGGGCCAATGCGGTGGTGATGGACGAAGTGCCCGAAGGAGCGACCATGATCGGCATGAAGGCCCGCTCGACGCTCGTCCCGGCCGAGGAATGGGCCCGCGAGTTCATCCCCTACGGCACGCCGTGCGAGGATGCCGAGGGCAACCGGATCGACTGCTTCGAGAAGCTCGAAACCGAACTCAGGGATCTGCGCGGTGAAATCGCTGCCTTGCGCGCGGAGCGTGAAGGCGAGCGGCAGGACGAAGTGGCACGCCGCAGCGGGACCGATAGCTGATGAAGTCGGGCTTCGGCGACACCGTCGTCGCGTTCCCCGGCAGGCAGCCCAACCAGGTCGGTTTCGCCCGCGAGGAACTCCAGCGCATTCTCGATCTCTACGGCCGCATGGTCGCCGCCGGCGAATGGCGCGATTACGCGATGGACTTCACCCGCGACGCCGCCAGCTTTGCCGCCTTCCGCCGCACCGCCGAACGGCCGCAAGCCCGGGTCGAGAAGCGCCCTTCGCTGCGAAACAAGCAGGGCATGTGGACCCTGTTCGGCGAACACGGCCAGGTGCTGAAGCGCGGTCATGACCTGGCGGGTGTGCTCGCTCCGATGGAGCGGCGGCTGGTCAAGGCGGTGGGGGACTAGCGGTCAGGCGCGCCTGTAGAGAAACGCGGTTGTGACGATCGAAGGCATGATCAGGCCCTTGAGGTAAGACAACGGATGGCGGCCGATGGTGAAGTCTGCCTCCACCATGCCGAAATGCGCCCAGTAATGGGTCCCGATCAGACTGCCGATGCAGAGCCACATCGTCCAAAGCGCAAAACGCTTGCCCAGAGCGACCAGGGTGAGGCTGACAATGATTCCCACCCGCAGCGAGGCCTGAACACGATTGTAGAGCGCGCTGCTGGACTCCTCAGATCCACGCGCGAATTCGATCAGCATCGTGACGTGGTAGAAAATGAACAGGCCTGCCAAGGCGAGAATGATCAAGCGCGGGACCAGATGCGGTAGGCTTTTGGGCCGCGCGGCAAGAGTGTTCATCGTCCGTGCCTCCTGCTCCATTGTCTGATGACCGGAGGGCTACATCTAGTGTATTGCTGTGTCAATGCACTAGATGACATGGGTAGCTGGTTGCAAAAAAGGGCTCCACCGCGTTGCTGCGGCAGAGCCCCTCTTGAAGATGGTGGCGAAAGCTTACCCCCGCGTGCTGGTCGGGACGCCTGCGCCCAGTACCTTCTGCATGGCCTTGAGGATATTGCCCGACTGCTCGCTGCCGCTCTGCGGGGCGGTGAGGTTGGAGAAGTCGCTGATCTTGTCCCAGTTGGCGGCGAAGCCTTCGACCGTGCGGTCTTCCTCGCGCAGCCAGACGGCGTCGTTCATGACGGTCCAGGCGCTGTGATAGCCGCCCGCGCCCGCGCCAACGATGGCGTTGGTCGGCGCATCCTCGCTGACGAGGAACAGCGCGGCCGGCACGACATTGACCGGGTCGAACAGCTTGAAGGCTTCTTCGGGGAACAGGTCCTCGGTCATGCGCGTACCGGCGACCGGGCTCAGCGTGTTGACCTTGATGTTGTACTTCGCGCCTTCGAGCTGCAACGTCTTGGTCAGGCCGGCGAGACCGAGCTTGGCCGCACCGTAGTTGGCCTGGCCGAAGTTGCCGAACAGGCCGGTGCTGCTGGCGGTCATCAGGATGCGGCCATAGGCCTGCTCGCGCATCAGTTCCCAACATGCCTTGGTGACCATGGCCGAGCCGGTCAGGTGGACCTTGAGCACGAATTCGAAGTCTTCCGGGGTCATCTTGGCGAAGGTCTTGTCGCGCAACACGCCGGCGTTGTTGATGAGGACATGCACGCCGCCCCACTTCTGCTTGGCGTCGGCGACCATCTTTTCCATCTGCTCGAATTCGGTGACGCTGCCGCCGTTCGACATGGCTTCGCCGCCCATCGCCTCGATCTCCTCGACCACCTTCAGCGCCATGTCGGAATGGCCGGTGCCGTCGCGGGCGCCGCCGAGGTCGTTGACCACGACCTTCGCGCCGCGGCGGGCGAGTTCGAGCGCATACTCGCGGCCCAGGCCGCCGCCGGCACCGGTGACGATGGCAACCTTGTCCTTGAACGAAATGGTCATGGCGATGTCCTCCTGAAAGACGTTGAAAGGGGTTTTGCGGACTTTACGTGTCCGTCAAGCTGGCGGCTGGGTGGCACTTTCGCTGGTGCGTTGCAACACGCAATTCGGTTACCTAGCGTGCCGTAGGGGCAGGGCGGTTTCTCGCTGTTACAATCGTTCGAGCGCGGGCAACAATTGGTCGAATCGCTCGATCACCGCGTCCCCGCCGAGCTCGTGCGGGGCCATGTCGCAATAGCCATAGGCGGCCACCACCACCGGCACATCGGCGCCCTTGGCCGCTGCCACATCATAGCTCGAATCGCCGACGAAAGCGAACGAGCCGCCTCCGCACCGCTTGCGCGCCTCGATGACGGCATCGGGTTTGGGCTTCGCATTCCCCTTGCCCATGGTGTCGCCGCCGATGATCGTGACGAAGCGATCGGCGAGGCCCAAAGTGGCGAGGACGCCGGTGGCGAATTCCTCGAACTTGTTGGTCACCACCGCCATCTGCACGCCCCTGGCGGCCAGCTCCTCCAGCGCCTGCTCGACCCCCGGATAGGGCCGCGAATGGACCGCATTGTTGGCGGCGTAATATTTGAGCATTTCCTTGTAGAGCGGCTTGAACTCGTCTTCCGGCATGCCGCCCTGCTGTTCCACGGCTCGGGCCAGCATGATCTTGGCCCCGCCGCCGATCAGGTCCTTGGAACTGTCCACCGGCACCGGCTTGAACCCGCCGAGTTCCAGCGCATGGTTCACCGCCATGCCGAGGTCGCGATAGGTATCGAGCAAGGTGCCGTCGAGATCGAAGCCCACGGCGCTGAAGCGGAAATCGGTCATGCGGCACGCGATGCCGCCATGCTCTGGAAACTGCAACACATTGCTGGCAAAGGGCAGTGCCATGACCAGAACCCGCGAATTCGCCGCCGTCATCCTCGCCGCAGGCAAGGGCACCCGCATGAAATCCGACCTGCACAAGGTCCTCCACCCGATTGCCGGGCGGGCGATGCTCGATCACCTGATGGCCTCGGTCGACGCGCTGGCTCCGGCGCACAAGATCGTGGTTGTCGGCGCCGGGCGCGAACAGCTCGAGGCCGCGGTCCAGGGGCGGGCGAAGACCTGCCTGCAGGAACCGCAGCATGGCACCGGCCACGCGGTGCAGCAGGCCGAGGGCGATCTGGCGGGGTACGACGGCGATGTGCTGATCCTCTATGGCGATGTGCCCTTCGTGCGCACAGCGACGATGGAGATGATGCTCGACCGGCTCCATGCCGAGGATGCCCCCGCCGTGGTCGTGCTCGGCTTCGAGCCGGACGACGCGCTGCAATATGGCCGCGTGATCGCCGACGATGCCGGGCGCATCGCCAAGATGGTCGAATTCAAGGACGCCAGCGACGAGGAACGCGCCTGCCGCCTGTGTAATTCCGGCCTGATGGCGGTGCGCGGAAAGGACCTGTTCGACCTTCTTCGCCGGGTCGGCAACGACAATGCGCAAGGCGAGTACTACCTCGTCGATATCGTCAACATCGCCCGCGGCGACGGCCGCCACAGCGCGGTGGTGGTGACGGACGACCCGGGCGAGGTGATGGGCATCAACTCCCGCGCCGAACTCGCCGCCGCCGAAGCGCAGTGGCAGCAGTTCAAGCGCGAGGAAGCTATGGCCGCCGGGGTCAGCCTCAAGGCGCCGGAGACGGTGTTCTTCAGCTGGGACACCGAACTGGGCCGCGATGTTGTGGTTGAACCAAATGTGGTCTTCGGCCCCGGCGTGAAAGTCGCCGATCACGCCAGAATCCGCGCCTTCAGCCATCTCGAAGGGGCGACCGTGGGCGAGGGCTGCGAGGTCGGCCCCTATGCCCGCCTGCGGCCCGGCGCGGTGCTGATGAAGGGCAGCAAGATCGGCAATTTCGTCGAGATGAAGAAGGCCACGCTGGGCGAAGGGGCCAAGGCCAACCACCTCACCTATCTGGGCGATGCCACGATCGGGGCGGGCGCCAACATCGGCGCGGGGACCATCACTTGCAACTATGACGGCTATTTCAAATACCAGACCGTGATCGGCGAGCGGGCCTTCGTCGGCTCCAACAGCGCGCTGGTTGCCCCTGTCACCATCGGCCGCGATGCGATTGTCGCGGCAGGCAGCACCGTCACCCGCGATGTGGCGGACGGCGAACTGCGCATGGAAAGGGCCGAGCAATCCGTAAAGCCGGGCTGGGCCGACCGCTTTCACGATGCGATGAAAAAGAAGAAGGCGGCAGAGAAGAAGTGACCCCCCCTTCGTCAACCCAGCGGAAGCTGGGATCTGTCTCCGGCATGGCACAGCCCCGTCAGCGCTCCCGGCTTTCGCTGGGATGACGGACACCTCGACCTGCTGGCTCTGCCATCGTCCGTTCGAGACGTTGCAGCAATGGCACCACACCGTGCCCAAGGCCAAGAAGGGGCGTGACACCGTCCCGGTCCATCCGATCTGCCACAAAGCGATCCATGCCTGCTTTACCAATGCCGAACTGAAACGCTTCGGCGCTGATCGCGAGCGCTTGCTGGAAAGCGATCAGCTGGCGCGGTTCGTCAACTGGGTCGCGGGAAAGCCGCCTGATTTCAACGCACCCTATCGCTGAAAAAGTCGGTTGCGTTACGAGATGTTAATTTTCGGAGGCTAAACGTTCACCCAATTATCCGAGGGTTCCTTCCGGTCGCACGGAACTGACAGTTGGACACCAAACGGATTATGGAACGACGCACTTATCCCCGCATCACGATTTTTTCCAAGGCTGGATTGCGCGATGGCAAGACGCCACAGGACATCCTGCTGCTCGATATGTCGCGCACCGGGGCAAGGATTCTGGTGGGAGAAGGGCAGTCGCTCGCGCTGGGCCAGCTGATTGCCATCAAGCTGGGCGTGCTGCCCAGCTTTGTCGGGCGGGTGACACGGACCGAGGGTCGGGTGTTCGGCATAGCCCTGGTCGACAAGCTTCACCCGACGGTGGTGGAAAGCGCTCGGCAGTATTGCCGTGGCGGAGAACTGGGCGAGCTCGCACGCGCACCTTGAGTTATCGCCGAATTGCAGCATAGCCGCCCGCTTCCGTTGCGCCGTACCGAACAGGGGGGACGGGGCAGCGCGGGGAAACGGGCGACCAGCCGGGTACCGAGCGGGTCCGCCCAGGAATGCGGGTCAACTCGGTTCGAACTCCCTTTTGCGTTTGGACGGGGTGGCTTCGGCGCGGTCGAACTTCTGTTCCCAGGTGTCGAATTCCTTACGGCTCAGCAGATAGCGCCAGCGTGCCTCGTCAAAGGTAATCAGCCTGTCGCGCACCGCCTTGACGACCTCGCGCTTGCGGCTGTCGGACCAATGGATGTCATGGCTTTCCGGCAGGCCCGCGCGCTTGATGCGAGAGGCGATGGTTTCGTGTGGGGGATAGGGCATTTGTCATCTCCTGCGTTGGCCCCCTGTCCGAGCCGAATCTTGCTGAGTTGACTTAATTTCGTCTTTCCAAGTGGAGTCAGCGCCGGGTTTACCATCCGGGTTGAGGCTGGGATGCGATGAAACGAGAAAGGGCGGCCCATTTGGACCGCCCTTCCATGTATTTCACCGATCGCGCGGGGAATCACTCGGCTTCTGCGGCCCCCTCTGCCTGGTTGTCCATCAACTGCTGCATCAGATAGACCCACTGCATCGCCTGCAGCATGGCGCGCTGTTCGTTGTCGACGCCGCCCGAGTGGCCGCCCTTGGTTTCCTCGAAATAGAGGTAGGGCTGGCCGTTGGCGGCCATCCGCGCCGCCGCCTTGCGGCCGTGGCTGGGGTGGGTACGGTCATCGGCGGTCGAGGTGACATACATGATGCGCGGGAACTGCTTGTCCGCCGTCAGCTTCTGATAGGGCGAATAGCCGTCGATCCAGGCCTTCTGCTCGGGGATGCGCGGGTCGCCATATTCGCCGATCCAGGATGCTCCGCGCCCGATCAGGTGATAGCGCAGCATGTCGAACAGCGGGATCTGGACGATGGCCGCGTTGAACAGGTCGGGCCGCTGGGTGAAGGCCGTGCCGACCAGCAGGCCGCCCTGGCTGCCGCCCTGGATGCCGAGATGCTCGGGCGAAGTGAAGCCGCGCTTCACCAGATCGTCGCCGATGGCGATGAAGTCGTCCCAGGTGCGTTGCTTGTTCTCGCGGATCGCCGTCTGGTGCCATTCGGGGCCGAACTCGCCGCCGCCGCGCATATTGCCCAGCACATAGGCGCCGCCACGCTCCAGCCACAGCTTGCCGGTCGAGCCGAGGTAGCCGGGCAGGCGCGGGACCTGGAAGCCACCATAGCCGGTCAGCAGGGTGGCGGTGGTGCCGTCCATCGCCATGCCCCTGGGCTTGACGATGAAATAGGGGATCTTGGTCCCGTCCTTGCTTGTGGCCTCGTACTGTTCGATCTCCATGCCGCTGGCATCGAAGCGTTCCGGGCTTTCCTTGACCACTTCCAGCGTCACCCCGTCGTTGGCGTAATACCAGGTGCCGGGGCTGAGGAAATCGGTCGAGGTGAACATGATCTCGTCGGTTTCGTCCGAGGAGGTGGCGATGCCGACGGTAGCGTTTTCCGGCAGGGCGATCTGCTGGCTGACCCACTGGCCGCCCTCGTAATCGAACTTGAGCACCTTGCCGCGGACGTTGTCGAGCAGGCTGACATAGAGGCTGGATTTGGTCGAAGTCGCGCCGCTCTTGGTCTGGCGCTCGCCCGGGGCCCAGACCAGCGTCATCTTCGCGCCGTTGGGGTCGGCTTTCCATGCCTCCAGATCGGCCGAGACGATCGAGTCCGCCGGAAAGGTCACGCCGTCGCGGGTCCAGTCGACATCGGTCGAGAACAGGATCTGTCCGTCGATGATGCCGTAGGGCCCGGCCTTGGTCGGCAGGTCCAGCTGCAGCCACGCGCCGTCCTTCTCGAAGAAATAGAGCCGTTCGTGGAACGAGATGCCGCGATAGGCCATGCGGCCATGGATGGTCGCCTCACCGTCGCGCAACAGATAGGCCCCGGCGGAAACGTCGGTCTTGTCGCCGCGGAAAATCTCCGGCGCATCCTCGATCGGCGTGCCGCGTTTCCACAGCCGCGTGGTGAAGGGGTAGAAGCTCTCCGTCACCGTGTCGGGGCCGAAATTGCGGCTGACGAGCAGCGTATCCTGGTCCACCCAGCTCGCGCCGCCCTGGCTTTCGGGAAGTTCGAAGCCGCCTTCGACAAAGCTCAGCGTCTCGAGGTCGAACTCGCGGGCGACGCTGGCATCCTTGCCGCCATCGGACAGCGAGACCATGCAGCGGGTGCCGTCGGGCGGGAGGCAGCTCATCCCGCCATAGACCCACTCCTTGCCCTCGGCAGCGGCGAGCGCGTCGATATCGAGAATGGTTTCCCATTCGGGGCTGTCGGTGCGCCAGCTTTCCATGGTGGTGCGACGGACGATGCCCTTGGGATTCTTGGCATCCTGCCAGAAGTTGATCAGGCCGTAATGGGTGAAGGCGACGCCCGGCACCCGGTCATCGGCGTTGAAGATCGCCAGCGCTTCGGCCTTGAGCTGTTCGAAGCGCGGATCGCTCTGCAGCGCGGCGATGGTCTTCTCGTTCTCGCCCGCGACCCATTCCAGCGCGCGGTCGCTGCGGGTTTCCTCGAGCCAGATGAAGGGATCGTTGTTGGCTTCCCATTCGGTATCGGTCACGGTGTTCCCATCTTGTGCGGCAAGCGGCGCGGCTGTGAGAGTGGCGAGCGCAAGGCCGGCGGCCAGCGCGCGGGTGGAGACGAGTTTCATGGTAGCAGCCCCTTTGCAATGCAATGGGCGCAGTCTGGCGGCTGGGGCGGGGAAGGCAAGGCCCTTTGCAGGGCCGGGTGCGCGGTTCGTCGATACGAAAAGGGCGGCCCTGGCGGACCGCCCCTTGCGTTGTGCGTTCCCGCGAAGGCGGGAACCTCAGGCGATGAAGCGCCTGCCGACTGAGGCCCCTGCCTTCGCAGGGGCTCGCGGTTTACCCCTCGACGTGCTCGGCAAGGACCGTCAGGCCGTTCTCGCCGACTTCGGCAAAGCCGCCACGGACTTCGATCAGCTCGGGCTGGGCGTTTTCGGTCTTGTAGACCTGCACCGCGCCGTCGCGGATGGTCGACATGAAGGGCGCATGGCCTTCCAGCACGCCGAACTCCCCTTCCGTACCGGGCACGACCACCATGTGGACGTCCTCGGACCGGACCTGACGCTCGGGCGTGACGAGTTCGAAATGCAGTGCCATTGTTCTTTCCTTACCCCCTCCTCTTCAGAGGAGGGGCAGCGAGACTTGGTGAGCGCAGCGAACCTAGTCGCAGCGGGGTGGTGCCTGGCTCGCGCTCGCTTCGCTCGCCACCACCCCCCGGCCCCCTCCTCTGAAGAGGAGGGGGAGGGTGATTACGCCTCTTCCGCCAGCTTCTTGGCCTTCTCGACCGCCTGGTCGATGCCGCCGACCATGTAGAAGGCGGCTTCCGGCAGGTGGTCGTATTCGCCGTCGACGACAGCCTTGAACGACTTCACCGTGTCCTCGAGCTGGACGAACTGGCCCGGGATGTTGGTGAAGACTTCGGCGACATGGAACGGCTGCGACAGGAAGCGCTGGATCTTGCGCGCGCGGGCGACGGTCAGCTTGTCCTCTTCGCTCAGTTCGTCCATGCCGAGAATGGCGATGATGTCCTGCAGCGACTTGTACTTCTGCAGCGTTTCCTGGACCTTGCGGGCGGTTTCGTAGTGCTCCTGGCCGACGACGCGCGGTTCGAGAACGCGGCTGGTCGAGTCGAGCGGGTCGACCGCCGGGTAGATGCCCAGCTCCGAAATCGCGCGGCTCAGCGTGGTCGTTGCGTCGAGGTGAGCGAACGAAGTGGCCGGGGCCGGGTCGGTAAGGTCGTCCGCCGGGACGTAGATCGCCTGCACCGAGGTGATCGAGCCCTTGGTGGTCGAGGTGATGCGTTCCTGCAGGTTCCCCATGTCGGTCGACAGGGTCGGCTGGTAGCCCACGGCTGAAGGAATACGGCCGAGCAGCGCCGACACTTCCGAACCCGCCTGGGTGAAGCGGAAGATGTTGTCGACGAAGAACAGCACGTCCTGGCCTTCCTGGTCGCGGAAGTATTCGGCCATGGTCAGGCCCGACAGGGCGACACGGGCGCGGGCACCCGGAGGCTCGTTCATCTGGCCGAACACGAGGGCGACCTTCGAGCCTTCGCTGGTGGCATTGCCGTCGGCATCCTTGGCGATAACGCCGGCGTCGAGGAATTCGTGGTAGAGGTCGTTGCCTTCACGGGTCCGCTCGCCGACGCCCGCGAACACCGACACGCCGCCGTGACCCTTGGCGATGTTGTTGATCAGTTCCTGGATCAGCACGGTCTTGCCCACGCCAGCGCCGCCGAACAGGCCGATCTTGCCGCCCTTGGCGTAGGGAGCGAGCAGGTCGATGACCTTGATGCCGGTGACGAGAATGGCGGCTTCGGTCGACTGGTCGACGAAAGCCGGGGCCTCGGCGTGGATCGGGGCGGTCATTTCCGCGCCGATCGGACCGCGCTCGTCGATCGCTTCACCGACGACGTTCATGATGCGGCCGAGGGTCTTGGGGCCGACCGGAACCGAGATCTGCGCGCCGGTGTTGACCACTTCCTGGCCGCGGGTGAGGCCTTCGGTGGCGTCCATGGCGATGGTGCGGACGGTGTTTTCGCCGAGGTGCTGGGCAACTTCGAGAACCAGCGTGTTGCCGCCGTTCTTGGTTTCCAGCGCGGTCAGGATCGCGGGCAGCTCGCCCGGGAACTGCACGTCGACGACGGCGCCGATGACCTGGCTGATGGTGCCATTGGTGGTCTGGTTGAGGGCAGGTGCGGTGGCCATTGTATCAGTCCTTGCCTTTGCTCTATTTCGTCATCCCAGCGAAAGCTGGGATCTGGTTCAGATATGTCGTCGGTGCCGAGGGAGATCCCAGCTTTCGCTGGGATGACGGCGGATTAGAGGGCTTCCGCCCCAGCAATAATTTCAATCAGTTCAGTCGTGATCGCGGCCTGGCGGCTGCGGTTGTACTGGATGGTCAGCTTGTTGATCAGGTCGCCGGCGTTGCGCGTGGCGTTGTCCATCGCGGTCATCGACGCACCCTGTTCCGACGCTTCGCGTTCGAGCAGCGCACCGAAAACCCGCGTCTTGACGTAACGCGGGAGCAGCGCTTCGAGGATTTCCTCTTCGCCCGGCTCGTATTCGACGACAGAATCGGTCGCAGCGGCATCGGCCGGTGCGGGGACTGGGATCAGCTGGACCGTGGTCGGGTCCTGCGCCAGCGCGCTCTTGAAGGTCGGGTAGATCAGATGCGCGACATCGAACTTGCCGGCCTCGAACATCGCCACCAACTCGGCAGTGATTGCTTCAGCTTCGCTGTATCCGGGGGTGCGGACCGTCGAGGTGTCGAACCCGTCGGCGATCTGCTTCTCATAGTCGCGCTTGATCGGCGCACGGCCCTTCTTGCCGACGAGGTAGAAGGTCACGTCCTTGCCTTCGGCGATCAGCTTCTTCGCCTGCAGCTTGGCTTCCTTGACGATGTTCGAGTTCAAGCCGCCGCACAGGCCCTTGTCGGTGTTGACCACCACCAGCAGATGCTTCTGGTTCGAACCGGTGCCTGCGAGCAGCTTCGGCGCGCTGTCGCCGCTGACCTTGCGCGCGAGCGAGGCCATGACTTCGGCCAGCCGCGCGGCATAGGGGCGCGCGGCTTCGGCCGAGGCCTGGGCACGGCGCAGCTTGGCCGCGGCGACCATCTGCTTGGCCTTGGTGATCTTCTGGGTCGACTTGACCGAGTTGATCCGACCTTTGAGTTCCTTGAGTGAAGCCACTCTCGTTTCTCTTTCTCGTCATCCCAGCGAAAGCTGGGATCGGGTTCAATAAGTTCCGGCCAGGAGGCCAGCGACCCCAGCTTTCGCTGGGGTGACGGTTACGCGAACTGCTTGGCGAAAGCGTCGAGCGCGGCCTTGGTCTTGTCGGCCGCTTCGCCTTCGAACTTGCCGCTCTCGCGGATTTCCTTGAGCACGTCGGCGTGTTCCGAACGCATGAAGCTCAGCATCTGGGCTTCGTATTCGGTCACGCGGTCGGTCGGGACGCTGTCGAGATAGCCGTTGGTACCGGCATAGATCGACACGGTCTGCTCTTCGAACGGCATCGGCGAGAACTGCGGCTGCTTAAGCAGCTCGGTCAGGCGCGCACCGCGGTTGAGCAGCTTCTGGGTCGAAGCGTCGAGGTCCGAACCGAACTGGGCGAAGGCCGCCATTTCGCGGTACTGCGCCAGCTCCAGCTTGATCGAGCCCGAGACCTTCTTCATCGCCTTGGTCTGGGCCGCACCGCCCACGCGCGACACCGACAGGCCGACGTTGATGGCCGGACGGATGCCCTGGTAGAACAGGTTGGTTTCGAGGAAGATCTGGCCGTCGGTGATGGAGATCACATTGGTCGGGATGTAGGCCGAGACGTCGCCGGCCTGGGTTTCGATGATCGGCAGAGCGGTCAGCGAACCGCCGCCCTGGCTGTCGTTCATCTTCGCCGCACGCTCGAGCAGGCGGCTGTGGAGATAGAACACGTCGCCCGGATAGGCTTCGCGGCCCGGCGGGCGGCGCAGCAGCAGCGACATCTGGCGATAGGCGACGGCCTGCTTGGAAAGGTCGTCATAGACGATCACGGCGTGCATGCCGTTGTCGCGGAAGAATTCGCCCATCGCGCAGCCGGTGTAGGGCGCGAGGTACTGCAGCGGAGCGGGCTCCGAAGCGGTCGCGGCGACGACGATGGAGTATTCCATCGCGCCGTTCTCTTCGAGCTGCTTGACGATTTGCGCCACGGTCGAGCGCTTCTGGCCGACGGCGACGTAGATGCAGTAGAGCTTCTTCGACTCGTCGCCGCTCGCATTGACTTCCTTCTGGTTGATGAAGGTGTCGATGGCGACGGCGGTCTTGCCGGTCTGGCGGTCGCCGATGATCAGCTCGCGCTGGCCGCGACCGACGGGGACGAGGGCGTCGATGGCCTTGAGGCCGGTCTGCACCGGTTCCGAAACCGACTGGCGCGGGATGATGCCCGGGGCCTTGACTTCAACGCGGCGGCGCTCGGTCGATTCGATCGGGCCCTTGCCGTCAATCGGGTTGCCCAGTGCGTCGACGACGCGGCCCAGCAGGCCCTTGCCGACGGGGACGTCCACGATGGTTTCGGTCCGCTTGACGCTGTCGCCTTCCTTGATTTCGGCGTCCGAGCCGAAGATCACGACGCCGACGTTGTCGGCTTCGAGGTTGAGGGCCATGCCCTGCACACCGTTGGCGAATTCGACCATTTCACCGGCCTGGACATTGTCGAGGCCGTGGATGCGGGCGATACCGTCACCCACCGAAAGCACGGAACCGACTTCGCTGACCTGCGCTTCGGTGCCGAAACTGGCGATCTGGTCCTTGATGACCTTGGAGATTTCTGCGGCGCGGATATCCATTGTTTAGCCCTTCATGGCCTGAGCAAGAGTGTTGAGACGGGTGCGGATTGAGCCGTCGATGCGCTTCGAACCGATGGTGACGACAAGGCCGCCCAAGAGGTCCGGATCGACGGTCGAGGAAACTTTCACGGTGCGGCCTTCGCGCTGCGTCAGCTTCTGGCGCAGCGTTTCGAGCTGCTCCGCACTCAGCGGATGGGCGCTGGCGACTTCGGCGGTCACTTCGCCGCGCTGGGCAGCGGCAATGGTGCGGAAGGCGCGGATCATCGACGGCAGTTGCGACAGGCGGCGATTGTCCGCCAGCACGCCGAGGAACTTGGCGGTGAGGTCGCTGAGACCCAGCACCTTGGCCACGGCACCGACGGCATCGGCCTGCTGGCCGCGGCTGATCTGCGGGTTGGTGGTGACTGCGGCAAGGTCGCTCGATTCGGCGAGCGCGGCGCTCAGCTTCTCGAGGTCGCCTTCGACGGCGCTGACGTTACCTGCCTCGGCGGCAAGTTCGAACAGAGCCGAGGCGTAACGCCCTGCCAGGCTAGCCTGAATACCGGCGGAAATATCCACGCGCTTGAGGTCCTCTTCGGGTCCGGAAATAACGATGCATCGCTTAGGCCGAATGGGGCGCACGCATGGCACCCCGGCAAAGCTGGCGCGCGCCTAGCATTGGCCCTTGCGAAGTGCAACCCGAGTCGGGTGCAGAAATTGGAACGGGTGTTGTTCTTCTCTCTCTCTCCCCTTGCGGGAGAGATACGGAGACTTGGCGGCCTGCCGCCTAATCGAAGTTGAGAGGGGGCTGCGAGGTTGCCGGTCGGAGCTGCGCTCCGAACCCCTCTCCCAGTCTCTCCCGCAAGGGGAGAGGAGTTGATGCGACCAGCAGTCTGGCGCGCCACCTGCCGCCGAGCGGGGGCGACACCATGTGGGCGCATATGGGCGAGGCCAATGACGCGCTGCCCGATGATCTGAAGGCAGAGATCGTGGGGCTCGAGGCGTTCCACACCGCCGACCATATCTATGAGGAACGCGGCCTCCATGCCCAGACCGACATGGGCGGAGACCTGCGCGGGCAGGGCCTCAAGACCTGTGCGGTCCACCCGGCGCTCGGCGGCGAGACGCTGGCGGCGTAGGTCGTCCCTAATTCTTGACTGAGCAGGAGTACACCAGCCGCTCGTTAGGCTGCTCCGGCAACACGCTCGTGACCGCGCTTTGCAGGTCGCCCAGCTTGGCGGCGGCGTCGTCGGTCTGGCAGGTCGGCGTCGAATAGGCCCCGCGCGCCTTGCGGGCCTCGGCCATGGCGCTGGCGGTGAGCAGGTAGCGGTCGGTGCGGTAGGTGCGGGTTTCGGGATCGTAGCGCGCGACCGAGACGGCGGCTTCCTCGTTGGGCACGAACACCCGGCTCCATTCGCCCGACTTGAAGCCGTACTGCGTGCGGCCGTTGACGCAGCCCCCGGCGGTCCAGTCGAATTCGACCATTTCGGCCGGGTCGCCGGTGATGCGGCTGCGCTCGGGAACAAGGGTACAGGTAAGCCGGGCGTCGGCTGCGACCGTGGCCGCGCCGGTCGGGGCGCCGGTCCGGTCCTCGGTCATGGCCTCGGCCACGCGGCGGTCGATCTCGTCGAGGCCGGGGCGGGTGAACCATGCTGCCAGCGCCGCGATCAAGGCCACCGCCGCGATCGTGCCCGCAATCATGCGCTCCCTTTCGGCCTCTGCCTGGCCGCGAAGCTGGAACAGCGTGTAGGCCGCACCGGCACCGACCAGCAGCAGCACCATCGCCAGCGCCATCTGGTTTTCGCGGTCGGCCTGCACCGCCATCCCGGCCTCCATCTGGGCGCGGGTGCGCTTTTCCCGCTGGTCTTCGCTGCGGGCGGCAAGCGCGGCCTGGGCCTCCTCCTGCGCCGCGCGGGCGCGCGCCTGTTCCTGGGCATCGAGCTCGGCGAGCGAGCGGCATGGCTGGGTGTTGACCCGCGCCGTGACGCCGTTGTCGCGCAGGAACGGCAGCAGCTCGCGATTGGACACGGCGAAGTAGAACTCGGCATCGGTCCCGTCGCTCTCCGCGCCGAAGCTGTTGACCCCCAGCACCCGGCCGCATTGGTCGAGCAGGGGCCCGCCCGAATTGCCGCGCGCGATGGGGGCGGTGTGGAGGATCGAATCGAATTGCTTGGCCGGGCGCTGGCCACTGATGAAGCCGGTCGAATTGACCGTGCCCTGCGGCTTGAAGATATCGCCGATCTCCAGTCCCTGCGCCCGGTCGACATTCATCGGATAGCCGACGGAGACCACCTCCGCGCCGTCACGCTCGCGCGCGCCCGCGAGAGTCAGGGGTGGCAGGCGCAGCGTGCCGGTGATCTCCAGCAAGGCAAGGTCCCGCTTGGGGTCTATTGCCAGCACCCTGGCATAGCTGGCATCGTCGCCATCGCTGGGGACGATGCCGATGCGCAGTTCGTCATCCATGGAGGCTTCGCGCACGACATGGGCATTGGTGACGATCTTGGTCGAGCTCACGGCAAAGCCCGTTCCGTGGCTCACCGGATAGACCTGCGAGCCATCGGTGCCGATGATGACGACCCGCACCACCCCGCGCGCCGCCGCCTGAATGTCCGCCGGGTCGGCCCCGGCCGTTTGCGGCAAGGCCGCCAGCACAAGGGCGAGCAGGGCGGCGGCAAGGGGCTTCAACCGGGTCAACATTGCGGCTGCATAGGATAGAGTGCAGAATGCGCGCCAGAGGATTCCTTGTGCAGGAGAGCGATATGCGGGTGCTGGCAGGAGTATTGATCGTGGTCGCAGCGGCAGGAGCAATCCCGGCATGGGCGCAAGGCGACATCCCTGGACCGTTCGCCTGCAGCCTCGGCGATTCGCAGGTTGTGCTCTACGCCAATGAGGACGCCAGCGAATATGCCGGCGAGCTGGCGCCCGCGGGCGACTATGCCGCCATGGACAGCGGCGAACCGCGCCTGCTGACACTGCGCCAGAAATACAATGGCTGGCGCACAGTGTATGAGAATGCCGAGATGACCATGGTCATCAACGCCGATGCAGCGCAGCTCTATGGCGCGTTCGGCACCAGCGAATGCTTTGCCTCGCGTTCGGTCGCGGTCGGCGAAAGCTGGCGCGGCGGCGGGCAACTGGTCTCCGGCGAAGGGCAGCGCTGGACCGAATGGGCCGCACCCGGCGGCGCGATCACCTGGGGCGGCAATGTCCGCTCCGGCCCGGGTCAGGAATTCAAGCGCGTTGCCGGGGTGCCGCTGGGGGTAAACGTCGAAACCATTGCGGTAACCGACCGGACATGGCTCGACGAATACCCGTGGTACAAGGTCCGCCTGCCCGACGGCACCGAAGGCTACATCGCCGGGGGCCTGCTGTGCAGCCGCGAGGGCCGATCCGGCATGTACAACGAACGCGATTGCACCGGCTGACGGTTTGACCGCAAGCAGCGGGACGCGGCATAGCGCGTCGGGGTCTAGGCAGTTCCTGCACCAAGCAGGAGACGACCCATGACCTATTCCATCACCGGCCTCGACCCCGCCGACTTTTCGCCACTTTTCACCCTCTCCGACGCCGAATTGGCCGAGCGCGGCGGCGTCCGCGTGACCGCTTCGGCAAGCCGCGGCTTTCCATGCCGGGTCAGCCTCGAGGATGCGCGCGAGGGCGATCAGCTGATCCTGCTCCACCACACCAGCCACGATGTCGCCACGCCCTATCGCAGCAGCTATGCCATCTACGTGCGCGAAGGGGTGCAGCCGGCGCGGTTCGTGGACGAGATGCCGCCGGTCTTAGCCGGTCGTCCGCTGGGCCTGCGCGGGTTCGATGCCGAAGGGATGCTGAGCGACGCGCGGCTGGCCCTGCCCGGGGAAGCCGATGGCAAGATCCGCGAGTTGTTGGCCAACCCCGATATTGCCACTATCCATGCCCATAATGCGGCCCACGGATGCTTTGCCGCCCGGGTCGAGAGGAGCGCGTGATGGACAGTGACAGCAAATGGGCCGCCGTCCTGCGCCGCGACCGTAGTTTCGACGGGCGCTTCGTCACCGGGGTGCTGACGACCGGGATTTATTGCCGCCCCAGCTGCGCCGCGCGCCATCCGCAGCGCGATAACGTCCGCTTCTTCGCAAGCGGGGCGGAGGCGCGGGCAGCGGGCCTGCGCGCCTGTAAGCGCTGCCTGCCCGATGATGTGGGCCGTGACGAGGCGGCAGTGCTGGCGGCGATCGACGAGATCAAGGCCACAGGCGGATCGCCGACGCTGGACGAACTGGCCCAGCTGACCGGCTATTCTCCGACCCATTTCCAGCGCGTCTTCACCCGCGCCACGGGTCTGTCCCCCGCCGCCTATGCCCGCGCCTTGCGCGAGGAGCGGGCCAAGGAGGCACTGGCAGGGGCAAACCGGGTGACCGACGCGATCTACGACGCCGGATACGAAGCGCCGAGCCGCTTTTACGCGGCGATGGAAGGGAAACTGGGCATGAGCGCGAGCGACTGGAAGAACGGCGGCGCAGGTCGCACGATTCACTATGCCGTGATCGAAACCACCATCGCCCCGATGCTCGTCGCCGCGACGGAGTGCGGCGTATGCTGCCTCAGCTTCCATGAGGGCGAGGCTGAGCTGCGCGCCCGCTTCCCCAAGGCCGAGCTGGTACCGGGCGGCGAGGAATTCCGGGAATTGTTCCAGCGTGTCGTCGCCGCGGTCGAGCAACCGGGCACGGGCGCGGACATCCCGCTCGACGTCAAGGGCACGGCGTTCCAGCAACGCTGCTGGCAGGCTCTGCGCGAGATCCCGCCGGGCGAGACCCGCAGCTATGGCGAGCAGGCCGCTGCCATCGGCAACCCCAAGGCCAGCCGCGCGGTCGGCAGCGCCAATGGCGCCAACAACATTGCTGTGCTGATCCCCTGCCACCGTGTCATCGCGCATGACGGCACGCTGGGCGGCTATGCCTATGGCCTCGAAATCAAAACCGAACTGCTGAAAAGGGAAGCCAAATGAGCAAGTACGAAACCTTTGCGGCACTGCACGTGCCGGGCGACCCGCTTATTATATTCAACATCTGGGATGCAGGCAGCGCCAAGGCCGTCGCGGCGGCGGGCGCGAAGGCCATCGCCACCGGCAGCTATGGCGTGGCCGAAGCGCATGGCTACAAGGACGGCGAGGCATTTCCGTTCGAACTCGCGCTGACGAATTGCCGCGAAGTGGTGAGCGTGACCGAGCTGCCGGTGAGCATCGACATGGAAGCTGGTTACGGCAGCACGCCTGAGCAGGTTGCCCGGTCGGCTGCCGCAGTGGCCGAGGCAGGCGCGGTCGGCGTAAACCTCGAAGACCGCGCACCGGGCGAAACGACACTCCGTCCCTTGGAGGAAGCCGCCGCGCGGGTCCGCGCCGTCGCCGGTGCCGGGCTGTGGGTCAACGCCCGCACCGACGTCTATCTCGGCAAGAAGCCCGACGACTACACCACCGCCATGATCGACGATGTCATCACCCGCGCACAGGCCTATGCCGACGTCGGAGCTGGCAGCCTGTTCGTCCCCTTCCTCGGCGACCACCCGACCATCGCCGCGATCTGCGAGCGTTCACCGCTCCCGGTCAACATCCTGTGGGCCCCGGGGCGCGGAACCAAAGCGGAATTGGCGGCACTGGGCGTCGCCCGTATCAGCTATGGCCACGGGCCCTGGGCTGCGGCGATGAACTGGCTGGGTGACAAGGCCAAGGCGGCCTTTGCTGGCGAGTTGTCGGAGTATTGAGGGTTAAGCGAATGACAACCATACCCTGCTAACCCGGAAGCGGTCCGATGCTTGTGCACAAAAAGCCGGAGCGTCGTCAGCAGGGGGGGGCACAGTTGTCACGCGACCGGATTCCGCAGGTTGACGCTGTGCGCGGCATTGCTGCGGCTGCGGTGGCGTTCGTGTTCCACGTCCATTTCCTGCTCGGCGACTATCGCACCGGGCCGCTCGACGGACTGCCGGTCTTCACCTGGCTGCATGCCTATGGCTGGACGATGGTGGACCTGTTCTTCGTCGTCTCAGGCTATATCTTCGCCCATGTCTATGCCAGCGGCGAGGTTTTCACGGCGGGCGCGCGACAGTTCTGGGTGGCGCGGTTCGCGCGGCTCTATCCGCTGCACCTGCTGACGCTGGTAATCGTCGCCATTGTTCTGGCGCTGGGCACCCCGGTGACCGGCGGCAGCATCCGGACCGACGGCTGGCACTTCGCGCTGAACCTGCTGATGCTGCAGGAAAGTGGCCTCAACGACCGGTTCAGCTTCAACATTCCGACCTGGTCGATCTCCGTCGAGATGCTGTGCTACGCTATCTTTTTCCTCGTCGCCGGGCTGCATTTCAAGTGGCTCGTAACATGGTCGGCCATGCTGGCGCTGGGCGGACTGGCCTTGACCATCTCGGGCGACCCCAGCGTAGTGCATATCGCGCGCGGCATCTGCGGCTTCTTCGCCGGGATCATCGTCTATCGCCATCGCAACGCACCTGTCGTCGTGCCCTTGGCCTTGTTGGCTGCCGGCGCAATTCTGTTCCTCCTGCCGAAGGTGTTCGACAAGGGCAGCGTCCTAGCCCTGACCTGCTGGGCCGGGGTCCTGATGCTGGCACCGAAGGTGGCGTTGCTCGGCTGGCGTCCGTTCACCTGGCTGGGCGATCTGAGCTATTCGATCTATCTCATCCATGCACCGGTGTTCTGGTCGCTCAATATCTTCGTGTTTGGCGGCGAGCGGGTGCCGGACGAGATGCAGCCAGTTGCGCTGGCCGGCGCAGTTGCATTGATCTTGCTGCTATCCGATCTCAGCTATCGCTTCTTCGAAACGCCGGCACGCCGGGCGATCAACGCCTTCGGGAAGACGCAACCGCCGCGGGCGGCGCTGGCGACCTGATTCCCTCTCAGACGTTCAGCCATTCAGTCGTGATCTCGCCCCTGTGGCCTTCCGGTGCGAGTGTGGCGCGCAAGGCGTGTAGCATTGGCGGCAGCGCCTGAGTAAAGGCGTAAGGCGGATTGACGATGAACAGGCCGGCGCCGTTGTAGATGCCGGTCTGTTCGGCATCATACAGCCAATGCTCGATCCCAAGGAATTTCGGGATACCGAGCCTCTGCAACTTGTCCTTCCAGCGCTGGTGCGCGGCGCGCTCCTTGAGCGGGAACCAGATCACCGTCACGCCATGTGCCCACTTGCGATGCGCGGCGGCGAGGGTCGCGGAGATGCGGGCGCGTTCGTCGGTCCGCTCGTACGGCGGGTCGACCACCACCACGCCGCGCGGCGTCCTGGTCGGCAGCATCGCCAGCCATAGTTCGTAGGCATCCCGCTCGTGCACGGCTGCGGGTGTCCCGCGCATTGCGCCCCGCAGGGCATAGGCATCTTCGGGATGTTTTTCGTTGAGGATCAGCACATCCTGCGGTCGCAACAGCTGCGCGAGTATCCGCGGCGATCCGGGGTAGAGGTGCGGTTCCTCCAAGCGATTCACCGCGCGGACGGCAGCGCGGTAGTCGTCCAGTAGCGGGTCGGCATCGGCGAAGGCCCGCATCACGCCATGTGCCGCCTCGCCGGTGCGCCGGGCCTGCTCGCCGCCAAGGTCGTAGAGCCCGCCGCCAGCGTGGGTATCGATCAGGGTCAACGGCCCCGGCTTAAGCTGCAGGGCCTGCACCAGGGCGATCAGCAGGCTGTGCTTCACCACATCGGCGCTGTTCCCGGCGTGGAAGGAATGGCGATAATTCATGAGAGTGCGGAAACCCGACGATCTGCCTTTTTGCAAGCCACCCGGCGTGCCTAGACAGAAATTTCCCGGTACTCGCCCGGCGCGATCCCGGCAACCGTCCACTCGCCGATCGACCAACGCACCAGCCTGAGGGTGGGGAGCCCGACTGCCGCCGTCATCCGGCGCACCTGCCGGTTGCGGCCCTCGCGGATACTCATCCTGAGCCAGCCGTCGGGGACCGACTTGCGCTGCCTGATCGGCGGGTCGCGGAGCCATAGCTCCGGCTCGTCGATGCGAGCAACCTCGGCCGGGCGCGTCATGCCGTCCTTGAGCACCACGCCTTGGCGGAGACGCTCAAGCTCCGATTCCTGCGGGTCGCCTTCGACCTGGACGAGGTAGGTCTTGGGCAGCTTGAAGCGCGGATCGGCGATGCGCGCCTGCAAGCGCCCGTCATCGCACAGCAGCAACAGCCCCTCGCTGTCGCGATCGAGCCTTCCGGCAGGATAGACGCCCTTCACCGCGATGAAGTCCGACAAGGTCGAGCGAACCGTCGGTGACCCGCGGTCGGTGAATTGCGACAGGACGCCATAGGGTTTGTTGAACAGCAGCAGTCGGGCCATGCCTGGGCCATACCGCCCGATTGCGGCTGTGTCTCGCAGTGAGGTCGCTACCCCCCCCTTCCTTCGCTGCGTCGAGCCCGTGTTAACCTCTGCCCCCTATCCGCGAATGGAAACGGGACAGCCACCCCCGGCCAATTGACAGCACAGGTGATTTGCGTTCCTTCCGATGCATACCGATTGACGAGGTTCGCATGACCACCCTTACTCACGACCAGCCGCTGTCGCGCAGAGTGCTCGATTTTCCGCTGGTGACGATGATAGCAGCTGGCGCGCTGGTGTTGGGCACCACGGCCGGTCTCGGCTTTGTCGTTGCGCGATTGCTCGAGAAGCTGGGCATGGCCCAGGGTGCGGCGGGCACCATCATCGGTGTGGTGCTGCATGTGCTGGTGCTGTTCGGGCTCTACAAACTGGTCATCCGCAACTTGGGCGCGCGCAAGCATGATGACCTGCCACTGGCAGGCGCGCTGCGCGACCTCGGGTTGGGCGGCGCCGGGGCCTTTGCCCTGATGACGTTGATCGTCGGACTCGCCGCAGTGCTTGGTGTTTACCGGATCGAGGGTTGGGGCGGGATGCAAAGCTGGCTCTGGCTGTTGTTCATTGCCGGGATCAACGCAGCATTCTTCGAGGAACTGCTGTTCCGCGGCGTGCTGTTCCGCTGGCTCGAGGAATTTGCCGGCAGCTGGGCGGCGTTGCTGGTCAGCTCGGCGATGTTCGGCGCACTGCACATCGGCAATCCGGGAGCGAGCTGGTTCAGCAGCTTCGCCATCGCGATGGAAGCGGGGATACTGCTCGGCGGCGCCTATATGCTGACCCGCTCGCTATGGGCGCCGATCGGCATTCATTTTGGCTGGAACGTGACTCAGGGGCTGGTGTGGGACGTGCCGGTTTCAGGCATCGATGTCGACGGGCTGGTCAATGCGCGGCTGGGCGGCAATCCGATCATCTCGGGTGAGCCGTTCGGGCTGGAGGCTTCGATCATCGCGCTGGTGGTGGCGACGACCTTCGGCATCTGGCTGGTCAAGCTGGCGATGGACCGGGGCGAGGTAATGAAGCCGTGGTGGTCGCGCGCCTGAGCTAGCGCGCCCAGCCTTCGCGGGCTGGCTCAAGCGTGTCGAGAAAAGCTTCGGCGCTGGCGAGGTATGCGGCTTGCCGTCCCTCGCCCATGCGGTCCCACGTAGAGTAGACCTGCCCGATGCGCGGGTTGCTTTCGAGCCGGTCGCGGTGGCGATCCATGAAATGCCAATAGAGCGCATTGAAGGGGCAGGCACCTTGGCCGGTTTTCTTCGAAACCGAGTAGGTGCAGCCCGAGCAGTAGTTGCTCATCTTGTTGATGTAATTGCCCGAGGCGGCGTAGGGCTTGGACGCCAGCCGCCCCCCGTCGGCATAGAGCACCATGGCGCTGACGTTGGGCAGTTCGACCCATTCGTAGGCGTCGGCATAGACCGCAAGGTACCAGTCCTGCACCGCCTTGGGCTCGATCCCCGCGATGAGCGCGAAATTGCCCAAAACCATCAGCCGCTGGATGTGATGGGCGTGGGCGTTGGAGCGGGTCGAGCGAACGCAATCGGCGAGGCAGCGCATGTCCGTCTCGCCGGTCCAGTAGAACTCCGGCAGCGGGCGGGTGGCCTCCAGTTCGTTGGCTTCGGCAAGCCCCGGCATTTCGTGCCAGTAGAAGCCGCGGACATATTCGCGCCAGCCGATGATCTGGCGGATGAAGCCCTCGACCGCGTTGAGTGGCGCGCGGCCCTCGCGGTACTCCTCCTCCGCGCGGCGGCACAGCTCGACGGGATCGAGGAGGCCGAGGTTGATGCTAGTCGAAAGCATGGAGTGGAACAGGTCATCCTCGCCATGCACCATAGCGTCCTGATAGTCGCCGAACTGCGGCAGCCGCTCGACGAAGAAGGCATCCGCAGCCTGCTCGGCCTCGTCGCGGGTGACGGGCCACTGGAACGGCTCGAGATCGCCGAAGTGTTCGGCAAAGCGCCCCGACACCAGGTCCAGAACTTCGCGAGTCGTCTCGTCCGGCTCGAACAGCGGGCGCTGCGGGGCGGAGAGGCCTTCCTTCGGCGGCTTGCGGTTCTCGCTGTCGTAGTTCCACTGGCCGCCCTCGGGCTCGCCGCCCTCCATCAGCAGCCCGGTCTTCCTGCGCATTTCGCGATAGAAGAACTCCATCCTCAGCGTCTTGCGCCCCTCGGCCCAGTCGGCGAATTCGGCCTTGGAACAGAGGTAGCGGTCGTCTGGCAGGATGGTGACAGGGCAGGGGAACTTGTCCGCCCATTCCTCCATGGCTTGCAATACCCGCCATTCACCCGCCTCGACCACATGCACTTCGCGCGGACCATGCCGCTCGATGGCGCGGGCGACCTCGCCGGTGAAGCTGCCGCTATTGTCCGGGTCGTTCAGCCTGACGTAGTCGACCGTCCAGCCCGCTCCTTGAAGCTCCGCCGCGAAATGGCGCATGGCGGAGAAGACCAGCGCGATCTTCTGCTGGTGATGTTTGACGTATGTCGCCTCGTCCCACACTTCCATCATCAGCACGACGGTGTCGTCCATGGCCCGCCCGCGCAGCGAGGCGAGCGTGCGGGTCAGCTGGTCGCCGAGGATGGGGACGAGGATCGGGCTGTCGGAAGGCATGCCAATCCCAATGCGCGAGCCTGCAAAGCGTTGCCAAGCTGCCCCTTGGGGCAGGGATCAGTCCAGCTTGGGCGGCATCCCCGGTTCGGCCTTGGCCATCGCTGCCTGGTAGGCGGGGCGTTCGCCGATGCGCTTGAGATAGGCTTGCAGGTTGGGCATGCCTTCAATGCCCATGCCGCTCATCGCCCGGCTGGTGGTGAGCTGGAAGCCCATCATGATGTCGGCCGTGGTCAGCTGCGATCCGCCGAAATAGTCCGCCTCGCCCAGCCGCTTCTCGACGATGCCCCAGCCCTTGGCGTTACGGTCGGCGACGAAGGGCGGCATCTCACCGCCCTGAACCATCCGGCCGGCGACCAGCGCCATCATGCCATTGGTCATGAAGGTCGCATTGGCCCAGTGGTAGAAGAACAGGTGGTCGGCGAAATCGGGGTGGTCCTTGGTCGGCACCAGCCCGCGGTCGCCATATTGGGCGATGATCCAGTCCATGATCGCGCCGCTTTCGCCCAGCACGAAATCGCCGTCGGTGATGACCGGGGCGATGCCCATCGGGTGCAGCGCCTTGTACTCGTCCGGCGCAAGGTTGTTGTCGGTCCGGCGGGTGTAGAGCTTGACCTCGTAGTCGATTCCCAGCTCCTCGCAGAGCCACACGATACGTTCGGATTGCGACAGGCGCAGGTGGTGGACGGTGAGCATCGGGCAGGTTCCTCTCAGACGAAGCTATAGGGATCGATATCGACCGATACGCGCACTCCGCGCGGCAAGTCCAGCGGGGCGAGCCATTCCCGGATCGCATCCTGCACCTTGGCGCTGCGGCGGGCGTTGATCAGCAGGCGGTAGCGATAGCGGCCGCGCAGCAGCGCCATCGGGGCCGGGGCGGGGCCGAGGATGGCGATGTCCTCGATCCTTGGCCGCGTATCGCCGATGCGGCGGGCGGCATCGCGGGCCTCGGCCTCGTCTTCGCTGGAGACGATGATTGCGGCCCAGCGGCCGAACGGCGGGGCACCGGCATGGCGGCGCGCATCGGTCTCGGTGGCATAGAAGGCGTCGCGATCCCCGCTGGCGAGCGCGGCGATTACGGGCGCATCAGGGTGCCGGGTCTGAATCAGCACCTCGCCCGGTTTCGATCCGCGCCCGGCGCGCCCGGCGACCTGAGCCACTTGCTGATAGGTCCGCTCGGCCGCGCGCAAATCGCCGCCTTCGAGGCCGAGATCGGCATCGACCACGCCGACCAGCGTCAGTTCGGGGAAGTGGAAGCCTTTGGTCACCAGCTGCGTGCCGACGATCACGTCGATTGCGCCCGCTTCGGCCATGGCGACGAACTCCGCCGCCTTGTCGGGCGTGTTGAGCGTGTCCGATGTCGCAACGGCCACCCGCGCCTCGGGAATGATTTCGGCCACTTCGTCGGCGATCCGCTCGACCCCCGGGCCGCAGGCGACCAGGCAATCGGGCTCGCCGCATTCAGGGCAGCGCGGCGGCTGCGGTTCCTCGTGACCGCAGTGGTGGCAGGCGAGCTTGCGGGTGAAGCGGTGCTCGACCAGCCAGGCGCTGCAATTGGCGCATTGGAAGCGGTGACCGCAGTTGCGACACAAAGTCAGCGGAGCATAGCCGCGGCGGTTGAGGAACAGCAGCGACTGCTCGCCGCGCTCCATCCGGGCGAACAGCTCGCGGGCCAAGCGCGGGGCGAGCCAGCGACCACGCTCGGGCTTTTCCTCGGTCAGGTCGATCAGCGAGATTGCGGGCAACTGCGCCGTACCGAAGCGACTGGGCAGGTCGAGTTTGCGATAGACCCCGCTCTCGGCCATTTGCAGGCTTTCTAAGGCCGGGGTGGCGCTGGCCAGCACCACCGGCAGGCTCTCGAAATGACCGCGCATCACCGCCACGTCGCGGGCGTTGTAGCGTACGCCATCATCCTGCTTGAAGCTGACCTCATGCGCCTCGTCGACCACGATCAGACCCAGATTGGCATAGGGCAGGAACAGCGCCGAGCGCGCGCCCACCACCACTTGCGCTTCCCCTGTCGAGATCGCACGCCAGGCGCGCCGCCGCTCGGTCGATTTCTGGCTCGAGTGCCAGACGATCGGGGCCGCTCCGAAGCGGTCCTCGAATCGCCGCAGGAAGGCCTCGGTCAGCGCGATTTCGGGCAGCAGGACCAGCACCTGCCGGTCCATCTTCAGCGCCGCCGCGATGGCCTCGCAATAGGTCTCGGTCTTGCCCGACCCGGTCACCCCGTCGAGCAGGATGGGT
Organism: Erythrobacter sp. SDW2; assembly: GCF_021431965.1. Classification (NCBI taxonomy): domain Bacteria; kingdom Pseudomonadati; phylum Pseudomonadota; class Alphaproteobacteria; order Sphingomonadales; family Erythrobacteraceae; genus Erythrobacter; species Erythrobacter sp. SDW2. Next base: position 1,258,224 of record NZ_CP090370.1, read on the forward strand.
GCGAATTCGCGCGCCTCCACTGCTGCCACAAGTTCGTCGGCGACCTCACGCTGTTCGGGCGAAAGCACGGGCGCGGCGTGATCCGGCCGGGCGCGCGGATAAGAGCGGTCGATATCGACCAGCACGGGCTCCAGCACCCCCTGGCTCACCAAGCCGCGCAGCACGCCTTCGGAGACATCGGCCAGTTCCGCCAGCTCACGGATCGTCGCCTGCTCGCCCTCCAGCCGCTCCATCGCCCGCTCGCGTTGCGGGGTCATGCGTTCGGGCATGCCGCCCGACAGCCGGTATTCGGTCACGGTCGAGGGGCCGCGCATGGCCCCGCCGCTCGCCAGCACCATGCGCGCCACCGAGCCCATCGGCGCACAATAATAGTCTGCCGTCCATTCGATCAGCCGCCGCAACTCGGCCCGCAGCGGCGGCACCGGGATGATGTCGCGCAAGGGGCGCAGTTTCTCTTCGGGCACCGATTGGCCCGGCAGGCGTTCCTCCTCCCAGACAATGCCGAGGATCTCGCGCGGGCCGAGAGGGGCGACCACCACGCTGCCGGGCACCACGGTCATCCCTTGCGGCACCCGGTAGTCGAGTACCGGCACAGCATTGTTGAACGTAAGGATGCGGGCGCGGTTCATCTTGCTGCCATATGGGCAGTGGCAATAGGATGCCGCAAGCAAGGAGGCTGCGAAATGACCAGTATAGTTTCCCGTCGCGCGATGCTGGCAGGCACTGCCGCCACCGCCTTGCTGGCCTTGCCGGCGTGCTCGACCGTGGGCGGTGGCTTCAGCTTCACCGAGGCGATCCGCCGCCTGCTGCTGCTGTCAAGCGAGCGTGCCTTCGCCCGGCTGACCGCCGATGGCGGCTTCTGGGACGAGCAGGTGGCGCGGATCGGGCTCGGCCAGTTGCTTGGCGCGCGCGGCGATGTGCTGTCGGGCATTCTCACCTCGGCCCTGTTCAAGGACCGGCTGGAAGGAGCCTTCGCCGATTTCGCCATCGACGCCAGCTATCGCGCGGCACCGATCGTGACCGATGCGGTGCGGGTGATCGGCCTGCAGAACGCCATCGACCTGGTCCGCGGCGGGCCGAGCGCGGCGACCGATTATCTCAAGGCCGATCTCGGCCTGGCTCTGGTCGATGCCATGGTCCCGGGCCTCACCGACGCCATCCGCATCGCCGAGGATCCGCTGGTCGGGCAGGCGATCAATGCCTTGACCGGGATCAATGTCTCCGGCGTCGCCACCCGCCTCGGCAATCAGGTCAACGATGCGATCTGGAACGAGATGGGCCGCGAGGAAGCGCTGATCCGCTCCGACCCGCAAAGCACTCGCGATCCGCTGCTGATCGGTGTGTTCGGGGTCGGCTCGCGGCTCTAGCCACGCTGGGACAAAGGGCGGGGCTAGCCCCGCTGCGCGCGCTTCGGTAGGGAGACCGAGAATCACCCTTGCCGGAGCGTGCACTGCAATGAAATTCTTCGCCGACACCGCCGATATCGACGCCATCAGGGAGCTGGCCGCCACCGGCCTGCTCGACGGCGTCACCACCAACCCGTCGCTGATCGCCAAGTCGGGCCGCGATTTCATGGAAGTGACCAGGGAAATCTGCGGCATCACCGATGGCCCGGTCAGCGCCGAGGTGGTCGCGCTCGATCACGAAACGATGATGAAAGAGGCCGAGGTCCTGCGCAAGATTGCGGACAATGTCTGTATCAAGGTGCCGCTGACCATCGATGGCCTCAAGACCTGCAAGGCGCTGACGGGCGACGGCACCATGGTCAATGTGACGCTCTGCTTCAGCGGCAACCAGGCGCTGCTCGCGGCCAAGGCCGGGGCGACCTTCGTCAGCCCCTTCGTCGGGCGGCATGACGACAACGGCATGGACGGGATGGACCTCATCCGCGACATCCGCCTGATCTACGACAATTACGATTTCGGCACGGAAATCCTCGTCGCCAGCGTGCGCCACACTGTGCATGTGCTGGAAAGCGCCCGCATCGGTGCGGACGTCATGACCGCACCGCCCAAGGTGATCATGTCGCTCGCCAACCATGTGCTGACCGACAAGGGCATCGAAGGCTTTCTCAAGGACTGGGCCGCGACCGGGCAGAGCATCCTTTAAGGTAGCACCGAGTTGAGCGACGAATCTCCCCTCGACCAGTTCAAGCGCGCCCTGACCGGCACGGCACGCGCGCTCGCGCATGAGCCCGAGGTCGAAGTGGCGTGGAGCGCCGACAGCCCCAGTTCGCAGGGCAAGAACTTCCGCGTTCCCTTGCCCGGCCGCAATGTCCCGCGCGAACAGGCTGCCGAAGCGCGGGGATTCGCCGACAGTTTCGCACTCAAGCTGCGCCACCATAACCAGGCGCTGCACGATCGCGGCGCACCTTCCGAGCCGATTGCCCGCGCCTGTTACGATATGGTCGAGCAGGTCCGCTATGAGGCGATCGGTTCGAACGCCTACAGCGGCATCTCCGGCAATCTCGATGCCGCGGTCGAGCTGCGCACCGCGACCGATCCCATCGCCCGCGCCCAGAACGAAAGCGAGGTCCCGCTCCAGACCGCGCTCGGCCTGATGCTGCGCGAGGCGCTGACCGGCAAGCCGATCCCCGACCGGGCCAAGGCGGGCGTGGAGATGGTCCGCGAATTCATCGAGGCCCGCACCGGCGGCGACTTCGAAGCGCTGGCCGATTCGCTCGGCGACCAGAAAGCGTTCCAGTCGCTCGCGCTCGACATGCTCCAGCATCTCGAGCTGACCCAGCCGACCGACGCGCCCGATGATGCGGGCGAGAACGGAGAGGACGACCAACAGGGCGAGGACGAGCAGGACGAGGGCGACGAGGACGAAGCCGCCGGCGACCAGCAGCCGCAACCCGCCGAAATGGCCGGCGAGCAGCAGGACGGCGAGGCCGACGGCGAGAGCGAAGTCGAAGCCAGCGACGAAATGGCCGATGGCGAGGCCGGCGACGAGGGCGAGGAAGGCATGATGCCGGTCCGCCCCAACCGCCCGTGGACCGACCTGCCCGAAAACTTCGACTACAAGGCCTTCACCGAGGCCTTCGACGAAGTCGTCGAAGCGCCCGAGCTGTGCGATGCCGAGGAACTGGACCGGCTGCGCGCCTATCTCGACAGCCAGCTGACCGGTCTTCAGGGCGTGGTGACGCGGCTCGCCAACCGGCTCCAGCGCCGCCTGATGGCGCAGCAGAACCGCAGCTGGGATTTCGACCAGGAGGAAGGGCTGCTCGATGCCGCAAGGCTCGCCCGCGTGGTCATCAGCCCCGGCCACTCGCTCAGCTACAAGATCGAGCGCGATACCGAGTTCAAGGACACCATCGTCACCCTGCTGATCGACAATTCGGGCAGCATGCGCGGCCGCCCGATCAGCATCGCCGCGATCAGCGCCGATATCCTCGCCCGCACGCTCGAACGCTGCGGGGTCAAGACCGAGATTCTCGGCTTCACCACCCGCGCGTGGAAGGGCGGGCAGTCCCGCGAAAAATGGCTGGCCGACGGCAAGCCGGCGCAGCCCGGCCGCCTCAACGATTTGCGCCATATCCTCTACAAGAAGGCCGACGAACCCTGGCGCCGCGCCCGCCGCAACCTCGGCCTGATGATGCGCGAAGGGCTGCTGAAGGAAAACATCGACGGCGAGGCGTTGCTATGGGCGCACAACCGCCTGATCGCCCGACCGGAGGATCGCCGCATCCTGATGGTCATCAGCGACGGCGCCCCGGTCGACGACAGCACCCTCAGCGTCAACAGCGCCGGATACCTCGAAAGCCATCTGCGCAAGGTGATCGACTGGATCGAGAAGCAGTCCCCGGTGCAACTCGTCGCCATCGGCATCGGGCATGACGTGACCCGCTACTACAAGCGCGCAGTGACGATCATGGATGTCGAACAACTGGGCGGGACGATTATCGAGCAGCTGGCTGATTTGTTCGAGGTGGAGTGAGGACGGATAATTAAATGAAGCGGGATATGGATCTGATCCGCGAAATCCTTTTGTGGATGGAGGCGCATGAAGATCGACTAATCCGTCTCCTAGGCTTCAAGATATTTCGCGATGATGAGGAACTGACCCTCGGCCACATCAGCATGCTGAAATCTGGCGGGCTCATCGATGAACCCCAAAGGGGTCTCTTGCGGGTTACGTGGGAGGGGCATGAGTTTCTCGACAAAATCCGTGATCCGGAGATTTGGGCGAAAACAAAAGCTGGCGCTTCGCAGCTAGGGTCATGGAGCGTAAAGTTGCTTGGTGAAATGGCTACAGGTTATCTCAAAGCCAAAGCTGCGGAGTTGGGGCTTCCATTGGCATAGAAAGAGGTAAAGATGCTCGTGGTGATTGCCCCAATCACACATCGTATGATAAAGTATGCGCATGGCTAAGCTCGAACGCATCACCGTCACCATGCCCGAGGAAATGGTCGCCAAGCTGCGCGCGGCGGTCGAGTCGGGGGAATACGCGACCACCAGCGAGATCGTGCGCGAGGCGATGCGCGACTGGATCGGCCAGCAGGAACGCCGCGAAGCAGCGCTGGCCAAATTCCGTGAAGAGATCGAAAAAGGGCTCGCCGGACCGTTCCATGATGGTGAGACAGTGATGCAGGAATTGCGTGATTATGTCGCCAAGCTGGTGCGCGAACAGGCCCACGACGAAGCTGCATGAAGTACCGCGTTTCCGATGAGGCGCGGCGTGACCTTGTCGACATTGGCCGTCATATCGCCGAGGACAATCCATCGAGAGCACTGTCGTTCGTCGATGAACTCACCACGAAGTTCCGAGTAATAGCCGAGCGCCCATTGTCCTTTCCCGCGCGGGAGGAATGGCATCCCGAGCTGCGATCTGCCTTGCACCGACCCTACGTCATTCTGTTTCGCGTCGCTGGCGATCATGTCGAGATTGCCCGGGTATTCCACGGCGCACGAGATATTCCCAACCTGCTTTGAATGGGGCCACTATGAATGTCACCGAAGCCGTCCAGACCCGCCGTTCCGTGCGCGCTTTCCTCGACAAGCCCGTCGAGCGCGAGGTGCTCATCCGCATCCTCGAAACCGCGCAGCGCAGCCCTTCCGGCGGGAACACCCAGCCGTGGCATGGGATCGTCCTGACCGGCGCGCCGATGCAGGCGCTGTTTGCCCGCATCGCGCAGGACCTGCCCAAGGGCCGCGAGGCCTTTGCGCCCGAATACAACGTCTATCCGCCCGAACTTGACGGCGCCTATGAGCAGCGCCGCCGCGGGGTGGGCGAGGACATGTATGGCGCGCTCCAAATCGCCAAGGAGGACAAGGGCCAGCGGCTGATGTGGTTCGCCAACAACTTCCGTGCCTTCGGGGCGCCGGTGCTGATGCTGGTCCACACGCCGCGCTACATGGGCCCGCCGCAGTGGAGCGATATCGGCATGTGGCTCCAGACCATCGGCCTGCTGTGCCGCGAGGAAGGGCTCGACACCTGCTTCCAGGAGGCGTGGGCGGTCTACACCCCGCAAATCCGCGAGATGGTGGACATTCCAGAGGATCACATCTTTTTCTGCGGCGTCGCCATCGGCTACCGCGACCCCGATGCGCCGGTGAACAACTTCACCGTCGCCCGCGCGCCCTTGAGCGAGAGCGTGCGGTGGGAGGGGTGGTGATCCCATCCGTCATCCCAGCGGAAGCTGGGATCTCTCTCGGCTTGACACTACAACGCAGGCAGATCCCAGCTTGCGCTGGGATGACGTGACTGTATCACGCCCCGCATGACCGACACGCCTCTCAAGCTGTTCAACAGCCTGACCCGCCAGCTGGAGGAATTCCAGCCCGTCCACCCCGGCGTTGTTGGTGATCCGGCTCAACCGCCGGAGGCGCGGGTCTATTCATGCGGCCCGACGGTCTACAACTACCAACACATCGGCAATATGCGCGCTTACGTGTTCGCCGACACGCTCGGGCGGACGCTGCAGTGGAAGGGTTACAAGCTCACCCATGTGATCAACATCACCGATGTCGGCCACCTCACCTCCGACGCCGACGAGGGCGAGGACAAGATGGAGAAAATGGCCGCGCGCGAGGGCAAGAGCGCGTGGGACATCGCCAAATTCTACCAGGAGGATTTCGAGCGCGACCTCGCCCGGCTCAACGTGCAGCCCAAGCAGCACCCGCGCGCGACCGAATTTGTCGAGGCGATGATCGCGTGGGCTGAGCGGATCGCGCCACGGCATTGCTACGAGCTAGAGAGCGGGCTCTATTTCGATGTCTCGACCGTGGCCGATTACGGGCGGCTGGCGCGTGCCGTCACCGATGAAGGCGAAGGCCGCATCGAGAGCGTCGAAGGAAAGCGCAACGCCGCCGACTTTGCCATCTGGCGCAAGACCCCGCCGGTCGAGACGCGGCAGATGGAATGGGACAGCCCTTGGGGCAAGGGCGCGCCCGGCTGGCATCTCGAATGCTCGGTGATGGGCGAGGCGCTGCTCGGCTTCCCGTTCGACATCCACACCGGCGGGATCGACCACCGCGAGATCCACCACCCCAACGAGATCGCCCAGAACCAGGCTTACTGCTGCACGAATGGCTTGGACGACGCGCGCAATTCGGGCGCGAAGATCTGGATGCACAACAACTTCCTGGTCGAACGGTCGGGCAAGATGTCCAAGTCCTCGGGCGAGTTCCTGCGGCTGCAACTGCTGATCGACAAGGGCTTCCACCCGCTCGCCTACCGCATGATGTGCCTGCAAGCGCATTATCGCAGCGAGCTGGAGTTCTCGTGGGAGGGGCTGGAAGCGGCATTGGTGCGGCTGAAGCGGATGGTGATTGCGGTATCCCGCTTTGCCGATTCAGCGTCGCCGCTTGGTCCGGATCAGATGGACCTAATTCCGCTCGATACGATTGACCGAGCAAGCCTCAGCACTGTGATTATTGGTCAACCCATCAAGCCATCCGAAGCAGTTTTAGAGCTCTGGGACAAGTTTGACGCCGCGCTTTCGGATGATTTGAACACATCAGTGGCATTGACCGTTCTCGAAAACTTCGTGTCGCTACCCGACATTCACAACGTCGTTCGCAGAGCGGTCGTTGACCGGTTCGATAGTGTTCTTGGCTTCGGTCTGACCTCTCTCACCCGCGCAGACCTCCGCATCCGCCCTAAGTCCGCGCAGATCACCGAAGCCGAAATCGAAGCCGCGCTGGCCGAGCGCAAGGTGGCCCGCGCCGCCAAGGACTTCGCCCGCTCCGACGCGCTGCGCGACGAACTCGCGGCCAAGGGCGTCGAGGTGATGGACGGTGACCCGCTTGGCTGGGAGTGGAAGCTCTCTTGAAACTCTGGCGGCTCACCCGTGCGCCGTTTCTGGCGCTCGACGGGTCGGGGCCGGTGAAGCACGGTGCGCGGTGGGTTTCGCCGGGGCGGCCGGTGGTCAACTTCGCTTCGGAACCCGGCCTCGCGGTGCTGGTGGTGCTGCGCTACCTGCCGCGTGACCTGAGCGGGATTGATGACGACTACCTGCTCGGCTGGACCGAGATCGATGCCGTCCCCGAACGCCTGCCCTTCGTCTCGGATCGGGCCGACAAGCGCCGTATCGGCGACGACTGGCTCGCGTCGGGCCGTTCGCTGCTGGCGGCGGTGCGCTCGGCCGTCTTGCCCGAAGCCGATGTGGTGATGATGAACCCCGCGCATCCCGATGCCGCGCATGTGCCGCCACTGGTCACACGACCGTTCGAATTTCGCGCAACGCTGAGCCTGCCGCCCGATCCTTGAGGGAGAAAAGGGTAGGGGGCCGCAGTCGGTGTGTTGGGGTGGGATATGCGGCCCCGCGGTGCCCCGTGTGAGTGAACAGGTGCAGTCACGTCCTTACCCGGCAGCCCCTTTCGCAAAGCTCTCCCAGTCGTAAAAATTTGAGTTTGCGAGGCTTTTTCTCGCAGTCAGCGCGCCCGCAGCAGCCAGCAGTTAATCGAAAAACGCGCGTCTTCCCAGGCATTGTCGGGGACATGGGTCGGCTCGACCTCGTGCCGGGCGAAGGAGGGGAAGGCGACCAGCCGATTGTGTATGGGCGCGACCCGGGCTTCGCTGTCATTGCCGAAGAAGGGCCGCAGAACCAGTTCGCCGCCGGTGAAGCCTGCGCCGGGGCGATGCAGGTAATAGACCAGGCTGATGATCCGGTCGCCCGGCTGCCCGGGCCGGTTCTCGGCGGTCATGGTGTCGATATGTTCGTGGAAGAAGCCGCCGTCGCGATGCGCGGCCATTTCCACATCCCACGCGGCGATGGGGAACGGGGCGAGCCCGACCTCGCGGCACAGATGTTCGAAATGCGCCTCGATAGCCGCGGTGAAATGCGGGCCGGCCGGGCCAAGGTCACTCATGGAAAAGGCCTGCCGGTCCTCCTCCGATACGCGATAGCCGCCCCCCGCCCGCACCAGCGCCGGCTGGAACAGCGCCTCGTTCTGCAGCGCATGGTCGAGCAGCGCCTCCGCCACATCCCCGGCCAGGAAGCCGTCGACGATCGCATGTCGGGCCACCGCATGGCCGTTCATCGCCGCTTGCCCGCCCGGCCATTCCCGCTAGGAGAAAGTTTCAAAAGAAAACGCCAGAGGTGCCGCATGCCCGTTGCTGTCCTGTCCGCTCTCGTCCGACCGCTGGTCGAACCGCATCTGCCGGATGCCATAGAAGCGAAGTTCTTCACCTCTGTCGAGGAATTGCTGGAGCTGGCACCCGAGGCGGAGATCGGCTGGTTCGATCTCGACAACAAGGCGATGATGGTCGAGGCGGTCAATCGGGCCGGGAAGCTCAAGTGGTTCAGCTCGATCTATGCCGGGCTCGACTTCCTGCCGCACGAACTGATGCGGGAGCGTGGGGTCACAGTCACCAATGGTGTCGGCATCAACGCCATCACCATCGCCGAATATGTCGTGATGGGGATGCTGGTCCATGCCAAGGGCTACCGCGAAGTGGTCCGGGCGCAGGAGCGGCACGAGTGGCTGCTCGATTCGCCGGGCAAGATCGAACTGGCCGGGTCGAAGGCGCTGCTGCTCGGCTATGGCGCGATCGGGCAGCTTATCAAGCCGCGACTCGAAGCTTTCGATGTCGAGGTGACGGTGGTGCGGCGCTCGGGCGGTGCCAATGGACAAGAGGGCGTGCTGACGCCCGACCAGTGGCGCGGCAAGCTCGGCGAATTCGACTGGGTCATCCTCGCCGTACCCGCAACGCCGGAGACCACCGGCATGATCGGCGCCGACGAACTCGCCGCCATGAAACCCAACGCCGTGCTGGTGAATATCGCCCGCGGCGAAGTGGTCGACCAGCCGGCGCTGGTGGCCGCGCTCGAGGCCAAGAGCATCGGCGGGGCCTTCCTCGATGTGACCACGCCCGAACCGCTGCCCGCCGACGACCCGCTGTGGTCGCTCGACAATGCCCATGTCACCATGCACCTGTCCGGCCGGGCGCAGACGAAGATGTTCCAGCGCTCGGCCGAGAGGTTCGTGACGAACTGTCACCGCTATGTCGCAGGCGAGGCGGTCGAGCCGCAGTTCGACCTGACCTTGGGGTATTAGGCGAACCTTTCCCTTTCGTTCGGGCTGAGCGTGTCGAAGCCCAGCCACGAAGCTTGCGGAAGCGTTGCGCCTGCCCTTCGACAGGCTCAGGGCGAACGAAGGTAGATTCAAGCCTTGCTTCTGCGATCCACCGACGCCGAAAGGTCACACCAAGTTCACACCAAAACCCAACAACCTAGACCTACGCATCCTCCAGCAGCAGCAGTTCGCACTCCACCACCATGCGAACCTCGGGAACCAGCCTGCTTTCGACCCCGCATACCGCTGCATCGGCCACCAGCTGGCGCGGGATGGCAAACTCGTGCTCGGGCAGGGCGGCGACGAGTTCCTCTCCGCCCGCAACGGCCTCGTCCCCCTCGAAGGCAATCCGCAGCCGGTGCCGTGTTCCGGTAAAGGTGATGCTGGCCCAGGCAGTTTCGGAGTGGAGCAACACATCGCCATGACCGCCGGCGAGCGCCAGAACGGCTTCGCGTAAACGCTCGCCGGTGCTGCGGCGACCGGTGCGGGTGGCGGTGGAAAGGTCGATCGGATCAGCCCGCATGGCGCATCTCCCCGTAGCTGCGCATGAAGCCGTCGACACGGCGCTCCGTGTCGGTGCGCGGGGTCCTGCCGTTGCGCAGGTCGAGCACGAAGCGCGGGTCGTGCGTCGCCAGGCGACCGAACTTGGTCGCTGGCATATCGTGTTCGCGCAGGAATTTTTCGATCCGTCTGATAAGCATTGCGTCCCTTGAACCTCCAAGCCGAGTCGCCGTCCGTGGAGTGATTCGTGCAAAGCGAAATCCTACTTGTCTAGGAAAAATCTTTCATCTACGTAGGAAATAGGAGGCATGACCGCATGATCGCAGAAACGTCCGAAGCGGGTGATCCCCGCCGCAGATTGCTCGAACTGGCCGACGGGATGGGGGTCAGCCTGTCGCGCCTTTCTGCCTTGATCGGACGCAATTCCAGCTATTTGCAGCAATTCATCCGCAAGGGCAGCCCCAAGAAGCTGGAGGAAGGGGATCGGCGAACCCTGGCTGATTTCTTCGGGATCAGCGAATCGGAACTCGGTGGAACAGAGGAAAAATCCTACAAAGTGTCGAGCGCGCTGCGTGACGAGGAGTTCATCGCCGTTCCGCGCCTCGCCATCGCTGTCTCGGCCGGCCCCGGCCAGTTTGCCGGCGGCGAGACACCGTTCGACAATTTCGGCTTCTCGGGCCGCTGGCTGCGCGACAACGGGCTCGACCCCAAGATGCTCAGCGCGGTGACGGTGGAGGGCGATTCGATGGAGCCGCTGTTGCGCCACGGCGACGAAGTGCTGGTCGACCGCACCCCCGGCCCGTGGCGCGACGGCATCCACGTCGTCCGCGTCGGCGAGACCCTCAGCGTCAAGCGCCTCGCCCGATCCGGCCAGGACCGCGTCAGCCTGCTGAGCCAGAATCTCGCCTATCCCCCGGTCGATCTGCCGCTTGACGAGGTCGACGTCATCGGCCGGGTGGTGTGGAAGAGCGGGCGGGTGTGACCCTTGCGCTTCATCGCAAGCCAAGCCACATCCCCATCATGACCGAAACCGCCACCCAGCCGCCAATGAAAGCCGGGATCATTCCCGTCACGCCCTTGCAGCAGAACTGCTCGCTGATCTGGTGCACGAAAACCAACAAGGCGGCGCTGATCGATCCGGGCGGCGATCTGGCCAAGCTCAAGGAAGGCCTCGCCAAGACCGGAGTCGAGCTGGAGAAGATCCTCATCACTCATGGCCATATCGACCATTGCGGCGAGGCGGGCGTGCTGGCGCAGGAACTGGGCGTGCCGATCGAAGGCCCGCACGAGGCCGACCGGTTCTGGATCAGCCGCCTCGACGAGGACGGCGCCAAATACGGCATCCGCGGGCAAGTGTTCGAGCCCGACCGCTGGCTCGTCGATGGTGACAAGGTCACGGTCGGTGAGCTCGAGCTCGATGTCATCCATTGCCCCGGTCACACCCCCGGCCACGTCGTCTTCTACCACGCGCCGAGCCGCTTTGCCGTGGTCGGCGACGTGCTGTTCGCCGGCTCGATCGGCCGCACCGATTTCCCGATGGGCAACCATCAGGACCTGATCGACGCGATCACACAGAAGCTGTGGCCGCTGGGCAACGACGTGACCTTCATTCCTGGCCACGGGCCAACCAGCACCTTCGGGCGCGAACGCCAGACCAACCAGTTCGTCAGCGATTACATGCTGGGTTGAGCATCCTCCCCATCAACTTGTGATGGGGAGGGGGACCATGCGCGGCATGGTGGAGGGGCGAGAGGCGCTAGCCAAATCCCTTGTGCGTGATGACGGGCATTGCTCGCCCCTCCACCCCGCCGCTGCGCGTCGCGGTCCCCCTCCCCATATTGGGGAGAATTACATCACCCCCAGCACGATCAGCACTGCCACCACGGCGAGTCCGATCTGGGTGAGCATGGTGATCAGCGTGCCGATCATGCGGCCTTTGCCCAGCGCGCCGCCATCCATTCCCAGACCATGGGCCACCCGGCCGAGCATGTAGATGGCGGCGACCCAGGCCAGCCAGGGCTGGCCGCGCCCGCTCAACTCGATGGCGGCGATCAGGATCAGGACGAAGGCGGTGTTTTCGACATAGTTGAGCTGGGCCCGCATCCGTGCGGTGAGTGGCCCGCCGGCGTCGTCACCGATCGAGACCTTGAGCTTGCCGCGCATTTGGCCGACGCGAATCCCCAGCCAGAGATTGATGATCGCGGCAGCGGCGGCGGCGCAGAGGGTGACGGGAAGCACGGCGGTGACGCTAAGCATGACGGAACTCTCCCTTTCCGGTTCGGTTTCGATCGGCTACCCGTTGCTGTGGCCCCGTGCAATGCCGCCACGCAAAGAGTCCGGTGATGGCTTGCAAGTCGGCAGGATTCGGCTATAGGGCGCGTCTTCCCGTCAGGGTCGGCCCCCCGATACCGGCGCACTTGTGCGCTGCGGTGGCTTCGCCTAGTGCGGCTTTGACTTAGACAATTTGAACGAATTCAAGGAACAGGTGCCGCCATGGCTGTCCCTAAGAGAAAAGTATCGCCGCATCGCCGTGGCAACCGCCGTTCGCATGATTCGCTGAAGGTCGAAGCCTTCCACGAATGCAGCAACTGCGGCGAACTCAAGCGTCCGCACAACCTGTGCGGTCACTGCGGCTTCTACAACGGCCGCGAAGTCCTCGCCCCGAGCCTGTAATACCCTTTAGAGGGAGAACGCCATGAGCCTGCCGCGTATCGCCATCGATGCGATGGGCGGTGATGAAGGCGTGCGCGTGATGATCGACGGTGCGGCCGAGGCCCGCCGTCGGCACGACCGGTTCAAGTTCCTGCTGGTCGGCGACCAGGCGCGCATCGAACGCGCGCTGGAAACGCACCCCAATATGCGCGGTGCGTCCGAGATCCTCCATTGCGACGATGTGGTCGGCGGTGACGAGATCCCGACCCAGGCACTGCGCCGGGCCAAGACCACCAGCATGGGCCTCGCGGTCAATGCGGTGAAAGCCGGCGATGCCGGCGCTGCGGTCAGTGCCGGCAACACCGGCGCGCTGATGGCGATGAGCAAGCTGGCGCTGCGGACCATGCCCGGCATCGACCGGCCGGCGCTCGCCGGCATCATGCCGACGCTGGGCGACAACGACGTCATCATGCTCGACCTCGGTGCCAATACCGAGGCGGATGCGCGCAACCTCGTCCAGTTCGCCATCATGGGCGCGGCCTATTCGCGCATCCTGACGGGCCGTGAGCGGCCGCGTGTGCGCCTGCTCAATATCGGCACGGAAGAGATCAAGGGCTTCGACCGCCTGCGCGAGGCGGCGGCGCAGTTGCAGGAAGCCAGCGGGCTGGAGCTGAAGTTCGATGGCTTCATCGAATCGGACAAGATCAACCGCGGCGAGGTCGACGTGGTGGTGACTGACGGCTTCTCCGGCAATATCGCTCTCAAGGCGATCGAAGGCACCGCGCGCTTCGTCACCGACCTGCTGCGGCGCGCCTTCACCAGTTCGATCCGATCGAAGTTCGGCTTCCTCGTGTCGCGCCCGGCGACCGAACTGCTGCGGCACCATCTCGATCCCAACAACCACAATGGTGCGGTCTTCCTCGGCCTCAACGGGGTGGTGGTAAAGAGCCACGGCAGCGCCAATGCCAGCGGCGTTGCCAATGCCGTCGCTGTTGCGGCGCGGCTGCTGGAAGACAACCTCACGCAGCGGATCGCATCGGACCTGCACGAGTTGGGCGACCGGATGTGGCATGCCACAGGCAACGGCAACGGCAACGGCACGGGCGGGGACGCCAAGTGATCCGTTCGGTGATCCGGGGCAGCGGTTCGGCCCTGCCGCAGCGCTGCGTCACCAATGCCGAGCTTGCCGCGCAGGTCGATACCAGCGACGAATGGATCGTCGAGCGGACCGGCATCCGCCAGCGCTATATCGCAGGGGAGGACGAGACCACGTCGAGCCTCGCGATCGAAGCTGCGCGCAAGGCGCTCGCCGCTGCCGCGATCGAGGCGAACGAGATCGGGCTGATCATCCTCGCCACCGCCACGCCCGACAACACCTTTCCCGCCACCGCCACCAAGGTGCAGGCGGCGCTGGGCTGTGCCGGTTGCATCGCGTTCGACGTGCAGGCGGTATGTTCGGGCTTCCTCTACGCGCTGACCACGGCCGATTCGCTGCTGCGCACCGGTGCGGCGAAGAAAGCGCTGGTAATCGGCGCGGAAACCTTCAGCCGTATCCTCGACTGGGAAGACCGCACCACCTGCGTCTTGTTCGGCGACGGGGCGGGCGCAGTTGTGCTCGAGGCGGTCGAGGGCGACGAAAGCGGTCCGGGCATCATCGCCAGCCGCCTCCATGCCGACGGGACGCAGCATGACCTGCTCTATGTCGATGGCGGACCGTCGACCACCCAGACCGTCGGCCAGCTGCGCATGAAGGGGCGCGAGGTGTTCCGCCATGCCGTGGTCAACCTGGCCGACGTTCTCAACGAAGTGCTTGAAGAAGCGGGTGTTTCGGCTGCCGACATCGACTGGGTCGTACCGCACCAGGCCAATGCCCGCATCCTCGACGCGACCGCTCGCAAGCTCGGCCTGCCGATGGAGAAGGTGGTGGTTACGGTTGACCGGCACGCCAATACCTCGGCCGCATCGGTACCGCTGGCGTTCGACGCGGCGGTGCAGGACGGGCGTATCAAGCCCGGTGACCTGGTGATGTTCGAAGCCATGGGCGGCGGCTTCACCTGGGGTGCGTGCCTCGCCCGGCTCTAGTCCCGAACTGGTATGCCACACAGGTTTCGGAGGCTAAAATAGCGCCGACAAACGATTTCTTCTCCCGCTGGCGTTGCAGAAATGCGCCAGATTGGATAGGCTTGATGCGCGTAGTGTTTATCGGGTCGCCACCACGCATCTGGAGCAACAACAGGGAGTAGGCCGATGTCACGATCGGTGGGAACGCTGACACGCGCCGACCTGGCGGAGGCCATCAACCGCAAGATGGGTTTCAGCCGGGCCGAATCGCTCGACATGGTCGAAGCGATCCTGAGTCACATGACCGAGGCGCTGAAGAACGGGGAAAACGTCAAGATCTCGGGCTTCGGCAGCTTCGTCCTGCGCGACAAGAAGGAACGCATCGGCCGCAACCCCAAAACCGGCGTCGAAGTGCCGATAACTCCCCGCCGGGTCATGACTTTCCGCGCCAGCCAGCTATTGCGGGAACGTATCGCCAAGGGAGGCTGAACGTGACCACATTCGACGATGGCAAGGAAGACGGCGCTCTGCGCACCATCGGCGAAGTCGGGCAGGCGCTGGGTCTCAAGCCCCATGTCCTGCGATACTGGGAAGAACAGTTCCCCATGCTTCAGCCATTGAAGCGCAGCGGCGGGCGGCGATACTATCGCCCCGAAGACGTTGCGCTGGTCGAAACCATCGACCGGCTGGTCAACCGCGAAGGCTACACGCTGAAAGGCGCGCGGCAGGCGATCGAGGAGGGGAAAGCTGTCCTTGGCGAACCTGCCACAGCCAGCGCGCCTGAAGCGGAAGTGGCTGAAGAACATGCGCCGCAGGCGCCCGTTCTCGAAACGAGTGCAGTCAAGCCTGGTGAGTCGGCACCCGTCGCCGCGGAAATCATTGCTGAGCTGAAGGGTATCCGCGAACGCCTTGCGGCTGCGGTGGGGGCTTAGTCGGGCTTGCGACCGCAGACGCCGGTCGCGCATCCGAAGAAGAATTTGCGATACTCGACCTGAAGGCCGTTCGCGGCAAGATCCTGGGCAAAGCCCTGTGCATTCCCGAAGTTGGTCGAATAGGCACCGATCATCGAAAAGTCCTGGGCCCCGCGCAGGAGGATTCTTTCCACCACCGGAAGCACGAACTTCAGGTGGAAGAGATAGAGCGGTCGCAGAAACCATCCAATGGGATCGGATGCCTCGATGAACGCAAAGCTGCCTCCGGGCTTGAGCACCCGCGCCGCTAGCGCGGCAAGTTTCTTGTGCTGGGTGCGATTGAACGTCTTCAGGCCAAAGGTGGAAATGACGAAATCGGCGCTTTGCGGGAGCAAATCGCTAGCAAGGACATCGTCCTCAATGAAGCTGATCCGATGGGCGCGCATGGCATGGAGCCGTTCTAATGCCCGCTTGTGCATGCCGGACGAGATATCGACCGCGCGAATATCGTCGATATTCGGAAAGCGTTCCAGCAAGTGCGGCCAGACTTCGCCGGTCCCGGCCATCAGGTCGTAGCCGGACAGCGGCCCGTCGGGCAGATCAAGCATTGCCACGCATTGCTTGCGCCAGCGCTCGGTGAACCCCATCGAACAGACGTAGGAGAAGGTGATGTACTTGTCAGAGCAGCGGTCGAACACATCCCGCACATAGGCCGGATCATAGATGTCTTGCGCCGCCAACCTACTCCGCCGCCATCAGTTCGGCTTCCTGCAGGTCCACGCTGACGAGGCGGCTGATGCCGCGTTCGACCATGGTCACGCCGAACAGGCGGTGCATACGGCTCATGGTCACGGCGTTGTGGGTGACGATGAGGTAGCGGGTGTCGGTCTCCTGCACCATCGAATCGAGCAGGTCGCAGAAGCGGTCGATATTGGCATCGTCGAGTGGCGCATCGACTTCGTCGAGCACGCAGATGGGTGCCGGATTGGTTAAGAACAGTGCGAAGATCAATGCCGTTGCGGTTAGCGCCTGCTCGCCGCCCGAGAGCAGGGTGAGCGATTGCAGCTTCTTGCCCGGCGGCTGGGCGTAGATTTCCAGCCCGGCCTCGAGCGGATCGTCGCTATCGATCAGCGCCAGATGGGCATGGCCGCCCTGGAACAGCTTGGTGAACAGTTCCTGGAAATGGGTGTTGACCTGCTCGAACGCGGCCTGCAGCCGCTGGCGGCCTTCTCGGTTGAGGTTGCCGATGCTGCCGCGCAGGCGGTGCACGGCTTCGACCAGTTCGGCCTGCTCGGCGGCGCTGGCACCGTGCTCCTGCTCGATCCGCGCGAGTTCATCGGCAGCGACGAGGTTGACCGGCCCGATCCGCTCGCGGCTGGCGACCAGCCGGTCCATTTCCTCGGCCTCGGCTTCCTTCGACTGGACTCGTTCGGCCTCGAAGGCGAACTTTTCCGCCAGCAGAGGCGGGGGGCACTGGAAGCGTTCGCCCGAAATGCGGGCCATTTCCGCACGGCGGGCTTCCTCGTTCTCGGCCCGCGCGACCAGCGTGGCGCGGGTTTCGCGCGTCGTCGCAAGGCGTTCCGTGATATGGGCAAGCTCGCGGTCTGCCGCATTGGCGGCGGCTTGCGCTTCCTCGACCGCGGCATTGGCGGCGGCGAGTTCCTCGCCTAGCCGCGCACGGACGATATCGCCCTGCTCGATCTCCCGCATCAGCCCTTCGGGCTTGGCGGCGGTGACGGCGCGTTCGGCCTCGATTTCCTCGAAGCGGGCTTCCATGCCCGCAAGGCGCTGCGCCGCTTCGCCTGAGCGGGCCTGCCAGCTGGCCTTCTCGGCGCGCTGGGCTGCGGTGCGTTCGCGCGCGACGGCGAGACCCTGGTCATGTGCGGCGAGTTCGGCGGTGGCGGCCTGCATGGCCGAGCGGGCGGCGTCGTTCCTCGCCTGGGCGGCTTCAAGCTGCGCACGACCGGCGGCGGGATCGGGCAGGGCGGCGCGCTTGTCCTGCGCGGCGAAGAGATCGGCATCGGCCTGCTTGCGCTGCTCGGCAAGATCGGCTTCGCTCTCCTTCAGTTCCGCCAGCCGCGCCGCGATCCGCTCGCGCGCAGCCTCGGCCTGGTCGAGCGCCCGCAGCGCCTGCCGCTCGCGCTCGGCGGCCTCGCCGACACCGCGTTCGGCAGCAACCAGCCCGCGCTGGAGCTCGGACAATTCGTCCTGCGCCTTGGCCTGGGCCGCCTGTGCTTCTTCGCGTGCGGCGCGTTTGGCCGGGAGTGCCGCTTCGAGCTCGGCCAGCCGGTTCGCTGCCTCAAGCCGCGCCGCTTCCGCCGCACCCTGGCCGCGGGCCACCAGCCCGTCCCAGCGCCGCAGCGCGCCGGCCTTGGTGACGAGCCACTCGCCCGGATCGAGCACCTGCCCGTCATCGGCTTCGGCCACATGCACCAGCGCCAGCCGCGCGGCGAGCTGCGGCGGGCAGTCGAGCACATGCGCCGCAAGGCTGTCGGATACCTGTTTCGGTGCCTCGCTCCCGGTCCAGAAACTGCCCTCGGGATCGCCCTCCGGCCGGCCCAGCGGTGCCTTGCCTTCGCGGCCCAGCACCGCAGCAACCGCGCGCTCGTATCCCGGCGCGGCACGGATCTTGTCGAGCGCGGCGGGCAGGCCCTGCCGCCCCGCCGCCTGCTTCTCGCGCGCCTGCCGGTCGCGGTCGAGCGCGGAGAATTCGCGTTCCAGCCCCGTCAGTTCGGCCTGTGCAGCCGACAAGGCATCGGCGGCGGCATCGCGCGCCTGTTGCAGCGCTTCCTTGCGACTGCGCTGCGCCTCCAGTTCGTCACGCAAGCGAGCAAGTTCGCGGGTCGCAGCCTCCGCCGCAGCCTTGGCCTCCTCGACCGCCGCCTCCGGATCGCCACCTTCGGCCAAGGCCGCGCGAGTTTGCGCCTGCCGCTCGGCATCGCGGTCGAGCCGGGCCAGCCGGGCCTCGGCCTGTTCGATCGCGGCCCCGGCCACGCGCCATTCGGCCTCGACCCCGGCATGGTCGGCAGTCGCCTTGGCCAGCGCCAGTTCGGCAGCGCGGCTGGCACGTTCGGTATCTTCCAGCTTCGCTGCAAGAGCCGGCCGGCGAGCCTCGTCCTCCGCCAGCAGAGCCTCGCCAGCCAGCAGATCCTGCTCCAGCCGCTTGAGCGCATCGGCTGCATCGCGGGTCATCCGGTCCGCCTCGACCCGGTCCTCCTCCAGCCGCGCCTTCTGCCGGTCGAGATCGGCCAGCCGCTGTTCGGCAGCCTCCAGCTGGCTGGTCAGCGCCGCCATGCGGTGGCCGTGCGCGCTGGCATCGTCGCGGCGGTCGGCCTGCTCCTCGCGCGCTTCGGCCAGCTTCTCGGCGGCTTCGCGCTGCGCCTTCTGCGCCGCTTCCACCTCGGCCTGGGCTTCCAGCACCCGTGCCTCGGCACCCTTGGCCTCGGCCCGCGCCGCTTCCGCCGCCGCCGCCGCATCGCGCCAGCGGGCGAACACCAGCCGCGCTTCGGCCAGCGAAATCTCGTCGGTCAGCTTGGTATAGCGTTCGGCCTGCTTGGCCTGCCGCCGCAGCGAGGAGATCTGGCTGTCGAGCCCGGCCATCAGATCCTCGAGCCGTTCGAGATTCTTCTCGGTCGAGCGCAGCTTGCTCTCGGCATCGCGCTTGCGCACGTGAAGGCCCGCGATCCCCGCGGCTTCCTCCAGCATCATGCGCCGCTCGACCGGCTTGGCCGAGATGACCTGGGCGATCTTGCCCTGGCTCACCAGCGCCGGGCTATGCGCCCCGGTGGCGGCATCGGCGAAGGTGAGGGCCACGTCCTTGGCGCGCACATCGCGCCCGTTGACGCGATAGGCACTGCCGGCGCCACGCTCGATCCGGCGGGTCACTTCCAGTTCCTCGCCGTTGCTGTCGGTGCCCTGTAGCACGACTTCGGCGAAATCGCGCTGCGGGCGGGTTTCGGTCCCGGCGAAGATGACATCGTCCATTCCGCCCGAGCGCATCGACTTGGCCGAGGTTTCCCCCATGACCCAGCGGATCGCTTCGAGCAGGTTGGACTTGCCGCAACCATTGGGGCCGACGACGCCCGTCAGCCCCGGCTCGATCTGCAGTTCGGCAGGCTCAACGAAGCTTTTGAAACCGCTAAGCTTGAGCCGCCGGATCTGCATCAGGGCGCCTTACCGGGCCCCGGCGCGCTGGAGGATGGGTTCGAGCTGTGCCCAGTTGCTGGCTTCGACCTTGCGGCCGTTGACGAGGAAGGTCGGGGTCCGGTCGACGCCGTCCTTTTCGGCATTGGCCTGCGAGGCATTGGCCAGTCGCTCGATCGCCTTGGTGTCGGCGAGACAGGCACGGGCCTCGTCACGGTTCAGGCCGAGCTTGGCGAAGAAGTCATAGATCTGCGCCCCTTCGGCATAGGCCACGAAACGCTGATCTTCCGGCAGGTCGAGGGTCTTGGGATCGGCCGCCTGGAAATTGGGGACGATGGTCTCGATGTTGAGCCACACCTGGTCGGCGCGCGGGATCACTGCTTCGGCCAGGCCGCACTCGGCGAGGCGGGTCAGCACGAGATCGGGCGGGCCATGGATCAGGAAGCTGCGGAATTCGAAGCTGACACGGCCGGAATCGACATATTCGGTCTTGAGCGCTTCGAACCCTTCCTCCGCGAAAGCGGCGCAGGCCGGGCAGGTCAGCGAGCCATACTCGATCAGCTTGATCGGGGCATCGGGGTTGCCGATCATGTAGCCGCTTTCGGGCGTCACGACGGCCGTGTTGGACCAGGTGGTCCCGGCCGGCGGGGCGACGCTCTCGACCTTGGCGCCCTCGGGCACTTCGCCCTCGGTTGTGTCGGAGCCGCAAGCGGCAAGGCCCAGTGCCAGCGGCGCGGCAAGGGCGGCGAATGTCAGGCGGCGAAGGATCGTCATGATGCAAGGGGTCCTTTGTCGAATGGGAAAGGCTAGCCGGGAGAATCGCGCGGTGAAAAGGGTGTTAGTGGTCAACAGGCTTAGTATCCACAGGGCTTCCCACAAATACGGTCCGCAGGGACGGCCTATTGCGGGCCGTAAAGCGGTGTCTGGATGCCTGCCAGCAGCGGCGCGAGCGAAGCCCAGTCGTGGACGTGGTCCAGCGTCTTGCCGTCGAGCGCGAAGCTGGGCGTGCTGTCGATGCCGTATTTGGCCATGTCGGCGGTGGAGGTTGCGGACAGCTTGGCGGCGAAGGCATCGTCAGCCATGCAGGCGTCAAGCTCGCCGCGGCTGACGCCTTTCGGCTCCAGCAACTGGTAGATTTCGAGATCCCACATGATCGCGCGGCGCTTGCTCGGACCGGGGCCGGTAAACCAGCGGCCTTGCTGGGTGGTGCTGGCCATCTGCACCTTGGGCAGCCACTGCGGCTGCGACCACATGATCGCGCTGTGGATGCCCTTGAACTTGTCCTTGCCGCCGCACCAGGCGGCCATGGTAAGGGCGACATCGATCTCGTTGCGCTGGAGATAGCGCACTTCGAACTTGAGCTTGCCCGGCGCGACATAGCCCAGCTTGACCACTTCCTCACCCATGCGCGAGAAAGTGGCGCAGGCCGGGCAGGTGTAGCTGACGAATTCGGTCAGCGTTCTGGTGGCGGCGGGGTCGCCGATGATGTGCGAGGTATCCGTGCGCTCGACCTCGTTGACCCAGTTCCGGGTCTGCGCGGTCAGCGCAGCCCCCGCGACCAGCGCCAGACCTGCCCCGAGCAGGCGGGTTGCGATCATTTCTCTCGTTCCTCCTGTTGCCCCAGGCTGCGCGCCAGACCTTCGAGCACGGCCCGCATTTCCGGATCGCCGATATCGCGCAAGCTGTCCCCCAATTCTATCGGAATGGGTTTGAGCGACGGCGGCGCCGTAGGGCGGCTTGCAGCATCCTGCGCCTTAACCGTGCCTTGCCGCAGCTTGACCCGCGCCACCGCGTTGTAGCCGAAGAAACGGTTCACCCGCTCGATGATCTCCGGAATCACGTGCTGGATGATCGGCGCATGGGCGGGCACAACGACCAGTTGCAGGATACCCTCGGCCTTTTCGCCTGGAGGGAAGCGGATCGCTTCCGGGGCGCAGATCCTGGCGTGGCGGTCACCGACGATCTCGGGCCAGCGGGTGACGACGGAGCTTTGCACGAAGCCGAACCGGCGGAAGGCGGTGCGGCCGATTTGCGGCATCAGGTCACCCACGGCCTTGGCCCCCATGCCCCTTGGCCGTTCGAACGGCCTTACGCCTTTTGACCGGCCTACCGCTTCGCTGCTTGAGGCCTTGCTGGGGCTAGTCTTCTTGCCACGTTCCATCGTGCGATCGCCCATGCCATAGGCGACGCGTGACTGCCAGCGACAACACGATCCCGACAGCATTGCTCGGTTGGTATGACCGCCACGCGCGCGGCCTGCCGTGGCGGGCGCGGCCGGGTGCGCCCGCGCCCGATCCCTACCGCGTGTGGCTGAGCGAAATCATGTTGCAGCAGACCACCGTGGCGGCGGTGAAGCCCTATTTCGAGAAGTTCACCGCGACCTGGCCGAGTGTGGAAGCGCTCGCAGCTGCGCCGGAGGAAGCGGTGATGGCTGCCTGGGCCGGGCTGGGGTATTATTCGCGCGCCCGCAACCTGCTGAAGGCCGCTCGGGAAGTGGCGGCGCGGGGCGGCTTTCCCGAAAGCGAGGCTGAGTTGCGCCAGTTGCCTGGCGTCGGCGACTATACGGCGGCGGCCATTGCCGCGATTGCTTTCGGCCAACGGGCGGTGGTGGTCGATGCCAATGTCGAGCGGGTGGTCTCGCGGCTGTTCGCTATCGATGACCCCCTGCCACGGGCGCGCAAGGCGATCCGTGCGGCGACCGATACGATCACACCCGCCGGGCGCGCCGGCGATTTCGCGCAGGCGATGATGGACCTCGGCTCGCAGGTCTGCACCGTGCGCCAGCCGCAGTGCCTGCTGTGCCCGCTGGCAAGTCACTGCACGGCTCGCACGCTCGACCCGGAGCGGTTTCCGGTCAAACCGGCCAAGAAGGCGCGGCCGGTGCGGCAAGGGCGTGCGTTCTGGATCGTCCGCGAGGACGCAGTGTGGCTGGTGCGGCGGCAGGGCAGCGGCATGCTGGGCGGGATGCGGGCGCTGCCGGACGATGGCTGGAGCGCGCGCGGCGACGGCCATGGCGAGCCGCCGCTACCGGGCGAATGGGCCTCACGCGGGGTCGTGCGGCACGGCTTCACCCACTTCGAGATCGAACTCGAGGTCTTGGCATGTGCCGGGAACAACGACATGCCGGGACAGGGCGAATGGTGGCCGCTCGAGCGGCTTACAGAAGCTGGCCTTCCGACGCTGTTTGCCAAGGCGGCCCAGCGGGCGCTGGCGGGTTAGAGAATTCCGCCGCCCAGGCTCAGCCGCACCACGGCGATCAGCCCGACGATCAGGCAGAAATTGCGTCCGCCGTTCTTCGACGACAGCGCGCCGAGCACCACGCCGATGACGATCAGCGGCAGCGCGATCCAGTTGGCCCAGCCGAGTAGCGGGATGGTCGCCGGGATGACGATCACCAGCGAGACGAGTCCGATCAGGAAAGAGAGGATATTGAGCATGTGTGTTATATGGATAAAACAGTGCACGTTGGCAAGACCCGGTTCAGCCGGAATCGCCAATTGACGCTCCCGCCCGCTTCGCCCAGAGAAGCGCAAACAGTTTCAGAAGAGGACTTGCCGCCGATGGCCTACCGCGATTTTGCCGCCGACCAGATCTCGCGCCGCTCGCTGCTCAGGGGCAGTGCCTATCTCTCGGCGGCGGGTCTGCTGGCGCAAGTGCCGTTCAGCCGCGCGCTGGCCAGTTCGGCAGCGATGTGGCCCACGGTCACCGCCACGGTCGAGGATTATGTCGCCAAGCAGAAGGTCGCCAATATGATCGCGACTTTCGGTTGGGGCCAGCAGGCACCCACCGCCATCGCCCGCGGCACGCTGGAGCTGGGCGGCGCGGCCAAGGCCGACATGGACAGCCTCTATCGCATCTATTCCATGACCAAGCCGGTCACCGGCATCGCCGCCATGATGCTGATCGAGGACGGCAAGCTGGGGCTGGACCAGCCGCTGGCCGACATCCTGCCGGCCTATGCCGAGATGAAGGTCCAGAAGGTCTATGACGGCCCGATCACCGAGGACAATCTCGAGCCGGCGGTCCGCCCGATCACCATCCGCCAGCTGATGACCCACACCGCCGGGCTCGGCTACGGGATCGTCCAGAAGGGCCCGATCGCTCGCGCCTATGAAGATGCCGGGCTGATCCCCGGGCAGGTCAGCCGCATCCCGATCCCGGGCCTCAGCCGGGGCAAGCCGGTGCGCAGCCTGCAGGCCTTTGCCGACGGTCTGGCCAAGATGCCGCTGGTGCTGCAGCCGGGGACCAAGTGGAGCTATTCGGTCGGCCTCGACTTGCTCGGCCGGGTGATCGAAGTAGCCGAAGGCAAGCCGTTCGACGAAGTGCTGAAAGAGCGCATTTTCGAGCCCTGCGGGATGGACAGCACCTGGTTCCAGGTGCCCGAAAGCGAGATCGACCGCTTCACCACCAATTACGGCATTCTGGCGGGTGTCCCGCTGCCGATGGATCCGGCGGCCAGCTCGATCTACCTCGACACGCCGCCCTTCCCGATGGGCGGAGCGGGGCTGGTTTCCAGCCCGCGCGACTACGACCGCTTCCTCGCCATGCTGCTCGGCTATGGCAAGATCGACGGCAAGCGGGTGATGAGCGAAACCGCCGTGCGGGTCGGCACCGGCAATATCCTGCCCGCGACCGCGACGACGCAGGGCACCTGGATTGCCGGGCAGGGCTTCGGCGCGGGCGGCCGCGTGAGCGACGACGCCTTCGGCTGGGGCGGGGCGGCGGGCACCGCGGCCTTCGTCAAGTTCGGAGGCGGGGGCCTCCGCGCGCAGCTCTTCACCCAATACATGCCGAGCGAGGCCTATTCGATCCAGACCAAGTTCCCCGAGCTGGTCGCGGCCGATCTGGCCGTCATGGCGGGCAAGTAAGTTTGGCCCCGCCCGTCGCATTCGCGGGTTCGCCGCTCGACCGGGCCGACCATGTCCGTGCCGACCCGGAGCGGTTGGCGGGCTACATGAACTGGAAGGCCCGGCTGCTGGCGCTCGATGCGCTGATGCCGTCGTTGGATGACTATGGACGGCTGGCCTGGGGTAGCCTGGCCGATGCGGCGGAGGATGCCGAGTTGGTCTTCCTCGGGCTCGACCGTTCCGATGGCGGCGAGCGCGCCTGCTTCGCTGCGGTGCCGCCGCGTGGCGATGCCAGCCCGCGCATGGCCAACCCGCAGCTGTGGGCGCTGATGGCAAGCCTCGAACCGGGCGACCTCGCACTCTATGGCGGTGCGCGCAGCCTGGTCGACTGGCATGCGCGGCACCGCTTCTGCGCCCAGTGCGGCGCACCTACGAAGCCCGCCAAAGCCGGCTGGCAGCGCAATTGCGGGGCGTGCCACGCGCAGCATTTTCCCCGTACTGACCCGGTTACGATCATGCTGGCCGAACACGATGGCCGCCTGATGCTCGGGCGCGGCAAGGGCTGGCCCGAGGGGCGCTTTTCCGCGCTGGCCGGCTTTGTCGAACCCGGCGAAACCATCGAGGAAGCGGTGGCCCGCGAGGTCTTCGAAGAGGCCGGCATCCGTGTCCGCGACGTGACCTATGTCGCCAGCCAGCCGTGGCCGTTCCCCAGCCAGCTGATGATCGGCTGCCACTGCCATGCGCTGAGCGATGAACTGGAAATCGACACCACCGAAATGGCCGAAGTGCGCTTCTTCACCCGCGAGGAAGTGGCGGCATCGATGGCGGGCGACGGCCCTTTCGCCACCCCGCCGCGCCACGCCATTGCCCATACGCTGATAGAATGGTGGCTGAAAACATGACCGAGACCGCACCCTGTTCGCTCACCATCGACATCTGGTCCGACGTGATGTGCCCGTGGTGCGCGATCGGATACGGCCAGTTGCAGAAGGCGCTCGGCCAACTCGAGGGCGAGATCGATGCGCACATCCGCTGGCACGCTTTCGAACTCAACCCCGAGATGGCCGAGGCGGGCGAGGAGCAGGCGGCGCATATCCAGCGCAAATACGGTCGCACGCCGGACGAGAGCGCGGCGGTGCGCGGGCAGATGCGCAGCATCGCCGAAGGGGCGGGTGTTTCGCTCGATTACGAGGGTGACGGCGAAGCGCCGCCCGCGATGATGTGGAACACCTTCGCCGCGCATTGCCTGCTGACCTGGGCGCTGGAGACTGCCGGACCCGAGAAGCAGACCGAGCTCAAGCTCGCGCTGTTCCGGGCGCATTTCAACGAGCGCCGCAATATCGGCGCGCGCGATGTGCTGCTCGATGTGGCACAGAGCGTCGGCCTCGAACGCGCCGGGGCGCTCGCTGCGCTGACCGACCCCGAAATCGCCACCCGCGTCCGCGCCGAGGAACGGCAGGCATGGGACATGAACATCACCGGCGTTCCCGCCATGGTGATCGAAGGCAAGCTCCTGATCCCCGGCGCGCAGGTGCCCGAGACCTATGTCAACGTGCTGCGGCGCGTGGCGGAGAAGACTGCCGCATGACCGGCTTCGCTGGCAAGATCGCCGTCATCACCGGCGGTGCCAGCGGGATCGGCCTGGCGATTGCCCGCAAGCTGGTGGCACTGGGCGGCGGCGTGGTACTGGCCGATGTCGACGAGGCCGGACTCGCCAAGGCAGCGGCGGAATTCGGCGACCAGGTGCTGACGCAGCGCTGCGATACATCCGATATCACGCAGGTCGAGGCGCTCGCAGATGCGGCGTTCGGCTGGCAGGGCGAGGTCCATCTCGTCCTCAACAACGCCGGCGTCGGCGGGCCGCGCGGCAGGCTGTGGGAGATCGACGCAGCCACCGCCCGCGGACATTTCGATATCAACTATTGGGGCGTGTGGCACGGCTGCAAGGTTTTCGCCCCGCGGCTGGTTGCGCAGGAGGCTTCAAGCGCGATCTACAACACCGGCAGCGAGAACAGCCTGTTTTGCGCCGTGCCCCAGAGCGGGTCCTATATCGCTGCCAAGCACGCGGTGCTGGGCCTGACCGAAAGCCTGCGCGAAGACCTGCCGCCGCATGTCCACGCCGGCACGATCATTCCCGGCTGGGTCTTTACGGCGATTGGCGAGGAACGCTTCATGAAGTTCGGCATGGAGGCGACCGAACATGCGGAGATCGTGGTGCCGCAGATCCTTGCGAACGAGCGCTTCGTGGTCAGCCACGCTTCCAATGTGAAGCGCATCAGGGAGCGGATCGACCCGCTGCTGGCGGCTTACGAAGAGCACGCCGTCACCGGTGATGCCGACACGGCCTATGATGTGCGGGATGTGATTGCGGCGCTGACGGCGCGCAAGAACTAGAGCAACCCCAGCTTCTCCAGCTTGCCTGCCAGCCTGCCGGGTATTGCGTCGCCGATATCCTCGCCCTCGGCCAGGTCGCGGGGGACATCGCCCTTGAGGTAGCGCCAGCCCTGGTGGGCGCGCTTGGGGCGGGGGTGGACGCGGACCAGCCGGGGTTCGAGATCGATCGACCAGCGCCCGTCCTTGGTTTCGCTGAAGCCGAGGATCGTGCTGCGCGCAACGATGCTGTGCTGGTGGATCCAGAACAGCGAGCCGCCGATACATTCCTGCCAGCGCGTCGGCCGATAGCGGGTGGTGAGGTGCGGGCTGCGCCGCTGCGCATACCAGTTCTCGATATCCTGGTAGCTTTGCGCCCCGAAGGCGATCTTGGTCAGATGCAGCGGCATGGGGGGGATGTAGAGGTTCCGCCTCAAACCACAACAGTGCCGCTCGCGCATTCTCTCGGCACGCGCTTTTCCCGTCACCCCGGGCTTGACCCGGGGTCCCGCTTCTTTGCGACGGAGCGCCGCACCTCGAAGAAAAGCGGGACCCCGGCTCGGGGGCCGGGGTGACGTTGAAGGTGTGGAGATAGTTTTGCTGTCCTACAGCCGAGTAGCGGGTGCAGAGTTGGCGGATGCCTTCCTGCGCTGCCTCCCAACTGCTTGAAACACCAGCCTTTCAGCAGGCTTCGCGCCCACCCCGAGTTTTGCCTCAGGACAGTGTGACGAGTGTGACATGGCCGGTGAAATTAACCCACGACCCCGCTCAACACCGCCAGCCCGAGGAAGGCGAGGAAGCCCATCGAATCGGTGATCATGGTCACGAACACGCTCGAGGCCACCGCCGGGTCCTGGTCGAGCCGGTCGAACGCCACCGGGACCAGCACGCCCGCGAGGCCCGCGATGCAGATGTTGACGATCATCGCCATGGCGATCACCGCGCCCAGTTGCGGGGTGAAGATCAGCGCGGTCGCCGCGCCGATCAGCAGGGCGATGGTCCCGCCGTTGAGCAGCGCCACGCGCGCTTCGCGCCACAGGATGCGGCCGGTGTTGGAACGGGTCAGCTGGTTGGTGGCGATGGCGCGGACGGTCACCGCCATGGTCTGCGTCCCGGCATTGCCGCCGATGCTGGCGACGATCGGCATCAGCACGGCGAGCGCCACCAGCTGCTCGATCGCGGCGCCGAAATACCAGATTATCGCGCTGGCCACGAGCGCAGTGCCGAGGTTGGCGACCAGCCAGCGCACGCGCGCCGAATAGGCATCGCGGATCGGCTCGTTGATATCGCCGTCGCCCGCACCCGACAGCAGCAGCGCGTCCTCGCCAGCCTCTTCGGAGATGATGTGGACGATGTCGTCGACCGTCATCTGCCCGACCAGCCGCCCGTCCTCGTCGACCACGGCGGCGCTGATCAGGCCGTATTTCTGGAACATCAGCGCGACCTCTTCCTGGTCGAGCGTGACGGGGATCAGCGTCTGGTCGCGCTTCATCACATCGCCCAGTGCGACCTGGCGCGGGGTGGTGAGGATCCAGCTCAGCGCGCAGGTGCCGACCGGGTGATGCTTGGCATCGACCACGAAGATCTCGAAGAACTCGGTCGGCAGGTTCTCGTCGGTACGCAAATAGTCGATCAGGTCGCCGACCGTCATGTGCTCGGGCACCGCGACCAGTTCGCGGCTCATCAGGCGGCCGGCGGTCTCTTCGGGATAGGCCAGCGCGCTTTCGATGGCGGCGCGGTCCTCCGCCTCGATTTCGGCGAGAACCGCCTGCTGGTCTTCCTCGTCCAAGTCCTCGATCAGCTGGACGGCGTCATCGGTGTCGAGCTGCTCGATGATGGTCGCGACCGCTTCCGGCGCGAGCGATTCCATCATGTCCTCGCGGACGTAGTCGTTGAGCTCGGCGATCACGTCGCTGCTCATCAGGTCGCTGATGGCGGCGGCGAGTGGCCCTCGCTCGTCCTTGTCGCACAGCTCGAACAGGTCGGCGATGTCGGCCGGGTGGAGCGGTTCGACGAGGTCGTAGACCGTCTCGTTCTCCCCCGCCTCCAGCGCCTCGCGCACGGCACGGACGTATTCCGGCTTGAGGATGTTCTCCTCGTCCAGCCGCTCGTCGTCCATCCGGTCGTCGGGGCGAGCGGCTTCCTCTGCCGCGGACGCGGTCAGCAGGTCGTCATCGAGGCGCTCGTCGCTGGACATGTGCCCGCTCTAGGCGGAGGCTTCCGAAAAGCAACCCGTGACAGCCGCGCCGGGCCTGCTAGAGAACGCCCAAACACCCAACCTCCGTTCGGGCTGAGCCTGTCGAAGCCCAGTCGCCACCTCGCGGCTGCCCTTCGACAGGCTCAGGGCGAACGGACCATAGCTACGGAGATACCCATGGCAGATACACTCACCCTTACCCTCGACACCGGCAATGGCACTGGCGGAGATGTCGTCATCAAGCTGCGCCCCGACCTTGCACCCGGCCATGTCGCGCGCATCACCGAACTGGCGCAGGAAGGCTTCTATGACGGGGTCAAGTTCCACCGCGTGATTCCCGGTTTCATGGCGCAGGGCGGCTGCCCCAACGGCACCGGCATGGGCGGCAGCGACAAGCCCGACCTCAAGGCCGAGTTCAATGCCGAGCCGCATGTCCGCGGCGTCTGCTCGATGGCCCGCACTGCCGTTCCCGACAGCGCCAACAGCCAGTTCTTCATCTGCTTCGACGATGCCACCTTCCTCGACCGCCAGTATACCGTCTGGGGCCAGGTCGAGAGCGGCATGGAACATGTCGACGCGTTGCCCAAGGGCGAGCCCCCGCGCGAGCCGGGCAAGATCGTCAAGGCTACCGTTTCCTGAAGCCTGCCGGGCAACCCGCGTGACACCCCGCCGCCTGCTTGCCGCGCTTGCGCCGCTGGTGCTGGTGGGGTGCATTACGCCGCTGCCCGACCTGACCCAGAGCCGCAGCCCGTGCCGGATGGAGCCGGGCGGCTGGTGCGACTTCGTGCGCGAAGCGGCGCTGGCGAGCTACGGCTATGCCATGCTCTCGAGCAATGCCTATCAGGACGAGGACACCTATCTCGCCCTGCCGTTGGCATTCCAGCCTCGCCAGGCTGCCGGCAATGACGGAAGCGGGCTGGCCTATTCGATGTTCGACCGGTTCGAGGTAAAGGACGGCAAGCGCGGAAAACTGCTGGCGCGGGTAATCGCCTTCCGCGGGACCGAAGGTGCCTCGTGGAACGATCTGTTCTCGGGCACACTCGGAGACCGGCAGAGGTCCGGCGCGCGGACCGTTTATGCCGCCGAACGTGCGGCGCTCGACGAAGCGGGCATGTCCGAGGTCGCGATCGAAGTTACCGGTCATTCGCTGGGCGGGGCACTGGCGACGCAGATCTCCATCGAGCATCCCGAAGTGAAGGCCTACCTCTTCAACACCTCGCCCTTCTTCACCGGCGATCCCATGCTCAACGACATCAATCGGCTGGCGATATCCGAGCGCGGCGAATTCCTCCGCCTACTGCGCCGCTACAAGGTGAGCGCGGCGTCCGAACAGGTCGTCATCAACTGCAATCCCACGGTCAATGCGGGATCGAAGCATTCGATCAGGAAGCTGGCCGACTGCCTGACATGGATCGCCGCCTATGGCGACAGCGAGGCACTGACGCTGGTCCGGCGCAACCTGGTGAAGAAGCCCGAGGTCGAATGCGGCCCCGCCGACAAGGTCCACCCCGGCCTCGGATCGCGCCGAATGGCCGAAGGAGAAAGCCTGCCGGTGTGCGTGCATGAAGCCCGGCCACCGGCGAAGGGGCAGGTGCAGCCCTAGAGTCCGGCCTTCACCAGCCAGTCGTGGAACAACCGCACCGGGCGGCTTTCCAGCGCGGTCGGTTTGCATACGAACCAGTAGCTGTAGGGGCTTTCGACCTCGATATCGAACAGCTCGGTCAACCGGTCGTCGTCGGCGCGGCGCAGGTGGTCGTCATGCATGATGGCAATGCCGAGTCCCTGTGCCGCGGCTTCGAGAATGATCTGGCCGGAATCGAAGTGGTCGATCGCCATGGGGTCGAGATCGCGCATCCCCAGCGCATCCTTCCACGCCATGAAGCTTTCGGGCAGCTCATTGTGGATCAGGAAAGTCTGCCGGGCGAGGATGGCCTGTTCCGGGCTCTTGCCGATCCGCCCGGCGAGCTCCTTGCTGCAGATCGCGTGGACCTTGTTCTCGTCCAGCCGGACTGCGTGCAGGCCCCGCTCCGGCCCGCGGCTGAGGATGATCGCAGCATCGAGCGTGTCGCCCACGCGCTGCTCCAGATGCGGGCCGGAATCGATGTCGATATGCAGCAGCGGGTGGAGCTTGCGCAGTTCGGCGATGCGTGGAAACAGCCGCTGGGTGCCGAACAGCGGCAGCACGCCCAGGCGCAGACGCAATAGCGAGAGATTGTCCGACTGTCCCTCGACCGCACGGGCGAGTGCTTCGAAATGCGGATTCACCGCTTCGTAGAAATGGTGCCCCTCATCGGTCAGCGCCATGGCTTGGCGGGCGCGGGTGAACAGCTTCTTGCCGACGAACTCCTCGAGATTGGCGATGCGGCGACTCAACGCCGAAGGACTGAGGTTCAGTTCTTCGGCCGCCGCCCGCGCGGAACCAAGGCGGACAGTGCGCATGAAAGCTTCGAGCGCGCGCAGCGGGGGAAGGCGGCGAGTGACCATAGCGCCACCTTGGAGTGCAAAAACTGCAATGTCGAGGCGGGATTTGGGCGGTAGTTTGCAACTTTCGCGCTTAAAGGTCCGCCTCGTGCACCTTCCTCGGCGGCGCGTGCAGGCGCAGGCGCGTCACATGGGTCTCGTCGCCTGCGGTGACCTCGATCTTCCATCCGCTCGGGTGTTCGACGATTTCGCCGACCTTGGGCACGCGTTCGGCGAGGACAAAGGTCAGCCCGCCCAGCGTGTCGACCGATTCCTCTACCTCTGCGAGGCGCGGGTCGATCTGTTCGGCGACATCGTCCAGCTCGGCGCGGGCGTCGCAGTCCCACATTCCTTCGCCAATGTCGGCGATCCAGATCTCCGGCGCGTCGTCGTGCTCGTCCTCGATCTCGCCGACGATTTCCTCGACCAGATCCTCGATGGTGATGAGCCCATCGGTGCCGGTGAACTCGTCGAGCACGATAGCAAGGTGGGTGCGGTTCGAGCGCATGTCGGCCAGCACATCCAGCGCGCCGCGCGTCTGCGGCACATAGAGCGGCTGGCGCATCAGCGTGGTCCAGTCCTCCGGCGGGGTTCTGCCGCCAACGAGGAAGGGAAAGACGTCCTTGATGTGGATCATGCCGATGACATCGTCGAGCTGGTCGCGATAGACCGGCAGGCGCGAATGGCCGTGTTCGGCGAAGGAATCGAGCAGTTCTTGCCAGGTTGACTTGGCATCGACTGCGATGATCTCGCCGCGCGGCACCGCGACATCGTCAGCATCGTGCTCGCTGAAGTGGAGGAGGTTGCGCAACATTTGCCGTTCGATCGGCGACAGGTCGCCATTGGCCGCAGGCTCCCCGCCCGTTCCTTCGTCATCCTCGTGTTCGTCGATGGCCTCTTCGAGTTGCGCGCGCAGCGAGCGGTCGCCGACGTGCGGATCGAAGAACTTGCGTATGGCGAGCATCAGCCCGCCCCTACTCTCCGCGTCTCCCGCGGATTGGTCACTGTCGGGCATGGCCCTTGTGGCGCTCCTGTTCAATTGCGGTCCCCATATGGGTCCGCGATGCCCAGTTTGGCAAGCGCCGCAATCTCCAGCGCTTCCATTTCCTCCGCCTGTGCGGCGGAATCGACATGATCGTAGCCCGCCAGGTGCAGCAGGCCATGGATGATCAGGTGGCTGGCATGATGCTCCAGGCTGATGCCTTTCTCTTCCGCTTCGCGCGCGCAAGTCTCGTGTGCCAGCGCAATATCCCCCAGCATTTCGGGCGGGCCGTCGCGGGGCAGGTCGAACAGGTCGTCGCGGCCGAGCATGGGGAAGGACAGCACATTCGTTGGCTTGTCACCCTGGCGCCATTGACGGTTGAGGAAATGTATCTCGGCATCGCTGGTAAACAACAGGCTGACTTCCAGCCGGGCATTGGCGAGCAGGGGCTCCATCGCTTCGGCAGCGGCTGCCGCGCGCTCGGCCACGGCGGCCCAGTCGCCAGTCGGCCAGTGTTCGACATCTATCTCCAGTTCCATTGCCGCGCCCTAGCGCGATCGACACGGGACCGGAAGGCGCCGCGTATCCCTCGCCGTCACGCACCATGCGAACCTGCACGGCTCACCGTGTCAGTGCCTCCGACCGCCCCCGACTCCATGGTTTCGCCGTATTTCGTTCATCGGGCCGACAGGCTCGGGGGAACAGGCCGCTCCGCAAGGGCGGCGAACCGCGGAACGCATCCGCGTGTTCGACGATAGCTTACCAACAGGGGAAAATTCATCGCGGGGCCAAGCCAGGACCCGCCGCCAACAACCGTCCGGCGCAAGTCGCGGCGGCAATGACAAGTACAAGGAGTCGTACCTATGCGTAACACCACATTCGCCTCGAAGGCGGCATGCACCCTCGCGCTGATGGCTTTGCCGATGACAGCCAGCCTCTCTGCCCAGCAAGCCGAATTGCCGGCCCAAGGCAGCCAGATCACGGTCACCGGCATGGTCCCTGCCGACCTTGAAGGCATGCCGGCAGGTCCCGAAATCGATGGCTTCATCTCGGCCCGCAAGGGCGAGCGGATGCAGGTCACCACTGCCGAGGGCGTGAGCACCACTGTCGCTATCAGCGACGCCAGCCAGATCCGCGCTTCGGGCGGGTTTCTTGGCCTCAGCAAGGACAAGCTCGGTGCCGATGCGCTGCTGAACGGATTGCCGGTGACGGTCGAAACCGTCCAGTGGGGCAACACCCTGATCGCCAGAAAGGTGGCCGTGAAGAACCGCGATCTCAAAACCGCGCGCATGATCAGCACCGGCACCGCCCAGGGCTTTGCCGAACAGACCGCCGCAACCGACGCGCTGCGCAGCCGCGTGGCCGATATCGATAACTACAACGTCGTCGGCACTACCAATGTCTACTTCGATACCGGCAAGTGGGCGCTCTCGAGCCAGGCCCAGCAGGAACTCTGCGCCGCCGCGCAGCAGGCCAATGCGACCGACAACGCGCTGCTCCTGGTCGTCGGCTACACCGATTCGACCGGCAGCTACGAGATCAACCAGGAACTGAGCGAAAAGCGCGCCACCCGCGTGGTCAATTACCTGCAGCAGGCCTGCGGCTGGAAGCCCTATCGCATGCTGACCCCGACCGGCATGGCCGAAGCCGATCCGGCCGCCGATAACACCACCGACTACGGCAAGCAGCAGAACCGCCGCGTGGCGGTGAATATCCTCGTCAGCAAGGCTGTCGAAGGATTGTAGGGAAAGTCTGGGTGGCGGGCCTGCAGTCTGCAAGCTGACCATCTGCGATTACCGCCAGAGACCGACCCGCTCTCCTAGCCGGAGAGCGGGTCGCCCGTCCGGTGCCGACGTTACCAGTAGGGCGTAGCCACCCAGTAGGAATAGACCTGGGTCTGATAGTCGCGATCAAATTGCTGGTCGCGGTCGTTCTCGGAATAGGTCGGCGCTTCGCGCAACTGGTCTTCAGTCACGTCGAGCTTGTACCCGCCCACGTCCGTGTCATACTCGAGCTTCTCCCACGGCAGGCTGTGAAGTTCGCCGCCCATTCCCAAGAATGTGCCGACTGACACTTCGACATCACGGGCTTGCCCGCTCCTTTTGTCGAGCAGAATGCGCTTGACCGAGCCAATCTTGTCCCCGTTCTTGCCATAGACACTCGTTCCTTCGACGCGGTCGCTTTCAATAACGCTGCGTTCCCTTGTCTGTTGGTCTTGCATGAGATCCTTCTCCTTTTTGTCGTTTCCTCAGAAGAGGAGAGGTCACGGGGCCGGCCCGATCGACTCCTCATGGGAATCAATGGGCGACGACCACAATTGTGCCGAGAAAGATGCCGGACGGGCTAGGCGCAGGACGGGACGCAGATTTCCTGCCGAACCTTATGCAGGAAAGGATTGTCGCTAGCTGGGCATCCCCTCATAGGCCTCGACGATCCGGCCCACGATCGGGTGCCGCACCACGTCCGCTGCGGTGAAGCGGATGGTGCCGAAGCCTTCGACGCCTTCCAGCTTCCCGACCGCGTCGGCAAGGCCGCTCATGCGGTCGCCGCCGGGGATGTCGACCTGGCGCGGGTCGCCGCACACCACCATGCGGCTGTTCTGGCCGAAGCGGGTAAGGAACATCTTCATCTGCTCGCGCGTGGTGTTCTGCGCTTCGTCGAGGATGATGAAGCTGTCGGCCAGCGTCCGCCCGCGCATGAAGGCGATGGGCGCGATCTCGATCTCGCCCGATGCCAGCCGCCGTTCGACCTGCTCGGGCGGCATGCAGTCGTACAGCGCGTCGTAGAGCGGGCGCAGGTAGGGATCGACCTTGTCCTTCATGTCGCCGGGCAGGAAGCCGAGCTTTTCGCCCGCTTCCACCGCCGGGCGGCTCAGGATCAGCCGCTGGACACTGCCGGTGATCAGCTGCGCCACCGCCTGTGCCACGGCAAGGTAGGTCTTGCCGGTGCCCGCAGGACCCAGCGCGAAGATGATGTCGTCGCGGGCGAGGCTGCGCATGTAGACTGCCTGCGTCGCGCTACGCGGGACGATGGTCTTGCGCCGCGTGCGGATCATGATCGGCGGGCCGCCGTTGTCGCCCTCCATGATACCCGCCAGCGTTGGCTCGTTCGACATCACGATCATGGCCTCGATCGCACCGGCGTCGAGTTCCTGCCCCTGTGCCAGCCGGTCATACATCGATTGCAGCGTGTCGCGGGCGCGGGCGACGCTGTCCTCCGGCCCTTCGATCTGGACATGGTCGCCGCGCGCCGAGATGAACACGCCGAGCCGGTTCTCCACCTGCACCAGATTGGCATCGAACTGCCCGAACAGCGGGACCAGCAGCGACTGGTTGTCGAATTCCATATCCACCTTGGCCCGGCGGATCTCACGAAGCGGGACCGGATCGGGGGAGAAGCCCCGGTCGCCGGTGCGGGAAGGTTTACGGCCCATGCGGCTCCTTTGTTTGCGACTCGGATTCTAGGACAGAACGCACGAGACGCAAGGACGGGTGCCGAACGGGGTTGGGGAAAGTCACTGCGGTGTCATGCAAGTGCCGCGCGCAGCGCCTTTTCTGGTTCGCGCCCAGACGCCAAGAAGCCAAGAAAAGGTGCTGGGTAGCCGGCTCAGCACAACATCTTGGTTTTCTTGGCGTCTTGGCGCGAGATATGCCCCGGCAAAGCCGGGGCGTTACGCTGCCACAGTCGTGAGCAGCCGCCCGGCCAGCGAATTCGGTCCGGCCTCGACCAGCTCGACCTCGACCAGATCGCCAAGAGCGCAATCACCCCCATCGTCTTTGGCAAACCACACGCTCTGAAGCCACGGCGACTTGCCGAGCCACTGCCCCGGCAGCTTGCCCTTGCGCTCGACCAGAACCTCGCAGCGCCTGCCCACACTCGCCTGATTGAACGCGAGCTGGTCGCGGCCCAGGGCGGCTTGCAGCCGGGCGAGGCGATCTTCCATCACTTCCTTGGCGACCTGCCCCTCCATGCTGGCGGCAGGCGTGCCGGGGCGGGGGGAGTATTTGAAGCTGAAGGCCTGGGCGTAGCGGACTTCGCCGACGATCTTCAGCGTGTCCTCGAACTCGGCCTCGGTCTCGCCGGGGAAGCCGACGATGAAATCGCCGCTCAGTGCGATGTCGGGCCGCGCCGCGCGAAAGCGTTCGAGCAGGCGCAGGTAACTCTCCGCCGTGTGGCTGCGGTTCATCGCCCTCAGCACCCGGTCGTTGCCGCTCTGCACCGGCAGGTGGAGATAGGGCATCAGCTTGTCGACCTCGCCATGGGCGGCGATCATGGCGTCGTCCATGTCGGCCGGATGGCTGGTGGTGTAGCGGATGCGGGCGAGCCCATCCACGGCGGCGAGCGCCTTGATCAGGCCTGCCAGACCCTGCGCGCGGCCCTTGTCGTCCTCGCCGCGCCAGGCGTTGACGTTCTGGCCCAGCAGGGTGATTTCCTTGGCCCCGGCCTCGACCAGCCTGTGCGCTTCGGCGACAAGGTCCTTGTAGGGCCGCGAGATTTCCGCGCCGCGGGTATAGGGCACCACGCAATAGGTGCAGAACTTGTCGCACCCTTCCTGCACGGTGAGGAAGGCCGTAGGGCCGATCTTCCTGCGTGCGGGCAGGGCATCGAACTTGGCGATCGGGGGCATGTCGGTGTCGGTCGCGCGCTCGCCCCTGACCGCCTTGTCGAGCATGTCGGGCAGGCGGTGATAGGCCTGCGGCCCGACCACCATGCTCACCGCCGGGGCGCGGGCCATGATTTCCTCGCCTTCGGCCTGGGCGACACAGCCGGCGACCGCGATCAGCGGTTCCCTGCCCGCTTTGCGTCCCGCCTTCACCAGCCGGCCGATATCGGAATAGACCTTCTCGGCCGCCTTCTCGCGGATGTGGCAGGTGTTGAGCACCACCAGGTCCGCCTCCTCGCCCTCGGGCGCGGGCGTGATGCCCTTCTCGGCCAGGAGTTCGGCCATGCGCTCGCCGTCATAGACGTTCATCTGGCAGCCGAAGCTCTTGACCCGGTAGGTGCGCGGGTTCCTTGGGGGGGCGTCAGTAGGTTTCATGAGCGCGCGCCTTTAGGGCAAAAGCTGCGCCGATGGAACAGGCTTAGAAAGGCTCGAACCTCTCGTCCGCCACGGTCTTCGCATCGGTCATCCCGCCGAGCGGAGGCGCGGACATGTTCGACGGGATCGCCGCCATCGAGCAGAAATAACCCTGTTCCGCATAGGGGTGATCGGGGCCGTAGCCGATCACGGCGAACTCGTAGGTGTAGCCCGAATGGTCGATCCGCGCAGTGGCGGATACGGCCGTGGCGGAACGCTTCCACTGCACCGCGTCCATGTCGAACCGCAGCGATGGGTCGTCGAACACCCGCGCCAGCGGCTGCGCGAATTGTTGCGTTTTCGACCAGGTCGAGGGATAGCAATCGACCCCGTTCGGACCTTGCCCGAGCATTGTCTCGACCTTGTCGCGCGGTGTCGCAATGCGCGTGCTGCTCTCGCCGCTATTGGATTGGTCACCGCAACCGGCGATCATCGCGGCCAACACCAGGACAGGAAACAGTCGCACCGCCATCACTCTATCGGCACCGCCGGCGCGCTGTAGCGGACGGGCGGGACATCGTGCTGGAACGGGCGGACCGGGTGGCCGAGGCATTCCTCGAGCTTGGTCTCGATTTCCTCGCGCGCCTTGGCGGCGATGGCCTTGCGGCCACGATATTCCTCGGGGCTGAAGGGCTCGAGGAAATGGATGCCGAGCCGGAAGCTGCCCTTGCGGCTCAGTACGCGGCGGAAGTTGTTGATCCCGCTCTCGTTGCCGACCCAGCCGATCCATTCGGCCACCTCGCCGTAATCGAGCACAATTGGCTGCACCAGCACGCCGGGCGGCGGCGGTTCCAGCACGCTCAGCATGCTGCTCTTGAACGGCAGCAGCGAATGCCCATCGGTGGTCGTGCCTTCGGGGAAGACCGTCACCGACCAGTTGTCCATCAGCGCCTCGCGCAGGTGGTTGATCTGGTCTGCCACGCCCAGCCGGTTCTCGCGCTTGACGAAGACGGTGCGGTTGAGGCCGCACAGCCACCCGACCACCGGTGCTTCGGCCAGTTCGGCCTTGGCCACGAAGGCGGTGCCACTTGCCCCGGCGATGGTCAGGATGTCGACCCAGCTGACATGGTTGGAGATGAAGAACACATCGCGCCGCAGCGGGGTACC
This sequence comes from Erythrobacter sp. SDW2, assembly GCF_021431965.1. Taxonomy (NCBI): domain Bacteria; kingdom Pseudomonadati; phylum Pseudomonadota; class Alphaproteobacteria; order Sphingomonadales; family Erythrobacteraceae; genus Erythrobacter; species Erythrobacter sp. SDW2. The sequence continues at coordinate 1,297,053 of NZ_CP090370.1, forward strand.
GTAGCGCTCGACACGCGCGCCGACGATCCAGCCGGTGATGCCAAGGAACCACATCGGGAAGGGAGAGCCGTAGGAGATAACGCGATATAGGTAATGCAGCGGCACGAAGATCATGATCGCGAGCAGGATCAGGAAAGTGCGGAACACGAACCGCATATTCCCCATCAGGCTGAGCGGGGTTTTCTCGCCGGTTGCTGCCGCCTGGCGCAGCTTCCACGCATTTTCGTCGAAGCTGGCGCTTCCCGGATCAGTCGTCACGGCCGATCCGCACCCCGTACAGTTCCATCCGGTGATCGACCAGGCGATAGCCGAGCTTTTCGGCGATCTGCTTCTGCAGTGCCTCCAGCTCAGGGTCGACGAATTCCACCACCTTGCCGGTTTCGACGTCGATCAGGTGATCGTGATGCGCTTCCGGCGCAGGCTCGTAGCGGGCGCGGCCGTCGCCGAAATCGTGCCGGTCGAGAATACCGGCCTCTTCGAACAGGCGGACGGTGCGATAGACCGTGGCGATGGAAATCTTGGGATCGACCGCGCTGGCACGTTCGTGCAGCAACTCGACGTCGGGATGATCTTCGCTCTCCGACAGCACCTTGGCGATGACGCGCCGCTGTTCGGTGATGCGCAGCCCCTTGTCGGCGCACAATTGTTCAAGGTCGATCCGTTCGGGCAAGCCCACTTTCTCCTGCAAAAAGGAAACGCCCCGCACCCTTATAGGGGCGGGGCGCTGCACTCAAGCGGGGGTTATCCCCCGCAGTCATCGGCAAAGCCGATTACGCGGACTTTTTCTTGCGGCCGCGCTTCTGGCCAGGCTGGCGACCGAGGCCAATCTTGACCGCGAGGTCACGACGGGTTTCGGCATAGTCGGGTGCGACCATCGGATAGTCGCCGGCAAGGCCCCAACGGGCACGGTATTCGTCAATGCTCAGGCCGTGTTCGGTGTTCAGGTGACGCTTGAGCATTTTCATCTTCTTGCCGCAATCGAGGCAGACGATGTGATCTTTCTTGACCGACGAGCGGATCGGCACGGCGGGGTCGGGACGCACTTCTGCCGGTGCGGGTGCGTGGCCGAGGCCCGCCAGGGCGCCGTATACGCTGGTAATCAGGGCAGGCACGTCAGCCACTTCTACGTTGTTGTTGCTGACATGCGCGGCGACGATGTCGGACGTCAACGTGATCAACGTTTCCGACATATCGGTTCCTAGTTCTTCCATAAGTTCCTCAACTTCTTTGCGATCGATATTTAGGTTCGGCTTTTGCCGTGCGACCCGCGCAAGGTCATGCGCCATGATTGCAGTCTTTTCAAGTGAAGCTTGGCGAAGAGAATGATCAATTCAGTCGAGATTGATCTGCACCGAAGCAAATTAGAGGATTTTTAGAAAGGTAATGGCGTCGATCCGCGTGCCATCGCCGGCAGTATAGTAGCCTTTGCGGCGGCCGATCGGTGTGAACCCCTGGCGCTGATAGAGCGAAACGGCCGGATTGTTCTCGCGCATTTCGAGAAACAGCTTGTCCGCCCCGCGCGCGCGCGCGTCACCCGCCAGCAGGGCGATCATGCGCGCGCCCAGGCCCCTGCCGCGCAATTCGGGCTTCGTCGCGATCAGCAGCAGTTCCTCTTCGCCCGGCGCGGCGCGCACCATGGCAAAGGCGGCGGCGTCGGTATCTTCGACAGGTTCCGCACCGGCGGCATCGAGCAGCCGGTAATGCGTGCTCGACATCATCAGCGAACCTTCCACTTGCCGTCTTGTCCAGGCCTCGCCCCACTGCGGATCGAACGCGGCCTCCATGACAGCCATGATCCGGTCGATATCATCCATTATCGCGCCACCTGCGCGGCCGGCTTGGCATCGGGCGCGCGGCCATAGATCGGCTGGATCTGCGGGCTCAGCAGGCTGTCGGGCAGGTCGAGAGCGTGGCAGGCGTCGGGATGGAGCTGATACGCAGAGCCGCTGCCGCGCCGCTCTACCATAGCTTCGGCCTGCGTCCCTGCGACCAGCGAGGCGCCGGCCGCTAGCGCCGCTTCTTCCGGCACCAGCGAGGCGACTGGTGCGAGTGGCTCGCCATTCGCGGCAAAGGGCTGGACGAACCATTCGCCATGCCCGCCGTTCATCGCCACATCGACTGGCTGCGCCCCCGCTTGCGCGCGCGCCATCGTCGCGACCAGCGCCAGTGTCGGATAGCCCAGCACCTCGGCCCGCCACACCAGCGCCAGCGCGCGGGCGGTGGCGATGCCGATGCGGATGCCGGTAAAGCTGCCGGGTCCGAGCGCGACGAGGATCCGCTCTGCCTGTCCCTTGTCAGGTAGGGCCTGGACCATCGGCACCAGCTGTTCGGCATGGCCGCGCCCGAGGATGCGGTGGTCATGCGCGACAAGAGCCGCGCCGTCGAACAGGGCGATCGAGCAGGCTTCGGTCGAGCAGTCGATGGCGAGCGTTTTCATCGTCCCGCCGGTAACGCCTCAGGCGAAGCGCGTAAACTTGCCGAATTCGGGGCGCGGGCTGCGATCGAAGATGGTCGAGGGATCCCCATAGCCGATCGAACAGATCCAGTCGGCCTTCACCTGCGGCTCTTCGGCGAAGAAATGCGCCGTCACACCGTCGAGATCGACGCCCGACATCGGCCCGCAATCGAGGCCCAGAGCACGCGCGGCGATGATCATGTAGGCACCCTGCAGGGCCGAATTGCGCTTGGCCCCTTCAATCCGCCCGGCTTCATCGCCTTCGAACCAGCTCTTGGCATCGGTGTGCGGGAACAGCCACGGCAGTTCCTCGTGGAAGTCGATATCATAGCCGATGATGACAGTGACCGGGGCGGCCAGGATCTTGGCCTTGTTGCCCTCCGATGCCAGCTCGGCCAGCTTGGCCTTGCCATCGTCGGAGGTCACGAACACCAGCCGCGCTGGCTGCATATTGGCCGAAGTCGGCCCCATCTTCATCAGGTCGTAGATCCGCCGCAGCTGGTCTTCGTCGACCGGCTTGTCGAGCCAGCCGTTGTAAGTCCGGGCTTCGTTGAAGATCTGGTCGAGCGCTGCGTCGGACAGCACAGGGTCGTGAAACTGCTGGGTCATGGAAATCCTCGATTGGTCGGAAATCAGGCTGCGCGGACTTCAACGACTTCGGGGACGTAATGTTTCAGCAGGCCCTCGATCCCCTGCTTGAGCGTCGCGGTGGAGGAGGGGCAGCCCGAACATGCACCCTGCAGTGTCAGATAGACCACGCCATCCTTGAACCCGCGATAGGCGATATCGCCGCCGTCGCCCGCCACCGCCGGGCGGACGCGCGTTTCGAGCAGCTCGTTGATCTGCTCGACAATGTCGGCGTCGGCCGGGTCCGCCTCGAACAACAGCGCATCTTCCGCCGGAACCGAGATCCCGGCTGCGCTGCCGCCTGCGAAAAGCGGTGCTTCGCTGACGAAGTGGTCGAGCAGGACCGAGACGATTTGCGGCTTGAGGCTGGGCCAGTCGACGCCCGGAGCCTTGGAGACGGACACGAAATCCCCGCCGAAGAACACATTGGTCACTTCGCCCGTGTCGAACAGAGCCTGCGCCAGCGGGCTGGCTTCGGCCTCCTCGGGTGTGGTGAATTCGCGCGTCCCGCCCGGCATCACCTGCCGCCCGGGCAGGAACTTGAGCGTGGCGGGGTTCGGGGTCGGTTCGGTCTCTATGAACATGACTAGGATGTAGGGACGGGGCGGCATCGCGGCAAGCTATTCACTGTCCCTTCACCTCAATCGTTCCTATAGCGCCGGTATGAGAATTCTTTCGCGTGTCGCACGGCCGCTTGCTTTCATCCTCCCGCTCGTTTTGGTGGCCGGTACCGTCCAGGCCGAGGAAGCCCCTGCACCCCGGAGCGAGGCGCAGCAGCCCGCCGAGGCCAGGAACGCGCCGCCCCCGGCAATGCCGCGCCCGGCCTCGCTGCAGGGCGACAAGGAAGTGCCCTGGCTCTACAAGGGCTCCAACGTCCCGGTCGACCGCGAATGGAAGTTCGGCGAACTCGACAACGGCCTGCGCTATTCCGTGCGCGAAAACGGTGTTCCGCCGCAGCAGGTTTCGATCCGCATCCGCATCGACGCCGGCTCGCTGCATGAACGCGACGAGGAGCGCGGCTATGCCCACCTGCTCGAACACCTGCTGTTCCGCGAGAGCAAGTACCTGGGGCCGGCACAGGCGATCCCGACCTGGCAAAAGCTGGGTGCGAGCTTTGGCAACGATACCAATGCCATGACCACCCCGACCCAGACGGTCTACCAGCTCGACCTGCCCGAAGCGTCGCCGGAAAAGCTGGAAGAGAGCTTCAAGCTGCTTTCCGGCATGATCCGCGAACCGGTGCTGAGCGATGCCAACGTCAAGGCCGAAGTGCCGATCGTGCTGGCGGAGAAACGGGAAAGCGGAGGGGCGGCCGAGCGTGTGGCCGATGCCAGCCGCGCAACGCTGTTCGCGGGCCAAAGGCTCGCCGACCGTTCCCCGATCGGCACCGAGGCGACACTCAACGCTGCGACCGGCGCGGCCGTAGCGGACTTCCACCGCCGCTGGTATCGCCCGGAAAAGACCGTGATTGCGGTGGCCGGCGATGTCGATCCGTTGGTGCTGGCCAGCCTGATCGAGAAGTATTTCGGCGACTGGAAGGGTGTGGGCAAGGGCGCTGTCGAGCCCGCGTTCGGCGACCCGCGTGCGCCCAGGGGCACAAAGAGGGCCAAGGGCGTGGTGCCGGTCGGCGATACCGCCGTGCTGGTCGAGCCCGACCTGCCGCGCAGCTTCCGCTACGGCATCATGCGTCCATGGCGCCCGGTGCAGGACACGATCGTCTACAACGAGGGCCTGCTGATGGACGGGCTGGCGATGGCGTTGATCAACCGGCGCCTGGAATCGCGGGCGCGGGCTGGGGGCAGCTATCTCTACGCCCAGGTCGAGCAGGAGGATGTCAGCCGTTCGTCCGACGTTACCTGGGTCAGCTTTGCACCGCTCAGCGAGGACTGGCAGACCGCGCTGGCCGATGTGCGCGGCGTGATTGCCGATGCGCTGGCCAATCCGCCGACGCAGGAAGAACTCGACCGCGAAATCGCCGAATTCGAAGTCGCGTTCGTCGCCAGTGTCGAGGAAGCTCCCGTCGCTCCGGGCGCCAAGCTGGCTGACAATATCGTCAACGCGGTCGACATCCGCGAGACCACCGCGTCGCCGCAGACCGTGCTCGACATATTCCGTGGCATGGCCGAACGGGCGACCCCCGAGGCGCTGCTGGCGCGCACGCAGATGCTGTTCAAGGGCGATGTGGTCCGCTCGGTCTACCTGACCCCTGCGACAGGTGAGGCCGATGCCGCGACCATCGCCGCAGCGCTGCGCGCCAAGGTCGAGCCCGATGCCAGCGCCCGTTTGGCAGCCAAGACGATTTCCTTCGAAGACCAGCCGGCGATCGGTACCCCGGGCACGGTGGCGGCCAGCGGTGGCCTGGGCATCCTCGGGATCGAGGCGCTCGCGCTCGACAATGGCGTACGGGTCCAGCTGTGGCCCAACGATGCCGAGCCGGGCCGGGTCGCGGTCAAGGTCCGCTTCGGGACCGGCTATCGCGGCTTCACCGCCGAGACCGCGCCCTATGCCTCGCTGGGATCCATGGCGCTGATCGGTTCCGGCCTCGCCGACCTTGACCAGGAAGACCTCGACCGCATTTCGACCGGGCGCAAGCTGGGGTTCGATTTCACCATTGGCGACGCAAGCTTTACCTTCGATGCGCAGACCCGCAACGAAGACCTGGCCGACCAGCTTTACCTGTTCGCGGCCAAGCTCGGCATGCCGAAGTGGGATCCCAACCCGGTGATCCGTGCGCAGGCAGCCGCGCGCCTGGCCTATGAATCCTATGCCGCCAGCCCGGCCGGGGTCATGACCCGCGACCTCGATTACCTGCTGACCGCGAAGGACCCGCGCTTTGCTACGCCTGACCCGGCCACCATTGCCGGGACCACGCCGGAAGGTTTCCGCGAGGTGTGGGAGCCGCTGTTGAAGCAGGGGCCGGTAGAAGTCATGATATATGGCGAATTCGACCGCGATGCGGCGATCGAAGCGCTCAAGAAAACCTTCGGCGCGCTACCGCCGCGCGATCCGATTCCGGAGACTGCAGCCGGGGCGGTCAAGGCCTTCCCGGCGCCCGGGGAGACGACGGTCCTGACCCATCGCGGCGATGCCAACCAGGCGGCAGCGGTGGTGGCCTGGCCGACAGGTGGCGGGATCGAGGACGTCCGCACCTCGCGCCAGCTCGAAGTGCTCTCGCGCCTGTTCAGCAACCGCCTGTTCGACTCGATACGCGAAAAGTCCGGCGCAAGCTATGCGCCCTTCGTCACCACCGACTGGCCGATCGACATGCCGCAGGGAGGGACCATCACCGCGATGGCGCAGGTCAGCCCGGACATCGTTCCGACCTTCTTTGCCGAAGCCGACGCGATCGCCGCCGACCTTGCTGCCAACCCGCCGAGCCAGGACGAGCTCGACCGTACCATCGAGCCGCTGCGCCAGCTGCTCAACCGGGCTTCGACCGGCAATGGTTTCTGGATGTGGCAACTCGAAGGCGCGACCTATGACGAGCGGCGGGTGAAGGTGGTCCGCAGCCTGCTCGATGACTATACCGTCATCACGCCCGCAGAGGTGCAGGCGCTGGCCCAGCGCTTCCTTGCCGCGCGGCCGGGATACCGCCTGGCGATCATTCCCGAAGGCCAGGAACTGGCCGAGGGCGGCGTGCCGGCATCGCAAGGAATGGAAGCCAACGCGGGCCGCTAGGTCGCTTCACTGAAGCGTTCTTGGGGGCGGCCAAGCTTTAATGTGCTTGGCACGCGGGCGCTCGACACCGTATCGAGGCCAGCCTGCATTGGGAAAGACTGGAAGTATGGCCCGTAACTGGACACCGGACAGCTGGAAGAGCTTCGAGGCACGGCACCTGCCGGCCTATGAGGACACCGCTGCGCTCGCGGCGGCAGAGAAGACGCTGGCCAACTATCCGCCGCTGGTGTTTGCCGGTGAGGCCCGCGCGCTGAAGCGCGACTTGGCCGAAGTGGCCGAGGGCCGAGCGTTCCTGCTCCAGGGCGGCGATTGCGCGGAAAGCTTCGCCGAGTTCCACCCCAACAACATCCGCGACACCTTCCGCGTCATCCTGCAGATGGCGGTGGTGCTGACCTTTGCCGGCAAGCTGCCGGTGGTGAAAGTCGGCCGCATGGCCGGCCAGTTCGCCAAGCCGCGCAGTTCGGACACCGAGACGCAGGACGGCGTGACCCTGCCGAGCTATTTCGGCGACAATGTCAACGGGATCGAGTTCGACCCGGCCATCCGCCGCAACGATCCCGAACGGATGGTGAAGGCCTATTCGCAAGCCGCCGCGACGCTCAACCTGCTGCGGGCCTTTGCCGGCGGTGGCTACGCCAATCTGCGGCAGGTGCACCAGTGGACGCTCGACTTCATGGGCCGCAGCCCGTGGGCCGACAAGTTCGCCGCGCTGTCCGACCGGATCAGCGAAGCGCTCGACTTCATGGAGGCCTGCGGGGTCGATCCGGCCACCGTGCCGCAGCTGCAGGGCACCAGCTTCTACACCAGCCATGAGGGACTCCTGCTCCCCTACGAGCAGGCGCTGACGCGGGAGGATTCGCTCACCGGCGACTGGGTCGACACCAGCGGCCACATGATCTGGATCGGCGACCGCACCCGCTTCGAAGGCAGCGCGCATGTCGAATTCGCGCGCGGTATCATCAACCCGCTGGGCGTGAAATGCGGGCCGAGCCTGGAGCCGGACGTGCTGCTGAAGCTGCTCGATGATCTGAACCCCGCGCGCGAGGCGGGGCGGATCACGCTGATCGCCCGGTTCGGGCATGACAAGGTCGAGGCCGGCCTGCCGCGCCTGCTGCGCGCCGTGACCCGCGAAGGGCATCCGGTGGTGTGGAGCTGCGACCCGATGCACGGCAACGTCATCAAGGCCGAAAGCGGCTACAAGACCCGCCCCTATGACCGGATCAAGGCCGAAGTGCGCGCGTTCTTCGATGTCCACCGCGCCGAAGGCACCCACCCGGGCGGCATCCACCTGGAGATGACCGGGCAGGATGTGACCGAGTGCGTCGGCGGTGCGGTGGCGATTGCCGACGAGGATCTGGGCGACCGGTACCACACCCATTGCGACCCGCGCCTCAATGCTGCGCAATCGATCGAGCTGGCGTTTGCGATTGCCGAAATGCTGCAGCTGGCGGCGAAGGGGCAGCACGCCGACGCGGCCTGATTTCAGCCCAAGTCGTCCTCACCACGGAACCGATCGGGGCCGAAACCTTTCATTTGTAACCGATACCCGTCATCATGCGGAACATCGGTCAGCAACTGGAGGCACATCTTGGCCCATGCCAAGCCGCACGAACCGGCCTTGTCCCACGGCGATCTCGCCGGGCGTTTTCGCGCGGCCCGCGCGCTGACCGAAGCGCTGGCTGCTCCGCTGTCCGAAGCCGATGCAACAATCCAGTCGATGGACGATGCTTCGCCGACGAAATGGCACCTGGCGCATGTGACCTGGTTCTGGGAGACCTTCCTGCTGCGCGACCATGTGGCGGGCTATCGGCTGTTCGACCAGCAATGGCCGTTCCTGTTCAACAGCTATTACGAGGCCGAGGGCAAACGCCATGCCCGCGCGCGGCGGGGAATGATCACCCGCCCGTCGCTGGCCGAGGTGCTGGCCTATCGGGCGCATGTGACCGAAGCGATGGAGCCAATGCTCGGGCGCGAGGAGCTGCGCTGCCTGATCGAACTCGGCATCGCGCATGAGCAGCAGCACCAGGAATTGCTGCTGACCGATATCAAGCATGCGCTTGTCCAGAACCCGTTGGGACCGGCGATGTGGGATGGCACATCGAACTCTTCGCAAGCGCGTGAGCGACATTGGCACGCCCACCCCGGCGGCATCGCTTTGGTCGGGCATGAGGGAGAGAGCTTTGCCTTCGACAACGAGGGCCCGCGCCACCGCGTGCTGCTCGAACCCTTCGCGCTGGCCGGCACGCTTGTGACCAATGCCGAGTGGCAGGCCTTCATCGACGATGGCGGCTACCGCACCGCATCGCTGTGGCTCTCTGACGGCTGGGCGTGGGTACAGGCGAACGGTATCGCTGCCCCCGATTATTGGGATGAGGACAAGCATTTCACACTGAAGGGCTGGCAACCGCGCGAACCCGATGCGCCCGTGACGCATATCTCGTTCTACGAGGCCGATGCCTTCGCCACATGGGCGGGCGCGCGGCTGCCGACCGAGTTCGAATGGGAAGCCATTGCGCAGTCCCATGACCCGGCTGGAGGCAACCAGCTCGATGCCGCCGGTCCAGTCGCGCCCTTGGGCTCCGACAGCCTGTTTGGCGATTGCTGGCAATTCACCCGCAGCGCCTATCTGCCCTATCCCCGCTACCAGCCCCCGGCGGGGGCGGTAGGCGAATACAACGGCAAGTTCATGAGCGGGCAGGTGGTGCTGAAGGGCGCCAGCTGCGCCACGTCGCGCGGCCACTCGCGGGCGAGCTATCGCAATTTCTTCTACCCCCACCAGCGCTGGCAGTTCACCGGCCTGCGCCTCGCCAAGGACGCCTGATGCCTGCTTCCAAGAACGACCTGCGTCTCGTCGATCTCGACGAGGAAGGCGTCGACAAGGCCTTTCGGGCCGATGTGCTTCAGGGCCTGTCGGAAGCCCAGAAGGCGATCCCCGCCCGCTGGCTCTACGACGATGCCGGATCGCAGCTGTTCGAGGACATTACGGGGCTCGGGGAATATTACCCGACCCGCGCCGAGACGGAGATACTGGCATCGCGCGGCGCGGAATTCGCGCAGGCGATCGGACCGGGCCGGGCGGTGGTCGAATTCGGCAGCGGCTCCTCCGTCAAGACGCCCCTGTTGCTGAGCCAGATCGATCCCGCAGCCTATGTCCCGCTCGATATCGCGGGCGACTTCCTGCGTGCTTCCGCGGAGGAACTCGGGGCGAAGTTCCCAGGGCTGCCGGTCTATCCGGTCGAGGCCGACTTCATGCGCCGGGTCGAACTGCCCGAAGCGGTGGCTGACCTGCCCAAGCTCGGCTTCTTCCCGGGTTCGACCATCGGCAACATGGTCGCGCGCACTGCGGTCGATCTCCTTCGCACCATGCGCGAGACCCTGGGCGAGAGCGCCAAGCTGCTGATCGGCATGGACCTGGTGAAGGACCCGGCGGTGCTCGTTGCCGCCTATGACGACGCCTGCGGGGTGACGGCCGAATTCAACCGCAACCTCGCCCGCCGCATCAACCGCGAGCTGGCCGGGACCATTCCGGTGGACGATCTGCGTCACGAAGCCCGCTGGATCGATGATTTCGCCCGGATCGAGATGCACCTGGTGGCGCAGCGCGATATCGCTTTCGAAGTGGCCGGTCGTCGTTTCACCATGGCCGCGGGCGAGAGCATCCATACCGAGAACAGCCACAAGTTCACTCGCCGCAGCGGCAATGCCATCCTGCTGGCGGGCGGCTGGACCCCGGTGCGCCGCTGGCTCGACGGCGAGCAAAGGTTCAGCCTGATCCTGGCAGAGGCTTCCATCCCGCGCAGCGCGCCCTAATAGGGCTGCATGAGCAAGAGCATCGCGATTATCGGCGCCGGCATGGCCGGCCTCGCCTGCGCCATGGAACTGGCGCGCCTCGGTCACCGGCCCATGCTGTTCGACAAGGGGCGCGGCCCCGGCGGTCGCATGGCGACCCGGCGGGTCGAGATCGACGGAGCAGAGACGCGCTTCGACCATGGCGCGCAATATTTCACCGCCCGCGACCCGCGCTTCCTGCATGCGATCGAGGGCTGGCATAGCGCGGGCTATGTCGCCCCTTGGCCCGCGGCAGGCGAAGGCGCCTTTGTCGGCACGCCCGGCATGAACGCTCCGCTCAGGCAGATGGCGCAGTTCTTCAATGTCCAGTGGGGCATGGAAATCGATGCCGTTCTGCACGACATCCATACCTGGCACCTGCGGACCGGGACCACCATCTTCCGTGCCCAGCAGCTTGTGTGCGCAATTCCGGCGGAGCAGGCGGCCAAGCTGCTGGCAAAGGAAGCGCCCGATTTCGCTGCCATCGCGGGCCAGGCGAAGTCGCAGCCGTGCTGGGCGCTGATGGTCCGCTTTGGCGCGAAGCTTGACCTTGCCGATTGCTTCCGGGGCGAGGACATCGCCTGGGCGGCGCGCAATTCGTCCAAACCGGGGCGGGGCGACGGCGAGGACTGGGTCCTCCACGCCTCGCCGGCGTGGTCGGCGCAGCATCTGGAACTGTCGCCGGAGGAGATCGTGCCGCTGCTGCTGGCGGCCTTCTTTGCCGAGACCGGCGCTGCGGCGGAGGAACCTGTCCATGCCGCTGCGCACCGCTGGCGCTACGCCATGGTCGAGCGTGCCGAGGGTTCGCCTGCCCTGTGGGACCCGGCGCTCGAGCTCGGCGTTTGCGGTGACTGGCTGGTGGGACCGCGGGTCGAGTCGGCCTTCCTCAGCGGTCTGGAACTGGCGCAATCGATGGTCGGGAACGCCTAGCCCAAGCCGTTCATGGAATTGCCAAGCGCAAGCGCCTATATGGGCGCTGTGAACACCGATGCCCTGATCGACGCCTTCGCGCATTTCGTTGCCACCACGCCGCGCAGCACGCTGCTTATCGCGGCGCTGTTCGCGCTGGTGATCGGCTGGGTCGGCAGCCTGATGATCCGCAACAAGGTCCCGCTCGGCTGGCTGGTGCGCGGCTCCAGCACCATGGCGATGGTCGGTATTTTGTCCATTGTAGTGTTGCAGTTTGCCCGCTTCGATCCGCGCTTCGACATCGCCATGGCCGATATGGGCCTGGCCGAGCAGGTTGTGGAGGGTCGCGAGACCCGTGTGCCGCTGTCGGCCGACGGGCATTATTGGCTCCGCGCCAGTGTCAACGGCACCGAGGCGCGCTTCATGATCGACACCGGGGCGACGCTGACCACGATTTCCGACAAGACCGCTGCACAGGCCGGGGTGACCCCGCGCGAAGGGCACCCGCCGATTACGCTGAGCACCGCCAACGGTACCATCCAGGCTCCCATCGGAGTGATAGAGGAATTGCGTTTCGGCAATGTCGCCGCGCGTGGGCTCGATACGGTCATCGCGCCCAATATCGGAGACATGAACGTAATCGGGATGAACCTCTTGAGCCGTCTTGCCGAATGGAAGGTGCAGAAAGGCGTGCTCGTTCTGGTGCCGAACAACCCGCAGCCTGAGGTGACTTTCGGGCAATAGGCGGAAGGTGCCAACGCCGGGCACTTTTGACATTCGGATGATGGCGTGCCGGAAGCGAAGCTGGCCATCGGCCAATATGGTGGATTTTCGTGACCCGGAGCGCAGCGTGCATACGGCACGTGAGCACCGGAAGCGCGGAAAGACGCCATTTGCAGGCCGCCAGGGCCGGATGTCGGAAATGCCCGTGGCTGGGGTGGCAGGATTCGAACCTGCGCATGGCGGTACCAAAAACCGCTGCCTTACCGCTTGGCTACACCCCAATGCCGGTGGCCTCGAACGGGCCGTGGGCGCGCTCTATAGCGGGGTTGGCGGGGATGTGAAGGGGGCTTTAGCCGGTAGGCGCGCGGCGCGCGGACAACTCTTCCTCGAGCTGGGCAATTGTCTTGCGGTCCAAGCGGTAGAACAGCATCGCTATCGCCGCCGGGACCAGGGCCGCTGCCGGGATCAAGGCAAAGGCTGCCTCGACGCCCCACAGCGCCGCGGGTGACTGTCCGAGGCCATCTGTCACGTCGAAGCCCGTCAGTCCCATGGCAAAGCCGGGCATGGCCGATCCCAGTCCGACCCCGACCTTGACAGCGAAGATCGAGGCCGAAACGACGAGACCCGTCATCTGCAGCCCGCTCTTCCAGTCGACATACTCGGCGATGTCGGTGAACATCGAGAAGGCGCATACCATCAGCACGCCGAACCCGATGCCGACGAAATACTGCACCAGCGTCTGCGGCCAGACGGCATCGAGCGGCATCAGGTAGAACAGCATGATCGCGGTCAGCTTGAGCAGGCCTGCCGCGATGATCAGGTCCCGTTTCTCGAACCGCTTTTGCAGCTGGTTGCCCAGGATGACCCCGGTAATCTGGCCCAGCGCCAGCGTCGTCAGGAACAGGCCGAGCCGGTCGAGGAACAGGAACACCGGCGTCCCGTCATCGCCCGCGACATATTTGAACCAGAACTTGGCGCTCGCCGCGCGACTGGCGATGGCGAGCACGGCCAGGATCGCCGCCGCGGCCACCGCCAACCACGGTCCGGTTCGCACCAGCACCCGTACATCGCCCCAGACGGTGCCGTTGACCGGGGCAGGGGGGATGCGCTCTTTCGTGGTGGCAAAGCTGGCGTAGATGCAGAGGGCCCCGAGAACCGCGATACACACCATGGTCAGCAGGATGCCGCGGGCCTCGTCCCCGCCGCCCAGTTCGCGCACCAGCGTGGTGCCGAGGACACCGAGCATGATCCCGGCGAGCGAGGAAAAAACCATGCGGAAGGCGGTGACGCTGGCCCGCTCGCTGGCGCTGGGCGAGATGACGCCGAGAAGCCCCGAATATGGGACATTGACCGCGGTATAGGCCAGCATGGCAAGGCCGTAGGTGACATAGGCCCAGGCCAACGCCGGCCCCGGTGCAAGGTCGGGCAAGGCGAAGACCAGAACCCCGGTCGCGCCAAAGGGGATGGCGCCGAACAGCAGGTAGGGGCGATAGCGACCCCAGCGCGTCCGGGTGCGGTCTGCGATCGCGCCCATCATCGGGTCGGTCACCGCGTCGATCAGCTTGGAGATCAGCAGCATCAGCACGATCGCCGCCGGGGCCACTCCGCCCAGCTCGACGAAGTAATAGAACAGGAACACCCCGAAGAAATTGAGATAGAGGCCGGAGGCGAGATCGCCCACGCCGTATCCCAGCTTCTCGGCGAGGCCGATTTTCTCGTGCTGCTGCTTTGCCAAGCGGGCTCCTCTCCCTGTCGGCCCTGTCCCCGCTTAGTAATCCTTGCCTTCGAAATCCGCTGCCGAATGGCGTTCGAGCAGCTTCTTGCTGTCGTCGCCCATCGAACGGTTGACGATCTGGCCACGCCGCACAGCGGGCCGCTCGGCAATCTCGTTGACCCACCGGTTGACGTGCTCGTATTCGTGGACCGAGAGGAACTTGCCGCCGCCATCATAGGCGAGGTTCTTCACGAAGATCGCGAACCACGGATAGGTCGCGATGTCGGCGATGGTGTAATCGTCACCGCCAAGGAAGCGCGTTTCCGCCAGCCGCCGGTTGGCGACATCGAACAGCCGCTTGGTCTCCATCGAATAGCGATCGATGGCATATTCGATCTTGATCGGGGCGTAGGCGTAGAAATGGCCGAAGCCACCGCCGATGAAGGGCGCGCTGCCGACTTGCCAGAAGAGCCAGCTGAGCACTTCGGCGCGAGCGGCGGGTTCGGTCGGCAGGAAAGCGCCGAACTTTTCCGCCAGGTGGACCAGGATCGCGCCCGATTCGAAAATGCGGAACGGGGTCGGCCCGCTGCGGTCTTCCAGCGCGGGAATCTTGGAATTGGGATTGAGATCGACAAAGCCGCTGGTGAATTGCGTGCCTTCGCCGATATTGATGATCCAGGCGTCGTATTCCGCGCCGCTGTGGCCGAGCTCGAGCAGTTCCTCGAACATGATCGTGACCTTGACCCCGTTGGGGGTGCCCAGCGAATAGAGCTGGAACGGATGCTCGCCGACCGGCAGCGCCTTGTCCTCGATCGGCCCGGCGATCGGCCGGTTGATCGCGGCAAAGCGGCCGCCCGATTCCTTGTTCCAGGTCCAGACCTCGGGCGGGGTGTATTCGGCATCGGCCATAATGTGCGGCTCCTCTGTCAGTGTCGTTCCTAATGGGTTGCAATCCGCAATGCCTCAAGGGAAGGTGACAGCAGATTTTCTACTAGGTCTGGTAACGAAGGGGCGCAGGTGCTGGATCTCGCCCTGGCCGGCCTGCGGCAATCGCTCGTCGCACCGGACCACGAAGGAATAGCGCGGAACCACTTCGCTTCTCGCGCAGTTTCGCCTTCATGGCCACTGCCCCCACCAAGCTCGTCTATGTCGATGACAGCCTGCCCGGCATTACCCGCAAACGAGCGGGCAAGGGGTGGGCCTATTACGATCCACAGGGCGGGTTGATCACCGGGTCGGCGGAACGCGCCCGGTTGAACGCTATCGCCTTGCCTCCCGCCTATCGCGACGCCTGGTTCTGCCCGGCGGCCAACGGTCACATCCTCGCCACCGGCTATGATGACAAGGGCCGCAAGCAGTACCGCTACCACCCCGATTTCAGGACCATGAAGGAAAGCGAGAAGTTCGACGCCTGCCTCGCCTTCGGCAAGCTGCTGCCGCTGGTGCGCAAGCGGGTCGAGGAAGACCTGGCCGAGCGCAAGCTGACCCGCGAGCGCGCCATCGCCAGCGTGGTGCGCCTGCTCGATCTCGGCGCGGTGCGGGTCGGCAACGAAGGATACGCCAAGGCCAACGCCAGCTTCGGCGCGACAACCCTGCGCCAGCGCCATGCCGAAGTGACCGCAAAGACCTTGCGGCTGCGCTACAAGGGCAAGGGCGGCAAACTGCAGGACGTGACCGTCACCGACAGCAGCCTCGCCCGCGTGGTGCGGCGGATGCAGGACCTGCCCGGCCAGCACGTGTTCCAGTATGTCGACGAGGACGGCGATCTCCAGCCGGTCGGCTCGGCGGACGTAAACGAATATCTGCGCGAGACCATGGGCGAGGATTTCACCGCGAAGAATTTCCGCACCTGGCATGCCAGCGTTGTCGGCCTGACCTGCCTGTACGAAGCGGACGGGAAGGTGCCGTTGAAGCACATGCTCGATTGCGTCGCCGGCAAGCTGGGCAATACCCCGGCGATCGCGCGCAAGAGCTACATCCATCCGGCCGTTATCGCTTTGGTCGAGAAGCAGGACAGCTGGCGTGAAGATACCGGCCTGCCTCGCGCGACACGGTGGTTGACCCGCGAGGAGAGGGCCCTGCTGGATTTGCTGGAAGAGGCCCCGGCGGCGCAAGAACTGCTTGCAGCCTAGTATCCTTTAAGGATACTGGAGGTCATGCACAAAGCCGGCCAGAAAATCCGCGCCTGGCGCGAAGCCCACAATCCGCCCCTTTCCGCCGAGGAATTCGGCGAACGCTACGGCGAACCCGAGCCTTGGGCCAGCCGCACGGTCTACGGATGGGAGGCGAAGGGCAAGATCGCCCGCCCGCTGGTGCAGAAGCGGCTCGCCGAGCTGGGCATTTGCGAACCGGCGGACTGGGTCGAATCTGTCGGGAATACCGGTGAGGCGCAGAAGGCGTCGAGCGCAGGCGGGGGCTATTACGACGGGGGCTTTTACGACATGCACCGCCATGGCTTCGTGCGGGTGGCGACGAGCACTCCGCAACTGCGCACGGCCGACGTCGCCTACAATCTCTCGGGAACGTTGGCCGAGGCGCGCAAGGCGCATGATAGCCATGTCGACCTGCTGCTCTATCCGGAACTGGGCCTCAGCGCATACGCCATCGACGACCTGCACCTGCAGCAGGCGCTGCTCGATGCGGTCGAGCGGGCGGTGGGCGAACTGGTCGAGGCCAGCCGCGACTTCACCCCGGTGCTGGTTGTCGGCGCGCCGCTGCGGCGGGGCGGCAAGCTCTACAATTGCGCGCTGGCGATTGCGGGCGGGCGGCTCTTGGGGGTGGTACCCAAGAGTTTCCTGCCGAACTACCGCGAATATTACGAGAAGCGCTGGTTCGCCCATGGGCGCGGCTGCACCGGGCTGGAGATCGAGGTAGCGGGGCATACGGTACCCTTCGGCACAGACGTCATCTTTGCGGCAGAGAACCTCAATGGCTTCACCTTCGGGATCGAGATTTGCGAGGACTATTGGTCGCCGCAACCGCCGGGCATCATGGCGGCGCTGGCCGGGGCGACGATCGTGCTCAATCTGAGCGCATCCAACATCACCGTCGGCAAGTCGGACGAACGGCACCTGCTCGCTCGCGCCTCCTCGGCGCGGGGGCTATGCGCCTATGCCTATTCCGCCAGCGGGCACGGCGAAAGCACCACCGACCTCAGCTGGGACGGGCAGGGCATGATCTACGAACTGGGCGATTTGCTGGTCGAGTCGAGTCGCTTCGATCTCGAGCCCGAGCTGTGCGTAAGCGATGTAGACACCCAGCGCATCCTCTCCGAACGCATCCGCAACGGCACCTTCACCGATGCTGCCGAACACGAAGGGCGGCCCGAGAACACCTATCGCACGATCCGCTTCACCCATGCGGCCAAGTCCGGCGATATCGGCCTCGTCCGTCCCGTCGCGCGCTTTCCCTTCGTTCCCGCGCGCCAGCACAGACTGGACGAGGATTGCTACGAAGCCTTCAACATCCAGGTCGACGCGCTGATGCGGCGGATCGAGGCGACCAAGCCGCAGAGCCTGGTGATCGGCATTTCTGGCGGGCTCGACAGCACCCATGCGCTGATTGTGGCCGCCAAGGCCTGCGACCGGCTCGGCCTGCCGCGTACCGCCATTCGCGGCTATACCATGCCCGGCTTCGCTACTTCGGAAGGCACCAAATCCAACGCCTGGAAACTGATGCGGGCGATGGAGATCACCGCCGACGAGATCGACATCAAGCCGACCGCGCTGACCATGTTGGAGAACATCGGCCACGCCTTTGCGGATGGCGAACCTGTGTACGACACAACCTTCGAGAATGTGCAAGCGGGGCTGCGGACCGATTACCTGTTCCGCCTCGCGGGCCAGCACAAGGGCTGGGTCGTCGGCACCGGCGATCTGAGCGAACTGGCGCTCGGCTGGTGCACCTATGGCGTGGGCGACCATATGAGCCATTACGGCGTCAACAGCGGCGTGCCCAAGACGCTGATCCAGTACCTCATCCGCTGGACCGTGCAGACCGGTCAGTTCTCCGATGAAGCGAGCGCGGTGCTGAGCGCGATCCTCGATCAGGAAATCTCGCCCGAACTGGTCCCCGCCGGGGCCGACGGCGCGATCCAGAGCACCGAAAGCATCATCGGGCCTTACGAGCTCAACGACTTCTTCCTCCACCACATCATCCGCTATGGCCAGAGCCCCAGCAAGGTGGCGTTTCTGGCGTGGCACGCGTGGAAGGATGCCGAGGCCGGGCTGTGGCCTGCCGGCTTCCCGGAGGAAGCCAAGGGGCAATACACGCTCGCCACCATCCGCCACTGGCTGGAGAAATTCCTGTGGCGGTTCTTCCAGTTCAGCCAGTTCAAGCGCAGCGCGCTGCCCAATGGGCCGAAGGTCAGCGCCGGCGGCGCGCTCAGCCCCCGCGGCGATTGGCGTGCGCCGAGCGATGCAGTGGCCGAGCTGTGGCTGGCCGAGCTGCGCGACAATGTGCCGGAGGGGTGATGATCACTCCGCGCGACCCCGAATATGCCGAAGCCAAGCTCTACAAGCTGGGCAAGCGGCGAATGGTCCCGCCCTTCTCCTCGCTCGCGGAGTGGATAGAACAGCAATATGGTGTCCTGCCGCTGCAGGTGAGGCTCGATCCGCCCGGTGATCGGCCCATGACGCGATACCGACTCGATGTGGTGCTCGATACGGAGGACGACCGGGCTCTGTTTCGCTCAGGCCTCAATTACGACCCGGCCAAGCAGGCGGCCATCGGCGAACAATTCCTCGCCCTGGTGCGAGAGGTTGAGGATTCTCGAGGCGCCCTGAGCAGGCTCATTCTTTTCGGCAGAACCCGAATCTCCATGCCGAGTGGGATGGAAGAGCTGTTCGTGGCCTTCAGCGCGTTCGAGGCTGTCGCGCGGATCGAAGCCAATTACGCTGTCACGGGCCTGGAGCGTGAGCAGTTGGCGCAGGAGCTCGGGCTCTGGAAAATCCATGCGCAGTTCGAAGGCGTAACCTTCATGTTCGAAACCGACCGCGAGGCGGAGCAGGCTCAAACCAACGGGCTCGCGGACGAATGCCGCAGTCGCTATGCCGAACTGCTGAAGCCGCACGATGCCTTCGGCTATTTCGCGCGCAAGCCGATCTGGTCAAAGTGCGACAGCCGCGAAACCTTCGAGCGCGACTACAAGGGCAACTGGTTCTTCTACACCCGCTGACAGCTAAATCGTCGGTTTCCTGAACGGCGGCTGCTAACACTTCTAACAGACCGTTCAGTCGCACAGTGCTGAAACCGTCCCCGGGTCGCGCGGATCAGGGGAACGCGTTTATGCACATCAGAGGGAAAGTCCTGGCGGTTTCGGGTGCAGCACTGCTGCTGTCGGGCTGCACCGCGGCGGAATGGGAAGCGCTGGCGGTGGGGTTGTCGGTAGCGGCGATTGCGGCGAGCGAGGTGGCTGCGCAAAGCGCCAACCAGTCGATCTCCTGCCCTTACGGCCAGCACATCGAATACGGCTATGACAGCTACGGCAACGAGGTGGCCTTCTGCATCGACGACCAACCTTGGTCGCAGGAGCAGTCGCAGCAGCAGAATTAGCGGGGGGCGCTCCCAACAGTTTTTCCGCCCGCTGCTGTTGGCGGCGGGCTACAGGCGCGATACCCCGGCTGGCAGACCGTAACGCGAGCGCCAGCCGATCCCATGAACCCCTCCAGCTTTGCCATCATCATGGCCTGCAATGTGGTGTGGGCGCTCAACGTCATTGTCAGCAAATGGGCGGTGGACGATTACGCCGTGCCGCCGCTGTTCTACGCCGCGCTGCGTTCGCTGGTGGTGGTGGCGGCGCTGGTGCCGTTCCTGCGGAAAATGCCGGCGGACCCGGTGCGGGTCATGCTGATCGGCCTTGCCATCAGCGGCGGTTCGTTCGGCCTGCTGTTCATCGGCCTTCAGACCGCCAGTCCGTCTGCCGCCGGGATCGTCAACCTCACCGGCGCGCCGCTGACGGTATTGTTCGCGATTGTCATCCTCAAGGAAGAAGTCCGCTGGCGGCGCATGCTGGGCATGGCGCTGGCCTTCGGCGGTGTCGCGCTGGCAGTCGCATCACCTGCGGGCATGGAGAGCGGAGTAGGGTTGCTCTATGTCTTTGCCGGGGTGGTGGTCGGTGCGCTGGGGGCGGTGTTCTTCAAGCGGATCACCATCGGCGCGGTCGAGATGCAGGCTTGGGCGGGGCTGGCCTCGGTTGCCTTCCTGTTCCCGATCTCGTTCGGGTTGGAGAGCGGGCAGTTTGCCGCCGTGACTGCCGCGCCATGGGAGGTACTGGGCTGCGTCGCCTTTGCCGGGCTGGTGGTCTCGGTCGGGGCGCACTCGGCCTACTACCACCTGCTCCAGCGCCATGACGCCAACCTGCTGGTACCGCTGACGCTGATGACGCCGCTGCTGACCATCGGCTTCGGCGCGTGGCTGACGGGTGATCCGATCGGGCCGCGTCTGTTGATCGGGGCGGGGCTGGCGATTGCCGGGGTGGCGATTATCGTGATCCGGCCGAGCCGGGCGATCTTCAAGCCGCTGCTGGTGCGGGTGCGGTTCTAGGGGCCGCACCCGCTCCGGGAGCTAGGCGACCAGCTGCTCGACCGCTTCATGCGCGGCGGCGATCTTCTCCTCGCCGCCTTCGCCCATGATGCCGTCGGCAGCGACGATTTCGACGTCCTCGATACCAAGGAAGCCGAGGAAGAACGTCAGCCAGGGGCTGAGGAAATCGATCTCGCTGCCCACGGTGGTCCCGCCGCTGGCGATGGCGATATAGGCCTTCTTGCCGGTCAGCAGGCCTTCGGGGCCGGTTGCGGTGTAGCGGAAAGTGGTGCCGGCGCGGGCGACGAGGTCGGCCCAGGCCTTGAGCGTCGAGGGCGCGCCGAAGTTGTAGATCGGCACGCCGAACACGATGGTATCGGCGGCCTGGAGTTCGTCGATCAGCGTGTCGGCGATCTTGGCGAGGTCGTGCTGCGCTTCGGTCCGATCGGCATGAGGCGCGAGGTTGGCAGCAAAGCGGTCGGCGTCGATGAAGGGCAAGTCGTTTTGGGCGAGATCGCGCGTGGTGACTGTCGCGCCATCGTCGGCGAGCCGCTCGACGAGCTTGCCCGAAAGGCTGCGGCTGACCGACTGGTCGCTGCCGCGAATGCTGGCGGTGATGTGGAGGATGTTGGTCATGGGGGAGGTCCTTTGTTTGAAAGATCGCTCAACCCTTCCACGTCATCCCGGCGAAGCCCGGGATCCAGATGACGGTGCAAATCCGTGAGATCATCTGGGCCCCGGCCTTCGCCGGGGCGAGGGGAAGTGGTGGACTGATTTTAAGCCGCGTCGACGAGGACGAGTTCGCTGTCTTCGAGCGCGGTGATGGTGACGCTGGCCTGCCGGGTGATGGCGACACCGTCGCGGGCTTTTGCCTCGACGTCCTCGACCGTCACGCGGCCGGTGGCCGGGACAAGGTAGAGGTGCCGCGAAGGATCGGCGGGGGTGTAGGTCACGCTTTCGCCGGCCTTGACCGTCGCGCCGAGCACGCGGGCATCGGTGCGGATTGGCAGGGCGTCATCGTCATTGGCAAAGCCGCTGGCGAGGGCCACGAACTGCCCGCTGCGCTCGTCCTTGGGGAACTTGCGCGCGCCCCAGCTCGGTGCGCCGCCGCGTTCGGAGGGGATGATCCACAGCTGGAATAGCGTGGTATCCTCGTCCTCTGCGTTCCATTCGGAGTGGCGCACGCCATTGCCCGCGCTCATCACCTGCACGTCGCCCGCTTCGGTGCGGCCTTCGTTGCCCATGCTGTCGCGGTGGGTGATGGCCCCGCTGCGGACATAGGTGATGATCTCCATGTCGTTGTGCGGGTGCGGCGGAAAGCCCGTGTTCGGCGCGATGGTATCGTCGTTCCAGATGCGCAGCGCGCCCCAGTTGACCCGCGCCGGATCGTGGTAGTTTGCGAAAGAAAAGTGGTGGTGAGCGTCGAGCCAGCCGTGGTTGGCTGCGCCGAGTGTTTCGAAGGGTCTCAGTTCGATCATTTTGTCTCTCCTCGTTCGAGGGTTCATCTCAATGACGCGGAGATAGGCCTTGGCGTTCCGCCGGATAAGTGCGATAAAACACGCCAAGATGTTCAGAAAATCCGAACAGTGATTATCGCCGAACCCACGCTCGACCAGCTCCGTATCTTCCTGGCGGTGGCCGAGGAGGGCAGCTTTGGCGGGGCCGCGCGGCGGATGGGGCGGGCGGTTTCCGCGATCAGCTATGGCGTGGCGCAGATGGAGGCGCAGCTTGGCGTGACGCTGTTCGCCCGCGAAGGCTCGCGCAAGCCCGAGCTGACCGAGGCGGGACGCGGACTGCTGCCCGAAGCGCGGGCCATCGCCGATCGCAGCGACGCCCTGCTGGCCAAGACCCGCAGTCTGCACGCCGGGCTGGAAAGCGATGTTTCGCTGGTGGTCGACGTCATGCTGCCGGGCCAGGCAACCGCGCTGGTGCTGCGTGATTTCCGGGCGATGTTCCCCACGGTGGCGCTTGAATTGCAGGCCGAGGGGCTGGGCGCGGTGGCCGCCTGCCTGCTGGAGAACGAGGCGGAGCTGGCCATCGGCGGCCCGGTGATCGGCGAGCATCCGCTGATCGAGCGGCAGGCCATCGGCGAGGTCGAACTGGTCCCGGTCGCCGCGCCGGACCATCCGCTGGCGCGATCGGGCGTGAAGCCGGGCGAAAGCCGCGAACACCTGCAACTGATCCTGACCGACCGCTCCTCGCTGACCGAGGGTCGCGATTTCTCGGTCCTCAGTCCGCTGCGCTGGAAGACCGGCGATATCGGGGCCAAGCACGCGCTGCTGCGCGAAGGGATCGGCTGGGGCAACATGCCGCGCCACATGGTCCGCGATGACCTGGCGAGCGGGGCGCTCGTGGAACTCGACCTGCCGGAAAAGCCCGGCGCGCAATACACGCTCAGCGCAATGTGGCGGCGCGATGCCCGCCCCGGCCCCGCGACCAGCTGGCTGATCGATGCCTTCCGGGACCGGCTGGCGACCTGTCCGGCCTAACCCGGCCAGATAACCGGAGCATCCCCCGGCTTCCATGGCGCGACCTTGTCCATCACGCCGAGGAACAGGTCCGAGGCGAGGTGGCCGTCGAGCCAGCGTTGCAGGTCGGGGATGGGCTGCGCATCGAACCAGTCGCGGTCGGTATTGGCGAACTGGCGGACGAAGGGGAACAGCGCGATATCGGCAAGGGTGCGCCTCTCACCCATCAGCTGGTGGCGGCCCGCGAGGCGAAAGCTCAGGTCGCTCAGGATGGCCAGGCCTTCGCCGCGATGATCGGTGCGGGCATGGCCCGCTTCGCCGGCATAGCGATCCGGGTATTTGTAGCGGTCGAGATGGTATTTGAAGGGTCCGTCGCACAGGTCGATCAGGCCGGAATCGTCGCCCGCGAGCCAGCCTTCCGGATCGTCTCGGCCGAGCGCCCAGCGCATGATGGCGAGGCTCTCGTCGATTACGTCTCCGCCGGGGAGGACCAGTACCGGCACGGTCCCTTTGGGCGAGGCGGCGAGCATCGCCTCCGGCTTGTCGGCCAGCTTGACTTCGCGAAGTTCGCATTCGGTGCCGCTGATCCGCAGCGCCATCCGCGCGCGCATGGCATAGGGGCAGCGGCGGAAGCTGTAGAGAACCGGCAGGCCGGTCACGCGTCCCGGTCCGCTGCGGGAAACTCCGCCCCCACATGCGCCGCGCCGCGCTGACGGGCCAGTTCCTCTTGCCGCTGGCGTTCGGCGTAGCGCGCGCGCTGGGCCTCGTCGCGTTCGTCGATGCAGGCGGGGCAGCTGACACCTTCCACATAGTCGGGCGATTGCTGGGCCTCGGGGCTGACCGGGCGGCGGCAGGCGCGGCACATCGCGTGGGTGCCGATCTCCAGCCCGTGCTTCACCGTCACCCGCTCGTCGAAGACGAAGCATTCGCCGTCCCACAGCGTCTGCTCCTCGGGCACCTCCTCGAGATATTTCAGGATGCCGCCCTTGAGGTGATAGACCTCCTCGATGCCTTCGGAGCGCAGGAAGCTGGTCGATTTCTCGCAGCGGATCCCGCCGGTGCAGAGCATGGCGATTTTCTTGCCCTCCAGCTCCTCGCGGTGGGCGCGGAACCATTGGGGAAATTCGCGGAAGCTCTTCGTCTTCGGATCGAGCGCGCCGCGGAAGGTTCCGGCGGCGACTTCGTAATCGTTGCGGGTGTCGATCACCACGGTGTCGGGGTCGCTGATCAGGGCGTTCCAGTCATGCGGATCGACATAGTGGCCGACGCTCAGCGTGGGGTCGATATCGGGCTCGCCCATGGTCACGATCTCGGCCTTGAGCCGCACCTTCATCCGGTGGAAGGGCGGAGCCTCGGCATGGCTGAACTTGACCTCCAGCCCGGCGCATCCCGGCAGCTTGCGGATATGGCCCAGCACCGCGCCGATGCCGTTGTGGCTCCCCGCGATGGTCCCGTTGATCCCCTCGCGCGCGAGTAACAGCGTGCCCTTGATCCCGGCTTCCTCGCACGCGGCGAGCAGTGGCACGCGCAGAGCCTCCGGGTGATCGAACCGCGTGAAATGGTAGAGCGCGGCGACGGTGATGGGGCTCCCGCCCGCCATGGCGGTCAGACCTTCATCACCCAGCCGTGACTATCCGCCACGGTGCCGGTCTGGATGCCGACCAGCTTCTCGCGCAGCTTGGCGGTGGTCTGGCCGATGCCGCCGGCGCCGATGGTGAACTCGCCATCCGGCCCGGCGACCTTGCCTACGGCCGTCACAACCGCAGCGGTGCCGCAGGCCATGACTTCGACCAGCCTGCCGCTCTCCGCATCGGCGCGCCACTGGTCGATCGAGTACATTTCCTCGGCCACATCCAGCCCTTCCTCGCGCAGCAGGGTGATCAGGCTGTTGCGGGTGATGCCGGGCAGGATCGTGCCGGTCAGCGGCGGGGTGATGACCCGCCCGTCTTCGAACACGAAGAACAGGTTCATGCCCCCCAGTTCCTCGATCCACTTGCGCTCGACCGCATCGAGAAACAGCACCTGGTCATGCCCCTTGGCAAAGGCCTGGCCGGTAGGGACGAGGCTGGCGGCATA
This sequence comes from Erythrobacter sp. SDW2, assembly GCF_021431965.1. NCBI lineage: Bacteria > Pseudomonadati > Pseudomonadota > Alphaproteobacteria > Sphingomonadales > Erythrobacteraceae > Erythrobacter > Erythrobacter sp. SDW2. The sequence goes on from NZ_CP090370.1 coordinate 1,322,053, forward strand.
ATTGCCCCCGCACTTGGCCGCGCCGGTGCCGCCGGGCGCGGCGCGGGTGTAGTCGGAAATCCAGATGCTGACCGCCTTGGCGCCCGACTTGAAGTAATTGCCCGCCGGGCTGGCGATGACCATGAACTTGTACTTCCTGGCCGGGCGCACGCCCAGGAAGGCCTCGGTCGCGATCATGAAGGGGCGCAGATAAAGCGAGCCTCCTTCGACGGTCGGGAACCAGTGCTTGTCTGCCGCCAGCAATTGCCGGATCGCTTCGATGAACAGTTCTTCCGGCAGGTGCGGCATCGCCAGCCGGTCGGCGCTGGCGTTGAAGCGCGCCGCATTGGCCTCGGGCCGGAACAGCGCAACGCCGCCGTCAGGTTGCTTGTAGGCTTTCAGCCCCTCGAAGATTTCCTGCGCATAGTGCAGCACCGCCGCAGCCGGATCGAGCGCAATCGGACCGCGCGGGCCGACCACGCCATCCTGCCATCCGCCTGCTGCTTCGTCATAGTCGATAGTGACCATGTGATCGGAGAACAGTGTGCCGAAACCGGGATCGGCCAGCCGGGCATCGCGCTCGTCGGCGGGCATGGGGGCGGGGTGGGGAAGTGTCGTGAAGTGCATCTGCGGGCGGATAGTATCCGGCAAGGTGCAGGGCAAGGTATGAAAGCTTTCCTTCCCGGAACGGGGAGGGGGACCATCCGCAGGATGGTGGAGGGGCAGGTTCGCTTGCTCCGGCCCTCAAGCAATCGGACCGGCGGCCTGTGCCCCTCCACCCCGCCGATTTGCGTCGCGGTCCCGCTGACGCTTCGCGTCACCTACGGTTCCCCCGTTTCGGGGAGGATAAAAATGAGAAGGGCAGCGCCACCCTGGAGGTGTGCTGCCCTTCGCATGGTCAGCGGCGGGAAGTGCCGCTCACGAAGCCTCTAAAGGTAGTCTGTGATTACCTATAGTGCTCCGCGCGGAAACTTGCCGACCTCTCTGCTGAACCATGAGACATCGGATCACCTCCTTTCGCGCTTGTGAGCCAAGACCGCCGTTTCACCGGGGCCGAGAACCGCGTGTGCCGCTGGCCTCGATTGGCAATGTGAGTCATCCGACTCGCGAAAACAAGCCTTGAAAAAAAGTTTTCCAACGTCAGAATAGCGCGCCTTGGCCCGCGAGATTTCGGCGGGTTTTTCTGTGCCTCAGCGGCAATCCTCGACCACCCGCGTGACCTCGGCCCAGGCGGGGACGTAGAGCGTCTCCAGCCCGGCCGTTTCCACCGCAAAGCGTCCGCGACTGAGCGCCATGGCATCGAGCAGCGGATCGCTTGAGCGCAGCGAGGCGATCAGCCACTGGCTGCCGTCCTCGGCCGGATAGGCGGTGAGCAGGCGTTCCGCCGTTTCGGTGCGGATGCGGACCGGGATGCCCTGGCTGGCAACGCCGGGCCGGGCCACCTGCACTTCGCGCTGCGCCACATTGCAGGCCAGCGCCAGCATCGGCTGGTTGGCCTGGCGGTAGAACTGGGCGACACTGCCTGTCGAAGTCTGCTGGTAGCTCCAGTCCCCCGGGGTCTGCGGCGCATCGAGCCAGTTGTCGTACACCGGCTCCTGCACCACCGGCTGCGGGGCAGGGGTCGGCGTCGGGCTCGGCTGCACCACCGGCGGCGGCAGGGGCTGCGGCGGCGGCGGCGTACAGCAGGCAAGCGCCAGCACGCTGGTGAGGGCAAGAGAACGGGGGAGCGAAAAGCTTGGCATCACAGCTTCATGGCGGCTAACCGCTGAACAGTCCATGGCCAGGAAAACTCGTATCGACCAATTGCTTGTCGCCCGCGGCCTGGCGGAGAGCCGCACCCGTGCCCAGGCGCTGGTGATGGCGGGGATCGTGTTTTCGGGCGAGAGCAAGATCGCCAAGCCCGGCCAGCAGGTGGCGGAGGATGCCCCGCTCGAAGTGCGCGGGCGCGACCATCCCTGGGTCAGCCGTGGCGGGCTCAAGCTGGCCCATGCGATCGGGCATTTCGGACTCGACCCAAGTGGCGTCACCGCAATGGACGTCGGCAGCTCGACCGGCGGCTTCACCGACGTGCTGCTGACCAGGGGCGCGAGCCATGTCATTGCGGTGGACAGCGGCACCAACCAGCTGGCGTGGAAGTTGCGGCAGGATCCGCGCGTCACCGTGCTCGAACAGACCAGCGCGCGGGTGCTGACGCCGGAAATGATTCCTCAAGGCTATAGCTGGGTGGTATGCGACGCTTCGTTCATCTCACTCGCCAAGGTGCTGGAGGTGCCGCTGCGCCTCGCCCGGCCGCGCTGTCGCCTCGTCGCGCTGATCAAGCCGCAGTTCGAAGTCGGGCGCGAGGAAGTGGGCAAGGGCGGGGTGGTGCGCGATCCTGTGCTGCATGCCCGGGTTTGCGAGGAAGTGCGCGGCTGGCTGGAAGGGGGTGGTTGGGACGTGCAGGGGATTGTCGAGAGCCCGATCACCGGGCCGGAAGGCAATGTCGAGTTTCTCATTTCGGCACAGCGCGGCGCGTAACGTCGTGCTGGTGGCCGCCCCTCGCTTGCTAACGCGGGCAACCCTCGGCAAACACCCTCGGATAGGCCCCCGCGAGGATTCGCGCAGACGAGAGGACGGATGAGCACACTCGCTTCCAAGGCGCAGTTGCGCGCAAGTTTCCTGCGCTGGGCATTGTTCGCAGTGCCTGCGGTGCTGCTCGCCTCGTTCCTCGTCCAGACCTTCACGCCCGGCGGCCCCGGCAATTACTGGTATGACGCGCTGGAAAAGCCGGCCATCAACCCGCCGAGCTATCTGTTCGGGATCGTCTGGCCGATCCTTTATTTATTGATGGGACTGGCGCTGGCGCTGGTGCTGTCGGCCTGGGGCGCGAAGGGGCGGACGATCGCGATCGTGGCATTCGTGGTGCAGTTCATCGTCAACCTGGCATGGAGCCCGGTGTTCTTCACCCTGCAGCAGATCGACTGGGCGCTCTACGTGATCATCGCGCTCGACGTGCTGGTGGTAGGGACCATCGTCCTGTTCTGGCGGGTCCGGGCGCTGGCCGGGGTGCTGCTCCTGCCCTATCTGGCGTGGATCCTGTTTGCGACCATGCTCAACTTCCAGTTCCTCCAACTCAATCCCGACGCCAGCGGCGGGGCGGAGAGCGAGGGCGCGGTGCAAACGATCGAGTTCTAGAAGGCTTGCGTTCCGCCGCGCGTGGGACCAAATAGCCGCCATGCAGAGCCAGAACCCGCTGATCGCCGATTTCGTCAAGCTCGTGAACGGAGCCGCCGGCACTTTCGCCGGCATGGGCCGCGAAGCGCGCGAGAGCGCCCGCGAACGCGTCCGCGAGGCGATGGGCGGGATCGACTTCGTGAGCCGCGAGGAATTCGACACCGTCAAGGCCATGGCCGCCAAGGCCCGCGACGAGAACGAAGCGCTCAAGAAGCGGATCGAAGCGCTGGAAGCGAAGCTCAAGTAACCGGCGCTGCCTTCCCGCCCGTGAAACCATCTCCCTTCTCGTGGATTTCCTACGGGAAGGAGAGTTTCCATGTTTTCGCAGCTCAACCCGCCCATTCCGCTGCATGTGCTGGGCAAGGGCGACGGTCAGGCCATCGGCATGATCGACTACGGGCCGGAACACAATCTGCTCTGGATAACCGCGATCGACGCCACCGGCGAGATCTGGTGCGCGCCCAATCCCGATGTTCGCATGCTCCGCAACTGGAGCATGGGCCGACCCGAAAGCATGGCTGTCCGCGCATCGAAGGAAGCGCTGCGCAGCTGATCACTGCAATGCCGAGCGCCTTATGAACCTGCGCGCGCCTGCCATCCTTGTCGCGGCGCGTCCGCATGGCGAAACGGCGGTCATTGCCCGTCTTCTGACCGAGGAATTCGGGCTGGTTGCCGGCTATGTCGCCGGCGGGCGGGGGCGTGTGCTGCGGCCTGTCGTGATCCCCGGCAACCTCGTCGAGCTGGAATTGCGCGCCAAGTCCGACAGCCAGTTGCCATTCGCCAGGCTGGAACTGGTCGAGAGCCGCGGGCCGTGGCTGGGCGAGCCGCTGCCCGCCGCGGCGATCCAGTGGGCCACCGCGCTGACCGCCAGCGCGTTGCCCGAACGCAATCCCTATCCCAGTCTTTTCAGCGCTCTGGAAGCGCTTCTTCGCGCGGTGTGCCAGGCCCCCTCGGCGCGCGGCTGGGCCCCGGCGATGCTGGCTTACGAGGCGCTGCTGCTGCGCGAACTGGGCTATGGCGGGGCCAAGCCCGAGGCAGGCGAGTTACCCGAGGTTTTGTCGGCCATGGAAAAACTGGCTGACCCGCTGCAGCGCTATTTGCTAGCCGACCGGCGCGGCGACACGCTCGCGGCGCGGACGCTGCTGCTCGAGCGCTTGCGCAAGATGGTCTGAAGGAACGGCATTACCCCCATGAAAATAGCGGTTTTTCCCGGCGACGGCATCGGCCCCGAAGTGACCGCACAAGCGGTCCGCGTGCTCGAGGGGCTGGGCCTGCCGGGGCTGGTGCTGTTCGAAGGCGATGTCGGGGCGGGCGCGTATCGCCGCCACGGCCACCCGTTGCCGCAGGAAACCCTGACCATCGCGCGCGAGGCGGATGCGATCCTGTTCGGCGCGGTCGGCGATCCCGCATGCGACCATCTCGAACGCGCGCTGCGTCCCGAGCAGGCGGTGCTGGGCCTGCGGGCCGAGCTCGGGCTGTTCGCCAATCTGCGGCCCGCAACGCTGTTTCCCGGTCTGGAGGAACATTCCGCGCTCCGCCCCGAAGTCGCTCGCCAGATCGACCTCTTGATCGTGCGCGAGCTCAACGGCGATGTCTATTTCGGCGACAAGGGCCAGCGCACCACCGCCAGCGGGGAGCGCGAGGGGTGGGACATGATGTCCTATACCGAGTCCGAAGTGCGCCGCATCGCCCACACCGCTTTCCGCGCGGCGCAGGGCCGCAAGGGCAAGCTGACCAGCGTCGACAAGGCCAATGTGCTGGAAACCAGCCAGCTGTGGCGCGACGTGGTGATCGAGGTCGCGGCGGACTATCCCGACGTCGCGCTCGACCATCTCTATGTCGACAATGCCGCGATGCAGCTGGTGCGCGCGCCGGGGCAGTTCGACGTCATCGTCACTGGCAATTTGTTCGGTGATATCCTGTCCGACCAGGCCAGCATGTGCGTCGGCTCGATCGGTTTGCTGCCGAGTGCTTCGCTGGGCGAGCGGCAGACCGCATACGGCACTTTCGGCCTCTACGAGCCGATCCACGGCAGCGCGCCGGATATCGCCGGGCAGGGCAAGGCCAACCCGCTGGCGGCGATCCTCTCTGCCGCCATGATGCTGCGCCACAGCTTTGCGCTGGAAGCGGCGGCGGCGCGCATCGAGACGGCTGTCGGCGCAACCGTGCGCGACGCGATATTTGGCGCTGATCTCGGCGGGACCGCGACGACGCAGGAAGTGGGTGACGCGGTGCTTGCCCGCCTCTAAAGGCGCGGGCGCATGCTCGATCTTGCCATCATCCTGCCGACCCTCGACGAGCGTGACAATATCGCGCCGCTGGTGGCCCGTCTCGACGCTGCGCTGGCCGGCCTCGCCTGGGAAGCGATCTTCGTCGACGACAACAGCGCCGACGGCACCGCCGATGTCGCGCGCGAGCTGGCACGCACCGACCCGCGTATCCGCGTGATCCAGCGGATCGGGCGGCGCGGTCTCGCCAGCGCCGTGATCGAGGGGGCCTGCGCGACCGCTGCGCCCGTGGTCGCAGTGATGGATGCCGACCACCAGCATGATCCGGCGCTGCTGCCGCACATGCTTGGCAAGCTGCGCGATGGGGAGGCCGAGCTGGTCATCGCCAGCCGCTTTGCCGAAGGGGGCAGCGCGGCCGGGCTCGCCGATGCCAGGCGCGAGCAGGGCTCGCAGCTCGCCAACCGGCTGGCCCGCAAGCTGACCGGGGTCGAGCTGAGCGACCCGATGAGCGGCTATTTCATGCTCGAAGCGGCTCGGGTCCGTGCGCTCGCGCCGCGCCTTGCCGGGATCGGCTTCAAGATCCTGCTCGATATCCTCGCCGCCTCGCCCGCACCGCTGAAGGTGGCCGAGGTGCCGCTGCAGTTCGCCGAGCGTCGCGCTGGCGAGAGCAAGCTCGACCGGGCCGTGGCGTTCGAATTCATGGTCGGGCTCTACGAGCGCTATCTCGGCCAGCTGGTCCCGACCCGGTTTGCCATGTTCGCCACTGTCGGCGGTCTGGGCGTGGGGGTGCATTTCGGTGTCTTGAGCGTTCTCTTCCTCGCATTCGGCAGCGGTTTTGCGCTGGCGCAGGCTGCGGCGACCTTTGCCGCCATGACGTTCAACTTCTGGCTCAACAACTGGCTGACCTATCGCGACCAGCGGCTGAAGGGCGCGGGGCAAGTCCTGGCGGGCTGGGCCGGCTTCTGCCTGACCTGTTCGATCGGCGCGATCGCCAATGTCGCGCTGGCGACCTGGCTCAAGAGTGCGGGCGTGTTCTGGGCGCTGGCAGCGCTGGCCGGGATCGTGATCGGTGCGGTGTGGAATTACGCGCTGTCGAGCAGGTTCGTCTGGGGGCGCTACTGACGATCGACGATGTCGATCGTGATGGCGGCACCGGCCCACTCCCCCACCCGACCTCCCAAACAAGGTATCGGGTACGATTTGGGTGGTCGGGTGGGGGAGTGGGCCGGTGCCGAATGGCGTCAGCCAAGAACACTAGAGCCAGCCGTCGATCCAGGTCCAGGTGATGAAACTGCCCGAGGCGGTCAACTTCATCGCGGTCAGCACCGGGAAGAAGAACACGAAGAAGCCGGCGCTTGCCGCCAGTGCGGCATAGCTGACCATGCCCCAGCCGCGCTGTCGCAGCGCGTCGAGTGCCAATGCCAGCGCCGCCAGCAGGAAGCAGCTCGGCAGGAAATAATGGTAATAGAACTGGATCGGCTTGGCCGCCACGATCCAGAAGCCGAAGCTCGCGGCGAACAGCAGCACCACCGCCAGCGCGTCATGCCGCCGCTGCGTCGCCGCGACCCAGCCGCACCACAGCAGCGCCGGCAATCCCGCGAGCATGGTGAAGGGATTGCCGATCAGCAGTACGCCCCGGTAGGCACCGTCGACCTCCTCGTAGAGATACCAGATGCCGCGCAGGTTGAGGACCCACTGCCACCAGTTGCTCTGGTAATGATGCGGCTGCTTCACGCTTTCCTGCATCTCCAGCATCATCTGCTGGATGCCGACCAATCCGCGCTCGCCGAAGGGGGTCTTCTCAACCAGCAGCGAGGGCGCGAAGCTGAGCGCGTAAACCGCCAACGGCAATACGCCGAGCCAAAACGCCGCCTCAAGCAGTGAGACTCCCGGCACGGGTGCCCCACGGCGGCTCAGCAGCAAGCGGCGGCGACCGGCGCCGAGCCGGGCGGCGAGGAAGGCCAGACCCGGCAGCGGGGCGAGCGGGATCGCGTTCCACTTGGTCGCCAGCGCTGCGCCCAGCGCCAGCCCGGCGAGGAACAGCCGCAGGCGGCCTTCCTCCGGCGCGCGAACCGCGCGGGCACATTGCCACAGCGACAGCGCGACAAAGGCAACCATGAAGATATCGAGCATGGCGATGCGGCCATGGATGATGAGGAAGAAGCCCGTGCCCAGCAGCCAGCAATAGGCAAGCGTGGCAAAGCGGCTCCGGCTCGCCTCCCACAATGCCCGCGTAAAGGCATAGAGTGCGAGCGTGGCAAAGATCGCCGGGAAGATCCGCCAGCCGAACGGATTGTCGCCGAACAGCGCGATCCCGGCCGCAAGGATGATCTTGCCAAGCGGCGGATGCTCGGCATTGAGCCACTCGCTGCCGTCGAGCAGTGCCCGCGCGGCGGGGAGGTAATGCACCTCGTCGAAGAAGGGCTTCGACGGGATCTGGATGTGGAAAAGGCACAGAGCCAGGAACAGCCAGCACAGCGCCAGCACCGCGAGCTTGGGATCGGCGGATCGGTCGGGCGGCGGCTGCATCGCGGGGCGGAATACTTGGCTTGCCGAGCGACTTCAAGCGCTCGTGCCGCCGGATGGCACCGGCCCCGCCAGGGGCTCGCCTCGCCGCAATTTGCCGCTGCAACCGGAACGGCAAATCCGCCTCGGCCGTAGAATCAGAAGTTTGGACAAAAAAGCAGAACACGGAGCCAACCGATGGAACTTCTGAAACGCATGACCATGGCCGTCGCGGCCACCGGTATCGCCACCCTCCCGATTGCCGCCTACGCGGTCGAGCGCGACGCCGCGCCTGTGACCGAGGGCAATGAAATTGGCGGCGGTGCCAGCCCCGCCTTCGTCATCATTGCCCTCGCCGGCGCAGGGATGGCGGTGCTCTTGCTGACCGAGGACGACAACGAACCGGTCAGCGGCTGACCGATCGCAGCCGACTTCACGCTGCGGGCGGGGCTTGGCGACATGCTCCGCCCGTCTTTTGTGCCTGTCAGGAGAGGGGCTTGTCGCCCACGCCAGCGCGCTCAAGCCAGAACAGCCGGGCGGCCATCGCCAGCAGCCCGATCGAGGCGGTGAGCGCAACCAGCAGGATCCACGGCAGCACGTTCATCCCCACCGCCCGGGCGCGCGGCAGGATGAAGAACAGCGCAATGCTGACGGACAACAGCAGGTCATACCACACCTGGATGCCCCACAGGTTGAGCGTGTGGTTCTCGACCACCAGCCAAACCCCTTCGCTCCAGACGGTGACCGCCGTCAGCGCGGCAAAGCCGGCCGCGAGCGAGGCGGCAATCGCGGCGCTGCCGATCTTGTCCTTCGCCAGCGCGATGGTGACGATGGCGATGGTGACTGCCACCACGCCGGCGAGGAACAGGATCATGTGCGGGGTCAGGTCGGCGAGGGTCACGGCAGCAGCCTTTCGGAGAAATCCAGATAGATGATTCGCACTTACAGCCTGGGGGCCGGTCTGCAAGCGGCGATGGCAAGGCAATATCCAGGTGTAATTAAAACGGCCTGTCCCATAACGGACACGGCCTGCCCCCCAATGTCGTCGTTTCGTCGTTTTGATACAATTCGCGACACGCGACAGACAATAGACCGCTAAAAAGAGCGGGGGCCAGCTGCGCACCTCGCCAAAACGCGGTCCGCAATCACCTCGGTTCAGTCCGCAATAACTGGAGAATAGTGTATGAAGTTGAAATCCCTTGCCCTTGGCCTCGCAGCTATGGCCGCAGCGATCGCACCTCTCGGGGCCTCGTCCCTGAGCGCACAGCGGGCTTCGGCCCCGGTCGAAAGTGCCAACCAGCTTGAAGGCAATAGCGGCATCCTGATCGGCGTGGTTGCCGCGGCAGCCATCATCGCCGGCATCATCATCATTGCCGACGACGACGATCCGACCAGCCCGTAAGCGGGTGGATCGCCCAACACGGTTGGGCGTCTGAACGAGTTTTCAGCATAGGGGGCGGTACCGGCGAGGTGCCGCCCCCGAAGCGTTGCCAGAATTCGCTCTACCTCGTGAAGGGCGCTGTGCAGATCCCGCGCGGCCGCGAACCGAAGCTGGCGGTGCCCGCGACGAAGCTGTCACCTTCCAGCTCGATGGTTCCGCTCGCCGCATCGCCGGGGAGGGCGTTGCCGCCGGTAATGTCCAGCGTCAGCGTTCCGCTGTCCGGCTCGTAGCGGTAGGTCCCCCAATAGTCCTGGTAGGTTTCGAACGGGTACCAGGTCGCCGAGAAACTGCCGTCGGCGCGAAACTCCAGCTCGCGCAGCGGTTCGGCGCCGTCGCATTCCTCTGCCTTCTGGCTCCACCGCCCCACCAGCGGCTGCTCGTCGGGGCGGAAAGTGACAAAGCGGCTGCCGACTTTCCTGTCGCCATAGCTTGCCTCGACGACATATTCGGCCCCGTCGGCCACATCGTCAGGGATGGTCAGCCGCCAGACACCGTCCTTGCCTCGGGCGAGATCGGGTCCGGCGGGAACCACAGCCATGCCTTCGAGACAATCGGCATCGCCATTTTCGGCGGACGGCCCCCGCACGATCGTCAGCCGCAGTTCCACCACCTGCCCGGGCTTGAACGACGGCTTGTTCCACCAGAAGACCGGGAACCCCGCGACCGGCGCGGCGCAGTGTTCTGGGGTGGTCACGGCCACCTCCGGTGCCTCGTCACCATTGTGCTCGCAAGCGGTCGTGGCCGCCGCCAGGCCACATGCAACGATGCCCGCCCAGTATCTGGAATTCATGCTTCGCCCTCCACTCGATTGAACCTAGCGCCTGGCCATGCGCTGTAAACCCTTGGCCCGTGGCCGCGCCTCGCCTAAGCGCTCTGCCATGAAAAAGACCACCGGCATGGACCGTTCGATCACCCGCAGCTGGCGCCCGGCGACGCAGGCCGTGCGCGGCGGGACCTGGCGCAGCGAACACGGCGAGACGAGCGAGGCCTTGTTCCTCAGCTCGGGCTTCACCTACGACGATGCCCAGACGGTCGCCGACCGTTTCGCGGGCGAGGCTGTCGGGATGACCTACTCGCGCCTGCAGAACCCGACTGTCGCCATGCTGGAGGAACGCATCGCGCTGATGGAGGGGGCCGAGGCCTGCCGCGCCCAGGCGAGCGGCATGGCGGCAATGACCGCCGCCCTGCTGTGCCAGCTTTCGGCGGGCGACCATGTTGTGGGCGCGCGCGCGGCCTTCGGTTCGTGCCGCTGGCTGCTCGACCACCTGTGCCCCCGTTTCGGCATCGAAGTCAGCGTGATCGACGCCACCGACAACGCAGCGTGGGAAGCCGCAATCAGGCCCAACACCAGGGTGTTCTTCTTCGAAACGCCGGCCAACCCGACGCTCGACGTGGTGGACCTCAAGTTCGTCTGCGATCTCGCCAGGGCGCATGGCATCACAACCGTGGTGGACAATGCCTTCGCCACCAGCGCGCTGCAGCGCCCGCTCAATTTCGGCGCGGATGTGGTCGCTTACAGCGCAACCAAGCTGATGGACGGCCAAGGCCGCGTGCTGGCCGGGGCGGTCTGCGGCAGCGAGCAATGGATCAACGAAGTGCTGCTGCCGTTCCAGCGCAACACCGGGCCCAATATCTCGCCCTTCAACGCCTGGGTGGTGCTCAAGGGCCTCGAAACCCTTGAACTGCGCGCCGTGCGCCAGAGCGAAAGTGCCGTCGCGCTGGGTGCCTTCATCGAGAGCCGCGTTCCGAAAATGCTCCACCCCGGCCTGCCCAGCCACCCGCGCCATGCCATGGCGCTGGCGCAGATGAAGGCCACCGGCCCGATCTTCGCCTTCGATGTCGGCGACCGGGCGACGGCCTTCGCCGTGCTCGATGCGCTGCAGCTGGTCGACATCTCCAACAATATCGGCGACTCGCGCAGCCTGATGTGTCACCCCGCCAGCACTACCCACGCGGGGATGACGCAGGAGGCGCGCGACGAAATGGGCGTGACCGAAGGTTTGCTCAGGATCAATGTCGGGCTGGAGGATATCGAGGATCTGAAGGAAGACCTCGACCAGGCGCTGGCGGCGGCAGGGTTATAGCGCATCCTCGCTGTCGCGTTCGGACTGGACAGACGCCGGGTCCCAGTTTCCGGTGAATGGTCCGCTGATGAGCAGTAGCGCAAGAACGATGGCGGCAACGATGCCGGCCAGCCACACCTCGCCCATGCCGCACAGCAGGCCTATCGCTCCGGCGCACCAGATCGAGGCGGCCGATCCCGCCCCCTGGACAAACTTGCCCTGGCGGAACATCGCCCCGGCGCCGATGAAGCCGATCCCTGTGATGACACCCTCCATCACCCGCGTCGGATCGACCGGGTCGCGTCCCTCTGACATCAGCTCGAATGCGCCGAGGATCAGTGCGCAGGCGGCCACGGAAATGATGACGAAAGGCCGGAAATCGATCGGCTTCTTGTGCACGAACCGCTCCAGCCCGATGGCAAGCGGCAGGAGCGTTGCCGCCCCGATCCGCATCATCGCATCGAGCCAGCCGAGCGTTCCGGGGAGGAAAAGTTCGGTCATGCCAGCCGAAACGTTGCGCGGCAGGGAAGTTTCCAGCAAAACCCAGGGGCAGGGAGAGACGCCGTGACCAAGACCGTCGAATTCATCTTCGATATCGTCAGCCCCAATGGCTATCTCGCCTGGTATCCGCTGCGAGAAATCACCGCACGGCACGGGGCGGAACTGGCGGTGACGCCGGTGTTCCTCGGCGGGATGCACAAGCTTACCGGCAATGCCCCGCCGATGATCCGCGACGCCGATGTGAAGGGCAAGGTCGAATATTCGATGCTGGAGATGCGCCGCTTCATCGAGAAGCACGGCTTCGGCAAATACCGCCTCCACCCGCAGTTCCCGTTCAATTCGGTGACCTTCCAACGGATGCTGCTGGCGGTCGAGGGCGAGGACCGCATCCGCCTGGTCGAGACGCTGCTGCCGGCGATCTGGGAAGAGGGGATGCCGGTCGACGATCCGGCCGCCATTGGCGCGATGCTGGCTGCCGCAGGGTTCGACCCGCAAACCCTGCTCGCCGCGACGCAGGATCCGGCCATCAAGCAGCAGCTGATCGACAACACCGAAGCCGCCGTCGCGCGCGGGGCCTTCGGCATCCCGACCTTCTATGTCGGGGAGGAAATGTTCTTCGGCAAGGAACGGCTCGGCCAGGTCGAGGAACTGCTCGCCTAGCTCGGCTGATACACCGTCTTGCTTTCGGTGATCGTGACCGGGAAGCTGATCAGCTCAACACTGGCGCCCGCGACGGTCACCGCGCTGTCGAAGGCCTGGAAACCGAACAGGCTGGCGAGGCCCGACCAGTCGATCTTGGTCCCGATCAGCATCGAGGTATCGGCCATGCCCAGGTTCAGCAGGAACAGGAAGGGCGTGGCAAGGGCAAGCTCCATCGCCCCGTAGCCGGAGCAATCGCGCCACAGGCGGGAGAAAAAGAAGCAGATCATCGGGTTTACTCCACCACCCGCACATTGCCGCGCGCGTCCTTGCGCAAGGCCGCCAGGCGGTTTTTGAGCTTGCCGAATTGTGCTGCGATCTTGCCCATGACCGGCAGTACCCCGTTTGGTATATTTCGGCTGAATCCGCCGGAAAAACCTTAAGGGCGTTTGAGAATTCGCGGTTTACCGGAATGTAACCATGCAACGCGCGGAAAACGCGCAGGGACGCCGGGGCTGAGAAGCGGGGCTTAGCGCAGGCGCGGGTCGAAATCGGTGCGCACTTCGCCCGGTTTCATGCCGCTGGTATCCTGCAGCGGCAGCCAGGCGACCTTGCTGAGCGGGCCGATGGCGCGATCGCTGCGGGCCAGCCGGGTCGCTTCAGAGACTTCGGCCTGTGCCAGCGAGAACTCGCCGATCTCGGGCTGTTCTTGCATTGCCGCGAGCCGCTCGGCCTGCTGCAGGCTCTCGTCCAGCTCGTCGGGATCGGCCAGCGGCCCGACCTCGCTGTCATCGGCGAAGCCGTCAGGGTTGCCCGCCGCCTCCGCCAGTGCCTCTGGATCGACCTGTCCATTGGCCTTGGCGATGCGCGACACGTCGCCGTCCTTGCCGACCATGTTGCCGACGATCAGCAGCACGGCACAGACGAACAGGATGGCGATGCGGGGGCTCATGGCGCGATCCTTCAGATTTCCTCGTACTCGTCGCAACTTGCGACTTCGGACGGGTTCGGGCGCTGGAAGATGCCGGTCAAATCGCGCGTGTTGCGCACATTGAAGGCGGCGGTCGAGCGGATCGGGCCACTCGGCAGGAAGGGCTGGGTAAAGCCGTTGTCCATCAGCGGCCGGTATTGGTAGATCAGCTCGACATAGATCACCGCCTGGCCGGCCTCGGCGGTCACTTCCGCGCCGTCCTCCCCCATGCCGGCAAAGTCCGTCCCCGTCTCGCCGGTTCCTTCCGGCCCGTCGCTGGAGTCTACTTCCAGCTTGCCCATGCAGCGCTGCCAGTGGATCCACTGCCCGCCGTCGGCATTGCGCTCGAGACTGCTGACGATGACGCGACCGGTTTCATAAAGGTCGATCGACTCCCCCGCCTGCAACCGTACCCCGATAAACAGGTCGTTGATGTCGCTTTCATAGATGCGCTGGGCGCTCAGTGTGCCGCGCTCGCCGATGCGTGAGCCGTTGTCGGCGATATGCATCGCAGCCTGGCTGATGCGCAGCGAGGTCACGGCGTAGTTGGCCATTTCGATGCCGACCACGCCCATGAACAGGATCAGAGGTGCGATGAAGGCAAACTCCACCATCGCCACCCCGCGCGTGTCGCGCAGCGCGCGCAGCAGTCGGCGGCATTGAAGCAGGGCAGGGCGGATGGTCATGTGCAGGCCCCCGTCACCGGCGTGCGGGTCGCCTGCTCGTCATAGGGCTGGTTGCGCAGCACGGTCGAGCCGTCGACCGAGACCTGCTCCGACAGGCCGACGAAATTGTGGAACGGGAACACCCGCGGATAGGTGGCGGTGACGCTGTACAGCACCGCATCGCGCGCACCGCCGACACCGTCGCTGCCACGGTCTTCGTCCCACACGCCATTGCCGTTGATGTCCTCGAAGGCTTCGCCATTGTTGCAGAAGGTGTCGCCGTTGGTGTCGTCGAAATCCTCCGGCAGGCCGACATCCTCGAAATTGCTGTAGTTCCGGCGGCTGAAAGCGACCTGCGCCGCCGGGATGACATCGCGGAAATTGCGGGTGACCGAGGCATCGAGTGTCGGACTGTTGATCCCCCCGCTCTCCAGCGTCGAGGCGCGCGCGGCCTGTTGCACCGCGCCTTGCAGGACCGACTGCGCGTAGACCTGGAACCCGAGATCGAACAGCGCCATCAGCATCAGCGCCATCACCGGCATGGCGAAGGCGAATTCGATCACCGTGACACCGCGGTTGTCACGCGCAATCGCGCGCAGGAAAGCGAGCCCGCTGCGCATCAGTTGACCAGCCGCAGTTCGGCGATCGACGCGGCGATCTGCTTGAAGGCGTTGTTGAGCTGCGCATTGTTGGCCGCCGTGAAGGCGCGGGTCGCCCCGCCGGTGGCGCAATTCTGGGTATAGGTCGTATGCGGCAGACCGAAGGCGACCGTCCAGATGGTGATATTCTTGTTCTTGATCGCCTCGCACAGCAGCGCCATGCGGCCGTTGTGGTGGACCGCGATATCGGTGGTCGCCCAGGTCCCGTCGGCAGCGAAACCGGCGAGGCGGCCTTCCATGTCATAGTCGCCATAAGCGTGGTAGGCGCTCGGCCCCGGCTCCATCAGGCCGTCGGTCATGAAGATCAGGTGGCGCGAGATGGTGTCGCCGTTGGGCGCGGTGGCATTGTCGCCGGCAAAGATGCCATCGGGCGAGAGCAGCCGCGCCCCCCAGATCAGGCCGATGTCGTGCATGGTGTAGCCGCTGGCGACCATGGCATCGACGGCATTCTCGAAGGCGGCGTTGCGGTCGGCCCCGTCCAGCGGCCATTCCTGCAACCTGTAGGACTGCGCCGGGCAGTCGTAGTGATAGTTGTTGGGATACTCGCTGGTCGTGGTGACATTGGCCGGCACCGCGCGGTCGAAGGTCACGTCCGGCCAGAACGGCGCCCATTGCGTGTCCGGATCGCTGCTGTCGGGCACCATGTCGATGTCGAGATCATAGGCCTCTGACGGGATGCTGGAATAGTCGCTGATCTGGACCGTCTTGCGTTCTTCGATGCACCCGGCCCAGCTGCTGGAGACACTGGCTCCGCGCGTGCCGGTGGCGGTTGACACGGTGTTGCCGGCCTTGAAGTCGGACGTGTCGAACACGATCGGCTTGTAGACGTAGGTGAAGCTTTCTTTGTGGATGCTGGCGCTGCAGGCGGCTTTTTGATTGTTCGGCCAGTCGGCCCAATAGGCCGGCACCCAGGTCGCATTGGTGATGGTCCAAGTCTCGTTGCCGACCGTGTAGGTGCCGTTATAGGCCAGACAGTCGCGCCGGTGGACCGCTGCGTTGGCATTCCAGTGGTAATGCGAGCTGTTGGTCGAGCCGAGCTGGGTCGAGCTGCGCGGAAGCAATTCGGTGCTGTTGCCAAGATCGGTCGTCTGCGCCTCGCGCGACTGGTAGGTATGGCTGTCCTTGATGAAATCGGTGTCTGCGGCCATCAGCAGCGAGCCGACATTGACGGTGTTGGAATAGGGCACCAGCGCTATGCGCACGCGGGCCCCGTCATCCTTGGCCGCCATCACCTCGTCATAGAACGATTCCACCGCGGTCTTGAGACCGGCAATGCGGCTGTTGCGCATCGAGCCCGAGTTATCGAGCACCAGCGCGACGTCGATGTTGGGCAGGTTGAGGTCGGCGCTGCAGGTTACCGCGATGTCGAGCGAACTGTAACCGAACACCTTCATCAGCGTGGCCGGGACCTTGGCGGACGCGGCACCGTTCATCTGGGTTTCGCCGCCGGCGGTCAGCTCGTACTCCACATCGGTCGTGCCATACTGGCCGGCGGGGAAGTTGGCGGCAAAGAAATTGTCGGCCTGGGTTTCGATAGCGGAAGGGATCACGCCATCGGTGATGACCCCGCCGGCGAGTTTCTTGCGCGCGGCCAGCGTGGCGGCGTCGCAGGACTGCTGCAGGCGCGACTGGACCAGGTACATGCGGCTCGCATCGACGCCGCCGCCGACCACCCCGATCAGGGGAATGATGGCCGCAGCACCGATCGCCATCATGTTGGCGGTTGCGTCTTTGCGAAGACGCCGAAGCATGCCGAAAAAGGCCATGCCCATCCTCCAGAATTGCCCGAATGTGGCGCCGTTTTACAATTTGGTGGTTAAGAAAACGGCAATCGGAATTTAAGAACCGATCAACCATAGTCGATGACAAGCTGTCATTTTCTTCAAATACCCACTTGAACGCCAGATGCGGGGCGTTAGCATGTCTGCCATTGCTTGGGTCGGGGGCTGTAATGAATTCCGGATACGTCGATGCGGTAGCGCGCCAGGTGCTGCGCGTTTGCGGCAAAGTGTTGCCGGTCACACTGACAGGATTGGTCGCCACAATGCCTGTGGCCGCGCAGGATACGGTCGCTCCTGCGGGAGCTTCCGTTCCCGATGTCCAGGCCGCTCCGGATGTCGAGGTCGCTCCGGATGTCGAGGCCGATCCGCCGCCGCCTGATCCGCGGACCATCCCGCCCTCGGCCTTTGCGTCGCGCAGCAATCTGGGCGGGGCGAAACTGTCGCCCGACGGGTCGAAATTCGCCTTCCGCACGATCGTCGAGGACAAGCCGCTGCTCGCGATCATCGACGCAGATACGCTCCGGCCGCTTCGCTCGATCAGCCTGGACAGCACCGATGATGTCAACTGGTACCGCTGGGCCGGGCCTGACCGGATCCTGATCTCTGTCGGTGGCTTCGCCATCACCAATCGCTGGTACGGCTATTACTCGCGGCTGATGCTCTACGACATCAACGACCGGGCGATGCGGTATATCGGTTTCGAGGACCAGGGCCCCGAAGGCGACGATGTGCTGCACACCGATAGCGCCGGCAACTTCGTCATCCTGTCGGCGAGCAAGGACATCTACAACGTCCCCGATGTCTGGCGCTTCCCGCTCGACGGATCGGGCGAGAAGGCTGCGGTCAAGGTGCAACCGCGCCAGAAGGGGATCGAGGAATGGTGGGCGGACGATGCCGGCGTGGTCCGCCTGGGGATGGACTTCACCAGCGGCGGGGCCACCATCATCCACTATCGGTCCGGCCCTGACGAGGCTTTCCGCCGCATCAGCAAGATCAAGAAGAAAGAAGCCGACAAGCTCGAAAACTGGGGGAACCTGGCGCTGACTGCCGGCAGCGATATCGGCTTCGCCATGATCGAAGGCGAGGATGGCCGCCAGGTGCTGCAGCAAGTCGATTACACCACCGGCGAGCTGGTCGATGTGATCTACGAGCATCCCGACTGGAGCCTCGATACGGTCATCTCCGCGTCCGGCCGTGGAGCGATCGGGGTGGAATATACCGACGATACCCCGCGCACGCATTGGCTCGACCCCGAAATGGCGCGCCACCAGCGCAACCTCGAGCAAGTGCTGGGCGGCGGACAGGTCAAGATCTTCTCGGTGTCGGACGACCGGAGCCGGATGCTGGTGCAGCATGGCAGCGCGGCGGATCCGGGCGCGCTCTACGTCTATACGCCGGGGCAGAAGCGGCTCGACCTCTATGCCAATCTGCGTCCGGACATCGATTTCAGGGCCATGTCGGAGCCGCAGCCATTCAGCTTCGAAAGCCGCGACGGCCATGCCATGCATGGCTACCTGACCCTCCCGCGCGACCGTGCGGCCAGGGGGCTGCCGCTGATCGTCTATCCGCACGGGGGACCCTACGGGGTTCGCGATGCCATGGTCTATGACGATTGGGTGCAGCTGTTCGCCAGCCGCGGCTATGCCGTGTTGCAGGTCAATTTCCGCGGCTCGGGCGGGTATGGCAGCGCCTTCGAGGAACTGGGCGACGGACAGATCGGTCGCCGGATGCAGGACGATCTCGACGATGCGCTCGATTGGGCGGTCGCCGCCGGCTATGCCGATCCGGCGCGGGTCTGCATCGTCGGGGCCAGCTATGGCGGATATGCCGCGCTGTGGGGTGCGCTGCGCAATCCCGAACGCTACCGCTGCGCCGCCAGCTTCGCCGGTGTGACCGACTGGCGGGACATGCTCCGCTACGATCGCAACTATCTCGGCCGCAGCTATTACCGGCGGGTGTGGAAAGCCAAGGTGACAGGTGAGAAGGGCACCGACCTGACCGAGCTTTCCCCGGTCGACCAGATCGCCAGGCTGGAGCGGCCGGTGCTGCTGGTCCACGGCACCGAGGATCGCCGGGTCCCGTTCGCGCAGTTCGAGAAGCTCGTTGCCGCCGCCGAGAAGGCCGGCAAGTCCATGGAAACGCTCAAGCTCGAGGACGGCCACAGCCTGGTCAAGGAAGAGAACGAGCTGAAGTTCTACGAAACCCTGCTGGCGTTCCTGCACAGGCACAACCCGGCCGATGCCCCGCCCGCAGAGGCTGACCTTTCGGCAACAGGTGGATAAATAGACCAAAGCCCACTTGCGGGCGGCGCTGGGTAGGTTAACCTTCGACTCGCCATGAAAGAACTGTTCCAGCACGCCGCCACCACCGAAGGGATCACCGTCCGCGTCGCGGTCAACTTCCTGCCGGAACAGAGCCGGCCGGCGCAGGGCAAGTGGTTCTGGGTCTATCACATCCGGATCGAGAACCACTCGCACGAGCGGGTCCAGCTGATCAGCCGCCACTGGCGCATCACCGACGGGCACGAGATGGTGAGCCACGTCGATGGCGAGGGCGTGGTGGGCGAACAGCCGGTGCTCGCCCCGGGCCGCAGCCACGATTACGTCAGCGGCTGCCCGCTGGCGACGCCGTTCGGCTCGATGGAGGGGTTCTACACCTTCCACCGCGAGGACGGCACCGCGCTGGAAGTGCGCATCCCGTTCTTCCCGCTCGCCGCGCCTGCCACTGCCGAGCGCTAACTCGCGGGGATTCTTCGCAGTTGCGGTAACCCCGACTCGCCACTAAATCCCGCCGCACGATGAAGCGGACCCACCTCCCCTTGAATGCCCTGCGCGTCTACGACGCGGCGGCGCGCCACCTCAGCTTTACCCGCGCGGCGGACGAGCTGGCGGTGACCCCGGCGGCCGTCGGCCAGCAGATCCGCGCGCTCGAGGATCACCTCGGCACCGTGCTGTTCCGCCGCACCTCCAAGGGGCTGGAACTGACCGAGGAAGGCGCGGCCGGGCTCGAGCCCTTGCGCGAAGGCTTCCTCAAATTCGAGGAATCGGTCCAGAACATGCAGGCCGGGCAGGCCAGCGACCGCTACACCATCGCCGCCCCGCGCGAATTCTACGCCCAGTGGCTCGCCCCGCGCCTCGCCGCCTATCGCGCGGCCAACCCCGGCATCCGCTACGCCCTGGTCGAGAACGAGCACGCCGACTTCACCGAAGCCAATCTCGACGTCGCCATCCGCCTGGTCGACGGCCCGGGCGAGCTGGAGGGCGTCGAACTCGCCCCCGCGCGCCGCGTGGTTATCGCCGCGCCGCATTACGAGGGCGAGGAATGGATCGACTGGCCGGGCGCCCCGCTGCCCGAAGGGGCCGAGCCGACCGTCGCCGTCAGCAACGCCGGGCAAGCGCTGAGCAGCGCGGTCGCCGGGCTGGGCAAGGCGGTGCTGCCCTGGCTGCTGGTCGAGGATAGCGTCACCGCGGGCAAGGCCAGGGTGCTGGAAGGCCCCGACGAAGGCCGCCGCGCCTACTGGCTGGTCGCCCCGCTGCCGCAATGGCGCCAGAAGAAGGTGAAGAGTCTTGTCGCTTTCCTGACGGAAAGCTGATTTTCGCACGGCCTCCGCCGTGCGATATCCTCGCTCACACGACCTGAAGGTCGCGTCGCTGCGGGCGCCCGGTCGGGCTTGCGGCTTGCTGGTCGCACGCCGATCGTTACGAAAACCCTGGCTATTTCCTTATTCGTCATCCCGGCGCAGGCCGGGATCCAGATACGGCATCGAGCATTCGCAGCGTCAGCTGGGCCCCGGCCTTTGCCGGGGCGACGCAAGATTGAGGGCAGGCACACCTTCTCCCCGTCTCCCTTTCCTCTGCGCCCTCTGCGAGAAACCCCTAACCTCCAGCCCCGTAGTCATCGCTCACCGCCTCGCCCGCTTGCGCCAGCCGGTCGGCGAAGTGGCGGGAGAGGGTGCATTCGCGGGTGTCGGCCCCCTCCTCCACCGCGCCGCCGCGGACCGGGCGGACCGAGGCGAGCACCTCGGCGCGGATGCGTTCGTAGACCGGGTGGCCGGGGCGAATATGCTCGGAATAGCGTTCGGGCCGGCGGTTGCGCAGGAAGAACATCACCAGCGCCTCGTTGTGCTTCATGCCATAGGTGACGATGCCGCCGTCGCGGTCGGTCTTCCATACGGGCACGCCCTCGATCGCGCGGGCGAGCGCACCGTCCTCCAGCCGCTGCACCCCGCGCTCGAGCGCGGCATCCCACGCGGCGCAGAACCCCTCGGCCCCGGGCCGCTGGCGCAGCTTGTAGAGCGCCTCCATCGACTTGCCGATATGCCGCGCGGCCTGGGTGACGATGCCGGTGGCGGCGAGATGCGCGATAAAGGCGCGCTGCCTCGCCGCCGTGATCGAGTTGCGCCGCGCCTGCTTGTGCGGGACGGGGGTAAAGGCGAGCAGCGGATCGGAGTCGTCCGGCGGCGGCGCGACATGGGCGACGGCGGAGGTGGCCTGGCGGGGGGTCTGGCGGAGGCAGAGGGGTTTGGTGTCGTCGGGCATGGCCCGCGGGGAGATTGCAGATTTTTGGGGTGTAGGAAAACTATTTTCCAGTCTGTCTGACAGATTGCTTCCAATCGACGAGGTTGATTGTGTCGGTACGAACAACCTCTATTTGGCCAGGTCTGATGTTCTCAGTTAATATGACCGTATTGGTGGCGGGCCAACGTGCGTTTGGTACGATAATTGCCTCAAACCCAAAGAAAAAAGCAGCTTCCCCAATAATTTGCGTAGTCGGATACTCTGCATTCTTTCGCACATACGAAAGCCTCCCATAGACCTCGCGATCGATACCCGCCCTTTCGAGATCGTCCAAACTGAGGCTCAACACGTTTGTGAGGCTCGCGTCAATTTCGTGGAGTTCCCTCGACAAGCCCTTCGTTGGGGGAATTGGCTGTCCGGCCGTGCTATGAAACCAAGACTCTGCTAGAGCTCCATCTTTCGAGTTAGAGGTGTATAGTACGTCGAAAGAGCCGTCATCCCAGCGTCCGCCGGACCTGCTTGGGCGAAGTGGGTCATACTGTGAGCGCACCACGCGCCAAAGTCTCCCTCGAAACTTTGTCGGTTCGAAACTTTCGATGAAGTCAAGAACGTCTTTATCTCTAGGACTTCTCAAAGATACGCCTCAGAATCCATTCGATCAATAATCGCAATTACCTCTTTTGGATCACCATGAACAATGACGTCAATAGCACGCCGATCTTCGAGTTGTGGATGAGGCTGATAAAGCCAGATACGAACTTCCGAGGGGTTGTAATACTGATCCAAACGACCGACGATATAATGAAGAGTCGCCAAGAGAAGTTGAGTTTTAGGCTGAGGAGAATAATCTCCTGATTTCCAGCGATGGACAGTTGCAGAAGATACATCAGTAAAATTTGCAATATCAACGCCTTTTAGCCCCCCATGTTCTTGGAGGTTATCTATAAAGTTCGCGAAAGTTGATGCCATTTTCATCGCCCCCCGCGGCTGATTCTCTTGGTAAATGCCGCCTCTGGGGCACGGGCAACCACAAGTCCACGGACCTTGTTTAGATTTTCTAATGTAGAGCGCATCTTTTCCAATTTCTCTGAGTGCTTTTCTAGACGTGCCACGAGTGACTCGTGTGCTTGCTCAAGAGTTTGATCCTTCCTCGGCTTTAGGTGGTCGACCACGGGGTTTAGGCCTTTTACCTGACGGGCATGTCGATCCAAGTCAGCAAGCTCACCTTCAATAAAAGCTTGAGGGCGCATCAGATCTGGAATTGAATTAATTGCGTCTAACTTCTTCAGTTCCTGTCTAATTGAATGCCTCCGAGAATTTGCAATCATAGCATTGAGATCACGACAGCAGTTCGGGTCTCGGCATACGATCAAACTTCTTCCACCCTTTGCTTTCGCCAATGCTGTGAGTTCTGGTACTGTGAACGATCGGTCTAGATCAGAAATGTAGACCCGCTTTGTGTTTCCGCCGCGTTTCTCTCCATCGTCGTCACTTTTTGCGCGGAGCCATGCACCTCCATCGAAACGCGAGTGCTCATCAACTCCATGTGCGATTCCGCTGACCGAGCCGAAGGCGAGGAGCGCCCTGCTAACCATGCCACCAACATGATCGAGTATGACCGGATGTCCAAAGTTATGGAAACGATCTAGGACCCCAATCAAAGCTCGAACAGCAGTTGGTGTTGCGTCGGTTCCGAATCCGGATAAGCGAATGTGAATGTTATCAAAGGGAAGCTCTGCGATGTGAGAAATGAGAGCCTCGCGAACGGCTTCATCCCGCAACTTCGTTTGGTCGATGATCAAAAGATAGTCGATCGCTACGTGTTGTCCTCCAGCAATATCAAGCTCTTGGCGCAACATCGAGCAAAGCATTACATCGGTCTGAAGCCAGGGATCGAGAACCCCAGCTTTAAGATAGTGAGAAGGCGAGAGAACCCTATCGAAGCCATTCTCTATAGCTTCCTCAGCTATTTGACGCACGAATTGCCTCGAGAAATCAGATGTGAAATCAGAGGGTTTCATCAAATGACCCTTCGCCCAAGGCGTCCTAGATGCCCAGCCTTCAAATTTGCCTACTGCGCCCAATTCTCCAGTTTTCGTATCAAGTGTAAGCTCTACGTTATCGTCGCGTAGTGTTTTCGCAAATTCAACTTGGTGACGCAGCCTAGAAGCATCAAACACAGCTCTAGCTATTGGGAGCGCACCTTCAGCATACAGCTGCGCTACCTGCGCGTGGTTTGCTTCTCCTACCCTCAAAAATAGGTCTGCAGGAGTTTTTCGTCCGGTGGAGCCGGGCATCGGTATGACATTGCTCATGGCCCCTTATTGCATAAACTTTCCACAAATGCAATCTATGAAAATGTAATGCGAAAATGTTGGGTTGTCCGACCCTCACCCCCCAAACACATCCCGCAACCCCTCCGGGTCGCACTCCTCCCGCAGCCGCCGCAGGGCTTCCTCCACCTCCAGCGTGAAGCTCCGCGTCAGGCCGTCGCCGCCGGTCGGGCGGGCGCCCAGGCCTTGCGCGAAGGCGATGGCGGTGCGGTTTTCGCTCAGCGTGTCGACGTGGAATTCGGCGATGCCCTCGGCCTGCGCCTCCAGCAGCAGGGTGGCGGTGAGCAGGCGACCCACGCCCTTGTGGTGCCAGGCGTCGAGCACGGCGACGCTGAACTCGGCGCATTCCGGGTCGTCCTCGGTGCGGAAGGCGTGGACCGCGCCGATCGCCTGGCCCTGGCAGCGGGGCCGCTCCCCCGCCGCGTGGTCGCTGGCGATGGCCCCCCAGGCGAGGTGCGTGTCGCCGTCGACGTCGAGCAGCCGCTCGATCACCCAGTCGGGCGGGGTCTTCATGCCGCTGAAGAACCGCAGATAGCGCGACTGGGGCGACATCTGCGCAATCCCCTCGCGCATCAGCGCCCCGTCCTCCGGCGTGATCCGGCGCAGGCACACCGGCTGCCCGTCCGCCAGCGCGGTGTGGATGACCGGGGGGAGGGGCGGGGTGCTCGCGATCATACTGTGGGGTGGGGTATAGCATGGAGTTTGCCAGAAGGCGTTGCGCTTTTGGCTTGAGTTTTTGTGTTCCGCACGCCCTCCGGCGTGCGATTTCCTCGCTCAAGGGGCCTGCGGCCCAATCGCTGCGGGCGCCCGGTCGGGCTTGCGGTCGGCTGGTCGCCGACCGTGCTCCGCCACCCGGCCAAGTGTGTCGTTCGTGGCGGGCCTTGAGGTCTGTTGGAATGCTTGACCGCGCGCCGATTCTCCACTAAGGGCGCCGCCAACCGGGGCAGGCCTTGTGTCTTCGTCGGTCAATAGAGCTGAACATTGCCGGTCAGTCCCGGGGGCCAGTCGCTGTTGCGGCGTGGCTCTTTTCTATTGGGGTTCGACCTGGTCCGTGAGCGATCCCAGCTTTCGCTGGGATGACGGATTGGGGTGAAACTTTGGGGCAGCCGTCAAAGTAACCCGGTGGCCGTGTGGCGGTTGGGTGGAGTGATTCAGTTTGGCGTCATCCCGGCGAAAGCCGGGATCTCGTGCCGCAAGCACCGCGCTTGCGGAGAGCGGTCCCAGCTTTTCCCTGCCTTCGCAGGGACAGGCGCTGGGCCGACGGCGAACTTCTTCTCTCCTCCCTTCTGCCGCTAGTCGCCGCCACAACACGGTGAAGAGAGAACTCATGCCGACGATCAACCAGCTGGTCCGCAAGGGCCGCGTTCCGCAGAAGGCCAAGTCCAAGGTCCCTGCGATGGAGCAGAACCCGCAGAAGCGCGGCGTCTGCACCCGCGTCTACACCACGACGCCGAAGAAGCCGAACTCCGCTCTGCGCAAGGTCGCCAAGGTGCGCCTGACCAACCAGCGCGAAGTCATCTCCTACATCCCGGGCGAAGGCCACAACCTGCAGGAACACAGCGTCGTGCTGATCCGCGGCGGCCGTGTGCGCGACTTGCCGGGCGTGCGTTACCACGTCCTGCGCGGCGTGCTCGACACCCAGGGCGTCAAGGACCGCAAGCAGAGCCGCTCGAAGTACGGCGCCAAGCGTCCGAAGTGATTTCGCGCCGGCCTCGCCTTGCAGCACCCGTCATCCCAGCGAAAGCTGGGACCGCGTGCCCCCAGGTCGAACGCCGGATGGGAAGTTTTTGAGACCGAGCGCCAGTGGCCAACGATCCCAGCTTTTGCGGGGATGACGTTTCAAGAGGTCGCTACGCTCCCGAGTCTGGAGTTTTAAGAATGTCACGTCGTCGTCGTCCCGAGAAGCGGGAAATCCTGCCTGATCCCAAGTTCGGTGATCAGGTCCTGTCGAAGTTCATGAACAACCTGATGCTCGACGGCAAGAAAGCCGTCGCCGAAGGGATCGTCTACACCGCGCTCGACACGGTCGAAGCCAAGGCCAAGGCGAACCCGATCGAGCTGTTCCACACCGCGCTCGACAACATCAAGCCGCAGGTCGAGGTGCGCAGCCGCCGCGTCGGCGGTGCGACCTACCAGGTACCGGTCGAGGTCCGTCCCGAGCGTGCCCAGGCGCTGGCCATCCGCTGGATGATCACCGCCGCCCGTGCGCGCTCGGAAACCACCATGGCGGCCCGCCTCTCGGGCGAGCTCATGGATGCGGCCAACAACCGCGGCAACGCGGTCAAGAAGCGCGAAGACACGCACCGGATGGCCGAAGCCAACCGCGCCTTCTCGCATTATCGCTGGTAAGGGTGTGCAACTCCCCGTTCGTGCTGAGCTTGTCGAAGTATGAACGGGGCTGGGGCAGACTTTAAGTAGTCACACTCGTCACTATATGGGGCGCAACCCAGTCCGCCCCCACATTCGAGGAATTCCACATGGCCCGCGAGTATCCGCTGGAGCGTTACCGCAATATCGGCATCATGGCCCACATCGATGCCGGCAAGACCACCACCACCGAACGCATCCTCTACTACACCGGCAAGTCCTACAAGATCGGCGAAGTCCATGACGGCGCCGCCACCATGGACTGGATGGAGCAGGAGCAGGAGCGAGGGATTACAATCACTTCCGCCGCGACCACGACCTTCTGGACCGCCGAGGATCCGACCATGGATCCCCGCTCGAACCCGGAAGACCTGCGTGCGAACCAGCCCAAGCACCGCATCAACATCATCGACACCCCCGGCCACGTCGACTTCACCATCGAAGTCGAACGCTCGCTGCGCGTGCTCGACGGTGCCGTCGCCGTGTTTGACGGCGTCGCCGGCGTCGAACCGCAGTCCGAAACCGTGTGGCGCCAGGCCGACAAGTACGGCGTTCCGCGGATGTGCTTCATTAATAAACTGGATCGCACCGGAGCCGACTTCTACTACTGCGTCCAGTCGATCATCGACCGCCTCGGCGCGGTGCCGCTGGTGCTCTATCTCCCGATCGGCGCTGAAAGCGACCTCAAGGGCGTGGTCGACCTCGTCAACATGCGCGGCATCGTGTGGCAGGCCGAAGACCTGGGCGCGAAGTACGAGTTCATCGACATTCCCGCCGACCTCGCCGAGAAGGCTGCCGAATATCGCGAAAAGCTGGTCGAAACTGCCGTCGAGCAGGACGACGACGTGATGGAACAGTACCTCGAAGGCAACGAGCCTGACGCGGCGACGCTCAAGAAGCTGATCCGCAAGGGCACCATGGCGCGCGACTTCGTGCCCGTGGTGTGCGGTTCGGCGTTCAAGAACAAGGGTGTCCAGCCGCTGCTCGACGCCGTTGTCGACTACATGCCGAGCCCGCTCGACGTGCCGGCGATCAAGGGCGTTCTGCCCGACAGCGACGAGGAAGCCGAGCGCCCCTCGAGCGACGATGCCCCGTTCTCGGCGCTGGCGTTCAAGATCATGAACGATCCCTTCGTCGGCTCGCTGACCTTCACCCGCATCTATTCGGGCAAGCTCACCAAGGGCCAGGTCCTGAACTCGGTGAAGGACAAGAAGGAAAAGATCGGCCGCATGCTGCTGATGCACTCGAACAACCGCGAGGACATCGAAGAGGCATTCGCCGGCGACATCGTCGCGCTGGCAGGCATGAAGGACACCACCACCGGTGACACCCTGTGCGATCCGGCCAAGCCGATCATTCTCGAGCGGATGGAATTCCCCGAGCCGGTGATCGAACTGTCGGTGGAACCGAAGACCAAGGCCGACCAGGAAAAGATGGGCGTTGCGCTCAACCGCTTGGCTGCCGAGGATCCCTCGTTCCGCGTTTCGACCGACCACGAATCGGGCCAGACGATCATCAAGGGCATGGGCGAACTGCACCTCGACATCCTCGTCGATCGCATGAAGCGCGAGTTCAAGGTCGAAGCCAACGTCGGTGCGCCGCAGGTGGCCTACCGCGAGTATCTCGCGCGTCCGGTCGAAGTCGATTACACCCACAAGAAGCAGTCGGGCGGCTCGGGCCAGTTCGGCCGCGTCAAGGTCAAGGTCGCCCCGGGCGAGCGTGGCCAGGGCTTCGTCTTCGAAGACAACATCAAGGGCGGCAACATCCCCAAGGAGTACATCCCGGCGATCGAAAAGGGTTTCCGCGAGCAGGCCGAAAGCGGCTATCTCGTCGGCTTCCCGATCATCGACTTCACCGTGGAACTATATGACGGTGCCTACCATGACGTCGACTCGAGCGCGATTGCGTTCGAAATCGCCGGTCGCGGAGCGATGCGCGAAGTGGCCGAGAAATCAGGCATCAAGCTGCTTGAGCCGATCATGAAGGTCGAAGTGGTGACCCCCGAGGATTATCTCGGCGACGTCATCGGCGACATCAACAGCCGTCGCGGCCAGATCCAGGGCACCGACACGCGCGGTAACGCCCAGGCCGTCGAGGCCATGGTGCCGCTCGCCAACATGTTCGGCTACGTCAACGAACTGCGCTCGTTCACCCAGGGCCGCGCCCAGTACACGATGCAGTTCAGCCATTACGACGAAGTCCCGGCAAACGTCGCGGCCGAAGTCAAGGAGAAGCTTGCCTAAGGCGAGCGATACGTCTAGGGGCGGCGCCTGTTTCGGCGGGTGCCGCACCTCTCCCGCACAGATTCAATTTTCAAGCAGAGGTTATTTGAAAAATGGCTAAGGAAAAATTCGAGCGGAACAAGCCGCACTGCAACGTCGGCACCATCGGTCACGTTGACCACGGCAAGACCACGCTGACCGCGGCGATCACCAAGGTGATGGCTGAAACCTACGGCGGTTCGGCCGTTGATTTCGCCAACATCGACAAGGCTCCGGAAGAGCGCGAGCGCGGCATCACCATCTCGACCGCACACGTCGAGTACGAAACCGAAGCGCGCCACTACGCCCACGTCGACTGCCCGGGTCACGCTGACTACGTCAAGAACATGATCACCGGTGCCGCCCAGATGGACGGCGCGATCCTGGTCGTGAACGCTGCCGACGGCCCGATGCCGCAGACCCGCGAGCACATCCTGCTGTCGCGTCAGGTCGGCGTGCCGGCGCTGGTCGTGTACCTGAACAAGGTCGACCAGGTCGACGACGAAGAGCTGATCGAGCTCGTCGAAATGGAAATCCGCGAACTGCTCAGCGACTACGACTTCGATGGCGACAACATTCCGATCGTCAAGGGTTCGGCTCTGGCCGCTCTTGAAGGTCGCGACGACAACATCGGCAAGGACTCGATCATCGAGCTGATGAAGGCCGTTGACGCCCACATCCCGCAGCCGGAACGTCCGGTCGACAAGCCGTTCCTGATGCCGATCGAAGACGTGTTCTCGATCTCGGGTCGTGGCACCGTGGTCACCGGTCGCGTCGAATCGGGTATCGTGAACGTTGGCGACGAAGTCGAAATCGTCGGCATCAAGGACACCCAGAAGACCGTCGTCACCGGCGTCGAGATGTTCCGCAAGCTGCTTGATCGCGGCGAAGCTGGCGACAACATCGGTGCCCTGATCCGCGGCGTCGCCCGTGAAGCGGTCGAGCGTGGCCAGGTCCTCTGCAAGCCCGGTTCGGTCAAGCCGCACACCGAGTTCAGCGCCGAAGTCTACGTGCTGTCGAAGGACGAAGGCGGCCGTCACACGCCGTTCTTCGCCAACTACCGCCCGCAGTTCTACTTCCGCACCACCGACGTGACCGGCGAAGTGATCCTTCCCGAAGGCACCGAAATGGTGATGCCGGGCGATAACGTGTCGATCGGCGTCAAGCTGATCGCCCCGATCGCCATGGACGAAGGCCTTCGCTTCGCTATTCGCGAAGGCGGCCGCACCGTCGGCTCGGGCGTCGTTGCCAAGATCACCGTGTGATCTGACAACACACGCGCAAGCGATAGAAGCACCCTCTCCCGGCAAAGGGAGGGGGTGTTTTCTTATGGACGCGGGTGGTAGCTGGCAGCCATGAACCTGCTCACCCGCATTTCCGGTCGTCTACAGACCCGTGCCAGCCAGCTTCTGGTCGGGGCAGGGCAGGCGATTTCGGGCAAGCATCACGGCGATGGCTGGTGCGGCATGACCGCGCTGGGAGCCCGAACCGTGCTCGACATCGGTGCCTGTGGCGGGGAACTGGCAGAACGCGAATTGCTCGCGGCGTTTCCGCAGGCGCGGATCCATTGTTTCGAACCTCACCCGGTCAGCTTCGCCCGGCTAGAGAAGGTCGCCGCCCGCAACCTTCGCATCCATGCTCACCATATTGCGCTGGGGGATAGCGAAGGGATGGTGGACATGCAGTTCAACCCGAACTCGCCTTCCTCATCCTCATTGCTGACGCAAACCGAAGAGAGCGTTGCCCTGTTCCCGGCGCTGGCAGAAACCGTCACGACCCCGGTCCGTCAGCGCAGGCTGGATGAATGGGCGGCAGAGCAGGGTGTGCCACTACCGGGTCCTTTGGTGATCAAGATGGATGTCCAGGGGTTCGAGGCGCATTTGATCACCGGTGGCCGGGAGACGCTCAGCCAGTCTGCGGGGATCGTTCTCGAAGTCTGTGTGAGCCCGCTTTACCAGGGGCAGGCCAGTTTCGCAGAGCTTCACGGGCTCCTGACGGACCTCGGTTTTCGCTTTGCCGGGACTCGCGACCAGTTCTTCGGGCAGCAAGGCGAAGTGATCTATCTGGATGCCTGTTTTCTGCGCTGATCGCGCTGACGCAAAAATGTAGGAATAGGGGCTTGCCCAGAATCGGTGTTGCCCGTATAGGCGCGCCCAAGCCCGCTCCCGAGCGGGCAAAATTTTTTCCAATCCGTCGGTTCGGTTTGGCCCCTCGACAAGAGATCAGGTCAGGCGGAAGCTATGGATTGGGTGAGATAATTGAAACCGCCGGAACGGCAGGGTGACCTGACGTGCCGGTGATTTTTGGCTCTTTCGCATCGGTGCAGGTTATGGAAGCTCAGAATATCCGCATTCGCCTCAAGGCGTTCGACCACCGCGTTCTCGACCAGGCCACTGGTGAGATCGCCGACACGGCCCGCCGGACCGGCGCGCTTATTCGCGGCCCCATTCCCATGCCGACGCGCATCGAGAAGTTCACCGTGAACCGCGGCCCGCACATCGACAAGAAGTCGCGCGAGCAGTTCGAGGTGCGTACGTACAAGCGGTTGCTCGACATCGTGCAGCCCAACGCCCAGACGGTCGATGCTCTGATGAAGCTCGATCTGGCCGCTGGCGTGAACGTCGAAATCAAATTGGCCTGAGCCAATTTGCCGAAGCCCCCGCGAAAGCGGGGTCTCTGTCCTCCTGGTGGGACGCTAAATATGACCAGAGACTTTCAGGGGCTCCAACGGCCCCGCTGATCCAGCAGGATCGGCAAGACATTGGGATACCGCCGGACTTGTCCGGGTCTGCGTCCCCCGTCTCGCTCAACCGGCCCGGTGGCCGTGCGAGCACTCAGCCCGGACGGGGCGATGCATCAAATTCGGGTTGAATGGATCTGTCCACCTTGGGCGGGTCCGCAAGCACCAGGGGATGGGCCTCTGGTGCCTCTGTTAGGAGTTTGACGATGCGCACTGGCGTGATCGCAAAGAAAGTCGGGATGACCCGCCTGTTCCAGGAGGATGGACGTCACGTTCCCGTGACCGTTCTGGCCCTGGAAGATTGCCAGGTCGTGTCCCACCGCACCGCAGACCGTGACGGCTACGTCGCGCTGCAGGTCGGTTCGGGTGTGGCCAAGCAGAAGAATGTCAACAAGCCGCAGCGCGAGCATTTTGCCAAGGCCGAAGTCGGCCTGAAGCAGAAGGTTGCCGAGTTCCGGCTCGAGAGCGAAGACGCGCTGCTGCCGGTCGGTTCGACCATCAGCGCAGAGCACTTCGTTGCCGGCCAGATGGTCGACGTCACCGGCCACACGCAGGGCAAGGGTTTTGCCGGTGCGATGAAGCGCTGGGGCTTCGGCGGTATGCGCGCGACGCACGGCGTCTCGATCAGTCACCGTGCTCACGGTTCGACCGGTAACCGCCAGGATCCGGGCCGCGTGTTCAAGGGCAAGAAGATGGCCGGCCACATGGGCGACCGTCAGCGCACCCAGCAGAACCTCGAAATCGTTCGTACCGATGCCGAGCGTGGCCTTCTGTTCGTCAAGGGTTCGGTTCCGGGTGCCAAGAACAGCTGGATGCTGGTTCGTGACGCCGTGAAGCTGCCGCTTCCCGCCGACGTGCCGTTCCCCGGTGTCGTCCTCGACAAGAACGCGCCGAAACCGGAAGCCGACGAGCCCAAGCTCGCCGACCAGGTCGAAGCAGCGGACACCGTCGCTGAAGAAACCGCTGCTGCCGAGGCCGAAGCGCCCGCCAGCGATGAAAACAAGGAGGGCTGATCCGTGAAGGTGAAGGTCCAGAAAATCGACGGCAAGGCTGCCGGTGATGTCGAGCTCAACGATGCCGTGTTCGGTGTCGAGCCGCGCGCCGACATCCTCCACCGCGTCGTGACGTGGCAGCTCGAAAGCCGCCGCGCCACTGCCCGCCCGACCCGTGAGCGTGCAGACGTTGCCCGCACCGGCAAGAAGTTCGGTCGCCAGAAGGGCGGCGGTACGGCTCGTCACGGTGACCGTGCAGCTCCGATCTTCATCGGCGGCGGCAAGG
Source organism: Erythrobacter sp. SDW2 (assembly GCF_021431965.1). Lineage (NCBI taxonomy): Bacteria > Pseudomonadati > Pseudomonadota > Alphaproteobacteria > Sphingomonadales > Erythrobacteraceae > Erythrobacter > Erythrobacter sp. SDW2. Next base: position 1,354,193 of record NZ_CP090370.1, read on the forward strand.
CCCACGGTGCGCGCAAGCGCGACTTCAACCCGTCGCTGAACAAGAAGATCCGCGCTCTTGGCCTCAAGATGGCACTCAGCACCAGGGCGAAAGCCGGTCTGGTCGTCGTCGACAGCCTCGAGCTCAAGGACGCCAAGACCAAGGCGCTTGTCGAAACCTTCGGCAAGAACGGCTGGAACGGCAAGGTCCTGGTGATCGACGGTGAAACCGTGAACGAAGGCTTCCGCATGGCAGCCGGCAACATCCCGGGCGTGAATGTGCTGCCGGCGATGGGTGCCAATGTTTACGACATCCTGAAGCACGACACGCTGGTCCTGACCAAGGACGCTGTCGCCAAGCTGGAGGCGCGTTTCAATGGCTAAGTCGAAGCAGATCGATGCCCGTCATTATGACGTGATCGTTGCCCCGCACATCACCGAGAAGTCGACGCTGCTGTCCGAGCACAACGCGACGGTCTTCAAGGTGGCAGGCGACGCGACCAAGTCGCAGATCAAGGAGGCCATCGAGGCCATCTACGATCGCAAGGTCGCTGGCGTGAACACGATTGTCGTCAAGGGCAAGACCAAGCGCTGGAAGGGCAAGCCCTACAAGCGCACCGACATGAAGAAGGCGATCGTGACGCTGGCCGACGGCCAGGATCCGATCGACTTCACCAGCGCGATCTGAGGGCAGGAACCATGGCACTCAAGAACTACAACCCGACCAGCCCCGCACGCCGCGGCCTGATCCTCGTCGACAAGTCGGCGCTCTACAAGGGCAAGCCGGTCAAGGCGCTGACCGAAGGCAAGCGCAAAACGGGTGGCCGCAACAACAAGGGCCACGTGACCTCGCGCGGCATCGCCGGCGGTCACAAGCAGAAGTACCGTTTCATCGACTTCAAGCGTCGCAAGTGGGACGTCGAAGGCACTGTCGAGCGGATCGAATACGATCCCAATCGCACCGCCTTCATCGCGCTCATCAAGTACGCCGACGATGAGCTGGCCTACATCATCGCTCCGCAGCGCCTCGCTGTCGGTGACAAGGTGATCGCGGGCGAGAAGACCGACACCAAGCCGGGCAACGCCATGTTGCTGGGCCAGATGCCGGTCGGCACGATCTGCCACAATGTCGAGATGAAGCCGGGCAAGGGCGGCCAGATCGCCCGTTCGGCCGGCGCCTATGTCCAGCTCGTCGGTCGTGACCGCGGGATGGTCATCGTTCGCCTCAACTCGGGCGAGCAGCGTTACCTGCGCGCCGATTGCATGGGTACGGTTGGCGCGGTGTCGAACCCCGACAACCAGAACCAGAATTTCGGCAAGGCCGGCCGCACCCGCTGGAAGGGCCGTCGTCCGCTGACCCGCGGTGTCGCCAAGAACCCGGTCGATCACCCGCACGGTGGTGGCGAAGGCCGCACCTCGGGTGGCCGTCATCCGGTTACTCCGTGGGGCAAGCCGACCAAGGGCGCCCGGACCCGCAACAACAAGGCGACGGACAAGATGATCATCCGCTCGCGCCACGCGAAGAAGAAGAGGTAATCCGACATGGCTCGTTCCGTCTGGAAAGGTCCCTTCGTCGAACTCAGCCTTCTCAAGAAGGCCGAGACGGCACAGGAAAGCGGTGGCCGTGCGCCGATCAAGACCTGGTCGCGTCGCAGCACGATCCTGCCGCAGTTCGTTGGCCTGACGTTCAACGTCTACAACGGCCACAAGTTCATCCCCGTCTCCGTTTCGGAAGAAATGGTCGGTCACAAGCTCGGCGAGTTCGCACCCACGCGCACTTTCCCGGGTCACGCTGCCGACAAGAAGGGCAAGCGCTAATGGGCAAGGCAAAAGCACCCCGCCGCGTCGGCGATAACGAGGCTCTGGCCGTCGGCACCACGATCCGTGGTTCGGCACAGAAGCTGAACCTCGTTGCCGCGCTGATCCGTGGCAAGAAGGCCGAAGAAGCGATGAACATCCTCGCTTTCTCGAAGCGGGCGATGGCACGCGATGCGAGCAAGGTGCTCGCTTCGGCAATCGCCAATGCCGAAAACAACCACGACCTTGACGTCGACGCTCTCGTCGTCGCCGAGGCTTCGGTCGGCAAGTCGATCACCATGAAGCGGTTCCACACCCGTGGCCGCGGCAAGAGCACCCGCATCCTCAAGCCGTTCAGTCGGCTGCGGATCGTCGTGCGCGAAGTGGAAGAGGCGTAAGATGGGCCAGAAGAGCAATCCGATCGGTCTGCGCCTGCAGATCAACCGCACCTGGGACAGCCGCTGGTACGCCGAAGGGCGTGACTATGCGCAGCTGCTCAAGGAAGACATCGAGATCCGCAACTACATCATGGAAAGCCTGCCCCAGGCAGCTATCTCCAAGGTTGTGATCGAGCGTCCGGCCAAGCTGTGCCGCGTTTCCATCTATGCCGCACGCCCTGGCGTGATCATCGGCAAGAAGGGCGCCGACATCGAGAAGCTGCGTTCGAAGCTCGCCACGATGACCGCCAGCGAAGTGAAGCTGAACATCGTCGAAATCCGCAAGCCGGAAATCGATGCCAAGCTCGTCGCCCAGGGCATCGCCGACCAGCTGATCCGCCGCGTCGCCTTCCGTCGCGCCATGAAGCGCGCCGTGCAGTCGGCTCTCCGCCTTGGCGCGGAAGGCATCAAGATCGTCTGTGGCGGCCGTCTCGGCGGTGCTGAAATCGCCCGCGTCGAGTGGTACCGTGAAGGCCGCGTGCCGCTGCACACGCTGCGCGCCAACGTCGATTACGCAGAAGCTGAAGCTCTGACCGCTTATGGCATCATCGGCATCAAGTGCTGGATCTTCAAGGGCGAGATCCTCGCTCACGATCCGACCGCACAGGACCGTCTGATGATGGAAGCGCAGACTTCCGGCGTGCGTCCGGCTCGCTGATTGCAGGATTAGGAAAGAACCATGCTGCAACCGAAGAAAACCAAGTTCCGCAAGGCGTTCAAGGGCAAGATCCATGGCAACGCCAAGGGCGGCACCACGCTCAACTTCGGGTCCTATGGCCTGAAGGCGATGGAACCGGAGCGTCTGACCGCGCGTCAGATCGAAGCCGCCCGTCGTGCCATCACCCGCGCCATCAAGCGTCAGGGCCGTCTCTGGATCCGCGTCTTCCCGGACGTGCCGGTCTCGAAGAAGCCGGCCGAAGTGCGTCAGGGTAAGGGCAAGGGCTCGATCGAATACTGGGCTGCCCGCGTCAAGCCGGGTCGTATCCTGTTCGAACTCGACGGTGTTCCCGGCCCGATCGCCGCGACCGCGTTCGAACGCGCCGCGATGAAGCTGCCGATCAAGACCAAGGTCGTTGCCCGTCTCGGCGACACCTCGCACCTGGGAGGCGAATAATGGCTAAAGTCGAAGACCTGCGCCAGAAGAGCGACGACCAGCTCGCCGAAGAGCTCGTCGAGCTGAAGCGCGAGCAGTTCAACCTGCGCTTCCAGGCGGCAACCAACCAGCTGGAGAAGCCGGCCCGCATCCGCGAAGTCCGCCGCTCCATCGCCACCATCAAGACGCTGCAGGGCGAACGCGCCCGCGCCGCGAAGGCTTGAGGAGTTAGACAATGCCGAAGCGTATCCTGATCGGGACTGTCACCTCCGACAAGACCGACAAGACCGTGACCGTGCTGGTCGAACGCAAGGTGAAGCACCCGCTCTACGGGAAGATCATCCGCCGTTCGAAGAAGTACCACGCGCACGACGAGAACAACGAATACACCCTGGGCGATGTCGTCCGCATCGAAGAGACCAAGCCGATCTCGAAGACCAAGACCTGGCTCGTCAAGGACCGCGTGACCGCGGGCGGCGTGCAGGCGGTCGAGGCCGATCTCGATGTGGCCGAAGCCACCCCGGGCAACTGACCCTTCGACGGGCTCAGGACAAGTTTAGACGGTAGGAACTGCCGGGCCCCAGTCGGTTTGGGTGTCTCGGCAAGCCAGTGAGAAGGAACCGGATCGATGATCCAGATGCAATCCAATCTCGACGTCGCGGATAACAGCGGCGCCAAGCGCGTCCAGTGCATCAAAGTACTGGGTGGCTCGAAGCGTCGCACCGCGAGCGTCGGTGACGTGATCGTGGTTTCCGTCAAGGAAGCCCAGCCGCGCACCAAGGTGAAGAAGGGCGATGTCCATCGCGCTGTCATCGTGCGCACGAAGAAGGACGTCCGCCGCCCCGATGGCAGCGTGATCCGCTTCGACAGCAATGCCGCCGTGCTCGTCAACAAGAACGAAGAGCCGATCGGTACCCGTATCTTCGGCCCGGTGGTGCGCGAACTGCGCGGCCGCGGGTTCATGAAGATCATCTCGCTCGCACCGGAGGTGCTGTAATGGCTTCCGCCAAGATCAAGAAGGGTGACAGCGTCGTCGTCCTGTCCGGCAAGGACAAGGGCAAGACCGGCACCGTCGCGAAGGTCATGCCGAAAGACGGCAAGGTCGTCGTCGAAGGCGTCAATGTGATCGCCCGTCACCGCAAGCCGAGCCAGGCCAACCCGCAGGGTGGCATCGACCGCTTCGAGGCGCCGATGCACATCGCCAAGGTTGCCGTGGCTGACCCGAAGACCGGCAAGCCGACCCGCGTCCGTATCGAAGAGAAGGACGGGAAGAAGGTTCGCGTCGCCGTGAAGAGTGGGGAGACCATCGATGGCTGATAAGTCGAACGCCCCGGCCCCGCGCATGCGTGCCAAGTATGACGACCAGATCGTCAAGGCGATGACCGAGAAGTTCGGTTACAAGAACCGCATGGAAGTGCCGAAGCTGGAAAAGATCACGCTCAACATGGGTGTGGGCGAAGCCAGCCAGGACAAGAAGAAGGTCCAGACGGCTGCCGAGGAAATGGCGCTGATTGCCGGCCAGAAGCCGGTCATCACCAAGGCCAAGAAGTCGATCGCGCAGTTCAAGCTGCGTGAAGGCATGCCGATCGGTTGCAAGGTCACCCTGCGCCGCGAACGCATGTACGAATTCCTCGATCGCCTGGTGACCATCGCGATGCCGCGTATCCGCGACTTCCGTGGTCTCAACCCCAAGTCGTTCGATGGCCGTGGCAATTATGCCATGGGCCTGAAGGAACAGATCATCTTCCCGGAAATCTCGTACGACCAGATCGAGAAGGTTCGGGGCATGGATATCATCGTGACCACCACCGCCAAGACGGACGAAGAAGCGCGCGAACTGCTGCGCCTGTTCGGTTTCCCGTTCCCGGCGGAAGCGTCTGAAGAGAAGGAAGCGGCGTGAGCCGCTAACAGAGGAACTTAAGTCCAATGGCGAAACTGAGTTCGATCAATAAGAACGAAAAGCGCAAGAAGCTCGTCGCGCAGTACGCTGCCAAGTACGAGAAGCTGAAGGCAATTGCGGATGACAAGTCGCTCGACGAAACCGAGCGTCTGATTGCGCGCCTGAAGATGGCGGAACTGCCGCGGAACGCTAACCCGACCCGCGTGCGCAACCGCTGCGCCACCACCGGCCGCCCGCGCGGCTATTATCGCAAGTTCGGCATCAACCGTATCGAGCTGCGTAATCTCGGCAACAAGGGCCTGATTCCGGGCCTGACCAAGTCGAGCTGGTGAGGAATCGATAGATGGCTATGACCGATCCCCTGGGTGATATGCTCACCCGCATCCGCAACGGCCAGCGTGCGAAGAAGGACAGCGTCCTGTCGCCCGCGTCGAAGCTGCGTGCAAATGTCCTCGAAGTGCTCCAGCGCGAAGGCTACATCCGTGGCTACAGCGACGACGCTTCGGGCAAGCACCCGCAGCTGCGCATCGAGCTGAAGTATTTCGAAGGCGAGCCGGCGATCAAGCACGTCGCTCGCGTCTCCAAGCCTGGCCGCCGGGTCTACTCGGGTTCGAAGGAACTCCCGGTGATCCGCAACGGCCTCGGCATCACCATCGTCTCGACGCCCAAGGGCGTGCTTTCCGACGCGGAAGCCCGTTCGCAGAACGTCGGCGGCGAAGTGCTGGCGGAGGTGTTCTGATGAGCCGCATCGGCAAGAAGCCGGTCGCGATCCCGAGCGGGGTCGAGGCCAAGATCGAAGGCGATACGCTGACGGTCAAGGGTCCCAAGGGCACCCTGTCCATGGGCCTGACCGACCTGATCGAGTACAAGCTCGAAGACGGTGAAATCAGCGTCAAGCCGGCGAACGACACGCGCGCTGCGCGCAATCACTGGGGCATGCAGCGCACCCTGGTGTCGAACCTGGTCGAAGGCGTCACCGACGGCTTCACCAAGATCCTCGACATCAAGGGCGTCGGCTACCGCGCCAATGCGCAGGGCAAGAACCTCAAGCTGCAGCTCGGCTACAGCCACGACGTCGATCTGGCCGTTCCGGAAGGTCTCGAAGTGAAGACCCCGGACCAGACCACGATCGAGATTTCGGGGATCGACAAGCAGGCCGTCGGCCAGTTTGCCGCCGAAGTCCGTCGCTGGCGCAAGCCGGAGCCGTACAAGGGCAAGGGTATCGCCTATCGCGGCGAATACATCTTCCGCAAGGAAGGGAAGAAGAAGTAAGATGGCAAAGCTTTCTCTCTTTGAACGCCGCCGTCGCCGGGTCCGTACCGCGCTGCGCAAGCGTGCGGGCGGCAAGCTGCGGCTGTCGGTCCACCGCACCGGCAAGCACATCTATGCCCAGGTCATCGACGATGCCGACGGCAAGACCGTTGCTGCCGCTTCGACCCTTGGCTCGAAGGCCTCGGGTGCGAACGTCACTGCCGCTGCGCAGGTTGGCAAGGACATCGCCGCCGCCGCCAAGAAGGCGGGTGTGACCACTGTCGTGTTCGATCGCGGCGGGTTCCTGTTCCATGGCCGCGTCAAGGCGCTGGCCGACGCCGCCCGCGAAGGCGGGCTGGAGTTCTGATGATGCCTGAGAACGAAAACACCGAAAACAACAACACCGAAGCGCAGGTCGAAGCGACCGCCGCTGTCGAAACCCCGGCCGTTGCCGAGACCCCGTCGGAAGCTGCGGATACGCAGTCGGCCGACTCGGGCGATCCGGGCGAGCCGCGCCGCGGGCGCGGTGGTCGTGGCGGCGAACGTGGCGAAGGCGGCCGTGGCCGTGGCCGCGGTGGCCGTGACGATCGTCGCGGCAAGCGTGAGGAAGAAGACGACGGCATCATCGAGAAGCTCGTCCACATCAACCGCGTCTCGAAGACGGTGAAGGGCGGCAAGCGCTTCGGCTTCGCGGCGCTGGTCGTCGTGGGTGACGGTTCGGGCCGCGTCGGTTTCGGTCATGGCAAGGCACGCGAAGTGCCGGAAGCCATCACCAAGGCAACCGCCGCTGCGCGCAAGAAGATGATCCGCGTTCCGCTCAAGGAAGGCCGCACGCTGCACCATGACGGCAATGGCCGTTTCGGCGCCGGCAAGGTAACCGTCCGCACGGCTCCTCCGGGCACCGGTATCATCGCCGGCGGTCCGATGCGCGCCGTCTTCGAAAGCCTGGGCGTCGCCGACGTGGTGACCAAGTCGGTCGGCACTTCGAACCCCTACAACATGATCCGCGCCACCTTCGACGCGCTGACCAACCAGACTTCGCCGAAGTCGGTGGCCCAGCGTCGCGGCAAGAAGGTCGCAGACCTGCTCGGTCGCGGTGGCGCGAGCGCAGCCGAGGCGGAAGCCGACGCCGCTGCGATGGCGGAGTAACTTAGATGGCTACCATCAAGATCAAGCAGATCGGTTCGCCGATCCGTCGCCCCGAAAGCCAGCGCCAGATCCTCATCGGTCTCGGGCTGAACAAGATGCACAAGGTCGTCGAGCGCCAGGACACCCCCGAGGTGCGCGGCGCGATCGCCAAGATCCCGCATCTGGTGACGATCGTCGACTAACAATCATGGGCCCCGCTGCGGCGGGGTTCATCATTTCCAGCGCGAACAAAGCGAAAGCGAGTGCAAGACTATGAAACTCAACGACATCCGTGACAACGACGGTGCCCGGAAGGGCCGTATGCGTGTCGGCCGGGGCATCGGCTCGGGCAAGGGCAAGACCGCGGCGCGCGGCCAGAAGGGCCAGAAGAGCCGTTCGGGCGTGGCCATCAAGGGCTTCGAAGGTGGCCAGATGCCGCTGCACATGCGCCTGCCGAAGCGCGGGTTCAACAACCCGTTCGGCAAGGACTACGCCGAAGTGAACATCGGTATGGTGCAGAAGTTCATCGACGCCAAGAAGCTCGACGCCAAGGCTGACGTGACCGAAGACGCGCTGCGTGCGGCCGGTCTCGCTCGCGGCGGCAAGGACGGCATCCGCCTGCTCGGCAAGGGCGAAATCACCGCCAAGGTGAAGTTCGTCGTCACCGGCGCGACCAAGGGCGCGATTGCAGCGGTCGAAAAGGCCGGCGGCAGCGTCGAAGTGGCCGCTCCGGCCCAGCCCGAGCACGAAAAGAAGGCGGCCCGCGCCGCTGCGAACAAGGCCGCCAAGGTCAAGTAGTAGAGAAAATCGGGGAGCGGGGGTTCGACATCGGGCCACCCGCTCCCTATCTATCCGGTCTGAGCCGGGACGGGCTGGCTCCAACCCAGGATTGACAGCGTATCATGGCTTCACGCGCCGACAATATTGCGAGCAACCTTAGCCTCGCGAACTTCTCCAAGGCCACCGAGCTGCAGAACCGTATCTGGTTCACAATCGGTGCCTTGATCGTGTTCCGCTTCCTCAGCTTCGTGCCGCTCGCCGGGATCAACCCCAAGGCGCTGGCGGCGTTCAACGAGCGGACTTCGGGCACGCTGATCGACATCTTCAACACCTTCACCGGTGGCGCGCTGGCCAACATGAGCCTGATCGCGCTGGGCGTGATGCCCTATATCACGGCCTCGATCGTGGTGCAGATGGCCGCCTCGCTCCATCCGGCACTGATGGCGTTGAAGAAGGAGGGTGCCAGCGGGCGCCAGAAGCTGAACCAGTACACCCGCTACGGCACGGTGTTCCTGTGCGCGCTGCAGGGCTACTTTATCGCGCAAAACGGGATTGCGCAGAACCTGATCGTGATCCCGGAAAACCTGTTCATGGTCAGCGCCATCATCAGCCTGATCGGCGGGACGATGTTCCTGCTGTGGCTGGGCGAGCAGATCACCAGCCGCGGTATCGGCAATGGCGTGTCGCTGATCATCATGGCGGGCATCGTGGCCCAGTTCCCCGGGTTTGCCGTCAACATGTTCGAAGGCGGTCGGACCGGCTCGATCAGCGCATTCCTGATCATCGCCTTCTTGCTGATGATCGTCGGCCTGATCCTGTTCATCTGCTTCGTCGAGCGGGCCCAGCGCCGCCTGCTGATCCAGTATCCCAAGCGCGCGACCCAGCGCGGTATGATGCAGGCTGACCGTTCGCATTTGCCGCTCAAGCTCAACACGGCGGGCGTCATTCCCCCGATCTTCGCCAGCTCGCTGCTGCTGTTGCCGCTGACGATCACCCAGTTTGCCGGCAACAGTGTCGATACCACGACCCAGTCAGGTCAGATCCTCCAGTCTGTGCTGCAATATCTGCAGCACGGTCAGCCGATCTACATGACGCTCTATGCCATCGGCATCATCTTCTTCTGCTTCTTCTACACTGCGGTTGTGTTCAACCCCGAGGAGACGTCGGAGAACCTGAAGCGCAATGGCGGCTTCATTCCCGGCATCCGCCCGGGCAAGCGGACCGCCGACTATCTCGATTACGTCCTGACCCGCATTACGGTGGTTGGCGCGATCTATCTGACGATTGTCTGCGTGCTTCCGGAGTATGCCATCGCCCAGACCGGCATCCCGCTGTTCCTTGGCGGCACCAGCCTGCTGATCGTGGTCAACGTCACTGTGGATACCATCAGCCAGATCCAGTCGCACCTGCTGGCGCACCAGTACGGTGACCTTATCAAGAAGGCCAAGCTCAAGGGCCGCATGCGCTAGGCGCGCGTGCAATCTGGGGGTATTGCGCAAGTGAACATCATCCTTCTGGGGCCTCCGGGCGCGGGCAAGGGCACGCAGGCCCAGCGTCTGGTCGACAACCATGGCATGAAGCAGTTGTCGACCGGCGACATGTTGCGCGCCGCGGTCAAGAACGAGACGCCGACCGGGCTCAAGGTCAAGGCGATCATGGAAGCGGGCGAACTCGTCAGCGACGAGATCGTCTCGGCACTGATCTCCGACGAGCTGGCGTCGATGGGTCCGGAAACCGGCGCTATTTTCGACGGCTATCCGCGCACTGCGGCTCAGGCACATGCGCTGGACCAGATCCTCGAGGCGCACGGACGTACGCTCGACAAGGTGATCGAGCTCGAAGTCGATGAAGACGCGCTGGTCGACCGTATCACCGGTCGTTTCACCTGCGCCAGCTGCGGCACCGGCTACCACGACCGGCACAAGCTGCCGAAGGTCGAGGGCGTGTGCGATGTTTGCGGCGGGACCGAGTTCAAGCGCCGCCCCGACGACAATGAGGAAACCGTCCGCACGCGGATGCAGGAATATCGGTCCAAGACCGCACCGATCCTGCCGATCTACGAAGAGCGCGGCATCGTCTCGCGGGTGGACGGCATGGCGTCGATGGACGAAGTGACCTCTTCGATCGAGGCATTGCTGGCCTAGGCTCTTTCCCTCCGCGCCTGTCCGTGGAATACGGCAGGGAGTATGGAGGGACACCCATGAACCGATTGACCGCCGCCGCATTTGCGGCCGCCTGCCTGCTTGCCACCCCCGCGCAGGCCGAGATTGTCGAGCTCGCCGACGGCGGCTTTGTCACCCGCGATGCCGCCGCCGTCGGCGCTGACCCGCAAGCGGTGTGGCTGGCGCTCATTTCGCCAGGCGACTGGTGGAGCGACAACCACACCTGGTCCGGTGATTCCGCCAATATGATGATTACGCCGCAAGGCGGCGGGTGTTTCTGCGAGCGGATCCCCGCGCAGGAGAAGGACGGTGCCATCGGCCTCGATGGCAGTGTCCAGCACATGATCGTGCTCCAGGCCAACCCGCGCAAAGTGCTGCGGATGCGCGGCGCGCTGGGGCCTTTGCAGAGCGAGCCGGTCACCGGCGTCCTCACCATCACGCTCAAGCCGATCGAGAAGGGCACCCGCATCGTCTGGGAATATGTCGTAGGTGGTTTCATGCGGTACGAACCCGAGGTGATTGCCAAGGCTGTCGATGGCGTGATGTCGCAACAGCTCGCCGGCCTAGCGGGCAAGCTTGGCCGTATTCCCGATCCGGAAGCGAAGCCGGCACCCGAGCCGGCTGAAGCAGCGCCAAAGGAGGGGGCAGCTCCAGACAAGGAACCTGCGGAGAAGCCAGCGCGCGCCATCGGCGAGGATTTCCTCGATGACGGGGCCGCCGGGGAGGATGCCGAAGCCAAGGTGAGCCCGCCCAAGCCGGCGCCGAAGCCCGGCGATGGGGATGCGGGGTGATCCGGTTCATCCGCGCTGGCGTGCTTTCAACGGCATTGGCTACCGTTGCGATGGGGTTGGCATGTTTTCCCGTCGCGGCCGCCGGCACCCCGCTTTGCCGTCTGGCAACCAGCGAGGTCGATGGATATCGCGGCCAGATCGAGCTGCGCAAGGGGTCGGACGGGCTGCTGCTCGGAGGGTATCTGTCCTACCGGGTCCCCGAGACCGACGTTACCCTGCGAGAGATGGCCTTCGCCCCCAAGGTGCCGATGAAGCTCGGGGTCCTGCTCGATTTCGCGATTGACGCCGACCAGAGCGACAAGGCGCTCGATGCGCTGGGGCAGGGTGGGGTGACCGACCTGCGGATATTCGTCGGCAGGCTGACGGGAACGTCCGAGGAGGTCTCCAACAAGGGTGCCGATATCCTCGAAAGCTACAAGCTCGACTTCAGCGTTACCGGGCAGGGCAGCGCAAGCGATCGTTATGTCCCGGTGCCGCAATCACGTATCGGGGCCGATACCTACAGTTTCGGTGGAGGAGGCATCGGTATCGCGCGCCGGATCGCCGGGCCGCTTCTTGCCGGCGAAGCAGGAGGAGGCCGACAGGGCGTCTCGATAAAGTTCGTCGCTGGGGCGGCCGCCCTTGAAGCCGAAACCGAGATTACGGGTTATCGCATTGCGGCCGCACGGCTGTTCGGCGGGGCCAATGCGCTCAAGGAGCGTGCCGCTCGGGGGCAGTGCAAGGCCGTTTGAGGCGGGAGCAAGGCATCTTGCGGCAGGGAGTTTTGACACGCTCGCTGCACTGGGTTACACCCCTTGAACCAGATCGCGCGGTGCCTATCTCGGCACTCGCGTCGTTTTGCGCGTGTTACGGTTGACGGCTAGCCCGAATCTCCCTATGCGCGCCATTCATTCGACAGTTTCGGACGAGTCCGGCAGGCGGCAGCCTTCAGCGCGCGCCATCCGGACCTTTTGCTGTCATGGCATCCGACCGGCCTGTCGATTGGATTTGAGCGATGAGATAGGGGCCGCGTGGCAACACGCAATTCCCTGTGGAGCATGGAGAAGTAAGTGGCTCGTATTGCCGGGGTCAATATCCCCACCAACAAGCGCGTGATCATCGCGCTCACCTACATCCACGGGATCGGTCGCACGACTGCCGTGGAAATCGCCAACAAGCTGGGCATCGACCATGCTCGCCGCGTGCAGGATCTTTCCGACGAGGAAGTCCTTCGCCTGCGCGAGACGATCGACGCCGATTACACCGTGGAAGGCGACCTGCGTCGCAACACCGCGATGAACATCAAGCGGCTGATGGACCTCAAGTCCTATCGCGGCCTGCGCCATCGCGCCGGCCTTCCCGTCCGTGGCCAGCGCACGCACACCAATGCGCGCACCCGCAAGGGCAAGGCGAAGCCGATCGCCGGCAAGAAGAAGTAAGCAGCGGCTCAAGCCTTTCGGCACCCGCTTCTCGCTTTCTGATCTGATTTAGGGGAATACCACCATGGCACGCGAACCAGGCCGCATCCGGCGCCGCGAGCGCAAGAACATCACCAGCGGTGTTGCGCACATCAACGCCAGCTTCAACAATACCATGATCACCATCACCGACGCACAGGGCAATGCCATCAGCTGGTCCAGTGCCGGCATGATGGGCTTCAAGGGCAGCCGCAAGTCGACCCCCTATGCCGCCCAGGTTGCCGCCGATGATGCCGGTCGCAAGGCAGCCGAGCACGGCGTCCGCACCCTCGAAGTCGAAGTGAAGGGTCCGGGCTCGGGCCGCGAGAGCGCTCTGCGCGGTCTCGCTGCCGTGGGCTTCACCATCACTTCGATCCGCGACGTCACGCCGATCCCGCACAACGGGGTCCGGCCGTCGAAACGGCGCCGCGTCTGATCCGAACCTGCCCGGCGGCCCTCGGGTCGCCGACACCTCTCTCGGACCGGACGCGCTTTCAAAGGCGCTGCCGGTCCTGCCCGCATCCGAACCCCAGGGGAAATCCATGTCCGTGAACACCAAGAACTGGCAGGAACTCAAGAAACCCACTCAGCTCGAACTGAAGGACAGTGGCGACAAGGCCCGCAAGGCGACCTTCGTTGCCGAACCGCTTGAGCGCGGCTTCGGCCTCACCCTCGGCAACGCGCTGCGCCGCGTGCTGCTCTCGTCGCTCCAGGGTGCGGCGATAACCTCGATCAAGATCGAGAACGTGCTGCACGAATTCAGCTCGCTTGCCGGCGTGCGTGAAGACGTGACCGACATCGTCCTCAACGTGAAGCAGATCGCGCTGAAGATGGAAGGCGAAGGCCCCAAGCGGCTGCAGCTGTCCGCCACCGGCCCGGCTGAAGTCAAGGCCGGCGACATCGCCGTCTCGGGTGACATCGAAGTGATGAACAAGGATCTGGTGATCTGCCATCTCGACGAAGGCGCGACGCTGAACATGGAACTGACCGCCGACACCGGCAAGGGTTACGTTCCGGCCGTTCAGAACCGCCCGATCGATGCGCCGATCGGCCTGATCCCGGTCGACTCGCTCTACTCGCCGATCCGCCAGGTCAGCTACAAGGTCGAGAACGCCCGCGTCGGCCAGGAACTCGACTACGACAAGCTGAGCCTGACCGTCGAAACCGATGGCACCGTCACCCCTGAAGACGCGGTGGCCTATGCCGCGCGCATCCTGCAGGACCAGTTGACGCTGTTCGTCCACTTCGAAGACGGCATCCCGCAGCCGCAGAGCACCATGATCGGTGTCGCTGCCGAGCCGCAGGAATCGGACGCCAACCAGCTCAACCGCTACCTCCTCAAGAAGGTCGACGAGCTGGAACTGTCGGTCCGTTCGGCCAACTGCCTCAAGAACGACAACATCATCTACATCGGCGACCTGGTCCAGAAGACCGAAGCCGAGATGCTGCGCACGCCGAACTTCGGCCGCAAGTCGCTCAACGAGATCAAGGAAGTGCTCTCCAGCATGGGCCTGCGCCTCGGGATGGACATCCCGGGCTGGCCGCCGGAGAACATCGAGGAAATGGCCAAGAAGCTCGAACAGGAGCTGCTGGGCTGATGATCAACGTCGTCCCAGCGAAAGCTGGGACCTCTATCCGCCAGCACCGCGCGGGCGACCAGCGATCCCAGCTTTCGCTGGGATGACGGAACAGGCGGTCGGCCTAACCGACCAGCACTGGGCTACCTGACACGGGCCCTTTTCGAACGAAGGAAGATTTGAAATGCGTCACAAGATTTCCGGCCGCAAGCTGCAGCGCAAGACCGGTCACCGCAAGGCCCTGTTCCGCAACATGGCAGCGGCTCTCATCAAGCACGAGCAGATCCTCACCACCGCCGCCAAGGCGAAGGAACTGCGTCCCTATGTCGAAAAGCTGGTCACGCTGGCCAAGCGTGGCGGCTTGTCGAACCGCCGTCTGGCACAGGCCCGCCTGCTCGACGAAACCCAGCTCAAGAAGCTGTTCGACGTGCTGGCCGAGCGTTATGCCGACCGTGACGGCGGCTATACCCGCGTGATCAAGGCCGGCATCCGCGCCGGCGACGCTTCGCCGATGGCCGTGATCGAATTCGTCGACCGCGACGAAGACGCCAAGGGCCAGGACAGCGGCCCGGTGCAGGCCGAGGACGAACTCGAAGACGCGTAAGCCTCTTCGAAGTTAGCAAGATTGAGGGCCGCACGGAGCAATCCGGCGGCCCTTTTCTTTTGGCTGGGCGGGGCTAGGGTACACGGCATGATCCGAACCGCCCTCGCAGCGACCGCGCTGATCCTCGCCGTCCCTGCCGCAGCCCAAACAGCGCAGGACCAACTCGACCTCCGCTACGATCGCGCGCTTACGGCAGGCTACAAGGCGCTGATGCTGTGCGGGGCGATGGCTCACGGCACGCGCACGGTAGAAAGCGTCGCGGCGTGGGAACTGAACGGTATCCAGGCGCCGCTCGATGGCTTGCTGGCCGACCTTCCGCCGGCTGAAATATCCTACGTCGAAGGGACTGCCGCAGGGCCGCTGCCGATCATCCGGACTGTGGCCGTGCGTTTTGCCGACGACATGCCTCCGCGTATCGCGGCGCATACGCCGGGCAGAGGCTGCACGATCTTGCCGGTGGGGATGACAGCAGCGCCGCCGCTCCCGAAGCCCAAGCTGCTGACCGGGCGTGAGGTGTTTCAGCTCGTCTCTCCGGAGTTCGATTTCCCCGCCAACGCGCTTGGTCGGATGGGCTTTTCGACCAGCTACGGTGCGGGTGCGCGCAGCACGGGGGTGGCGATCGTCAAGGACGGCGAGCTTGTCGGCGAGGCCTATGCCGAGGGCTTCACCCAATATACGCCGCAACGCACTTGGTCGGTCGCCAAGAGCCTTGCCGCAACAGTGATCGGTGCCGCCGTGCAGCGCGGCGAGGCAGACGTGACCGGATCGGCCGGGCTGGGCGCAAGCGATGCCGACCCGCGCCGTGCGATCACTATCGACCACCTGCTGCGCATGGCGTCGGGGCGGTACTCCGACACGCCCGGCAACCGCACCGATCCGCTCTATTTCGGCGGCGCAACGGTGACTGAGGTCGCGCTCGACTGGCCGCTGATCGCCGCGCCGGGGGGCACCTATCGCTACGCCAACAACGATACGCTCGCCGCAATCGCCGCGATCGCACCGACTTTCGACGCGCACCCCCCGGCATCGTTGTTCAAGACTTTGGGGATGGAGCGCACCGTGGCCGAAACCGACTGGCAGGGGAACTACATCCTCTCCAGCCAGGTCTGGTCCACTTCCCGCGATCTGGCACGCTTCGGGCAGCTCTATCTCGACGACGGGATCGTGAACGGGAAGCGTCTGCTACCCGAAGGCTGGGTGCAGTACGTCTCCACCCCCTCCGGCCCGCAGCCCGAGGGCGAGTTCGGCTATGGTGCCGGGTTCTGGCTGCTCAACAAGTCCGAAGGCGTTCCGCCCGATACCTTCGCCGCCTTCGGCAATCGCGGGCAATATGTCGTCATCGTGCCGAGCCGCAATGTCGTGATCGTGCGCCGGGGCGAGGACCCCGTCGGCGCGCGTTTCGATATCGCCGCCTTCACCCGCGATGTTCTCGCCGCGCTGGAGGATTGAAACCGCCGCCGCGCGCGCTACACCACTGCCACACGAACCCACTGGAGAGGTTGTCCCACCATGCTTCGCAAGACCCTGCTCGCCGGCGCTGCTGCCGTGCTCGTCGCCACGCTTTCTCCCGCCGTCGGCTATGCCCAGGACCTGAGTGCCCCCGACTATCCCGAAACCCGCGCCACCGAAGTCGCCGACGAACAGTTCGGGGTGACCGTGGCCGACCCCTATCGCTGGCTCGAGAACGACGTCCGCGTCGACCCTGAAGTCGCCAAATGGGTTGAACAGCAGAATGCCGTCACCGATGCCTTCCTCGCCAGGATCCCGGGGCGCGAGGCGCTCAAGGCACGCATCACCGAGCTGACCGATTACGAACGCTTCGGCATTCCCGAGGAGGCCGGCGGGCGCTATTTCTACACCCGCAACGACGGGCTGCAGAACCAGTCGGTGCTGTTCGTCCGCGACGGTCTCGATGGCGCGCCGCGCCAGCTGATCGATCCGAACGAATGGGCGAAGGACGGCGCGACCGCGCTGGCCGAATGGGTGCCGAGCAAGGACGGCAAATTTTTGGCTTACGGAATTCAGGATGGCGGTAGCGACTGGCGCACCGTCAAGGTGATGGATGTCGCCACCGGCGAAGTGCTCGCCGACACGGTCGAGTGGGTCAAGTTCTCCGACCTCAGCTGGGCCAAGGACGGCAGCGGCTTCTACTACAGCCGCTTCCCTTCGACCGGCGAGGGCGAGACCTTCCAGGCGCTCAACACCAACCACACTGTCTATTTCCACGACATCGGCTCGCCGCAGAGCACCGATCAGTTGGTCTACGCGACCCCCGACCAGCCCGAGCTCAACCATATCGCCACTGTCAGCGACGATGGCCGCTGGGTGGTGGTGACCAGCTCCAGCGGGACCGATGACCGATATGAGGTCACGCTGATCGACCGCACCCGCGCCGATGCCCCGCCGCGGGTGATCGTGCCCGGATTCGACCACAACTATTCCTATGTCGGCAATGTCGGCAGCACTTTCTTCTTCACCACCAATGACGGTGCGCCGCTGCAGAAGGTGGTGAAGGTCGAAGTGACCGACGCGCCGGAACTGGTCTGGGCGACCGTCATCCCCGAAGCGAAGGAGAAGCTGGAGGGCGTCTCGCTGGTCGGCGGCAAGCTGGTCGCCAGCTATCTGGTCGATGCCAAAAGCAAGATCGCGGTCTACGGCCTCGATGGCAGCCCGGCGGGCGAAGTGGCGCTGCCCGGCATCGGCAGTGCCGGCGGCTTCGGCGGTTCGTCCGAGCAGTCCGAAACCTTCTATTACTTCTCCAGCTACAACCGCGCGGCGACGATCTACCGCTATGACGTCGCGACCGGCCAAAGCACGGTCTGGGCCGCGCCCGAAGTGGCCTTCGATCCCGACGATTTCGTCGTCGAGCAGAAGTTCTACGCTTCCAAGGACGGCACCCAGGTGCCCATGTTCGTCGTCCGCAGCAAGGCGGTGGCGGAAAGCGGTGAAGCGGTGCCGACGCTGCTCTACGGTTACGGCGGCTTCAACATCTCCATGACTCCCGGCTTCAGCCCCTCACGGCTGGCCTGGGTCGAGGCGGGCGGGGCCTATGTGGTCGCCAATATCCGCGGCGGCGGCGAATACGGCAAGGCCTGGCACGACGGCGGGCGGCTGCTCAACAAGCAGAATGTGTTCGACGATTTCATCGCGGCGGGCGAATTTCTGATCGCCGAGGGCATCACCGCCAAGGACGGGCTCGCCATCAATGGCGGCTCCAATGGTGGCCTGCTGGTGGGGGCAGTGGTTAACCAGCGGCCCGATCTGTTCGCGGCTGCCAGCCCGGCAGTCGGTGTGATGGACATGCTCCGCTTCGATCGCTTCACGGCCGGACGCTATTGGGTCGATGACTATGGCTATCCCGGCAAGGAAGAGGATTTCCGCAACCTGCTGGCCTACTCGCCCTATCACACGATCAAGGATGGCACGGACTATCCGGCGATCCTCGTCACCACCGCCGATACCGACGACCGTGTGGTCCCCGGTCACAGCTTCAAATACACGGCCGCCCTGCAGGCAGCAGACCTGGGCGACAAGCCGCAGCTGATCCGGATCGAGACCCGTGCCGGCCACGGCTCGGGCAAGCCGACCGACAAGGCGATCGAGGAAGCGGCCGATGTTCTGGCGTTCCTCGCCGCCTACACCGGGCTTGAAATCGACGAATAGAGCGGGATCGGCCATATTCAGGAAAGTAGGTACTTTTCTGAATATGGCCTGTAACGCCAGTTCAGCGTGATCTCACGGTCGAATCTCTAGACCCTCATCTGTCAGGGGCGCTCCCGCCCTGAAACACAGTGAGGACGAGTGACATGAAGACCGTTTCCAAAGCCCTGATCGGAACCGTCGCCGCAGGTGCGATGGCGGTTTCCGCTGCAACCCCCGCCATGGCCCGCGACCGCGACCGCGACGGCATCGATGCCGGTGACGTGATTGCCGGCGCCGTCGTCCTGGGAGGCATCGCTATCCTGGCCGGCGCGATCGGCAATGACCGTGACGATTATCGCTATCGTGACCGCTATCGTGATCGGGGCGACCGTTGGTACGGCCGTGGCAGCCCCCGAGCTGCCGTCGAACGCTGTGTCAATGCCGCCGAGCGCGATGCGCGCCGCGCAGGCTACCGTTTTGCCGATGTAACCCAGATCCGCGATGTCGACGATACCCGCTATGGCTGGCGCGTGAAGGGCAATCTGGTGGTCGATGGTGCACGCGGCTGGGGCGGTTACGATCGCTACGACCGTCGCGGTTACGACCGCTACGACCGTCGCGATTACGGGCGCTACGACCGGAGCGACCGCGGCAGCTTCAACTGCCGGATCGACCGCGGCCGGGTTGTCGATGTCGATTTCAACGGCATTCGCGGCCTGCGTTGAGGGCTTCTCGCTAGGGACGGCGGTTCAGGCTGGTGACAGTCTGGACCGTCTATCTCGTCGATCTTGGTGGGGCCTCGTTGCCTTTGACCGGGGGTAGTGGAATGACCAGTTTCCGTAGCTTCGCTGCGTCGGCGGCGCTCTTCTCGCTGGTGGCATCGCCGGCTGCCGCTGCCGAACTGTCGGCTTCCAGCCAGCGCAGCGCCTATGCGCAGAGCGCTTACGATCATGACCGGGATACTGCCGAACGACACCGCCGTTGGCGTGATCGCGATCGGGTTGATGCCGGG
The DNA here is from genome assembly GCF_021431965.1 of Erythrobacter sp. SDW2. Taxonomy (NCBI): domain Bacteria; kingdom Pseudomonadati; phylum Pseudomonadota; class Alphaproteobacteria; order Sphingomonadales; family Erythrobacteraceae; genus Erythrobacter; species Erythrobacter sp. SDW2. The sequence goes on from NZ_CP090370.1 coordinate 1,373,781, forward strand.
GATGTGATCGCCGGGGTGGCGATCATTGCCGGGATTGCGGCGATTGCCAGTGCGGTCGACAGCAGCAACAAGCGCGAGCGTGATCGTTACGAAGACCGGCGCGACACCGACTACCGCTATGACCGGCGCTACGACGAGCCGCGCCAGTATCAGTCGGGCAATCTCGACCAGGCGGTCAGTGCCTGCACCAGCGCTGTCGAGCGCGATGTGCGGGTCGACAGCGTGGATCAGGTCAGCCGCGTGGGCGAGGGCTGGGAAGTGCGCGGTCGCCTGTACAACGGCAGCGGCTTTACCTGTGCCGTCAGCGGTGACGGACGGATCGACCGGATCGACTATGGCGGCGGCTTCCAGGGCTCGTCCGATGGCTATGGCACGGAGGGATATCAGGCCGATACCTATGGTGACGGCGAGGCGGCCCCGGGTCAGTGGTCCGATGATGCCTACGCGCAAGCTCGTGCCGAGCAGGGCGGCGCCTATATAGCCCCGCCTGCTTCGGAGGATGCGCAGCCAGCCTATCCCGGCGGTCCCCTTCCCGGCGAGGAAATCGATGGCGATCTGGCCGGTTAGCCCTCCGCCTTCCCGCCATAGGCGGGGAGCGACAGATTGAACCGTATCGCGGCGCTGCGCAGGACCAATCCTGCCAGCGCTGCAATCGTCCAGACCACCGCGCGCGGACCTTCGAGCCAAGTCCCGAGCACGCAGAGGCTGGCCGAGAGGGCCGCAGCCGTGACGTAGAGTTCCGGCCGCATCAGGATCGACGGGCGGCCGGCGATAACATCGCGGATGATCCCGCCGACGGTGCCGGTGACGATCCCCATCAGGATCGCCGGGACCGGCGCGACGCCATAGGTCAGGGCCTTGGCGCTCCCGAGCACGGCATAGGCGGCCAGTCCGACCCCGTCGGCATAGTCGAGCAGCTTGCCTTCCCACCAGCGCGTCGGCGTGAGCCAGACCAGCAACGCAGTGCCCAGGCACACGGCAGCCACCCACGGATCGGTGATCCAGAACACCGGCGCGCCGATCAGCAGGTCGCGCACCGTGCCCCCGCCGACCCCGGTGACCAGAGCGAAAAAGACCACGGTGACGATGGTTTGCTTCTCCTTCGCCGCGATCAGCGCACCGGACAGCGCGAACACCGCCACCCCCAGCAGGTCGAGCCAGTCGAGCAGCGGGGTCAGGATGACCTCGGCACCGTCGATTGCCGGGTTCATGTCAAGCCGTCACCCGCGCCTTGCGGCGGCGGAACATCAGGATGCAACCCAGCGTCGCGCCGAGCACCGCCAGCGTCGAAAAGACGAGGACCCACGGGTTGGGGCCGGGCTCGCGGGTCTCCAAGTCCATCACATGCAGGCCGAACAGGAAATCGAAGAACCGCCACCAGCGGGTGCGCACGGCTTCGATCACGCCGGTTTGCCGGTTGACATAGATGCGGGTTCCGTCCTCCAACGTCACTTGCCAGACGTCGACAGGGCGGCGGAAGTCGAACGGAACTGCATCGGCATCGAAGCTTTGGACCGAAGCAACCCTGTCGCCACCCTTGATCCCCTCTCGCACGATCATCCGCGCTTCGACATCGGTGATCGGGGCGATTGCCTCACCTGCCGAGTTGTACCGCTCGATGCTATCGTCGGCATAGGTGATCGTGGTCACGACCTTGCCGCGCTCCATGGCGGTCGTCACCGATTTAACCGGGCGGGACGGATCATCGGGCAGGGCCACGGCGATATTGGTATCTGGCGGCAGCGCAGGCTCCTCCACCTCGATCCGCAAATGGTTGCCGCGCACTTCCTCGATCGGGGTGATGACCATCAGCAGGCCCGACACCAGCCACATCACCACCGGCACACCGACCAGCCAGCCCAGCCAGATATGCCAGCGGGCAAAGCGCTGCATCCATACTCCGCGTGCCATCAAACCTCCCGTCAGCCGTGGAGCAGTTGCCCTATGGCCCCGGCAGCGGCGATGCAATCATAGTCGCCCCAGCGCGGTCCCATTACCTGCATCCCGCACGGCAGGTTCCCGGTGCCACCGACGGGGACAACGGTCGAGGGCAGGTTGGGGAAGGTCGCGATCCCGGCCCAGGCCAGCGTATCGGCAAAGGCGCTGTCCCTGCCGTTGATGGTGATCCTCCGTTCCGCAATCGGCGTCGCATCGTGCGGATAGGCCAGCATCGCCAGCGGCGGGGCGAGCACGAAGTCGTAGTGCTCGAACAGCGCGGCCCAGGCATATTCGTTGCGCGCCTGTACATCGAGCAGCTGGTAGTAGTCCGCCAGCGCCATGGTCTTGCCGTCGGCAGACGGGCGCCCGCGCGCCATGGCGACATTGAGCAGGCGCAGGTATTCGGCATGCTGCTGCGCCAGATCGGGCAGCAGGTCGCTGCTGCGGTCGACAATGACCCCGGCACTGGAAAGCACCGCGAGGGCTGTTTCGATCGGGCCGCTCACCGCGACATCCACTTCGCTCACCGGATGCTCCGTCACCGCCAGCATCCGGCAGTCCTTCAGCGCCTTTCCCTTACGCCGCAGCGGGAAGGTTGCCGTCAGTTCCAGCAGTAGCGCGATATCTTCGGCTGTCCGTGCGAGCGGGCCGACGACCGACAGCGGGCCATCATGCACATCGTTGTGCCCCGCCAGCGGATGCGTATGACCGCGGCGGCTGACGAGGCCGAAGCTGGTCTTGTGGCCGTAGATGCCGTTGAAATGCGCCGGGTTGCGGATCGAGCTGCCGATGTCGCTGCCATATTCCAGCGGGACCATGCCGCTCGCCACCGCGACGGCACCGCCCCCTGACGAGCCGCCCGCGACGCGGCTGTGATCATGCGGATTGTTGGTCCGGCCATAGACCGGGTTGTTGCTTTGCAGGTCGGCAAGATCGGGCGGGACATTGGTCTTGCCGATGATGATCGCGCCCGCCGCCTTGAGCCGCTGGACGACGATCGAGTCCTGTCGTGCAATATGGTCCTTGAATTGCAGGTGCCCGAATGTCGTCGGCAGGCCGGCGATGTTGAAGCTTTCCTTGACCGTCATCGGCACGCCGAACAGCGGCTGGCTGTCCTTGATATCGAGCCCGTCCATGGCCTTGGCCATGGCGCGCGCACGGTCGAAATCCCGCACCACGACCGCGTTGAGCGGGCCGTCGAGCGCTTCGATCCGGGCAATCGCGGCATCGACCGCCTCGAGCGGTGACAGCGCACCCCCACGGATCTGCGCGGCGAGCGCGATGCCGCCCGGTTCACGGGTCAATTGCGGATAGGCCATGCTCTTCTCTCCCTCTCCCGCTTCCTGCCACGGGTGAGGGAAGGGCGCAATTACTCGCGCGTGGCGGGCATCTCCGCACCGTTCTGGAACAGCGTCAGGCCCGTAATCACTCCGCCTTCGTCGCGCTGGAAGCGGATCTTGGCATCGACCACCTTGAGGAAGAACACGTCCTCTTCCTCCTTGAACAGGGGGAACGCCTGTTGCCCGGTGGCCTGTGCAACGAGGCCGTTCTCGTCCTGAGTGATGGTGATCTTGAAAGTCGGGGCCAATGCATAGGTGCCCAGATATTCGCCAAGCGTATCGGGATCGGCTTCAACGGCCACCCGCTCGCTCGCCAGTTGCACCGCCCCGCCACGCGCGAGCGTCATCAGTCGTGCGCCGATGGTGTTGGCTGCCCCGCCGTTGAGATTGGCGAGCACCGCAACGGTGAGCTTGCGGTCGGGATCATAGCCGAGCCAGGCGTTGAATCCTTCGATGCCCCCCGAGTGCGAGTACATGGTGCCTTCGTCGCTCCGGGTCACCGCCACGCCGAGCGCGTATTTGCTGTTGTCGCCCATGTCGAATTCGGCCGGGGTGAGGTAGGCCGCGAGGCTCTCCGGCTTGAGCAGCTTGCCGCCGAATAGCCCCTGTTGCCATTTGAGCAGGTCGGCAGTGGTCGAATACATCGCCCCGGCGCCGCGCGGGATGCCCATGAAGACGTAATCGGCATTGGCGACGCCGTTCTCGGTCGGGGCATAGCCTGCCGCGCGCCGGGGCAGGATCGCAGCGCTGTGGTCGATTCCGCTATCGGCCATGCCCAGCGGATTGAGGATGCGTGAACGCAGGACATCCTCGTAGGCCTTGCCGCTCGCGGCCTCGACCACCTCGGTTAGCAGCAGGTAGCCCGAATTGGAGTAGTTCCACTTGCTCCCCGGCTCGAACTCGAGCGGCTCGCCGGCGAAACGGGCAATCATTTCCTCGGGCGTCTTGGGAAGGTATTTCTGGGTCTGGAAATCATCGAAACTGGTGACGTTGGGAATGCCCGAGGTGTGATGCAGCAGGTGGCGCACGGTGACCTTGTCCCAGCTTGCCGGACTGTCAGGCCAATAGGTCTTGATCGGGGCATCGAGCTCGACCTTGCCTTCCTCCGCCAGCAGCAGGATCAGCACGGCGGTGAACTGCTTGGTGACGGAGCCGATGCGGAACTTGGTATCGGTGGTGTTGTCGATATCCCACTCGATGTTGGCATCACCCACTGCCTTGTCGAGGATGATCTGGCCATCCTGCGCCACCAGCACCGTGCCCATGAAACTGCTCGCTTCCTCGGCGATGACCTGCTCCATTCGGCCAGTGTCCTGCGCATGCAACGCGGGTGAGGCACACAGCAGGGCGGCGGTGGCAAAGGCGCGAGTCAGCAAGGCGAGTCTCCCAGGTGAATTACTTGCATAATACACCGTGCAAGAGACGCGGCAAGCTACTTCGCGAAGAGGTTGGCCGGGTTGGCCATGGCCTTGATCTCCAGCGCATTGCCGCTGGGATCGCGGAAAAACATCGTCGCCTGCTCGCCCGGTTCGCCGGCGAAGCGGATGGTCGGCTCGATCACGAACTCGACGCCTGCGGCGGTCAGCCGGTCAGCCATAGCGCGCCAATCGTCCATGCCCAGCACCAGTCCGAAATGCGGCACAGGGACATCGTGTCCGTCGACCGGGTTGGAGGCGCGGTCGCCAGTCTCGGGGGCAAGGTGGGCGACTATCTGGTGGCCGTGGAAATCGAAATCGATCCACTCGTCGGACGAGCGCCCCTCGGGGCAACCCATCAGCCCGCCATAGAACTGCCGCGCGGCGGCAAGGTCATGCACCGGGAAGGCAAGGTGGAACGGCGGAATGCTCATACGTCGGTTCTCTCGATCAGTCCGAGGGCGAAGCCATAGCCGAGAATGGGCGCCGCGCCATAGCCGATCAACACGCTGGGATAGTTCGACAGGATCGCCATCAGCGAGAAGCCGAACAGCGATCCTGCCAGCGCGAACCGCGCATCGCGGCCGAGCTGAACAGCTTTCAGCATCAGCACAAACCCGGCCAAAAGTGTGGCAAACAGCACAAGTGCCAGCAGCGGTTGTGCCAAGGCTGCATCGACCAGCACCCGCTCGACAAAGGGCTGCGCGGGCAGCTCGCCCTTCAACGCCGCCATGATACTGGCGAGGAAGCCGACGATCACCACTCCGCCGACCTGCCAGTCGCGCATGGCGTCATGCAGGCCGACCGCTGCGCCGACGACAGCAAAGCCCAGCGCCGCATCGGGCTGGAACGAGGCAGCCAGCAGCGCCGCCAGCAGGATCGGCGCGGCATAGTCCTTTTCGCGCGCGGCCAGCACGGCGAGTGCAGGGAAGGCCAGCGCCCCGGCGTGGAGCATGAACGGCCCCAGCGGCAGCCAGCGGGCGATGCCGTTAAAATGCGGTCCTGTCATGAGCGGCACGAACAGCAGGGCCAGCAGGCCGACGATGAACACGCGTCTGGTAGTCACTGCATCGGGCATCCGCCCGAAGACTACCCACGGCAAAACCAGCCCGAGCGCCGCCGCATTGATCGCCAGATAACGCACGGGAGCGCCCATCCCCGCCATGCAGGCCAGCCCGGCCAGTACCGGCAAGGCGAGCGCCAGCAGCGCGGGGAGGTGGTCTTTCAGCGATGCCCCCCGTGTGCCCACGTGGGATCAGATGTGGATCGGCTTGCCCTGCACGCCCATCGCGGCTTCCTTGAGCGCCTCGGCATGGGTCGGGTGGGCGTGACAGGTGTAGGCGATGTCCTCGCTGGTCGCGCCGAACTCCATCGCCACGCAGGCCTCGGCGATCATCGTCCCAGCGACGCTGGCGATGGCCCAGACGCCGAGCACGCGGTCGGTCTCTGCGTCTGCGATCACCTTCACGAAGCCGTCGGGCTCGTGGTTGGTCTTGGCGCGGCTGTTGGCGGCCATGGGGAACTTGCTGACCTTGACCTTGGCCTTGTCGCCGCCCGCCTGCTCGATCGCCTGTTCGGTGGTCAGGCCGACCCCGGCGATTTCGGGCAGGGTGTAGACGACGCTGGGGATGACATCGTGGTTGACGATGCCGGTCTCGCCCGCGATCCACTCGGCCACGGCAATGCCTTCGTCCTCGGCCTTGTGGGCCAGCATCGGGCCGGGGATCACATCGCCGATCGCGCGCACACCGGCGACGCTGGTGCGGAATTCGTGATCGACCTCGATCTGGCCGCGCTGGTTAGTGGCGAGGCCGATGTTCTCGAGGCCAAGTCCGTCGGTATTGGGACGGCGCCCGATCGACACCAGCACGCAATCGGCCTCCAGTGTTTCGCTGGCACCGCCCGCGGCCGGTTCGAGGGTCAGCGTGGCCTTCTTGCCCTTGACGCTGACGCCGGTGACCTTGGTCGAGAGCCGGAATTCGATGCCCTGCTTCTTGAAGATGCGGTTCGCTTCCTTGCGCACATCGCCGTCCATGCCGGGCAGGATCTGGTCGAGGAATTCGACGCAGATCACCTCTGCGCCGAGCCGACGCCAGACCGAGCCGAGCTCCAGCCCGATCACGCCGCCGCCGATCACGACCATCTTCTTGGGTACGGCCTTGAGTTCCAGCGCACCGGTGGAATCGACCACCACGCCGGCAGCATTGTCGACCTCGACGCCCGGGAGCGGGGTGACCGAGGAACCGGTGGCAATGACCACTTCCCTGGCGGTCACAGTCTCGTCACCGACCTTGACCGTGTGCGCGTCGACGAAGCCGGCGTAACCCTTCTTCCAGTCAACCTTGTTCTTCTTGAACAGGAACTCGATGCCCTTGGTCAGCCCGTCGACCGCGTCGAGGCGCTGGCCGTGCATCTTTTCCAGGTTCAGCTTGGGCTTCACTTCGATGCCCATGCTTTCCATCGCGCCATTGGCGGCGGCGTCGTAGAATTCCGACGCGTGGAGCATCGCCTTGGAGGGGATGCAGCCGACGTTGAGACAGGTGCCGCCCAGCGTCGCGCGGCCTTCCGCGCAGGCCGTCTTCAGCCCCAGCTGCGCCGCACGGATCGCGGCGACATAGCCGCCCGGGCCGGCACCGATGACAAGGACGTCGTAATCGTAAGTTTGGTCAGCCACCGATTTCCTCCGCTGGCAAGGATTGGGTTGTGCCGGAGCCGAGCTTGGCCGCGCATTCGTTGACAATGCCTTCGATCCGCTCGCGGCTCACATCCTCGAGCGTCAGATCGGGATCGGCGACAAAGGTTTCCGCGCTGCATTCGCACACTTGCGCAACCTGCCCGGCGACGATGCCCGCTCCTTCGGCAACCTGCTGGCACTGGCTGGCGATGGCATTGCGCATTTCGCCTTCGACGGCGTCGCCGGCGATCTGTGTGGCAGCGTCGCAAGCCGTAAGGCTGCCGGCGGCTGCGAGGAGGAACAGGGTGCGGATCATCGAGTTGGGTTCCTTGTCTGCCATCAAAGGTCGATCAGCATCCGGGTCGGATCCTCGATCGCTTCCTTGATGATCTTGAGCGCGGTCACGGCTTCGCGGCCGTCGATCAGGCGGTGGTCGTAGCTGAGCGCGATATACATCATCGGGCGGATCACCACCTGGCCATCGCGGGCGACCGGGCGGTCCTCGATGCGGTGGAGGCCCAGCACCGCCGACTGCGGCGGGTTGATGATCGGGGTCGACATCAGACTGCCGAACACGCCGCCGTTGGAAATGGTGAAGGTGCCGCCCTTCATGTCGTCCATGGTCAGCGTGCCTTCCTTGGCGCGCTTGCCGAAGTCGGCGATATCCTTTTCGATTCTCGCAAAGCCCTTGGCCTGCGCATCGCGGATCACCGGCACGACGAGACCATTGGGGGCCGAAACCGCGACCGAGATATCGACGTAGTCGTGATATACGATCTCGTCGCCCTCGATATAGGCGTTGACCGCCGGGACATCCTTCAGCGCGAGGCAGGCGGCCTTGGCGAAGAAGCCCATGAAGCCGAGTCGCACATCGTGCTTCTTGGCGAACAGGTCCTTGTACTTGTCGCGCGCTTCGATCACCGCCGTCATGTCGACATCGTTGAAGGTGGTCAGCAGCGCGGCATTGTCCTGCGCGCCCTTGAGCCGCTTGGCGATGGTCTGGCGCATGCGGGTCATCTTGACGCGCTCTTCGCGGCGCTCGCCAGAGGTCGCCGAAGGCGTGGGTGCGGGTGTCGGCGACGGGGCGGGTACACTGGCAGAGGGAGCCGGAGCCGCCGTCTTGGCCTTGGCGGCGGCGAGCACGTCTTCCTTGGTCAGGCGGCCATCCTTGCCGGTGCCCTTGATCGTGGTCGGATCGACCCCGTGTTCCAGCACCGCACGGCGCACGGCGGGCGAGAGGGTGGTGGCATCGCCGCCTTCATCGTCCGATGGGGCGGGAGCAGTGGCGGGGGCAGGCGCAGGCGCTTCGCGCGGCCCGATCGGCGTCGCTTCGCCGGCACCGACGCCGTCCAGCACGGTTGCGATCACCGCCCCGACCTCGACCGTATCGCCGACCGCCGCCTTGAGCTCGCCGATGATCCCGGCCACGGGCGAGGGCACCTCGACTGCGACCTTGTCGGTTTCGAGGCTCGCGACGGGTTCGTCCACCGCCACGGCATCGCCGGGTTGTTTCAGCCATTCGCCGATGGTGCCTTCGGTGACCGATTCACCGAGCTGGGGGACCTTGATGTCGGTTGCCATGGATCAGGCCTTTTTCGTTGCGGAATCGGGGTTGGTGGTCGCGAGGCCCAGCGCGTCGGCGACCAGCGCCTCCTGCTGTTCCTGGTGCTTCCTGGCGAAGCCGGTGGCGGGCGAGGCCGAGGCATCGCGCCCGGCATAGCGCGGACGCATGCCGGCATGCCCCGCGTTGCCCAGCGCGCGCTCGATGTGTTCCTCGACGAAGAACCAGCTGCCGTTGTTGCGCGGTTCTTCCTGGCACCAGACCACCTCTTCGAGGCTCGTCATTCGCTTGAGCCGGACGGCCAGCGGTTCGCCGGGGAAAGGATAGAGCTGCTCGATCCGCACGACCGAGACATCCTCCAGCCCTGCCTCGTCGCGCTTCTGCATCAGGTCGTAGCCGACCTTGCCGCTGCACAGCACCAGCCGTTTGACCTTCTTGTCGTCGATCTCCTTGAGATCGGACTTGATGCGCATGAAGTGATGGTCGCCCATGAACTCGCTCGCCTCGCTCTTGGCCAGCGGATGACGTAGCAGGCTTTTGGGCGTCATGATCACCAGCGGCTTGCGGAACGAGCGCAGCATCTGGCGGCGCAGCACATGGAAATAGTTCGCCGGCGTGGTGATGTTGCAGACGCACATGTTGTCGTTCGCGCACAGCTGCAGGAAGCGCTCGAGCCGGGCCGAGCTGTGTTCCGGCCCCTGGCCTTCGTAGCCGTGCGGCAACAGCAGCACGAGGCCGTTCGCGCGCAGCCACTTGGCTTCGCCCGCGGCGATGAACTGGTCGATCATGATCTGCGCGCCATTGGCGAAGTCGCCGAACTGCGCTTCCCACAGCACCAGCGTCTTGGGATCGGCCATGGCAAAGCCGTATTCGAACCCGAGCACGCCATATTCCGACAGGGGGCTGTCATAGACCTCGAACTTGCCATGCGGCAGCTGGCACAGCGGAATGTATTTGGCTTCGCTGTTCTGATCGACCCAGACTGCGTGCCGCTGGCTGAAAGTGCCGCGACCCGAATCCTGACCTGACAGGCGTACGCCGTATCCTTCGGTCACGAGGCTGCCGAAAGCGAGCGCTTCCGCCGTGGCCCAGTCGAAGCCTTCGCCGCTGGCGAACATCTCGCGCTTGGCCTCGATCACGCGGCCCAGCGTCTTGTGGATGGTCACATCGTCGGGGACGGTGGTGAGCGTCTTGCCGAGGCTGTCGAACAACTTTTTCTCGATCGCGCTTTCGACATTGCGGCGCGCGGTTTCAGGATCGGCAGGCTTGTTGAGCCCGGCCCAGCGACCACCGAACCAGTCGGCCTCGTTGGGCTTGTAGTTCTTGCCGGCCTCGAATTCCTCGTCGAGCTGGGCGATGAATTCGTCGCGCAGCGCCGGGGCGGTACCCTGTTCGATTACGCCCTGCCGGATCAGCTCTTCGGAATAGAGCTCGCTCACCCGCGGATGCTTGCGGATGGCATGGTACATCAGCGGCTGGGTGAAGCTCGGTTCGTCGCCCTCGTTGTGGCCGAAGCGGCGATAGCACCACATGTCGATCACGATGTCGCGCTTGAACCGCTGGCGATAATCGATCGCCAGCTTGCAGGCGAAGGTTACCGCCTCGGGATCGTCGCCGTTCACATGCAGGATCGGGGCCTGCACACCCTTCGCCACGTCGGAGGGATAAGGCGACCCGCGCGAGAACTTGGGCGCGGTGGTGAAGCCGATCTGGTTGTTGATGATGAAGTGGAGACAGCCGCCGGTATTGTATCCCGCGACGCCGGAGAAACCGAGGCATTCCCATACGATGCCCTGGCCGGCAAAGGCGGCATCGCCGTGCAGCAGCACCGGCAGGACCTGTTCGTGCGCGGCCAGATCCTCGCGGATCGCCTGCTGCGCGCGGACCTTGCCCAGCACCACCGGGTTGACCGCTTCGAGATGCGAGGGGTTGGGGACCAGCGACATGTGGACCTTGATCCCGTCGAACTCGCGGTCGGTGCTGGTGCCGAGGTGGTACTTGACGTCGCCCGAACCGCCGACATCGTCGGGGTTGGCGCTGCCGCCGGAGAATTCGTGGAAGATCACGCGGTACGGCTTGGCCATCACATTGGCGAGCACGTTGAGCCGCCCGCGGTGGGCCATGCCATAGACGATCTCGCGCACGCCCAGCGCGCCGCCATACTTGATGACGGCTTCCAGCGCCGGGATCATCGCTTCACCGCCATCGAGGCCGAACCGTTTGGTGCCGACGTATTTCTTGGCGAGGTACTTCTCGTATTCCTCGCCCCGGATCACCGCCTGCAGGATGGCGCGCTTGCCTTCCGGGCTGAACTGGATGGTGCTTTCCGGCTTCTCGAACTTGTCCTGCAGGAAGCGGCGTTCCTCGGTGTCCGAGATATGCATGTATTCGAGGCCGACATGGCCGCAATAGGTGTCCCGCAGGGCCTTGTAGAGATTGCCGACGGTGACCCATTCGAAACCGAACACGCCGCCGACATAGACCTCGCGATCTTCCTGCCCGGCAAAGCCGTGCCACTCGAGCGTCAGGTCTTCGGGCTGTTCGCGATGCGACAGACCCAGCGGATCGAGGTCGGCGGCGAGGTGACCGCGCACGCGGTACAGCCGGACGAGCAGCATGGCACGGATCGAATCGTCCGCCGCCTGGGCGATCGCCTGGGGGTCAGTGGGCTTGCCTGCGGATTTCGCGGCAGCTTCGACCGCCAGCTTCATCTGCGTCGGATCGAGCGCGACGGTCAGGTCGGCGCCGGAATCGACGACTTCCGCCAGCCAGCGCGGATTGCCCCAGCTCGGGCCCGGCTGCGGGCCTTCCTGGTCGCCCAGTTCGGGCATGAAGTCGTGGCTCTCGTTACCCATTTGTCATTTCCCATGCGCCCCCGCGAAGGCGGGGGCCTCAGGCGGCCAGCCCGACATCAGAGTCGGTCCGCCAAATCGCGCCATTCCGGGTTCAGCCCGACAATACGATTGACCTTCCAGGCGCGTCTCCATTTCTTCATCTGCCTCTCGAACGCGCGAGCATCATGAATGTTTTCAAACCGCTCGAACCATACCAGAAGGCGGCAGTTGTAAGTCTGGGTGAAGCTCGAAACGGCACCGGACCGATGCTGTGCGATGCGCTTTGCAAGGTCATCGGTGACACCAATGTACCAGACGCCCATCGGCTTGTTGGTAAGGATGTAGACATAGCCCGGTTTCACCATGCCCCCGTCAAGCACGGGGCCTCAGGTAGCAGGCGAGGCGCTAGCAGCCTGAGGTCCCCGCCTGCGCGGGGACGCATGGAGTGATTCCCACTCACACAAGTTCCTTCAACAGCGCATCGAGCGTCGTGCCGAGTTCGCTGGGCGAGGGGCTGACGCGGATGCCAGCGGCTTCCATTGCGGCAATCTTGTCTTCCGCGCCGCCCTGGCCGCCCGAGACGATCGCGCCCGCGTGGCCCATGCGGCGGCCCGGAGGAGCGGTGCGGCCGGCGATGAAGCCGACCATCGGCTTGCTGATGCCCTGCTTCGCCTTGTGGGCGATAAACTCGGCGGCTTCCTCTTCGGCGCTGCCGCCGATTTCGCCGATCATGATGATCGACTTGGTCTCGTCGTCCTTGAGGAAGAGATCGAGCACGTCGATGAAGTTGGTGCCGTTGACCGGATCGCCGCCGATGCCGACCGCGGTGGTCTGCCCCAAGCCGACCATGGTGGTCTGGTGGACGGCTTCATAGGTCAGCGTGCCCGAGCGCGAGACGACGCCGACGCTGCCCTTCTTGAAGATGCTGCCCGGCATGATGCCGATCTTGCATTCGCCCGGGGTCAGCACGCCGGGGCAGTTGGGGCCGATCAGGCGGCTCTTGCTGCCCGAAAGCGCGCGCTTCACGCGGACCATGTCGAGCACCGGTATGCCCTCGGTAATCGCGACGATCAGCTCGATCTCGGCATCGATCGCCTCGAGGATCGAGTCGGCCGCGAAGGGCGGGGGAACGTAGATGCACGAAGCGGTCGCGCCGGTCGCGTGCTTGGCCTCGGCGACGGTGTCGTAGACCGGCAGGCCGATGTGGGTCGTGCCGCCCTTGCCGGGAGTCACGCCCGCAACCATCTGCGTCCCGTAATCGAGCGCCTGCTGGGTATGGAAGGTTCCGGTATCGCCGGTCATCCCCTGGGTGATGACCTTTGTATTCTTGTCGACGAGGATGGACATATTTCAGGCCTTAATAGTGTTGAGGAAATGAGAGGCTGCGATGCCGATGGCGCAACCGACCGAGATGAAACCGAACACCGCAACGCAGCCTAGGCCAGCTTGTTTCGACTCGCCCGATCCACCGCTGGAAATGAGACCCAGGAAAAGCATCAGTCCAACCGGTAAATAAAGCGCGGCGGCCAGATACGGGCTTGCCTGCCAAGCACCGAAGAAAATGACCGCCGGAAGCAGCACGAGCAGAGCTAGCCCGTCCCAAGTTTTCCCGCTTGGCCATTTCAATCGCGCCATGGGTCAATTGAGGGAGCTGTCCAGGCCCTTGCAGGCCACCAGCAGTTCTTCGACCGCGTCGGTCGAAACCTTGAGGTTGGCCTTTTCCTCGTCCGACAGGGCGATCTCGACCACATCCTCGATCCCGTTCGCGCCGATCACTGCGGGGACACCCACGTACAGGCCGTCGAGACCGTACTTGCCGTCGACATAGGCCGCGACGGGGAGGATGCGCTTCTGGTCGCCGAGGTAGGCTTCGGCCATGGCGATCGCGCTGGTGGCGGGCGCGTAATAGGCGCTGCCGGTCTTGAGCAGGCCGACGATCTCGCCGCCGCCGCTGCGGGTGCGCTGGACGATTTCGTCGATGCGGCCTTCGGCGACGCCCTTGATCTTGGCAAAGTCCTTGACCGGAATGCCGTTGATCGTGGTGTAGCTGGTGACCGGCACCATGGTGTCGCCGTGGCCACCGAGAACGAAAGCGTTGACGTCCTTGACCGAAACGCCGAATTCCCACGCCAGGAACGTGGCGAAGCGCGCGCTGTCGAGAACGCCGGCCATACCGACGACCTTGTTGTGCGGCAGGCCGCTGAATTCGCGCAGCGCCCAGACCATCGCATCGAGCGGGTTGGTGATGCAGATCACGAAAGCGTCGGGGCAGTTTGCCTTGATGCCTTCACCGACCGCCTTCATCACCGACAAATTGATGCCGAGCAGGTCGTCGCGGCTCATGCCCGGCTTGCGCGGAACGCCGGCGGTGACGATCACCACGTCGGCACCGGCGATGTCGGCATAATCGTTGGTGCCGGTGATCCTGGCGTCGAAGCCTTCGACCGGCCCGCACTGGCTCAGGTCGAGCGCCTTGCCCTGCGGGATCCCCTCGGCGATGTCGAACAGGACGATGTCGCCCATTTCCTTCTTCGCGGCGAGATGGGCGAGGGTGCCGCCGATCATGCCGGAGCCGATGAGGGCGATCTTCTTGCGTCCCGTGTTATTGGCCATAGGGGCAACCAGTCCTTCCAAACGCGCGGGACCGCAATGTCTCGACCGATGTGGCGCACGCTCGCGTCCCGCGAGGAAGCCGCGCCCGGAAACTCGGATTTCGCCTAGGCCCGCGCCGGAGTGATTGCAACCGGCAATATCCCGGATGTTGCAACTATTTATGCAAATAGTTCGCAATTGCAATAAGGGGCGGTGTCCCTCTCCAACTTCGGCTAGGCTCCTGACGTAGCCAAGCCTGCGTATCCTCTCCCGCAAGGGGTGAGGAGCAGTGCAATTCCATCCCTCTCCCCTTGCGGGAGAGGATAGCGGCTAGCGGAGCTTGGAGAGGGGAAAGGAAGGTCAGCCGACCTGGCGCAGCGCTTCGTCGTTTTCGCGTTCCTGCGCCAGCAGCATGGCGGCGAGGTAATCGGGCACGGCGCGGCTGAAGTAATAGCCCTGGCCCAGCGTACAGCCGGCTTCGCGCACGGCCTGTACCTGCTCGATGGTTTCGAGTCCTTCGGCCACGATCGACATGTCCAGCTGCGCGCCCATCTCGGCGACGGCGCGGATGATCGCCTCGGTCTTCTTGCCGACATCTGGGCCGGACACGAAGCTGCGGTCGATCTTGACCTTGCTGAAGGGGTATTTCTGGATGTAGCCGAGTGAAGAATAGCCCGTGCCGAAATCGTCCAGTGCAAAGCGCACGCCCTTGGCGGCGAGTTCGCTGATGAAAGCCTCCGTCGCCTCGCTGTCGTCGAGGAACAGGCTCTCTGTCACCTCCAGTTCGAGCCGTTCGGGCGCCAGCTTGGCTTCGCGCAGGGCGTTGACGATCCCGAGCGAGGCGCCAGGTGCCTTGATCTGCAGAGGAGAGAGATTGACGGCGATGGTGACGTCGTCCGGCCACTGGGCCGCAGCGCGCGCCGCCTGGACCGTGATCCAGTTCCCCAGGGTGACGATCAGGCCGCTGTCTTCGGCAACCGGGATGAACTCGTCGGGTCGCAGTTCGCCCTTTTCCGGGTGGAACCAGCGCACCAGCGCTTCGAAGGTCTTGATCCGGCCGGTTTCGAGATCGACGATCGGCTGGAAGAAGATCGACAGTTCGTCCTTCTGGATGGCGGCGCGCAGCTCGGCCTCGATCTCGCGCTTGCGGGCGAGGTTGCGGCTCATCGAATTGTCGTAGAAGCGGGTCTGCTTCCGCCCGTTGACCTTGGCATGATAGAGCGCAAGATCGGCGTTCTGCATCAGCGTATCGGCATCGGTGCCGTCTTCCGGCAACAATGCGACGCCGATCGAAGCGCCGATTTCGAGGCGGTCACCGTCGATACGGATCGGGCGCATCAGCTCGGCATGGACTTCGCTGGCGAGCCGCTCGGCCACGCGACGTTCGGCGACTTCGCAGACGATGGTGAACTCGTCACCGCCGAAACGGGCGATGATCGCGCCTTCGGGCATGACCGCATTGAGCCGCGCGGCGGTTTCCATCAGCACCCGGTCCCCGGTCTGGTGGCCGAGCAGGTCGTTGACTTCCTTGAACCGGTCGAGATCGAGCCAGAACATCGCCAGCATCTTGTCGGCCGGCACAGCCATCAGCGCTTCGACCAGCAGATGGTTGAGGCCGGCGCGGTTGGTGAGGCCGGTGACGACGTCGGTATGCGCGAGCGTTTCCATCTTGCGGGCCAGCTGCTCGCTGGTTTCCGCAGCGGCGATGGATTCGCGCAGCACGCGGTGGACGTTGTGCGTGATCGAAGCCATCGCCGGCGCGACAAGCACCATGGTGATCGCCAGCACCACCAGCGGCAGGGAGCCGATCGCAAGGCACGCGATAAGCACCGGCAGGAACGTCAGGATCAGCTGTCCGTTCGCAATGATCGGAGCGCCGGCGTTGCGCGCGGCCACGCCGATCCCATAGCACAGGGCATTGGCGACGATCAGGATCTCGACTTCCGGCCCGGGCTGATAAAGCAGGGTCAGCGCGGCAATCGCCCCGTAAAGGAAGGCGTAGCTGAAAGCGCCTGCTTCGTAGAGCAGTACCAGCTTGCGGGTGGTGTTGGCCTGGTTGTCGGGCGACAGGCGCGAGGCCATCACGAAGCGCGCGACGCCGATCAGCCCGAAGAAGATGACAAATCCGGTAAAAACCGGATCGTCGACCATCCACGCCGCAATCGACGTCGAGACGATGCCGTTGATGGCCCCGACCGCGAGGCTGGTCGGCTGGGTATAGAGGGTGCGGACGAGAATACGCCGGACGCGATCACTGATCGCGTCCCCTCCGCGCGAGCGGTCCAGCTTGCGCCGCAGCATGCTGAAAAGGGTTTGGCCCGACATATCCTGTCCGGCCTAGGCTCAAATGGTCACGATTAGGTAAACGTGCAGGTTACCATAACCACGGATGCGGGGTCGGGTTGCGACCGGCGAGAAGGTCGCGTGCGGTGCAGCCGGTCAGCTCAGCGCTGCTGGCGACGGGTTATTTCCTCGGCCATGCGCCGGTCGAGCGTCCGGCAGATGCCGAGCCACCAGTCGTACGACTGGCGATCTCCGGCAAAGAAGGCTTCCTCGGTTTGCCGGCGGGCTTCGCGCGCCGCGCCGAGGCCATGCTCGGCAAAATGGCGCAACGCCGCATGCAGCATCTGGTCGTGGGACTTCGCCTGCGCGGGATCGTGGTTGTCATTGGCCGCGCGCGCGATGGTGCGCCGCGCGAAGGCGCGAGCGAGCGGCGAGCGGGCAATGGATCGCGCAGGGGCGAAGTGGACCGT
Source organism: Erythrobacter sp. SDW2 (assembly GCF_021431965.1). Lineage (NCBI taxonomy): Bacteria > Pseudomonadati > Pseudomonadota > Alphaproteobacteria > Sphingomonadales > Erythrobacteraceae > Erythrobacter > Erythrobacter sp. SDW2. Next base: position 1,390,888 of record NZ_CP090370.1, read on the forward strand.
CATGTGTTGGGGCGTCCTTCTCGAGGGGGCGTCTTGTGGGGTTGCAACCTCCTGTAAGGCCAACCTCTCAAGGCTTTGCTGCGGCACAGGGTTTCGCGGGCGTTAAGGATTGCACCTCGGAGCCGTGGCTAGGGCTGCTCTTTCCACTTGCCGGCGTTGGCATATTCCTCGCGCACGCTGCCCGACTGGGGCAGCTTTTCGGCGCGGAACTGAGCGTCGCCGCCGCGGTCCTCGATGTCCTGTGTGTAGCGCGGGGCGGGCCCGGCTGTGGCGGTGCGCCCAGCGACCGGAGTGGTCGAGCGACTGTCTGCTTCGGCCTTCTTGCGCGCTTCCTCATAGGCACGGGCGAGCGCGACCGGATCGAGCGGGTCGGCTTCGCTCGGCTGGGCGAGCGAGGTCTGCGGCTTGGGCTTGGGCAGCGGTTCGCCGCCGATATAGACGGTGCGGAACGCCGAGGGCTGGCCCGCCGCGCCGCGCCAGCGATAGAAGCGGTGCGCCCCGATCACGCCGATAAAGTCGAGGCTGGGGGCCCAATAGGGGCTGATCCAGATCGTATGATAATGGGTGGCAAGGCCGACCGGTTCGTACACGTCGCCCCCCAGCGCCTCGCGCGCAACCTTTAGTGCGGTGGCCCACCCACGCGCCGAGGGCGTGCGGCGCAGGCTGCCGTCGCAAGTGAAGCTGAACTGGCACCCGGTCTTGCGCTCGCTGCCTTGGTAGACCACGCCGCAGATACTGCCCGGATAGGTCGGGTGGGCCACGCGGTTGAGCACCACCTGCGCCACGGCCTTCTGCCCGCCGATGCTTTCGCTGGCCGCCTCGTAATAGACTGCGGTCGCCAGGCATTGTAGCGCGCGGGCCATGTCGAGCCCGCTGCCGCCACCGCGGAAGGCGCGCGCCGAAGGGCCTGCGTCGTGGGTCTCGACCGCCTGGGCCGGATCGCCGTTGAGCACCGCGAGCGGGTCGAAGTATTGCCCCGCGCCAACCGTGGTATCGAGCGCGCCGTTGATGCCGCCCGCCAGTTCGTTGTCGGCCTCGACATAGTAGAAGGCCGAGCCGGGAAAGCTCCCGCCGGGCTGTTCGAACGCCATTGGAGTGACTTCGTCGGTCAGCTTTGCATCGTCGCCATTGCCGAGGTTGAAGGCGCCCCACTGGTCGGGCGCGGCCATGGCCGGGACGGTGATTGCCGCGAACAGCGCCAGCAAAGCTTTCCCGCGCTTGCCGCCCAGCCGGTCACGCCAGCGGCGCTTGCGTTGGAACGCAAAGCGGGGCGTGTCAGGGGCGGCGGGAGCGGGCAAGCGGCGTGTCCTTTGCGGGCATTCGATCGGGCAGCATGGCCCATACCCGCAAGGGTAGGGTGCAGCGACGCCGTATTCGGCGCCGTCCTATGCCGGCACAGCGTGCAAGGCGGGGTTAAACCGCATGGTTGACCCCAGATTACCGGCAGGGCGGGCGGGGCTTAATGGCTTGCCAGCCGGCGGGCGCGGGCCTATCGGGCGGCTACGTCATGGGTTGCCGGGTAACACCGGCCTAAGAGGGAAGGATGTGCGAAACATCCGCTGCCCCCGCAACTGTGACCGGGGAGCGATCCCGCCACATGCCACTGGCTCCTT